>CAVQXF010000007.1:0-76456 GCA_963717855.1 uncultured Actinomycetota bacterium | reverse complement strand
GCCGCGAACCTTCTTGATGATCTCGTCGGCGATGTTCGTGGGAACCTCGGCGTACGAGTCGAACTCCATCGAGTACGAAGCCTGACCGGAGGTCTTGGACCTCAGGTCGCCAACGTACCCGAACATCTCTGAGAGCGGCACGAGGGCGTTGATGACCATGTCACCGTGACGCTCCTCCTGTGCCTGGATCTGGCCGCGACGGCTGTTGATGTCGCCGATGACGGTGCCGAGGAACGACTCGGGGGTCGTCACCTCCACCGCGAACATCGGCTCCAGCAGCACGGGCTTGGCCATCCGGGCGGCCTCCTTGAAGGCCTGGTTGCCGGCGATCTTGAACGCGAGCTCGGACGAGTCGACGTCGTGGTAGGCGCCGTCCTCGAGCGTGAACTTCACGTCGACCATCGGGTAGCCGGCGAGCACGCCGAACTCCAGCGCGTCCTGGCCGCCCTGGTCGACCGACGGGATGTACTCGCGCGGCACGCGGCCACCCGACACGTTGTTGACGAACTCGTAGCCAGCGCCGGTCCCGGTCTCGGGGTCGATGTTGGGGCCGAGCGAGACGACGACCTTCGCGAACTGACCCGAACCACCGGTCTGCTTCTTGTGCGTGTAGCTGTGGTTCGTGACCTCCTTGCGGAGGGTCTCGCGGTAGGCGACCTGCGGCTTGCCGACGGTGGCCTCGACGCGGAACTCGCGCTTCATCCGGTCGACCAGGATCTCCAGGTGGAGCTCGCCCATGCCGGCGATGATCGTCTGACCGGTCTCCTCGTCGGCCTTGACCGTGAAGGTCGGGTCCTCGTCGGAGAGGCGCTGGATCGCGGTGCCCAGCTTCTCCTGGTCGCTCTTCGTCTTGGGCTCGATCGCGACCTCGATCACCGGGGCCGGGAACGTCATCGACTCGAGGATGACCTGGTGCTGCGGGTCGGACAGGGTGTGGCCGGTCTTGGTGTCCTTGAGACCCATGACCGCCACGATCTGGCCGGCGCCGACCGACGCGATCTCCTCACGCTTGTTGGCGTGCATCTGGTAGACCTTGCCGATCCGCTCCTTGCGGCCGTTGACCGAGTTGACCACGGTCGAGCCGGCCTCGAGCTTGCCCGAGTAGACCCGGACGTAGATCAGCTTGCCGAGGTGCGGGTCGGTGGCGATCTTGTAGGCCAGGCCGGAGAACGGCTCGTCGTCCGACGGGAGACGCTTGATCTCGACGGTCTCGTCCTTGACCGAGTGGCCGATGATCGCGTCGATGTCGAGCGGCGACGGCAGGTACTTGACGACCGCGTCGAGCAGGGGCTGGACGCCCTTGTTCTTGAACGCCGTGCCGCACAGGACCGGGTTGAGCTTGTCGGCCAGGGTGGCGCGACGGATCGCGGCCTCCAGCTCCTCGACGGTGAACTCGCCCTCGTCGAGGAACTTCTCCATGATCTGGTCGTCGGCGTCCGACAGCGTCTCGAGCAGCTTCTCGCGGTACTCCGCGGCCTGCTCGGCCAGCTCGGCCGGGATCTCCTCGACGACGTAGTCCTCGCCGATCGTGGTCTCGCCGCGCCAGACCAGCGCGCGCATGCCGACCAGGTCGACGACGCCGATGAAGTCACCCTCGGCGCCGATCGGCAGCTGCAGGACCAGCGGGGTCGAGTTGAGGCGCTCGACCATCATGTCGACGCAGCGGAAGAAGTCCGCGCCGGTGCGGTCCAGCTTGTTGACGAAGCACATCCGGGGCACGGAGTACTTGTTCGCCTGGCGCCACACCGTCATGGTCTGGGGCTCGACACCGGCGACACCGTCGAACACCGCGACGGCGCCGTCGAGGACGCGCAGCGAGCGCTCGACCTCGGCGGTGAAGTCCACGTGACCGGGGGTGTCGATGATGTTGATCTGGTGGTCCTTCCACCAGCAGGTCGTCGCGGCGGACGTGATCGTGATGCCGCGCTCCTGCTCCTGCTCCATCCAGTCCATCGTGGCAGCGCCCTCGTGGACCTCACCGATCTTGTACGTGATGCCGGTGTAGAACAGGATGCGCTCGGTGGTGGTGGTCTTGCCGGCGTCGATGTGCGCCATGATGCCGATGTTGCGGACCTTGTTGAGGTCCGTGGTGATGTCGACTGCCACTGTTGTCAGCGTTCCTTAGAAAGTTTGTGGAAATCCGGGGGGAGCAGCGGCGCACGAGGCGCGCCGCCTGCGCCCGTGGTCACCAGCGGTAGTGCGCGAAGGCCTTGTTGGACTCGGCCATCTTGTGGGTGTCCTCGCGCTTCTTCACAGCGGCACCGAGGCCGTTGGAGGCGTCGAGGATCTCGTTCATGAGGCGCTCGTGCATCGTCTTCTCGCGACGGTCGGCGGCGTAGCCGACGAGCCAGCGCAGCGCGAGCGTGGTGCCGCGCGTGCCCTTGACCTCGATCGGGACCTGGTAGGTCGCGCCACCGACGCGGCGGGACTTGACCTCGATGGTCGGCTTCACGTTGTCGAGCGCGCGCTTCAGCGTGAGGACCGGGTCGGTGCCGGTCTTCTCGCGGCAGCCCTCGAGCGCGGTGTAGACGATGCGCTGTGCAACCTGCTTCTTGCCGTCCTGCAGCACCTTGGAGACGAGCTGGGAGACCAGCTGCGACCCGTAGACCGGGTCGATGTCGATAGGTCGCTTCGGAGCGGGACCCTTGCGCGGCATATCAGCTCTTCTCCTTCTTGGCGCCGTAGCGGCTGCGAGCCTGCTTACGGTTCTTGACGCCCTGGGTGTCGAGGGTGCCGCGGATGATCTTGTAGCGGACACCGGGGAGGTCCTTCACCCGGCCGCCGCGAACGAGCACGATCGAGTGCTCCTGGAGGTTGTGACCGACGCCCGGGATGTAAGCGGTGACCTCGACGCCACTCGACAGGCGCACGCGGGCGACCTTGCGGAGAGCGGAGTTCGGCTTCTTCGGGGTGGTGGTGTAGACGCGGGTGCAGACGCCACGGCGCTGCGGAGACCCCTTCAGGGCAGGCGTCTTGTTCTTCGACACCTTGTCCTGGCGGCCCTTGCGGACCAACTGATTAA
Source organism: uncultured Actinomycetota bacterium (assembly GCA_963717855.1). Classification (GTDB taxonomy): domain Bacteria; phylum Actinomycetota; class Actinomycetes; order Propionibacteriales; family Nocardioidaceae; genus Nocardioides. The sequence goes on along the minus strand of CAVQXF010000007.1, from coordinate 73,434 downwards.
TGGTGGGCACCGGGTGGTTCCCCTTCTTGTTGGCTTTCAGTACGCGCACTCTGCGCGCACGGTGTTGGAGCTGTGTTTCTGGGTGGTGCTAGGCAACCCGCTGCGCTAACCCCCGAGGTCGGGCGTGTCGGCCCAACGGAGTCCGGGCACGCGCATCGGCCTGGTTGTCCCAGACACGAGGAAAAAGATTACCCGGGCGCTCTACACCGGTCAAAACGCTGCGGACCCCGCTCAGCGCGCGGCGAGCACCCGCTGCTCGCCGGCGCCGGCTCGGGGTCCAGCGCTCGGCGCATCCGCTCGTAGACCGCGAGGGCCAGCGCGACGCCCGCGATCGTGAGCACACCGCCGATCACCAGGGTCCAGCGGGCGCCGAGGTGCTGCCCGATCCAGCCGATGATCGGCGAGCCGATCGGCGTACCGCCCATCACGATCGTCATGTAGAGCGCCATCACCCGACCCCGGATCGCCGGGGGCGTCTCGAGCTGGATCGTGGCGTTGGCCGAGTTGAGCAGGGTCAGCGTGCAGAACCCGATCACCGGGCAGAAGAGCACGAACGCGACGTACGACGGCAGCAGGCCGGCGACGATCTCGGCCAACCCGAAGCACCGCCGCGATGACCAGCAGCCGCAGCCGCACCCGGACCCGCCGGGCCGCCATCAGCGCACCGGTCAGCGAGCCGACGGCCATCACCGACCCGAGCACGCCGTACTCGGTCGCGCCCTTGTGGAACACCTCGGTCGCCATCAGCGCGGAGGTGATCTGGAAGTTCATGCCGAACGTGCCGGCGAAGAACACCATGATCAGGATCAGGATCATCTTCGGCTGGCTGCGGACGTAGCGGACGCCCTCGACCAGCGCGCCGGGAGTGCGCCCGCGCAGCGCGGGTGTGTTGAGCAGCGAGACGTTCATGCGCTGGAGCTGCCAGATCACCGCGGCGTACGACGCCGCGTTGACCAGGATCACCCAGCCGGTGGCATGGGCGCCGCCGCCGAGCGCGCCGATCATCAGGCCGGCGATGGCCGGGCCGAGGATGCGGGCCGCGTTGAAGGCCGCGGAGTTGAGGCCGACCGCGTTGGTCAGGTCGTCCTGGCCGACCATCTCGGAGACGAACGCCTGGCGGGCGGGGCCGTCGAACGCGGCGCCGATGCCGAAGAGGAACGCGATCACGTAGACGTGCCACGTCTGCGCGACACCGGTGACGGCGATGACGCCGAGCACCAGCGAGGCCAGCGCCATCGTCACCTGGGTGACCTGGAGCAGCCGACGCTTCGGGAACCGGTCGGCGATCACCCCGGCGTACGGCGAGAGCAGGAGGATCGGGAGGAACTGGAGCCCGGTGGTGATGCCCGAGCTCGGTGCCGCTGTTGCCCGGCAGGTGCAGCACGAGCCAGTCCTGCGCGACCCGCTGCATCCAGGTGCCGGTGTTCGACACCACGCTGCCGGCCAGGTAGAGCCGGTAGTTGGGGTTGCGGAGGGCACGGAACGTGGGGCTCATACGGTGTCGGATCAGTCCTTCTGGGCTAGTCGGTCGAGGATGGGGGCGGCCTGGCGGAGCACGGCGCGCTCCTCGGGGGTCAGCTCGCGGAGGCGCTGCGTCAGCCAGGCGTCGCGTCGGGCGCGGTCGGCGAGGACGCGACCCCGGCCCTGCTCGGAGAGCTCGACGACGACCTGGCGGCCGTCGGTCTCGTGGGGCCGCTTGACGACGTCGCCGCTCTCCACGAGGCAGTTGACCGTGCGGGTCATCGACGGCGGCTGCACCTTCTCGGCGGAGGCGAGCTCCCCGACGGTCATCGCACCCCGGCGGGCCAGGACGCCGAGCACGCCCATCTGGTTGAGGCTCAGCTCGTTGTCGGGGTGGCGCTCGACGGCAAGGCGTCGGCGCAGCCGCATGACGCCGAGCCGCAGCTCGGCGGCGAGCCCGGCATCGGTGCGGGCGACCTTCTCCACGGTTGGCATGTCGTTAGCATAAGTCATTACCTCTGCTAACTATTCCCGGCAAGCCGAGTCGGCGCGTTGACGTCGAATCGCGCCGGCTCTGACTGGCGTGCTCGGCTCAGCTGAGCCAGCTGGTGATCGGGTTGATGCAGAAGTAGACGACGAAGAGGCCGGCGACGACCCACATCAGCGGGTGGATCGTCGGCGACCTTGCCGCGGACCACCTTGATCAGCACGTACACGATGAAGCCGGCGCCGATGCCGACAGAGATCGAGTACGTGAACGGCATCAGCACGATCGTCAGGAACGCCGGGATCGCGATCTCGAGGTCGTCCCAGTCGATGCCCTTGACCTGCTGCATCATCAGGAAGCCGACCAGGACCAGCGCGGGGACGGCCGCCTCGGACGGGATGACCGCGACCACCGGCGAGATGAAGATCGCCAGCAGGAAGAGCACGCCGGTCACCACCGACGCGAGGCCGGTCCGGGCGCCGTCTCCGACGCCGGAGGCCGACTCGATGTAGGACGTGTTGGACGAGACGCCGGCCGCGCCGCCGGCGGCCGCGGCGAGCGAGTCGACGACCAGGATCCTGCGGGTGTTGGGCGGCGTGCCGTCCTCCTGGAGCAGGCCCGGCCTCGGCGCCGATCGCCGTCATCGTGCCCATGGTGTCGAAGAAGTCCGCCAGCATCAGCGTGAAGATCAGCAGCAGCGAGGTGACGACGCCGACCTGGTCCCAGGACCCGAGCAGGTTGAACTCGCCGAGGGTGTCGAAGTGCGGGGTGTCGAAGACCTTGTCGGGCAGCGCCGGGACGTTGAGCGCCCAGCCCTTCGGGTTGTCGACGCTCGAGCCGAGGTCGCCGATCGACTCGACGATGATCGCGAGCACCGTGGTCACCACGATCGAGATCAGGATCGCGCCCTTGACGTGACGCACCCACAGAGCGATGACCAGCAGCAGTCCGAAGGCGAAGACGAGCACCGGCCACCCGGAGAGCTGCCCGGTCTGCCCGAGCTGGACGGGGACGGTCGTGCCCGCAGCGTCGGGGATCCGGCGCACGAACCCGGCGTCGACGAAGCCGATGAGCGCGATGAAGAGGCCGATGCCGACCGAGATCGCGACCTTCAGCTGCGCGGGCACGGCGTGGAAGACCGCCTCCCGGAAGCCGGTGAGGACCAGCACCAGGATGACCAGGCCCTCGATCACCACCAGGCCCATCGCGTCGGCCCAGGTCATCTGGTTGGCGACCGAGTAAGCCACGAAGGCGTTGAGGCCGAGACCGGTCGCGAGCGCCAGCGGGTAGTTGGCGACGACGCCCATCAGGATCGTCAGGACGCCGGCCACGAGCGCCGTGCCGGCGGCGATCGCGACGAACCCGTCCGCCCCACCGAGGTGCTTGCCGTCGACGTCGACCGCGACCCGACAGGATGATCGGGTTGAGCACGATGATGTAGGCCATCGTGAAGAACGTGACGACGCCGCCGCGGATCTCGCGCCCGACCGTCGATCCGCGTTCGGTGATCTTGAAGTACCGGTCGATGCCGCCCGAGACGGCCACGCTCTGGTTGCTCACGGCCCGCAGCATTCCAGACTCGGCACGGCGTCGACTAGCGTGTCTGCCGTGGAGTACGACGAGGGGCAGCCGCTGCAGCACGAGATCGGCAACCGCACCTACTTCGTCGCCGATGTCGAGCCGCTGGACGTCGACGGCGTCCGCACCGTCGAGGTCGGCTACGGCGCTGTGGCTGATCGGGTTCCTCGCCCTGCTGCCGTTCTACGGCCGCCTGGAGGACTCCGGTCGGCTCTGGTGGCTCTGGACCTGCATGGCCGGGGTCGGACTCGGCCTGATCGGGCTCGAGTACTGCCGGCGCAAGCGGCGCGCCCGGACCGAGCAGGCCGCGGAGCTCGAGGGCTAGAGGACCTCGACCTCGTCGATGGTCAGGGTGTCGAAGACCGGGACCGGCGGGGGCAGCGGCTCGTGCTTCTTCGCCAGCCGGACCTCGGAGTGGGCACCGCAGCCGTGGTCGAACGAGACGATCCGGCCGTCGTCGTTGGCGTCGCCGTTGGCGCACACGCCGAAGAGCTCCGAGAGCGGGCCGGCGATGCGGACCAGGAACCCGCAGGAGGTGCACTGGTCCGGGGCCGAGCGGGCGATCGGCGAATCGGGTCCGCCGTCGCCGTCGTACCACCGCTGCGCGGCGAGCTCGCGGCCCTCCGGAGCGAGAGTGCGGACCCGGCCGAGGCCGAGGTCCTGGACGACGGCGCGGATCTGCGCCTTCTCGTCGGCGTCGAGCGGGTCGTCGCCGAAGGAGTACGTCGGGACGAGCCGCGGGTCGTCGTCGTCGACGGGCAGCAGGTCACCGGGCGACATGTCGCCGGGCTGGAGCCGCTCGCGGTACGGCACCCAGGACGGGGCGACGATCGCGCCCTCGCCGGGCACGAGCACGATCTCGTCGACCGTGACGTCCTTGGTGCGGCTGGCCCGGGCGACGGTGACGGACCACTGCCAGCCGACGTAGCCGGGGCGGACGCAGGCGAACAGGTGGGTGACGACCCGCTCGTCCTCGACCACGTGACCGAGGTGGTCGCCGACATCGCCGGCACCGACCTCGTCGGCGAGGGCGGCGCGGGCCAGATCGACCGCCGCCACGCTGGCGGAGTCGGACTTGGGGCGCGCGATCGTCATCACAGACGAAATCATGACGCATCGGGCCAGGGGATGTCAGGTCGGGGCTCGACCGACGGGGCAGGATGGGTGTCATGACCACCCCGCCCTCGGACTCGTCGACCGACGAGCAGCGCTGGCGGGACCCGCACCCGCAGGGCGAGCCGGGGACCGACAGGACCACCCCCAAGCCCGGCGCCAAGGTCGCCCGCGGCCTGGGTGCCACCGCTCGCGGCGCGGGCCGCGCGGGTCGCTACACGATGCGTCAGGCGAAGCGGGCGGCCGAGGCCCAGGGCGCCGGTGAGTCCGGGCTCTCGCGGCTGATCCAGATGCACTTCTTCAACACCGCCGGCGACGCCGCGGTGGCGATCTCGCTGGCCGGCACCCTCTTCTTCACGGTGCCCTCGGGCGAGGCGCGCGGTCAGGTGGCGCTCTTCCTCGGACTCACGATGCTGCCGTTCGCGATCGTGGCGCCGCTGATCGGGCCCTTCCTCGACCGCTTCGCCCACGGCCGCCGGTGGGCGATCGGGGCGACCATGGCGATCCGGGCCTTCCTGGTCTGGGTGCTCGCCGGAGCCGTCGTCACCGACTCCCCCTGGCTCTTCCCGGCCGCCCTCGGCGTGCTCGTCGCGTCCAAGGCGTACGGCGTGACGCGAGCCGCTGCCGTACCCCGGCTGCTCCCCCGCGACTTCACGCTGGTCAGGGCCAACGGACGGGTGTCGATGTCGGGCATCGTCGGCGTGGCCGTCTCGGCCCCGCTGGCCGGGCTCGCCTCCCTGGCCGGCCCGGAGTGGGTGCTGCGCTACGCGTTCCTGCTCTTCGTCGCCGCCACCATCGCCGCCGTCCGGCTGCCCTCGCGGGTCGACTCCAGCGAGGGCGAGGGCGACCTGCTGCTGCGCGGCCAGGACGAGGGCCGGGCCCGCACCGGGCAGCGTCCGGATCCCCGCGGCGGTCGCGTACGCGCTGCGCGCCAACTGCGGACCGCGCTGGCTGTCGGGCTTCCTGATCATGTTCATGGCGTTCCAGCTCCGGGAGAACCCGATCGGCGACTGGAGCCCGGAGGTGCTGACCGCGATCGTGGTCGGCGCCGCGGCGACCGGCAACTTCCTCGGGGTGATCGCCGCCTCGATGCTCAAGCGGATCAACCCGGCGGTGACCGTCTCAGCGGTCCTGGTCGCGGACGTCGCCGTCGTGATCTTCGGGCTGGCGTTCTACGGCGTGCTCGCGCTGGCCCTGCTCGGCCTGGTGGCCGGGCTCGGTCAGGCGCTGGCGAAGTTCTCCCTGGACGCGACGATCCAGCGCGACGTACCCCACCGGGTGCAGGCGAGCGCCTTCGCGCGCAGCGACACGACGCTCCAGCTCGCGTGGGTGATCGGCGGGTTCATCGGCATCGTGATGCCGATCGACCCGCCGCGCCTGGGTCTGGGCGTGGCCACGGCCGTGCTGGTGGCGTGGTCGGCGTTCGTGCTGGTCCGACGGCCGGGCCGAGCGGCTCGAGACGTGAAGACCGGGAACTAGCCCTCGAGCTCGTCGGCGACCGCGCGCAGCAGGCTGGCGACCGGCTTGGCCGCCTTGCCGTCGGGGCGGCGCCCGTGCCGATAGGCCTCACCGACGCCGTCGAGCAGCCGGATCAGGTCCTCGACGATGGTGGCCATCTCGTCGGGCTTCTTGCGCTTGGCGTCGCGCTGGTTGCGCGAGACCGATGCCGGCCGGTCCAGGATCTTCACCTGGAGCGCCTGGTCGCCCTTGCGTCCCTGGGCGATGCCGAACTCGACGCGGGTGCCGGCCTTGAGCGTCTCGACGCCGTCGGGCAGCGCCTCCGCGCGGACGTGGACGTCGGGACCGTCCTCCTGGGACAGGAAGCCGAATCCCTTGTCGTTGTCGAACCACTTCACCTTGCCAGTGGGCACGGGGCTGACCTCTTCTTGCTTGCTCGGGCTGCTCGATCCGGCCGTGCCGGACGGCACAGCCTATAGCGCCTCGTTCATCGAACCCGAACGGAATCCGCGAGCGTCCACGACCGCCTCGTCGAAGCCGGCCCGTCGTACGGCGGCGAGCACGTCGGACTCGACCGCCTCGGCGAGTGGCAGCAGGCTCGCGTCGATCTCGACCGAGGCCTGCTCGGCCCAGGTCGCGCACCCGCAGGTGGACCAGCCCGGCGTCGGCGAGCAGGGCGCGCGCGGCGACCTCGGCCCGCTCGACACGTCCGAGCCGCTGCGGGGTGACCTCGACGCCGTACGCGATCCGCGACGAGAGGCAGGCGGCGGCCGGCTTGTCCCAGGTCGGCAGCCCCCAGCGGCGCGACGCCTCCCGGATCTGCGCCTTGGTCAGGCCCGCGTCGCTGAGGGGCGTGATCGCGTCGCGCTCGGCGGCCGCCCGGATGCCGGGGCGGAAGCCGGCGACGACGTCGTCGGCGTTGGTGCCCGTGGCGACGTGGGCGAGGCCCCGCTCGGCCGCGATCGGCGTGAGGACGTCGAGCAGCTCGGCCTTGCAGAAGTAGCAGCGGTCACCGGCGTTCGCCCGGTAGCCCTCGCGCTCCATCTCGTGGGTCTCGGGCGTCAGCACCTCGACCCCCAGTCCGGCCGCGAACTCGCGGGCCGGATCACGCTCGGCCATCGGCAGCGAGTGGGAGTAGCCGGTCGCGGCGGCGACCTTCTCGGCGCCGAGCGCGCGGACCGCAGCGGCCAGCAGGAAGGCGCTGTCGGCGCCGCCGCTGTAGGCGACCAGCACCGAGCCGCGCTCGCGCAGGTCGGCCTCGAGCGCGGCGAGGCGTAGGTCGAGCAGGTGCCCGTCGAGCCACGCCGGGAACTCCGCCAGGTCGTCCAGGACGACGTGGGTGCCGGCTGCGACCAGCTCGTCGCGGGTGCAGCCGCCCGTGAGCACCGAGACGCTGATGACATCGGCGGCCAGGGCGCCCTCGACGTCGTGGACGTGGTCCCCGACGTAGATCGATGCTCCCTCGCGGCGTAGCGCGTCGGCCTTGCCGACGCCCCAGACCCAACCCTCGAGGTGGTCGACGTCGAAGGCCAGGTGGTCGAGGTGGAGCTGGGCGTTGGCGGGGTACTTGCCGGTGACGACGACGACGCGGCCGGCGTGCCGACGGACGGCTGCGATGGCCTCGTGGGCGCCGTGGAAGGCGGGCGTGCCCGCGATCGCGTGGTCGGGGTAGAGCGCGCGGAAGCGGTCGCCTGCGTGCGGGATCGCGTCGGCGGCCAGGTAGGGCTCGAGCAGCAGGTCGAGCGGCGGGCCGAGCTTGGCGGTCATCTCCTCGACCGGGAACTCGACCCCGAGCTCGGCGCCGAGCGCCCCCAGCACGTCGCGGAAGCCGGGCGCGGTGTCGATCAGGGTCATGTCGAGGTCGAACCCGACGACCAGCTGATCCACCATGTGCTCAGCCTAGGCCGAGGCTCTTCGCGGTCTCCTCGCGCATCTGCACCTTGCGGATCTTGCCGGTGACGGTCATCGGGAACTCCTCGACCACCAGCACGTAGCGCGGGATCTTGTAGTGCGCGAGCTTGCCGTCGGCGTACGCACGGACGGCGGCGGCGTCGAGCGGCGCGACGCCGGAGCGCATCTTGATCCAGGCGCACAGCTCCTCGCCGTACTTCTCGTCGGGGACGCCGATCACCTGGACGTCCTCGATGTCGGGGTGCTCGTAGAGGAACTCCTCGATCTCGCGCGGGTAGATGTTCTCGCCGCCGCGGATCACCATGTCCTTGATCCGGCCGACGATGTTGCAGTAGCCGTCCTCGCGCATCACCGCGAGGTCGCCGGTGTGCATCCAGCCGTCGGCGTCGATCGCCTCGGCGGTCTTGTCGGGGTCCTCCCAGTAGCCGAGCATCACCGAGTAGCCGCGGGTGCAGAGCTCGCCGGGCTCGCCGCGCTCGACCGTCGCGCCGCTCACCGGGTCGACGACCTTGACCTCGACGTGCGGGTGGACCTGGCCGATCGTGGAGGTACGCCGTTCGAGGTCGTCGTCGTTGCGGGTCTGGCAGGACACCGGGCTGGTCTCGGTCATGCCGTACGCGATCGACACCTCGGCCATGTGCATGTCGTTGATGCAGCGCTTCATCACCTCGACCGGGCAGATCGAGCCGGCCATGATCCCGGTGCGCAGGCTCGAGAGGTCGTGGTCGGCGAAGGTCGGGTGGTGCTGCATCGCGATGAACATCGTCGGCACGCCGTACACGGCGGTGCAGCGCTCCTCCGCGACCGCCCGCAGCGTGATCTCGGGATCGAAGCCGGGCGCCGGGATCACCATCGTGGTGCCGTGGGTGGTGCAGCCGAGGTTGGCCATCACCATGCCGAAGCAGTGGTAGAAGGGCACCGGGATGCAGAGCCGGTCCTGCTCGGTGAAGTCGATCAGCTCGGTGACGAGGTAGCCGTTGTTGAGGATGTTGCGGTGGCTGAGCGTCGCGCCCTTGGGCCGGCCCGTGGTGCCCGACGTGTACTGGATGTTGATCGGGTCCTCCGGTGCGAGCGTCGCCGCCCGCTCCGCCAGGGCGCCGTCGGGCAGCTGCTCGCCGCTCGCCACGAGCTCGGCCCAGTCGTCGGTGTCCAGGTAGACCGCGCGCTCGAGCGTGGGGCACTCCGCCGCGGTGGCCTCGATCATCTGCCGGTACTCGCTGGTCTTGAAGCGGGTCGCCGCCACGATCAGCCTCATCCCGGACTGGTTGACGGCGTAGGCGAGCTCGTGGGTGCGGTACGCCGGGTTCACGTTCACCAGCACCACGCCGGCCTTGGCGGCGGCGTACTGCGTGAGCGTCCACTCCGCGCAGTTGGGCGCCCAGATGCCGACCCGGTCGCCCTTCTCGAGCCCGGCCGCGATCAGGCCGCGGGCGAGGGCGTCGACGTCGCGGTCCAGCTCGCCCCAGGTCCATCGTCGGCCGGAGGCGAACTCGACGAGCGCCTCGCGGTCGCGATGGGCGGCGACGGTCCGCTCGAAGTTGGCGCCGATGGTCTCCTCGAGCAGGCTCGGTTCGGTCACGCCCTTCGCGTAGGACTCCATGCCCCCGAACCTACGCCTGCCGACGTTGGCTCAACGTTGCGCGCGGAGGCTCAGCGGACCGTGCGGAGCACCTGGTACTGCACTCCGTTGGTGTACGTCGTGGACTCGACGAGCTCGAGCCTGACCTTGTCGACGGCGTCGTCGGGGAAGGGACCGCGGCCGCTGCCGAGGATCACCGGGAAGACCATCAGCCGCATCTCGTCGACGAGCCCCGCCTCGAGCAGACCCTGCGTGAGCAGCATGCTGCCCTGCACGAAGATCGGGCCACCCTCGGTCTCCTTGAGCCCGGCGACGTCGTCGAAGGAGATCACCGTCGTGTTCTCCCACTGCGGGTCGGTGACCGTGCTGGACACGACGTACTTGGGCATCGCGTTCCAGCCGGCGAAGTAGTCCATCGTCGGCCAGACCTCGGCGAAGGCCTCGTAGGACCGGCCTCCCATGAGGAAGGCCTCGGCCTCCTCCTGCTCGCGACCCTTGCGCTCGTACTGGGCGGGGTCGCTCTCGATGTCCATCGTCCAGCCGGTGTGGCGGTAGCCCTCCTCGCCGCCGGGCGCCTCGGCGACACCGTCGAGGGAGACGAAGTGGGTGGTGATCAGGGGGCGCACGTCAGCGGCCCTCGGCCAGTCCGACCAGGGCCTCGAGCGCCTTGGGAGTGTCTCCGGTGACCATCGGCCCGATGTCGTCGGCACCAGGCCCCTCGACGGTCGTGCGGACCAGCACCTCGGAGCCGCCCTCGACCACACTCACCTGGTGGTCGATGCGGATCACGAGGTCGCCGATGGTCAGCCGGTCCAGGAAGCGGGTCCCGGGCTCCACGATCTCCAGCACGAACGGCGCCTCGACGCCGCCGACGAGCGACAGGACGCCGGCGGCCCCCTCAGCGAAGTGGCCCTCCAGCGCGACCCGCTCCACGGCGGGGTCCCAGGCGTGCCAGCTGCCGATGTCGCTCCACAGCGCCCAGACGTCCTCAGTGCTCGCAGTCGTGGGGACGGTGCGCTCGTACTCGAAGGTCATGACGGGCAATCTAGCCCTCCCGGACGACCGTCATCTCCCGGTCGCCGAACCGGACGTGGTCGCCGTGCACGAGCGTCGCGGCCTTGCCGGCCGGCAGGCCCCGCGGGACACCCTGACGGACCAGGAACGAGCCGTTGGTCGAGCCGCGGTCCATCACGACGAGGGCACCGTCGCTCGCGACCTGGAACTGCGCGTGGGTCTTGGACAGCGACATGTCGGCGGACGGGCAGCTCGACCAGGTGCCGCACCGGCTCGCCGTTGCGGGCCGCGGGCCGACGTCCGACCAGGGCCAGTCCCTCGACGAGGAACGACTCTCCGGAGTCGAAGCTGACCCGCCAGCGGACGGGCTCGGTGCGCGCGGCGTGAGAGCCACCACCCGACGCCTTCGTCGGCGCAGCGTCCGGGCGCGGCTCGGGCACCAGCGGGTAGCCGAGCTGCTGGCGAGCCGGGCCCGCCGGGGCCGGCGCCGGCGCCGTGGCGACGCCCGCGTGCCGGAGCGTCGGCGCTGCGGCCGGGACGGGGACGGGTACGGGGGCGGGATCGGGGACAGGAGTGGGGCTGGCGGTGGCGGTGACCGCGGGTACGGCGACGGGCGGACCCACCGGTGGCGGCGCGCTCGGTCGGGTGGCGCGAGCCGGGGCCGTGGCCGGCGTACGCGCGGGTGCCGGGACCAGCCGGAGCGCGGTGAGGTTGACGATGCTGCGCGGGCCGGCGTCCTCCTCCGGCAGCTCCTCGGGCAGGGGGCGGACGTCGACGACGACCGCGTGCGACACGTGGTCGTGCCAGCCGCGGCGCCGACCGGCGGGATCCATCACGGCGGTCCACGCCAGGGTCGCGATCCCGAGCCCGAGCGTCGGGAGCGCGGCGACACCCAGGATCAGCTGTCGCAGCAGGGCCGCGCCGACGCCGATCGGCGTACCGCTGCCCTCGCGCACCACGCGCAGCGCGCCGACCGCCATGCCCGGCGACGTGCCGGTCAGGCCGACCACGACCGCGAAGACGCCGCCGACGACGACCACGACCGCGGTGATCGCGGCGATGCCGGCCCACAGATGACCGGGATCGATGAGGACCTGGAAGAGCACGACGGCCGCAGCGGCGTCGATGCTCCACGCGATCGCCCGGTCGATGGCGAAGGCGTAGAACCGCCGGTCGAGATCAGCGACCGGCGCCAGTGGGGCGATCGGTCCCCTCACGCGTCGACGACCTCGATCGTCACGCCGTCACCGAGGTCGACGACCGCGCCCGGAACGAGCTGGACGGTGACGCCGGGGCGCAGGTCCTCCGGCGGCAGGCCGGGCTGGACGACGACCGAGCCGTTCGTCGACCCGAGGTCGGTCGCGACGGCCGTGCCGTGGTCGGCCCCGGATCCCGGGCGGACCTCGAGATGGGTGGAGGAGACCTCGTGGTTGGGGCTCGAGAGCACCACCAGGCGGGGCTCACCCTCGGTGACGATCCGGCTCGCCTCCGGGGCACGGCCGAGCAGCACGGAGCGGTCGACAGCGACGATCTCACCGTCCGGCAGCAGGAGCCGGGCGACCGGGCGGGCTGTGACCGGCGGTGCGGGCGGCTGCCCCGGGATCCCGGGCGGGGGTGGGCCGAGCAGCTCGACCGGCTCGGTCCGCGGGCCTCGGGTGAGGCCGTCGTGGTCGGGCTCGTCAGGCTCGGGCTGGGCCTCGAGATCCGGCTCGGTCTCGGGCTGCGCGGGCTCCTCCTCCGCGGCGGGTGGGTGCTCGGCGCTGGCGAGGCGCACCAGACCGCCGTCGAGCACGCCGTCGAGCCCCTCTCCTGCCGCGAGCTCGTCGGACACCTCGATCCGGACCCGGGTCACGCCGGACACGCTGCGCTCGACCCAGGTGGTGGCGTCGTCACCCTCGACGTGGACGATCCCGTCGCCGGCGGCCAGGTGGACGCGGGCGGCTCCGCGGATGACGACGCGGGTCTCCTCGCCGTCCTCGCTGACCAGGACGAAGCCCGGCAGCTCACGCAGACCGGTCGAGATCAACGCGTCGAGGGTCTCGTCGAAACCGGCGCCGTCGTCGACCATCTCCCACAGCCGGGCGACCCGGGCCTTCTCGGACGGCGGCAGCACGACGGTCGCGCTCGGCCCGAAGATGCCGAACCAGTCGCCGCCGCGGAAGGACCACGCTGCGCTCATCGGCGTACCTCCTGTGCTCGGCCCGGTAGCGTGGGAGGGATGTCCACGACGGGATACCGCACGCTCGCCGACCAGCTCCGCGCCTGGCCGGTCGAACGGCTGTCCCGTCTGCTCCACGAACGTCCCGATCTCGCCACTCCAGCCCCTCACGATTCCGGCCAGCTCGCCTCGCGGGCGGCCACCCGGTCCTCTGTCCTGCGCGCGCTCGACCGCCTGAACCGGTTCGAGCTCTGTGTCCTTGATGCCCTGGTCGTCGTCGGCCAAACCAGCGCCGTCGACCTGGTGGACGTGGTGCACGGGGACGCGGCGGCCGTGCACACCGCGCTCGATCGGCTGCTGGACCTGGCGCTCGCCTGGGACAGCCCCCAGGGACCCCGCGCGCTGACGGCCGTGGCCGAGTCGCTGACACCCGGGACGCCCGGTGTCAGCGGCCTGCGACCGGTGTCCGCCGACCCGTTGACCGCCGACGAGATCCAGGAGCGGCTGGCGGCACTGTCACCGCCTGCTCGAGCGCTGCTCGAGCACGTCCTCGACGCCGGCGGAGCGGCGACCCCGGGTGCCGCCCGGCAGACGGTGCTGCCCGCGGAGGCGAGGACTCCGGCCGAGGAGCTGCTGGCCCACCGGCTGCTGGTGCCACGCACCGGGGGCGCGGTGATGCTGCCCGGCGAGGTCGGCCTGGCCCTGCGCGGCGGCCACACGACGACGTCCGCCGTCGACGAGCCACCCGACCTGGCCACCTCCGAGCGCGGCCAGGCGATGGTCGACCGGGCCGCCGCGGGCGCGGCCTTCGACGCCGTACGCCGGGTGGAGCTGATGCTCGACGGCTGGAGCCTGCAGCCGCCCGCGGCCCTGCGCAGCGGCGGCCTCGGGGTCCGCGACCTGCGCGCCCTGGCCCTCGAGCTGCACGTCGACGAGCCGACGACGGCGCTGCTGGTCGAGGTCGCCTCGGCCGCAGGCCTGCTGTCGACCGCCGCCGGTCCTGACGGCAGCCCGCGCTGGATCCCGACCGATGCCTTCGACGCCTGGACCGCCCGACCGACCTCCGAGCGCTGGCTGACGCTGGTCGCTGCCTGGCTGGGGAGCCCGCGCCTGCCCGGGCTGGTGGGCTCCCGCGACCCGGCGGGCAAGACCTGGAACGCGCTCACCCCTGAGCTGTCCGGCCTGCACCAGGTCGAGACGCGCACGTTGACCCTCGGCGTCGTCGCGGGCCTGCCGGCCGGCACGGTGCTGGCCATGGGCACCGGCGTCCCGTCCCTGGTCCAGCACGTCGAGTGGTTGCGGCCGCGACGTCCCCGCACCCGCGCGGACCAGGTCGTCTGGGCGGTCGACGAGGCCACGGCCCTGGGCCTCGCGGCGCTCGGCGGGCTGGCGACGTACGCCCGGCCGCTGATCGCCGGCGACCGCGAAGCCGCGTCCACCGGGCTGGCGGGCCTGCTGCCCGCACCGGTCGACCACGTGCTGCTCCAGGCCGACCTCACCGCGGTCGCGCCCGGGCCGCTGGAGTCGCAGCTCGCCCGACAGCTGCAGCTGGTCGCCGACGTGGAGTCACGCGGCGGCGCGACCGTCTACCGGTTCACCCCCACCTCGGTGCGGCGCGCGCTGGACATGGGGTGGTCTGCGGCCGAGGTGCACGAGTTCGTCGCGTCGGTCTCGCGGACCCCGGTGCCGCAGCCGCTGACCTATCTGGTCGACGACACCGCTCGCACCTTCGGCTCGGTGCGGGTCGGGCACGCCGAGGCGTTCCTGCGGGCCGACGACGAGGCCGCGCTCGTCGAGCTGCTGCACCATCCCCAGGCCGCCGCGCTCGGCCTGCGCCGGCTGGCGCCGACGGTCGTGATCAGCACGACCCCGATCGACGTGCTCCTCCCGCGCCTGCGCGACCTCGGGGTCTCGCCCGTCGTCGAGTCGCCGGACGGCACGGTGCACGTCGCGCGACCCGACGTGCTCCGCGCTCGGACGCCGAAGGAGCACCGCGGTCGCGCGCAACGGTCGGCTCGCGAGACCGCCCACACCAGCCAGGTGGTCAGCGCCATCCGCGCCGGCGACCGGGCGGAGTCCACGCGGCCGGCGACCCCCACCGACCGCCTCACCCCGACCGGGTCGATGGCAGCGCTGCGGGAAGCGATCGAGGCCGGGGAGACGGTGGTGATCGGGTACGTCGACAACCAGGGCGCCAGCACCGACCGGGTCGTGGACCCGGTCTCGCTCGACGGCGGCAGCCTGACCGCCCACGACCACCGCAGCGACGACGTCCGTGCTTTTGCCGTGCACCGGATCACGACGGTGCGCCCGCTTCCCGCTGCTCCGTAAGATTGAAACGTGGACTTCATCCGGTACGCCGAGGCGGCGGCCTCGCTGCTCAACGCCGACCTGTCCGAGGTCGACGGCCTGGTGGCGCTCCTGCACGAGCGACCCACGATCCAGGAGCGCGCCGCCGATCGTGACTGCATGCTGCTGCGCCGGCTGCAGCGCGAGCTCCGGCCGGTCTTCGAGTCGGCTGAGGCCGGCGACGTGGCCGGCGTGGTGAGCGGGCTCAACGAGCTGCTCGCCCGCCACCCGATCACCCCGCAGATCTCGGACCACGACCAGCACCTCCACCTCCATGTCGGCACGGGCTCGGACAGCGTCGCCGAGCAGCTCATCGGCGAGTCCCTGCTCGGCCTGTCGACGCTCGTCTGCGACCTCGGTGCCGACCGCCTCGGGATGTGCTCGTCGCCCCCGTGCACCAACGCCTTCGTCGACGCCTCCCCCAATCGCTCGCGCCGCTACTGCTCGGAGCGCTGCGCGTCGCGCGTCAACGTCGCGGCGTACCGCGCCCGTCGACGAGCCGTCGCCGAGGCGTGACGGCGGCAGCGCTTCGGGCACTCCGTAGGCTGGGTCGGTGAATGACGGCCCCCTGATCGTCCAGTCCGACAAGACGCTGCTGCTCGAGATCGACCACGAGCGCGCCGCGGACTGCCGCAAGGCGATCGCGCCGTTCGCGGAGCTCGAGCGCTCACCCGAGCACGTGCACACCTACCGACTGACCCCGCTCGGCCTGTGGAACGCCCGCGCCGCCGGTCACGACGCCGAGCAGGTCGTCGACACGCTGCTCGAGTACAGCCGGTACGCCGTCCCGCACGCCCTGCTGGTCGACGTCGCCGAGACGATGGCACGCTACGGGCGGCTGCGGCTCGAGAAGAACCCGATCCACGGGCTCGTCCTCGTCTCCAACGACCGACCGGTGCTCGAGGAGGTGCTGCGGGCCAAGAAGATCGCCGGGATGCTCGGCGACCGGGTCGACGACGACACCGTGGTCGTGCACGCCTCCGAGCGCGGCAACCTCAAGCAGGCGCTGCTCAAGCTGGGCTGGCCGGCTGAGGACTTCGCGGGGTACGTCGACGGCGAGGCGCACCCGATCTTCCTCGACGAGTCCGAGTGGCAGCTGCGCACCTACCAGCGCGAGGCGGCCGAGTCCTTCTGGCACGGCGGGTCGGGCGTCGTCGTGCTCCCCTGTGGCGCCGGCAAGACCCTGGTCGGCGCGGCCGCGATGGCCGAGGCCAAGGCGACCACCCTGATCCTCGTCACCAACACCGTCTCGGCACGGCAGTGGAAGGACGAGCTGGTCCGCCGTACGTCACTGACGGAGGAGGAGATCGGCGAGTACTCCGGCTCCGTCAAGGAGGTCCGGCCCGTCACGATCGCGACGTACCAGGTGCTCACGACGAAGCGGAAGGGCGTCTACTCCCACCTCGAGCTGCTGGACGCGCGCGACTGGGGGCTGATCGTGTACGACGAGGTGCACCTGCTCCCCGCACCGATCTTCCGGATGACCGCCAACCTCCAGGCCCGCCGCCGGCTCGGGTTGACCGCAACCCTGGTGCGCGAGGACGGCCGCGAGGGCGACGTCTTCTCGCTGATCGGCCCGAAGCGGTACGACGCCCCCTGGAAGGACATCGAGTCGCAGGGCTGGATCGCGCCCGCCGACTGTGTCGAGGTGCGGGTGACGCTGCCGTCGTCGGAGCGACTGACGTACGCGACCGCCGAGCCCGAGGAGCGCTACCGGCTGGCGGCCTGCACCCACCACAAGATCGACGTGGTCCGCGACCTGGTCGCCCAGCACCCGGGGCAGCCGACGCTGGTGATCGGGCAGTACATCGACCAGCTCGACGAGCTCGCCGCGGCGCTCGATGCGCCGGTGATCAAGGGCGAGACGCCGGTGAAGGAGCGGCAGCGGCTCTTCGAGGCGTTCCGCTCGGGCGAGGTCGGGCTCCTGGTCGTCTCGAAGGTCGCGAACTTCTCGATCGACCTGCCCTCCGCCGAGGTCGCCATCCAGGTCTCCGGCTCCTTCGGCTCGCGCCAGGAGGAGGCCCAGCGCCTCGGCCGGCTGCTGCGACCCAAGTCCGAGGGCAAGACCGCGCACTTCTACACGATCGTCTCGCGCGACACCGTCGACGCGGAGTTCGCCCAGAACCGGCAGCGCTTCCTCGCCGAGCAGGGGTACGCCTACCGGATCGTGGACGCGGAGGACCTGCCGGCATAGGTCGGTTTCCCCGGTCGGCCGGGGAAACTGGACGCTGACGGGCAGAACAACCCCCGTCAACGTCCAGTTTTGCCTGTCCGCCTCGGGTCGAGCACGCCGTCACCAGCCGCTGGCGAGCTGCGCGCCGCCACGGTCTTGAAGTCGTCTGCCGCGACACTGACGCGTTCATCGACGAGATCCCGGCGGCGTACGAGGACATCGACCGAGTGATGGCCGACGCCAGCGACCTGGTCGAGATCCGGCACACGCTGCGTCAGATCGTGAACGTGAAGGGCGACTGAAGCCATTCCCCACCTGGCCTGGTCGTCGCTAGCCTTCGGGCATGAGCGACGGCCAGGTCATGTTCACGTTGGACGCGTCCGAGCAGGTCACCCACTGGTACAACATCGTGGCCGACCTGCCGACGCCGCCGCCCCCGCCGCTGCACCCCGGCACCCGCGAACCGGTGGGGCCCGACGACCTGGCGCCGCTCTTCCCGATCGAGCTGATCATGCAGGAGGTCACCGGGGAGCGGTACGTCGAGATCCCGGAGCCCGTGCTCGACGTCTACCAGCAGTACCGGCCGAGCCCGCTCTTCCGCGCCCGCCGCTGGGAGCAGAAGCTGGGGACGCCGGCGCGGATCTACTACAAGTACGAGGGTGTCTCCCCCGCCGGGTCGCACAAGACCAACACCGCGATCCCGCAGGTCTACTACAACTCCCTGCACGGCATCACCCGGCTCACGACCGAGACCGGCGCCGGCCAGTGGGGCACCGCGCTGGCCTACGCCTGCTCGCTCTTCGACATCGAGTGCGAGGTGTGGCAGGTCGGGGCGTCGTACGACAGCAAGCCCCAGCGCCGCACGCTGATCGAGGTGTTCGGAGGCACCGTCCACCGCTCGCCCAGCCGGCTGACCGAGTCGGGCAAGGCGTACGCCGAGGGGCACCCCGGCTCGCTCGGCATCGCGATCTCCGAGGCCGTCGAGCTCGCGGCGCAGGACGAGAACAGCAAGTACGCCCTCGGCTCGGTGCTCAACCACGTGCTGCTGCACCAGACGATCATCGGCGAGGAGGCGCTGCGCCAGCTCGCGAAGGCCGGCGAGTCCAGCGTCGACCTCGTGGTCGGCTGCGCCGGCGGCGGGTCCAATTTCGCCGGGCTCGCCTTCCCCTTCCTGCGCGAGAAGCTGGCCGGCAAGCAGGACCCCACGATCCTCGCGGTCGAGCCGACCTCGTGCCCGACGCTCACCCGTGGCGAGTACCGCTACGACTTCGGCGACACGGCCGGCCTGACGCCCCTGATGAAGATGTACACGCTCGGCCATGACTTCGTGCCGTCGACCATCCACGCAGGCGGTCTGCGCTACCACGGCATGGCGCCGCTGGTCTCGCACGCCGTGCACGAGGGTCTGATCGAGGCGACCGCGCTGCACCAGAGCGAGTGCTTCGAGGCGGGGCTGGAGTTCGCCCGCACCCAGGGCATCGTCGCGGCGCCGGAGTCGTCGCACGCCCTGGCCCAGGCGAGGCGCGAGGCGCTGGCGGCCAAGGAGTCCGGCGAGGAGAAGGTCATCGTCATCGGCCTGTCGGGTCACGGGCTCCTGGAGCTCGGGGCGTACGACTCGTTCCTCAGCGGCCGCCTCGAGGACGACCCGCTCTCCGACGACGCGCTCGCCACCGCCCTGGCCGGGGTGCCGGTCGTCTGAGGGACGCGTCCACGCAGCGTCGCGGGTTCGGTGCTGCGACGAGGCGCGCCTAGGCTTGTCGATCGTGAAGGTGCTGCTGCTCGAGAACATCCATCCCCTGGCCGTCGAGGTCCTCGAGGCGCGCGGCTTCGAGGTCGAGCTGCGCAAGGGCTCCCTGTCCGAGGAGGAGCTGCTGGCGGCGCTCCCCGGCGTGCAGATGCTCGGGATCCGGTCCAACACCCACATCACACCCCGGGTGCTCGACGGTGCGCCCGACCTGCTGGCCATCGGCTGCTTCTGCATCGGCACCAACCAGGTCGACCTGGTGGCGGCCGCCGACCGCGGCGTCGCGGTCTTCAACGCGCCGTACTCCAACACGCGCAGCGTCGTCGAGCTCGTGATCGGCGAGATCATCGCGCTGGCGCGCCGGCTCACCGAGAAGACGCACAAGATGCACGCGGGCGTCTGGGACAAGTCGGCCAACGGCAGCCACGAGGTGCGGGGTCGCACGCTCGGCATCGTCGGCTACGGCAACATCGGCACCCAGCTGTCCAACCTCGCGGAGGCGCTCGGCCTGCGGGTGATCTTCTTCGACACCGCCGACCGGCTCGCCCACGGCAACGCCCAGCGGATGAAGAGCCTCGACGAGCTGTTGGCGAAGGCCGACGTCGTCAGCCTCCACGTCGACGGTCGGCCGGGCAACGCCGGCTTCTTCGGCCCGGAGCAGTTCGCGAAGATGAAGCCGCGCAGCCTCTTCATCAACGCCGCTCGCGGCATGGTCGTCGACAACGAGTCGCTGCGCGAGCACATCCTCTCGGGCCACATCGCCGGCGCAGCACTGGACGTCTTCCCCGTCGAGCCGAAGGCGCAGGGCGACGAGTTCGAGTCGGTCCTGCGCGGGCTCGACAACGTGATCCTCACCCCCCACGTGGGCGGCTCGACCCAGGAGGCCCAGGAGGAGATCGGCTACTTCGTGGCCGGCAAGCTCGCCGGCTTCTCGCTCGAGGGCCGCACCGAGCTGTCGGTGAACGTCCCCGCCGTGCTCGCACCCGCGCTCACAGCCGGCCACCGGATCGGCTACCTCCACGTCAACGTGCCCGGCGTCCTCGCCGGGGTCAACGGCGTCCTCGCCGACGCCGGCGCCAACATCACCGGCCAGTACCTCTCCACCCGCAGCGAGCAGGGGTACGTCGTGACGGACACCCTCGACCCGCTGCCGGCGGACGCCCTGGCCAAGCTCCAGGAGTCGGAGCACACCATCTGGCTCCGGACCTGGGACGCCTGAGCCCGGGCTGGTCGACACCCCCCGACGTAGCCTCGGGTCATGCCGGGTGTGCGTGAGCGAGTAGGTCAGCAGCTGTTCCTGCGCGTCGCCGGTCCGGACGGAGCCAAGCACGCCGAGCGGATCCACACCCGCCCCGGTCCACGCTGGTTCGAGCCCGACAGCCCGATCGTGCGGGTCCACGGAGACGCGTCGATGTTCATCGGCGGGCTGCGGGCGCTGCTGCTGCAGACGCTGCACCCGGCCGCGATGCGCGGTGTCGCCGAGCACTCCGACTTCCGCCACGACTCGTGGGGTCGGCTGGCCCGGACCAGCCGCTACCTGGCGGTGACCACGTTCGGCACCGCGGAGGACGCCGAGCAGGCGGTGCGCGCCGTACGCCGGATCCACGAGCACATCGTCGGCACCATGCCGGACGGCACGCCGTACGCCGCCTCCGACCCGCACCTGCTCGGCTGGGTGCACGTGGCCGAGATCGACAGCTTCCTGCGGGCGCACACCGTCTACGGGCGGGAGCCGCTGACCGGCGCCGACCGGGACACCTACGTCGCCCAGACCGCCGAGGTCGCCCGCCGGCTCGGGGTCATCGACCCGCCGACCACCGAGGCCGAGCTGGTGTCCGCGCTGGCGGCGTACCGTCCCGAGCTGCGCAGCACCCCGGAGGCCCGGGCGACCGTCGGCTACCTGCTGCTGCGCCCGCCGCTGCCGCTGGTCGCGAGGGCGCCGTACGGCGTGATCGCGGCGGCCGCGGTCGGCCTGATGCCGCGGTGGTCCCGGCGACCGCTCCGACTGCCCTGGCTGCCGGTCTCCGAGCGCACCGTCGTGCGCGCGCTGGGCGGGGTCGCGACCGGGACGATCCGGTGGGCGATGACGCCGCGTGAGCCGGCTCACGGAGTCTTGAGCCAAGCCTGAGGCGATCTTTGGGCCACCCTCAGGGCGCGTACCTACGCTGGGAATCATGATCTCCACCGGTCGATCCCGCACCGCCCTCCTGGCCGTCCTGGCCTTGCTCGGCTCGCTGCTGCTCCTCGTCGGGCCAGCCGGCAGCGCCGAGGCCGCGGGCACCGGCCGGGTGCGCGGGGGCATCTACGCCGCCGGTGGCACCACGCCCAAGGTGGTCATGCAGTGGTTCACGAAGGACTGGACCTACCTCGGCAAGCGCAAGCAGGGCAACGGCTCCTACTCGCTGAGCCTCGAGCCCGGCACGTACTGGATCCAGTTCGTCGACCAGCGCCCCGCCTACGACGTCTCCAAGGCCGCGCCCGCCAACATCAAGGTCACCGTCCGGGCCGGCCGCACCACGACCAAGAGCGTGGTGCTGCGCCGCGGCGCCGCGATCACCGGCACCGTCAAGGCCGGCGGCAAGGCCGCCAAGGGCGCGCGCATCGTCGCGGCGAACACCGCCCAGCAGTCCTTCGAGGTCGAGGCCAACGGCAAGGGCCAGTTCGCCCTGGGCGGGCTGCCCGCCGGCAGCTACTCGGTCTTCACCTACGACCGCTCCAAGAGCTACGTCGGCAAGAGCCTGTGGGTGCCGAAGATGAAGGCGGGCCAGGCCAAGAACGTCTCGATCAGCCTGAAGCGGAAGGCCGGTCGACTGCTGGTCGACCTGTACGCCGGCTCCGCCCCGCTCACGGGCCGACCGACGGTGACGGTCGTCAGCAGGTCGAACGGCCAGTTCTGGAGCGCGCCCGTGCGCAACGGCTCCGCGTCGTTCGCGGGCCTCTACCCGGGCCGCTACAAGATCGTCGTGCCGGGCGTCGGCGACTACTTCGGCAGCACCGGTGCGGTCCGGGGCGGCACGGTGCGCCCCGGCAAGGTCGGGTTCGGCAGCTACCGGCTGACCAAGCGCGGCGCATGGGTGACCGGCACCGTGATCGACAGCAGCTACCCCAACCGCAGGCTCAGCGGCGCCAGCGTGACCCTGTTCGACGCCCAGGGCGCCCGCGTGGCCTCGACCCTGTCGAACACGGCGGGCGGGTTCTCGTTCGCCGGGACCCTCACCAGCCAGGCCGGCATGAAGGTCATCGTCGGCCCGGGCCCGTACTCGCCGTACCTCGGCAAGGACCCGGCGACCTGCGCCTACATCAACACCGCGCTGGCCACGCCGGTCAGGATCACGACCGGTCGCGAGACCAAGCTCGGCGCCGTCGGCGTCCGGCTCAAGCCGGGTCAGCTGCGGGCGGAGTGCAAGGTCCCCGTCAGCTGACCACCATGTCGATGTCGCTCCAGAAGGCGCGCATCGTGGTGACCAGGCCGTCGTCGTCGAAGGTCATCGCGTCGATCGGCGAGAGCGTGTAGGTCTTCTCGCCGGCACGAGTGATGATCTCGAAGTGGAAGACGGCCTCGCCGCCGGCGATCCGGGCAGCGATGACCCGGGTGTCCTGCTCGAGTCCCTCGAGGCCGGCGTAGAACTCCCGGATCGCCGCGTGCCCGGTGCGTACGTCGGTCCCGACCGGGTCCTCGACGGTGGCGTCCTCGGCGTACAGCGCGACGATCTCGTCGGCCGTGCCGGAGCCCACCAACCGCACGTAGTCCTCGATCACCTCGCGGATCCGCTCGTTGCTCGCAGCCATACAACCTCCTCGACAGGGAGAACTAGAACAGGTTCTCGTGGACCCTCACCGTAGCGCGCGACCACCTCGGACGTCTTGAATGGACGCCGTGGACCTCCTGCTCGCCTGGCCGCTCTCGGGCGCCCGCGCCCTCGGCGCCCAGCTCGTCGCGTCGTACGACCATCCCGACCGTCGCTACCACGACGGCCGGCACCTCGGCGAGGTGCTGGAGCGGGTGCACGAGCTGTCCGCGCACGGCGTGGAGTTCGACCGGATGTCCGTGCTGCTGGCGGCCTGGTTCCACGACAGCGTCTACGACGCGCAGCCGGACGCCGAGAGGCGCTCGGCCGCCTGGGCCGCCGAGGCGCTGCCGACCCTGGTCGACCCGACGGTCGTCGAGGAGGTCGTGCGCCTGGTGCTGATCACCGAGCACCACCTGCCCGCCGACGACGATGCCAACGGCTGCGCGCTCTCCGACGCCGACCTGGCGATCCTGGCGGCGCCGGCGGAGCGGTACGCCGAGTACGCGACCGCGGTGCGCGAGGAGTACGCACACGTGCCCGACGACGCGTTCGCGGCAGGTCGCGCCGAGATCCTGCGCGACCTGCTGGCCAAGCCGCACCTCTTCCACACGGCGTACGCCCGGGAGGCCTGGGAGGACGCGGCCCGGGCCAACGTGCTGCAGGAGCTGGAGAAGCTCGCGCCGTAACGAGGTCGACATGACCGGGCGCTAGCGTCCGGGCCATGACGAGGACGGTCCTGAGGGGTGCCCGGTGGCCGGGCGACGTGGCGATCGAGGATGGGCTGATCGTGGCCGTCGGGGAGGTGCCGGCGCTCGACGGCGACGAGGTCGTGGACTGCGCGGGCGACATCCTCACGGCCGGGCTGGTCAACACCCACCACCACTTCTACCAGTGGCTCACCCGCGGCTGGGCCGTCGACCAGGGACTCTTCGGGTGGCTGACGACGCTCTACCCGGTGTGGGCCAGGCTCACCCCGGAGGACGTCGAGGCGGCCAGCAGCGTGGCGCTCGCAGAGCTGGCGCTCTCGGGCTGCACGACGGCCGCCGACCACCACTACCTGGTGCCGGGCGGCGACGACTCGGTGTTCGACGCGATCGCAGCAGCGGCGCGCCGGATCGGCGTACGCGTCCACCTCGCGCGCGGGTCGATGGACCTCGGCGAGAGCGCCGGCGGGCTGCCGCCGGACTCGGTCGTCGAGGACGTCGACTCGATCCTGGCCTCGACCGTCGCCGTGCACGACCGGTTGCACGACGGCGACCGCGTGGTCGTGACGGTGGCGCCGTGCAGCCCCTTCAGCGTCTCGACGCGACTGATGACGGAGTCGGCGGCGCTCGCCCGGTCGCTCGGGCTGCGGCTGCACACCCATCTCGCCGAGACCCTGGACGAGGAGCGCGACAGCCTGGCCCGCTTCGGCCGACGACCGCTGGAGCTGCTCGACGAGCTCGGCTGGATCGCACCGGACGTGTGGGTGGCGCACGGCATCCACTTCTCCGACACCGAGGTCGTGCGTCTCGGCGAGACCCGGACCGGGATCGCGCACTGCCCGTCCTCGAACTCCCGCCTCGGCGCCGGCATCGCCCGGGTGCGCGACCTGGTCGCCGCCGGGGCGCCGGTCGGCCTGGGCGTCGACGGCGTCGCCTCCAACGAGATCGGCACCCTCCAGCCGGAGATGCGGATGGCGCTCTACCTCGCCCGGCAGCGCGAGCTGGACCCCACGGCCTTCTCCCCCGCCGACGCGTTGGCGCTCGCCACGACCGGTGGCGCCGCCTGCCTGGGCCGCTCCGACATCGGTGCGCTGTCGGTCGGGCTGAAGGCCGACCTGGTGGTGTGGCCGGGCGACGACGTCGCCGACGTGCTCGACCCGCTCGCCGCACTGGTGCTCGGCCCGGAGCGCACGGCCCGGCACGTGCTCGTGGGGGGCGAGTACGTCGTACGCGACGGGCACCTGGTGGGGGCGGACCTCACCGACCTGCGGCGCGACCTCGCCCGGCGGGCGCAGCGGTTGTGGCCCACGGCGGGGTAGCCACGGACAAAATGGTCGTCAGACGGCACCTGGGACAGCCCGATCGTCCGTGGCTATCCCGGTGGCTGCCCCTTGCGCCGCCGCAGCCCCACCGCATTGAGCCGTGCGACCAGGTCCCGCGAGGAGATGGGGACGGCACCGGCGGCGACCACCTCGTCGTACCACTCGGACGGTACGTCGTAGTGGTCGCGGTCGAAGCCCCGCGTCGGGATGCCGACGCCGGCAGCGAAGACGTGCAGCTCGTCGAAGGACACGTCGCTGGCGAGGTGGGACCACAGCCGGCCGTGCCCGGCCGCGTTGGGCGGGTCGATCAGGATCATCGGGGCGAGGTCACCCCACGGAGCGGACGGCCCGCTCCATCGCGTCGTCGACGAGCAGCCGCCAGGAGCGGACGTGGGCGGCGTCGACGTACGCCTTGAGGGAGCCGCCGGGGCGGACCTGCCGACCGAGGTGGAACTGGCGTACGTCGGCGCGCACGAACCACGGCACCTGCTCGGCCAGCAGGCCGCCGCCGGGCATCAGCATCCGGGCGACGACGGGATCGGCCGCTGTCTCGATCAGGTCGTCGAAGCCGACCGCGAGTCCGCGCGGCGAACCCGCCGAGCGCACCGCGGCGAGGTCGGGCAGGTCGAGGAGCCGGCGCCACGAGCGCCGCGGGTCGAGGGTGTCGTCGATGGCCCGACCGAAGGTCCAGGGGACGCCCGGAAGCGCCGCCGCCAGGTGGGCGCAGACCTCGGTGTCGATCTCGAGGTCGCCGTCGAGGAACCCGAAGCTGACGCCGCTGGCGCCGCGCCCGAGGTAGTCCTCGGCCAGCCCGACCAGCCGGGTCAGCTCGCCGCCGGTGGTCGTCCAGGTGTCGTTGAGCCGCAGCAGCACGAAGACCGGCAGCGACGTCTCGCGGCACACGGTGGTGACCACCGACGGCTCCGGGGACAGCGCGACGTCCGCCCCCACCGCGGCCAGGTGCAGGCGGTCCGCGCCGCCCTCCTCCGCGCCGGGGACGTCACGCGGGTCGAGGACCGTCACCTCGAGCAGGCTGTCGCCCATGCGCTCACTGTAGAGCGAGGCGTACGCCGTGCGGCGGAGCCGCGCTCGGTGACCTCGGCCGCGGTGTGGGGCGCCGGGGCATGATGGGGGGATGGACAACGCGGTGCTGTTCGATGCGCGAGCCCGGGTCCTGTCAGACCTGGAGGCTCGCAACCACGCGACCCCGCTAGCCGTCTCTGCGCTCGAGGACGCGGTCGAGCAGCGCAAGTGGTGGGCGGAGCAGTGGCCGGAGGGGGTGCAGTACGTCGCCGGGCTGGTCGCCCAGGACGTGCAGGACGCGCTCATCGACGGCGTCGGTCGCTGGCCGGTCTGTCGCGACTGCGACGACAGTTCTCCGCTGCACGTGCTCTACATCCAGCCGGACCTCGGCGGACCTGACCCGGTGTGGGTCTGCGAGGAGAGCGGCGACGTCGTGGCGCCGCTCGGCGACCTGGGCCGTTAGCCCTCGGCGCCGATCTGCAGCCACATGGTGAAGCGGTCGGCACGGTAGGCCGTGCGCGACACCTCGACGACCTTGTCGCCGGCCGACGCGCGACGCGAGTGCCGGAGCACCGGCGCGCCGGTCTCGACCTCGAGGAGCGCGGCCTCCTCGGCGGAGGGGACGTCGGCGTTGATCGAGTCCTCGGCCCAGGTGGGCCGCAGTCCGCGGGACTCCAGGGCGTCGTACAGGCTGGTCGGCATCCCGCTCTGCAGGAAGCCGGGGATCAGCACCTCGTTGAGGTAGGCGTCCTCGATGCACATCGGCACCGCATCGGCGCGGCGCAGCCGCCGCCAGTGGATGACGGCGTCGCCCTCGCTGACGTTGAGGGCCCGCGCCACACCCGGGCCGGCCTGCTCGCGCCGGGCGAGGAGCGTCTGCGACTCGGCCAGCAGTCCGCGGCGCGCCATCTCCTCGGTGTAGCTCGACAGCCGGCTCGCCGTACGCCGTGGCCGGGCCACGAAGGTGCCGCGCCCGGGGATGCGCTCGAGCAGCCCCTCGACCACGAGCGCGTCCATCGCCTGTCGTACCGTCATGCGAGCGACCCCGAACCGGTGCACCAGCTCGCGCTCGGAAGGTGCCGGTGATCCGGGCGCCGCCCCCGTGACGAGGGTGCGCACGTATTCGCGCACCTGGACGTGCTTGAGAGCACGTCCGTCAGTCACCAGCAAGTCGTCCACGGCTGAACTGTAGGCAGTCGAACCCGTCCCCGTCCCCGGTTCTGCAGGAACCGTACGGACGTACGATAACGGGCTCATTCCGTCGCAATTGCGCGGAGCACGTCGAGACGGGCGGCACGACGGGCGGGGAGGACCGCGGCCAGCACCCCGATGACGACCGAGAGCACCAGGAAGACCGCGAGCTGGCCGAGCGGCACGCTGATCACCTCGAGGCCCTGGTCGCGTACGGCGTACATCAGCGCGACCCCGAAGCCGAGACCGAGCACGACCCCGAGGACCGCGCCCAGGACCGCGATGACCACCGACTCCAGGGTGATCATCAGCCGGAGCTGGGCCCTGCTGAGTCCGATCGCCCGTAGCAGCCCGACCTCGCGGGTCCGCTCGATCACCGACAGCGCCAACGTGTTGACGATGCCGAGGACGGCGATCAGCAGAGCCAGCCCGAGCAGCGCGAAGATGATCAGGACGAACTGGTCGATGGGCTCGCGCTGCTCCTGGGCGAAGGCCGTCTGATCCTTGACGGTCACGACCGGGAGGTCGACCACGACGGCGTCGAGGCGGTCCTGGATCCCCGCGGAGTCGTCGGTGAAGAGGAT
Organism: uncultured Actinomycetota bacterium; assembly: GCA_963717855.1. Classification (GTDB taxonomy): domain Bacteria; phylum Actinomycetota; class Actinomycetes; order Propionibacteriales; family Nocardioidaceae; genus Nocardioides. The sequence goes on along the minus strand of CAVQXF010000007.1, from coordinate 45,794 downwards.
CAGCACGTTGTCGCTCTCCGGGAAGCCACCCTCGGCGAAGTCCGCGAGGGTGAGCACGACAGGAGCGGCCACCACCGGGTTGTCCTCGAAGATCCCGGAGACGACCAGGCTCCGCTCACCGGCCGGGAGGTCGAGCGTCAGGTCCTGTCCGACCTCGACGTCGTGGTCGTCGGCCCAGGTCCGCTGCACCATCACCGAGCCGCCGTCGAAGACGTCGCCGTCGGTCAGGTCGAGCTTGAGCGCGGGGACGTCCGCCGGGTCGAGCGCGGCGACGAACTGGCTGTCGCCGTCCCGCTCGGCGTTGCCGAACCGCTCGCGCACGACCTGGTCGACGCCGTCGACCTGCGCCATCTGGTCACCGATGGCGGGCGAGAAGCCGGTGCCGATCACGTTGCTGACCACGAAGTCGCCGACGAAGTTCTCCGAGACCGACTGGTCGACGCTCGCCTTCGCGGAGTCGCCCACGATCGCCATCGTGCAGGCCAGCGCCAGCCCGATCATCAGCGCGGAGGCGGTGGCCGTCGTACGCCGCGGGTTGCGCAGCGAGTTCTGCCCGGCGAGGTTGCCGATGCTTCCGAACGCCCGGGCGTACGCCGCGCGCATGAGCGCCAGGAACGGCCGGCTGATCACCGGGCTCATGGCGGCGACGCCGAGCAGGATCGCGAGCACCCCGCCGCCGACCTGCCAGCCGCCGCGAGGCAGGTCGGCGAAGAGGCCGAGCGCGAGCACCACGATGCCGACCACGAAGAGGGCCAGGCCCCACCAGAGCCGGCGGTGCAGCGACGACTCCGGCAGCGCGATGTCGTCGCGCATCGCCTGGACCGGCGAGATCCGCCCGGTCCGTCGAGCCGGCAGGAAGGCTGCGGCCATCGTGACCAGGACGCCGACGGCGTACGACGCGATGAAGGTGCGCGGCGCGAAGATCAGGGGCTGGCCGGAGAGGTCGAGCCCGAAGTTGGCGAAGAGCGCCCGGATGCCCATCGCCAGCAGGACTCCGAGGCCCAGGCCGATGGTCGCGCCGAGGACGCCGAGCACGAACGCCTCGAGCTGGACCGACCACATCACCTGCCGCTTCGAGGCACCCAGGGCGCGCAGCAGCGCCAGCTCGCGGCTGCGCTGGGCCACGAGGATCGAGAAGGTGTTGACGATCAGGAACGCGCCGACCACCAGCGAGATCCCCGCGAAGATCAGCAGGAAGGTCGTCAGGAAGGAGATCGCCTCCAGCAGGTCGGACGCGGACTCGTCGGCCGCGTCGTCGCCGGTGACCGCCTCGACGTCCTTCGGGAGCTCGGGCTCGACGTCGTCGCGCAGCTCGTCCTGGGAGACACCGTCGGCGGCCGTGACCCAGATGTCGGTGTAGGCGTCCTCGCCGGCGAGGAAGAGGTCCTGGGCGGTCGGGGTGTCGAAGGCGGCGTACGTCGCGCCGTTGAGCGACCCGCCGCTCGGGAAGCCGGCGATGCCGACCAGCTCGGGCTGGATCCGGGTCGGCGGCGCCGGGGACCCGTCGGCCGTCACGGCCGCGGCGGTCGACGGGATGATGTCGACCTTGTCGCCGACGGCGTACCCGGCACGGTCGGCCGTGCGCTCGTCGAGGACCACCTCGTCGGGACCGTGGGGCTCCTCGCCCTGGACGATCCGCAGGCCCTCCAGCCCGTGTCCGGCCGGGGCGTCGGACCAGTTGCCGCCGATGGCCGGTGGCCCGAAGCCGCTGACGACCTTGCCGGTCTTGCTCACCACGAAGACGCCGAACGCGTTGACGTTGCCGTCGACGCGTGCGGCCCCGGGGACGTCGCGCAGCTTCTCGACCAGGCTCCCGGGGAGGGTCACGGTCGAGGGCGCACCGTCCGCCGTCGTACCGCCCTCGGGACGGACGACGACGTCGCCGACGGTCGAGGCGAAGAGCGCGGTGAAGCTGCGGCTCAGGGTGTCGGAGAAGATCAGCGAGCCGGCGACGAACGCGACTCCGAGCACGATCGCGAACGTGCTCAGCAGCAGTCGGACCTTGCGCCCGAGCAGGCTCTTGAGAGCGGTCTTGATCATCCGAGGTCCCCGCGGAAGTGTGGGCTGCAGGAGCGGAGCGGGGGAAGCGCGCAGTTTCGTGGGGTGGTCATCCCGCGTGCTCGGCCATCCGGTTCATGACCTCGAGCACCTGCTCGCGGGTCGGCGAGCGCAGCTCGTCGACCACGCGACCGTCGGCGAGGAAGACGACCCGGTCGGTGTAGGCCGCCGCCACCGGGTCGTGGGTGACCATCACGACCGTCTGCCCGTGCTCGTCGACGCTGCGACGCAGCAGCTCGAGCACCTCGGCACCGGAGCGCGAGTCGAGGTTGCCGGTCGGCTCGTCGGCGAAGACGATCCGCGGCCGGCTCGCCAGCGCCCGGGCGACCGCAACGCGCTGCTGCTGACCGCCGGAGAGCTCGTTGGGCTTGTGCTTGAGGCGATCGCCGAGGCCGACGGTGGCGATCACCGAGTCGTACCACTCGGCGTCGGGCTTGCGGCCGGCGATCGACATCGGGAGGGTGATGTTCTCCTCCGCGGTCAGCGTCGGCACCAGGTTGAAGGACTGGAAGACGAAGCCGATCTCGTCGCGGCGCAGCCGGGTGAGGGCCTTGTCCTTGAGCCGGGTCAGGTCCTGCTCACCGATGAAGACCGAGCCCGAGTCGGCGGTGTCGAGCGCCGCGCAGCAGTGCATCAGCGTGGACTTGCCCGAGCCGCTCGGGCCCATCACCGCCGTGAACTCACCGGCACCGATGTCGAGGCTCACGTCGTCGAGCGCCGTGACCAGCGCCTGGCCCGCGCCGTACGTCTTGGTCAGATTGAGGACGCGCGCCGCAGGCGCCGATGTGGGGGGTGCCTCGGTCATGGGGCAACCCTTGCGTGCCCGAGACGACGGCGCCACCGGAATCACCCTGAAAGGACCACGAGATGACTCAGGGACGGCGCCTTGACGCACGCCGGTGCGGACCTGTCGTGCCGTGTGGACCGCCTCCGTAGGGTCGGAGCATGCACGTCGAGCGCACGCTGACCGTCCCCCGCCCGATCGAGTCCGTCTTCGACTACCTCGGCGACTTCACGCACACCAACCAGTGGGACCCGGGCACCGTCGAGACGACGCGGATCGGCGGCGACGGCGGCATCGGTACGACGTACGCCAACACCTCGGAGTTCATGGGGCGCCGGACGTCGCTGGAGTACGAGACGATCACCTTCGACCGGCCGACCAGGCTGCAGTTCCGCGGGCACAACAAGACCGCGACGGCGACCGACACGATGACCTTCACGCCCACGGCCGGCGGGGCGAGCACCCAGATCCACTACCGCGCTGACTTCGACTTCGGCCGGCTGGTCAACCTGGTCGCGCCGCTCTTCCTCAAGCGCAAGCTCGACAAGGTCGCCGACGAGACGGTCGAGCAGCTGCAGAAAGCCGTCGTCGCGCACGCCTGACATCGAACACCTGTTCGACTATCCTGGAGCGCATGGACTTCCAGGGTTCGCTGTTCGGGTCGCCCGGCTCCGGGGTGGCCAGCGCCGAGGTGCCGACCTTCGACCGCGTCGTACGACGTGAGCTGACCCGCGGCGCCTGGGTCGACGTGGCTCCGGCCTGGCTGCCCGAGGCCGACGAGGTCCTCGCGGCCATGGTGCGCGACGTCCCGTGGCACGCGGAGCGACGGCAGATGTATGACCGCGAGGTCGCCGTACCCCGGCTGCTGCACATGTACGGCGTGGGCGAGCCGCTCCCCCACCCGGCGCTCGCCCGGGCCCGGGGGGCACTCTCGGCGCACTACCGCCCGGAGCTCGGTGAGCCGTTCGTGACGGCCGGCTGCTGCTACTACCGGGACGGGCGCGACAGCGTCGCCTGGCACGGCGACACGATCGGGCGCGGCAAGACCCACGACACGATGGTCGCGATCGTCTCGCTCGGCGACCCGCGCAGGCTGGCGCTGCGGCCGCGGCTCGGCGGCGCGTCGATCTCGCTCGAGATGGGTCACGGCGACCTCCTCGTGATGGGCGGCTCCTGCCAGCGCACGTGGGAGCACGCCGTCCCCAAGGTCGCGCACGCCGGCCCGCGGATGTCGGTGCAGTTCCGGCCGCTCAACGTGTTCTGAGCCGACATCGGTCGGGGTACGAGCAGCAGCGCGGACCGCGGTGGTTGAGGTGCCCGAGGCTCGCAACCGTCCCACCCGAGAGGGTGCGGTTGCACTGCTGGTGGGCGGGTACCGGCTCGCCATGACTGTCAGCACCGAGCCGGAGGAGATGGACTTCGGCCGCCTCCGGATCACCTTCGACGACCGAGTGCTCCGGCCGCGTCCGTGGACCGCAGCCCAGTCGACGTGGGCCGCGGAGATCCTCGCGGTCGGGCCGACCGGGCCGGTGCTCGAGCTGTGCTCGGGCGCGGGTCAGATCGGGTTGCTGGCGGTGGCCGACAACGACCGGATGCTGGTCTGCGTCGACCTCGATCCGGTGGCCTGTGACTACGCCCGTCGCAACGCGGCGCGAGCCGGGATGGCCGGCCGGGTCGAGGTCCGCGAGGGAGCGATCGACGCGATGGTGCGTGACAGTGAGCGCTTCGCGGTCGTCGTCGCCGACCCGCCGTGGGTGCGCCGGGCCGAGACCGGCCGCTACCCCGAGGACCCGCTCCTCGCCATCGACGGCGGTGATGACGGCATGGACGTCGCCTGGAACTGCATCGACACCGCTCGGCTGCACCTGATGCCCGCCGGCTCGCTGCTGCTCCAGCTCGGCACGGTCGATCAGGTCGACGCCGTACGCGAGAGGTTGCGCGGCGACGAGCTGAGCGTCACCGAGGTGCGCTGGCACGAGCGCGGTGTGCTGGTGCGGATCGACCGTCCCTAGCTCGGTCGGAGGTCCGCCGGCAGGACCTTGTGGGTGCCGTCGCACCAGGGCGGCGACGCCGACTTCAGGCAGCGACAGACCGCCGAGACCGGACGGGTGGTGTGGTGCGTGCGCCCGTCGGGGTCCTCCACCGCGTGCTCGCCACGGAGCAGCAGCGGACCGCCGGGGCAGCTGATCGCGTCGGGATGGTCGAAGGTCGTCATGCGACGGCCTCCCGACTCTCCCACCGGGAGAGCATCGAGCGGGCGAAGCGGTCCTCCAGGTCGAGTCCGCTGAACGCGCCGAACCACAGGTCCGCCTCGAGTCCGGGCTCCTCGGCAAGCAGGCCGCGCCCGATGACCTGGACGGCGAGCTGCTCGTGCACGGCATCCGCCTCGACGTGCTCGGCGTAGTAGTCGATGAGCTCCTGCGGGAGACCGAGCCGCTCGAGGCCCTGCACCATCCGGCGCGACGGCAGCGAGCTCGTGGCCTCGAAGGCGGCGAGGTGCCCCAGCGCCGCGCCCCGTAGGCGACGGTGCAGCCCGAAGAGCGTCATCGTGTTGTTCTGCTCGAGGACCTCCAGCGGCGCCTCGTCGATGTAGGCGCCGTACGACGCGTCGAGGCCGCTCGCCTCCATGCCGCGCGCGAAGAGCTGGTGGTGCAAGCGGTTGGGGTCGCCGGCGCCGTACTCGTCGTACAGCAGCTCCATCAGCGCGGCCTTGGCTCGTACGCCGAGCCGCGGCAGCACCCACACGGTCGGGTCCGACTCCATGAGGTGGTAGATCGAGCGGGCCCGGGTGAGCTCCAGCACCTGCTCCTGGGTCGCGTCCCGGTGCACGTGCGCGGCCAGCGAGGCGCCGTCGTGCTCGGCGACCCAGTCGAAGAAGTCGTCGACGAAGCTGAGCCCGGCGGGCGGTGTGAACCGCTCGCGCAGCCGTCGCTCGAGGCCACGCTCCAGCACGCCTCGCACCCGGAGCAGCTGCGGGTCCCACTCGAGGTCGTCCGACACGCCGCTCAGGTCGCGATAGTGCAGCTGGTGCAGGGTCCAGAGCGCCAGCGCCGCGTCGTCCGACTCGGCCCTCGGCAGGGCGGTCAGCACGGCGAAGAAGTCGTCGCCCGACCGAAGTGCACTGAAGAGCGTCTCGGTCAGCGATCCACGTGGGGTGGGCAGGTCCATGCGTAGGGGGTACCCGCGCGAGCGAGACGCACCCTCACCTCCTTGGGCGAGGGAGTACCAATGAGGGCATGACGAACATTGCGACCGGCTCGGGCACCTTCGACATCGGCGGCGACCTGCCCGTCGTACGCCTCGGCTACGGCACCATGCAGCTGCCCGGCGAGGGCGTGTGGGGCCCGGCCAAGGACCACGACACCGCGGTGGCGGTGCTGCGCCGCACCGTCGAGCTGGGGATCACCTTCTTCGACACCGCCGACTCCTACGGACCGGAGACCGCGGAGCAGCTGCTCAAGGACGCCCTGCACCCGTACGCCGACGACGTCGTGATCGCGACCAAGGCCGGCCTGACCCGGCAGGGGCCGGGCGTCTGGACTCCGCTCGGCTACCCGCCGTACCTGCGCCAGCAGGCCGAGCTCAGCCTGCGCCGGCTCGGCGTCGAGACCATCGACCTCTTCCAGCTGCACCGCATCGACGCGGCGTACCCGCTCGAGGACCAGGTCGGTGAGCTCAAGGCACTGCAGGACGAGGGCAAGGTCCGCCACCTCGGCCTGTCCGAGGTGAGCGTCGAGCAGATCAAGGCCGCCCGCGAGGTCGCCGACATCGCCACCGTGCAGAACCTCTACAACCTCGGGAACCGCAGCGCCGAGGACGTCCTGGACTACTGCGAGGCGGAGGGGATCGGCTTCATCCCGTGGTTCCCGCTCGCGACCGGGCAGCTGTCGAAGGAGGACGGCCCGCTGGCCCAGGCCTCCCTCGACCACGGTGCGACACCGTCGCAGCTCGCGCTCGCGTGGCTGCTGCGCCGCTCGCCGGTGATCCTGCCGATCCCGGGTACGTCGAGCGTCGACCACCTGGAGTCCAACACCGCCGCTGCCGGCATCGAGCTGACCGACGAGGAGTTCGACGCGCTGAGCGCCCTGGGTTCCTAGGCGGCCGATAACGATTGGCCCCGTGCCGGTGGCGGTTGACAGACTCAGCAGGTGTCCAGCCCCACCGACCCCGGACGACTCACGCTCAGCTCGTTCTGGCACGACCTGCCGCGTGAGGGCAAGCTCCTGCTCTCCGTCGTGGTGTTCGAGTTCATCGGCACCGGGCTGGTCCTGCCGTTCAACGTCGTCTACCTCCACGAGGTGCGCGGCTTCGCGCTGAGCAACGCTGGTCTGCTGCTCGCGCTGCCCCCTCTGGTGGGCTTCCTGATCGTGGGGCCGGCCGGCGCAGCCATCGACAAGCTCGGCGCGCGCCGGATCCTGATGGTCGCGCTGTCGCTCCAGGTCGTGTCCAACGTGGTGCTCGCCTTCGCCGACACCCAGCTGGTGGCGGCCCTTGCGCTGCTCCTGGCCGGCATCGCGTTCGGCGTCTCCTGGCCGGGCTTCCAGGCCTTCATCGCGACCGTGATCCCCTCCGAGCTGCGACAGCGCTACTTCGGCGTGAACTTCACCCTGCTCAACCTCGGCATCGGCATCGGCGGCCTGGCCGCGGGCTTCTTCGTCGACATCGACTCGCTGCCGAGCTTCCAGGCCATCTACCTCGTCGACGCGGTGAGCTACCTGCCCGCGCTCTTCCTGTTGCTGGTGCCGCTGCGCCACGTCGCGGGCCGACCTGACCACTCCGGCGACTCACCTCCACCCCAGGAGGGCTACCTGGCGGTGCTGCGTCAGCCGGCGGTCGCGTCGCTGCTGGTGCTGAGCTTCGTGTCGTCCTACGTCGGCTACTCCCAGCTCAACGCGGGCATGCCGGCGTACGCCCGCTCGGTGAGCGAGATCTCGACACAGGGGCTCGGGTTCGCGTTCGCCGCCAACACGTTGGTGATCGTGCTGCTGCAGCTCGTCGTGCTGCGTCGCATCGAGGGCCGTCGACGCACCCGGGTGATCGCGGTGATGGGCGGCGTGTGGGCCCTGTCCTGGCTGTTGCTGGGCGCCACCGGCCTGGTCTCCGGCACCTGGGCCGCGACCTTGCTGGTCGCCGCGTGCGCGTCGGTCTTCGCCTTCGGCGAGACGCTGCTCCAGCCGACGATCCCGGCGCTGGTCAACGACCTCGCGCCCGACCACCTGCGCGGGCGCTACAACGCGGCGAGCTCGGCGTCCTTCCAGCTGGCGCAGATCATCGCGCCGCCGATCGCGGGCTTCCTGATCGGTCACGGGCTCGACGAGGTCTACATCGGCACGCTCGTCGTCGGTTGCCTGCTGGTGGGCGTGCTGTCCGTCGTACGCCTCGAGCCGCAGCTGAGCCCGACCGTCAACGGCGTCCGCACTCCCCCGCCGGAGACACCACCCGTGCCGAGCCCGAAGACCCAGCCCGCGCCGCTGGACTGACCTTCAGCGGCGCCGGGCCCACCAGATGACCACGGCGGTCACGACCACGGCACCCGCGATCGGCTTCCAGTAGGTCTTGGCGAGCACCGGGATCACGGCCGCGCCGAGATCGAGCGCGTCGTCCTGGTCGGGCTGCCGGGCCGTCTGCGGGGGCGGTCCCTGACGTGGCGCCTGCTCCGGGGTCTCGGGAGGGACCGTGGCGTCGGGGACCGCTCCGGGGAGCGGCTCCGCCACGACCTCGGTCACCGGGGGCTCAGGCTCCGGGTCAGCGCTGAGCCGCTGCTCCAGGCAGTCGACGAACTGGCCGAGCAGCTTGTCGGAGACGTCCTGCATCACGCCGCGGCCGAACTGGGCGGGCTTGCCGGTGATGGCCAGGTCGGTGATGACCTCGACGTCCGTGCCGCCGGCGGCGGCATCGGCCATGCTGAGCGTGACCTTCGCGCCCGCCGTGCCGTTGCCGCGCTTGTCGCGGCCCTTCGCGTCGACGAGGAAGCGGTGGGCCGCCTCGTCCTTCTCCACGAAGGTGCCGGAGCCGTTGTAGACCAGGGCGATCGGGCCGAGCTTGACCTTCACCGAACCGGCGAAGGTGTCGCCTTCGGCCGAGGTGACGGTGGCGCCCGGAAAGCACTCCGCCACCGAGGCGATGTCCTGGAAGTGCGCCCACGTCTCCTCGACCGATGTGGGGACGGTGAAGCGGTGAGTGAGGTCCATCAGGCCCCAGCCGCACTCAACACGGCCCGACGCGTCAGCACGGTCGCGAGGTGGCGTCGGTAGTCGGCGTCCCCGTTCAGGTCCGACGGCGGATTGGTGCCGTCCGCGGCCAGCGCCGCGGCCGCGCGGACGGCCTCGTCGGTGGCCGGCTGCCCGGCCAGGGCGTCCTCGACGGCCCGGGCGCGCAAGGGCGTGTTGCCCATGTTGGTCAGCCCGATCCGGGCCTCGGCGATGGTGCCACCCTCGACCCGCACGGTCGCCGCGACCGCCACGATCGGCCACTGGTGGGCGACCCGGACGAACTTCTCGTACGTCGAGCCCCAGCCCGCGCGCTTCGGGATCCGGACCTCGGTGAGGATCTCGTCCTCGCCGATCGCGGTCTCGAAGAGGTCGACGAAGAAGTCGTCGGCCGGCACCGTCCTGGTGCCGCCGGAGCCGGCGATCACGAACTCCGCGCCGAGCGCGAGCGCCGGTGCCCCGAGGTCTCCGGCCGGGTCGGCGTGCGCGAGCGCGCCGCCGAACGTGCCGCGGTGCCGGACCTGGGCGTCGGCGAGGTGCTCGACGGCCTTGGTGATCAGCCCGGCGTGCTCGGCGACGAGCGGGTCGGACCCGACCACGACGTGCGGCGTCATCGCGCCGATCACGATCGCGTCGCCGTCGTCGCGTACGCCGCGCAGCGACTCGATCTTGCCGAGGTCGATGATCCACTCGGGCGCGTTGAGCCGCATCCGGAGCACCGGCAGCAGGCTCTGCCCGCCGGCGATGATCTTGGCCTCGTCGCCGTACTGCGCCAGCGCAGCCAGGGCGTCCTCGACCGTCGTCGGTGCGACGTAGTCGAACGCTGCGGGGATCATGCGCCCGCTCCTTCCGTGCTCGCCGTGCCCGGTTGTTCCTGGTTGCCCGCCGCGCCGCCGGACTCGAAGTGCGGCATCGCCGCACCCTCGGTCGCGCCGCCGGAGCCGGGGCCGTTGATGGCCTTCCACACCCGTTCGGGCGTGCACGGCATCTGGATGTCGTCGACCCCGAGGTGGCGTACGGCGTCGACGACCGCGTTGACCACGGCCGGCGTCGAGGCGATGGTGCCGGCCTCGCCGACGCCCTTCGTCCCGAGCGTGTTGGTCAGCGCCGGCGTCGTCGTGTGCTCGATGTCGAAGCTGATCGTGTCGGCCGCGGTCGGTAGCAGGTAGTCGACGAACGAGCCGGACACCAGCGTGCCGGCGTCGTCGTACACCGCCTCCTCCCAGAGGGCCTGGGCGATGCCCTGCACCAGCCCGCCGTGCACCTGCCCCGAGACGATGAGCGGGTTGACGATGTTGCCGATGTCGTCGACGCAGACGTACTTGCGCATCTTCACCGCGCCCGTCTCGGTGTCCACCTCCATCGCGCAGAGGTGAGTGCCGTGCGGGTAGTTGAAGTTCACCGGGTCGTACGTCGCCTCCGCGTCGATCGTCGGCTCCGTGTCGTCCGGCAGGTTGTGCGCGGCGAAGACCGCACCCGCGATCTCCCCGATCGCCAGGCCCTGGTCGGTGCCGCGGACGGAGAACCGGCCGCCGGAGAACTCGATGTCGTCGACCGACGCCTCGAGCAGGTGCGCCGCGATCGGTTTGGCCTTCTCGACCACCTTGTCCGCCGCCTTGACCAGCGCCTCGCCGCCGACGACCAGAGATCTCGACCCATAGGTGTCCAAGCCCTTGTGGGAGACCTGCGTGTCGCCGTGCAGGACCTCGACGTCCTCGAAGGCGACGCCGAGCCGGTCGGCCACGATCTGGCTGAACGCCGTCTCGTGCCCCTGGCCGTGCGCGGACGCTCCGGTGACCACCTCGACCTTGCCGGTGGCGAGCATCCGCACGCTCGCGTGCTCCCACCCGCCGGCGCCGTAGTCGAGCTGGCCGAGGACCCGGCTCGGGGCCAGGCCGCACATCTCGGTGAAGGTCGAGATGCCGATGCCGAGCTGCACGGTGTCGCCGGCGTCGCGACGCTGCTTCTGCTCGGCCCGGAGCTCGTCGTACCCGAACATCTCCTTGGCCTTCGCGGTCGCGGCCTCGTAGTTGCCGGAGTCGTACTCGAGCCCCGCCACCGTGGTGAACGGGAACTCCTCGTGCTTGATCCAGTTCTTCTCCCGGACCTCGAGAGGGTCGACGCCGAGCTCGGCGGCCAGCTCGCTCATCAGGCGCTCGATGGCGTACGTCGCCTCCGGGCGACCGGCACCGCGGTAGGCGTCGGTCCAGGCCTTGTTGGTGAGCACGGTCTGGCAGGCGAAGTGGTAGGCCGGGAACTTGTAGATCGCGTTGAACATGAAGGCGCCGAGCACCGGTACGCCGCCGCCGACGATGGCGACGTACGCCCCCAGGTCAGCGAGCAGCTCGACCTTGAGGCCGGTGACGGTGCCGTCCTTCTCGGCCGACAGCGTCAGCTTCTGCCACTGGTCGCGGCCGTGGTGGGCGCTCATCAGCGACTCGGACCGGGTCTCGGTGTACTTCACCGGCTTGCCCAGCCGACGGCCGACGGCCCAGGCGATCCACTCCTCGGGCGTGACCTGGAGCTTGCCGCCGAAGCCACCGCCGACGTCGGGGGCGATGACGCGGATCTTCGACTCGGGTACGCCGGTGGTCGCGGCCAGGGCGTAGCGGACGATGTGCGGGATCTGGGTCGCCGACCACATCGTGTACTGCTCGCCGGTCGGGTCGACCACGACGCTGCGCGGCTCCATGAAGGCAGGGATCAGCCGCTGCTGGCGATACTCGCGCTCGATCACGACCCCGTCGGTGCGGGCCTTCGCGATCGCCTCCTCCACGTTGCCGCCGGTGCCGGCCTCGGCGGAGTCGAAGACCCACAGGGCGGACTTGTTGGTGCCCAGGTCGGGGTGCGCCAGGACCTCGTCGGCGGCGGACTTCTTCAGGTCCAGGGCAGCCGGCAGCTCGTCGTACTCCACCTCGACGAGCTCGGCGGCGTCGCGCGCCTCGGCGGCGGTGCGGGCGATGATGACAGCGACGATCTCGCCGGCGAAGGCGACCCGGTCGGACGGCATCGGAGAGTGGGCGGGCGTGACCTGGTCCGGGGTGATCGGCCAGGCGTTGATGATCGCGCCGAGCTCGGCGCCGAAGTCGGCACCGGTCAGCACGTCGACGACATTGGTGGAAGCCTTGGCGGCGGCCGTCTCGATGCTGGTGATGGTGGCGTGGGCGAACGGGCTGCGGACCATCGCGAGGTGCAGCATCCCGGGCAGCACGATGTTGTCGGTCCACCGGGTGCGGCCGGTGATCAGCCGCTGGTCCTCCTTGCGGCGCCGGTCGCGGCCGATCTCCTTCTCGATGGCGTCGGACGGGCGCTCCTGCGTAGCGGTCATGAGTGCATCTCCTGCCCGGACGCGTGCTGCACGGCCTTGACGATGTTGTGGTAGCCGGTGCAGCGACAGAGGTTGCCCTCGAGCCCGAGGCGGATCTCTTCCTCGGTTGGCTTGGGGTTGTTCTTGAGCAGGTCGACGCTCTGCATGATCATCCCGGGCGTGCAGAACCCGCACTGGAGGCCGTGACACTCGCGGAAGGACTCCTGCACGGGGTGCAGCTCGCCGTTCTGCGCAAGGCCCTCGATGGTGGTGACCTCGGCGCCGTCGGCCTGCACCGCGAGCACGTTGCACGACTTCACGCTGGTGCCGTCGAGGTGCACGGTGCACGCGCCGCAGTTGCTGGTGTCGCAACCGATGACCGTGCCGGTCTTGCCGAGACGCTCGCGGAGGTACTGGACGAGCAGCAAGCGGGGTTCGACGTCGTCGGAGACGGATGCTCCGTCGACGGTGAGACTGATCCGGGTCATGGACTCTCCCTTGAGACGAGACCTGCTGTGGTCCCCGTCACGTTAGGGAGCCGCGGTTGGTCGAAGGTAGGCCCAGCTCAGCCGGGGACCGGCCGGGTCCGCTCCGTCAGCGGGAGGCCGCGGCGAGCCGGCCCTTGAGGAGCGGGATGGCGGGGTGGCCGTCGGGCAAACGGGCGAGACAGACCTCGACGACCTCGGTGTCGTACGGCGCCCGCTCGCCGTAGCGGATCACCGCGTCGGGGTCGGGGTCGGCGAGCAGCGCCTCGCGGACGGCGACGGCGACGAGCTCCGCGAGCTCGGCGAGGGCCGGGGAGTTGGTGCCGGGCAGCAGGTCGCCGCCGTACGCATCGACGGCGGCCGCGACCCGGCCGCGGCGCAGCAGGGTGAGGACGAGGTCGACGTCGGTGGAGACCGGCATCGTGAGCCGGTAGGGGCGGGAGGCGAGCTGGCCACCGAGGGAGGAGCGCAGGTGCGAGACCTCGGCCTTGAGGGTCGAGGTGGTCACGGACTGGTCGCCGTAGACCAGCGCGTGCAGGTGCTCCAGCGAGAGGCCCTCAGGATGCATGGCGAGCAGGGCAAGCACCTCGGTCTGGCGCCGGTTGAGCAGCAGCCGCTGGCCGTCGAGCCAGGTCTCGGCGGTGCCGAGCAGGCGCATCACCAGGCCGGGCTCGGAGGACTCGTCGAGCTGGTCGAGGACGGCGTACTGGTGCGAGAGCGGCATCGCCGTCTCGATCAACCGGGCCATCACGCGGGCGGTGGCGAGCCCGATGGGGTGGCTGCGGTCCCAGGTCGTCGAGAGGTCGATGACGCCGAGCTGGGCCCCGGTGACCGGGTCGTGCACGGGCGCGGCCCAGCAGACCCAGTTGTGCACGATCGAGGCGTAGTGCTCGGCGCTGAACACCATCTCCGGCCGGCCGGTCCGGTTGGCGAGGTCGAGGGCGTTGGTGCCGACGCTCTGGTCGTCCCACCGACCGCCGACCACGAAGTTGACCGACTCCGCCTTGCGGCGCATCACGCGGCCGCCGTAGGTCCAGAGGACGCGGGTGTCCGGGTCGGTGACCGCGACGACCAGGTCGCCGTCCTCCGCCGTACGACGCAGCTCGGCCTCGACCCGTTCGACGGCCGTCTGGAGAGGGGATCCCTGCCAGTACGCCGCCGTCTCGGCCTCGTCGGCCAGCGGCGCCTCGGCGACGTCGGCCCGGACGGCCGCCTCGGAGCGGTTCCAGCTGGTCAGGATCTCCGGACGGACCAGGTCGACGGCCTCATCTCCGCGTTCGACGAACGACGTCCAGGCGCGTACGGCGTCCAGCCTGCGGGTCTGCAGGTCGCTGCGGGCCATCTCACCCCCCGGGTGCTCGATGGCGCCAACGTAGCACCGGGCAGGTGACGTGAGTCACACGTCGCCCGGCCCCGGGTCAGGAGGTACGGCGTCGCGCAAACAGGACCAGTCCGGCGCCACCGACGACGGCCAGGCCGGCGACCGCGATCAGGCCGAGCCGCACGCCGCCCGTGTTGGGCAGGATGCCCGGTGACGGGCTGTCGACGGTCGGCGCCACCGGGGCCGCGGGAGCGGCCGGCGTCGATCCTTCCGGCGGGCTGCTGGGCGAGGACGTCGGGGGCGCAACCGGCGTCAGCACCGTCGACGACGGACTCTCGGTCGGCACCGTCGGGGTCTCCGTCGGCGTCGCCAGCGGGGACTCGCTCGGCGTCTCGCTCGGCGGACCGAGCGGGGTCACCGACGGCGACTCGGACAGCGACTCGGACGGCGTCTCAGACGGGGTCTCGCTCGGCGTCTCCGACGGCGTCTCCGACGGCGTCTCGGACGGCGTCTCGGACGGGGTCTCCGACGGGGTCTCCGACGGGGTCTCCGACGGCGGTTGCGTGATCGTCGTTCGGCAGGCGGTGGGGTCCGAGGAGTTGTGGACGTTGTCGCGCCAGTCCACCTGCACCATCACGCACTCGGCCTCGGACTTGAACGTGTAGGTGGTCTCGGTGCACGGCCGACCGAAGTTCTGGCCGCAGGCGATCTCCTGCGGGGCCGGCTTGATCAGCTTGACCTCCCACGCCCGGGCCTCCGTCAGGCGCAGCGTCCACGCACCGTCGGACCAGGTGAGTGAGACGACGCCGTTCTCGCCCTGGACGTCGGCGTCGGCGGCGCTCTGGAGAGCGGCGACACCTGCGACGGTGGCCAGCCCCAGGACCAGCACCGCCAGGACAGCGCGAAGCGCGGCCAGCGGCGCCCGATCGGTCTTCGGCACCACGATGAGAAATCCCCCGTACTCGACTGCAATTCCGCCCGAGTGCGGTGACTACTCAAAGGTAGGTTGCAGCCCTCCTCGCGTGGTCCACGGGAGGTCCACCGTGGGTCAACACGTCGGCAACAATCGCCGGATCGGGCCCGTCAGGCGTCCAGCTGGCGCCGCAGGAACCGCACGGTGCGCTCGATCGAGTCCTGCCAGCGGGCGTAGAAGGCGTGGTCCTCGCCGGCGTACTCGACCAGCCTGCTGTCGGCGCCCGCCCGCTCCAGGAGGCTCTGGGTGGTCCGCGACCAGCGCGGCGGGCAGGTGCTGTCGACCGCGCCGTGGTGGATCAGGACCGGCTCGGTGATGCGGTCGAAGTAGGTACGCGAGGAGAGGCCGCGGTAGAACGCCGGCGCGTCCTGCGGGTCGCCGTACCGGTCATAGAGCCGTCGGACCGCGTCCGGTCGGTTGGGCCGGGTGAAGTGGCGCAGGTTGTCGAGGTAGCTCGAGCTGACGCTGGCGTAGATGACGGCGGCATCGACGAGTCCGGGCGCGACGACCAGGGCGTTGAGGGTGACGCCGCCTCCCATCGACCGGCCGACCATCGCGGTCTTGTCGGCGTCGACATAGGGCTGCTTCTCGAGCGCCAGCACGGCGTTGATGCTGTCGCGCGTGTAGGCGAGACGCAGCTCGCGCTGGAGGTCGGTCGTCGGGTCACCGGCTGCGTGGCCGCGGTAGTCGGTGTGCAGCACGACGAACCCGGCACGGGCCAGCCAGTCCTGCTCGCGGGCCATGCCCTGGCCCGTGGCGTACGCCGACGGCTCGATGTAGCCGTGGTTGAGCACGACCGCTGGGAACGGACCGCGGCCGTTCGGCTTGAGCAGCACCCCGGAGACCACGGTCCCGTTGCTGCGGTAGGTCACCTGCTGGCGGATGTAGGCGTCCGTGCGGACCTCGGTGCGCAGCACCCGCAGGCCGCGGCCGTCGAACTCCTCGCGCATCAGGTTGGCCAGCGACGGGGTGTCGGTGGCCGGTGGCAGGCTCTCGCCCTGCTCGGCGGGGGTGGGGGGCTGGGTGGGGCCCGAAGGGGTCTGGCTCGACGCGGGCGCCGGAGCGAGGTCGGGGGCGGGGTCGGCACCGGGCTCGTCGGTCGAGCACGCGGCCAGGGGCAGCGCCAGCAGCAGGGCCGCCGCCACCGTCGTACGACGCCCCGACAGCACGCTCAGTCGGCGAGTCGGTTGGCGACGGTGAGCAGGACCGCCGCATCTTCGAGCGCGGTGAGGTCGTGCCGCTGCGCCGGGAGCACCAGGTAGTCGCCGGCACGCCCCTCCCAGTCGTCGTCCCCCGTGTGCACCCCGACTCGTCCGCGCAGCACCTGCAGGGTGGCCTCCCCAGGGCTCTCGTGCTCACCGAGCGCGCGCCCCTCGGCCAGGGCGATCAGCGTCTGCCGCAGGTGGTGCTCGCGGCCGCCGTGGACCGTCAGCGCGCTGCGTCCGCTGTCGTGCGCCCGCGCGTTGGCCAGGTGCTCGTCGATCAGGGCCTCGAGCGACAGTCCGTGCATGACGTCTCCTCCACTCACATCAGGTCGCGATGGATCCGGCCGTCCCGGACCCCGAGCCGCTCGCCACTGCCGCCCCACCGTCGCGCGACGATCTCGGCGGCGATGCTGATCGCGGTCTCCTCCGGAGTCCGGGCGCCGAGGTCGAGGCCGATCGGGCTGGAGAGGCGGTCGATCTCCTTGTCGTCCACGCCGGCCTCACGAAGCCGGTCGAGTCGGTCCTCGTGGGTGCGCCGTGAGCCCATCGCCCCGACGTACGCCACCTCCGGGAGGCGCAGTGCGACCTCGAGGAGAGGTACGTCGAACTTCGGGTCGTGCGTGAGCACAGTGATCACCGTCCGAGCGTCGATCCGCCCGGCCTCGGCCTCGGCCTCGAGGTAGCGGTGCGGCCAGTCCACGACGACCTCGTCGGCCTCCGGAAAGCGGCTGTGGGTGGCGAACACCGGTCGGGCGTCGCACACCGTCACGTAGTAGCCGAGGAAGCTGCCGACCTTGGCCACCGCGGCCGCGAAGTCGATGGCGCCGAAGACCAGCATCCGCGGCTTCGGGGCGAACGCCCACACGAAGACCCGCATGCCCTCGCCACGGCGCTCGCCGTCGGGGCCGTAGGTCAGCGTCGCGTTCGACCCCGACGCCAGCAGTCCGAGGGCGTCGTCGTGGACGGCGTCGTCGGCGCGGGGGGATCCGAGCGTCGGGGTACCCACGGACGTTCTGGTGGTGGAAACCGGCGTGTCGACAGCCATTTTGTCCGTGGGTATCCCGACAGCCGCGTCCGGACGTACGACGAGCCGCCGCCCCAGCCAGGCCGGGTCCGGGTGCTCGATGACGGTGGCGAGGGCGACCGGGCGGCCCGCCTCGATGTCGGCGGCGATCTCCTCGAGCTCGGGGAAGCTGTCGCGGCTGATCTTCTCGACGTACACGTCGAGGATGCCACCGCACGTGAGCCCGACGGCGAAGGCGTCGTCGTCGGAGACGCCGTACCGCTCGAGCACCGGCTCCCCCGACGACACGACCGACTCGGCGAGGTCGTAGACCGCCCCCTCGACGCAGCCGCCGGACACCGAGCCGACGGCGGTGCCGTCCGGGCCGACCAGCATCGAGGCACCGGGCGGACGGGGAGCGGACTGGAAGGTGGCCACGACGGTCCCGACCCCGACGGTCTCCCCGGACCGCCACCACGCCAACAGCTCGGGCAGCACGTCACGCACGCGAGATCACCTCCGACAGCTCCGCGAATGTCGCCAGCGAGTGGCCGGCGATGAAGTCGTCGCAGTGGGGCAGCGCGGCGACGACGCCCTGCTGCACGGGTTCGTAGCCGGCCTTGCCGCGGTGCGGGTTGACCCAGATGACGCGGTGGGCGACGCGTTGGAGCCGGGCCATCTGCTCGCCGAGCAGGGACGGGTCGCCGCGCTCCCAGCCGTCGCTGAAGACGACGACGACCGCTCCTCGGGCCATTCCCCGCTGTCCCCAGCGGTCGAGGAAGAAGCGCAGGGTCTCGCCGAGGCGGGTGCCGCCGGACCAGTCGGGCACGGTCTCGCCGGCGGCGACCAGGGCGCGCTCGGAGTCGCCGATCCGCATCGCCCGGGTGAGGTGGGTGAGCCGGGTGCCGACGGTGAACGTCTCGACGACGCCGCCACCGGCGCGTCCCACCTGGGTGAACCGGTGGGCGAGGCGCAGCAGCGCGTCGGCGTACCCGCTCATGGAGCCGGACACGTCGACCAGCAGCACCACCCGGCGCGGCCGGACGGCTCGTCGCCGCCAGGCGATCTCGCCCGGCTCGCCCATCCGTCGCAGCGAGGCACGCAGGGTGCGCGAGGCGTCCACCTGGCCGCGGTGCCACCGCTGGTGCCGGGCCGTTCGCCGGACCGGCGGCCTGGGTCGCAGGGTGGCGAACATGCCGGAGAGCCGGTGCTTCTCGGCCGCCGACAGGGTCGCGACGTCGCGGTGCCGCAGCACCTCCGCGTCACTGGCCCGCGCGCGTACGACGTCCTCGTCGTCCTCGGCCTCACCGGACCCGGACCCCTCGGCGTCGGGGAGGCCCGAGAATCCCGGCACTCCGGGCTGGGCCTGCCGCGATCGGGGCAACCCGTCGCGGCCGTCGAAGTACGCCGCGAAGACCTGGTCATAGCGCTCGAGGTCGTCGGGCCCGCCACAGAGCGTGGCCCGTCCAGCGAGGTAGGTCGCGCGCTGCTCCTCGAGCCCGAGCGTGGCGCTCGCCAGGAGGAACCCGTGCGCGCGGTCGTGGCTGACCGGCACCCCGGCCGCCCGGAGGGCGCGGGTGAAGCCGAGGAGGATCTCGTCGCCACCGCGGTCCATCAGGCCCTCAGCATCTGATCCAGCGCGTGCCGCACCTTGTCTGCGTCCTCGCGATACTTCACCAGCGCGCCCAGCGTCGCCGACGCGGACTCGAGGTCGATCTCGGAGGTCCCGAGGTAGTGCAGCGCGCGGGCCCAGTCGAGCGTCTCGGCGACGCCCGGCGGCTTCTGCAGGTCGTCGCGCGCGCGCAGCTCCTGCACGACCGACACCACCTGGCGACGCAGCTCGGCCGAGACCTCCGGCGCGCGCGAGCGCACGATCTCCACCTCTCGCTCGAGACCCGGGTGGTCGATCCAGTGGTAGAGGCAGCGGCGCTTCAGGGCGTCGTGCAGCTCACGGGTGCGGTTGGACGTCAGGATGACGATCGGGGGGGTCGCCGCCCGCACGGTGCCGAGCTCGGGGATGGAGACCTGATAGGTCGACAGCACCTCGAGCAGGAACGCCTCGAATTCGTCGTCGGCCCGGTCGACCTCGTCGACCAGCAGCACCGCCGGGCTCTGCTGGAGTGCCTGGAGCACCGGACGGGCGAGCAGGAAGCGGGCGTCGTACAGGCTCTTCTCGGCCTCCTCGACGCTCTGCTGGGCGCCGCTGCTGGCCGCCTCGAGCGCCCGCAGGTGCAGGATCTGGCGCGGGAAGTCCCAGTCGTAGAGCGCCTGGGTGGCATCGATGCCCTCGTAGCACTGCAGCCGCACCAGCGGGAGCCCCAGGCTCTCGGCGATCGCCTCGGCCAGTGCGGTCTTGCCGGTCCCCGGCTCACCCTCGAGCAGGAGGGGGCGCTCCATCCGGAGCGCCAGGTAGGTCACGGTCGCGAGCGCGTCGTCGCACAGGTAGCCGGTCGCTCCGAGGCGCTGAGCGAGATCATGCGGAGCGAGGTCGGCGGGGTTCAACGGCTCCATACCTCTCAGGCTACTCAGCGGGGTGTTGGCCGCCGGTTGGTACGACCGCCCGCGGACCGGGCGGAGTCAGGCGGCCTAGCGATCGACGTCGTGCCCGGTGGCGAGGTCGCCGCACTCGATGAGCTCGACGTCGTGGGTCGCGAGGTAGCCGCGCGCACCCCGGTCGCCGCTGGCCCCGTCGGCCACCTCCGCCCAGTGGTCGCGGCCGATCACGACCGGGTGGCCGACCCGGCCGTCGTAGGAAGCACGTCGCAGCGTCGCCGGGCCGGCGAGCGGATCCAGGAGGCGACGGACGACGTCGGACCCGACGTCAGGCAGGTCGACGAGCGTGACCACCGCGGAAGTGGCGTCGCTCGCCGCGAGCGCCGCCAGCCCGGCCCGCAGCGAGGCAGACATGCCCTGATCCCAGTCGGCGGCGACCACGACACTGGCCCCGGTGCCGTCGAGCAGCGGCAGCGCCTCCTCAGCGGACGCACCGAGCACCACGACCACCTGGCCGCACCCGCCCTCGGCGAGGGTCCGGACCCCCCGGACCAGCCACGGCTCGCCATCCTCGGCCCGCACCAGCGCCTTGGGCATCCCCATCCGACGCCCGGCCCCGGCAGCGAGCAGCAGTCCGTGCATCAGCCCTCGAACGCCTCGACGTAGATCGCCGCGAGGTCCTCGGTGTACGCCGCCGAGAACCCGCACAGTGTCACCTGCCCGTCGGAGGCGGAGACCAGGTAGCGGTCCCCCTGCTGGAAGTCGACCGCGGAGGCGAGCTCCTGCATCTGCTCGCTCGGAGCGCTCACCTCGACCGAGTCGGTCGGCTGGCCGGCGTACCAGTGGGTCGGCGTCAGCACGACCTGCCCGCCGCCGATCTTCGTCACCGTGCCGTCGAAGGCGACCCCGGCCGTGGCCAGCGCCTCGGGGTTGGGGACCATGCACTTGGCGGCCGCTGGGGTGACGGGGACGTCCAGCCGGGTGACCGTCTCCACCGGATCGACCGCCGCCGGAGGCGCGTCGTCCCCGGTGAGCGCGCGGACGCCGAACACCCCCGCCCCGGCGATCACGAGCACCGCGGCGGCGGCGACGAGCCAGGTGAGCGGACCGCGGTTGCGGGTGCCGGTCTCGCGGTTCTCGGTGGTGAGCTCGGTGGCCATGACGTCCTCCAGGAGTCGGGCCACCTCGTGCGGGGCGGCCGGCGGGAGGGAGGCGGCCGGGTCGGACGCGCGCAGTCGAGCCCGCAGCTCGTCGTCAGTCATGGCTTCTCCCCTCTCTCGACCCCACATGTCCGGCCGCCGCATCGATCTTTCGCAGCCGGTCCTTCAGCTTCTCGCGCGCGCGGTGCAGGCGGATGCTCGCGGCGTTGGCAGTGATGTCGAGGACGGTCGCGATCTCGGTCGGCGTCAGCTGCTCCCACGCCCACAGGCGGAGCAGCTCGGCGTCGTCCGGGCGCAGCGCCGCGAGGGCGGCGGCGAGGTCGCCGTCGCGCTCCTCGGGCACCGGCGCGACCTGGGCGGGCGGGTCGATGGTCGCGATCTTGGCGGCCACCCGCGTCTGCCGACGGGCCGACCGCTCGGCGTTGCGCAGGCAGTTGCGGGCTACGCCGTACGCCCACGGCAACGGCTCGTCAGGCAGCTCGGCCGCCCGGCGCCAGCAGACGAGCAGGGTCTCCGCGAGGACGTCCTCGGCGGTGGCGGGGTCGGTACGACGGGCGAGGAACCGCCGCAGCGGCTCGATCAGCCCGGGTGCGACCTCCTCGAAGCGCTCCCGCCTGCTCTCGTCCACGCATCAAGCCTCACACACGGCCCGCAGACGCCGAACGGCCCCGGGCGTGGTGCCCGGGGCCGAACGTGTGGAGCTGGTGAGGCGTGGACTCAGAAGTCCATGCCGCCCATGCCACCGGAGGGGTCGCCACCCATGGGGGCGGCCTTCTCCGGCTTGTCGGCGACGACAGCCTCGGTGGTGAGGAAGAGCGCCGCGATGGAGGCGGCGTTCTGCAGCGCGCTGCGGGTCACCTTGGCGGGGTCGATGATGCCGGAGGCGATCATGTCGACGTACTCGCCGGTGGCCGCGTTGAGCCCGTGGCCGGGCGTCAGGTTGCGCACCTTCTCCGCCACGACGCCGCCCTCGAGGCCGGCGTTGATCGCGATCTGCTTGAGCGGGGCGTCGGAGGCGAAGCGCACGATGTTGGCACCCGTCGCCTCGTCACCGGTGAGCTCGAGCTTGTCGAACGCGGTGGCCGCAGCCTGCACGAGCGCCACGCCGCCACCGGCGACGATGCCCTCCTCGACGGCCGCCTTCGCGTTGCGAACGGCGTCCTCGATGCGGTGCTTGCGCTCCTTGAGCTCGACCTCCGTGGCCGCGCCGACCTTGATGACCGCAACTCCGCCGGCCAGCTTGGCCAGGCGCTCCTGCAGCTTCTCGCGGTCGTAGTCGGAGTCCGACTTCTCGATCTCGGCACGGATCTGGTTGACCCGACCGGCGATCTGGTCGGCGTCGCCGGCACCCTCGACGATGGTGGTCTCGTCCTTGGTGATGACGACCTTGCGGGCCTGGCCGAGCAGCTCGATGCCGGTCGACTCGAGCTTCAGGCCGACCTCCTCCGAGATGACCTGGCCGCCGGTCAGGATCGCGATGTCCTGCAGCATGGCCTTGCGGCGGTCACCGAAGCCCGGTGCCTTGACGGCGACGGACTTGAAGGTGCCACGGATCTTGTTGACGACCAGGGTCGACAGGGCCTCACCGTCGGTGTCCTCGGCGAGGATCAGCAGCGGCTTGCCGGACTGCATGACCTTCTCGAGGAGCGGGAGCAGGTCCTTGACGTTCGAGATCTTCTGGTTGGCGATCAGGATGTAGGGGTCCTCGAGGACCGTCTCCATCCGCTCGGGGTCGGTGACGAAGTAGGCCGAGATGTAGCCCTTGTCGAACCGCATGCCCTCGGTGAGCTCGAGGTCGAGGCCGAACGTGTTCGACTCCTCGACGGTGATGACGCCTTCCTTGCCGACCTTGTCCATCGCCTCGGCGATGATCTCGCCGACCGTGGTGTCAGCGGCGGAGATCGACGCGGTCGCGGCGATCTGCTCCTTGGTCTCGATGTCGATCGCCATGTTGGAGAGCTGCTCCGACACGGCGGCGACAGCGGCCTCGATGCCGCGCTTGAGGCCCATCGGGTTCGCACCCGCGGCCACGTTGCGCAGACCCTCGCGGACCATCGCCTGGGCGAGGACCGTGGCGGTCGTCGTACCGTCGCCGGCGACGTCGTCGGTCTTCTTGGCGACCTCCTTGACGAGCTCGGCACCGATCTTCTCGTACGGGTCCTCGAGCTCGATCTCCTTGGCGATGGAGACACCATCGTTGGTGATCGTGGGGGCGCCCCACTTCTTCTCGAGCACGACGTTGCGGCCCTTGGGACCGAGGGTGACCTTGACGGCGTCGGCGAGCGTGTTCATGCCACGCTCGAGGCCGCGCCGGGCTTCCTCGTTGAAAGCAATCAGCTTGGGCATAACTCCTGCGATTCCTCACGCTTGAGTTCGGGGATCCGACTCGATGGGTTGCCCGCGACGGACGACCCTGCTGACCCGGCGAACCCTTTCTCGCCGGCGCGGAGGGCCTCAACTGCACCGATCCGGAGTTGTCACTCTCATGACGAGAGTGCCAGCGTCATGTTTAGCACTCGACCCCGGCGAGTGCAAGAAGTGGGGTCCTGCTCAGGACGTCCGGCGCACCCGCCCGGCGACCACGTCGGCGAAGGCCGCAGCGTTGCCGGGCACCACGTCGAGGTAGAGGCCGGGCTCGATCAGCTCCAGCTCACTGATGACCAGGCGGCCGTCGTACGACATCAGGTCGACGCGCGCGTAGGACAGGTCGGCGCCGAGACGGGTCCCGACCTCGGCGACGGCCCGCTCGGCGAGGGCCGCCGTCTCGGCGTCCAGGACCCCGGGCCGGGACGCGCCGCCGTACAGCTCGTGCACGCGGATCTCCCCGCCGGAGGGGAGCTTGTCGACCCGCGAGGCGGCCCTGCCCTCGAAGACGTAGACCGAGATCTCACCCGCGGTCCGCACGGACTCGACCAACGGCTGAACGACCCAGGGAGCCGCGGTCAGGCCCTCCAGGGCGGGGTCGTCGACACCGTGCACGATGACGACCCCGACGCCGCCGGCGCCGGTCGCCGGCTTGATGACAGCCGTCCCCCACCGCTCGACCGCCGCACCCAGACCAGCGACCAGCGTGCGGTCGTCGAGGACGGTGGTGGGAACGACGGGCAGGTCGCCGAGGTCGGTCAGGTAGGCCTTGTCGGCGTTCCACGCGAAGACGTCGGGGCCGTTGAGCAGGGTGGTCACGTCCGCGACCGCGCGCGCCCAGGCGAGGAACTCGGGGCAGCGGCGCTGGTAGTCCCAGGTGCACCGGACGGCGACCAGGTCGGCACCGGCCCAGTCGACGCTCTCGTCGTCCCAGCAGACCCATGCCGCGTCGATGTCACGCTCGGCCAGGGCCCGCACCAGCAGGTCGCCGCCGGGCTCGCCGTCGGGCATCAGGTTGAAGGTGGCCAGGAGCACTCGAGTCACCCGGCGAGGCTATCGACCTACCCGCTGCCGCGGACGACGAGGTGGGTGGGGAGCATCCGCCCCGGCTGGGGCACGCCGGGGGTCTTGGTCGCCTCCAGCAGCATCGCGACCATCTCGCGCCCCATCCCCTCGGGCGACTGGTGCACGGTGGTGAGCGTGGGCAGCGTCGACAGCGCGATGGGCGCGTCGTCGAAGCCGACGACCGCGACGTCCTCGGGCACCCGCAGCCCCGCCTCGCGCAGGGCGCTGAGGGCACCGACGGCCATCAGGTCGTTGGCGCAGAAGACGGCGTCGACCTCCACCCCGCGGGCCAGGAGGTCGCGCATCGACCGCTCGCCGCTGACCTGGCCGAAGTCACCGCGCACGACCAGCCGGTCGTCGACCGCGAGGTCGGCGGCGACCAGGCCCGCGACATACCCCTCGAAGCGCGAGTGGCCGGCCACCATGTCGGCCGGGCCGGCGATGGTGGCGATGTGGCGCCGGCCGAGACCGGCGAGGTGCGCGACGGCCAGCTGGGCGCCCTGCACGTTGTCGACGTCGACGAAGTCGATGCCGACGTCGCCACGGCGACCACCGACGACGACGGGTACGCCGTGGGCGCGGATCCGCTCGGGGAGCTCGATGTCGTCGTCGTGCAGCGAGAGGAGCAGCACGCCGTCGACGTGCTGACGGGTGAGGTACTCGTCCAGGGCTCCACGGCGTCGCGAGGACTGCGCGAGCAGCAGGATCAGCTGCCGGTCGGCCTCGGCCAGCGCCGATCCGATGCCACGGACGATCCCCGCGAAGAACGGCTCCCCGAAGACGCGCTCCTCCGACTCCGCGATCACCAGGGCGATGGCGTCGGTGCGCCGGGTGACCAGCGCCCGGGCGGCGGCGTTGGGCACGTAGCCCAGCTCCTCGATCGCCTGCTCGACCGCGAGTCGGGCCCGCTCGGACACCTTCTCGGCGCCGTTGATGACCCGCGACGCCGTACCCCTGCCCACCCCGGCCCGCGCCGCGACCTCCTCGAGCGTCGGGCGGGTGCGTGGCGGGCGGCTCATGGGGTCAGTATGCCGAGCGTCCGGCGGTGCCGACGTGCGAACGGCGGGCCCGAGACGTCGAGGAGTCCCGGGCCCGCCGCACGTGGGGACCCGGCTGCGAACCGCCGCTCGCACCGGGCACTCCCCCACGTCGTTCCGAGGCCATCGCGCGGTCCACCCCTCGTCGCGTCCGTGGTGTGGGAGCGTTCCCACTTCGTACTCTGCTGCTTCCTCAGGAGGGTGTCAAGCATCTGCTGTCGATTTCCGTCCCGGTCGCCCGTCATCTCGGTGCCAGACTCACGACACGACGAGAGGAACCACCATGACCACCTACGTCGTCCTGCTCCCCGGTGACGAGAACGCCTGGGAGTCAGCGTCGGAGGAGCACCGCTCCCAGACGTATGCCAAGCACGGCGAGTTCGCCCGGGCGCTCGCCGAGCGGGGCCACACGATCACCGGCGGCGCCGAGCTCACCCATTCCCGCGAGGCCCACGTCGTACGCCGCGGAGACGACGGCGTCACGGTGACCGAGGGACCGTACGCCGAGACCGTCGAGCACCTCACCGGCTTCTACGTCGTCGACAGCGACGACCTCGACGACCTGCTCGAGGTCGTCGCCGTCCTTGCGGATGCCGAGGGCGCGGTCGAGGTGCGCGCCGCGACCGGCGGCGCGACCGGACCGACATCGTGAGCGCCTATGTCGTGACGATCCCCGGCGACGAGTCCGCCTGGGACGCCCGAACGAGCGACGACTGGCGTGCGGTCGACGCCGCCCACAGCGCGTTCCGCGCAGCGCTTCTCCAGCGCGGCCACGCGGTCGTCGCGAGCCATCAGCTCACGCACTCCCGCGAGGCGAAGGTCGCCCGCAAGGCAGGAGACGACGTCCGGGTGACCGACGGCCCGTTCGCCGAGACGGTCGAGCAGATCGGTGGCGTCTACGTCATCGACACCTCCGACGTCGACGACCTGATGAGGCTGGTCACCGAGCTTGCTCGCACCGAGCGTGCCGTCGAGGTCCGCCCGACGGTCGACCACTCCGGAGGTGTGTCATGAGGTTCCTGGTGCTGATGGCGGAGGAGGACCACTTCGACAAGTGGGAGGCCGCGGACCACGCGCTGCGTGAGCGCGTGATCGCGGACTTCAACGCGTTCGACGAGGCGGTGCGGGCCCGGGGAGAGATCGTCGCCGGCGACGCCCTGGACCGACCGGAGACGGCCCGCACCGTCCGACCCGGCGTCGGGCGGCCCGTCACCGATGGGCCGTTCGCCGAGACCGTCGAGCAGCTCGGCGGCTTCTACCTGATCGACGTGCCGGACCACGCGACCGCCGTGAAGGTGGCTGCCCTGCTGCCGCGCGAGTACACCGTCGAGGTGCGACCCGCCCTCGAGGTGGTGCTCTGAACCCGCTCGAGACGCTGCTGCGCGACGAGTGGGGCCGGCTGCTGGCCCTGCTCGTCGCGCAGTTCCGCCGGCTGGACCTGGCCGAGGACGGGCTGGCCGAGGCGTTCGAGGCAGCGGCCCGCACCTGGGACGCCGTACCCGACAACCCACCGGCGTGGCTGCTCACCGCTGCCCGACGCCGGATCCTCGACCGGCTTCGCGCCGAGGCCGTCGCGGCCCGCAAGCTGCCGTTGCTCGCGGTCGAGGCGTCCGTGCAGGAGGAGGCGCAGGAGTTCATGGCCGATGCCGGTGAGCCCGTGCAGGACGAGCGGCTGCGACTGGTGCTGCTCTGCGCGCACCCCGCCCTCGCCGCGGAGGCGGCGGCGGCGCTGACCCTGAGGCTCGTGCTGGGAGTGGCGACCGAGGACATCGCCCGCCTCTTCCTGGTGACGACGCCGACGATGGCGGCGCGGCTGACCCGGGCGCGCAAGCGACTCGCCCGGGAGTCGTTCGAGGTGCCCACCGACCTGGCGGACCGGGTCGAGGTCGTGGCGGACGTCGCCTACCTGGCGTTCACCGCAGGCTACGCACCCGGCTCCGGCCCGGACGTGCTCCGGGAGTCGGTGGCCGCCGAGGCGATCCGGTTGGTGCGCGTGCTCCGGGCGGTCCTGCCGTACGACGACGTCGAGGTCGACTCGCTCCTCGCGCTGATGCTGCTCCAGCACTCCCGACGCGACGCCCGCGTCGCCGACGGCCGGCTGGTCCTGCTCCCCGACCAGGACCGCTCCCGCTGGCACCTGTCCGACATCGCCGAGGCGCTCGAGCTGCTCCGACCGTGGGTGGGTGCCCCGGCCTCGCCGTACCTGCTCCAGGCGTTGATCGCCGCCGAGCACGCGATCGCCCTCGACGCCGACGCCACGGACTGGGCGCGGATCGTGCTGCGCTACGAGGAGCTGGAGACGCTGACCGGGTCACCTGTCGTTCGGCTCAACCGCGCCGTCGCGGTCGCCGAGGTGTCCGGCCCGTCCGCGGGGCTCGACACCCTGGCCGGGCTCGTGCTTCCCGGCCACCGACTGCCCGCCACCCGCGCCGAGCTGCTCGCCCGGGCCGGACGGCTCGACGAGGCGCGCACGGCGTACGACGAGGCCATCGGTCGGTGCGGCAACCTGGCCGAGCGGGCACACCTGATCGAGCGGCGCTCGCGGCTGTGACGCCGGGTTACATGCGGCTTCAGCAGCCGCCGGCGACCGCCGGGATCACCGAGATCTGGACGCCGTCCGGCGTGGGGGTGTCCAGGTTGTCGAGGAAGCGCACGTCGTCGTTGCCGACGTAGACGTTGACGAAGCGACGCAGCGCGCCGGACTCGTCGAGGATCCGGCCCTTGATGCCGCTGAAGTTGGCATCGAGGTCCTCGAGCACCTCCGCCAGGGTGGCGCCGGTGGCGCTGACCTCGGAGTCGCCACCGGTGTAGGTGCGCAGGATGGTCGGGATCCGGACGGAGACGGACAAGGGAGCTCCTACTTCAGGCCAGGCCGGTAGCGGCGAAGGCGGCGTACGTCGGGTCGATGGTCGCGGCGGGGCCGACCTTGCCTGCGACCGCGTCGAGGGTCTTCAGGCCGTGGCCGGTGTTGATGACGACGGTCTCGAGCGAGGTGTCCAGCTGGCCCGTCTCGACGAGCTTCTTCAGCACCGCGACCGTGGTGCCGCCGGCGGTCTCGGTGAAGATGCCCTCCGTGCGGGCCAGCAGCACGATGCCGTCGCGCACCTCGTCGTCGGTGACGTCCTCGACCGCACCGCCGGTCTCGCGGCAGATGTCGAGGACGTAGATGCCGTCGGCCGGGTTGCCGATCGCCAGGCTCTTGGCGATCGTGTCGGGCTTGACCGGGCGGATCGCGTCGACGCCGGCCTTGTAGGCCACCGAGACCGGCGAGCAGCCGGCGGCCTGGGCGCCGTAGATCTTGTAGGGCTTGTCCTCGACCAGCCCGAGCTTGACCAGCTCCTGGAAGGACTTGTGCACCTTGGTCAGCTGGGAGCCCGAGGCGACCGGGATGACGACCTGGTCGGGCAGCCGCCAGCCGAGCTGCTCGGCGATCTCGTAGCCCAGTGTCTTGGAGCCCTCGGCGTAGAACGGGCGGACGTTGACGTTCACGAACGCCCACCCCTCCTCCTCGCCGGCGATCTCGGAGGCGAGCTTGTTGACGTCGTCGTAGTTGCCGTTCACGGCGACCAGCGACTCGGTGAAGACCGCGGAGTTGACCTGCTTGGGCTGTTCGAGGTTGCTCGGGATGAAGACGACGGTCTTGATGCCGGCGCGGGCGCCGGCGGCGGCCACGGCGTTCGCCAGGTTGCCGGTGCTCGGGCAGGCGAAGACCTTCGCGCCGAGCTCGCGGGCGGCGCTCAACGCACACGCCACGACCCGGTCCTTGAAGGAGTTGGTGGGGTTGGTCGAGTCGTCCTTGACCCACAGGCTCGTGATGCCGAGCTCGGCGCCCAGGTTGGTGGCACGCAGCAGGCGGGTGAAGCCCGGCTCGGTGTTGGGGCTGGTCTCGATGTCGGTCGGGACCGGCAGCAGTGCCTTGTAGCGCCAGATGTTGGCCGGCCCGGCCTCGATCTGCTCGCGGGTGACCTCGCCGAACTCGTACGCGACCTCGAGCGGTCCGAAGCACTCGGGACACGCGTAGAAGGGCCCGAGCTCGACCTGGTGGCCGCACTCGCGGCAGGCCAGGTTGGTCGCGTTCCCGAATGCGCCCTCGCGCAGGACGGTCTTCCCAGCACTGTGTTCGATCACAGGGGCGATGCTCATGACTTCCTCCTCCTCATCTTCCCCGGCACGTACCTCGCACCGGGACGGAATTGGCACCGCTCTCCGCGACTGCTTTCGCAGGGAGCACGCGGCGGTTGCCGGGACTTCACTGGGCCGTACCCTCAGTCCCTCTTGATGAGCTGGAAGAAACAGTACGGCGCACGTCTCAGCATGTGCACATCCGTTCCGCGATGTGGACCGCGAGGCCGTCGTACGCCGTGGGCTCAGCCGACGATCTTGCGCAGCTCCGGCTTGAGCACCTTGCCCGACGCGTTGCGCGGCAGCTCGTCGACGACCTGCAGCACCGTCGGCAGCTTGTACTTGGCCAGTCTCTCGGCGCCCCACTCGCGCAGGGCCTCGAGGTCCAGGTCGCCGCCGGACTCGTTGAGGGTGACCACGGCGACCGGGGTCTCGCCCCACTTCTCGTGCTCGATGCCCACCAGGCTGATCTCGGCGATGGCGGGGTGCCCGGAGAGGACGTTCTCCACCTCGGCGCAGTAGATGTTCTCCCCGCCCGAGATGATCATGTCCTTGGCCCGGTCCACCACGAAGAGGAAGCCCTCGTCGTCCATCCGGACCAGGTCGCCCGAGTGGAACCAGCCGCCCTCGAAGGCGTCCTCGGTGGCCTCGGGGTTCTGCCAGTACCCCTCCATGAGTCCGGTGCCCTGGTAGACGATCTCGCCGACCTCGCCCGGCGCCACGTCCTGCATGTCCGGGTCGACGACCCGGACGGCGACGCCCGACACCGGCTTGCCGACGGAACCGATCTTGCGCAGCGCGTCGCCACCCTCCAGCACGCAGGTGATCGGCGACATCTCGGTCTGCCCGAAGACCGCGACGTTGAGAGCGTCCGGGAACACCTCGGCCATCCGCCGCAGGAGCTTGTCGGTGGCAGGAGCGGCGCCCCACGACGTGACCCGCAGTCGCGACAGGTCGCGCTCCGGCAGTGACGGATCGGCGCACAGTGCCTGCCACTGCGTGGGGACCAGGAACGCGCTGGTCACCTTCTCCCCCTCCAGCAGCCCCAGGACGTGCTCGGCGTCGAAGGCGGCACTGGGCAGGACCACCATCGTGCCGCCGATCGTGATCAGCGGGGCGATGGAGCCGATGGCCCCGATGTGGAACATCGGGGACGCGACCAGGTTGACCTCGTCGTCGCTCGTCAGCTGGTAGGCGCGGATCAGGGTCAGGGTCTCGGAGAGCAGGTTCTGGTGGGACAGCACCGCACCCTTCGGCCGGCCGGTGGTCCCGGAGGTGTACATGATCAGCGCGGGCGTGTCCTCCGGCACGTCGGGCACCTCCGTCGGCTCCCGACGCTCGGCGAGCAGCGCGTCGTACGACTCGACCTCGTCACCGCCGAACGGACCGACTGCGACCACCGGCACCCGCTCGGCGGCCTGCTCCACCGCCACGAGCACCGCCTTCTCGGCCGTGTCGTCCGCGACCAGCAGCCGGGCGCCCGAGTTGTCGAGGACATAGGCGATCTCCGGGCCGGAGAGACGGAAGTTCACCGGCACCGCGATGGCGCCGAGCAGGTTGGCGGCCAGCACGGTCTCCATGAACTCGGGCCGATTGCCCATGAGCACCGCGACCCGGTCGCCGAAGGCGACGCCTCGTTGCTCCATGGCACCGGCCAGCGCAGCGACCCGGTCACGCAGGTCGCGCCAGGTCGTCGTACCGCCCTGGAAACGGAACGCCGCCACGTCCGGGCGGCCGTGCGCGTGCCGCTCGAGGTGGTTGTTCCAATGCATCCGGCGGCTCGACTGCGGGGCTGCGGGAGTTGTCGACATGGTCTGTCCGTCCGGTCGGAGGGATGCGGCCCTTGTGGCCACGCAGCGGACTCCGGTTGACTCCGGTCCCGCCACAGGTGATGGTCGCCACATCCACCCGACCGGAAACCCGGGGAGCACCGATGCGCGACGCCGATCCGTTCCGACTCGACGACCGGGTGGTCGTGGTGACCGGCGCGAGCTCGGGCCTGGGCCGCGGGTTCGCGCGAGCGCTCGCGCTCGCCGGGGCCGATCTGGTCCTGGCCGCACGCCGACTCGATCGGCTCGACGACCTCGCCGCCTCGCTTGGCCGAGACGGGCTCGCGCGTCGTGACCGTGCGGGCGGACGTCGCCTCCCCGGAGGACTGCTCGGGTGTCGCCGATGCGGCCCGCGAGAGCTTCGGACGCGTCGACGTGCTGGTCAACAACGCCGGGATCGGCACCGTGGTGCCCGCGAGCAGGGAGACGCCCGACGGCTTCCGCCAGGTGCTCGACGTCAACCTCGGCGGATCGTTCTGGATGGCGCAGTCGTGCGCTCCCCTGATGCCGCCTGGATCCGCGATCGTCAACGTCTCCAGCGTGCTCGGACATGTCGCGCCGCGCTTTCCGCAGGCGGCGTACGCCGCGAGCAAGGCCGGCGTCCTGGGCCTGACCCGCGACCTGGCCCAGGAGTGGTCGGGCCGCAAGGGCATCCGAGTGAACGCCCTGTGTCCGGGGTACTTCGTCAGTGACATGACGGAAGGACAGGACGTGCTTCAGGACCTGGTGGCGACCCAGAGCATGCTCGGACGGTTCGGCGAGCAGGCGGAGCTGGACGCCGCCCTGATCTTCCTCGCCTCGCCGGCCTCCTCCTACGTCACGGGGCAGAGCCTCGTCGTCGACGGCGGAATGAGCGCGATGTGACCACGGATCCCACGGCCTCCTACCGCGGCGGCAGCGGCAGCCCGATGGTGCTGCTGCACGGGCTGGGCATGTCATGGCGGGCCTGGGCTCCCCTGCTCGACGGTCTCGGCGAGCGCCACGACGTACTCGCCCCGACGCTGCCCGGCCACCGGGGCGGACCGCACCCGGTGTCGCCGGTGAGCGTCGAGTCGTTCACCGACGCCGTCGAGTCGGCCATGGATGCCGCCGGCTTCGACACCGCTCACGTCGTGGGCAACTCGCTGGGCGGCTGGCTGGCGCTCGAGCTCGCCCGCCGCGGTCGAGCACGCACGGTGACTGCGATCTCGCCGGCCGGGGCGTGGCGCAACCCCCTCGACCTGGCTCGTCTCCAGGCCACGCTCGGCGCCTCCGCGGTCGCCACCTCGGCACCGCTGTCGGGTCGCGTGCTGCCTCCGTTGCTGCGGTCACCGACGATGCGTCGGCTGGCCTTCCGGCAGCTCATGGAGCGCGGCGACCGGATGTCGACGGCGGAGGCTGTCGGGGTGCTGGCCGACGCCCGCGAGTGCGCGGTGCTGCCCGCGCTGCTCCGGGCCGGGCGCCGTGACGGGCAGATCGCCCAGCTGGACTCGCCGGACTGCCCGACCCGCGTCGTCTGGGGTCGTCACGACCGGGTGATCCCCTTCGCCAGGCACGGCCGACCGCTGCTGCGCCGGGTGGTCGGCGCCGAGCAGGTCGGACTGGCCGGTGCCGGGCACGTCCCGATGTACGACGCTCCCGTCCTGCTCCGCGGGCTCATCCTGGAGCAGTCCTCGCGCGTCGACGCCACCGAGGCACGGCGCTGATGAGCGGGCCGCCGCTGTGGCAGCGGGCCGTGGTCGAGGCCCAGTCCCGGGCCAACCCCGTGCTGCGTGCCGCCGTCGACCGCGAGGACGTCGCCGCGACCATCGCCCTGCTGCAGTCCGTGCGCGCCGGCGCCGTACGCACCACGCAGGCGCCGACCCGCCGGCTGCTGCACCTGCTCAACCTGCCTGCGGCCAGCGACATCAACCGGTTGCTCGTGCAGATCGCGTCCCTGGAACGCGAGGTGCGCGAGCTGCGCAAGGAAGTCACGGATCGGGCCGAAGGCACCCTCGACGGGCCGTTCCCGTGATCGGCCGACTGGTCCACGGCACCCAGCAGAGCGTCGTGCGCTCGCGCAACGCGCTGCGTCACGCCACCGGGCGCAACTTCCCGGAGGAGCGGCCCAGCCCGCGGGTCGAGGTCTGGTCGCGCGACAAGGCGCGGCTGTTCCGCTACCTGCCGACGGTCGAGGTGGACGAGCGCCCACCTCCGGTGCTGTTCGTGATGAGCCTGGTGACGACCTCCCTGGTCTTCGACCTCCAGGAGGACAACAGCCTCGTACGCCGGTTCCTCGACTCGGGCCGCGACGTCTACCTCCTCGACTGGGGAGTGCCCGACGCGGTCGACGCGACCAACTCGCTGGAGACCTATTGCGACGAGCACCTGCCCCGCGCCGTACGCGCGGTGCTCGACGACTCCGGCGCGGAGGAGGTCGACCTCTTCAGCTACTGCCTCGGCGCCGTGCTCGCGCTGCTCAGCGTGGCCGGCCACCTGTCGATGCCGGTGCGCAGCATGATCATGCTGGCGACGCCGGTCGACATGGCCGAGCTCGGACCCCTGACCGCGATGCTCCGCAACCGGCAGATCGAGGTGGACGACCTGCTCGACTGGTCCGGCAACGTCCCGGCTGCGCGGATCAAGGAGTCCTTCCACCTCGTCGAGCCGGCCGGGGAGGTCACGACGTACCTCAGCCTGTGGAACAGCCTCACCCGTCCCGAGCGGCTCGAGGCCCACCAGGCCATGGTGCGCTGGTCCAGCGGCCACATCCCGTTCCCGGGCGTCGCCTTCCGGCAGATGACCGACCAGTTCGTCCGCGACGACGCGCTCGTGCGCGGTCAGGTGCTGCTCGGGAAGCGGGTCGTCGACCTCGCCGACGTCGCCGTGCCGGTGCTGTCGGTCACCGGCTCCCGCGACAAGCTCGTGCCCCCGGCGGCCTCCGCGCCACTCGCGCTGCCCGGGGCCGACCTCGAGCTGCTGGAGCTGGAGGCCGGCCACGCGGGTCTCATCGTCGGCCGCCGGGCCCACCGCGAGATGATCCCCGCGCTGCTGGCCTGGCTCGACGAGCGCTGAGCCCGCCGCTGTGCAGACGGGTCAGGCCGCGGCGACGGCCTGATCGGCCGTGACGAGAGCACCGCGAACGACGTCGAGGACGTCGCCGACCACGTGGACCGTCACCGTCTCGAGCACGTCGGCGGGCACGTCGTCCAGGTCGGGCTCGTTGCGCAGCGGGACGAACACCTCGCTCAGGCCGTTGCGCTGGGCGGCGAGCAGCTTCTGCTTCAGACCGCCGATCGGCAGCACCCGACCGTTGAGCGTGACCTCACCGGTCATCCCGACCTCCGAGCGCACCGGGCGTCCGGTGGCCAGCGAGGTCAGCGCCGTGACCATGGTGACGCCGGCGGACGGACCGTCCTTCGGCGTCGCGCCGGCCGGCACGTGGATGTGGATCGCCTTGTCGAAGAACGACGCCTCCACCCCGAGCTCGGCCGCGTGTGCCCGGACGAAGGACAGCGCGATCTGTGCCGACTCCTTCATCACGTCGCCGAGCTGGCCGGTCAGGGTCAGCCCTGCCTTGCCCTCGCTGGCGGACGCCTCGATGAACAGCACGTCACCGCCGAGGCCGGTCACCGCGAGGCCGGTCGCGACGCCGGGGACCGACGTGCGCTCGTGCGACTCCGGGGTGAACCGCGCTCGCCCCACCAGGTCCTTGAGGTCCGCCTCGTCGATGTCGACGTGCGTCGCCCCGGTCGCCAGCCTGGTCGCCGCCTTGCGCAGCGCCTTGGCGAGCAGCCGCTCCATCTGTCGTACGCCGGCCTCGCGGGTGTAGTTGGCCGCCATCTCGCGCAGCGCGGCGTCGGTCACGCTCACCTCGTCGGCGGTGAGCGCCGCACGCTCGAGCTGGCGCGGGAGCAGGAAGTCACGGGCGATCGCGACCTTGTCGTCCTCGGTGTAGCCGTCGAGGGTGACCAGCTCCATCCGGTCCAGCAGCGCCGACGGGATCTGCTCGACCACGTTGGCGGTGGCGATGAAGACGACGTCGGAGAGGTCCAGGTCGAGCTCGAGGTAGTGGTCGCGGAAGGTGTGGTTCTGTGCCGGGTCGAGCACCTCGAGCAGAGCCGCGGCCGGGTCGCCGCGGTAGTCGGCGCCGACCTTGTCGACCTCGTCGAGCAGCACGACCGGGTTCATCGAGCCGGCCTCCTTGATGGCGCGGACGACCCGGCCGGGCAGCGCGCCGACGTACGTCCGACGGTGGCCGCGGATCTCGGCCTCGTCACGGACGCCGCCGAGCGCGACCCGGACGAACGTGCGGCCGAGCGAGCGCGCGACGGACTCACCGAGGGACGTCTTGCCGACACCGGGAGGCCCGGCAAGCAGGATCACGGCCCCGGAGCCGCGGCCGCCGACGACCTGGAGGCCGCGCTCGGCGCGACGGGCCCGGACCGCGAGGTACTCGACGATCCGCTCCTTGACCTCGTCGAGGCCGTGGTGGTCGGCGTCGAGGATGGCGCGGGCGGCCACGACGTCGGTGGAGTCCTCGGTCGTGACGCCCCAGGGCAGCTCGAGCACGGTGTCGAGCCAGGTGCGGATCCAGCCGGTCTCGGGGCTCTGGTCGCTGGCCCGCTCGAGCTTGTCGACCTCCTTGAGGGCGGCCTCGCGGACGGCCTCGGGCAGGTCGGCGGCCTCGACGCGGGACCGGTAGTCGTCCGCCCCCTCGGGCTCGCCCTCGCCGAGCTCCTTGCGGATCGCGGCGAGCTGCTGGCGCAGCAGGTACTCCCGCTGGGTCTTCTCCATCCCGTCGCGGACGTCCTCGCCGATCTTGTCGGTGAGCTCGGCCTCGGCGAGGTGCTCGCGGGTCCAGCCGATCAGGGTCTCGAGCCGCGACTCGACGTCGGGGTTCTCGAGCAGCTCGCGCTTGCTCTCGATCGAGAGGTACGGCGCGTAGCCGGCCGCGTCCGCGATCGCGGACGGGTCGGTCATCTGGTGCACCTGGTCGATGACCTGCCACGCCTCACGGCGCTGCAGCACGGCGACGACGAGACGCTTGTACTCCTCCGCGAGCTCGCGAGCGTGGTCGCTGATGACGTCCTCGACGGGCTCGACCTCCACCCACAAGGCCGCGCCGGGGCCGGTCACGCCGCTGCCGATCCGGGCGCGGCTGCCGGCCTTGAGGACGGCGGCCGGGGAGCCACCGGAGAAGCGGCCGACGCGATCGATGGTCGCGATCACGCCGTACGACGCGTAGCGGTCCTCGAGCCGTGGGGCGACGAGCACCTGGTTGTCGGACCCGGCGCGGGCCGCGTCGATGGCGGCCTGGGACGACTCGTCGAGCGCCAGCGGGACGACCATGCCCGGGAGCAGCACGAGGTCGGGGACGAACAGAACCGGAAGACTGGTGGACATGGTGTCCTCACCTTCATGGACGTTGAGTGGTGTCGACTCAACTCATGACGGGTGGCCGGTGTTCCGGAGACACCCTCCTGTTCACGCTGGGCGAACACACGGATGGATAGCCACGGACGAAATGGTTGCTCCGAGGGTCCAGGAACAGCCATTACGTCCGTGGCTATCCCGCAACGCCTACCCCGCCTCGCGGGCGTCCGCCGTCAGCTGCCGGAGCAGGTCGAGCACGCCCTCGGGGCCCTTGACCACGACGTCCGCGAGGGCCACGAGCGCGCTCTCCTCGGTGGAGGCGGAGCAGACCAGGAGGGTGGGCATGCCCGCGTCGCGCAGCTCGGCGACGGCCTCGAAGGCCTCCATGTCGCCGAGGTCGTCGCCTGCGAAGAGGAACGCCCCGGCGTCGAGCTCCTCGACGAGGGTGCGTACGGCGAGCCCCTTGTGCATGCCGGAGGAGCGGACCTCGATGACGTTGCGACCGGGCTCGGTGACCAGGTCGTGGTCCTTCGCGAGGTTGCGGATCAGCGGCAGCAGGCGCCGGAAGGCGGCGTCGGAGTCCTCGAGCCGGCGGGTGTGGACGGCGACCGCGAGACCCTTGTCCTCCACCCAGGCGTCGGCGGCGTTGGCGCGCCGCAGCACGCCGGTGAGCTCACGCTCGAAGGACGCCAGCCCGCGGGGTGGGCGCGGCGACACGATCCGCCGGTGGGTCGAGTTCCAGCGCTCGTTGCCGTACTGGCCGAAGACGTAGAGGTCGGCATCGGCGCTCGCGAGCGCGTCCCCGACCTCCTCGAGCCCGCCGAGGTCGAGGACCTGGCGCGCCGGGCGCCCGGTGATCACCGCGACCGCGGCGACCTCCCGGGCGAGCTCGAGCAGCACGTCGGGAGCGTCGTCGTGGATGTGGGCGGCTTCGGGGTCGTCGACGATCGGCGACAGCGTGCCGTCGAAGTCGAGACCGATGACCGCCCGGCCGGCGACGCGCACGAGCTCGTCGTAGCGCCGCTCACCGTCGGTGGAGGTGAACTCCATGGCTCCACCCAATCATCCGCTCGGCCGACCCGGGATGCCGGGAGGCCAAATGTGGCGAACGGCTCAGTCGAGCGGGTCGGTCAGGATCAGCGTGAGGCGATCCTGGCGCATCGGGTCGACCGCCAGGGCGGTGCGCTGGATCCCGAGGTCGAGGGCAAGGGTCTTGGCCGCGCGCTTGAGGCGCTGCGGGTAGTAGACCGTCGTGGCCGGGATGGTGCCGTACCAGTTGTCCGAGCCGACGACCTGCCAGCCCATGTCGGTGGCGCGGCCGGCGACCGTGCCGGCGAGGCCGGTGACGCCCGAGTTGTTGTAGACCTCGACGTAGACCTTGCCCCGCTGGACGGCCGGCTTGGGCTTCGGCTTCGCGCTGGGGCTCGCGGAGTACGACGGTGCCGGCGTCTCCTTCGGCTGCTCCTTGACGACCGTGGTGACCTCGCGCTCGGTCGGCTCGCTGTCCTGCGTCACGACGTAGGCGACCCCGGCCATGGCCACGGCCAGCACGCTGAGGATCACGACCGGGGACGGGAAGACCGCGCCCCCCTGGTTGCGCATCCGGGCCATCGCTCAGACCTCGAAGCCGAGTCGGCGCGCCGAGCGCTGCCGCTGACGAGCGGCGCGCAGCCGACGCAGCCGACGCACCAGCAACGGGTCGGCCGCCAGTGCCTCCGGACGGTCGATGAGGGCATTGAGGACCTGGTAGTAGCGCGTCGACGACATGTCGAACTTCTCCCGGACCGCGGTCTCCTTGGCACCGGCGTACTTCCACCACTGCCGTTCGAACTCGAGGATCTCGGCGTCGCGGGCACTCAGCCCGGGCGTGGCCTCGCCCGTGTCGCTGGCGAGCGCGTTCGCGGCGTCCATGGCGTTCCTCCCCCGGAGGGTCCGACAATCCTGATCAGCCTCACTATAGGACGCGGAACCACAACCATGTGATTCGGGTGGCGGCGAGTCGCAGGCGACTACCCTCCGGGACATGGCAGACGCAATCGACGGCGACGTCGGCTGGGGCATCCTGGCCACCGGCAAGATCGCCCAGACCTTCGCCCGCGACCTCGCCCTCGTGCCCGACGCCCGTCTGGCGGCCGTCGGGTCGCGGAGGCTCGAGAGCGCGCAGGCCTTCGCCGAGTCGTACGCCGGGGAGGGCGACGCGCCCGCGGCGTACGGCTCCTACGAGGAGCTGGTCGCGGACCCGGCCGTCGACGTCATCTACATCGCGACGCCGCACGCCTTCCACCTCGACAACGCCCGACTGTGCTTCGAGGCCGGCAAGCACGTGCTCTGCGAGAAGCCGGTGGCGCTCGACGCCGCCGACGCCGAGGAGATGGTGCGGCTCGCGGGGGTGCACGACCGGTTCCTGATGGAGGCGATGTGGACCGCGTGTCATCCGGTGGTCCGAGAGCTGCGGACCCGGCTGGCCTCCGGCGAGTTCGGCACCCCGCGGCACCTGCACGCCGAGCTCGGCTTCCGCGTCGACGCCGGTCCCGACGACCGGATGCTCGA
The DNA here is from genome assembly GCA_963717855.1 of uncultured Actinomycetota bacterium. GTDB lineage: Bacteria > Actinomycetota > Actinomycetes > Propionibacteriales > Nocardioidaceae > Nocardioides. The sequence continues at coordinate 6,495 of CAVQXF010000007.1, read as the reverse complement.
CCCGGCGCTCGGCGCCTCGGCGCTGCTCGACATGGGGATCTACCCGCTGACCATCGCGCACCTGCTGCTCGGCGAGGCGGAGCGGCTGACGGCGACCGCTGACCTGTCCGACCGGGGCATCGACCTCGACGTGGCGATCGCCGGTCGCTACCCCGGCGGCGCTCTCGCGACGATGACCGCGTCGATGACGTCGTACGCGTCGCGCCGCACCGAGATCGCCACCGACCAGGGGCGGATCCACTTCGACAACTTCCACCACCCGGCCCGAGCCGCCTTCACGCCGTACGTCGAGGGGCCGGGCAGCTGGTCCGTCGAGCCGGGGCGGCCCGTCGAGATCCTCGGCGAGGAGCCGGTGATCGGCCAGGGCTACGGCAACGAGATCGCCGAGGTCGGCCGGTGCCTGCGGGCCGGCCTGCGCGAGAGCCCGCTGGTGCCGCACGAGCAGACGTTGACGCTGCTGCGCCAGATGGACGACGTACGCCGTCAGGTGGGCGTGAGCTTCCGGGGCTGATCGGACGAGTCCCCAAATGAGGTGATCCGAAGGGTCTCGGACCGTGACAGGCTCTCGCGGCACCCTCTGAGTCCGTGTCCCCCGACGGCGAGTCCAGGCCTCCGACGGTGCCCGTCAGGGGGCCACGATGCACAGTAGGAACAGCCGATCGAGCAAGCGCCAGCGCGCCTGGTGGGCCGCGGCCCTGGCCTGCTCGGCGCTGATCGCGCTCAGCTCGTTGCCGGCGGCCGCGTCGGAGGACGAGCCCTCCGCCGAGCCCACGCCGTCGTCGTCGCCCGCCAGTCCCACCGACCCTGCCACTCCGACGGCCGCTCCAACGCCCACGACCACAGCCACGACCACAGCCGGCCGACCACGCCAGCGCTACGACCACGGCCAAACGGACACCGAGGTCCGACCCGATCCAGGCGCTGGTCGTGCCGCCCGCGACCGGCAACAACGCGGTCATCACCGTCAAGGTGGGTGGCGATCGCACCGGCACCAGTGGGGTCAGCGGACTGGCAGGCGTCGTGCTCGGCCTCTACACCGACTCGACCGGCGGCAGCGCGGTCTTCACCTGCACCTCTGATGCCGACGGCGACTGCAACTTCACCGTCCCCGACACCCAGGTCGGCGGCACCAACCACGACCGCCGGTTCTGGGTCCGCCAGGTGTCGTCGCCGGCGGGCACCTACAACAGCACCGACCTCGGGACGGCCACCAACAACGGCTCCGCCGCCAGCACCGCCTACCGCTTCCAGACCGGCGCCTCCCTGACCAACGGGCAGACCTACTCCTCGACCACCGACTTCATGATCGGCACCGGGGCCAGCGTCACCACCTCGGGTGGCATCTGGCAGAACTCGCGCAACAACCCCAGCATCCCAGCCCAGTGCGGCATCAACGTCGCGCTGGTGCTGGATGTGTCGGGGTCCGTGGGCAGCGCCGGTCTCGTCCAGCTCAAGGCCGCCGCCAACACCATGGTCGACGCGCTGACCGGCACCCCGTCCGCGATCGCGACCTACACCTTCGCCTCGTCGGCTCCGGCCGCCGGCAACACCAACCTCCCGCTGACCCCGGTCTCGACCACGACCGGGGCCAACACGGTCAAGACCCGGGTCAACGCCTCGACGATCCCCGACTCGTCGCAGTACTACACGAACTGGGACCGCGGCTTCCAGCAGGTCGCCCAGTCCGGTGACGACTACGACATCGCGATCGTCATCACCGACGGCAACCCGACACGCTACGGCGCCGACCAGGGCTCGGGGTCCAACACCCGGTTCCGTGAGGTCGAGAACGGCATCTTCTCGGCGAACGGCGTCAAGGCCGAGGGCACCAAGCTCATCGCCTTCGGAGTCGGCTCCGGGGTCAACAGCGCCGGCAGCGGACTGAACCTCCGGGCGATCTCGGGCCCGATCCTCAACACCGACTACTACCAGACCACCAACTACTCCGAGGCCGCCGCGCAGCTGAAGGCGCTGGCGCTGGGCACCTGCACGGGCACCGTCACCGTGGTCAAGCAGGTGGTGCCCCCCAGCGCACCCGCCGGATCGATCGCCGGCGCGGCGCCCGACGGTGGCTGGACGTTCACCGGCGCCGGATCCGCGCAGGTGGCGGTCGTGGCCCCCGTCGCGCGGCAGACCGCCATCCTCACCGGCGCGGCCAGCTTCCCACTGACCTTCACCGGCGGGGCCACCTCCGGACCGGTCACCTTCACCGAGACCCAGCAGAACGGCTACAGCCTGCAACAGGTCGATGGGGCCAACGCGGTGTGCACCCGGGTGGACACCGGGGCCGCGGTCGCAGTCACGAACTCCGGCGCACTCGGCTTCCAGGTGAGCGCCGACAGCACGTACCCCGTCAGCTGCACCGTCTACAACCGCGCCCCGATCCCCACCGCCTCCGTGACGCTGAACAAGCAGTGGGTGATCGACGGGACGACGTACGCCGAGGGCAGCCAGCCCGCAGCGTTCTCGGCCACCGGTCTGATCGCGGGGACCGCCCAGGGCTGGGGCGTGGCCCGCACCGGCTTCGCCCAGGGGGACAGCGTCGCGCTGAACGAGAGCGGCATCACCTACCCCAACCAGTGCACCCTGGTCAGCAACCGGCTGACCCTCGCCAACGGCGCGAGCATCGAACCTGCTGCCCCCCTCCCCAGCACCCAGGTCCTCGCGGCCGGAGCGAACACGTACCGGATCACCAACACCATCACCTGCCAGACCAGGCTGACGCTGGTCAAGGAGGTCAAGGGCGGGTCGGCCAGCCCCACCGAGTGGACCCTGGACGCGGTGGCACCAAACGGCGCACTGGCCGGTCCGAACGGCACCACCGGCGCCGCCGGGGCCACGGCCGCGGTGACGCCGGCCGTGACCTACCCGCTGGCGGAGAGCGGCGGCAACCCCAACTACGCCCAGACGGTCGACCCCAACGCCGTCCTGGTCCCGGGCTCGACCGGCAGCTGGAGCTGCGTCCAGCTGAGCGCCGACGGCAGCACGGTGCTCCCCGGTTACGCCGATGGCCTCAACGGCGGCGTGACCGTCCCCCTCGGCACCTGGGTGCGATGCACCGCCACCAACCAGACGGCCACGCTGATCCTGCGCAAGGTCGTGGAGAACCAGAACGGCGGTACGGCGACGTCCGCCGACTGGCAGCTCACGGCCACGCCGGTGAACCCGCCGGCCGGCGTCACCGCCCAGACCGTGACCGGCAGTGGCGCCGGCGCGGCCATCAGCATCCGTCCCGGTGTGACCTACAACCTCACCGAGGGCGGTCCCGCCGGGTACACGCAGGTCTCCCTCGAGTGCGCGGTGACCCCGGGCGCGCCGCGAGCGACCACCTCGGTCACCGTCCCCGCGCTCGCCACCGGCGTCTGCACCTTCACCAACCGCGACCGCCCGGCCACGCTGACGCTGGTCAAGCAGGTCGAGCAGGGCAGCACCGGTGGGACGGCCGTCCCCGGTGACTGGACCCTGACGGCCACCTCCGGCCAGAGCGTCGTCACCGGCCCCGGCAACGGCCCCGCGGTGACCGACCAGGAGGTTCCGGCCGGCACCTACGCGCTCAGTGAGACCGGCGGCCCCGGCGGCTACACCCCGGGCACGTGGTCGTGCACCGGCGCGACCGTCGCCGGCGCATCGGTCGTGCTGCCCAACGGCGGCGACGTGACGTGCACGATCGTCAACACCGCCCAGCAGGCGCACCTGACCCTGGTCAAGACCGTCACGAACGACGACGGCGGCAGCGCCGTACCGACCGACTGGACCCTGACCGCGGACGGCCCGACCAGCGGGGTGACCGGCGCGAGCGGCACCGTCCCCGTCACCAGCGCCGCCGTCGAGCCCGGCAGCTACGCGCTCAGCGAGGCCGACGGCCCCGGCGGCTACACCCCGGGCACCTGGGACTGCACCGGCGGCGCCGTCACCGGCTCCAGCGTTGCCGTGGCGCTGGGCGCCAGCGTGACCTGCACGATCGACAACGACGACCAGCCCGGTCACCTGACCCTCATCAAGTCGGTCGTCAACGACCATGGTGGGACCGCGGTCCCCACCGACTGGACACTCGCCGCGGACGGCCCGACCCCCGGTGTCAGCGGCGCGACCGGTGACGCTGCCATCACCGGTGCCACGGTCGACGCCGGCGACTACGACCTGTCCGAGAACGGTCCCCTCGGCTACAACGCCGGCAGCTGGTCCTGCACCGGCGGCACCGTCACCGGCGCCACCGTCAGCGTGCCCACCGGCGCCGACGTCACCTGCACCATCACCAACAACGACCAGCCGGCGCAGCTCACCCTGGTCAAGGTGGTCGACCCGGCGGCGACCGGCTCCGGGAAGGTGCCTTCGGACTGGACCCTGACCGCCGCCCCTGACGGGATCGCCGGTCAGCCCTCGGTCTCGGGCAACGGCGACCCGACCACGGCCGGCGGCGTGAACGACGTGATCGTCTTCGCCGGCGACTACGACCTGTCCGAGAGCGGTCCCGGCGGATTCGATCCGGGCACCTGGATCTGCACCGGCGCCACGTTCGACGGCTCCACCGTCACCGTGCCGAACGGCGGGGACGTCACGTGCACGATCACCAACACCGCCCGGCAGCCGCACCTGACCCTGGTCAAGACGGTCACCAACGACGACGGCGGCACCGCCCTTCCCACCGCCTGGACGTTGTCGGCCGACGGCCCGGTCCTGATCACCGGGTCGACCGGTGGCGACCCCGTCACCAACGCTCCGGTCGAGGTGGGCAGCTACGACCTGTCCGAGGCAGGAGGCCCCGCCGGCTACACCCCCGGCGACTGGGCCTGCACCGGCGGTTCGCTCAGCGGCTCGACCGTGACCCTCACCGAGGGCGACGACGTCACCTGCACCATCGACAACAACGACCAGGCCGCACTGCTGACCCTGGTCAAGACCGTCACCAACGACAACGGTGGCACGGCGGTACCGACCGACTGGACCCTGACCGCCGACGGCCCGACCACCGGCGTCACCGGCACCACCGGCGACGCCTCGATCACGCAGGCGGCCGTCGACGCCGGCCCCTACGCCCTCTCCGAGGCCGGTGGCCCCACGGGCTACACCGCCGGCACCTGGGCCTGCACCGGCGGCGCCGTCACCGGCTCCACCGTCACCGTGACCACCGGCGCCGACGTCACCTGCACCATCGACAACAACGACCAGGCCGCACTGCTGACCCTGGTCAAGACCGTCACCAACGACAACGGTGGCACGGCGGTACCGACCGACTGGACCCTGACCGCCGACGGCCCGACCACCGGCGTCACCGGCACCACCGGCGACGCCTCGATCACGCAGGCGGCCGTCGACGCCGGCCCCTACGCCCTCTCCGAGGCCGGTGGCCCCACGGGCTACACCGCCGGCACCTGGGCCTGCACCGGCGGCGCCGTCACCGGCTCCACCGTCACCGTGACCACCGGCGCCGACGTCACCTGCACCATCGACAACAACGACCAGGCCGCACTGCTGACCCTGGTCAAGGTCGTCGACAACGGCGACAGCGGCGGTACGGCGGTACCGACCGACTGGACCCTGACCGCCGACGGCCCGACCACCGGCGTCACCGGCACCACCGGCGACGCCTCGATCACGCAGGCGGCCGTCGACGCCGGCCCCTACGCCCTCTCCGAGGCCGGTGGCCCCACGGGCTACACCGCCGGCACCTGGGCCTGCACCGGCGGCGCCGTCACCGGCTCCACCGTCACCGTGACCACGGGCACGGACGTCACCTGCACCATCACCAACACCGCACAGCGCGGAGAGTGGGCGTTCGAGAAGTCCAGTGACCCGCCCAGCGGGAGCACCGTCGCACCCGACGACGTGATCACCTACACGCTCACCGCACAGAAGACGGCCGGCGTCGACCCGCGTGACGTCGTGCTCACCGACGACCTGAGCGGGGTGCTCGACCACGCGACCCTGGTGGCGGGAAGCATCAACGCCAGCGCGGGCAGCGCCTCGGTCACCGGCACCACTCTCACCTGGACCATCCCCGCACTCAACGGGATCCAGACGGTCACCTACCAGGTCCGGGTCGACGACGACGCCTGGGGCGTGCGCCTGCACAACGTCGTCACCTCCGACGGCGGCAGCGAGTGCCTGCCCGCTCCGCTCGACCTGGCCCTCGGCCGGCCCTCGGTCCCACGATCGACGCCGGCACGGGCGGTCGCGAGCGTGTGCACCGAGACCGAGCACCTCACCCCGAGGTGGACGTTGACCAAGACCAGCGACCCCGCCACCGGCACCGAGGTGGAGCCGGGCGACCGGATCGGCTACACCCTCACGGCTGAGAACGTCTCCCAGGTCGCGGTCACTCACGCGGTGGTCACCGACGACCTGTCGGACGTGCTCGCGCACGCCTCCGTGGTCTCTCTGCCTGCCGACGTGACGCTGTCGGGCAGCACCCTGACCTGGACGGTGCCGGACCTCCAGCCGGGGCAGACCGCGACGGCGACGTACGTCGTCGAGGTCGACCAGGATGCCTCCGGC
>CAVQXF010000006.1:0-27591 GCA_963717855.1 uncultured Actinomycetota bacterium | reverse complement strand
GTCGGGCTGACAGGATTTGAACCTGCGACCCCTTGACCCCCAGTCAAGTGCGCTACCAAGCTGCGCTACAGCCCGAACGGTCGCCGCCTCGTGAGCAGCGAACCGGCGTGAACACTACCGCAGGCGGGGCGCTCTCCTGGAATCGGGTCAGCCCATCGACTTCTGGCCGTCGATGGTCTCGCGGATGATGTCGGCGTGGCCGGCGTGCTGGGCGGTCTCGGCCGCGATGTGAAGGAACGCCCGCCGCGCCGACCAGCTGGCGCCGGCCTCGAACCACGGCGCCTCCGGGAGCGGGTGGCGGGCGTCCAGGTCGACGGTGGCGACGCAGGTCGTCGGTGGCGGCAGCGACCTCGTCGTACGCCGCGAGCAGGCCGGCCACGGTGTCTCGCCCTCGACCATCCGGAAGCCGTTCTGGTGCTCGAGCACCTCGGCCGGCGGGTTCGACCAGTCGATGTTGGCCCAGTCGACGTCCGGCTGCTCGGCCGGGCCGTTGACGACGAAGTCCGCCCAGTTCTTCTCGACGGCGGTCACGTGCTTGACGAGGCCGCCGAGGCAGAGCGCGCTGACTGTCGGGGTCGCCGCGGCCTGCTCGTCGGTCAGGTCGCGGACCGTGTAGAGGAAGAGCTCACGGTGCTTGCGGAGGAGGTCCAGGATGTCGTCGCGTTCAGTGGTCATGTCGACGACTCTAGGAGCCGATCAGGTCAGGTGCTGACCTCAATCGGAGATCAGCGCTTGCGCTTCTCCCGCGGCCGCTGCTGCAGGATGATCGGCGTCCCGACGAAGCCGAACTCCTCGCGCAGGCGGCGCTCGATGAACCGCTCGTACGACGCGTCCAGCTTGCCGCTCGTGAAGAGCACGAACGTCGGCGGCGCGGTCGAGGCCTGGGTGCCGAAGAGCACCTTCGGCTGCTTGCCGCTGCGCACCGGGTGCGGGTGCTCGGCCACCAGGCGACCCAGGAAGCCGTTGAGCGTGCCGGTGGAGATCCGGGTCTCCCAACCGGCGATCGCCTTCTCCAGCGCCGGCACCAGCCGGTCGATGTGCCAGCCCGTCCGGGCGGTGAAGTTGATCCGCGGCGCCCACTGCACCTGCACGAGCTCGCGCTCGATCTCGCGCTCGAGGTAGTAGCGGCGCTCCTCGTCGACCAGGTCCCACTTGTTGAACGCGATGACCAGCGCCCGACCGGCCTCGCGGACGGTCTGCAGGATGCGCACGTCCTGCTCGGAGATCGACTGCTCCGCATCGAGGACGAGTACGGCGACCTCGGCGCGGTCGATCGCGGTCGACGTGCGCAGCGACGCGTAGTACTCGTGCCCCGACGCCTCCTTGACCCGCTTGCGCAGGCCCGCGGTGTCGATGAAGCGCCAGACCTGGCCGCCGAGGTCGATCAGCTCGTCGACCGGGTCGACGGTGGTGCCGGCGACGTTGTCGACGACGACCCGGTCCTCACCGGCGAGCATGTTGAGCAGGGAGGACTTGCCGACGTTGGGCTTGCCGACGATCGCGATGCGGCGCGGTCCGCGGACCTCGCCGATCCGCTCGGGCGGCAGCTCGGGCAGGGCCGCAAGGACCGCGTCGAGCATGTCGCCGGAGCCGCGCCCGTGGAGGGCGGAGACCGGGAAGGGCTCGCCGAGCCCGAGGTTCCAGAGACCGTACGTCTCGGCCTCGGTGCGCTGGTCGTCGACCTTGTTGGCGGCGAGCACGACGGGCTTGCCCGACGCGCGCAGGATCTTGACGACCGCCTCGTCGTGGTCGGTGACGCCGACAGTGGCGTCGACGACGAAGAGCACCGCGTCGGCGAGGCCGACCGCGATCTCGGCCTGGGCGCGGATCGAGGCGGCGAGGCCGCGGCCGTCGGGGTCCCAGCCACCGGTGTCGACGACGGTGAAGCCGCGGCCGGTCCAGTTGGCGTCGTACGAGACCCGGTCCCGGGTCACGCCGGGGACGTCCTCGACGACGGCCTCGCGGCGGCCGATGATGCGGTTGACGAGGGTGGACTTGCCGACGTTGGGGCGACCGACGACGGCGAGGATCGGGACGGGCCCGGTGTCCTCATCCAGGCCCTCCGCCGAATGTTGCGGGGCGGGGTCGTGCTCGGTCATGGTGCTCCTTGATCGGTGACCCCGGTCTGGGGGTCGGTATCTACGTCGGTTGGCGGCAGCGGACCCGGGAGTTCCCGGCCGGTCGACGCGCGCGCCCGGTCCAATTGGACCATCATGTGCTCACGGAGCAACAACGACGCCTTCTCCACTTGTTCCCGGGTGCGCGGCCACGGCGCGGCGTCGACCCGGTAGACCTCGCCGAAGACCATGTCGATGCGCGCTCCCCGTCCGGGCAGCGAGCCGCTGGTGCCGCCGGGTTCGCGGCTCCCGAGGGTCGTCAGGGGTACGACGGGCGCTCCCGAGACCAGGGCCAGGTAGGCCGCTCCGCGGTGGAACCGCTCGAGGTCACCGGCGCCGCGACTGCCTTCGGGATAGATGCCGATCGTGCGGCCGTCGCGCAGGGCCTTGAGGCAGGTCTTCACCGCCCGCGGGTCGGGGTGGTAGCGGTCCAGCGGGATCTGGCCGGAGCGCCACAGGAAGAAGCCGACGATGCCCCGGAACATCTCCATCTTGGTCAGCACGTGCACAGCGCGCGGCGAGTACACCGCCAGCAACGGGCCGTCGATGACGCCGACGTGGTTGGAGGCGAAGATCACCGGCCCAGAGGTCGGGATCTGCTCGCTGCCGTGCACCTGCACGTCGTACCGGCGCCGCAGGAGCCACCGCGCGATCGGGCGCAGCGAGTGCAGCAGGTAGCGCGGTGCCCGCTGGACCTGGTCGCTCCGGGGCCGTTCGAGGTGCGCGCGCGGGTTGCTCACCGGTGTGCCCCCACATCCTCGACGAGTGCGACGACCAGGTCGATGACCTGGTCGAGGGAGTACGGCGTCGTGTCGATGTGCACGGCGCCGTCGGCCATGGTGAGCGGGGCCGTGGCCCGGCCCGAGTCGATCTTGTCGCGGGCCAGCAGGGACTCCTGGGTGGCCGCGACGTCGGCCCCGCCCTGCTCCGCAGCACGGCGGGCGGCGCGGGCGGCCGGGTCGGCGCTGATGTAGAGCTTGACCGGAGCGTCCGGCACGACGACCGAGCCGATGTCACGGCCCTCGACGACGATCCCACCGCGTGCAGTCTCCTCCGCGATCACGGCGCGCTGCAGCTCGAGGAGGCGGGTGCGCACCTCGGGCACGGCGCTGACCGGGGAGACCGCCGCGTTGACCTCGTCGCTGCGGATCCCGATCGCGACGTCGACTCCGTCGACGGTGATCGTCGGGTTCAGCGGGTCGGTGCCGGAGACGATCTCAGGCTCGCCCGCCCGGGCGGCGACGGCCGCCGGGTCGTGGATGTCGACGCCGGCGCGCAGCAGCCACCAGGTCATCGCGCGGAACATCGCACCGGTGTCGAGGTAGCGCAGACCGAGCCGGTCGGCCGCTCCCCGCGACGTGCTCGACTTGCCCGATCCCGAGGTGCCGTCCACGGCGACGACGAGACCGGAGGCGAGCGGGTGCGCAGAGCTGTTCACGGGGCCGCAGCCTACCGGTGTGTCACCCAGCCGCGGGATTCGAGCGATCCGAGCAGGTGGTCGGCGCGGGCCTCTTCGACCAGCAGCTCCACGAGCCCGACCGGGCGACCCGGGTCGTGGTCGATGTAGACGTCCTCGATGTTGACCTCGCTGGCGCCCGCGTCGGCGAAGAGCCGGGCCAGCTCGCCGGGGTGGTCGGGCACGGAGACGAAGACCGAACGCGTCGGCCGCACCGGAGCGCCGTGCTTGCCCGGGATCGCCCGGGTGCCGGCCACTCCCTGCTCCAGGAGCGCGCCGAGGCCGGCCCTGTTGCCGCTCGCGATCGCCTCGATCAGCACGTCCAGCTCGCCGCGGACCTCGCCGAGGAGACCGAGCACGGCGTCCGCGTTGGCGGTCACGATCTGGCCGTACAGCGCGGGGTCGCCGGCCGCGACGCGCGTCACGTCGCGGACGCCCTGACCGCTGAGGGCCAGGTGCTGCTCGGGCGCGTCCGCCAGCCGCGCCGCGACCAACGAGGCCAGGAGGTGCGGCACGTGCGACGTACGCGCGACCGCACGGTCGTGCTCGGCGGGACTCAGTCGCACGGGTACGGCGCCGCAGAGCAGCGCCAGCGCCTCGACCAGGGCGACCGCGTCCGGACGAGAGGCGTCGTGCGGTGTCACGGCCCAGGGGCGGCCGTCGAAGAGGGCGGCCGTCGCGGCCAACGGTCCGGAGCGCTCGCTGCCGGCCATCGGGTGCCCGCCGACGTACCTCTCGACCGTCGGCAGGTCGGCCACGGCCGCCAACGGTCCGGTCTTCACGCTGCCCACGTCGGTGACCACCGCGTCGGAGGCCGCGAGGGCCCGGGCGATCTCGGTGCCGAGGTGGTCCGGCGGCACGGCGACGACGACCAGCTGCGGTCGGTCCTGCGCCGTGCGGGGCCGACCGGCCCCGAGGCCGGACGCCGTCCGCAGGTGCTCGGAGGACGCGTCGCTCAGCAGCACGTCGATCCCGGCCCGACGGCACGCCAGCGCGATCGAGGTGCCGAGCAGGCCGGTGCCGACGACCTCGACCGGGCCCACCAGCGCGGAGGCCTCAGGCATCGTCGGGCACCGCGCGCACGCGGGTGAGGTCGCGACGCAGCGCGGCGGCGCCGTGCAGGTAGACGTGCGTGATGTCGGCGCGCGGGAGGTCGGTCTCGATGTGCGCCATCATCCGCACCACCCGCGGCATCGAGCCCTCGATCTCGAGCTCGCGTGCGCAGATCAGGGGCACGTCGCCGAACCCGAGGCGTCGGGCGGCGTACGCCGGGAACTCCGACTGCAGGTCGGACGTCGCGGTGAAGATCACCGAGATGAAGTCGTCGACCTCGAGCCCGTTGGACTCCATGACGTCGGTGACCATCTCGGCCACACGCTCGAGCATGTGGTCCCGCACGTCGTCCTCGAGCTGGGTCGCTCCTCGCACTGCCCTGACTGCCACGCGGTCACACTATCGAGGCTGATAGCTCCCGAACGACCACTGGTTGCCTTCTGGATCCTCAACGGTGCCGCCGCGACCTCCGTAGTCCTGGTCCACCATCGCTCGCACGACCGTGGCGCCGGCCGCCACCGCCCGGTCGAAGACGGCGTCCGGGTCGTCCATCACGAGGTACGCCGCGGAGCCGCCGACGTTCGTCACCACCCCGTCCGGCCGCTGGCTGCCGAACATCACTCCCCCGCCGCCGGACCACAACCACTCGGCGTGCACGACGACGGTCGGGTCGGTCTCGTCGCGGTACGTCGCGTGCTCGGTGAACCCGATCGCGCTCAGCCAGCGCATCATCGCGTCGGCGTCGCGGAAGCTGAGGGTCTGCCAGTGCTTGACGTTCGCTGCTTCGCTCATGACCTCAGCGTGCCTCCTCCTCGGCGTGGTGGTCTTGAAGAAATGGGAACTCCTCGCGCAGCCAGGTGGTCGGGGTGCAGCCGGCGAGGGCGACCCACTCCCGCGTGAGGTGCGCCTGGTCGGCGTACCCGCACGACGTCGCCACCTCCGCCAGAGACACGGTGCCGAGCAGCGACCTGGACGTCTCGAACCGTCCGATCCGCTGCACCGCCTTGGGGGTCAGCCCGCACTCCGCGCGCACCAGCGAGGTGAGGTGCCGACGGCTGTAGCCCACGTCGTCGGCGACCCGCTGGACGCTGGCGCCCCGGGTCAGGCCCGCCAAGGCCCTGCCTACCTCCGCCCGCGGCTCCGGCGCGTCGTGGCGGGCCAGCTCGGCGGTCAGCGCCCGCTCGACCACGGCCACCCGCTCCGCGGCCGGGCACCCGGCAAGCTGCTCCGGCAGGTGCCGCAACCCCGGCGCTGTCTCCGGTCAGCTCGAGCATCTCCCCCGCCAGCTCGGCGGCCGGGAGCCCGAAGAGTGCCCGCGCACCGGCTGTCGTGAGCGCCAGCTGGAGACCGTGCTGGGAGCCGTCGTGGTGGATCTCCGCGGGATGCGCGTGCAGACCCGACACCGTCGACCACCGGGTCGCCCGGCTCCCCGGCACTCCCTGCCAGCCGACGTCGAGCGGCTCCCCGACCGGCAGCACGAAGGTCAGGTTCGTCGACGGCAGCCCCCGGTGGATGCCGGGCGCGCCGAGGTCCACGTCGTACGCCGTCAGCCAGGCGACGTACGGCGCCAGTGCGGCGGCGACCGGGGCCATGTGACCAACGGTACGGCTGCGATGGTCCCCAGGGATGAGGCGCGACGGCGGCCGGACCTGTAGAACACGTCTGTGACCACCACCGAGGACCAGCCGATGCTGGCCGTCAGCGATGAGCTCGTCGACCAGACCTGGGTGGTGCGCTGCGTCGGCGAGATCGACATGGCCTCCGCTCCGCGGCTCCGCGAGCGGATCGCGCGGCTCCAGGTCGACGGGCCGCCGCACCTGGTCATCGACCTGACCGGCGTGACCTTCATCGACTCGCTCGGCCTCGGCGCCCTGATCGGCGCGCACAAACGGGCGCGGGTGCTGCAGGGTTCGTTCGTGGTCGTCCCGAGCGCGGCCGCCCGACGCGTGCTCACCGCCACGGCGCTCGACCGGGTCTTCGAGATCCGGCCGACGCTCGACGACGCCCTCGACCGCTAGCTACAGCTGCGCGTTGTCCAGGAGCTCGCCGAGCTCGTCGAGGGTCAGGTCGCGCATCTCGCCCGACAGCAGGCCTCTCAGCACGACCGGCCCGATCTGGGTGCGGGTGAGTCGGCGCACCGGATAGCCGATGTGGTCGAAGAGTCGCCGCACGATCCGGTTGCGACCCTCGTGGATGACCACCTCGACGATCGACTTCGACTTGCCGGCCTCGATGATCCGCGCGTTGCTGACGGTCACCGGTCCGTCCTCGAGGGTGACACCCTCGACCAGCTGCTTGAGCGTGCGGCGGTAGATCTCGCCCTCGACCTCGGCGACGTACGTCTTGTCCACCTCGTAGGACGGGTGCGCCAGCCGTTGGGCGAAGTCACCGTCGTTGGTGAGGATGATCAGCCCGGCCGTGTCGGTGTCGAGCCGGCCGACGTGGAAGAGCCGCTCGGGCCGGTCCGCGACCAGGTCCTGGAGCGTACGGCGACCCTCGGGGTCCGACATCGTCGACACGACGCCGCGCGGCTTGTTGACCGCGAGATAGACCTTCTCCGAGACCGGCGGCAGCCGCTTGCCGTTGACGCGGATGACCGCCGTCCTCGGATCGACCTTGGTGCCGAGCCGGGTGACGACCTCGCCATCGACCTCGACCAGACCCTCGAGCATCAGCTCCTCACACTTGCGCCGCGACGCGACGTTGGACATGGCCAGCAGCTTCTGGAGCCGGATCAGGCCGTCGTCGTCGATCTCGAGACCGGAGCTGTGGACATCGTTCATGAAGGCTCGGTCCCCCCGTCGGGTTCGGTGCCGTCGCCGCTGTGCGGCGAGGGCGGGTGGTGCGGCTCGGGCTCCGCCGCGGGCTCGCTGGCGACCGGTGCGGGCGCGACCATCTCGGCCAGCTCGTCCTCCAGGTCCGCCATGTCGGGCAGGTACGGCGCGAGCTCGGGCAGCTCGTCGAGCGAGGTGACCCCGATCCGCTCCAGGAAGTAGCCGGTCGTGCGGTAGAGGTTGGCCTGGGTCTCGTGGTCCTGCCCGGCCTCCTCGACCAGCCCGCGGGTCAGCAGCGTGCGCATCACCCCGTCCACGTTGACCCCGCGGATCGCGGAGACCCGGGCACGGGAGATCGGCTGCTTGTAGGCGACCACCGCGAGGGTCTCCAGCGCCGCCTGGGTCAGCCGGGCCTGCTGGCCGTCGAGCACGTACGCCTCCACGACCGACGCGAACTCGTCGCGGGTGTAGTAGCGCCAGCCGCCGCCGACGTTGCGCAGGTCGAAGCCGCGCCCCTGCTCGGTGTAGTCCTCGGCCAGCCCGATCAGCGCCTCGGCGACCTGGTCGACCGGGTAGCCCACCGCGGTGGCGAGCGAGACCGTCTCCATCGGCTGGTCAGCGACCATCAGCAGCGCCTCGAGCGAGGGCCGGAGCGCGGCCACCGGCAGGGCGATGCTCTCGTCGGCCTCGGTGGTCTCAGTCATCGTGGTTCTCCTGTGCTTGCACGTCGGATGCGTCGGCGGCCTCGGGCGGTGCTCCGTCGAACTCGTCGGTGATCAGCTCGTCGACGTCCGCGTCGTCGTCACCGGTCCACCGTACGGTGAGCTCGCCGAGCGGGGTCAGCTGCTCGAAGCCGACGGCACCCTCGCGGAAGAGCTCCAGCAGCGAGAGGAACCGGGCCACCGTCGTCAGGCGGTCCGGCGAGTCGCCGCACAGGGCCCGGAAGGTCATCGCACCGTTGCGCCGCAGCCGGTCGACCACCAGCGCCGCCTGCTCGCGCACGCTGACCTTGGCGGCGTGGATGTGGTGCAGCGACAGCTCGAGGACGGGCTTGGGCTCGAGCGCCTTCGCAGCGAGCTGGGCGAACTGCTCCAGGCCGATGCCGATCAGCACGTCCGGCAGCAGCCCGGCGTACCGGTCCTCGAGCCCCACGGCGCGCGGGTGCCGCTTCGACTCGACGGCCAGCCGCTGCTCGAGCACGGACGCGACCTGCTTGAACGCCTTGTACTGCATCAGCCGCGCGAAGAGCAGGTCGCGAGCCTCCAGCAGGGCCAGGTCCTCCTCGTCCTCGACGTCGCCCGAGGGCAGCAGCCGGGCCGCCTTGAGGTCGAGCAGGGTCGAGGCGACGAGCAGGAACGACGTCGTCTGCTCGAGGTCCCAGATCGGTCCTCCCGCCTTGACGTAGGCGATGAACTCGACCGTCACCTGCGACAGCGCGACCTCGGTGATGTCGAGCTTGTGCTTGGCGATCAGGCTCAGCAGCAGGTCGAACGGGCCCTCGAAGTTGTCGAGGTGCAGGGCGAAGGCCGGCGCGGCGTCCGCGACCGACGGGTCCACCGACCCGAGGTCGACGGCTTCCGGCTGGAGCGAGGCGGTCATTCCTCGGTCAATCGTCGGACCAGGGCGCTGTCGTCGCCGTTGGCCTCGAAGTCGGCCAGCACCATGGCAATCGCCTCGCGCACCAGCCGGCCACGGTCGACGGCCAGTCCGTGCGAGCGGCGCAGCCCCAGCCGGGCGTGCTCGATGTCGAGCAGCTCGTCGGAGGTCACGTAGACCGTCATCTTCTCGTCGTGCCGCACCCGACCGCTGGGCTTCTTGGGCGCGGACTCGACGTCCGTCGTCGCCTCCGGCACCGCTTCAACAGTCGTCTCGGCGGTGGTCTCAGCCGTCCGGCGGAACAGGTCATCGGCAGCCGGCAGGCTCACTCGTCGGGCCAACGAGCCAGCACCTCCTTGGCCAGCTGACGGTAGGAGTCAGCGCCGGCGGAGTTCGAGGCGTACGCCGTGATCGGCTCGCCCGCGACGGTCGCGTCGGAGAACTTCACGGTCCGACGGATCACCGTGTGGAAGACGGTGTCGCCCCACGCCTGGACCAGGCGGTCCATGACCTCACGGCTGTGCAGGGTGCGGCCGTCGTACATCGTGCCGAGGACGCCGTAGATCTCGAGCTTGGGGTTGAGCCGCTCGCGCACCTTGTCGATGGTCGTCTTGAGCAGCGCGACGCCGCGGAGCGCGAAGTACTCGCACTCCAAGGGCACGATCACCCCGTCGGAGGCCGTCAGCGCGTTGACCGTCAGCAGGCCGAGCGACGGCTGGCAGTCGATGAGGATGACGTCGTACTTGTCCAGCGCCGGCGCGAGCACCCGCTGGAGGGTCTGCTCGCGGGCCACCTCGTGCACGAGCTGCACCTCGGCGGCGGACAGGTCGATGTTCGAGGGCAGCAGGTCCATGCCCTCGACCCCGGTGGGCACGACGACGTCGACGAGGTCGACCTCGCGGTCCATGAGCAGGTTGTAGATGGACAGGTCCATCTCGTGGGGGTTGAGCCCCAGTCCGACCGAGAGCGAGCCCTGCGGGTCGAAGTCGACCAGCAGCACCTTGCGGCCGTACTCCGCCAGTGATGCGCCGAGGTTGATCGTCGTCGTGGTCTTGCCGACGCCACCCTTCTGGTTGCACATCGACACCACCCGAGCGCGGCCGTGGGTCGCCACCGGTCCTGGTTCGGGCAGGTCGGGCATCGGGCGGCCGGTCGGGCCGAGCTTGGGCTCGGTCGCGGCACTCACCGGACGCTCGAAGGGCAGGGGGTCGGACACGGGCAGCTCATCTCGCGGATCGGGGGAAGGACGGTCGGCCGGGGGCTGGGGGGTGCGGAACCGGGGAGGCATCTCGCCGGCGGCGCTGCCGCCTGCGGCCGGGCCACCGGACGGGGGGAACGAACCTCCGGACGTGCCACCTGCGCTCATCCCACGCTCCTCCCCCGACTTGTCGACACGGCGACTTGTGGCCGACTGCTGGCGAGCCTAGGACCGCCCTCCGACAGCGACAACAGCGGGGCGGAAACCCGCACCCCGTCTGGGAAATCTGTGCACTCGCTCCCCCGCTGAGTGCACAGGGCAGGGGTCGCCTGTGCACTTACCTGTGGAGGACGGATCGAGGGTCGTCTAGTCCGTCGCGGTGCTCGGAGGCGCCCCGTACACGAGGTCGGCGTACTCCGGGTGCTTGCCGATCCATCCCTTGATGAAGGGGCACAGCGGCAGCACCCGACGGCTCCCGGAGGCGCGTACGTCGTCCAGCGCGGCCCGCGCGAGCGCCGAGCCGACTCCGTGGCCCTCGTAGGCCGAGTCCACCTCGGTGTGGGTGAACACGACCAGCGCGTCGGTGAGCTGATACTCCGCGAACCCGGCGAGCTCGCCGTCCAGGTGCGCCTCGTAGCGGTGCTCGGCAGGATGGTGGGAGGTCACGACGTCAGCCATGCGGCCAGCCTAACGGCGCTCAGCGCAGGGATGGGGCCTGGTTCCCGGAGCGGGTCCCCTCAGACGTTCACGATCAGCAGACGGGGTTCACCGGGTCCTCACCCGCAGGACATCTGGACCCACTTCGCTCGCATCATGACTACTCGGATCATGCTCGGCGCCCTCGCCGCCACCCTCGCCGTCCCGCTCCTCACGATCGCCCCCGCCCAGGCGGACGACCACCGTGGTCGCGACCACGGCCGCCACGCCACCCCTCAGGTCTTCGGGCACCGCGGGGCCTCGGGCTACCGCCCGGAGCACACGCTCGAGTCGTACCGCCTCGCCATCGAGCTCGGCGCCGACTACGTGGAACCCGACCTGGTCTCCACGAAGGACGGCGTGCTGGTCGCGCGCCACGAGAACGAGATCGGCGGCACCACCGACGTGTCGACCCACCCGGAGTTCGCAGGTCGCCGGACCACCAAGACGATCGACGGCCGCGCCGTCACGGGCTGGTTCACCGAGGACTTCACCCTCGCCGAGCTGAAGACGCTGCGGGCCAAGGAGCGGCTGCCGCTGGTCCGGCCGGAGAACACGGCGTACGACGGGCAGTTCGAGATCCCGACCTTCGCGGAGGTGCTCCGGCTCGTGCAGCGCGAGGAGCGGCGTACGGGTCGCACGATCGGCGTCGCGCCGGAGACCAAGCACCCGACGTACTTCGACTCGATCGGGCTCTCGCTGGAAGAGCCGATGCTGCGCACGCTGCGCCGTTTCGGGCTGGACTCCCACCGCGACAAGGTCGTCATCCAGTCCTTCGAGATCGCCAACCTGCGCCAGCTCGACAAGATGACCCGCCTGCCGCTCGAGCAGCTCGTCGACGCCGCCGGCGCGCCGTACGACCAGGTCGCCGCGGGATCGCCCACGACGTACGCCGCGATGGTGACCCCGAGCGGCCTGCGGTCCATCTCCCGGTACGCCGACTGGGTCGGCCCCAACAAGGAGCTGGTGCTGCCCCGCAACCCCGCGACGGGGGCCACCGGCGCACCCAGCGCGCTGGTCCGCGACGCCCACCGGGTCGGGCTGAAGGTCGTGGTGTTCACGATCCGCAACGAGAACCAGTTCATGGCGACCAACTTCCGGGTCGGCACCGACCCCAACGCCGACGGCGACGTGCACGCGGAGATCACCGCGTTCCTCGACGCAGGCGTCGACGGCCTGTTCGCCGACTACCCGGACGCCGCCGTGGCCGCCCGCAACGACTGGCTCACCTGAGGCCGAGGTCGTCGAGTGACGTGAAATGGCCCTTCTGGGCCGCGTTTCGGGGCCACTTCACGTCTCTCGACGCGAGATCAGCCGCCCAGCCGCTGCATCGCCACGGCCGCGAGCACCAGCTCGCCGGTCTCGTCGGACGCCTCGACGTCCACGACCCCGTCGATCACCCAGTCGTGGTGGCCCTCGGGGTCGTGGATGGTCTGCCGGACCTGCCAGGTGGAGCCGGACTCGGTGATCTCCAGCAGTGCCGGGCCCCGGGCGTCGGCGTCGAGCAGCACCCGGTCGTGCTCGGCGTAGTACTCCTCGATCGCCTCGTCCCAGGCAGGCCGGGTCATGACGACCTCGGCCGGGGGGTCAGTCCGGTCCGCGGCCGCCCGCTCCATCGCCATCAGCCCGTCGAGGCTGTCGCGCCCGACGAGCTCCACGCGACGCCACATCGCGTTGCGGATCATCACCCGGAAGGCACGCGACTGCTTCGAGATCGCGCGGGGTGAGGGCGGCGGCTCGTGGCGGGCCACGTCGGCCCGGACGTGCTCCGGGTCGTTGAGCGCCTCCCACTCGTCGAGCAACGAGGAGTCGGTCTGCCGGACGGTCTCGCCCAGCCACTCGATCAGATCGTCGAGCTCGGGGGTGCGGTGCGCCTCCGGGACCGTCTGGCGCAGCGTGCGGTAGGCATCGGTCAGGTAGCGCAGCACCAGTCCCTCCGAGCGCGCGAGCTGGTAGCGGCTCACGAAGTCGGTGAAGCTCATCCCCTGCTCGTACATCTCGCGCACGATCGACTTCGGTGAGAGCGCGTCCTCCCGCAGCCACGGGTGCCGCTCGCGATAGATCTCGTACGTCGCGCCGAGCAGCTCGGCCAGCGGCTGCGGCCAGGTGACCTCCTCGAGCAGCAGCATCCGTTCCTCGTACTCGATGCCGTCGGCCTTCATCTCGGCCACCGCCTCGCCGCGCGCGACGTACTGCTGCTGGGCCAGGATCTGCCGCGGTCCCTCGAGCACCGCCTCGATCACCGAGACGATGTCGAGGGTGTAGGTCTCCGCCTCGGGGTCGAGCAGGTCGAACGCGGCGAGCGCGAAGTGCGCGAGCGGCTGGTTGAGCGCGAAGTCCGCGGGCAGGTCCGTGGTCAGCACATAGCGCCGACCGAGCTCGTCGGGCTCGTCGAGGCGGGTCAGCGTCCCGGAGCGGAGCAGGGAACGAGCCAGGCGCAGCGCCCGGCGCGACAACCGCAGCTGCTGCCGCCGGTCCTCGTGGTTGTCGGTCAGCAGCCGCCGCATCACGGCGAAGGCGTCCTCCTCGCGGGCCAGGACGTTGATCAGCATCGCGTTGTCGACCTTCATCCGAGACACCAGCGGCTCGGGCAGTCCGTCGACCAGCTTGTCGTAGGTCTGCTCGGTCCACACGACCGTGCCCTCGGGGGGCTTCTTGAGCTGGGCCTTGCTGCCCCGCTTGGCCCGCTTCTCGTCGCTCATCGCCGCATTCTTGGCAGCCGACTTCGCCTTCGCCCGCTCGTTGGCGATCGTGTGCTCGGGCGCCTGGACGACGACGTACCCGGCGGTGTCGAAGCCCGCCCGCCCCGCACGCCCCGCGATCTGGAGGAACTCGCGGCTGCGCAGCACCCGTGAGCGGTTGCCGTCGTACTTCGCGAGCGCGGTGAAGAGCACCGTGCGGATCGGGACGTTGATGCCGACGCCGAGCGTGTCGGTGCCGCAGATGACGCGCAGCAGGCCGGACTGCGCGAGCTGCTCGACGACCCGGCGATAGCGCGGCAGCATCCCGGCGTGGTGCACGCCGATCCCGCGGCGCAGGAGCTTCGAGAGCGTCTTGCCGAAGCCGGCGCCGAACCGGAAGCCGGCCAGCCGCTCGGCGAGCTCGTCGCGCTGCTCGCGGTCGGCGCCGGCCCAGCCCGCGTTGAGCAGCGAGGACGCGTGGTCGACCGCGTCCTTCTGCGTGAAGTGGACGACGTAGACCGGACCCTGCCCGGTCGTCACCAGCTCCTCGAGCGTCTCGACGAGCGGGGTCAGCTGCCAGGAGAAGTGCAGTGGCACCGGGCGTACGGCGTCGTCGACGACCGTCGTCTCGCGCCCGTTGCGGCGGCTGATGTCCGCGGCGAGCTCGGTGACGTCGCCGAGCGTGGCCGACATCAGCAGGAACTGTGCCTGGGGCAGCTCCAGCAGTGGCACCTGCCACGCCCAGCCCCGGTCGGGCTCCGCGTAGAAGTGGAACTCGTCCATCACCACGAGGCCCACGTCGGCGTGCCTGCCCTCGCGCAGCGCGATGTTGGCGAGCACCTCGGCGGTGCAGCAGATGATCGGGGCGTCCGGGTTGACCGACGCGTCGCCGGTGAGCATGCCGACGTCGTCGGCGCCGAAGACCTCGCACAGGGCGAAGAACTTCTCGCTGACCAGGGCCTTGATCGGAGCGGTGTAGAACGACACCCGGTCCGATGCCATCGCCGCCTTGTGCGCCCCGACCGCCACCAGCGACTTCCCCGATCCGGTCGGCGTCGCGAGGATGACGTTGTCGCCGGCCAGGATCGAGAGGATCGCCTCCTCCTGGTGCGGATACAGCTCCAGGCCGAGGCCGCCGGCATACGCCGTGATGTCGTCGAGCACTGCGTCGGCGTCGTACGGCATCAGTCACGTGCTCTCGGGTGGGCGGTGGCGAAGACCTCGCGGAGGTTGTCGACCGTGACGAGCGTGTAGACCTGCGTGGTGGTCACCGAGGCGTGGCCGAGCAGCTCCTGCACCACCCGGACATCGGCGCCGCCGTCGATCAGGTGGGTGGCGAAGGAGTGCCGCAGCGTGTGCGGCGAGACGTCCCTGGTGACGCCCGCACGGTCCGCGGCCTTCACCAGCACCGCCCACGCCGACTGGCGCGAGAGCCGTCCGCCACGGGCGTTCAGGAAGAGGGCTCCCCCGTTGGACCGTCCGGAGGTCGAGCCGGTCGTGACCGCGGACGCGAGCTCTGGCCGGCCACGCACGAGGTAGGCATCGATCGCCTCGCGGGCGAAGGAGCCGACCGGGACGATCCGCTCCTTGCCGCCCTTGCCCCGCAGCAGCACGGTGCCGTCGACGGCGTCGAGGTCGTCCACGTCGAGGCCGACGGCCTCCGAGATCCGGGCCCCGGTGCCGTAGAGGAGCTCGAGGAGCGCTCGGTCGCGCAGCGCCAGCGTCGTGCCGGGCGCGCCCGCGACCTCCAGGATCGCCTCGACGTCGGCCAGCGGCAGCGCCTTCGGCAGCCGCTTGGCGGGCGTCGGCGGCTTCACGCCGCTCGCGGGGTCGGCCGTCGCCAGCCCATCGGCGACGGCGAACTTGTGGAACCCCCGCACCGCGACCACCGTCCGCGCCGCCGAGGTCGAGCTCAGCGCCGGATGCTCGGCGTCACCCTCGCGCAACCGCACCAGGAAGTCCGTGACGACCGCCTCGGTGACCTGGTCGAGCTCGTCGACGCCGCGTTCGGCGAGGAACTCGTCGTACCGCCGCAGGTCGCGGCGGTACGACGTCAGGGTGTTCGCGGCGAGACCGCGCTCGACCGAGAGGTGGTCGAGGTAGGTCCGCACGGCCCGGCCGATCTGGGTCGGACCCGCCCGCTCAGCGGTCGGACTGGGTTCCACCACTACGACGTCAGGACGTTGTCCAGCGAGGTCGCCTGGATGCCGACAGCCTCGCCCACGGGGCCGTTGGTGAGCTCGCCGGCGTGCGTGTTCAGGCCGAGCGCCAGGCTCCGGTCCTCGATGCAGGCGTTCAGCCAGCCCTTGTCAGCCAGCGCCACGGCGTACGGCAGGGTCGCATTCGTCAGCGCGTACGTCGAGGTGTTCGGCACTGCGCCCGGCATGTTCGCGACGCAGTAGAAGGTCGAGTTGTGCACCTGGTACGTCGGGTCCGCGTGCGTGGTCGCGTGGGTGTCCTCGAAGCAGCCACCCTGGTCGACCGCGATGTCGACGAGCACGGAGCCCGGCTTCATCCGCGACACCAGGTCGTTGCTGACGAGCTTGGGTGCTGCCGCGCCCGGGATCAGCACCGCACCGATCACCATGTCGGCTTCCATCACCTGCTGCTCGATCGCCAGCTTGGACGAGGCCAGGCCGTGCACCTGGTTGTTGTAGCGCCAGAACGACATCCGCAGCTTGTCCAGGTCGTTGTCCAGCAGCGTGACGTCGGCGCCCATGCCCAAGGCGATGTTGGCGGCGTTCTGCCCCGAGACTCCGGCTCCGATGATGACGACCTTCGCGTTGGCGACACCGCCCACGCCACCCATCAGCACGCCGCGGCCCCCCTGGGCCTTCATCAGCGAGTAGGCGCCGACCTGGGGCGCCAGGCACCCGGCGACCTCCGACATCGGGTAGAGCAGCGGCAGCCCACCCGACGCCAGCTGCACCGTCTCGTAGGCGATGCCGGTGACCTTGCGCGCCAGCAGCTCCTCGGTGAGCGGCTTGTCCGCGGCCAGGTGGAGGTAGGTGAAGAGGGTGAGCCCTTCGCGCATCCGGTGGTACTCCTCGGCGACCGGCTCCTTGACCTTGAGCACCAGGTCGATGCTGCCGTCGGTGCCCCATGCGGCGTCCGCATCAGGGACGATCGTGGCGCCGGCAGCGACGTACTCCTCGTCGCTGATCGACGACCCGACGCCGGCACCCTGCTCGATGAACACCTCGTGGTCGTGCGCGACCAGCTCATGCACGCCGATCGGGGTGATCGCCACCCGGTACTCGTGGTTCTTGACTTCCTTCGGAACGCCGACCTTCACGTCAAGCTCCTTCTACTCGCGGGAACGGGTCGATCCTGCCAGACCACGAGCCGCTGCCAGCAGTACGGCGGTCGCGAGATGTCCGTCGACAGGTCCGCCGGCGAGCACCGCCTCGACCAGCTCGCCGACCGGCACCCAGCGCACCTGCATCTCCGCCTCCTCGTGCTCGAGCTCGAAGTCGCCACGACCCACCTCCGTGAGCCCTCGGGCGAGGAAGTAGTGGCCGACCTCCTGGGAGATCCCCGGAGAGGAGTACGCCGAGACGAGCGGCGTCCACTCGGACGCCTCGAACCCCGCCTCCTCGACCAGCTCGCGCCGTGCCACGCCGAGCGGTTCCTCGCCGGCGACGTCGCACAGACCGGCCGGGAGCTGGAGCAGGGAACGGCCGACGGGGTGGCGGTACTGCCACAGGCAGAGCGCCCGGTCGTGGTCGTCGACTGCCAGGATCACCGCAGCGCCGGGGTGCTCGAGGACCAGTCGGCCGAAGGGCTCCTCCTCCGGGTGGCCGGGTCGCTGCACCTGGTCCTCGCGCAGCCTCACCACCCAGCCACCGTCGTAATGGTGCTCGCTGGTGGCCACCGGCCAGGCGTCGGACGGACCGACGAGGTCCGGCACCCCGCTCAGTCCTCGTCCTCGTCGGCGCGGCGCAGGAGGCTCTCGTCGATCGGGAAGCGCAGCTCCTTCTGCCGCTCGATCGCGGCCCCGACGAGACCGGCGAAGAGCGGGTGCGGACGGGTCGGGCGCGAGCGCAGCTCAGGGTGCGCCTGGGTCGACACGTAGTAGGGGTGCACCTCGCGCGGGAGCTCGACGAACTCGACCAGGTTGTTGTCGGGCGACGTACCCGAGAACACCAGGCCGGCCTCCTCGAGCTGGTCGCGGTAGCTGTTGTTGACCTCGTAGCGGTGCCGGTGGCGCTCCTCGATCAGCGGCTCGCCGTACATCGCCCGGACGATCGTGCCCTCCTTGAGGGCCGCCGGGTAGAGGCCGAGGCGCATCGTCCCGCCCAGGTCGCCCGCGCCCTCGACGAAGTCGACCTGCTCGGCCATCGTCGCGATGACCGGCTCGGGGGTGTCCGGGTCGAACTCGGTCGAGCCGGCCTTCTGCAGGCCGAGCTCGGTGCGGGCGTACTCGATCACCATGCACTGCAGGCCCAGGCACAGTCCCAATGTCGGGATCTTGTGGGTCCGGGCGTAGGTGAGGGCGCCGAGCTTGCCCTCGAGCCCGCGGATGCCGAAGCCGCCCGGCACGCAGATCGCGTCCACGTCGCTCAGGTGCTTAGCGGCACCCTGCGGCGTCTCGCACTCGTCGGAGGCGATCCAGCGGATGTTGACCTTCGCCTCGTGCGCGAACCCTCCGGCGCGCAGCGCCTCGCCGACCGAGAGGTAGGCGTCGGGGAGGTCGATGTACTTGCCGACCAGCGCGACCGTCACCTCCTCCTTGGGGTGGTGGACCCGGCGCAGCAGGTCGTCCCAGACGGTCCAGTCGACGTCGCGGAAGGGCAGGTCGAGCCGGCGTACGACGTAGGCGTCGAGCCCCTCGCGGTGGAGCACCTTCGGGATGTCGTAGATCGACGGGGCGTCCGCGCAGGTGATGACGGCGTCCTGATCCACGTCGCACATCAGCGAGATCTTGCGCTTGATGGACTCGGGGAGCTCGCGGTCGGCACGGCAGACGACGGCGTCGGGCTGGATGCCGACCTGACGCAGCGCCGCGACGGAGTGCTGGGTGGGCTTGGTCTTCAGCTCACCGGACGGCCCGATGTAGGGCACCAGGGAGACATGCAGGAAGAAGACGTTGCCGCGTCCGATGTCGTGGCGCACCTGGCGAGCCGCCTCCAGGAACGGCAGCGACTCGATGTCGCCGACGGTGCCCCCGACCTCGGTGATCACCACGTCGACGTCGTCGCCGCCCATGGCGAGGATCCGGTCCTTGATCTCGTTGGTGATGTGCGGGATCACCTGCACCGTGTCGCCCAGGTAGTCGCCGCGGCGCTCCTTGGCGATCACGCTCGAGTAGACCTGTCCGGTCGTGACGTTCGCGATCTGGCCGAGGTCGGTGTCCAGGAACCGCTCGTAGTGACCGATGTCCAGATCGGTCTCCGCCCCGTCGTTGGTGACGAAGACCTCGCCGTGCTGGAAGGGGTTCATCGTCCCCGGGTCGACGTTCAGATAGGGGTCGAGCTTCTGCATCGTCACCCGCAGACCACGCGAGCGGAGAAGGCGGCCGAGGCTGGAAGCCGTCAGGCCTTTCCCGAGTGAGGAGGCGACGCCTCCGGTGACAAAAACATGCTTGGTCCGCGTCCCGTTGTTCACGGAACTCCATGCTACGTGAGAGGGACCGCTCCCGCCGAACCCGACGCACCGAAGGAGCCGCCTGGTTTGGTCAACGACCGGATCAGCGCCAGCGTCGCGGTCACCTGGCCGAGCGCGGTCTCGGCTCCGTCGACGGTGCCCACGGCCACCGCAGCCGGGTCGGCGCGCAGGGCGACCAGGTCTCCCCCGGCCTTGCCCGAAGCCGTGTCGCCCGCCACCACGACCGCGGTGGACTTGGCGGCGAGCCCGGTGGTCAGCCCCGACAGGATCGCCGGGTCGGTGTGGTCACCGAGGACCACGAGCACGACCTGCCCGGCCGTGGCGCCCTTGGAGGTGTCCACGAGCTCGGCGCCGGCCAGGCTCTCGCGCACCGGCGCGACCTCGGCACCCGTGCCGGTGACCGCGACCGCGAGCAGCTCGCCGAGCCGCTGGTACGTCGGCGCGTCCGCGTCGACAGCGTCGCCGAGCGACGTCATCAGCTGGCTGCCGAGGGTGTCGACCAGCGCCTTCTGGCCGGGATCGGTGAGCGCCGCGCGGACGGCGTACGTGCCCGACACCCGGCCGCCGGCTGCGCCGACCTGCGCGACCAGAGCGGCGGTGGTGTCCGCGTCCGCCCCCGGCATCGCCACGATCGCGACCGGGTGGTCGGCGAGCCGTGAGGCGTACAGCGTGGGTGCCGCGCTGGTGGCGAACTTGTCGCCGAAGTCGTCGGCGCTCGGCGCGTCGGGCTGCGACGACGTGGCCGCGGAGGCGGCCCGGTCGTCGCGGCCGAGGTCGCTGAGCGGCCCGCCGCCGAGCACCACTCCGACGGCGAGGGCCAGGAAGACGGCGACGAGCGACACGATGTGGTGTCGGTAAGAGATCACGAGAAGAGTCCCAGGGCTTGGTCGTAGAGGTCGGACAGCGTGGCGCCGAGCGAGTCGGCCCACTCCTGACCGACCGGGGTCACGGCGATGGCGGCGGTCAGGGCCACGAGACCGGCGAGCATCACCAGCATCAGGTGCCACGGACGCACCCGGCCGGAGTAGAGGTGCGGCACCGCGGCGGCGTCGACCAGTCGGGGCCCGACCTTGAGCCGGGTCAGGAAGGTGCCGGCGACGCCCGGGCGCTGGCTGTCGAGGAGCTCGGCGACCGTGGCTCGCATCCCGACCGCGACGATGACGGTCGGGTCGGCGAGATCGGCGAGCACCAGGGCGGCGTCCCCCGGCGCGACGGCGGACTCCATCACAGCCGGACGGACGCCCAGCCGCTCGATCTGCTCGAGGATCGCCGGCGTGCTCCCCTGGTGGACGCGGACGACGACGTCGCGGGCGGCGCGCAGCACGGCCGCGGAGGGCAGGTCCTCCTCGGCATCGACGACGACCACGTCGGCGCGGACGCCGGCCTGGCGCAGAGCGTCAGCGGCAGGTCCGACGGCGATCACCACGGGCTGCTGCTCCCGCACGAACGGGCGAACGGCGGCGAGCTCGGTGTCGTAGTCGTAGTCACGGACCACGACGAGCACCGGGCGACCGGTGATCCGGGTTGCCAGCCGGGGCACCCCGATGCCGTGCAGGAGCAGGTCCTGCTCGCGGCGAAGGAACTCGGCGCTGTTGTGGGTCAGGGCCGCCAGCTGGGTGGCGAGGCCGGACCGGGCCTTCTCCATCTCGACCGCGATCGAGTCCAGGTCGAGCACGCGACCGCGGGCGATCTCCGTGTCGCCGACGAAGAGCGCGCCCTCGTGGATGCGGAGCTCGGTGCCGTCGGTGATTGCGCCGAGACCGGCCGCACCGATCCCGTCGACGATGACGACCCCGGACTCGGCCAGCGTGCGTGGACCGAGGTTGGGGTAGCGGCCCGAGATGATGGCCGCGGCGTCGACGACGGCGACGACGCCGGCATCGACGAGCGCCTGGGCGCTGGAGCGGTCCATGTCGAGGTGGTCGACGACGGCGATGTCTCCCGGGCGCAGCCGGGGCAGCAGGTCGCGAGTACGCCGTTCGAGTCGAGCAGTCCCGACCGTCCCGGGCAGCGCTTCAACGGGGCGTTGTCGGACTGAGGACTTCATATCCCAGCAATCGTGCCAAACCGATGCCGGCGAACGGCGCACCGCGCGGCGCCGGGCGCGTCGGCAGCCGCGTCGCCGCCGGATCAGGCGCGGCGAGCGTCCTGGGCCACCTCGAGCAGCTCGCGGGCGTGGGCCAACGCGGTGTCGGAGTCCGACATCCCCGCGAGCATCCGAGAGAGCTCCCGCTCGCGCTGGGCGTCGTCGAGGACCGTGAGGCCCGAGCTCGTGACGGTGCCGTCGGAGGACTTCTCGACGACCACGTGCTGGTCGGCGTACGCCGCGACCTGTGGCAGGTGCGTCACCACCAGCACCTGGGCGGTCCGGGCGAGCAGCGCGAGCCGGCGCCCGACCTCGACCGCCGCGGCACCGCCGACGCCTGCGTCGACCTCGTCGAAGACGAAGGTCGGCACCGGGCTGGTGCCGGCGAGGGCCACCTCCAGCGCCAGCATCACGCGGGAGAGCTCGCCGCCCGAGGCGCCCTTGTTGAGCGGGCGCGGCTCCGAGCCGGTGTTGGCCGCCAGCATCAGCTCGACCTCGTCGACGCCGTGCGCCGTGTGGCGCAGCCAGCGGCCGTCGACCAGGAGCGGGCCGTGGAGCAGCTTGTCGGGCTGGGCGACCTCGGCCTGACGCACCTCGATGGTGAGCCGCGCGTGCGGCATCGCCAGCAGGGTGAGCTCGGCGGTGACCTCCTTGGCCAGCCGCCGAGCCGCCTTGGTCCGTGCCGCCGAGAGCGCCGCCGCGGCGATGCCGAGGTCGCGCCGCAGCCTCCCCTGCTCGGCGCGCAGCTCCTCGATCCGCTCATCGGTGTGATCCAGGCTGAGCAACCGGGTGGCGGACTGCTCGGCCCAGGCCAGCACCTCGTCGATCGTGTCGCCGTACTTGCGGGTCAACGCGGTCAGGGCCGCCCGACGCTCGGAGACCGCGGCCAGCCGGGCGGGGTCCGTCTCGATCCGGGTCGCGTACGACGCCACGTCGGCCGCGAGGTCGGAGAGCAGGTAGGTGAGCTCGGCGAGCCGGTCGGCCAGCTCCCCGGCCTCGACGTCGTGGTCGCGAACGCCGTCCAGCAGGGACCGGGCGGCGTACGCCGTCGTCAGGGCATCGGGGTGGCCGTCCTCGCTCGAGAGAGCCTCCCGGGCCTGCTCAGCGGCCGAGCGCAGGGTGTCGGCGAACCCGAGCCGGGTCTCGTCGGCCGCCAGCGTGACGTCCTCCCCCGCCTGCGGTGCCACGGCCTCGATCTCGCCCAGCCCGAAGCGGAGCAGGTCGGCCTCCTGGGCACGCTCGCGCGCCGTGGCCACCACCTCCTCGAGCTCGGCCTCCGTCGCCTCCAGACGTCGGTGGAGCTCGACGTAGGTCGCCACCAGCTTGGCCACGGGGTCGCCGCCGAACCGGTCGAGCGCCTCGCGCTGGGCGCGAGCCTGCAACAGACGGTGCTGGTCGGACTGACCGTGCACCGCGACCAGGGGCTCAGCGACCTGCGCGAGGGCCGTCACCGGCACCGAGGCGCCGCCGACGAACGCCCGCGAGCGGCCCTCGGCCGAGACGTTGCGGGCCAGCACGACCCGGTCGTCCTCGACCTCGCCGCCGACCTCCT
The DNA here is from genome assembly GCA_963717855.1 of uncultured Actinomycetota bacterium. GTDB lineage: Bacteria > Actinomycetota > Actinomycetes > Propionibacteriales > Nocardioidaceae > Nocardioides. Next base: position 4,775 of record CAVQXF010000006.1, on the reverse strand, counting down.
CGACGGCGGTGCCGAAGCCGGCGAGCCCGTCGACGCGTACGACGCCCTCGACCCGTGCCGCCTTCGCGCCGGTGCGCACCGCACCGGTGTCGGCACGACCGCCGAGCAACAGCCCCAGCGCGGTCACGATCATGGTCTTGCCCGCGCCGGTCTCACCAGTGATCACCGTCAGGCCGGGACCGAGCTCGAGCGTCGAGGACTCGATCACCCCGAGCGAGGTGATCCGGATCTCCTCAAGCATCGTCGCCCTCGCGGAGCCCGCGGGCGGTCTCCTGGGCGATCCGGTGCCGGCGTTCGGTCGAGCCGCGCCAGCCCTCGACCGGCAGTCCGAACTTGGCCACCAGCCGGTCGGTGAACGGCGCCTCGTGCAGCCGCACGAGGCGCACCGGCACCGCGCCGCGGCGTACCTCGATCCGGGCACCCGGAGGCAGCTCGACCGTACGGCGCCCGTCGCACCACAGCACGCCGGCCCCGTCCGTGCGGGCCAGCACCTCGACCGCCATCACCGAGGTCGGTGACACGACCAGCGGTCGCGCGAAGAGCGCGTGCGCGCTGATCGGCACCAGCAGCAGCGCCTCCACGCCGGGCCACACGACGGGGCCGCCGGCGCTGAAGTTGTAGGCCGTGGAGCCGGTCGGCGTCGCGCACACGACACCGTCGCAGCCCCAACGCGAGAGCGGCCGGCCGTCGATCTCGACGATCACCTCGAGCATCCGCTCGCGGGCCGCCTTCTCGACGCTGGCCTCGTTGAGGGCGAACGTCCGGGCGATGACCTCACCGTCGCGGTGCACCGACACGTCCAGCGTGAGCCGGTCCTCCGAGGTGTAGCGCTGGTGGATGACCGCGTCGATGGTCGACTCGAGGTCCTCGTACTCCGCCTCGGCCAGGAACCCGACGTGTCCCAGGTTGACGCCCAGCACCGGCGTCAGGGTCCCGTGGATCAGCTCGGCCGCCCGCAGGATGGTCCCGTCGCCGCCGATCACCAGGACCAGCTCGCAGCCACCGCTGGGGTCCGCCTCGGGGGCGATCTCGACACCGTCGCCGGGCTCGAGGCCGAGGTCGCGGGCCTCGGCCGGCAGCAGCCGCACCACGATCTCGTGCGAGATGAGCGCCTTCGTGAACGCGCGGGCGACCTCACGCGCCTCGTCGCGTCCGGTGTGCGCGACGAGTAGGACGCGCCGGCCACCGAACGCTGCCGCTGTCGACTCGCTGCTGGTCACGGGTCCACCCTCTCACCCGGGACCCCCAGCGGGTCGGCTCCCACCACGGCGCTGTGGATGTCCTCGTCGGAGATCTCGGCCGGACCGCGGCGCAGCCACAAGAAGAACTCCACGTTGCCCGACGGACCCGGCAGCGGACTGGTGGCCACCATCCGCGCCCCCCAGCCCCGTCTGGCCGCGGCGGCCGCCACTGCGAGCACGGTCTCCGCACGCTGCTCGGGGTCTCGTACGACGCCGCCCTTGCCGAGCCGCTCCTTGCCGATCTCGAACTGCGGCTTGACCATCAGCGCCAGGTCCCCGTCCGGCACGACCACGCCGAGCAGCGCATCCAGGACGAGCTCGAGGGAGATGAACGACAGGTCGCCGACGACGACGTCGACGGGACCGCCGATCAGGTCCAGCGTCAGGTCGCGGATGTTGGTGCGGTCGTGGACCGCCACGCGCTCGTCCTGCTGGAGGCGCCAGACCAGCTGGCCGTAGCCGACATCGACGGCAACCACCTCTCGGGCGGCGTTGAGCAGCAGCACGTCGGTGAAGCCACCCGTGGACGCGCCCGCGTCCAGGCATCGACGCCCGGCCACCACGAACCCGTGCGGCGCGAACGCCGCCAATGCTCCCGCCAGCTTGTGGCCACCGCGCGAGGCGTAGTCGGGACGGTCGGGGTCGGTGGACACCACGATCGCCACGTCGGTCGTGACCCCGGTCGCGGCCTTCGCGGCCCGGGCGCCGCCGACCTTGACCCGACCCTGCGCGATCAGCTCACTGGCATGCTCGCGAGACCGCGCCAGTCCGCGGCGTACCAGCTCCGCATCCAGGCGCAGGCGTCGAGGTGGCACGGTCAGGCGGGGTCGGTCGGCGCGTCGGTGTTGTCGAGAGCGCGACGCAGCTCGGCGTGCGCGGCCTCGAACACCCCGACGTGCTCCTCCAGCGGGCGCTGCTCGAGCTCCTCCACGGCCGTGATCACGTCGTCGACGGTGACGACCCCGGTGCGCACCCGCTCGGGCTCGGGCGGCGTGGCCTCCGGCTCGTCGGGTACGGGCAGGTCGGTCTCACTCATGGGCCCGAGGCTACCCCGCACCGGGCGGGGTGACGGCGCTCAGGTCCACCGGCTCGCCGACGTCGTCCAGGTGATGCCAGGCGGTCGCAGCCGCCACCCGCCACCAGTCCTCGGTCGCGCCGTCGCCGCTGACCGCCAGCCGTCCGTCCTCCACGGTCCCCCGCCAGCCACCGAGGCTGTGAGTGCCGTCGTCGTCGACCTCGGGTGCCCCGTGCGGTTGCAGCAGACCCGCGAGGTCGGGGGCGACGTACGTCGGGCGCAGGTCCTCGGGCGCCGCCACCAGCTCGGCGAGCCCGGTGACCCCTGTGAGCACGAGCAACGAGTCCAGGCCGATGCGACGTGCCCCCTCGATGTCGGTGTCCAAGCGGTCGCCGACCATCAGCGGTCGCTGACCTCCTACGCGTCGTACGGTCTCGTCGAGCAGCGGCCGCTCGGGCTTGCCGGCCACGACCGGTTCCACGCCGGTGAAGTCGCGCAGCATCGCGACCTGAACGCCGTGCCCGGGCGCGACCCCGAACGCCGTCGGGATCGTGTGGTCGGTGTTGCTGGCCACCCACGGCACCCCGTCCCGGATTCGTACGGCGGCCCGCATGATCGCACTCCAGCGGACCTCGGGTCCGTACCCGGTCGCCACGGCAACCGCCTCGTCGTCCTCCACGTCCACCGGGACCAGCCCGGCCGACTCCAGTGCCTGCTCGAGGCCCTCCGACCCGAGGCAGGCGATCCGGCTACCCGCTCCGAACCGGTCCAGCAGCACCCGCGCCGCCGCCTGCGCGGAGGTCACGACGTCGTCGACCTGCGCCTCGACGCCGAGCTCACGCAGGTGAGCGGCCACCTTCTCGGGCGGGCGCGCTGCGTTGTTGGTGATGAATGCCAGCCGCATCCCGGACTCCCGAGCCTGGGCCAGGTGCTCGGCCGCACCCGGTACGGCGTCGCCGCTGATGTAGACGACTCCATCCAGATCGAGCATGGCCAGGTCGTAGCCGCGAGACAGCGGCTCCTCCGACGTGCCGAGCACAGCGCCTCCTCCGCGTCGTGGGTGTGGGCGCACCCTACGATGCTCCGATGGACTCCGGTGTCGTGGCCACCCCCGCCCTGGTGGCCCGGCCCCTCCGACTGGACCCGTTCCGAGCGATGTCGCTCAGTCCCCGGCGCATCGGCGCCCAGGCATCGGCGCGAGCCTTCGCCCGCCCCTACCGCGAGGTCGCGGCCCGGTTCGCGGCCTGGCAGGAGACCGGCCAGGTCGACCACGACACCGCACCGGCGCTCTACGTGCACGAGTACTCGACGTCGGGCATCACGGTCCGAGGCCTCGTCGGTGCGCTCGACCTGACCCGCGAAGCCACCGATCGCGACCAGGTCGCCGTGTTCCCCCATGAGGGCATCCACCCTGCTCAGGCGGCCGAACTGGCCGACCGGATGGCCGAGATGGCGATGAACCCGGCCCCGATCCTGCTCACCCACCAGGGCCCGGCAGCCCTGCGGGAGCTGCTCGGCTCCGTCCGCGACTCCACCGCGGATCGTCAGTTCACCGACACGTCCGGCCAGTACCACCGCATCTGGGCGCTCCGCGATCCGGCCGTGCTCGCCGACGTGCGCAGCAGCCTGAGCGAGGCTCGAGCGCTGATCGCGGACGGCCACCACCGCTACGCCGCCTACGGACGACTGCGCACCCACCACCCCGAGCTAGCGCCGGCGAGCGATGCCGGGCTCGCGATGCTGGTCGACCAGGACGACACGCCGCTCTACCTCGGCGCGATCCACCGCGTCCTGGCAGGACTCACCCTGAGCGATCTCTACCGCCTCGGCAGCTCGGTGCGCCCGGCAACCGGCCCCGAGGACGCGATCGCCGCCCTGGCTCCCGACACCCTCGTCGCGACCGACGGTCGCGACTGGGCGACCATCACCCTCGAGCTCAACGGCACCCGACTCGCCGTCGAGCTTCTCCACGACGACGTACTGCCGGCGCTCGCTCACCCAACGGGCATCAGCAGCTACGCGCACTCCGTCGACGAGGCACTGAGTGCTGTCGCACGCCGCCGCGGGGTCGCGATCCTGATGCCCGCTGCGGACTTCACAGATGTGCTGCGAGCCGCCGAGCTGGGCCGACTGCTGCCCGAGAAGGCCACCTCGTTCCAGCCGAAGCCGAGCGTGGGCGTGCTCATCCGCTCCCTGCACGACGGATGAGGCGTCCGCGCACCATCTCCACCTCGACGCGCGACGCGGCCCCCGACCCCGTCCGGAAGAACCGGCGCCGAACGGCGCCGGACACCTCGACGACGTCGTCGGGTTGCCACGAGGCCACCGAGCGACGGGCTCGGGCGCTCCAGGCCGCGCACTCGAGGGCATCCACCGCGCGACGCCCGGCCACCTCGGGCCGAGGGATCACGACCCGGAACGTCCAGAGCACGTCCCCGCTGGGCAGCACCCGCTCCTGCGGCGTCTGAGAGATCCGGCCCAGGAGCCGCACCTCGTTGATCGCGGCCTCCGGGACCGCT
>CAVQXF010000005.1:0-180063 GCA_963717855.1 uncultured Actinomycetota bacterium | reverse complement strand
TCGACGTCTCCCCAGGTCAGACGGGGTGGGCCGTCTGAAGTCCGCGTCAGGTCCGCAAAGGTCGGCACGAGATCGACGACGGTCTGGATGGATCTGTTCGAGGTAGCCGAGACTTGTGCCGATCGGTGACGGCATCTTTGACCTCTGAGCGCCCCACGACCGCGGAATTTCGGACCCCAACGGTCTCGATCAAATTCTGCGGCAGGTGAACGTTCCGTTCCGAGCCGTACTTCGGCTCAACAGTGACCCGAACTGGACACGGTCGGGATCCGCATCGCGGCCTCGACTTTCCGCCGTCGAGCGAGCGCGACCCCGAGAGTTGGATCGGCGGCGATCACGCGGTCTGCGACCGCGGCTCGCAACACCGAGCGCCCCCACCCAGTTCGCCCATTCAAGGCGGGCGGCCGGTCCAGTCCAGTGATCTATGCGCCCGGTGGGCCTTGCCGACGGAGGAAATCCTGGCGCGTGCGGGCCGGTGGCCAAGGACCGTGGCCGAGTCGTGTGCTCGGGCATCGCGCTCGTTTCTGCGAAAGCGTGGCCCCCAATTTTCGGCATGGACTCGATTTCTGGACCTCGCTAATGTGACGCGCGCCACTGATACCTGTCAGTGACGCGCGCCACTAAGCCCGCGGTCACACCAAGAGCGTGAGCGCCACCAGAGAGGCAACACACCACATGGACACTCGACACAGGGGAACGTGGACGGCCCTCGCTGTCCTCCCGGCGATGACGGCCGCGCTTCTCGCCATCTCCACTGGTCCGGCGTCGGCCGCGACCGGCGGCGGGACGTTGCTGTGCCCGAACACGCTGCTGACGACCCAGGTCGCCCCGCTCTCCGTCAGCGTGACTGCCAATCCCACGGGTCCAAAGGCGCCGACCGGCGCGAGCATCCCGGTCAACGGTGCGACGGTCACCGTCACGATCCCCGGCCCCGTCGTCGGCGGCTTCAAGGCCCAGGCGAACGCCAACAACGTCAGCCTCACCGCCGCGACCATCAAGCTCGACGCGACCCATGCGACCGGCGCGCTCTCGGCGACCGTGTCGGCGCCGGTGCAGCCGATCACCGGCTTCGTAGCCGACCCGGACGGTGCCGGGCCCGCCATGGCGACGGCCAATCCCATCACCTTCAAGGCGACCGGCGTCAACTTCGACACCCTCACCACGTCCGGCGCCGGTGGCCAGTCGGTGGACGTCTCGCTGGCAGCGAACTCCTCGACGGACGTGGTCACTGTCGGCATCGACGGCTTCCTACCGAATCTGAGCTTCAACAACTGCACCAACGACACTGCGGCAGCCAACGGCGTCCCGTGGGCACCGGCCGTCGCCTCGGTGGCGCTGGTGAGCGCCACCCCGACCCCGAAGATCATCAAGAACACCGCGAAGCCGAAGGTGGTCGGAGCGGTGAAGGTCGGGAAAACCATCACCTGCAGGCCTGGCACCTGGTCGCCCGCACCCAGCAAGACCTCCGTCAGGTGGCTGAGAGACGGCAAGGCCATCAAGAAGGCCGGAAAGCCGAAGTACAAGGTCGTCAAGGCCGATGCCAGGCACCGCCTGAGCTGCAAGGTCACTGCCACACGCGCCGGCTACAGGGCTGCGACCGCAACTTCTGCCAAGACCAAGGCAGTTCCCAAGCCGAAGAGGCGCTAGCAGTCGCAGCGCCGTCGATCAGGGAGGTGAGGCGCAGACCGGGAAGGGGCGGCCGCGGGTTGCGACAACGCCGGCGACCGAGACCAAGACAACGCATGTCCATCGAAAGGCAAGGTTCATGAAACTTCGACACAAGAGGACACTCGCGGCAGCCGCCGCACTCGCCCTCACGGCTCCGGCGCTCCTTGCGCTCTCCGTCGAATCGGCCTCGGCCGGCACGTCGACCGGCATGATCACATGCACGAACCCGGCGGGATCGCCTCCAGGCACGCCGGACGCCCCATTCGTCCTGTCGTTCACCGCGACCCCTCCGACGAGCATCGCGCCCAGCACGTCTGCGGCGTACTCGCTGACCGGCACCGCCACCGTCACCGTTCCCGGAGCAGTTGCGGCCGGGTTCGTGGACCAGACCGGAGCGACACAGGTCGGGTTCAACGGCGGCAAGTTCTCGCTGAGTGCGACGCACACCACCGGCCTGCTGACTACGACCCTCCTCCCGTCTGCGGCCCCCCAGGCCATCACCGGCTACACGCCCGACCCCGATGGAGCCGGGCCCGGCACCTCGAACGCCAACGACATCACCTTCTCGTTCCCGTCGATCACCGCTAGCGGCGCGACGGTGAACGCGACGCACGGTCAGACCATCGTGACCTCGCTCGCGGCGAACCAGTCCGCAAGCGGCTTGTCGCTCAAGGTGCTGCCCGCGGGCCTCGACCTCGGCTGGGGTGCCCCCGGCATGGGCGGCTCGATCAACTCGCCCGGTGCTGCCTGTGCCGGAGTTGGAGCCCCCTACGGCCCGCTCGGTTCGACCAGCGTCACCGACCCGACTCCGGTGGTGACCGTCTCCGGCTCGTACGGCGCGGTCGCGGGCATCAGCAACACGTTGTCGGTGGGCGTCACTGACGCCGGCGGCAGCGCACCCATCGGCGGCTCGTGGACCATCTCCTCCGGCCCGACCTGCACGGGAGCGGGTGGCAACGGCACGGCCAGCATCAGCGGGACCGCGTCCGGTGCGACTGTCACGTTCGATGCACCCGACAACGCAGCGACGTGCACCATCGGCGTCACCGTAGCCGACGGCAGCACCACCTCCACGGTGGCGGTGTTGAACATCAACGTGGCGGCAGGCGACAGTCTGCAGCAGGACGTCACGCAGGAGGTGGCCCCGGGAGTGCTCGACCTGCTCGCTTGCGGTGACACGAACCCGGACCCGACCACCTGTGGGGCCGAGATGACGGCGATCACCCTGAACGGCTCGGACCAGAGCACCACCGGCGACATCGAGCAGGTGACGGTGCTGGACGCTCGCGGTGGCCCGATCGCCTGGTCGCTGTCCGCACAGCTCGATGGTGACCTCACCAACGGCAACGGCACGCTCACCGGCCCGAACGCGGTGATCGACGACGCTCTGCTAAAGATCACGCCGTCCTGCGTCACCGCGACGGGAAGCAGCAACTCGCCGCCCACCGCCGGTGGAGCAGCGCAGGCGCTGAACGCTCCGGCGGCGATCTGCTCGGCCGTAGCCGGCCAGAACACCGGCTCGTTCCTGGTTGACGGTGACCTGGACCTGACCGTGCCTAGCACGACGTACGCCGGCACCTACACAGGGACGATCAACTTCATCGTGTCCTGACGCTCGACCGTTCCACATGCCGCGTGGGGGTGACCTGGTCACCCCCACGCGGTCCAGCGCCAACCGGGAGGATCCCCGATGCACCAGCTCCGCGCCCTGCGCGCCCTGCTCCCCGTCGTGGTCGCGTTGACCGCGCTGTCGAGCGTTGCCGTCGCTCCTGCAGAGGCGGCCGACGACGGCAACACGTCTTTTGCCCCAGCCGACGACACGGCGGCGGACCCGCATCCGTTCGTCGTGCTCAAGGTCGACCCCGGAGCTCGGACCCGGGACCGCGTGGTCCTGGAGAACCGATCGGACAGGCGCCAGACCTACGACCTCTACACCGCCGACGCGACCTCGGTCGACGGCGCGTTCGTGCTCTCGGGGGCTGACGCGGCGCCCACCGGTGTGGGGTCCTGGCTGCGGCTGCCGGTGCGCACGGTCGTGCTGGGGCCCGGGAAGTCACGCACCATCACCTTCGCGATCGCAGTCCCGGCGAACGCCACGCCCGGCGACCAGGCCGGCGGCATCGTAGCGCTCCCCAGGGCCACCCAGGCCGCCGAGAGCTCGAGCAACGTCAAGCTCCGGGCTCGTTACGGTGTCGGTGTCCGGGCATACGTGCGGGTGAGGGGAAAGCTCCAAGCCGAGGTGACGGCCTCAGATCTGAGCATCGACCTGTCCGGCGGCCTCGGGTCAGCCCTCCTCGGCGCCGACTCGGCGACTGTGACCTACAAGGTCGCCAACTCCGGGAACGTGATTCTGGCGCCGACGTCGACCGGCGAGGTCAGCACCCGCACCTCGACGATCGACATCGCCGAGCATCCGTTCGGCGAGATCCTGCCGGGCAGCGCCACGATCGTCATCGACCGCGTCGACGGCTTGCAGTGGGGCAGCCTGATCGGTCGCGTGCACGCCAAGATCACAGTCACCGCTGAGGGAGCCGCTCCGGTCACGCTCGAGGCCAGCGCATGGCGCGTGCCCTGGCTGACGATCGTCGGGTTGGCCGCCCTGCTGCTGGTTGTGGCCGCCGCGATCTGGATCGTGCGGCGGCGACGCGGCACACCCACCGAGGATGAGCCGACCGACGTGGAGCTGACCGAGGAGCAGCCCGACCCGGTCCCTTCCTGACCGAACAATCAGACCGAACCTCGACGGATCAACGACGCCCGAGAGGACACGAGCTCTCCCGGCGGTGGCAGCTGGTTGATCCGGCGGGTCACGACCTCGACGAGTGCCTCCGCCAAGCGGTCGGAGTCGCTCAGGACCGTGGTGAGCGGCGGATCGGTCACGGCGGACAGCAGCTGATCCCCGGCGCCGACGACAGCAACGTCGTCCGGCACCACGAGGCCGGCGTAACGGGCCCCGGCCAGCACGAACCCCGCGACGTGGTCGTTGACTGCACATACGGCGGTGCAGCCGCCACCGACGAGTACCCGAAGCTGAGCCGCGATCGCCTCAGGATCCTCGGCGAACACCCGGTGGGGTGGCTGTTCTATGCCGAGCGACGCCGCCACCTCTGGCAGCAGCAGCTGCCGTGCGGCCGTGGTCAGCCGGTGTGCGGAATCGAAGGACGCTAAGGCGATGCGCTCGTGTCCAGCGTCGAGAAGCGTCTGCAGCTGCAGCGCGAGGACGGCTCGCTCGGCGTCCATGGCGATCGCCTGGACGTCGTCTTCGCCGCCGTACAACGGCAGCACGAGCGACACGCCGGCGGCATTCATCGCCTGCACCTGCTCCGGATCGACTGCGATGCACACGACCGCCGCGGGCACGATCGTGCGCCATACGTCGTCGATCCGCTCGCGACCGATGCGGCCCGTATGGACGAGGAGTGTGAAACCCTCCTGGGCGAACTGTCGCGACATCTTGCTGAGTACCCGGCGGCCCCAGTCAGCGAGGATCACCTCGGCTGGGAGGACTAACAGGATGACGTCGCTGCGCCCGCGGACCAGGGCCCGCGCGGCCGCCGAAGGAAAGTAGCTCAGCCGCTCAGCGGCCTCGAGCACCCGGCGTCGTGTGGCATCCGGTATCTGTTGGTGAGGGGTGTCGTTGAGGACATAGCTCACCGTGGTACGCGACACTCCGGCCACCCGCGCGACATCGGCGGACGTGGCTCGCTTCATGGCACTCCTTCGAACTTCCTGTTCCCCCCGGGTTCCATCCTTTCACCGCGAACCGCGCCGGGTCGAAGCCGGCCCGAATGCGGGTCCTCGACCCGAGTGATGGCCATCGTCGCGAGCGCCCTCCGTCGGGGGGCTGCCGCCGCAGCGCAGACACTCCTAGATGCCTGTGCAGCCGTGGGTCATCGTGCGCAGATGCCGTCAGGCCCTGGCGTTCTTGGACTCAAGGCCTGGGCGCTTGCCAGAGCAGCTCGACGGCGCCACTGCGGTGCTGGCGGACAACGGCGTCCCGCGGATGCGTTGCAGCCTCTTCTCCGTCCGCGCCTCACTCGTTGTTCGTGGTCAGTCCCTCGATGGCGGCGCCGAGGTCTCCACTGGCGATCGGTTGCGTGCGGCGTCCGAGCTTCGAGGTGAGCGGCGAGGCGGGCACCGGGATGTCGGCGTAGGTGACGATCCCGGGGCGTGCGGCGACGACGCCGGGGATCGCGTGGACCACGGGCATGCCGGTGATGGTCATGCCGATGCCGTGCATGTCTTCGACCGTCAGGGTCTCGAGCGGTTGGTCGGGCATGATGCCGAGGGTCAGGGTGATCTGGGGCGAGCCGTCGACCTCGATTCGATAGCCGTGCTCGGCTGGCATCGGAGGCTGCAGCTGGCCGCTCATGACCCAGCGTTGGTGGAGCTCGAGGACCTCGACGCCGTCGATGATGCCGACGTATCGGAGGTCGATGCCTGCGACCGTTCCGGCGGCGATGGGCCGGCCGGGCAGGTCGAGGTCGTTGACTGCTGCGGCGAACGCCACGTGGCACCGCACGTCGTCGAGCTCGACGCCCATGATGTCGGCGAGCACTTCGACTCCGTCCTGGAACACGGACACGGCTGCCCGTACGGCGTCGGCGTGGCCGGGGTCGCCCATGGGGCGTCCCCAGCCGAGCTCGTCCTGGTTGCTGTCCGAGGCGAAGAGGCTGACGTCGACCGACTCGACTGCCCGCACGTGGCGAACCTCGTCACACACGCCGGTCGCGACCGCTCCGAGCAGCTGCGCGAAGCCGGGGTTCATCCCGCTTCCGAAGATGCTCACGCCGCCCTGCTCGGCTGCCGCCTGGACTCTGGCCCGCGTGTCTTCGCCCCGGCTGCGTCCGGTGAGGAACTCGGCCGACGTGACGACGTTGACGCCCGCTTCCAGGATCCTGCTGACTTCATCGGCATCGAAGTGGAGGGGGCTGTAGATGACACAGTCGGGATGGAGAGCGAGCAGTGAGTCGACGTCGTTCGTCGCCTTGATGCCGGTCTCGACGTCGAGGCGGCACAACGCCCCGACGTCCTGGCCGACTTTGCTCGGGCTCCAGGCGTAGCAGCCGACGAGCTCCAGGTCCGGTCGGGCCAGGACGGCTCGGACGGTCTTGCGGGCGACGTTGCCGGTCGTCCACTGGACGACGCGCAAGGGGCGGCTCACAGCAGGTCCGTGATCGTCTTGAGGCCGGCGTCGTACAGGACGCCGGGCAGCATCCCGCCGTCGATCTCGATCGTGGTGCCGTTGATGTAGTCGACGTCCCCCGAGGAGAGGAAGACGCAGGCGCGCCCTACCTCCGCCGGCGTTCCAGCACGACCCAGGGGGACTCGCTCGAAGTACTCGGCGCCGGCTGGATCATCGGCGGGCAGTACGAAGCTCTGGAAGTTGTCGGTCATCGTCGGACCGAGGGCGAGACAGTTGACCCGGGCGTGGGCACCCCATTCCTCGGCCAGAGACCTGGTCATGTGGTTGAGGCCCGACTTCGCGGCACCATAGGAGACCAGCGAGGGCGAACCCGCAGGGTGGCCCGCGCCGCTGGAGATGTTGATGATCGACCCGAGGCCGTCCTGGGTGGTCATCTGGCGGTAGACCCGGATCGCGAACCACAGCGGGCTGATCAGGTTCATCTGCACCGCGAACGCGTGGAAGAGCGCCGAGCGCTCGAACTCGTCGGCGCTGCGCGGTGACCCCTGGATCTTCTGCACGAGCTCCGGAACCGCCTCGGCGGCAGGTGACGGGACCGTGCCGCCTGCGTTGTTGACCAGGATGTCGATGCGACCGAACTCCTCGACGACCCGGGAGACGAACGCGTCGATGGCCTGGTGATCGCCCTGGTCGCAGATCCATTGCCGCGACCGTGCGCCGTCGTCGTCGAGCGCTTCTGCGCCCGGGAGGCCCGGCAGCTCGCCCCGCGAGCAACCGATCACGGTCGCTCCTGCCTTGAGCAGCTCCGCGGCGATGCCGGTGCCGACGCCCCGGCTCGTGCCGGTGACGACAGCGACCTTGCCGGCCAGCGCACGACGTTCATCTCCGGTGTCCATGGACCAGAAACCTAAAGTGCTTTATGTTTCCGCACAAGACTTACACCGAAGGCGGTTCCATGACCAAGCGCGTGATTCAGTTCTCGACCGGCAACGTCGGCCGCAAGGCCCTGGAGATGATCATCGGCAGGCCCGACCTCGAGCTCGTCGGCGTCCACGCCAGCAGTCCTGACAAGGTCGGTCGGGACGCCGCGGACCTCTGTGGTCTCGACACCGCGACCGGCGTTGTCGCCACCGACGACGTCGCCGCCCTGGTCGCGCTCGGTGCGGACTGCGTGGTCTACACCAACCAGGCGGAGACTCGCCCGGAGGAGGCGCTTGCCGAGGTGTGCGGATTCCTCGAAGCCGGGACCAACGTCGTCGGCTCCTCGTTCGTGTGGCTGGTGAATCCGAGAACGGCCGACGCGTGGCTGCGCGACCCGATCGAGGCGGCCTGTGCGGCCGGGGGTGCGTCGATGTACGTCAACGGGATCGACCCGGGCTACTCCGGCGACACCCTGGCCCTGGCGGCGTTGAGCCTGGTCGGACACGCTGACAGCATCCGTGTCCAGGAGATCTTCGACTACGCCGACTACGACGACTACGACTTCACCGGAGTGACCTTCGGTTTCGGGTCGCTGCCTGGCGACGAGCCCCCGATGATGTTCCTGCCCGGGGTCCTTGCGTCGATCTGGGGAGGGTCTGTCCACCTGCTCGCAGACGCGCTCCACGTCGAGCTCGAGGAGGTCCGGGAGTTCTACGAGCCGTGGGTGACACCGACCCCGATCGACTGCGTCATGACCCACGTCGATCCCGGCGGGATCGCCGCGGTCAGGTTCGGTGTCGAAGGCATCGTCGCAGGGCGGTCGGTCATCATCGTCGAGCACGTCAACAGGTTGACGCCGGCAGCTGCGCCTGACTGGGCCTATCCGCCCGCGGGGCACCTCGGCGTCCATCGCGTGGTCGTCGAAGGCTCGCCGGGAGTCGAGGTCAACAGTCACGTCGGACTCGGCGGGGTCTCGGAGACCGAGGCGGGGGTCGTCGCCACCGCCGCCCGAGTCGTCAACGCCATCGACGCGGTCTGCGCGGCCCCACCCGGCCTGCTCGGGGTCATCGACCTTCCGGCCTCGTACGCGGGGCGTGTGCTGGGGTGAGCCACCTGCCGTCCATCCGACCCACCCGACCCGCCGGCCGCGGACAAGCCCGCGCCCAGGCGACCCGGCAACGCGTCCTCGACGAGACCGTCGCGTGCATCCTGGAGGAGGGCTACCCGGCGGCGAGCGCCAAGCACATCGCCGAGAGGGCGGGGGTGACCTGGGGGGTCATCCAGTACCACTTCGGTGACCGCGGCGGGATCTTCGCAGCCGTGATCGAAGCCGGTCTCGCGGAGTTCGTGGCTGCGATGGAGTCGGCCTCGGTGCCGGAAGGCCCGGTGCGCGCCCAGCTCGAGGCGATCGTCCGGGCCGGGGAGCGAGCCTTCACCAGTCGGCTGTCTCTCGCGAGCTTCGCGATCCTGGTGGCCAACACGAGCAGTCCTGACGAGACGCTCGGCGCCCAGGCCGAGCCATTCGCGCGAGAGGTCCACCGCCTGGCGGCCAAGGCCGCCCCGCGCCACGACCGCACGGTCAGCAGCGTGCTGCTCACCGGGCTGCGAGGGATGGCGCTGCTCCAGCTGGTCGCGCCGGTCGCCGTCGACTCCGGACGCGAACAGGCAGCCCTGGTCGACGTGCTGCTCGCCTACCTGGAGTCCGATGGACGCTAGGACATGTCACCCGCAACTCACGACCAGCAAGGCCCAGCGAAAGAGGTAGGAACGATGAAGGTAGCTGTCGTCAACGGCGGTGTCTTGACCCTCGAGGAGGTCGCCGAACCGACCCCGGGACCCGGGCAGCTCGTGCTACGAGTGGTTGCCTGCGGAATCTGCGGCTCCGACCTCAAGACGGCCGGCTACATGCCCGCTGGTGCCGTGATGGGCCACGAGTTCGTGGGCCACGTGGTCGCCGCCGGGCCGGACGTCGCAGCCGCCTGGCCCCTCGGTACCGCGACGGTCAGCATGCCTGTCATGGGCTGCGGGGCCTGTCGGGACTGCGACGCTGACGATCCCGCCCGCTGCAGTCAGGTCGTCGCGCTCGGTGTGGGTGGTGGGCCTGGTGCCTTTGCGGAGCTCGTCCTGGTCAATGCGGCCGAGACCTTTGCCTTCCCGACCGACCTGCCCATCGAGCTCGGTGCGCTGGTCGAGCCGTTGGCGGTCGGACTGCACGCCGTGAACGCCGCCCAGCTCGGGGCCGGGGACCGGGTCCTCGTCGTGGGTGGAGGGCCGGTCGGCATGGCCGTCGCGTTGTGGGCCAGCGACCGAGGCGCTCGCGAGGTCGTCATCTCCGACCCGTCTGCTGACCGACGGGCGCTGGCGACCGAGTTCGGGGCCACCACCGCGGTCGACCCCACGTCGGAGGAGGTCGGTACCGACTTCGACGTGGTCATCGAGTGCGTCGGGATGGTCGGGATGGTCGACCTCTGCATCGCAGCGCTTCGGCCACGCGGTCGCGCAGTCATCGCCGGAGTCTGCATGGAAGCCGACCCGTTCTGGCCGGTCGTGGCCGTCACCAAGGACGTCACGGTTGCCTTCGCGTCGTACTACACGCGCGCAGAGTTCAAAGAGGCCGCTGAGCGGCTCGCCTCGGGGACCCTCGACCCCGGTCCATTCGTCTCCCGGTCGATCTCGCTGGCCGAGCTGCCCGATGTCTTCGACAGCCTGGTCGGTGCCACCGCCGAGCGAAAGGTGCTGGTCCGTCCATGAAGTCGATGTCCGACCAAGCCACAGCGATCCCACGACAGGTGGAGGAGGCGCGGGCCGCATTCGGTACCGGCCGCACGGCTGACATCGCCTGGCGCAAGGACCAGCTCCGTGGGCTGGTCCGGCTGCTGGACGAGAACGGCGACAGCATCGAACGAGCAATGACAGCCGATCTGGGAAAGCACCCCGCCGAGTCCTACCTCACCGAGATCTCGACGGTGAAGGCCGAGGCGAACAAGGCGTTGAAGAACATCGGTCGTTGGACCCGCGACAAGCGGGTTCGTTCCTTGTTGGCGTTGGCTCCGTCACGTGCGGTGATCCACCGGGAGCCGCTGGGCACCGTGCTGATCATCGGACCGTGGAACTATCCCTTCCACCTCCTGTTCATGCCGCTGGTCGGAGCGCTGACGGCTGGGAACGCGGTGGTGCTCAAGCCCAGTGAGCTCGCCCCTGAGTGTTCGAAGGTGATCGCGGAGCTCGTCCCGAAGTACCTCGACGACCGAGCCGTCCAGGTCGTCGAGGGCGGGATCGACGAGACGAGCGCACTCCTGCAGGAGCGGTTCGACCACATCTTCTACACCGGGAACGGCACCGTCGGATCGATCGTGATGGCCGCCGCCGCGAGGCACCTCACCCCGGTGACGCTCGAGCTCGGCGGCAAGTCCCCGGTCTGGGTCGACGACTCGGCGGACATCGCTGAGGCCGCGAAGTGGCTTGCTTGGGGCAAGTTCGCCAACTGCGGGCAGACCTGCGTCGCCCCCGACTACGTGCTCACGACGCGCGAGGTCGCACCGCGACTGGCCGCCGCGGTCAGCGATGCCATCGCGAAGCTGTACGGGTCGGACCCGCGTGAGTCCGCGGACTACGGGCGCATCATCTCCGAGCGGCACACCCAGCGCCTGGCTGGCCTGATCGGTTCCGGGACCGTCGTCATCGGCGGCACCGTCGATGTGGACGCCCGGTACGTCGCACCCACCGTCCTCGTCGACGTCGAGCTCGACGACCCGGTCATGCGCGACGAGATCTTCGGCCCCATCCTGCCGATCGTCGTGGTCGCGGACCTCGACGCCGCGATCGACGTCATCCGATCGCGAGAGAAGCCGTTGGCGCTCTACGGGTTCACCAACGATGCACAGGTTCGCAGCGCGCTGCTCGAGCGCACGTCGTCGGGCGGTGTCGTCTTCGGCGCCGTGATGATCCACCTGGGAGTGTCCACGCTCCCGTTCGGCGGTGTGGGCCACAGCGGGATGGGCGCCTACCACGGCGAGCGGAGCGTGCGGACCTTCAGCCACGAACGAGCGGTGTTGCGGAAGCTGAAGGGCCCGGACCTCGCGGCCATCGGGCGCCCGCCGTACACGGAACGCAAGCAAGGGATGATCCGTCGATCATGACGCCGACAGGAAGGATTCGCCCATGAAGTCCACCGCTGCGATCGTCGCCGAGCAAGGCGCACCATTCGCGCTCGCCGAGGTCGAGATCGATGGTCCCCGCGACGACGAGGTCCTCGTCCGGATCGAGGCTGCAGGCCTCTGTCACACCGATCTGACGATCAAGAACATGCTGCCCGACGAGATGTTTCCCCACATCTTCGGCCACGAGGGCGCTGGTGTCGTCGAAGCAGTCGGCGCCGGTGTCACCGGGATCAACGTGGGCGATCACGTCGTCCTCAGCATGCGGTCCTGCCGGACGTGCGCAGCGTGTCAGCGCGGGGCCGTCGGCTACTGCGAGCAGAGCCTGATGTTGAACTACATGGGTTGCCGCATGGACGGAACGAAGGCTCACACAGTCGCCGGAGAGCCGGTCTCGGGCAGCTTCTTCGGCCAGTCCAGCTTCGCCCGGCACAGCTTGGCCTATGCCGACAACGTCGTCGTCATCGACAAGAAGTACGACTTCGCAACGGCGGCGCCGTTCGGCTGCGGTTTCCAAACGGGCGCCGGCAGCGTGTTGAACATCCTGAAGCCAGGACCGGAGGACTCGTTCGTCGTGTACGGCGCCGGTGCCGTCGGCCTCGCCGCGGTCGCGGCGGCCGTCGCGACGGGTGTCGGCACCGTGATCGCCGTCGACCTTCAGGACAGCCGCCTGTCTGCCGCGGCCGAACTCGGCGCCACCCCGCTCAACCCGTCGTCGCTCGGTGACGTCACTCTCGTTGACCGGATCAAGGAACTGACCAGCGGTGGGGCGGCAACGGCGCTCGACACCACCGCTGTCCCCGAGATCGTCCACCAGGCCGTACAGGCCCTGCGGAGCCAGGGGCAGCTCGTCGTGGTCGGACTCGGCGCCACGGAATACACCGTCGACGCCATCGACATCATGCAGAACGGCAAGATCATCCGGGGCTCGATCGAAGGCGACGCGGACCCGCTGGTCATGGTGCCTCGCCTGCTGGAGATGTTCTCGGCGGGCAGCCTTCCCCTGGACCGCCTGATCCGGACCTACGACTTCGCCGAGATCGAGACCGCGGTCGCCGACGTCGAACACGGGCTCGCCATCAAGGCCGTCCTCGTCTGGTGACTGCCGCAAGCCGGGGAATTCTCCGCTCCGCGAGCGCACCGGAATTGATCGTGTCGAGTTCCATCCCTTGCCTGGACATCTGTCCAGACATCTGTCAAGTTGCACGGATGCTGACGGGTTCCACCACCACTGCCGTGACCTACTGCCGCATCTGCGAACCGTTGTGTGGGCTCATCGCCACCATCGACGACGGACGGCTGGTGTCGCTGCGTCCCGATCCGGAGAACCCGTTGTCCCAGGGGAACGCCTGTCCCAAGGGCATCGCGTTCACCGAGATCCAGAACGATCCGGACCGCGTCCTGCATCCCTTGCGGCGCACCGCGGACGGGGATTTCGAGCAGGTCTCCTGGGAGGTCGCACTCACCGACATCGCCGCACGGCTGAAGAAGGTCTGGGACGAGGACGGGGGTGCTGCGGTCGGGCACTACTTGGGCAACCCGAGTGCGTTCTCCTACTCGGCGGCGCTGTGGAGCGGCATGTTCCTCAAGCGGCTCGGGTCGGTGCACCAGTACACGACCGGTTCGCAGGACATCAACAGCCGGTTCGTGGCCAGCAAGCTGTTGTACGGCGCAGCGACCCAGGTGCCGTTTCCCGACCTGCCCCGCACCGACTTCCTGCTGATGCTCGGGGCCAATCCGCTCGTCTCGCACGGCAGCGCCGTCCGCGCTCCCCGGATCAAGCACGAGCTGTCCGCGATCACGGCACGCGGCGGTCGGGTGGTGGTGATCGACCCTCGTCGGACCGAGACCGCGCGTGCTCACGAGCACGTCCGGGTGCGCCCCGACTCCGATGCGTGGCTGCTGCTGTCGCTGCTGCACGTCGTCTTCGCCGAGGGCCTCGAGGACCGGGTCGCCATCAAGACGCAGACGACGGGGGTCGAGCTGATGCGCCGGGCGGCTACGGCGTACCCACCCGAGGAGACGGCGGCGCGCACCGGTGTCGACGCCGAGGTCGTGCGGCAGCTGGCCCGTGACTTCGCGGCGGCGCCGACCGCGACGGCGTACGGCCGCACGGGTGCCTGCCTGGGTCGGCACGGCACTCTCGTGTCGTTCTTGATCGACGTGCTGAGCGTGGTGACCGGCAACCTCGACAAGCCCGGCGGCACCATCTTCTCCCAGGCCGTCATCCCGCTCGAGGACATCGGGGAGCGGTCCGGGGCGATGACCTACGGGGCGACCCGCTCCCGGGTGGGCGACTTCCCGGACATCATGGGGATCTTCCCGTCGGGGATCATGGCGGAGGAGATCACCCGGCCTGGCCCGGGTCGGCTCCGCGCGCTGATCGTCACCGCGGGCAACCCGGTGCTGACCGTGCCGGACAGCGACCGGCTGGTGACGGCGCTCCGGGAGCTCGACCTCCTGGTCTCCCTCGACCTCTACGTCAACGAGACCAACAGGCACGCCGACTACGTGCTGCCGGCCGTGACCTTCCTCGAGCGCGAGGACTTCCCGTTCGCCTTCACCGCCGCGTCGCCGCGACCGTTCTTCCAGGCGACCGAGGCGGTCCTGAAGCCGTACGGCGAGGCCCGGCCGGAGTGGGAGGTGTTCGAGGAGCTGATGCACCGCATGGGCTTGGCGATGACCTCGGGCGGGCCGCTGGCCCGGCTGAACCGCCCGCTGCTCGCCCTCGAGCGACGAGGGCTGCGCCTGACCCCGCGCCGGTTGATGGTCGCCTTGCTGCGCACCGGTCCCTTCGGCGACAGGTTCGGCCTGCGTCGCGGCGGCCTGAACGGCAAGACCGCGATCAATCACCCGCACGGCGTGGTGCTCGCCGAGCACGCAACAACCGGGATCCTTCGCGACGTGGTGCGGTTGCCCGACCACAAGGTCCGACTCGACCCTGAAGAGATCGCGGACGAGCTCGCCCGCCTGGGCGAGCGGCACCGCGCGGACGGTGGTGACGGCCTGGACCCCGCCTACCCGATGCTGCTGATCGGTCTGCGCGAGATCCGTTCGCAGAACTCCTGGATGCACAACAGCCCGACCCTGATGAAGGGGCCCCGGCGACAGTCCGCCCGGGTGCACCCCGACGACGCCGCCGCGGTCGGTGTGGCCGACGGCGGCGCCGTACGGATCGTGTCCCGCCACGGAGCGATCGAGGTCGCCGTCACGATCACCGACGAGGTCGGTCCCGGCACGGTGGCAGTGCCGCACGGCTGGGGGCACCGCGGCGGGTGGCAGCTGGCGAACGCGAGCGAGGGCACCAACGTCAACCGGCTGACGTCGAGCGACACCGCGGACCTCGAGCTGCTGGCCGGGATGACCCTGCTGAACGGGGTCGCGGTCCGGCTCGAGGCATGCTCCTGATGCCGGCCTCCTCGCGCGCGCTGCGCGTCCTCGCCGTGGGCGGAGCCGGTTTCGTCGCCTACCAGACCTGGGGGTACGTCGGCTGGCTGCTGACCGACATCCCGCTCCAGCGCGACGGCGCCGGCGTCCCGGAGGACGTCAAGAGCTCCGTGATCCGTGGCGAGGTGATGATCGGGCTCGGGGCGTTGGCCTGGCTGGGGTTCCTCGGCTGGAGCAGCTGGAAGCGGGGCTGGGCGACCTGGCCGCTGATCCTGAGTGTCAGCTGGGCCCTGGTCTACTGGCAGGAGTCCCTGGTCAACCTGTCGGAGCGACGGTTCACCTACAACGCGTACTTCCTCACCCGGGGCGACTGGATCCCGAACCTGCCGTTCTCGGGCGTCGACGAGCCGCTGCTCGACCAGCCGCTGCTGATGGAGGCGCTGGTCTTCTGCTGGATGATCCCGGCTGTCGGTCTGGCGGTCGCATGGCTGCTGGGCAGGGTGAGTCGGCTCACGAGCTCGACCCCCGTCCTGATCGCAGTCGGCCTGCTGGCTGCGGCGATCTTCGAGACGGCGTTCGAGTTCGCCGGCATCAGCCAGCAGCTGCTCGCCTGGAACCGGGTGCCCGAGCAGCTCTCGCTGGGCGCCGGCACGGTTCACCAGTGGCCGATGACCGAGTTCCCACTCGGCTTCGTGTGGGCCCTGCCCGGGGTGATGTGGCACTTCCGCGACCACTTCCGGGCCTTGGCCTGGCTCGACCCGACCGTGGCTCCGCGCACCGCCGGTGCGGTGCTGATCCGGATCCTGGCGCTGACGGCGATCATCAACGTCGCGTTCCTCGCCTACAACCTGATCCTGGCCCTGGTCCCGGCAACGGCCACCGCCGACTTCCCGCCCTGGCTCGGAGGGTGAGACCCAGACCTACCGAAGTGTGCGAGGCACTCTCGGGGCTACTCCGACACTGTGCCGCCCGGGTGGTCAGTCCAAGTGGTACGGCCCCGGCCCCGGCACCCACGTGGCTGCGTGCGCGGCGGCGTAGGCCTCCACAGCGGTGCGGATGGTCGGGTAGAAGCGGTCGTCGCTCAGGCTCGGGAGCCCATAGCTGGCGACCTTGATCTGTACGGCGTCCTTCAGCTCCGCGAAGACCAGTCGTGTCCCGGCCCGGTCGAGGTCGTCGTCCAGGTCCTCGAGCATGCCTGCTGCGGTGGTGTCGATGTCGGTGATGGGTTCGGCGGCGACGATGATCCATGCGGGCCGGGGCTCGATGGCTGCGAGGCGGCGCACCTGGTTGCGGAACGTGCGTGCGTTCGCGAACAGCAGCGGCGCATCGAACCGATAGACGGCGAGGCCGGGCAGATGCTCGCTGGTCTGACGGTAGGCGGTGTCGTGGTACCCCCGAATGTCGCCGGAACGGCCGAGGAGCGCCTGGTGGGGCCACCAGACCCGACGGAACACGTCGAGGATCGACATGCCGACGGCGACAGCGATGCCGTACAGCACCCCCAGCAGGGCGACGCTGAGGAAGGCGACGAGGGCGAGGACGAAGTCAGAGCGGCGTTGACGTCGAAGCCGGCGCAGTCCGGCGATGTCCGCGAGGGACAGGGAGGCGGCGATGACGACAGCCGCGAGCGCCGGCTGTGGGAGGTTGCGGAGCAGTCCGGGCGCTGCGATCAGGATGGCCACGATGGCTGCCGCTCCGACCAGGCCGGTGACCTGGGTCCGGGCGCCGCTCTGGAAGGCGACCGCAGTCCGCGATCCGCTGGTACTGACCGGGAAACCTTGGAAACACCCCGCGGCGATGCTGGCCGCGCCGACGCCGATCATCTCGCGGTTACCGTCGATCTCCTGGCCGGTCTTGTCGGCGAACACGGATGCGGTCGAGATGGTGTCGGTGAGCGAGACCAAGGAGATGCCCAGCGCGCCGGCGAACAGGAGTCCCAGGTCGCCGATCGGTACCGAGGGGAACGTGAGTGGTGGGAACCCTGACGGGAGCTCGCCGACGAGGCTGACACCTTGGTCCGCGAGGTCGAACACGATGACGGCAGCGATGGCGAGGACGACGGCGGCGAGAACCGCCGGGAAGATCGGCCACAGGCGCTGAAGTGCCACGATCAGCACCAGGCAACCTGCCCCGACCGCCAGCGACGCTGCGACGGTCTTCCCGTCACTCACCGCCTCGGCGAAGGCGACCGCTTCTCCGATCAAGCCGTCCGCGTCGACGGAGAACCCGAACAGCTTGGGTAGCTGGCTGACGAGGATCGTCAGCGCGAGTCCGTTCATGTACCCGATCTGGGTCGGCCTCGAGAGTAGGTCGGCAATGAAGCCGAGTTTGAACACGCCGGCGAGCACGGTGATCAGACCCACCATGAGGGCGAGCACGGAGGCGTAGGCGACGGCGGTCTCTGCGCTTCCGTCAGCGGCCACGAGCGGAACAACGGTGGCGGCGATCATCGGGCCGAGAGACGAGTCCGGGCCGAGAACGAGGACCCGGGACGGGCCGAACAAGGCGTACCCGATCAGCGCGAGGATGGTCGTGTAGAGGCCGGTGATGGCCGGCAGACCCGCCAGTTCGGCGTACGCCATCCCCTGTGGGACCAGGAGCGTGGTGACAACGAGACCGGCGACCAGGTCCTTCCCGAGCAGGGCTGGCCGGTACGACCGAAGCATCGCGAGCCCCGGTATCGTGCGGGAGAGGACATCCAGGCGCGAAGGCCCTTCCGGTGTCATCGCCGTCCTCCTCCTCGCCGGGGCCCTGACTCAGGCGTCGATGACGAGCGGGATGATCAGCGGGTTGCGCCGGAAGGTGCGGCTCGCCCAGCGTGCGACATCGCGCGCGATGAGCTGCTCGAGCTGGTGCGGGTCGCCGATGCCTTCGGCAGCCGCCCGCGCCAGGCACTTCTCGACAACGGTGACGGCCGGGTCGAAGGCTCCGTCCTGATGGACGAAGCCACGGACCAGGAAGTCCGGAGGATCGGCGAGCTTGCCGGTGTCGGCGTCGACGATGGCGAGCACGGTGACCACGCCTTCCTCGGCCAGGGTGCGGCGGTCCTTCAAGGTGGCCTCGGTGACGCCGCCCACGGTCTGGGCGTCGACGTAGATGTTGCCGGCCTTCACCTTGCCGGTGATCTTGGCCCGGCCGTCGACCAGGTCGACGACGACCCCGTCCTCGGCGAGCACGACGCGGTCCTTGGCCAGCCCCGTGCTGATCGCGAGGTCGGCGTTGGCGCGGAGGTGGCGGTACTCGCCGTGGACCGGCATCACGTTCGTGGGCTGCACGATGTTGTAGCAGTAGACGAGCTCGCCGGCGCTGGCGTGGCCCGAGACGTGCACCTTGGCGTTGCCCTTGTGGACGACGTTGGCGCCCCAGCGGGTGAGGCCGTTGATGACGTTGGAGATCGCGTTCTCGTTGCCCGGGATCACCGAGCTGGCCATCAGGATGGTGTCACCCTCGCCGACGCGGATCTTGTGGTCGCGGCTGGCCATCCGCGACAGCGCCGCCATCGGCTCGCCCTGGGAGCCGGTGCAGATCAGCGTCGCCTTGTTGGCCGCCATCTTCTCGAGCTGGTCCAGGGGCACGATCAGGTTCGGCGGCACCTTGAGATAGCCGAGCTCCTGGGCCACACCCATGTTGCGCACCATCGAGCGTCCGACGAAGGAGACCTTGCGGCCGTGGGCGTGGGCCGTGTCGAGCACCTGCTGGATCCGGTGCACGTGGCTGGCGAAGCTGGACACGATCACGCGCCGCGGCGCCGTACGGAAGACCTGCTCGATCGCGGGCGCCAGCTCGCGCTCGGAGGTCGTGAAGCCGGGCACCTCGGCGTTGGTGGAGTCGGTGAGGAACAGGTCGACGCCCTCCTCGCCCAGCCGCGCGAAGCCTCGCAGGTCGGTGATCCGTCGGTCGAGCGGGAACTGGTCCATCTTGAAGTCACCGGTGTGCAGGACCGTGCCCGCGCCGGTGCGGATCGCGACGGCGAGGCCGTCGGGGATCGAGTGGTTGACGGCCAGGAACTCCAGGTCGAAGGGGCCGTACGACGTCGAGTCGCGGTCGCCCTCCTTCACCTGGTGGGTCACGGGCCGGATCCGGTGCTCCTTGAGCTTCTCGACGATCAGGGCCAAGGTCAGCTTGGACGCGATCAGCGGGATGTCCGCGCGCTCGCGCAGCAGGTAGGGCACGCCGCCGATGTGGTCCTCGTGCCCGTGGGTGAGCACGATGCCGACGACGGAGTCGATGCGGTCCCGGATGTAGCTGAAGTCGGGGAGGATCACGTCGACGCCCGGCTGGTGCTCCTCCGGGAAGAGGACGCCGCAGTCGACGACGAGCAGCTTCTTGCCGTACTCGAAGACGGTCATGTTGCGCCCGATCTCTCCGAGCCCGCCGAGAGGGACTACCCGGAGACCGTGCGCCGGCAGCTTCGGTGGGTTCTGGAGTTCAGGATGGGGATGGCTCACAACGGAGTCCGTTCGGTAGATCCGGAAGTCGGACCGGGCAGAGCCCGGCGATCAGACCCCTTATTGTGCCCGCGAAGTCGGCGTACTCAGTATTGGGGAGGTCGGAGGCCGTCTCTGTCCGAACGCCGGGTCGGGTAGGACCATTTCCGCATGAGGGAGTCGATCGGCGATGGCCGTCGGCACCGACGGGACGTCCCGGAGCCCAGATCGGCCGGGGACGAGCCGGAGGTCCACGCGGCGAAGCGGCGGATCAAGCAGGCAGCCCAGCTGTCCGCCGACATGCATCAGACGGGTGGGAAGCACCGCCTCGACGACCAGTGAGCGGCCGAGCGGGCGCGCGTTGCGCCGACGTTGTTTACTGCAGTCATGGCGAAGCCCGCGGACGAGTGGTTCGGCCAGGCCTTCGGACGAGCCTGGAAGGACAAGGCCGAGGAGATCGGTCGCTTCAACCTGGCCATCTTCGGGAAGACCGGGGTCGGCAAGAGCACCCTGGTCAACGCCATCTTCGGTGCGGAGATTGCCCAGACCGGGATCGGTGAGCCGGTCACCCGGGCCGAGCACCTCTACCTGCACCAGAGCGGCACGCTCGGGGTCCTCGACACCCGCGGGCTCGAGGTCGGTCGTGACAACGCCACCCTGATCGCCGAGCTGCGCGACTACCTGCACGCGATGCGGCGCAAGCCGTTGTCCGACCAGCTCCACGTCGCCTGGTACTGCGTGCGGGCCGGCGACCGCCGGTTCGAGTCGACCGAGGCCGACTTCATCCGCGCGCTGCACGAGCTCGGGCTGCCGGTGATCCTGGTGCTGACCCAGGTGTCGAGGTCCGGGGACCGCGTCCACCCGGACGCCGAGGCGCTGGCGGCCAGCATCGCCGCCCTCGACCTGCCGATCCAGGACGGCCTCATCCACTACACGATGGCGCTGGCCGACGACTTCACCGGCCAGTCGGCGTACGGCCTGCAGGAAGTCCTCGATGCCACCTTTCGAGGCGCGCCTGACGGCGTCGCCCACGCCATCACCTCCGCCCAGCGGATCGACTTCGAGCGCAAGCGGGAGCGGGCGGAGGTGGCCGTCAAGGCGGCGACGGGGGCAGCCACCACCGCCGGAGCCTCCCCCATCCCCTTCTCCGACGCCGCGCTCCTCGTCCCGATCCAGATCGGAATGATGGCCTCGATCGCGGTCACGTACGGCGTCTCCATCGAGCGCTCGACCGCGGCCTCGATCGCCGCGACGGCGGCCGCGACGACGGCCGGCCGATCCGTGGTCACGAACATGATCAAATTCGTCCCCGGAGCCGGAACGGCGGTCGCCGCACCGATCAGCGCGACGGTCGCCGGCACGTTCACCTATGCGATGGGGCACGCCTGGATGCGGGTCTGCGAGCGGCTCGCGCGCGGCGAGCTGGGCCTGGTCGGCGGTGCTCTCGACCACGACTCCGTGCACCGGATCTTCATGGAGGAGTTCAAGACCCGGGCCTCGCGCCGCAAGCTCCCGCCGACATGAGCACCCGGTGGGAGAGGATCGCCCGCGAGACGGTGGGCGACGACTACGCACGCCTGTACGCCGAGCGGTTCCGGGCGATGTCGGAGCGCGGCCAGGACATCCACGGCGAGGCGGCCTTCGTGACTGAGCTGCTGCCGGCCCCGGCCCGGATCCTCGACGCCGGCTGCGGCACCGGGCGCGTCGCCGTACGACTGGCCGAGCTCGGGTACGACGTCGTGGGCGTCGACGTGGACGCCTCGATGCTCGACGAGGCCCGAGCTGCGGCTCCAGAGCTGGATTGGCGGCTCGGCGACCTCGCGTCCTTCGACCTGGGGGAGACCTTCGACCTCGTCCTGGTCGCCGGCAACACGATCCCGCTGCTCGAGCCCGGCACCCTGCTCGACGCGTGCGAGCAGCTGGGCCACCACCTGACGCCGGGGGGAGTCGTCGTCTGCGGGTTCGGCCTGGACACCGCCCACCTGCCCGCCGGCTGCCCTCCGACCGCGCTCAACGACGTCGATGCGGCGTTCGGCGTGCTCGGGCTCGACGCGGTCATCCGCTACGGCACCTGGGACGGGCACGAGTTCGACCCGGCCGACGGCTACGCCATCACGCTGTACGCCGAGCCGCGCCGGTGAAGATCGTGGTGCTCACCGGAGCCGGCGTCTCGGCCGAGAGCGGGGTGCCGACCTTCCGCGACGCCAACGGGCTCTGGGAGGGCCACCGGGTCGAGGACGTTGCCACCCCGGAGGCCTACGAGCACCAGCCGTCGGTGGTGCACCGGTTCTACGACGCGCGGCGAGCAGCGCTTGCCGAGGTCGAGCCCAATCCGGCGCACCGGGCGCTGGCCCGGCTCGAGGTCGCGCTGGGTGAGGACCTCCTCGTCGTCACCCAGAACATCGACGACCTCCACGAGCGCGGCGGCTCCACCCGGGTCCTGCACATGCACGGCGAGCTGCGAGCGGCGCTCTGCCGAGGCTGCGGCGGCCGGGTCGCCTGGACCGAGGGCCTCGCGGACTACCCGCCGTGCCCCCGGTGCGGCGTGACCGAGCTGCGGCCCGACGTCGTCTGGTTCGGCGAGGTGCCCTACGAGATGGACCGCATCTTCGCCGCGCTCGACGACGCCGACGTCTTCGTCTCGATCGGCACCTCCGGCGCCGTCTACCCGGCCGCCGGCTTCGTGCAGTACGCCGGCGAGCGTGGCGCCCGCACCATCGAGCTCAACCTCGAGCCCAGTGCCGGCAGCCATCTCTTCGACGAGGCCCGCCACGGGCCTGCCTCGCTGCTGGTCCCGAGCTGGGTGAGCGAGGTCCTCGCGTAGTGTCCGTGGATCAGACCGCCGTCGCTCGTCCCACCGCCTGATGGGAGGGTGGGCCGCATGACGACGCGGCTGGGAATCGGACTGGCATCCATCGGACTCGGGGTCCTGCTCACCGCCTGCGGCGGTGACAGCTTCACGGACCTCTCCGGCGAGGAGATGGCCGATGCCTCGAAGGACGCGATGAAGGGCCTCGACGCGGTCAAGGTCTCAGGCACCATCAAGAACGACGGCAACGAGGTCTCGCTCGACATCCAGACCAACGACAAGGGTGAGTGCACCGGATCGGTCGGCATCGGCGGTGGGAAGGCCGAGATCCTCGGCGCCGACGGCTCGATCTGGTTCAAGCCCGACGAGGCGTTCTGGCGAACGAGCGCCAGCAGCGCCGCCGACCAGATCATCGGGGTCGTCGGTGACAAGTGGGTCGTCGCGCCCAACGGTGGTGACGGCTTCGACGAGTTCTGCGACATCGACAAGCTGCTCGACCAGATGCTCTCGAACGGCAAGGACGACTCCTCGACGTACGAGAAGGGTGACGCCAAGAAGATCGATGGCGTCGAGGCCGTCCCGATCTCGCACGAGGGCGACAACGGCTCCTCGATCGGCTACGTGCGGGTCGACGACCCGCACTACCTCGTCAAGATCGAGAAGACCGACGGGGAGGACGGCGGCGCCGTGACCTTCTCGGAGTTCAACGAGAAGGTCGACGTCGAGGCCCCGGCCCCTGACGACGTGATCGACCTCGACAACCTCGCCGGGTGATCCTCGAGCACGCCCTGCTGCCGGTGAAGCCCGGCCGCGAGGCCGACTTCGTGGCAGCCTTCGACGAGGCGAAGCAGATCATCTCCGCGATGCCGGGCTTCCTGGCGCTGACGCTGTCGCGTTGCCAGGAGCGCCCGAGCACCTTCCTGCTCCTCGTGGAGTGGGAGACGCTCGAGGACCACACGGTCGGCTTCCGCGGCTCACGCGAGTACGACGAGTGGCGGCGCCTGCTCCACGACTTCTACGACCCGTTCCCCGTGGTCGAGCACTTCGACCAGGTGTGGTCGATCCCCGCGCGTCCGTAGGAGTGCTGGGGTAAGTCGGTGCTGCCGCTCCCCGTCGCGCTCGGTCGCCGCGGCACCATCCGACTTCCCCCAGCACCTGTACGCCGACGTCGCACGCTCAGGGGGCGACAACAGCTCCGGCGTGGGGCGGGACCGTGAGCGTCGTACCGTCGAGCGAGACGGCCGAGAGGGTCTCGAAGAGCAGCTCGGCGGGCTCGTCGAGCTCGATGACGGCCTCGTGGTCGCCGAAGTTGACGACCACGTGGACGTCTCCGCGCCACATCTCGAAGAGCCGACTTTCCTCGTCCACCAGGCAGGCGTTGTGCGCGAACGCCGGGTCGGTGAGCTCCGGCCGCTCCCGCCGCAGCTCGACCAGCCGGCGGTAGACGTCGAGCAGGAGGGCGTGCCGCCCGGTGGCGATCTCGGCCCAGTCGAGCTTGGAGCGCAGGAAGGTCTCGGGGTCCTGGGGGTCGGGTACGGCGTCCGGGTCCCAGCCCATCCGCTCGAACTCCGCGATCCGACCCTCGGCGATCGCCCTGCCGAGCTCGGGCTCGGGGTGGGAGGTGAAGAACTGGAACGGCGAGGACGCCGCCCACTCCTCGCCCTGGAAGAGCATCGGCGTGAACGGGGCGGTCATCGTGAGCAGCGCGGCGCACGCGAGCTGGTCGTCGTCGAGCGTGTCGGCGATCCGGTCTCCGGCGGCGCGGTTGCCGATCTGATCGTGGTTCTGGCTGGCCACGACCAGCCGCCAGCTCGGCATCTTGTCGATGTCGACCTGGTGGCCGTGGTCGCGCTCGCGGAAGGACGAGTAGGTGCCGTCGTGGAAGAAGCCGCGCTCGATCACCTTCGCCAGCGCGCTCAGCGGCTCGAAGTCGGCGTAGTAGCCGTCGGTCTCGCGGGTCAGCGCGACGTGCACGGCGTGGTGGAAGTCGTCGCTCCACTGCGCGTCGAGCCCGTAGCCGCCGGCCTCGCGCGGCGTGACCAGCGTGGGGTCGTTGAGGTCGGACTCCGCGATCAGCGTCAGCGGCCGGCCGACGTGCGCGGACAGGGCGGCGACCTCGACGGCCATCTCCTCCAGCAGGTGCAGGTCCGAGGAGTCGTCGAGTGCGTGTACGGCGTCCAGCCGCAACCCGTCGACGTGGTAGTCGGACAGCCACATCTGCGCGTTGTCGAGGATGTAGCGGCGTACGGCGTCCGAGCCCTCGCCGTCGAGGTTGACCAGGTCGCCCCAGGTGTTGGTGCCGGACTTCAGGTAGGGACCGAAGAGCGGCAGGTAGTTGCCGGACGGGCCGAGGTGGTTGTAGACGACGTCCTGGATCACTCCGATCCCGGCCGCGTGGCAGCCGTCGACGAAGCGCTGGTAGCCCGCGGGGCCGCCGTACCCCTCGTGGACGGCGTGCCACAACACCCCGTCGTAGCCCCAGTTGTGGGTGCCGTTGAAGGCGTTGACCGGCATCACCTCGACGAAGTCGACGCCGAGGTCGTTCAGGTGGCCGAGCTTGGTGAGGGCGGCGTCGAAGGTGCCCTCGGGGGTGAACGTCCCGATGTGCAGCTCGTAGATGACCGCGCCGGCGAGCTGACGCCCGGTCCAGCTCGCGTCGGACCACTCGAAGACCGTGGCGTCGTGCGTGCGGGACAGGCCGTGCACGCCGTCGGGCTGGCGCCGCGACCACGGGTCGGGTCGCGGGGTCTCGTCGCCGTCGATCAGGTAGCCGTAGTCGATCTCCTCGCCCTCCGGGTCGGGGACGGGGCCGGCGGGCGTCCACCAGCCGTCGTCGTCCCGGACCATGTCGATGGTCTCCCCGGCGGCCACCAGGCGCACGCGGGAGGGGCGGGGCGCCCAGACGTCGAAGGGGCCGTACGTCATGAGTCCTCCCGGACGAGCAGCGCGACCGGGTGGGTCGCGAGGAGTTCGGCCAGCAGTGGCGTCGCGGCCGAGTCGGTCAGAACGTCGCGCCAGGTGCCGGGCGGGAGGTCGAGTGCGGTGTCGCCCCAGCCGCTGACGGCGAGGCCGACGGGCAGGCGCGTCGCGACGGTGATCGCGCCACCACGGTCGAAGGCCAGCACGTGGTCGGCGGCCGGCCCGCTCGCGCCGACCGGGGCGTACGTCGAGAAGAGCTCCGGCCGGTCGCGACGCAGGGTCAGCGCTGCCCGGGTCACGTGCAGCTTGGCCGCGGCGCCGTCGTCCGCGGACCCGGCCAGGACAGCGGCGCGGTGGTCGAAGTCGACGAACCGTCGGTTGTCGGGATCGACGAGCGACTGCTCCCAGAGCTCGCTGCCCTGGTAGACGTCGGGCACGCCCGGCATCGTGATCGCGACCAGCTTGGCGGCCAGCGCGTTGGAGCCGCCGGGCCCCTCGACCTGGGTGAGCAGCTGTTCGATCACGGCCCGAACCTCGTCGGAGTCGAAAGCCGCGTCGACCGCCGCGTGCACGGCGGCCTCGTACGTCTCGTCCGGCTCGGTCCACGTGGTGCGGTCGCCGGCCTCGCGCATCGCCTTCTCGGCGTACCCGTGCAGGCGCTCGCGCAGGTCGGGGTCGGAGACCTCGGGCCACGCGCCGAGGATCGCCTGCCACAGCAGGGACCCGAAGCCCGGGTCGGGCAGTGGCGCCAGAGCGAGCAGCTCGTCGAGCGCCGTCGCCCAGACCTCGGGCAGCTCGGCCAGCGCGGTGATCCGGGCGCGCACGTCCTCGCCGCGCTTGGTGTCGTGGGTCGACAGCGTCGTCATCGCGGTCGGCCAGTCGCGCTGCCGGGTCGCCATCGCGTCGTGGAAGTCGTCGGTCGACACCGCGAAGACACTGGGGTCCCCACCGACCTCGTTGAGCGAGGTGAGTCTCGAGTAGCGGTAGAACGCGCAGTCCTCCACGCCCTTGGCCATCACCATGCCGCTGGTCTGCTGGAAGCGCCGGGCCGGCGGTGACCAGCCGTCGCTGAGGATCGGGTGCAGGACGTCGTACGTCGTGGCCAGGTCGGGCCGGTGCTCGCGGGCGAGCGCGAAGGCGTGCTCGAGGTGCTCGAGGCCTGCGGGCAGGTAGGAGCGGTAGACGGGGAAGCAGGCGAGCAGCTCCGCGAGCGCGTCCTCGACCTGCTTGAACGAGGCGGCCGTGGTCATCCGGCGGACCTCGCGGGTGATCCGGCGGACCTCGGAGTGCAGGATCCCGTCAGCGACGTCGCGCTTGGTCCCGTGGATCATCGCGGCCCAGTCGATGGCGCCCCCGCGCAGTCGGGTCTCGAGCGCGTCCAGCGGCCCCTGCCCCGCCGGGTCGGTGAGCACCCGGTCGATGAGTCCGAGGGCGTCGTACCCGGTCGTGCCCTGGGTCGCCCAGTCAGACGACAGCGACTCGCCGGGCTCCAGGATCTTCTCGACGAGCACGTAGGCGTTGCCGGTCAGCGCGGCGAGGTCGTCCAGGTAGCGCTGGGGATCGCGCAGCCCGTCGGGGTGGTCGACCCGAAGCCCGTCGACCAGTCCCTCGTCGAACCAGCGCCGGACCTCGATGTGCGTCTCAGCGAAGACCTCGGGGTCCTCGACGCGTACGGCGGCCAGGCTGTTGACCGCGAAGAAGCGGCGGTAGTTGAGGTTGTCGTCGGCCTCGTGCCAGTTGACCAGGCGGTAGTGCTGCTCGTCGTGGGTGCTCGTGCCGGGTGCCAGCGGGAAGCGGAGGTCGTGGTAGCGGAGCTCGTCTCCGACGATCTCGATGGCGTCCTCGTCCCCGTCGCCGACGACCGGGATCAGCAGGCGCCCGTCGCCGGCCGACCACTCGATGTCGAACGCCGTCGCGTGCTCGGACTCGCGGCCGTGCTGGAGCACGTCCCACCACCACGCGTCCTCGGCCGGCGTCGCGACGCCGACGTGGTTGGGCACGATGTCGACGAGCACCCCCATCCCGAGCCTGCGGGCCTCGGCAGAGAGCGTTGCCAGGCCTTCGGCCCCGCCACGCGAGGGGTCGACGTGGTCGAACGCGACGACGTCGTACCCGTGCGTGCTGCCGGGCTCTGCCGCAAGCAGCGGGGACAGGTAGACCCAGTCGACGCCGAGGTCGTGGAGGTACGGCAGCCTTCGGGCGGCCTCGAAGAGGTCGAAGTCCTCGGTGATCTGGAGCCGGTACGTCGACGCGGGACTCCGCGGTCTCGCGGGCACCGCTCAGGCCTTCCGCGCCTGGGCGACCGAGGCCGCGACGGACAGGTCGGGCTCGACCTCCGGCTCCCGGTGCTCGCGCAGCACCACCATGCTGCGGTGCGGGATGGTGAACGTCGAGCTCGCCTCGAACGTGCCGTCCGCGTCGGCCGATCCGCCGGTGTCGATGATGACGTCCCACCCGTCGGCGTACTCGTCGTTGGGCAGGGTCACCTGCGTCTCGCCGTCGGCGTTGAAGTAGAGCAGGAAGTGGTCGTCGATGATCGCCTGGCCGCGGGCGTCCTGGCCGGCGATGCCGTGCCCGTTGAGGTACATCCCCAACGCCTGGCTGCCGTTGTGCCAGTCGTCGTCCTCCATCGGGTGGCCGTCGAGGTGCAGCCACACGATGTCGTTGAGCCGGTCGCCGTCGCCGCCGTCCGGCACCCGGATGGGGCCACCGGTGAAGAACCGCTTGCGCCGGAAGGTCGGGTGATCGTGCCGCAGCCGGGCCACGGCGGCGGTGAACTCGATCAGCGGCTTGTCGGCGTCGTCCCAGTGCACCCAGCTGATCTCGGCGTCCTGCGCGTAGGTGTTGTTGTTGCCCTGCTGGGTGCGGCCGAGCTCGTCCCCGTGCAGCAGCATCGGCACGCCCTGGCTCAGGAGCAGCGTGGCGATGAGGTTGCGCTGCGAGCGGGCCCGCGCGGCGAGGACCTCGGGGTCGTCGGTCTCTCCCTCGACCCCGTGGTTCCAGGACCGGTTGTGGCTCTCGCCGTCGTTGTTGTTCTCGCCGTTGGCGTCGTTGTGCTTCTCGTCGTACGACACCAGGTCGCGCATCGTGAAGCCGTCGTGTGCGGTGACGAAGTTGATGCTGGCGACCGGCCGGCGTCCGGAGTGCTCGTAGAGGTCCGAGGAGCCGGCGATGCGTGAGGCGAACTCGCCCAGCGACGGCTCGCCGCGCCAGAAGTCTCGGACCGTGTCGCGGTACTTGCCGTTCCACTCGGTCCACTGCGGCGGGAAGCCGCCGACCTGGTAGCCGCCGGGGCCGATGTCCCACGGCTCCGCGATCAGCTTGACCTGGCTCACCACCGGGTCCTGCTGGACGAGCTCGAAGAAGGTCGAGAGCCGGTCGACGTCGTAGAACTCGCGGGCCAGGGTGGAGGCGAGGTCGAAGCGGAAGCCGTCGACGTGCATCTCGGTGACCCAGTAGCGCAGGGAGTCCATGAGCAGCTGCAGCGAGTGTGGGTGCCGCACGTTGAGCGAGTTCCCGGTGCCGGTGTAGTCCATGTAGAACTGCTGGTCGTCCTCGACGAGGCGGTAGTACGCCTCGTTGTCGATGCCGCGGAAGCTCAGGGTCGGGCCCAGGTGGTTGCCCTCGGCGGTGTGGTTGTAGACCACGTCGAGGATCACTTCGATGCCGGCCATGTGCATGGCCTTCACCATCGACTTGAACTCCTGGACCTGCTGGCCCTCGCCGCTGGCGGCGTACGACGCCTCGGGCGCGAAGAAGCCGATCGTGTTGTAGCCCCAGTAGTTGCGCAGGCCCTTCTCGAGCAGCGTGCTGTCCTGGACGAACTGGTGCACGGGCATCAGCTCGATCGCCGTGATGCCGAGCTTGGTGAGGTGCGAGGTGACCGCGGGGTGCGCGAGGCCGGCGTACGTGCCGCGCAGGTCCTCGGGTACGTCGGGGTGCAGCTGCGTCAGACCCTTGACGTGGGCCTCGTAGATGACCGACTCGTTGTACGGGATGTCGAGACGGCGGTCGCCCTCCCAGTCGAAGAACGGCGTGATCACGACGCTCTTCATCATGTGGGCGGCCGAGTCCTCGTCGTTGCGCGACTCGGGGTCGCCGAAGTCGTAGCCGAAGAGCGACTGGTCCCAGTCGATGTCGCCGGCGGTGGCCTTGGCGTACGGGTCCAGCAGCAGCTTGTTCGGGTTGCAGCGCTGGCCCTGCTCGAGGTCCCACGGGCCGTGCACGCGGTAGCCGTAGCGCTGGCCCGGCTGCACCGTCGCGAGGTAGCCGTGCCAGACGTAGGCGTCGACCTCGGTCAGCTCGACCTTCGTCTCGGTGCCGTCGGCGTCGAAGAGGCAGAGCTCGACCTTCTCGGCCACCTCGCTGAAGATCGCGAAGTTGGTGCCACTGCCGTCGAACGTCGCACCGAGTGGGTAGGCGCGTCCCGGCCAGACCTCCACAGCACCCTCCACGGCATCGTCGATTGGAACGATCAAAGCACACCCCTCGGTTGGTCCCTCTACTGCTGCGTTGAGTACCCGGTGCCAGCCTGCCCGAACCTCCTTCGGGAATGGTCGAACGTCACACCGGGTTGCCGTCATACGTGACCAGCACCGAGATCACCCGCGCCAGCGTGGGCCTGCGCAGCGAGCGCGGGCCGATCCTGCTGGCCGTCATGCTCTCACTCGGCCTGGTGGCGATCGACTCCACCATCCTCGCGACGGCGGTGCCCGCGGTCGTGGGCGATCTCGGCGGGTTCACCCAGTTCCCGTGGCTGTTCTCCGTCTACCTCCTCGCCCAGGCCGTCACCGTCCCGGTCTACGCCAAGCTCGCGGACCAGTACGGACGCAAGCCGGTGATGCTCGTCGGGATCAGCCTCTTCCTCCTCGGCTCGCTGCTGTGCGGGCTCGCCTGGGGCATGGGCGCGCTGATCGCCTTCCGCGCCGTGCAGGGACTCGGCGCGGGCGCGGTGCAGCCGATGAGCATGACGATCGTCGGCGACATCTACTCGTTGGAGGAGCGTGCCAAGGTCCAGGGGTACGTCGCCAGCGTGTGGGCGATCTCCGCGGTGATCGGGCCGACCCTGGGCGGGTTGTTCGCCGACTACGTGTCGTGGCGGTGGATCTTCCTGATCAACCTGCCGCTCGGACTGCTCGCGGCCGTGATGATCTGGCGCAACCTCCACGAGCAGGTGGAGCGACGGGCGCACCGCATCGACTACGCCGGCTCGGCCCTGCTCACCGCCGGCGGCGTCGTGCTGCTGCTCGCCCTGCTCGAGGGCGGAGTGCGCTGGGGCTGGGCGTCGCCGCTCAGCATCGCCCTGTTCGTGAGCGCGGCCGTGCTGCTCACCGCCTTCGTGCTGGTGGAGCGCCGCGCAGCCGAGCCGGTGCTCCCGCTCTGGCTGCTGCGCCACCGGGTGGTGGTCGCGGCGATGGCGGCCTCGCTCGTCGTCGGGGTGCTGATGATGGGCCTGTCGACGTACGTCCCGCTCTACGCGCAGAGCGTCCTCGGGTACGGCGCGGTGGTCGCCGGCTTCGCCCTCGCCGCGATGACGCTGGGCTGGCCGATCGCAGCGTCCAACTCCGGGCGGCTCTACCTGACCATCGGCTTCCGGGCGACGATGCTCATCGGCGGCGCGATCGCCGCGACCGGCACGGCGCTGCTCCTGCTGGTCGGCCCGAACAGCTCGATCTTCCTCCTGGCGCTGCCGTGCTTCGTGATGGGCCTCGGCTTCGGTCTGGTCGCCAGCCCGTCGATCATCGCCGCCCAGACCTCCGTGACGTGGCAGGACCGCGGGGTCGCGACCGGCTCGACCATGTTCGCCCGTTCGGTCGGGAGCGCGGTCGGGGTCGCGATCTTCGGCGCGATCGTCAACCACGAGGTCGCCGGCCGGCTCGGCAGCGCGGTGCCGGACGTCTCGAACCTGACGCCGGAGATCCTCGGGCCGGCGATCCACCACGTCTTCCTGGCCTCGGCGATCATCGCGGTCGCGCTGCTCGGGGTCGGTCTGCTGATGCCGAAGCGGATCGTCGAGGCGGAGGAGTCCGGCGAGCCGACGGTCGGTGGTGGGTGAGCGACCGGCGGCTGCCAGCGCAGCCTGCCCTTGGTTGCGGCCCGCGCCTCCTGAGGCTTGGATCTGGCCTATGACCGCCCATGAGCTCGAGGCCGTGATCGGCCCGCACG
Source organism: uncultured Actinomycetota bacterium (assembly GCA_963717855.1). Taxonomy (GTDB): domain Bacteria; phylum Actinomycetota; class Actinomycetes; order Propionibacteriales; family Nocardioidaceae; genus Nocardioides. The sequence continues at coordinate 148,464 of CAVQXF010000005.1, read as the reverse complement.
ACGACGAGCCGCACGGGAGCGGGCTCAACAACCGGCTCAACTGGCTGCGGGCCGCCGTGCTCGGCGCCAACGACGGCATCGTCTCGACCGCCGGCATCGTCATCGGCGCGGTGGGTGCGACCAGCGACCGGTCCGCGATCGTGATCGCCGGCGTGGCGGGTCTCGCCGCGGGCGCGATGAGCATGGGCTCGGGCGAGTACGTCTCGGTCAGCACACAGCGTGACTCCGAGCTCGCCCTGCTCGACAAGGAGCGCCGCGAGCTGCGCGACGAGCCCGACGAGGAGCTCGCCGAGCTGGCAGGGATCTACGTCGAGAAGGGTCTCGACGAGGAGCTCGCGCTCGAGGTCGCGACCGCGCTCACCGAGAAGGACGCGCTCGGCGCCCACGCCGAGGCCGAGCTCGGCATCGATCCCGACGACATCTCGAACCCCTGGAACGCCGCCTTCGCGTCCACCGTGGCCTTCACCGTCGGTGCCCTGCTGCCGCTGCTCACGATGACGCTGGCCGGACCCGACGTACGCCTCTGGCTCACCGTCGTCGCGGTGGTCGTCGCCCTCGCGATCACCGGCTGGACCAGCGCCCGCTTCGGCTACAGCAGCCCGAGCCGCGCCGTCCTCCGCAACGTCGCCGGCGGTCTCTTCGCGATGGCCGTCACCTACGGGATCGGCTCGCTGCTGGGCACCCAGATCGGCTGACGCCGCGCGTCACGTCGACGGCTGATCCCCGATCCGGCGCAGCGTGGACAGCAGCGACGGGTCGGGCCCGTCGCCCTGCAGGGCGTGCACGAGCTCGGCCGGGAGCGGGTCCAGCCCCCGGACCTCCTCGTGCAAGCGCTCCATCGTCGCGTCGAGCGCGTACGCCGTCTCCGCGGCCTCGTGCAGGCCGTCGAGCAGCTCGACGGGCACATCGCGCCGGTACTTGTAGTAGATCTTGTGCTCGAGGCTCGCCCAGAAGTCCATCGCGATCGTCCGGAGCTGCACCTCGACGAGGACGGCGACCTCGCCGCCCGACAGGAAGACCGGCACCTCCACGAGGGCGTGCAGGCTCCGGTAGCCGTTGGGCTTGGGCCGCTTGATGTAGTCGCGGACCTCGACGATCGTCACGTCCTGCTGCTGGGCGAGCAGGTCGAAGACGCGGTAGACGTCGGAGGCGAAGCTGCACACGACCCGGACGCCGGCGACGTCGGTCACGCGCGAGCGGACCTCGTCGAAGGACGCGACGTCGTCGAGGTCGATCCCCTTGCGACCGATCTTCTCGGCCAGGCTCTCGGGTGACTTCAGCCGCGACGAGACGCTCTCGATCGGGTTGTAGTCGTGCAGGTGGGTGAACTCATCACGCAGGATGTTGAGCTTGGTCACCACCTCGTCCATGCCGAAGCGGTGCTCGAGCATGAACCGTCGGAAGTGCTCGTCCGGCGGCGGGGGAGGTGCTGACGTCACCCCACCACCGTACGGACCGGGCCAGTGAGCGTGTCGCAGGTCACAGACCTGTTGGTCCACGGTGATCTGGCCTAGGTTGCGACGGGTGAAGATCGCGGTGGCAAGAGAGACGCGTGCCGGTGAGATGCGGGTGGCGCTGGTGCCGGAGCTGGTCACGAAGCTGACCGTGCTCGGCTACGAGGTGGCCGTCGAGCCCGGTGCCGGGCGGCACGCCCTGATCGCCGACGAGGAGTACGCCGAGGCCGGCGCCGTCCTCGACGACCGGGCGCTCGACGACGCGGATGCCGTGGTCTCCGTGCAGCCGCTGGCGACCCAGCAGGTCCGCCGGCTGCGGGCCGGCGCCGCGACGATCTCCTTCCTGCCCACCGGACAGGAGCCCGAGGTGGTGCTCGCGCTGCGCGACGCGGGTGTGACGTCGTTCGCGATGGAGCTCGTGCCGCGCATCTCCCGGGCCCAGTCCATGGACGCGCTGTCGTCGCAGGCGCTGGTCTCCGGCTACCGCTGCGCGATCGTCGCGGCGGGGATGCTCCGGCGCTTCTTCCCCCTCAACATGACCGCCGCCGGCACCGTCCCGCCGGCCCAGGTGGTCGTGCTCGGCGCCGGCGTCGCGGGCCTCCAGGCGATCGCGACCGCGAAGCGCCTCGGCGCGGTGGTCAAGGCGTACGACGTCCGCACGGCCGCCGCCGAGGAGATCCGCTCGATGGGCGCGCAGGCGATCGACCTCGAGCTCGACACCCTCGACGGTGCCGGCGGCTACGCCCGGGAGATGACCGAGGAGCGGGCGGCGCTGCAGATGGAGCGGCTGGCGCCGTACGTCGCGGCCGCTGACGCGCTGATCACGACGGCCGCCGTACCCGGTCGGCAGGCGCCCTTGCTGGTCACCGCCGCGATGGTCGAGCAGATGAGCCCCGGGTCCGTGGTCGTCGACCTGGCCGCCGAGAGCGGCGGCAACGTCGAGGGCGCGCGTCCCGGCGAGGTGGTCCGGATCGGCAACGCCCAGGTCTGGGGCGGCGCCAACGTGCCCTCGCAGATGCCCGGACCCGCCTCGCGCCTCTACGCCCACAACATCGTCAACATCGTCACGCTGATGACGCGCGCGGCGAACGAGGACGGGGCGGGCGCCTTCGCCCCCGACTTCGAGGACGAGATCGTCGCCGGCTCCTGTGTCACCCACGACGGAGCGATCCACCACGAACCCACCCGCGCGGCCCTGGAAGGAGCGAGCTGATGGACGAGGCAGTCGTCTGGCTGACGATCTTCATCCTGAGCGTCTTCGTCGGGATCGAGGTGATCGCGAAGGTCTCCTCGACACTGCACACACCACTGATGTCCGGCGCCAACGCGATCCACGGGATCATCCTGCTCGGCGCGGTCCTGGTGACCGGCTCGACCGACAGCACCCTGGCGCTCGTCGTCGGCCTGGTCGCGATCGTGCTCGCGGCGATCAACATGGTCGGTGGCTTCGTGGTGACCGACAGGATGCTGCAGATGTTCGTGCGCAAGCGGCCCAAGCCCGCTCCGGCCACGGGTCCGGGCTCCGACCGGAAGACGGCCTGATGACGGCGATGCCGACCTGGGTGCAGCTGGTCTACCTGGCCTGCGCCGTCTGCTTCATCCTGGCGCTCAAGGGGCTCTCCGGCCCGAAGACCGCCCGCGCGGGCAACCTCGTCGGCGCGGCCGCGGCCGTCGTCGCGGTGATCGTGCCGTTCATCTACCTCGACCTGAAGCACGTCTGGCTGATCGTCGCCGCGATCGCGGTCGGTACGGCGATCGGAGTGGTCGGCGCGCAGCGCGTGCAGATGACCCAGATGCCGCAGATGGTCGCACTCTTCAACGGCGTCGGCGGCGGCGCGGCCGCTCTGGTCGCCCTCCTCGAGCTGCACGAGTTCCTCAACCCTGACGTACCCGCGGTCTGCCGGGCTCCCAACATCCGGTGCACCTTCGATCTGCCGCCGTGGTTCACCCTCGCCGCGACGGCGTTCACGATCCTGGTGGGCTCGGTCTCCTTCGCCGGCTCGATCGTCACCTTCGCCAAGCTGCAGGAGCTGATGACGTCGCGACCGGTGGTCTTCCCCGGTCTACCGATCGTCTTCGCCGCCGCCGGCATCGCCGCGATCGTCCTCGGCGTGCTCACGGTGACGAGCCCCGCGATCTGGATCGGGATCGTCCTGGCCCTGCTGGGCCTGCTCATCGGCCTGCTGCTGGTGCTGCCGGTCGGCGGCGCCGACGTACCCATCGTGATCTCGCTTCTCAACGCCTTCACCGGCCTGACGGTCGCCGCGAGTGGCTATGTGCTGGACAACGTGGTGCTGCTCGTCGCCGGCACGCTCGTCGGCGCCTCCGGCACCTTCCTGACCATGCTGATGGCCAAGGCCATGGGCCGCTCGGTCACCAACATCCTCTTCGGGGCGCTCAAGGGCGGCTCGACGCTCGGCGCCGGCGAGGTCTCCGACCGCCCCGTGCGGTCGGCCGGCCCCGAGGACGTCGCGATCCTGCTGGGGTACGCCGACCGCGTGATCATCGTGCCCGGCTACGGTCTGGCCGTCGCCCAGGCGCAGCACACGCTGCGCGAGCTGGTCGACGTGCTCATCGAGCGGGGGACCGTGGTCGACTACGCGATCCACCCGGTCGCGGGCCGGATGCCCGGTCACATGAACGTGCTGCTGGCCGAGGCGCAGGTTCCCTACGAGCAGCTGATCGAGATGGACGAGATCAACGGCGAGTTCAAGAACACCGACGTGGTGCTCGTCGTCGGGGCCAACGACGTGGTCAACCCGGCCGCGAAGACGTCGCCCGGCGCCCCGATCTACGGCATGCCGATCCTCAACGCCGACGAGGCCAAGCAGGTCGTCTTCATGAAGCGCTCGATGCGCCCCGGCTTCGCCGGCATCGAGAACGAGCTGCTCTTCGACCCGCGGACGACCCTGCTCTTCGGCGACGCCAAGGACTCGCTCGGCAAGCTGCTGAGCTCGGTCAAGGCGCTGTGACCTCCGGGTGACGTCTGGCCCCGTCGTTCGTTGACGAGGCATGACAGACCCCGACGACGAGCGCCGCGGCCGTCCCGACGGCCACCGGTACGACGCCCCCGAGTCCGACGAGAGCCGGGTCGGCAAGGAGTGGGCGTACGCCGTCCTCGGGCTGGTCGTCGTCGGCCTGATGGCACTGATCGCGACGGGCAAGGTGCAGATCTTCCCGGGAGGCTGACGCGCCCCTACGATGCGAGCGTGACCCGGACCTCTGTCCTCGCGATCCTCGCCGCTGCCGTCCTCGCCGCACCGCTCACCCTGGTCGCGCCGGCCCACGCCGACGTCCGCGTCACGGTCCGTGACTTCCCGACCGTCAACCAGGTCGTGAAGCACTATCCGCAGTTCCGGCAAGGGGTCCGTGACCTCTCGTGGCCGTCCCGGCTGGAAGCGCCGGGCTGGGACTGCGGCGTCGAGGCCGCTGTGCCCCACCGGCCGCAACGCGCGCGGACGGCGTACTACGTCATGCGCAACCGCGGGTCGGCGTACCTCAAGGGCTACTCCGAGCCCACGGTCACGGTCTTCCGGTTCGGGACCTCGAGGCTCGCGGCCCTCGCCTTCGACGACGTCCTGGACGCCTACGCGCCCTGCTACGGGCGCCACCGGACCTCGAAGGACGTGACTCGGACCAAGCTCCGCCTGCCGCGGCTGGGGGTCAGCCGCTTCGCGCTGCGGACCCTCGAGCTCGGTGACCCGGTCTTCGGTCCTGAGCGGTCCATCACGACCTGGGTGCGCACCGGCCGCACGATCGTCCACGTGACGGTGCGGAAGGACCACGGCGCACCCGCCGCGAAGCCGGCGATCGCCCTCACCCGGCTCGCCGTCAGAGCGGTCCGCTAGGCCGGTCGTCCCTGCCTCAGCCGACGATGCCGTACAACCGGTCGCCGGCGTCACCCAGCCCGGGCACGATGTAGCCCTTGTCGTTGAGCTTCTCGTCCATCGCCGCGGTGACGACCGTGACCGGGACGTCGAGCCCCTCGAGCTCCTGCTCCAGGCGGGCGCAGCCCTCTGGGGCGACGAGCAGACAGACGGCCGTGATGTGGTCGGCGCCGCGATCGGTGAGGAACTTGATCGCCGCCGCGAGGGTGCCGCCGGTCGCGAGCATCGGGTCGAGGACGTAGCACTGACGCCCGGAGAGGTCCTCCGGCAGGCGCTCGGCGTACGTCGACGCCTCGAGCGTCTCCTCGTTGCGGATCATGCCGAGGAAGCCGACCTCCGCCGTCGGCAGCAGCCGCATCATGCCGTCGAGCATGCCGAGGCCGGCGCGCAGGATCGGGACCACGAGGGGCCGGGGGTGGGCGAGCTTGGTGCCCGTCGTGGGCGAGACCGGCGTGACGATGTCGACCGGCTCGACGCGGACGTCGCGGGTGGCCTCGTAGGCGAGCAGCGTCACCAGCTCGTCGGCCAGGCTGCGAAACGTCGGGGAGTCGGTGTCGATGTCGCGCAGCACGGTGAGCTTGTGGGCGACGAGCGGGTGATCGACGACGTGGGTGCGCATGCCCCGAACACTAGTGCCAACCTGTCCGCGGGCGATCGCTGACAAAGGGGGTTGGCCGCGCCCCCGCGGTCTGCCACTCTGGGAGACCCATCGGGAGCACTCTCGGGGCGGACGGGATCGGAGGAACGCCGTGATCGAGGAGATCGAGGACGTCGACTTCGCCCTGGCGGCCTACCGCGAAGAGGGTGTCTGGACCGTCGAGGAGCTCGCCCACGACGTCATCGAGGACGTCGACCGGCTGTCCCACGCCCTGCGCCGGTTTCCCGGTGACGGCGGTGCCGTCGCCCTGGTGGCCATGGACGAGGACTTCTTCGTGATCGTGCGGGTGGCGGGTCCCAGCACCCGGGTGCTGCTCTCCGACATCACCGCCGCCGACGAGTGGGAGCTGGCCAGCTCGGCGGTGACCTTCCTGGGGCTGCCGCCGCCCGAGGACGAGGACGACCAGGTCCCGGCCGGCGACCTCGACCTGCTCAGCGACCTCGGCATGCATGCCATGGACATGGGCGTGCTGCTCGACGACGTCGACCTCTACCCCGACGAGATGCTCTCCGACGTGGCCCGCAAGCTCGGCTTCGGCGAGCTGTTCGACGACGCGATCGGTCTCACCTCGGCGTGAGCACTCAGCAGTGGGAGGGTGCGATGAGCGCCGCCCTCGACGAGGCGCGCGCCGCGCTGGCGACCGGGGACGTGCCGATCGGCGCCGTGGTCCTGGACCCGAGCGGCACACCGGTGGGTCGGGGCCGCAACGTCCGCGAGGCCGACCACGACCCGACCGGGCACGCCGAGGTCGTCGCCCTCCGAGCGGCTGCCCGGGCGCGGGGCGAGTGGCGCCTCGACGGACACACGCTCGTCGTCACCCTGGAGCCGTGCACGATGTGTGCCGGGGCGGCCGTGCTGAGCCGGGTCGAGCGAGTCGTCTTCGGTGCCTGGGACCCCAAGGCCGGCGCCGTGGGCAGCCTCTGGGACGTCGTACGCGACCGTCGGCTCAACCACCGACCGGAGGTGCTGGCCGGGGTGCTCGCCGACGAGTCGGCGGCGCTGCTCGAGGAGTTCTTCGTCGAGCACCGCTGATGCCGCGGCGGTCAGTCGACCTGGTGCCAGCCGGGGGGCACGCCCAGGTGCTTGTTGAGGCAGTCGCGGTCGTCGGTCCCCGGGCCCTCGATGAGGGTCCACCCGCGCTTGTCGCAGTTGTAGGACATCGGCCGGTTGCCGAGCGGGTCCCAGGACAGACCTGAGGGGAGAGGCCCCTCGGTCGGGTAGCAGGCGCTGCCGGCGGGTGCCTCGCCCTGCGAGCACACCCACTCGTCACCCACGGGGTTGACGGCGTACAGGAACGCGAAGCCGAGGCCGACCATGAGGCCGAGCCCGCCGATGACCGCGGCGACGACGATCAGCGTGATCTTGGTCCGACGGGCTCTCATCAGCCGACGTCCTTGAACGGGTTGTGGTCGGCGAGAATCCGGTCGACGCGGGCCTGGTCGAGGCGGGAGACGACGTACTGGCTCTCCTGGGCGTCGCGGACGCACTTGGCGAGCGAGAAGGACGAGGTCGTCAGGAACAGGGTCGCGAGTGCGAGGAAGGCCTTGGGCCAAGGGTCTGCCGGGAGGTAGAAGACGGCCACCAACATGGCCATCATGGCGATACCGAACGCGAGTGCCGACTGGGCGAAGAAGGCGGTGGTGTTCTTCGCAGTGGGGGTCTGGGTCTCCATGCCAGAAGTCTCGGCGGGCGTGCGCGGCGCGGCATCGGTACGCGTACTCACTTCGCGGGAGTGCAACACTGCCGCGTGTGAGCTCGTGGTCGTCTCCCGCTGCGATCGCCGTCGAGAGCAGGCTCTTCGGCGCCCTCGCCGTCCTGCGCGCGATCGTCCTGGTCAACACGGTGGCGCTGAGCATCTACCGGGCCGACAACTTCCAGCGCCCGGCCGCCGGCGCCATCTGCGTCGTCGTGATGGTGCTGTGGACCGGCTTCGTCACCTGGGCGTACGCCGAGCCGCGGCGGCGGACGTTCCCGCTGCTGGCGGCCGACCTCGCACTGGCTGTGGGCCTGCTGCTGCTCACGCCGTGGGTGAAGGGGGCCGGCTTCAGTGCGAGCCTGCCCGGCTTCTGGGTGATGGGCGCGCTGCTCGCGTGGTCCATCCACTACCGGGTCGTGGGCGGACTGGTCGCCGGCGTGCTGATCGCCGCAGCCGACCTGTCCCAGCGGCAGGAGATCACGCAGTCCGACTACGGCAACGCCTTCCTGCTCGTCATCGGCGGGCCGACCGTCGGCTACATGTGCGCCTCGCTGCAGCGGATGGCCACCGAGCGCGACGTCGCCGAGCGCGCGGCGGCGGTCGCGGCCGAACGCGCCCGGCTCGCGCGGGCGGTGCACGACGGGGTGCTCCAGGTGCTCGCGCTGGTCCAGCGCCGCGGCCGGGAGCTCGGGGGCGAGGCCGCGGTGCTCGGCGCGCTGGCCGGTGAGCAGGAGCGCGAGCTGCGCGGCCTGATCCAGGAGCAGGAGATCATCGACACGGTCCGGCCGGGCGACGTGGTGGACCTCGCCTCCGAGCTGACGCGGCTGGGGCGCCACCAGGGCGTCACGGTGTCGACGCCGGGAACCCCGGTCGAGGTGCCGGCCGCCACCGCGCACGAGCTCCTGGCCGTGACCCGCGCCTGTCTCGACAACGTGCGGATCCACGTCGGCGAGGACGCGCCCGCGTGGGTGCTCCTGCAGGCCTTCCCCGACCGGGTCGAGCTGTCCGTGCGCGACGACGGTCCGGGCATCCCGGCCGGCCGGCTGGAGGAGGCGGCCGGGCAGGGCCGCCTGGGCGTCCGCGAGTCGATCCGGGGCCGGATCGCCGACCTCGGGGGCACCGCCGACCTGGCGACGGGGTCCTTCGGCACCGAGTGGGAGTTCGTCGTCCCACGGGTCGCCCACGCCCTAGGGTCGTCCGCATGAGCGAGTCCGAGGATGCTCCGATCCGGGTGATGGTGGTCGACGACCACCCGCTGTGGCGCGACGCCGTCGAGCGCGACCTGGCCGATGCCGGCCTCGACGTGGTCGCGGTGGCCTCGGACGGCCGCGGGGCGCTGGCCCGCTTCCCGGCGGCACGCCCGCAGGTGGTGGTCCTCGACCTCCAGATCCCGGCCCCCGACGGGGTCGCGGTCACGACCGAGATCGTGGGTCAGGATCCGTCGGTCAAGGTGCTCATCCTCTCCGCGTCCGGTGAGCAGGCAGACGTGCTCGCCGCGGTGAAGGCAGGCGCGACCGGCTACCTGGTCAAGTCGGCCTCGCGCGAGGAGCTGCTGTCCGCCGTACGACGGGTGGCGCAGGGTGACCCGGTCTTCACCCCGGGCCTCGCGGGACTGGTGCTGGGCGAGTTCCAGCGGATCTCCGACACCCCGACCTCGGGCGGGCCCGACGAGACCCTGACCGAGCGGGAGACGGAGGTCCTGAAGATGGTCGCCAAGGGGCTGTCCTACCGTCAGATCGCGGACCGACTGGTGCTCTCGCACCGCACCGTGCAGAACCACGTGCAGAACACCCTGCGCAAGCTGCAGATGCACAACCGGGTCGAGCTCACCCGCTACGCGATCGAGCACGGTCTCGACGGCGAGTGACCGACCTGCGATGAGTCTGCCGCCGCCGCCGGGTCCGCCCTGACATGGCAACCGTGATCATGCACGCCGTGGTGTCCGTGGACGGGTTCATCGCCGGGGTCGACGACGAGGTCGGACCCCTCTTCGACTGGTACTTCAACGGCGACCACCCGATCGCCGACGAGGCGTCCGAGGAGCGGCACGCGAGGTTCCGGGTCGGGGCGCGCTCGCAGGAGCACGTGCGCTCGTTCTGGGCCAGCATCGGCGCCACGATCCAGGGCCGCCATCTCTTCGACCTGACCAATGGCTGGGAGGCCGAGCCGCCGGCCGGGGACCACCTGGTCGTGGTGTCGCACCGGCCGAAGCCGGAGGGGTGGCACCCCGAGGCCGACGTCCCGTTCTTCGACGACGTCGCCGCTGCCGTGGAGGACGCGAGGCGGCGGGCCGGGGACCGGGTGGTCGCCGTCTGCGCCGGCGACGTCGGAGGCCAGGCACTGGCCCTCGGCCTCGTGGACGAGGTGGCGATGGACGTCGTCCCGGTCGTGTTCGGCACGGGCAAGCGCTACTTCGGCGCGCTCGACGGGCAGCGCCTGCTCGAGGACCCGAGCCTGGTCATCCAGGGTGACCGGGTCCTGCACCTGCGCTACCCGGTGCGGCGCTGACGCCGGGCTTGCCGGCCTCGGCGTAGGACCGCACCGTCGAGACGTTGAGCGGGAAGTCGATCGTGAGGTCGCGGAAGAGCAGGCCCGCTGCGGTGGTCGCGGCCTCGGTGGCCTCGGCGGCCACCGCGTCGGCCAGGGCGAGCGGGGTGTGCACGACGACCTCGTCGTGCAGGAAGAAGACGAGGTGCGGTCGGGCGGTCAGCGGGCCGCTGTCGCCCAGGCGCCAGAGGCGGTTGCGGAGGTCGGCGATCCAGCACAGCGCCCACTCGGCGCCGGTGCCCTGGACGACGAAGTTGCGGGTGAAGCGTCCGTACGCGCGGCGGTAGCGGGCCAGGCTGTCGGGATCGGGCGGCGGGTCGTCGGGGTCGCGGTCCCAGGCGTCGCCCAGGCCGGGGGAGCCGCGGCCCAGCAACGTCCGCACCACCTGACCGCGCTCGCCGGCGCGTGCCGCCTCCTCGACGAGACCGAAGGCGGCCGGGTAGCGCCGGGTCAGGCCGGCGACCATCCGACCGCTCTCACCGGTGGTGGCGCCGTACATCGCGCCCAGCAGGCCGAGCTTGGCGTCGTTGCGGCTGGCTACGGCTCCGTCGTCGACCATGCCCTGGTAGAGGTCGGCGCCGCGCGCCGACCGGGCGAGCGCGCGGTCGCCGCTCATCCCGGCGAGCACCCGTGGCTCGAGCTGGGCGACGTCGGCGACCACGAACGTCCAGCCGTCGTCGGCCACGGCCGCGGACCGCACCTGCACCGGGAACGAGAGCGCGCCGCCGCCGTTGGATGACCACCGGCCGGTCGTGGAGCCGGCCGGTTGGTACGACGGCCGGAACCGTCCGCCGCTCACCCACTGGTCGATCCAGGCCCAGCCGTTGGTCTGGAAGAGGTGCGCGAGCTGCTTGTAGCGCAGCAGCGGGGCGATGCCCGGATGGTCGAGCACGCGCAGCGAGGACGCGCGCGTGTCGGTGACCTCCAGGCCGGCCCGGCGAAGCGCCGTCAGCAGCTCGGGTCGTGAGTCCGGGTTGAGGCCCGGCGCGTCGAAGGCGGTCCGCACCTCGGCGACCAGCAGCTCGAGGCCCGCGGGCCTGGCGCCGCGCGGAGGCCGGGGACCCAGCAGGTCGGTGAGCAGGCGCTCGTGGACGTCGACCTTCCACGGCACTCCGGCGTACGTCATCTCGGCGGCCACCAGGGCGCCCGACGACTCGGCCGCGAGCAGCAGCCGGAGCCGAGCGGCCTCGTCGGACGCCGCGACGGCGGCCAGCTGTCGGGCGTCCTCCAGATCGGCACGCAGGTGCTCGGCCGTGTCGTCGATCGAGAACAGCGCCGGGTCGGACGGAGCGCTCGGTCCGAGCCGGTGCCAGTGCTCAGCCTGCTCGCCCTCCAGCAGCCCGACGTCCACCGCGGGCGCGCGGCGTAACAGGTGGTGCCCGAGCCGCAGGTCGTGGCAGCGCTGGACCCGCACCCCGGCTGCGAGCAGCAGCGGGTACCACCGGGCGGTGTCGTCCCACACCCAGCGCGGTGCCTCCACCTCGCGGGCCGCGACGTACTCCGCCAGGTCGGCGACGGCCGTCACCAGATCCGTGCCGTCGTCGACGACCAGCACGCGGTCGCCCGGCAGGCGCGACAGCGAGATCCGGGTCATGGGGACACCCTGACGGACGGCGCCTACACCCTCAGCACCTTGTCCATCGACCTGCCCTTGGCGAGCTCGTCCACCAGCTTGTCGAGGTAGCGGATCTTCTGCATCAGCGGGTCATCGATGCTCTCGACCCGCACCCCGCACACGACGCCGGTGATCTGGTCGGCCCGCGGGTTCAGGTGGGCAGCGGCGAAGAAGTCCTCGAACGTCGTACCCGCGGCCAGGTGGTCAGTCAGCGCGGCCTCGTTGAAGCCGGTCAGCCACTCGATGACCTGGTCGAGCTCCGCCTTCGTACGCCCCTTCCGCTCCACCTTCGCCACGTACAGGGGATAGACCGACGCGAAGCTGGTGCCGAAGATCCTGGTCACCTTCGTGAGGATAGTTCCCACTGAGCGGCCGCGTGTCGGCGTCCCTCGACGCAGCTCAGCCGACCCAGGCCCGCAGGACGACCCCGTCCGCGTGCTCCAGGTTCATCCGGTCCTCGCGGTAGTCCATCGTCAGCATCGAGCCGGGGGCGTAGGCCCGCACCTCCCAGCCGGCCTCGGTCACCACCTGGTCGGCCTCGTCGAGCGAGCGACCCACCAGGTCGGCGAGGATCGACTCGAGGTCGTCGATCGGCAGCGCGACCTCGCCGCGGATGTCGCCGAGGCCGCGCGCGACCAGGAGCCGGCCGGAGGTCAGCGGACGCCAGGCACCGTCGTCCCAGGTGCGGCTGGCGCGGGGGTCGCAGGTCACCTCGACCGAGCGACTCTCGCCGGCGTCGAGGGTGAGCGCCTCGAAACCGACCAGTCGGATCGGCTGGTCGTCCTCGGACGGCTGCAGGTAGACCTGCACGACCTCGCGCGACGTGCGCGCGGAGACGTTGGTGAGCTCCACCGTGACGACCTCGCCCGACAGTGTGACCTCGCCGTACTCCCACTCGCCGTAGCCCAGGCCCTGCCCGAACCAGTACGCCGGCGCCGGAGCCTTCCGGGCGGCGTACCCCCGGTAGCCGATGTAGACGCCCTCGTCGTACGACAGGCTCCCGTCGGTCGGCGCGACGTCCCAGGCCGGCGACGCGCCGTCGGCGGCGGGGAAGGACGTCACCAACCGGCCGGCAGGCTCGATCACGCCGAGCAGAGCCGCGGCGACCGCGTGGCCGCCCTCCTGCCCCGGCAGCCCGGCCCACAGGATCGCGTCGACCTCGTCGGCCCACGGCATCAGCACCGGGGTGGCGGCGTTGACGACGACGACCGTCCGGCGCGCCGCGACCGCGACCGCCGAGACGAGCTCGTCCTGGCGGCCGGGGAGCGCAAGGGTCGACTTGTCGAAGGCCTCCGTCTCCTGCTCCTCGGTGAGGCCGACGACCACGACCGCGACGTCAGCGGCGGACGCGGCCGCCACGGCGGCCGCGATGGCCTCGTCGTCGGTCGGTGGGGTCGGCTCGGCGACCAGGCCGAGACGGGCCCAGCCGCCCAGGGTCACGTCGGCGACGAGCTCGGTCGGCTCGGACAGCTCCACGTCGGTCTGCCAGCCCGGTGGGCGCAGGAAGTCGCCGCCGATGTCGTCGGACTCGGACTCGAGCGTGACCTCGTGGGTGGACGCTCCGATGGTGACCGTCGCAGTCCCGACCCCCAGCACCCCGACCCGCATCGCGCCGGCGGGCACCAGTGCCGAGAGCACCACCCGGGTCACGGTCTCCGGCAGCTCCTGGTCGGGCATGAAGCCGACCGTCTTAGCCTCCTCCGAGATGGCGTCGGAGAGCAGCGCCCCGGACGCGCCGTACAACCGGACCCGCATGCTGAAGCTGCCGGCCCGGGCCCGCGCGCGGACGCCGACCCCGTCGACGACCGTGACGCCGTCGGTCGCGCCGGCCAGGCCGTCGGCGATGCTGACCTCGTGGGGTGCACGCACCGCGGCCGAACCGCCGCCCATGCAGGTGGTCTCCAGCGCAGGCCGGCCGATCAGGGCGACGGAGGCACCGCGCGTCAGCGGCAGCACGCCGTCGTTGGCCAGCACCGTCATGCCCTCGGCGGCCAGGCGCGTCAGCTGCTCCCGGCGTACGGCGCCGCCCGGCTCGGGCAGGTCGGTGCGCCAGGTGCGGGGCTCGTCGACGGCACCCACGCGGGCGGCCAGCAGGAGGAGGCGGCGCAGATGGTCGTCGATGACCGACTCCTCGACCTCACCCGCCTCGACCGCGGCGACCAGCGCCGGGCCCCACGGCCCGGTCGGCCCGGGCATCACCAGGTCGAGCCCGCCGTTCGCGGCGGGTGCGGCCGACCGCGTGGCGAACCAGTCCGACATCAGCAGCCCGGTCCAGCCCCACTCGCCCTTGAGGATCTCGTTGTTGACCGGCCCCTGCTCGGTCGCCGGGATGCCGTTGACGTTGTTGTACGCCGCCATGACGGACCACGGGTCGGCGTCCTCGACCGCGATCTCGAAGGGCAGCAGGTAGAGCTCGCGCAGCGTCCGCTCGTCCACGACGCTGTCGACGCCGTGCCGCTCGGTCTCCGCCTCGTTGGCGACCAGGTGCTTCACGCAGGCGCCGATGCCCTGTGACTGCAGGCCGGAGACGTACGCCGCGGCGAGGTGGCCGGTGAGCAGCGGATCCTCGGAGTAGGCCTCGAAGAGCCGTCCACCCAACGGGCTGCGGTGCAGGTTGACCGTCGGCCCGAGCACCACATGGATGTGCTGCCGCTCCGCCTCCTCGGCGAGCAGCCGCCCCACCTCCATGGCCGTCTCGAGGCGCCACGACGACGCGAGCAACGTCGCGTTGGGAAAGAGGGAGGTCAGCGGGCCGCCGGTGAAGTCGAGCCCGCGCACCCCCGTCGGCCCGTCGGAGAAGGCCATCGGTGCGAGCCCGATCTCGTCGTCGCCGCGGAGGGTGAACATCGAGGCGCCGGTCAGCAGGCGCACCTTGCGTTCGAGAGACAGTCGAGCCAGCCGCTGGTCGAGCGTTGCTTCGTCCATGCCCGCCACCTTGCCAGCCTCGACCCTCGAAACTCGTCACCTGGAGCGGTCAGGAACTGACCTGATCTCTTCCTAGGCTGGAGGCATGGACTTCAAGATCGAGCTCATCCCCCTCGCTGTCCGCGATGTCGACCGGTCGGTGGACTTCTACGGCAGCTCCCTCGGCTGGCCGGTCGACCACGACACGACCGTGACCCCGGAGCTGCGCTTCGTGCAGGTGACGCCGCCCGGCTCCGCCTGCTCCATCTGCTTCGGTGTGGGCCTCGAGATGATGCCGGACGGCTCGTCGCAGTTCATCCAGGTCGTCGTCGACGACGCCGACGAGGCCCTTGCCTACCTGCGCGA
Source organism: uncultured Actinomycetota bacterium (assembly GCA_963717855.1). Lineage (GTDB taxonomy): Bacteria > Actinomycetota > Actinomycetes > Propionibacteriales > Nocardioidaceae > Nocardioides. The sequence goes on along the minus strand of CAVQXF010000005.1, from coordinate 133,337 downwards.
CCGGGGCATCGAGTGCGAGGGGGTCGACGACCAGCCGTGGGGTCGGTTCGTCCGCTTCGACGACCCCGACGGCAACCGCTGGGCGCTCCAGCAGATCGTCGTCCCGAGCTGATACCTGTCCGGCGTAGCGCTTCACCAGGTCGGCGGACACCCCGGCGCTCGTCTCGGGCCGGCGCTCGACGTCACGCGGTCCACCTCGTGCAGGCCGAGCTGGTGGCCGAAGCCGAAGACCCACTCGAAGTTGTCCATCAGCGTCCAGTGCAGGTAGCCGAGCACCGACGCGCGGCTGGTCTTCGCGCCCCGTACCCGGCGGCGTACCCACGGACAGAATGGTTGTCCGACGGCCCTCAGGACCGCCCGTTTGTCCGTGGCTAGCCCGACGAATCGACCTCCCGCGTGCGCTCGCCGTACGATGGAGGAGCAGAGGGTTTCACGCGTCTTGGAGGTGGGTTCGGCGCGCTGTATTCAGCGCACCCGAAAGGCTTCATCCGTGTCACCCCTCGCCTCCTACCGGCGGCTCTTCGAGCTCGCCGGACCGACGTACGTCGTCGTCGCCTTCCTGGCGCGACTTCCGCTGGCGATGAGCCAGCTCGGCACCCTCCTCCTCGTGTCCGAGGCCACCGGCAGCTACGGCCTCGGCGGCCTCGCCGCAGGCGCGCTCGCGGTCGCCAACGCGGTCGGTGCTCCCGTCGCTGGCTCGCTCGCCGACCGGATCGGGCAGCGTCACGTCGTGCTCGTCCAGTCCCTGGCCGGCGCTTCGTCACTCGTGCTGCTCGTGGCCCTGGTCCACGCCGGCGCCGGCAACGCCGCCGTCGTCGGCGCCGCAGCCCTGGCCGGGCTCACGATGCCGCAGGTCGGGCCGCTGGCGCGGGCGCGCTGGCGGCCGATCACGTCGCGGACCGGCGCTCAGCAGCGGCGCCTGGTCGACGTGGCCTTCTCCTACGAGGGTGCCGCCGACGAGGCCTCCTTCGCGATCGGCCCGGCCCTGGTGGGCCTCGGCGTCGTGGCGGTCTCGCCCGGCGGTGCCCTGCTGCTCGCAGCAGCCCTCCTGGCGACCTTCGGTACGGCGTTCGCGCTGCACCGCACCGCCCGGGTCGTGCGGGTCAACGGCCTGGCGCTGCCGACGGGTCGCCTGGTGACGCCCGTCCTGCTGGTGCTCGCGGGCGCGCAGCTGCTGATCGGCTCCCTCTTCGGCGCCACCCAGACCGGCACGACCGTGCTCGCCACAGCCGCCGGCCACCCCGGGTTCGCGGGGCTGGTGCACGCGACGCTCGGCCTGGGCAGCGCCCTCGCCGGCATCGCCACCGCCTTCATCCCGGAGCGCGTCGGCCCGGAGCGCCGGATCGTGGTCGCCGCCGCGGCGCTCCTCGTGCTGTCGCTCCCGCTGCTGCTGGTCGACAGCCTGCCCGCGCTGACCGCGGCGGTGGCGCTGCTCGGCTGCGCCGTGGCGCCGTTCATGATCGGCGTCTTCACCCTGGCCGAGCGGGTGGTCGCCCCGGCCCGCGTGGCGACGGCGATGACGCTGCTCGCCAGCGCCACCGGCATCGGCTACGCCCTCGGCTCCACGGTCGCCGGCCGCCTGGCCGACCACCACGGCTACACCGCTGCCTTCGCGGTCACCGTGTCGGCGATGGCGCTGGCCGTCGCCCTGGTGGCGCTCTCGCAGGGGCGGCTGCGTCGGGCCCTCGATGTGGCGAGCCGTCCGGTCGAGGCCGCCGAGCGCCCGCTCGTGACCGCAACCGCCTCCTAACCGGTCGCTCAGCCCAGCGTCGAGGCCCGGGCGACCAGCTCGGGGGTGAAGAGCACCTGCCGGTGGGTGTGCTCGGGGTTGCTCGCCTCGTCCAGCACCAGCTCGGCGGCGGTGCGCCCGAGCAGCTGGCGTGGCTGCCGCACCGACGTGAGGGGTACGGCGGCCGCAGCCGCGAACTCGATGTCGTCGTACCCGACGATGGCGATCTCCCCCGGCACGCGTACGCCGGAGGAGATCGCGTGCTGCAGCAGCCCGAGCGCGAGCAGGTCGTTGGCGCAGAACGCCGCCGTCGGGCGACGACGTGCCGGTAGCCCGGCCAGCCGCGCCCCGGCCTCGCGTCCTTCGGCCACGGTCATCGCCGCGGTCTCGACCCAGGTCAGGGTGTCGTCGGGCCGACCGGCCGCCGCCCATGCCTCGCGCGCACCCTGGAGCCGGTCGCGGACCTGACCCAGGTTGCCCGGCCCGCCGACGTAGGCGACCCGGGTGTGGCCGCGGTCGAGGAGGTGCTCGACCGCGAGCCTGCCGCCGAGGACGTCGTCGACGGCGACCGAGCAGAAGGACTGGTCGGACCGGGTGCGGTCGACGACCACCACCGGGGTCCCGCGCCGAGCGACGTCGTCGAGCAGAGGAGAGTCGGGGTCGACCGGCGTCACCAGGACCCCCTGCACCCGCTGCTGCTCGAGCAGCGCGAGGTGTGAGCCTTCGCGCTCCGCGGAGTGGCGGCTGTTGCAGAGCATCAGCGAGAGGCCGGCGGTCTCGGCGGCCTCGTCGATGCCGGCGGCGACGTCGGTGAAGAACGGGTTCGCCGCGTCGAGCATCACGTAGGCGAGCGTGCGGCTGCTGCCGGCCCGCAGCTGCCGGGCCGACTCGTTGCGCACGAAGCCGAGGTCGAGCATCGCCCGCTGTACCCGCTCACGGGTCTCGGGGCTGACCCGGTCGGGCCGGTTGAGCACGTTGGAGACCGTGCCGAGGGAGACCCCCGCAGCGGCGGCGACGTCCTTGACGGAGGCATTGCGCGCCCCTTCGCGTTGCGGCACCGGACCTCCTGGTTCGACGTTCACTGTCTGAAACGATCAATCGACACCCTAAGGGGCGCTCGGGCCGCGTGCCCGACTTTCGTGTCCGGACCGTTACGCGGAGATTTCTGCGAAGTGGTTGACGGCTGTGACCACAGTCACCTACGGTACCGAACATCGAAGTTGAAACCTTTCAATCCGAATCTCGATCTCGTTCACGAAGGAGCAGCACATGCCCGGAACCGCACCCGAGGGCGTCTCCCTCGAGCTGCGCGACGTGGCCAAGTCGTTCGGGTCCGTGGTCGCGCTGCGGTCGGTCAGCCTGGCGGTTGCGCCCGGCTCGATCCACGCCCTCGTGGGCGAGAACGGCGCCGGCAAGTCGACCCTCGTCAAGATCGTCGCCGGCGTGCACCGCCGTGACTCCGGCGTCGTCCGCCTGCACGGGGAGGACGTCGACTTCGGCTCGACCGCCGAGTCCAAGGCCGCCGGCATCGCCGTGATCTACCAGGAGCCGACGCTCTTCCCGGACCTGTCGGTCACCGAGAACATCTTCATGGGTCGCCAGCCGGTCGGACGCTCGCGCCGGATCGACCGCTCCTCGATGTACGCCGAGGCGACCGGACTCTTCGAGCGTCTCGGTGTCGCGATCGACCCGCGCCGCCCTGCGCGGGGCCTGTCCATCGCCGACCAGCAGATCATCGAGATCGCCAAGGCCATCTCGCTCGACGCCAGCGTCCTGGTCATGGACGAGCCGACCGCCGCGCTGAGCGGCGTCGAGGTCGACCGGCTCTTCGCGGTCGCCCGCAGCCTGCGCGACGAGGGTCGCGCCCTGGTCTTCATCTCCCACCGCTTCGACGAGGTCTTCGCCCTGTGCGACACGGTCACCGTGATGCGCGACGGTGAGTACGTCTCCACCGACGCCATCGCCGAGACCTCGGTCGAGCAGATCGTCTCGCGGATGGTCGGCCGCGAGGTCGGCGACCTCTTCCCGAAGACTCCTGCCGAGATCGGCGACGTCGTCCTCGATGTCGCCGGGCTGTCCTCGACCGGCACCTTCCACGACGTGTCCTTCTCCGTGCGCGCCGGCGAGATCGTCGGCCTGGCCGGGCTCGTGGGCGCCGGGCGCAGCGAGATCGCCCGGGCCGTCTTCGGCGTGGACGGGTACGACGCCGGCACGGTGCACCTCGCCGGCACCGCCGTACCTCCCAAGAAGCCCCGCGCGGCGATCAAGGCCGGCATGGCGTTCGTGCCCGAGGACCGCCGCAAGCAGGGCCTGGTCACCGAGGCCTCCGTGGCCCGCAACGTCGCCGGGGTGATCCGGGGCCGGCTGACGCACGCCGGCCTGCTCACCAACGCCGACGAGAACCGCGCGTCCGGCCCCTGGGCGGCCCGCCTCGAGGTCAAGACCAGCGCGCTCGACATGACCGCCACGACGATGAGCGGTGGCAACCAGCAGAAGGTCGTGCTCGCCAAGTGGCTGGCGACCGAGCCCAAGCTGCTGATCATCGACGAGCCCACCCGTGGCATCGACGTCGGCACCAAGGCCGAGGTCCACCGGCTGCTCTCCGACCTGGCCGGGGAAGGTCTCGCGATCCTGATGATCTCCTCGGAGCTGCCCGAGGTGCTCGGGATGGCCGACCGCGTGCTCGTGGTCTGCGAGGGCCGGATCACCGCCGAGCTGTCCCGCGAGGACGCCACCCCCGAGTCCGTCATGCACGCCGCGACCGCCCGGATCAGCCACGCCGCCCCCGTCAACACCCCGGAGGTGAAGGCATGAGCGACACCCTGCTCGTCGAGCCGAGCGCCGTCTCGCCCACCAAGCGCATCGTCGGTGAGCTGCTGCGCTCCCGCGAGATCGCGGTCGGGGCCGTGCTGGTCCTCGTGATCGCGCTGACCACCATCAAGAGCCCGAGCTTCCTCTTCAGCGCCAACGGGTGGCGCGACCTGCTGCTCACCCCGTCGCTGCTGCTCCTGCTCGCCGTCGGCCAGACCGCGGTGATCATCACCCGCAACGTCGACCTCTCCGTCGGCTCGATCCTGGGGCTGACGGCGTACTTCACCGGCAACCTCTTCGTCGACCACCCGGGCATCCCGATCGTGGCGGTCTTCTTCCTCGGCCTGCTGATGGGCGCCTTCCTCGGCCTCGTCAACGGCGTGCTGGTCGCCTTCTTCAAGGTGCCGGCCCTGGTGATCACGCTCGGCACGCTCTACATCTACCGCGGCATCTTCCTGAGCTGGGCCGGCAGCAGCCGGATCAACGCCTCGGACCTGCCGCACTCGTTCCTCGAGCTCGGCACCAAGCAGATCCTCACGATCCCGGTGCTGACGATCATCGGCCTGGTCGTGCTGGGCCTGGTCGGCTACTACCTCTACACCGCTCGCGGCGGCCGCGAGCTCTACGCGATCGGCTCCGACCCCGACGCCGCGGTCCTCTACGGCCTGCCGGTCAGGCGCCGGGTCATCGCCGCGTTCGTCCTCTGCGGTGCGCTCGCCGGGCTCGCCGGTGTCGTCTACACCGCGCGCTACGGCACGGTCAGCTCCGGGGCCGGCTACGGCATGGAGCTGCAGGCCGTGGGTGCCGCGGTCATCGGTGGCGTTGCGATCTTCGGTGGCAGCGGCACCGTCTGGGGCGCCGCGATCGGCGCCTTCCTCCTGGTCACCATCAACCGGGCCCTGCCGGTCATCGGGATCTCCGACTTCTGGCAGCGGGCCGTGGTCGGCGCGCTCATCATCGCCGCGGTCGTCCTCGACCGGGTCCTCTCCACCCGACAAGAACGCCGGCTGGTAGCCGCCCGCGACGAGACGAGGGAGCAGTCATGAGCACCTCCGTGCTGAGCCGCCCCGAGGGGTCGACCCGCAGCTACCCGGCGTACTCGCGTCCACTGTGGCGCCGCGCGCTCTTCACCCGCGAGTTCGCGGTGATCGCCCTGCTGGTCGCGGTGATCTTCTACTCCAACAACAACGTGCCGAACTTCGACGGCCCGCTGACCTTCTACTACCTCTTCCTCGACATCGCGCCGATCCTGCTGATCGCGCTGCCGATGACGATGGTGATCATCACCGGCGAGATCGACCTCTCGGTCGCGAGCGTGGTCGGACTCAGCAGCGTGCTGGTCGCCCAGCTCCACGTCGAGGCCGGCCTGTCGATCCCGGTCGCCGGCCTGATCGCGGTGCTGGTCGGAGCGTTGTGCGGTGCCTTCAACGGCTTCCTCGTGGCGTACGTCGGGCTTCCGTCGCTGGCCGTCACGATCGGCACGCTCGCGCTCTACCGCGGCATCGCGGTCGGCCTGCTCGGCACCAAGGCGGTCACCGACTTCCCCGAGAAGTGGACCGATCTGGCCAAGCAGCGGATCGTCGAGGACTCGCCGTATCCGATGATCCTGATCCCGTTCCTGGTGCTCGCGATCGCCTTCACGCTGCTGCTGCACTTCTCGTCGTTCGGCCGCGGGGTCTTCGAGATCGGGCTCAACGACGAGGCGGCGCACTTCACCGGCGTCAACGTCGAGCGCACCAAGTTCCTGCTGTTCGTGCTGGCCGGCGCGGTCTCGGCCTTCGCCGGCATCTACTACACGCTGCGCTTCGGCAGCGCCCGTGGCGACAACGCCACCGGCCTCGAGCTCCAGGTCATCGCGGCCGTGCTGCTCGGCGGCGTCTCCATCTTCGGCGGTCGTGGAGCCATCCACGGCGTCATCGCCGGCGTGATCCTCATCGGCGTGATCTCCAGCGCCATGCGGCTCGAGAGCTACACCGTCAACAAGATCAACATCGTCATCGGGACGCTCCTCGTGCTCTCGGTGATCTCCACCAGCTTCCTCGGCTGGGCCAAGGACCTCTGGTCCCGCCGAGGCCGGGGAAGCGGTCCTTCCAGCTCGGATAAGAACGGTCAGCACCGGCAAGCGGTCGCTGCCACAGAAAGCACCAACGAAAGGTGAGCACCATGAAGTTCCGGAACCGGCGGGTCACCGCCCTGGCTGCGGTGACCCTGGTCGCCAGCTTGGCCCTGACCGCTTGCGGTGGCAGCGACAGCGATGGCGGCAGCGACGGCGGCAGTGGCAGCGCTGGCGGCGACCTCTCCGTCACCTTCCTGCCGAAGAACCTCGGCAACCCGTACTTCGACATCAGCGACGCGGCCGGCAAGAAGGCCGTCGAGTCGTTCGGTGGCACGTACGAGGAGGTCGGACCCGACACGGGCTCGGCCGACGGCCAGGTGCCGTTCATCAACACCGCGGCGCAGCAGGGCGTGAGCGCCCTGGTCGTGTCGGCCAACGACCCCGAGGCGCTGTGTGACGCGCTCAAGGAGGCCAGCGACGCCGGCGTCAAGATCGTCACCTTCGACTCCGACACCAACCCGGACTGCCGCGACCTGTACGTCCAGGCCGCTACCTCCGAGGGCATCGCCAAGAAGCAGGTCGACCTGATCGCCGAGCAGATCGGTGACGCCGGTGAGGTCGCGATCCTCTCGGCCGCGGCCAACGCGACGAACCAGAACGCCTGGATCGACCTGATGAAGAAGGACCTCGCCGACAACCACCCGAACATCAAGCTCGTGGACACGGTCTACGGCGACGACGACGACCAGACGTCCTTCGACAAGACCGCGGCGCTGCTGCAGTCCCACCCGAACCTCAAGGGCATCATCTCGCCGACCACCGTCGGCATCGCCGCCGCGGCGCGCTACCTGTCGACCTCGGACGCCAAGGGCAAGGTCGCGCTGACCGGCCTCGGCACCCCGAACCAGATGCGTGAGTTCGTCAAGGACGGCACCGTCACCGCGTTCGCGCTGTGGAACCCGGCCGACCTCGGCACCCTGTCGGCCTTCGCCGCCAAGGCGCTCGTCGACGGTGACATCAAGGGCGACGAGGGCGACAAGTTCGACGCCGGCGACCTCGGCTCCTTCGAGGTCGGTGCCGACAGCATCGTGCTGCTGGGCGACCCGTACACGTTCGACAAGACCAACATCGACGACTTCGACTTCTGAGTCGTCGAGCACGTCGCACCACCCGCTGCCGGCCGACTCCGGCTCCCCTCGACCTCGTCGGGGTCGGCCGGCAGCACCCCCTCTCTGCACCACCCGCCACCGTCACGGAAGGAGCGGATCGATGCCTCGCGCCTGCTTCCAGCTCCAGGTCCGGCCCGACCGGATCGAGGAGTACAAGACCCGGCACGCCGCGGTCTGGCCCGACATGGTCCGCGCGCTCCACGAGACCGGGTGGCACAACTACTCCCTCTTCCTCCGCGAGGACGGGCTGCTGATCGGCTATGTCGAGACGCCCACCTCGATCGAGGACGCGCAGGCCGCGATGGCCCGCACCGAGGTCAACACCCGCTGGCAGGCCGAGATGTCCGAGTTCTTCACCGGCATCGACGGCCGCGCACCCGACGAAGGCTTCCTGCTCCTCGAGGAGGTCTTCCACCTCGAGGACCAGCTCACCCCGGCAGCCGACACAACGACGTACGAGAAGTGATGTGAGATGACGACGTTCAGCGAGATCGCGCCCCAGCTGGTGGGCCAGGCGATCGAGGTCCCGTCGTGGGCCTACGGCAACTCCGGCACCCGCTTCAAGGTGTTCGGCAGTCCCGGCACCCCCCGGACCGTGCAGGAGAAGATCGCGGACGCCGCGACCGTGCACCGCTTCACCGGCCTGTCTCCCAGCGTGTCCCTCCACATCCCGTGGGACCTGGTCGACGACTTCGGGGCGCTGCGCTCGTACGCCGAGGACCTCGGTGTCGCGCTCGGCACGATCAACTCCAACACCTTCCAGGACGACGAGTACAAGCTCGGCGCCCTCACCCACACGGACAAGGCGGTCCGCCAGAAGGCGATCGACCACCACCTCGCGTGCGTCGACGTCATGGACGCCACCGGTTCGCGCGACCTCAAGATCTGGCTGGCGGAGGGCACCAACTACCCCGGCCAGGGCGACCTGCGTGGCCGCCAGGACCGGCTGGCCGAGAGCCTGGCCACGATCTACGCACGGATCGGCGAGGAGCAGCGTCTGGTGCTCGAGTACAAGTTCTTCGAGCCGGCGTTCTATCACACCGACGTCCCGGACTGGGGTACGTCGTACGCCCACGTGAGCGCCCTGGGTGAGAAGGCGTTCGTCTGCCTCGACACCGGTCACCACGCGCCGGGCACCAACATCGAGTTCATCGTCGCCCAGCTGATCCGGCTCGGGAAGCTCGGCTCGTTCGACTTCAACAGCCGCTTCTACGCCGACGACGACCTGATCGTCGGCGCGGCCGACCCCTACCAGCTCTTCCGGATCCTCTACGAGTGCATCCGGGGCGGCGCGTTCGGCCCCGACAGCGACGTGGCCTACATGCTCGACCAGTGCCACAACATCGAGAAGAAGATCCCCGGTCAGATCCGATCGGTGCTCAACGTGCAGGAGATGACCGCCCGAGCGCTGCTCGTCGACCGGGAAGCGCTGACGCAGGCGCAGGAGGACGGCGACGTCCTGCTGGCCAACGAGATCTTCATGGACGCCTTCTACACCGACGTCCGCGCTGACCTCGCTGCATGGCGCGAGGGCCGGGGTCTGCCCGCCAACCCGATGCGGGCCTTCCTCGAGAGCGGCTACCAGGAGCAGATCGAAGCGGACCGCGTCGGCGGCACCCAGGCAGGATGGAACTGAACGTGAGCACCCCCACCAGCGCAGCAGCCGAGCTGATCGCTCGGTCGAACCGCCTCGGCGCCGACCCCAAGAACACCAACTACGCGGGCGGCAACACCTCGGCCAAGGGCACGGAGACCGACCCGGTCACCGGCCAGGACGTCGAGCTCCTCTGGGTCAAGGGCTCCGGTGGTGACCTCGGCACCCTGAAGGAGTCCGGCCTCGCCGTGCTCCGTCTCGACCGGATGCGCGCGCTCGTCGACGTCTACCCCGGTCTCGACCGTGAGGACGAGATGGTCGCTGCCTTCGACTACTGCCTGCACGGCAAGGGCGGTGCCGCGCCGTCGATCGACACCGCGATGCACGGCCTCGTCGAGGCAGCACACGTCGACCACCTGCACCCCGACTCCGGCATCGCGATCGCGACCTCCGCCGACGGCGAGGCCCTGACCGGCACCGTCTTCGGTGACAAGGTCGTCTGGGTCCCGTGGCGTCGCCCGGGCTTCCAGCTGGGTCTCGACATCGCGGCGGTCAAGGAGCAGAACCCGCAGGCGATCGGCTGCATCCTCGGCGGCCACGGCATCACCGCGTGGGGCGACACCAGCGACGAGGCCGAGGCCAACTCACTGTGGATCATCGACACCGCCGCGGCGTACATCGCCGAGCACAGCAAGGCCGAGCCGTTCGGTCCGGCGCTGGCCGGGTACGCCGCGCTGCCCGAGGCTGAGCGTCTCGCCAAGGCGGCGGCCCTCGCGCCGACGATCCGCGGCATCGCGTCGCAGGACCGGCCGATGGTCGGACACTTCGCCGGCACCGACGTGGTGCTCGACTTCCTCGCCTCCGCGGAGCACCCGCGACTGGCCGAGCTGGGCACGTCGTGCCCCGACCACTTCCTGCGCACGAAGGTCAAGCCGCTGGTCCTCGACCTGCCTGCCGACGCCAGCGTCGAGGACTCGATCGCCCGACTCAAGGAGCTCGCGGTGTCCTACCGCGAGGACTATCAGGGCTACTACGACCGCAACGCGAACGCCGACTCCCCGGCGATCCGCGGCGCCGACCCGCTGATCGTTCTGGTGCCGGGCGTCGGCATGTTCAGCTACGGCAAGGACAAGCAGACCGCTCGCGTCGCCGGTGAGTTCTACACCAACGCGATCAACGTGATGCGTGGCGCCGAGGGACTCTCGACGTACGCCCCGATCGACGAGGCGGAGAAGTTCCGCATCGAGTACTGGGCCCTCGAGGAGGCCAAGCTCCAGCGGATGCCGAAGGCCAAGCCGCTCGCCACCCGCGTCGCGCTGGTCACCGGTGCGGCCGGTGGCATCGGCAAGGCCACCGCCAAGAAGCTCGCGGCCGAGGGCGCCTGCGTCGTCATCGCCGACCTCGACCTCGCCAAGGCCGAGGCCGCCGCCGCCGAGATCGGCGGCTCTGACGTCGCCATCGGGGTGGCTGCCGACGTCAGCAAGGAGGGCGCGGTCCAGGCGATGGTCGACGCGGCCGTGCTCGCCTTCGGTGGGCTCGACCTGGTCGTCAACAACGCCGGTCTCTCGCTGTCCAAGTCGCTCCTCGAGACCACCGAGGCCGACTGGGACCTGCAGCACAACGTGATGGCGAAGGGCTCCTTCCTTGTCTCGAAGGCCGCGGCCAAGGTGCTGATCGAGCAGGAGATGGGCGGCGACATCATCTACATCTCGTCGAAGAACTCCGTCTTCGCCGGCCCGAACAACATCGCCTACTCGGCGACCAAGGCCGACCAGGCCCATCAGGTCCGGCTGCTCGCCGCCGAGCTCGGCGCCTACGGCGTCAAGGTCAACGGCGTGAACCCCGACGGTGTGGTCGCGGGCTCGGGCATCTTCGCCAGCGGCTGGGGCGCCAACCGGGCCGCGGTCTACGGGGTGGAGGAGAAGGACCTCGGCAAGTTCTACGCGCAGCGCACCATCCTCAAGCGCGAGGTGCTGCCGGAGAACATCGCCAACGCCGTCTTCGTGCTGTGCTCCGCCGAGCTCAGCCACACCACCGGTCTGCACATCCCGGTCGACGCGGGCGTGGCTGCGGCCTTCCTGCGATGACATCTCGTCCGGCAGCGCCGGTCCGCGTCGCCGCGGTCGACCTGGGTGCCACCAGCGGCCGGGTGATGGCCTGTCGGGTGGGTGCGCGCACCCTCCACCTGGAGGAGCTGCACCGGTTCGGCAACGGCGGCGTGCCGGTGCGCGGTGACCTCTACTGGGACGTGCTCGGCATCCACCGCGAAGTGCTGACCGGGTTGCGCGAGGTGGCCCGCACCGGTCAGCTGCACGGCATCGGCATCGACTCGTGGGCCGTCGACTACGGCCTGCTGGACCGCGACGGCCGGCTGCTCGCCAACCCGCGCAGCCACCGGGACGGTCGCACCGACGGCGTACCCGCCCGGGTGCGTGAGAGCGTCACGGACGCCGAGCTGTACGAGGTGTCGGGCCTGCAGCAGCTGCCGTTCAACACCGTCTACCAGCTGGTCTCCGAGCTCGGCACGCCCGCGCTGGAGTCGGCCGAGCGGCTGCTCCTGCTCCCCGACCTGCTGACCTACTGGCTCACCGGGGAGGCCGGAGCCGAGCGCACGAACGCGTCGACCACCGGGTTGTACGACGTACGCAGCCGCGAGTGGGCGCTCGACCTGGCCAAGCGGCTCCGTCTGCCCTGGTCGATCCTGCCTCCGCTGCGCGACCCGGGCGCCGTGGTCGGCCCGGTCCTGCCCGAGGTGGGGGAGTACGTCGGCGTCCCGGATGTCCCGGTCATCGCAGTCGGCTCGCACGACACCGCGTCGGCGGTCGTCGGGGTGCCGGCTGACAACGAGAGCTTCGCCTACATCTCGTCCGGCACCTGGTCGCTCGTCGGTCTGGAGCTCGAGGCGCCGGTGCTCTCGGAGGAGGCCCGCGCAGCCGACTTCACCAACGAGGGCGGCGTCGACGACACGATCCGCTTCCTCAAGAACGTCATGGGTCTCTGGGTCCTGTCGGAGTCGGTGCGCACCTGGGCCGACCAGCGGCTCAGCGACGCGTCGTTGCCGGCGCTGCTGGCCGGTGCGGCCGAGGCACCGGCGCTGCGCACCGTGGTCGACATCAACGACCCCCGGCTGCTGGCGCCCGGCACGGCCTCGGCCAACAGCATGCCGACCCGGATCCAGGACCTCGCCCGCGAAGCCGGCGAGCCGATCCCACGCACGCCGGTCGCGATCACCCGCACGATCATCGACAGCCTCGCCCTGGCCTACCGCCGCAACGTCCGGCTGGCGGCCTCGCTCGCCGGGCGTGACGTCGACGTGGTGCACCTCGTCGGTGGCGGATCCCAGAACACCCTGCTCTGCCAGCTCACCGCGGACGCCCTCGGCGTACCCGTGCTCGCCGGGCCGGCTGAGGCCGCCGCTCTCGGCAACGGCCTGGTGCAGGCGCGTGCCCTCGGCGCCGACCTGCCCGACCTGGCGGCGATGCGGGCGCTGATCCGCCGCACCCACGACGTACGACGTCATGAGCCGCGCAGCGGCCTCGACTGGGAGGCCGCCGCGGCGCGCATCGGCCGCTGAGTCCTTCTCCTGCTCTACCCCACCTGACCCTCCGTCCTTCTCGGGAGACCTGATGAGTGAAGTGCAGCAACCAGACCAGCACCCCCACGACGTGACCACCGGCCTCCGCCGGCGCTCGCTCTTCGGAGCAGCCGCCGTCACTGCGGGTGTCGTCGTCGCCGGGCAGGCGCCGGCCAGCGCTGGTCGGGGCGGCCTGCGACCCGCGACGGGCGGCAACGTGCTGCGCGGGTTCAGTCGTCCGGGCCCGGAGACGGCGGCCGGGTTCCGCTGGTGGTGGCCGCACGGTGCCGTCGACCCGAAGGAGATCGCCCGGGAGGTCGACCAGGTCGCCGCGGCCGGGTTCGGTGCGCTCGAGATCGCGGACGTGACGCACAGCCTCTCCGCCCGCGGGATCACCATCGACCTGGACAAGCAGGGCTGGGGCACGGCCTCATGGGTCGCCGGGGTCAAGGCCGCGCTCGAACGGGCGGTCCGGCACGGGATCCGGGTCGACATCACGGTCGGCCCCTCCTGGCCGGCGGCGGTCCCCACCGTCACCCCCGACGACGAGGCGGCGTGCTCCGAGCTGGCGCACGGCCAGGTCGTGGTCGCGGGCGGCACGACGTACGACGGTCCCCTTCCCGACCCGGTCGTCGCACCCGAGTCCCCGAGCGCCGAGCGGCACCTCGTGGCCGTCCAGGCCTTCCGCACGGTCGGTGCCCCGGTCAAGGCCGTCCAGACGCTCGACGCCACGTCGTACGTCGATCTCACGAGCGCCGTGGTCGACGGTCGAGTCACCTGGACCGCTCCGGCGGACGGGTCGTGGGTGCTCCTCGCCCAGTGGCGCCGGGGGTCCGGCCAGGAGCCGGAGGCGGGGCCGCACACCTCGCCCCGGTCCTACGTCGTCGACCACTTCAGCGCCGCGGGCTCCGGTGCCGTCATCGACTTCTGGAAGACCCGGATCCTCGACCCCTCCCTGCGCCGACTGCTGGCGAAGGCCGGCGGCTACCTCTTCGAGGACTCGCTCGAGATCGAGACCGACGCGACCATCTGGACGCCGCGGATGCTCACGGAGTTCCGTCGCCGGGCGGGCTACGACCTGCTGCCGTTCCTCCCGGTCGTGCTCGAGGTCAAGGAGAAGTACGTCTTCGCGTACGACGCCGTCACCACGACGCGGGTCCGCGACGACTTCAACCAGGTGCTCTCCGACCTCTACCGCGACCATCACCTGCTCCCGGTCCAGGGCTTCGCGCGCTCGCTCGGCATGGGCCTGCGCGTGCAGCCCTACGGGCTCGAGACCGACACCGTCGAGCACGCCGCACTGCTCGACGTGCCGGAGACGGAGTCGCTCGGGTTCAAGAACCTCGACGACTACCGAGTCATGGCCGGCGGTCGCGACATGGCGGGTCACACGGTGCTGTCCTGCGAGGCGATCTGCTACGCCGGTGCGGCGTACCAGACCACGTGGGACCGCGCGCTCCAGACGCTCAACAGCATCTACGCCGCCGGCGTCAACATGGCGATGATCCACGGTTTCGCGTACGCCGACGCACCCGGTGTCACCTGGCCGGGGTTCGCCGCCTTCTCCCCGTACTACAACGGCGCCGTCGGGTACGGCGACGCCTGGGGACCTCGAACGCCGCAGTGGCGCCACATCCGCGACGTCTCCGACTACCTCGCCCGGACCCAGCTCGTGCTGCAGACCGGCACGCCGCGCTACGACATCGTCTTCCTGCGTCAGAAGGGCTGGGCCTCCACCGGCATCGGCGCTCCGTGGGCGACCAACAACGGCATCCCGATCGGCTGGACCCACTCCTTCGCGACGCCGGCACTGTTGGACCTGCCTCGGGCGAAGGTGCGTCGAGGCCGCCTCGCACCCGACGGGCCGGCGTACAAGGTGATGATCATCGGCCCGGACCAGTTCCGCGGGGCGGAGAGGACGATGGCCGTCTCGACGGCCGAGCGGGTGCTGGAGCTCGGCCGGGCGGGGCTGCCGATCGTCTTCCTCGGCGACTGGTCGACGGCCGAGCCCGTCGGGCTGGCGCAGCCGGGCGAGACCGACGAGCTGCGCGCGCTGCTCACGAAGGTCCAGGCCCTTTCGACGACCCGGACGATCGCCGTCGATACCGAGATCCCCACGGCCCTCGCCGACCTCGGGATCACCCCCGACGTGCGTCACGAGAGCTCGACGGTGATGACCCTGCGCCGGACCGTCGGCAACGTCGATCTCTACTACGTCGCCAACGCCAAGCACGCCGAGAACCGCAAGCTGGTGCGGGTCACCCAGGACGTGTGGCTGACCGCCACCCGCTCCGACGCGGTGCCGTACCTCCTCGATGCCTGGACCGGTGAGACCACGCCGGTCGCGTTGTGGGAGCGCCAGGGCGACCAGGTGCGCGTCAGCGTCGACCTGCTCCCGGGGCAGTCCACGATCGTGGCGCTGGACCGTCCGCGAGGCCGTAGGCCGTCCGCGACCTCCGTCTCAGGTGGCGTGGTCCGGGTCCTCGGCGGGTCGCTGGTGCTGCGCTCCGGCACGGCCGGGGACCACACCGTCACCACCGGCGGGAGGGCGAGGACGGTGACCATCGACCGGGTCCGCGAGCCGGTCCTCCTGTCGTCGTGGGACCTGGCGGTCGAGGACTGGCAGCCGGGCGCCACCGCGACCGAGACGGTGCGGCCGGTGCGCAACCTGCACCTCGATGCCCTGCTGCCGTGGTCGCAGGTGCCCGAGCTGGCCGACGTCTCGGGCGTCGGCGTCTACACGACGGTGGTCGACCTGGGTCGTGACTGGACCGCCACCGACGGCGCGGTCCTCGAGCTCGGCGAGGTCAACGACACCTTCCGGGTGCGCGTCAACGGCCGTCAGGTCGCGCCGTGCGACGTACTCGACCCGGTCCTCGACCTCGGAGGACTGTTGCGGCGCGGCCGGAACACGATCGAGGTCGAGATCGCCACGACGCTCATCAACCGGCTCCGGACGGTGACCCCCGCGGTCTACGGTCCGGTGCCGCGCCAGGCGTACGGCCTGGTCGGACCGGTGCGACTCGTGCCGTACGCCGAGAAGACGATCTCCCGATAGCGAGGCAGGATGAAGCAATGCGGGTAGCCCTGATGGTCACGTGCATCAACGATGCGCTGTACCCGGGCACGGGTCAGGCAGTCGTGGCGCTGCTGCGACGGCTCGGGGTGGACGTGGAGTTCCCCGAGTCGCAGACGTGCTGCGCCCAGCCGATGGTCAACACCGGCTACCTCGACGAGGCGGTGCCCGTCGTCCGCAACTTCGTCGACACCTTCGCGGGCTACGACGCGGTCGTGACGCCGTCCGGATCGTGCGCGGGCTGCGCGCGCCACCAGCACTCGATCGTCGCGCGCCGCTCCGGCGACGCGGGACTCGAGGCGGCGGTCGCCGCGACCTCTCCGACGGTCTACGAGCTCTCGGAGTTCCTCGTCGACGTGCTCGGCGTGACCGACGTGGGCGCCTACTACCCGCACACCGTCACCTACCACCCGACCTGCCACTCGCTGCGGATGCTCGGGGTCGGCGACCGGCCACGACAGCTGCTGGAGCAGGTCCGGGGGATCACCCTGCTCGAGCTCGAGGGTGCCGACCAGTGCTGCGGCTTCGGTGGCACCTTCGCGCTGAAGAACGCCGACACCTCCGTGGCGATGGGTGCCGACAAGGCACGACGCGTGTGCGACACCGGCGCCGAGGTGCTGGTCGCCGGCGACAACTCCTGCTTGACCCACATCGGCGGACTGCTGACGCGTCAGCAGTCCGGCGTACGCAGCGTGCACCTGGCTGAGATCCTGGCGGCGACCGAATGAGCGGGGCCACCTTCGTCGGGATGCCGAAGTTCCCCGTCGCCGCGCACGAGGCTCTCGGCAACGCCCAGCTGCGGCACAACCTCGCGCACGCCACCGGCACCATCCGGGCCAAGCGGCAGCGTCTCGTGGACGAGGTCAACGACAACTCCGACTGGGAGGAGCTGCGGCTCGCGGGCGCGGGCGTCAAGGAGTCGGCCCTGCGCGACCTCGGCAACCAGCTCGAGCTGCTCGAGGCCTCGCTGACCGCCAACGGCGCCACCGTGCACTGGGCCAACGATGCGGCCGAGGCCAACGCGATCGTCACCTCGATCGCGAAGGCCCACGGCGTCGACGAGGTCGTCAAGGTCAAGTCGATGGTCACTCAGGAGATCGGCCTCAACGAGGCGCTCGAGGCCGAAGGCATCGCGGCCTGGGAGACGGACCTCGCCGAGCTGATCGTGCAGCTGGGTGACGACCTGCCCTCGCACATCCTGGTGCCGGCGATCCACCGCAACCGGGCGGAGATCCGCGAGATCTTCCTGGCGAAGATGGGGGCGGTCGGACGCCCCGCTCCCGACGACCTGACCGACGAGCCGGCCGTGCTCGCCGCTGCCGCGCGGGCGCACCTGCGCGAGAAGTTCCTGCGCGCCAAGGTCGGCGTCTCGGGCGCCAACTTCGCCGTCGCCGACACCGGCACCCTGGTCGTCGTCGAGTCCGAGGGCAACGGCCGGATGTGCCTGACGCTGCCCGAGGTGCTCGTCTCCGTGGTCGGCATCGAGAAGGTCGTGTCCACCTGGGAGGGCCTGGATCCCTTGCTGCGCCTGCTTCCCCGGTCCTCGACAGGCGAGCGGATGAACCCCTACACCTCGACCTGGTCCGGGGTCACGTCGGGCGACGGCCCGCAGGAGGTGCACGTCGTCCTGCTCGACAACGGCCGCACCAACGCGCTTGCCGACGAGGTCGGCCGACAGGCGCTGCGCTGCATCCGGTGCTCGGCCTGCCTCAATGTCTGCCCGGTCTACGAGCGCACCGGCGGCCACGCCTACGGCTCGGTCTACCCCGGACCGATCGGCGCGATCCTCAACCCGCTCCTGCGCGGTGTCGGCGAGGACGAGCAGCTCGACTCGCTGCCGTACGCCTCGTCGCTCTGCGGCGCCTGCTTCGAGGTCTGCCCCGTGCTCATCGACATCCCGTCCGTGCTCGTCGACCTGCGCGCCCAGGTGGTCGACGCCCACCGCGGTGGGGTGCCGAGCGTCGAGGCGGTGGCGTTCAAGGGTGCCGCCGTGGCGCTCTCGGACTCCCGCAAGCTCGCCTTCGGCGAGCGCCTCACGGGGTTCGGGCTCCGCGTCGCCCGTCGATTCGGTGCCGCGAAGTGGACCTCGGCCCGCGACCTGCCTCCGGCCCCCGGCGAGTCCTTCCGCGCCTGGTGGAAGCGCACCGACGGAGGCCGATCGTGAGCGCCCGTGACGACATCCTCGGCCGGGTGCGCCGCGCGCTCGACGGCGTCGAGCGCGGGTACGACGTACCGCCGGCTCCCCGGATCGCGCCCGTCGCCGATCTGGTCGGTCACTTCGCCGAGCGGGTCGCGGACTACAAGGCGCTCGTCGTCCGCTGCACGTCCGAGGAGCTGGCCGCCCGGGTGGCAGCCGCGCTCCCGGACGGCGCGCGGGTCGTCATACCGCCCGGGCTGTCGGTCGAGGTGCCCGGTGCGGACGAGGACGGAGCATCCGGCCGGGACTTCGACGCCTACGAGCTCGACGCCTACGACGCCGTGGTGACCGAGGCCCGGGTCGGCATCGCCGAGACCGGGACGATCATCCTCGACCACGGTCCGGGCCAGGGTCGCCGGGCGATCTCCCTGGTGCCCGACCTGCACATCTGCATCGTGCGGACCGACCAGGTGGTCCCCGACGTGCCCGACGCGCTGCCCCTGCTGGAACCTCGGCGCGCGCACACCTGGATCAGCGGCCCGTCGGCGACCAGCGACATCGAGCTGGACCGGGTCGAAGGCGTCCACGGCCCTCGAAAGCTGGTGTTGATCCTCGTCCAGGGATCGTGATCATGGTCGACTCGGGTCGCACTAGCTCCGCCTCCGCTCGCCCCAGCTGGGATCCGAGTGCGGATGACATCCGCATCCTCCGGCTGCTCTCGGAGGGTCACACCACCGACGTGATCGCACGCCGGGTGGGCCGGTCCGAGCGCACGGTACGGCGTCGTCTGAGGGCGATCGCCGACGAGATCGGCGTGGACTCCACGATCGAGGCCGTCGTGTACGCCGTCCGCTCCCGACTGATCTGAGCGGTCGTGGCACCGGTCGCTGAATCGTTCTCGATTGCTACGAACCTCCTGTGACCGGATCCGGACAGAACCGTTGTGACGGTGGTCACTTGCGACTTACCTTGCCGTTGCAACGTTTCAAAGTCCCCCCGTCGCAAGGAAGTCCTTCATGTCTTCTGCACCTCGAACTCGAGCTCGGGCCCGAGTCCGCCTCGTCGCTCCGCTGGTGGCTCTGGCCGCCGGCCTGACGCTCAGCGTGCCCGCCGTCCTGGTGGCCGCACCGGTCGCCGCCGCGGCCGACGCTGCGGCCGTCTCTGTCGTCGGCCTCCAGACCAATGCCCGCACGAACCCGCTCGGCATCGGCGGTGATGCCCCGTCCTTCAGCTGGAAGTCGACGTCGAGCGCCCGCGGAGTCGTTCAGGGCGCCTACGAGATCCGGGTAGGCACCACCGAGGGTGGCGACGACGCCTGGAGCAGCGGCAAGGTCGACTCCTCGAAGCAGCTCGACGTGACGTATGCCGGCGACGCCCTGGAGTCGCAGACCCGCTACTACTGGCAGGTCAAGGTCTGGGACGGCGCCGGCCAGGAGAGCGACTGGAGCCCCTCCAGCTGGTTCGAGACCGGCATCCTGTCCACGAGCGAGTGGCAGGGCGACTGGATCGCGAAGGCGGCCGGCGGCGAGATCGACCGGTGGGCCGACTACACGGCCGACATCGACTTCGACATCAACCAGCTGGCGATCGGCGTCTTCGTCCGTGCGAAGGACACCAGCAACGCCTACATGTGGCAGATCTCGACGGCCGACGGCTCCGGGGTCCCGAAGTTCCGCCCCCACAAGCGCATCAACAACGGCTACACGCTGATGGACAACAAGCCGATCACGAGCATCACCTCGGCGCAGCTGCTCGAGGGCACCCACCGGCTGTCCGTCACGGTCGACGGCAGCACCATCACGACCCTGCTCGACGGCACCCAGATCGACCAGCGCACCGACACCTCCTTCACCAAGGGCTTCGTCGGCTTCCGGCAGGACTTCGCCAACGCAGTCGACGAGTCCGCCGACGTCAAGGCTGTGAAGGTCACCGCGAAGAACGGCGACGTGCTGCTCGACACCGACTTCTCCGCCGGCAATCCCTTCAACGGCGGCACCCTGACCGACCAGGGCCTGCGCGTGGCCGACCGCAAGGACGTCCTGCTCCGCACGTCCGACTCCAACAAGCCGCTCTTCCGCACGGAGTTCACCACCGAGCCCGGCAAGACGATCAAGTCGGCGCGCGCGTACGCCTCGGCGCACGGCGTCTACGAGCTGCAGCTCAACGGCGACTCCGTCGGCGACCAGCACCTCGCACCCGGCTGGACCGACTACACCAAGCGCATCCAGTACCAGACGTACGACGTGACGGACCAGGTCGACGAGGGCACCAACGCCTTCGGCGCCGAGGTCGGTGACGGCTGGTGGGCCGGCAAGGTCGGCATGTGGGGCCCGGGGATGTACAGCCACGACCTCGGCCTGATCGCGCAGCTGCGCATCGACTACACCGACGGCAGCAGCCAGGTCGTCAAGACCGACGACACGTGGAAGAGCCACTCCGGCCCGTACGCCGCGGCCGACAACATCGACGGCGAGACGTACGACGCCCGCGCCGAGCAGCCGGGCTGGGACCAGCCCGGCTACACCGACACCGGCTGGAACGCCGTGACGATCGGCCCCTCGGACACCACCAAGCTGGTGCCCCAGCCGGACGAGCCGGTCCGCACCACCGGTGAGCGCCCCGCTCTGGTGCGCACGACGTCGCCCGGCGTCGCCAACGGCTACATCTACGACCTCGGCCAGAACATGGTCGGCGTGGCCCGGATGCGCATCTCCGGCGTGGCCGGTCAGACCGTCAAGGTTCGCTACGCGGAGGAGCTCTACGACGACGGTCGCTTCTACGTCGGCAACCTGCGGGCCGCGAAGGTGACGGACTACTACACCTTCAAGGAGACCGGCACCGTCGAGTACACCCCGAAGTTCACCCAGCACGGCTTCCGCTACATCGAGATCTCCGGCGCGAGCAGCGCTCCCGAGCTCGGCGACGTGACCGGTGTCGTGTGGGGCTCGGACCTGGCCGCCACCGGCGACCTGCAGACGTCCGACACGATGCTCAACCAGCTGGTCAGCAACATCTCGTGGGGTCAGCGGGGCAACTTCCTGTCGATCCCGACCGACACCCCGGCGCGTGACGAGCGACTCGGCTGGACCGGAGACATCAACGTCTTCGCCCCGACCGCGAGCTACCTGCGCGACACCCGCTCGTTCCTGCAGAAGTGGACGCAGGACCTGCGCGACTCGGCGTACGCCAACGGCAACCTGCCGGGCATCGCCCCGTCGGTGCCGACGATCGACCTGGGCGCCGGCCTCGGCTGGTCCGACTCGGGCATCACCGTCCCGTACGCCGCGTGGCACGCCCAGGGCGACACCGCGATCGTGCGCCAGAACTACGCCGCGATGGAGAAGTTCTTCGGCTTCGTCGAGGGCGGCGCGGGTCCGGACCTGATCGACTCGGCCCGTGGCAACTGGAACGACTGGCTGAACCTCGACGACAACACCGGCGTCGACGTGCTCGGCACGGCGTACTACGCCGAGGACGCCCGGATGCTGTCCGAGATGGCGGCGTCGATCGGCGAGGACGCAGACGCAGCCCGCTACGCGGCACTCTCGACGAGCATCCGCGAGGCCTTCACGGCCAAGCTGATCTCCTCCGACGGGACCGTCCAGGGCAACAGCCAGACGGCGTACGCCATGGCGCTCGGGATGAACCTCGTGTCCGACCCGGCCCTGCGCGTGAAGGTGGGGCAGAAGTTCGTCGCCAAGCTCAAGACGAGCGACAACCACCTGACCACCGGGTTCCTCGGCACCCCGTGGCTCCTGCCGGCCCTGACCAGCATCGACCGGTCGGACCTGGCGTACACGATGATCCTCAAGAAGGACTACCCGTCCTGGGGCTACGAGATCGCCAACGGTGCCACGACCATGTGGGAGCGGTGGAACTCGATCGGCCCCGACGGCAGCTTCGGCGATGAGGGGATGAACTCCTTCAACCACTACGCGTACGGCGCGGTGGGCGACTGGATGTACCAGAACATCGGTGCCATCAAGGCTCTCGAGCCCGGCTACAAGAAGATCCAGGTCAAGCCCGCCGTCGACGGCGGCCTCACCCACGGGTCGGGTCAGTACGACTCCGTCTACGGCGCGATCGACACCGACTGGACGAAGACCGGCGACGACCTGTCGCTGACGGTCGACGTCCCGGTCAACACCACGGCGGACATCGTGCTGCCGGCTGACAACGAGTACGCCGTCACCGAGGGTGGCTCGCTGCTGACGTCGGTCGACGGCGTGCAGGACGTGACGTCGGCTGACGGCAACGTCACGGTCACCGTCGGCTCCGGAAGCTACGACTTCCAGGTGACCGAGGCCAACGGCCAGGTCGGCGCGATCCTCGGACAGCTCGACGACCTGGCTGCGCACGTCGACGGCCTCGGCACCTCGGGCGACCTGTCTGACGGCCAGCACGACGACCTCGCCTCGGACATCTCCGAGGCCCGGTCGTCGGTCGAGGACGCGCTGCTCGCCACGCTCGCCGGTGACGACGACGCCTCGGTGGCGGCGCTGCAGTCGGCGCTCGCCGGGGTCCGCTCGATCCGGTCGTCGCTCGCGACCTCCGGCATCGACGCCCCCGTCCGTGGTGACCTGGACCGCCGCCTCGCACGGATCGAGTCCGGGCTCGTCCGGGCCTTGACGTCTGCGCTGGGCATCACGGTCACCCTGCCGCCGGTCGCTGCCGCCGCCCTCCCGGGTAGCACGGTCACCGGCACCGTCGAGGTCACCAACGACGGCGCCACCGCGCTGACCGGCCTGGCGGGCACGGTCTCGGTGGACGGCTGGGACGACGCGACGGTGTCTCTCGCCGCGGTCGCTGCCGGTGCCTCGGCGCAGCTGCCGGTCTCCTTCACGGTGCCGAAGCACGCCAAGCCCGGCTCGTACGACGCCGACCTGGCGCTGTCCTTCACGGCCGACGGCGCGGCGTACGACCTGACGGACCGCACGTCCGACTGGGTCACCGTCGCCTCGGGTCTGACCGTCGGGACGGTCACGGCCGCGCTCGACGGTGACGACCCGAGCGAGCACGCGACGCTGTCGGTCCCCGTCACCAACGGCGGCACGTCCGACGTCCGGGCCCACGTGGCCGCGTCGGTGCCGGCCGGCTGGGGCTCGGTCCCGTCCGGGGACACCCTGATCCGGCGGGCGGCACCACGACGATCAAGGTCCCGGTGACGCTGCCGCTCGACCTGGTCGGCGGCACCCAGCCGGTGACCGTGACGGTCGAGCGGTCCGGGGTCACTCTGGCGACGGCCGACGTGACGCCTTCGTTCGAGCTGCCGAAGCCGCCCACGGCGATGGCCACGGACCACCTCGACTGGGGCGACAACGCCTCGGAGAACGCGCACGAGATCATGGCGGCGCCCAACAGCGGCACCAGCTCGGAGGCGGGTCTGACCCGTCGCTACGCGCACGGGAACTTCCCGGGCTCGTGGTACTCCGCGACGTTCGACGTCCCCACGGGGCAGCCGTTCATCCTGCGCAGCATCGAGACCTACGACAAGGCGATCACCAAGAAGTACAACGTCTACGTCGACGACCAGCTGGTGACGACCCAGCTGGTGCCACGCACCGAGTCCGGCCAGGGGATCAAGGTCTACGACCTGGTTCTCTCCGGACCGGCGGTCGACAACAACGACGGCAACGTCCGGATCAAGTTCGAGTACCCGCTGGATGGCTCCGGCTTCGGAGACCCGTCGCTGGCCGACACCTGGGTCCTCCCGGTGCCGGCCGACACCCAGGCCCCGGACGTGTCCGCGGTCGTCACCGGCGGCACCGTCGGTGACAACGGGTGGTACCGCTCCGACGCCGTCGTCTCGGTGTCCGCGGTCGACAATCGCGCGGGTGCTCCGGTCGTCGAGACCGGTGAGTCCGCGGGCTGGCAGCCGTACGTCGGACCGGTCACGGTCTCCGGTGAGGGTGAGCACGAGCTCTCCTTCCGGGCTCGTGACGCAGCCGGCAACTCGACGGGTGCCCGCACCCTCGAGGTGGGCATCGACGCCACCGCACCGACGACCTCCCTGAAGGTCGCGCGGGGCACCGGCGTCGACGGCTCCGACCGGGCGACGTTGGCGTTCACCGCGGCCGACACGCTGAGCGGCGTCGCCGCCACGGCGTACCGGATCGACGGTGGCGACTGGAAGACCGCGGACGGCTCGGCGATCGTGGTCACCGGGTACGGCGACCACACGGTCGACTACGCGTCGACCGACGTGGCGGGCAACCCCGAGACCATGCGGCACGCGGTGATCAGCCTGGCCGACGTCGACACGGTCGCGGCCGTGCTGGCACCCCAGGTCTCGGGCGCCGCCAAGATCGGCTCGACACTGACGTCGACGACGGGCACCTGGAACACCAAGGGCCTGACGTTCAGCCGGCAGTGGCTGCGCAGCGGCGCCGCGATCCCGGGTGCCACCGCCGCGACGTACAAGGTGAGCGGTGCCGACGTCGGCAAGCGGCTGTCGGTGCGGGTGACGGCGACCAAGGCCGGCAAGGTCGGGAGGTCGGACTCGACGTCGACCGCACCGGTCGCCAAGGCCGCGTCGTCCGTCACGGCCACCGTGTCCAGGACGTCGGTCAAGGCCGGCAAGCAGGTCAAGGTCGCGGCCGCCGTGAAGGCGACCGGGGTCGCCGCCACCGGCAAGGTCGCGGTCCTCCTCGACGGCAAGGTCGTCAAGACCCTCTCGCTGTCGTCCGGCAAGGCTTCCTCGTCGGTGACGATCAAGAAGAAGGGCAAGCACACCGTGGTCGTGCGCTACCTCGGCTCCGCCGTGGTCGCCGCCTCCACCTCGGCCCCTCGCACCGTCAGGGCGCGCTGACCGCAGGTTCCGGCGCCCACCTCCACTCGGGGTGGGCGCCGGCCCCATTTCCGGGCCGGGCCGATGAGTCCGGTCCTTCGGCCCGGTCACAGCTCGCATGGACCCGATCGACTTCACCCCTGCCACCCGCGCCGTGACCGCAGTGCTCGGCGGCATCCGTGACGACCAGCTCACCGGACCGACGCCGTGCACCGAGTCCACGGTCGCCGACCTGCTCGACCACCTGAGCGGTCTGACCCTGGCCTTCACCCTCGCGGCGCGCAAGGAGGAGATCCCCGGCGGCGGCCAGGCCTCGGCCGACGGCTCGCGGCTGTCGCCGGACTGGCGCACCGAGATCCCGGCAGCGCTCGAGGGGCTCGTCGCCGCCTGGGCCGAGCCTGCGGCGTACGACGGGCTGACGATGGCCGGACCGATCGAGATGCCGGCCGAGATCGCGGCCCTGGTGGCCCTCGACGAGGTGGTCGTCCACGGCTGGGACCTGGCCCGCGCCACCGGGCAGCCTTACGCCCCCGATGGCTCGGTGGTGCTGGCCGCCCTCGGCTTCGCGTCGAGCTTCGAGGTGCCGCCCGAGGCCGGTGACGGACCCTTCGGGCCGCCCGTCTCCGTCCCCGACTCTGCGCCTGCACTCGACCGCTTGGCCGGTGCCACCGGGCGGGATCCGGGCTGGACTCCCTGACCGCCGACCGGATTTCGTCGCGACCGAATCCCTCCGGTAATCTCTCCGGCGGTGGCGTGTCCGAGCGGCCGAAGGTGCAACACTCGAAATGTTGTGTGGGGTCAAACCCACCGTGGGTTCAAATCCCACCGCCACCGCCAGTCAGCATGAATGCCCCGGATCCCCGATCCGGGGCATTCGTCATTTCCAGGCTCGTCGCCGGAACGCCCACGTCCCCGGGTCTCCGGTGTGATGTGAGACACGCGTCCTAAACTCGACAAAACCACGCGACTTAATACATATTGGGCGTCGGTAGTGCGATCGGCATCGGAGGGCTCCGTGCCGTCGGCGACCGATCCGCTGTCTCTGCGCACGACGAGAGGAACCCGATGACCCGTCAGCTGAGCCTGAATGCCTTCCTGCACGACACCGGCCACCACGAGGCCTCATGGCGCCACCCCGACAGCAGTGCTGAACGGATCCTCGACGTCAGCTACTACCAGGAGATCGCCCGCAAGGCGGAGGACGCCAAGCTCGACGCGATCTTCCTGGCGGACGTGCCGGCGACGATCACCGAGACGCCCTACCGGCCCACCGGTCACCTCGAGCCGATCACCCTGCTGACCGCGATCGCGACCGTCACCGACAAGCTCGGACTGATCGCCACGGCCTCGTCGACCTTCAACGAGCCGTACAACCTGGCCCGGCTCTTCGCCTCCCTCGACCACATCTCCGGCGGCCGAGCGGGCTGGAACATCGTGACCACCTACAGCGCGGACGCCGCGCGCAACTTCGGGCTTGCCGGCACTCCGTCGGACGAGGAGCGCTACGCCCGTGCCCAGGAGTTCGTCGACGTCGTCAGCAAGCTCTGGGACAGCTGGGAGGACGGTGCCGTCCTCGCCGATCGGGACTCGGGGCACTACGTCGATCTCGACCGGGTGCACACGATCGATCACGTCGGCCAGCACCTCCGGGTCCGCGGGCCGCTCAACTCGCCGCGTACGCCGCAGGGCCGCCCGGTCTACATCCAGGCGGGCTCCTCCAACGAGGGGCGGGCCTTCGCGGCCCGCAACGCGGAGGCGATCTTCACCGCGCACCAGACGATCGGTGACGCCCAGGCGTTCTACAACGACATCAAGAGCAAGGTGCGCGGTTTCGGCCGCAACCCCGACCACGTCAAGATCCTGCCGGGCATCAGCCCGTTCATCGGCGACACGCCGCAGGAGGCCGAGGACCTCTACCGGGAGTTCAACGAGCTCACGGTGCCGGCCTACGGCCTGATCCAGCTGGAGAAGTTCGTCGGTGTCAGCCTGGGTCACCTCGAGCTCGACGAGCGGGTGCCGACCGAGCTCTTCGGTGGGTCCGGCAACGTCCTCGACAACACCCGCAGCCGACGCCAGGTCGTCGCCAACATCGTCGAGCGCGACCGGCCGACGTTGCGCGAGCTGCTGCACCGCCTGGCTGGCGGCCGTGGCCACTACGTCGTGCACGGCACGGCGACCCAGGTCGCCGACATCATCCAGGAGTGGGCCGAGGGCGGCGCCGCCGACGGCTTCAACGTGATGCCGCCGCTCTACCCGCAGCTTCTCGACTCGTTCATCGACCAGGTCGTGCCAGTCCTTCAGGACCGCGGCCTCTTCCGCACCGAATACACCGGCTCGACGCTGCGGGACCACTACGGACTGCCGCGGCCGGACAGCCAGTACGCCGCAGACCACCCCATCGCAGTCGGCCAGGCCTGAGGAGGCACCAGATGATCATCAACCACACCACCGGACGTTTCCGACGCATCGCCGCCGGGGCGAGCGTGCTGCTCACCCTGGGCGCACTCACCTCCTGCTCCGGCAACGCCGGGGCCGAGAACTCGGACGGCACCACGACGCTCCGCTACCAGTCAGCTGCGGGCACCGTCGACCTGGTGCAGCTCGCCGACGCGCTGGGCTACCTGAAGAGCATCAAGCTGGACAAGAAGGGCGACGTCACGGGCGGACCCCAGTCGCTCCAGGCCCTGGTGAGCGACCAGGTCGACATCGCGAGCAGCCCGTTCTTCGGCGCGACCGCGCAGCTCGTCGCCACCGGAGCGCCGATCAAGGCCGTGGTCTCGTCGTACGGGTCGAGTGGTGACGTCAGTCAGTCGCTGGTCGTCCTCAAGGACTCGCCCGTCAAGTCCGCGCGCGATCTCATCGGCAAGAAGGTCGCGGTCAACACCCTCGGCGCCAACTTCGAGGCAGTGCTCGACACCTGGTTCGAGAAGGAGGGGCTGACCAAGGACGAGATCAAGGCCATCACCCTCGTCGTGCTGCCCCCGCTCAACACCGAGGAGGCGCTGCGCGCGGGTCAGATCGACGGCGCCTACCTGAGCAGCGGCCCCCTCCACGTCGCCGAGCAGCGTGGCGGCATCCGCACGGTCTTCAAGGACACCGACGTGATCGGTCCCTACAACGGCGGTGGCGCGGTGCTGCAGGAGCGGTTCCTCGAGGCCAACCCGGATGCCGCCACCGAGATCACGACCGGCATCGCCAAGGCCGTCCAGTACATCAACGCGCACGAGCGCGACGAGGTGCTCAAGGTCTACGACGCCTGGCTGAAGGACAACGGGTACGGCGCCTACGTCGAGGCCGTCGACGCGAACTGGCCGGGCAGCACCGGCGTCCCCACGCCGGACGCCTCGATCCGCGACCAGGACATCTCGCTGTGGCTGGACTGGCTCGCCGGCCGCGGCGACGTCGATCCCGACGACATCAAGCCGTCGGACGTCTACACCAACGAGTTCAACGAGGAGGCCTCCTCATGAGCTCGCGCATCGAGCTCGACGGCGTCCGCCAGACGTTCCTGGTCAAGGGGGAGGACGACAAGCGGCTCCGGGAGTTCGTGGCGCTCGACGACCTCGACCTCACGGTCGCCGCGGGCGAGCTGGTCACCGTCGTGGGGCCGAGCGGGTGCGGCAAGTCGACCGTGCTCGACCTGGTCGCGGGCCTGAGCCGGCCGACGTCGGGCGAGGTCCGCGTGGACGGCAAGGTCATCACCGGACCGGGACTGGACCGTAGCGTCGTCTTCCAGCAGTACACCCTGCTGCCGTGGCGCACCGCGCAGGCGAACGTCGAGTTCGCGCTCGAGGCACGCGGTGGTCTGCGCAAGGCGGAGCGGGCCGAGCTGGCGCGGGAGTACCTCGAGCTGGTCGGCCTCACCGACTTCGCCAACCGGCTCCCCAGCGAGCTGTCGGGCGGGATGAAGCAGCGCGTCGCGATCGCGCGGAGCCTCTGCTACGAGCCGGGCGTGCTGCTCATGGACGAGCCGTTCGGTGCGCTGGACGCCCAGACCCGCGAACGGCTCCAGGAGGAGCTGCTCGAGATCTGGAGGCGCACCGGCACCACGATCGTCTTCATCACCCACGACATCGACGAGGCCGTCTTCCTCGGCCAGCGGGTGGCGGTGATGACCGGCCGTCCAGGACGGATCACCGAGACCATCACGATCGACCTCGACCGCTCGGTCGCCGCCGACGTCGACATCCGGGCCAGCCAGGAGTTCGCGGCGTACCGACACCGGATCTGGAGCCTGCTGCGCCACCAGGCGGTCCGCCCCCAGCTGAAGGAGGTGCGTGGCGTTGCCTAGCTCGGTCATCGAGGAGCGCATCGAGGCGCGCCCGAACCCACGTCAGGAGGCCGCCGCGGGCGTCAGGTCCGCACGGTCCCGGTCACGCAGCACCGGCACCTGGGTGCGCGGCCTGCTGGGCGTCCTGCTGCTCGCCGCGATCTGGGAGCTCGCACCCCGGCTCGGCCTGGTCGACTCCTACTTCTTCCCGCCGCTGCACGTCGTGCTGCAGACCTGGTGGGAGATGGTCCGCGACGGTGAGATGTGGAAGCACACCCGGGCCAGCCTCATCCGGGCCGGTGTCGGGTTCGCGACCGCGCTGGTGGTCGCGATCCCGCTCGGTGCGGCGGTGGCGTGGTACCGCCCGGTGCGTGAGCTGCTCACGCCGAGCATGGAGTTCTTCCGCAACACGGCCGCCCTGGCACTGCTGCCGGTCTTCACGCTGGTGCTCGGCATCGGCGAGCTGTCGAAGATCGCGATCGTCTTCTACGCCTGCTTCTTCCCGATCCTGCTCAGCACGATCGCCGGGGTGGCGACGGTGGATCCCCAGCTGTTGCGCTCGGCGCGGGTCCTCGGACTGTCGCCGTCGGCGACCTTCCGCAAGGTGGTGTTCCCGGCCGCGGTCCCGACCATCTTCACCGGCATCCGGATCTCGGGTGCCGCCGCGATCCTGGTGCTGATCGCGGCCGAGATGGTGGGCGCGAACGCCGGCCTGGGCTTCCTGATCAACTACGCCCAGTACAACTTCCTCATCCCGAAGATGTACGCCGCCATCCTGACGACCTCCTTGCTGGGTCTGGCGGTCAACTACGGGCTGGTCGCGCTGGAGAAGCGGTTCTCGAGGTGGCGGGTCTGAGGCCGCTGTGACGGAGGCCGACCGGGTGGGTGTGGAATGTCCTCATGCCGCTGTACGAGTTCGAGGGCAAGAGCCCGAGCGTCCACCCCGAGGCCTTCGTCGCACCGACCGCGACCCTGATCGGTGACGTGAGCGTCGGAGCCGGTGCGAGCATCTGGTACGGCGCGGTGCTCCGCGCCGACATCTGCACGATCGTCATCGGCGAGGGCGCCAACGTCCAGGACAACTCGGTCCTGCACGCGGCGCCCGGCACCAGCCTGGTCGTCGGCCGCGACTCGACGATCGGGCACGGCTGCGTCGTGCACTGCGCGGAGGTCGGTGAGCAGGCCCTGATCGGCAACGGCTCGACCCTGCTCGACGGCGCGAAGATCGGCGCGCGGACCCTGGTCGCCGCCGGCTCCGTCGTCACCCCCGGCACCGAGATCCCCGGCGGCATGGTGGCTGCGGGCATCCCCGCCAAGCCGACCAAGCCGATCGAGGGCACGTCGTCGGAGTTCTGGATCGAGCAGAACCCGCCGTACTACCAGGAGCTCGCGCAGCGCCACCGCGTCGGAGCCCCCGAGGTGCGGGCGGCGCCCTAGCGTCCGTCAGACGTCTGCCCCGCCTGGCCCGTTCCGGGGGTACGCCAAGATGGGGACATGTCGCAGCCGAGCTCCTGGTTCTCCTCGCCCGCCGACGCCGCCACCCGGTTGGCGGAGGCCGGCTACCTCGCCGATCCGACGACCGCCACCACGGCCTACCTCGCCGGAGCGTTGGAGAAGCCGCTGCTGGTCGAGGGGCCGGCCGGGGTCGGCAAGACCGAGCTGGCCAAGGCCGTCGCGAAGGTGACGAACGCCGACCTGGTACGGCTGCAGTGCTACGAGGGGCTCGACGAGGCGCGCGCGCTCTACGAGTGGAACTACAAGAAGCAGCTGCTCTCCATCCAGGCGTCTGCGGCCGCCAACCAGTTCACCGCCTCCAGCGCTACGTCGAGTGGCACCCTCGGTGACCACGAGATCTTCACCGACGAGTTCCTGCTGACCCGGCCGCTGTTGACCGCGATCCGGCGCGAGGAGCCGACGGTTCTTCTGATCGACGAGGTCGACAAGACCGACGTCGAGGTCGAGGGGCTGCTGCTGGAGGTGCTCTCCGACTTCCAGGTGACCATCCCGGAGCTGGGCACGGTCTCCGCCGTACGCCGTCCCTTCGTGGTGCTCACCTCCAACGCCACCCGCGAGCTGTCGGAGGCCGTCAAGCGGCGCTGCCTCTACCTGCACCTCGACTACCCCGACGCCGAGCGTGAGCGCGAGATCGTCACCTCCCAGGTGCCGGACCTCGACGAGCGGATCGCCGTACGCCTCGTCGAGACGATCTCGCGGCTGCGCGAGCTGGAGCTCAAGAAGGCGCCCTCGATCGCGGAGTCGGTCGACTGGGCGCGCACGCTGGTGGCGCTGGAGATCGACGAGCTGGACGAGAAGGCGATCGCGGACACCCTCGGGGTGATCCTCAAGCACGCGTCGGACCAGAAGAAGGCCGTGAAGGAGCTCCGACTCAGATCATGAGCGGGTTGGTGAGCAGACACATCTCCTTCCTGGAGGCGCTGCGCGCGGCCGGGTTGTCGGTGTCGCTCGCGGAGGACCTGGACGCGATCGCGGCGCTGGACGCGTTGGACTGGGACGACCGGTCGGTCGTGCGGGCGGGGTATGCCGCCACGCTGGTCAAGAAGCAGACCCAGCGGCCGACCTTCGACGCGCTCTTCGACGTCTACTTCCCGCGGATGGTCGGCGACGGGGTGGCGGGCCAGCGCTCGGAGGAGGATGCCGGGGCGGTGCGCGACAACGCCGAGGCGCTGGTGTCCTTCCGGGACGAGCTCGCCGACGCCCTGGCAGACGGCGACCAGCGGGCCATGCTCGAGCTGGCTGCCGAGATGATCGCGAGGTTCGGCGCGATGCCAGGTCGCGGACCGGGGCTGTCGTCGTGGTCGGCGTACACCGCGATGCAGCGGGTCGCGCCCTCCGAGCTGGTCGACCGGCTGGTCCAGGCGCTGATGACCGACGGCCGCCTCGACGACGAGGCGCGCCGCGAGGCCGGCCGTCGGATGGGCACCTTCACCGCGATGGTCGAGGGCGACGCCCGACGCCGGATCGCCGAGGAGAAGGGCCCGGAGCACGTCGCCAACGTCGCCATCAAGCCGTCGATCGACCGCCTCGACTTCACCGCGGCGCGACGCTCCGACCTCGAGGAGATGCGTCGCGAGATCTACCCGCTGGCCCGTCGCCTCGCGACCCGGCTCACCCAGGAGCACCACGCCAAGCGTCGAGGCCCGCTGGACTTCCGGCGAACGGTCCGGGCCTCGATGTCCACCGGCGGCGTACCGCTGACGACGCACCACAAGCCGAAGCGGCCGCACCGCACCGAGCTGGTCGTGCTCTGCGACGTCAGCGGGTCGGTGGCGAACTTCGCGCAGTTCACGCTGCTGCTCGTCTATGCGCTGCGCGAGCAGTTCGAGAAGGTCCGCGCCTTCACCTTCATCGACCACGTCCACGAGGTGACCGAGCACTTCGTGCCGGGCGCCGATCCGGCCGATGTGCTCGCCGACCTCGCCGCCAGCACTGCGCACGCCGCGCTGTGGGGGCGCACCAACTACGGGCGTGCGCTGGTGAAGTTCGAGGAGAACCACGCCGACGCACTCGGCCCCAAGTCGTCGCTGCTGATCCTCGGCGACGCCCGCTCCAACTACAGCGACCTGCACCTCGACGTGCTGCAGCGGCTGGCCGGTCAGGCCCGGCACTCGTGGTGGCTCAACCCCGAGCACCGGCGGCACTGGGACACCGGCGACTCGGCGGCGACGAGGTACGGCGAGGTCGTGCCGATGGTCGAGTGCCGCAACCTGACCCAGCTCGGGGAGTTCGTGCACGACATCCTGTGACCGTCACCGGTCGCGGACGATCTGGAAGACCTGGCTCGTCACCTGCGTCGCGGGCCGCGGCCCGTCGAGGAAGCCCCGGTCGCGCAGGCCGGCCAGGTGCTCGGTGATCGACGGGTCGGTCGAGGCGTCGACGGCAGCGGCCCCGGCCAGGTAGTGCGGGTACGCGTGGGCGCCTTCGACCGACGGATCGAAGGTGTCCTCGAACGTGACCGTCGTCTGCTCGACGCTGTCGCGGTTGTCGGCGCCGTCGAGGAGGGGTACGGCGTCGCCGTGGTTCTCCAGCGAGAGCACTCGTACGCCGTCCGGGAAGCCGCCGACCTGCGCCGTCGGCGAGCCGGCCGTGACCACGTCAGTGATGGCGAAGCCGGTGTCGCGGCTGGCGAGCGCGGCCGCCTCCATCCCGCCGAGGGAGTGGCCGACGAGCAGGACCGGTTCGTGAGCCCCGATCCCGGCCCGCGCCATCGCGTCCAGGATCCCCTGCTGGTAGGCCGTGGGCAGGTCGGCGGCAGACCGCAGGTCGGCGCCGAGGTCGCGGAGGTCGTCGTCCTGGGTCCACGGGCGCGTGCCGAGGTCGTCGGTGCCGGGGAGGTAGACGACGTGGCGGGCGTGGTCGGTGCCCGGGTCGAGCGACTGCACCTCGATGGTGCCGTTGTTGGCCGACTCCGGAGTCGGCGAGAGGGCTGCCATCGCCGACAGGTGACCGATCAGGCTCGCGACCGAGCCGGGCTGCCGCCCGCGGGCAGGCGGCGCGACGTCGGGCCGTCGGACGGTGACCGGGTCTCCGTCGTCGTACGCCGCCGCGAGGAGCGCTGTCGCGGTGCGGTTGTCGGGCACCACGATCGTCAGCGGTGACAGGCCGGTGAAGAGTCCGCCGCCGGCGTTGACGGCGTGCTGGACCACGACGGGGTGGCGCACGACCCACCGCTGGACCGCGGCGTCGAGCCGGGCGCGCGTCGCGGGCGGCATCGCCTGGAGCATGGTCACCGCGGCCGGCACCAGCGCCGGTCCGGCGATGCGCAGGGCGCTCCCGGCGAGCACGCCCAGTCGCCAGTCGATCACCTCCAGAGCGAGCCGGGCGGCGTCGTCGCTGGCCTCCAGCGTCGCCAGGACCGCACGGACGACGAGGGCGTCGGCCTCCCAGCCGACGGAGCCCGGCATCAGTCCCTGGGGCCCGGTCGTCGCTGCGACGACGGCGGCCTCGGCCACGGCGAAGGTGGCCGGCGCGAGGAGCGCCGACGCCACCAGGTCCGGATCGGTCAGCACCCGGGCGCCCAGCCCGGCCCAGCCGCGCTGCTGGTCGCCGGCCCGGTCGAACGCATCAGCCAGGGCGCGTACGGCGTCGTACGTCGCCTCGAGCCCGGCCGCGCCACCGGTGACGCGGGTGATGTCGGCGCTCATCACAGCCCCGGCAGGTCGACACGGAGCCAGTCGGCGTGGCCGGGCGGCGGTGGCCGGAAGTCCGCGAGCCGCAGGTCTCGCGGGTCTGGCGTGACATCGGCGAGCCGGTCGAGCAGTCCGCGGCCGAGGTCGGCGATCCGGTCGCGGGCCGCGCCGACCAGACCGGCGACCTTCCGCTCGATCGCGGCGATCAGGTCCTGGAGCCGTGCCACCTCGCGGGCGTGACGGTCCAGGGCCGCGGCGGCGTCGTCGTGCAGGCTCGCGGTCTCTCGGAGCGAGGCGATCCGGGCGTGGGTGTGGCGCCGCATCGCGTCGGCCGCACACCCCTCCCACGGCACCTGCTCGGCCTGGTCGGCCAGCCGTGCGGCCGCGGCTCGGATCTCGTCGGCCCGGTCGCGCAGACGATCGGCCAGGCGTCGGATGGCGGTGGCATCGCCGTACATGGGTCCCCCTCCTGTGGCCCGCCCGTCGGGCCCTCCGAGGGAGCCTCGCCGCGTCGCGGCTGTGGAGAAACCTCAGCGGTCGAGGGCTGTGGACAGCCGGTCGAGCGCCTCCTCGATCTCGCTGCCGGGCCCGGCGAAGCTGAGCCGGATGAACCGCCCGCCGTCGACGGTGTCGAAGTCGATGCCCGGGGCGACGGCCACGCCGGAGGTGCTCAGCAGCCGGTGCGCGAACGCCATCGTGTCGTCGGTGAGGTGGCCGACGTCGGCGTAGACGTAGAACGCCCCGTCGGCCGGCGCCAGCTCGGTGATCCCCAGCCTGGGCAGGCCGTCCAGGAGGATCCGGCGGTTGTCGGCGTAGCGGGCGACGTGGCCGTCGAGCTCGGCGTACGACGCGTCGTCGAAGGCGGCCAGGCAGGCGCGCTGCGCGATCACCGGCGGGCAGATCGTGAAGTTGCCGGTGAGCACGTCGACCGCGCGGCCGAGGCGCTGGGGGACCAGCATCCAGCCGATCCGCCAGCCCGTCATGGAGAAGTACTTCGAGAAGCTCGAGAAGACGACCGCCTCGCGGCTGGTCTCCCAGGCACTGCGGGCGAGATGAGGCTCGGCGTACTCGATCCCGTGGTAGATCTCGTCGGAGATCAGCTGGATCTTGCGGTCCTCGCAGTACGCCGCGAGCGCGGCCAGCTCACTGGGCAGCAGCATCGTGCCGGTGGGGTTGGCCGGGCTGGCGACGACGAGACCCTTGATGTCGCCCAGCTCCTCGAGCTGCTCGACGGTGGGCTGGAAGCGGGTCTCCGGGCCGGTCGCGATCTCGACGACCTCGCAGCCCAGCGCGGTCAGGACGTTGCGGTAGCACGGGTAGCCGGGACGGGCCATCGCCACCCGGTCGCCGACCTCGAACGCGGCGAGGAAGGCGAGCAGGAACCCGCCGCTGCTGCCGGTCGTCACCACGACCTCGTCGGCGCTCACGTCGATGCCGTGCGCCCGCTGGTGGTGCCGCGCGATCGCCTCGCGCAGCTCGAGGATGCCGGCCGCGGGCGTGTAGCCCAGCGGGTCCCCGGAGTCGAGCAGCCGCTTGGCCTCCTCGCGCACGGGCTTGGGTGCTCCCGTCATCGGCTGCCCGGCCAGCAGGTTGAGCATGTCCCCGTGCGTGCGTTGCCGCGCCGCCGACGCCGCCAGCAGGTCCATCACGTGGAACGGCGGCACGTTGGCGCGCGACGCCACTCGGAACCGGTCGGTCATGGGGCGAGCGTACGGCGATGGACATTTCCCCGGTCGGCCGGGGAAATAGGAGGCTGACGGGGGAAATTCTGCCCGTCAGCCGGCAGCTTCACCGGCCGACCGGGGAAACCGCCGCCGCGTGCCGACCCGCCCGGCGCCCGAAGAACGAGCCCTCACCGAGCTGGGTGCCGGAGCAGTAGCCCTTGCCGTCCTGCGCGAGGTTGGAGGCACAGGCGCCGGCGGCGTACAGGCCGGGGATCACGGAGCCGTCCGCTCGCAGTGCCTCACCGTCGACCGAGACCCGGATTCCGCCGAGGGTGAAGCCGGCGTAGATCGCCTTGCCGAGCCGGAGGTCGAAGACCGCCCACGGACCGGTGCCCTGCGGCGCCAGCCACTCCGGAGCCTTGTGGAAGTCGAGGTCCTCACCGGCCTCGGCCAGCGCGTTGTAGCGCTCGAGCGTGGTTGCCACCGAGCCCGGCGGCAGCGACAGCGCGGTCTCCAGCTCGGCGATCGTCTCGAAGCCGTCGATCAGCGGCACCAGCGGGAACTTCGGGTACTCCACGTGCTCGCTGTCGACGATGAGGTACGCCGTGTGGTCACGCTGCTCCATCACGAACTGCGACGTCCGCGAGTGGTAGCCGTCCTCAGCGACGAAGCGCTCCCCGTCGCTGTTGACCAGGAAGCCGGTGATCAGCGCCGACGGTGGGTAGATCGGCGCGGTGATGAACGGCTCCTCCATGTGCTTGAGCTCGGCCCCGACCGACTCGCCGAGCCGGATCCCCAGCCCGTCGTCGTACGTCGACCCGAGGGTGAACGGCTTCTCGGCCAGCGAGGGTGTGTATGCCTCGACCATGTCGGGGTTCATCACGAACCCGCCGGCCGCGACCACCACCGACGACGTCGCGACCACGCCGGTCTCGTCGAAGGACTTCCACGCGACGCCGACCACGGCGCCGGAGTCCGCCACCACCAGGTTGGTCACGCCGGTCTCGTACCGGACCTCGACGCCGGCCTCCTCGACCCGCGTGCGCAGCAGGTCCATCACCATCTTGGTGCCCTCGGTGTCACCGGCGACGGGGACCTTGTGGCCACGCGGCGCGGGCACCGCCTGCTCCTTGAAGGGCCAGACCTTCTCGTTGCCGGTGAACATCAGCCCCTGCGTCCCGGGCTGGATCACCGCCTTCTCCGGGTAGTAGGACCGCTCGAACTCGAAGCCGAGGGCCTCCAGCCAGTCGAAGTGCTCGACCGATCCCTCGCAGTAGGCGCGGATCTTGTCGTGCTCGGGCTGCTTGGAGACCGCGACGAGGTAGCGGTACATCTCCTCGACCGAGTCGACGTGCCCGGTCGCCACCTGCACCGCCGTGCCGCCGCCGAGGTAGAAGTGCCCGCCCGACATCGACGAGGTGCCGCCGTGCACGGCGGCCTTCTCCAGCAGCAGCACCCGCGCGCCGGCGCGGGCGGCCTCGAGGGCCGCGCAGCCACCGGCGATGCCGAAGCCGACGACCACGACGTCGTACGGCGCGGTGCTGTCGGTCAACACGGTGGCCGGGAGGACGGCGGGGAGAACGGTGCCCTTGCTCATGAAGGCAAATCTAGAACAAGTTCCAGTTTCACGCGAAGTCGTCCGGCGAAGTGACCCTCGCAGGCACCGGTAGACTGCGCTTCCGACGCCGCTAAGCCTGAGGTGAGATGACTTTCGACGCCCACCAGCTGGACACGTTCCTGCTGGTGGGGTCGGGCGTGACGCTCCTCGCGATCCTGGCCGTCCGGCTCTCCTCGCGCGCCGGGCTCCCCAGCCTGCTGATCTACCTGCTGATGGGTGTGCTCCTGGGCGAGCAGGGTCTGGGCATCCAGTTCGAGGACGCCGAGCTGGCCCACGCCCTCGGTTTCGGTGCGCTCGTGGTGATCCTGGCCGAAGGTGGTCTGACCACCAGCTGGCGCGAGATCCGCCCGTCGATGCGTCTCGGTGTCGGGCTCGCGACCATCGGGGTGAGCATCTCCGTCGGCATCGTGGCGGTCTCCGCGCACTACCTGCTCGGCCTGCCGTGGCAGATCGCCGTGCTCCTCGGCGCGGTCACCTCGGCCACCGACGCCGCGGCGGTTTTCTCGGTGCTGCGACTGGTGCCGCTGCCGAAGCGGCTGACCGGTGCCCTCGAGGCCGAGTCCGGTCTCAACGATGCGCCGGTCGTCGTGCTCGTGGTGCTCGTCTCCTCTGGGGCCGCGGCCGAGAACGGCGTGCTCGCCATGGTCGGCCTGATCCTCTTCGAGCTGATCGCGGGCACCGCGATCGGGTTGGCCATCGGGTTCGGTGGCGCCTGGATCATGCGGCGGGCGGCGCTTCCGTCGTCGGGTCTCTACCCCATCGCCGTGTTCTGCCTGACCGTCCTGGCGTACGGCGCCGGCGCGGCCGTGCACGCATCCGGGTTCGCCGCCGTCTACATCGCCGCGCTGGTCCTCGGCAACCAGGAGCTCCCGCACCGTGCGGCCACGCGGTCCTTCTCCGAGGGGATCGCCTGGATCGCCCAGATCGGGCTCTTCGTGATGCTCGGGCTGTTGCTCTCCCCGAGCCGTCTGACGTGGGAGACCCTCGGGATGGCGCTCGCGTCCGGGCTCGTCCTCACCCTGGTGGCCCGACCGGTCTCGGTCCTCGTGAGCTCGCTCGTGCAGCCGATGCCCCTCCGGGACCTGGCGTTCATCTCATGGGCCGGCCTGCGCGGCGCGGTCCCGATCGTCTTCACGACCATTCCGCTCGCCGACGGCATCGACCAGGCGGAGGAGCTCTTCGACATCGTCTTCGTGATGGTCGTGGTCTACACGTTGCTGACCGGTCCGACGCTGCCGTTCGTGGCGCGGGTGCTCAAGGTGGCCCGTCGCTCGGAGCCGCGCGGGCTCGAGGTCGAGGCGGCGCCCCTCGAACGGATCGCGGCCGACCTGCTCCAGGTGACGATCAGTCCGGTGTCGCTGATGCACGGCGTCGAGGTGGGCGAGCTCCGGCTGCCGCAGGGCTCGTCGGTGTCGATGGTGATCCGCGACGGCCAGACGATCATCCCCGAGCATCGCACCGTGCTCCGGCACGGCGACGACCTTCTCGTCGTCACGCCGCGCAAGCTGCGCGAGAAGACCGAGGAGCGCCTGCGCCAGATCAGCGCGCACGGTCGTCTGGCGCAGTGGCTCGGTGAGCGCGAGCGCCGTACGCCGTGGTGACGGCTCAGTTCACCTGCGGGCTGCAGATCGTGGCGTCCTTCGCGGCCACCACCGCCGGCCGCCCCTGGGCCAGCGTGCGGAACTTGTCGCCGACGACGACCGTCACGCCGACGCCAGGTCCGTCGCGGCGCTCGATCTGGGTGGCTTCCCCGAGGTAGCTGGCGACCAGCTGGACGTCGGGGTCCTCGGGCCTCGTGGTCCAGATCGCCACCGTGGCGACGCGTGCGGAGGCGGCGTTGCCCGACTGCCCCTGGACGAACCCCTTGGCCGTGAGCAGCTGCATGGTCCGCCCGGCGAGGCCCTCGCGGGTGCCCGCGTTGTAGACGCTCACGGCCACCTGCTGGGGGTAGACCTTGTCGCCGGTGTTGACCGGCGTGCTGACGCAGACGGCGCTGTCGACCTTTGCCGGCAGCGGCCGCATCATCGCGTTCCATCCCCAGACGGCCGCGGCGGCGAGCAGCACGCTCAGTCCGAGCAGGGTGAGCGACGTCCGCGTCGTCTGGGTCATCACCCCTCCATGAGGTGCACCCGCGCGTGCAGGATGTTGCGCTGCTGGAGGGCCGCGCGCAAGGCCCGGTGCAGGCCGTCCTCGAGGTAGTACTCGCCCTGCCACTCGACGACGTGGGCGAAGAGGTCGCCGTAGAACGTGGAGTCCTCGTCGAGAAGGGCGTTGAGCTGGAGGGTGTCCTTGGTGGTCACCAGCTGGTCGAGGCGGATCTGGCGTGGCGGCACGGCGGCCCAGCCCCGAGACGAGAGCCCGTGATCGGGGTAGGGCCTTCCGACGCCGATGCGCTTGAAGATCACGCGGCGACTATAACGACGCGGGCCTCATCGCCGCCCGGGCTCCGTCGGGAGCCCACCCGGGAGGTGAGGCCCCGACGGGAGCCGGAGACGATCTCAGGCCGACCAGCGGATCGCGTCGTCGATGGTGTCGGCCAGCGCGTGCACGCCGCGCAGGTCGGTGCGCTCGATCATCAGGTTGGTCAGCGCCGCGGAGTGGCGCAGTCGCAGCAACGCGCGCTGCTCGGCAACGCGGTCGATCGGGACTTCGGGGTTCAGCTGCTCGTCCATCGGTGCCTCCGGATCGGGTGTGATGATCAGTTCGTTGTCCGGCCGTCGGTGGATGGGGCGGCCTTCTGAGGACAAGGTTGGATCGTTCACATCGCCGGGAGGTTGACCCTGCGTTACAAGCAGGTCAAACATTCGGGCTGTTCTGGGCGGAAAAACTAGAATACGTTCTAGTTTTGTGGACGACATCACCGCGATCAGCCAGCTGAAGTACCGCTACCTGCGCACCCTGGACACCAAGCAGTGGGACGAGTTCGCCGACTGCTTCCTGCCCGAGGCCACGGGGGACTACAACGGGTTGGAGTTCACCGACCGGGACGCTCTGGTCTCCTACATGAAGGAGAACCTCGGCGAGGGCTTCCTGACGATGCACCAGGTCCACCACCCGGAGATCGCGGTCGACGGCGACACCGCGACCGCCCGCTGGTACCTCCAGGACAAGGTGATCGTCCCGGCCTTCCAGTTCATGCTCGAGGGAGCCGCCTTCTACTCCGACCGCTACGTGCGTACGCCGGAGGGCTGGCGGGTCGCCCACACCGGCTACCGACGTACGTTCGAGGTCACCTACAACCTCGCCGACCTCCCCGGCACGAAGGTCAACGGCCCCGGCGAGCACACGCATGTGTGATCTGGCGGGGCGCTGAGCGGGATGTAACGCCGGGTTACTGACTGTTCCGCCGTGCTGCACACCCCTGGGTAGAGCCAGTAACACGGCGTTACATGCGATCTGGCGCCCTGGACGGATCGACAGATCCCGCGCCGGGCTACAGCGTCGGCTCACTCCACGCCATCTGTACGACCTCGACCCCACGGTCGCGCGAGACCAGGCGACCACGGCCGGGGGGAGCGGGCTGCGGCTTCTGGTTGCCGAGGAGCGGACCCTCCTCCGGGCTGCCGGAGAGCAGCAGGCCCGGCATCGCGAGGTCACGCAGCGACTGGATGACCGGCTCGTAGAGCGCGCGCGAGGCGCCACCGGAGCGGCGGGCCACGACCAGGTGCAGGCCGACGTCGCGAGCCTGCGCGAGCAGCGGCGCCAGCGCGTGGGCCGGGGATCCCTGCTGGGTGGCGACCAGGTCGTAGTCGTCGATCAGCACGTAGACCTCGGCGCCCGTCCACCACGAGCGGCCGCGCAGCTCCTCCGGCGTGACGTCGGGGCCGGGGATCCGGGTCTCGAGGTAGGCAGCCAGGTCGTTGAGCCCGGGCTGGGCCTGGGTCGCCGACGTCAGGTAGTTGAGCAGGTACTCGTCGGGCACCTCGCCGAGCAACGAGCGTCGGTAGTCCACGACCACCAGCTGTGCCTGCTCGGGTGTCCGGGTCCGCATGATCTCCTGCGCGTAGGCCCGCAGCACGGTGCTCTTGCCCGACTGGCCGTCGCCGAAGATCAGCAGGTGCGGCTCGGTCTCGATGTCGAGACCGATCGGGCCGAGGTCCTTCTCGTTGATGCCGAGCAGCAGCTCGTGCGCACCCGCGGACTCCGCACCGAGCGCGCGGACCTCGTCGAGGGAGATCCGCTCGGGCAGCAGCCGCAGCTTGGGTCCGGTCGGGCCGGTCCAGGCCGCGCTGACCTTGCTGATCAGGTCGGCGACCCCGTCACCGAGGTGGTCGGCGTTGCCGACGCCGTCGATGCGCGGGAGCGCGGCCAGGAAGTGGAGCTTGCCCTGCACCAGTCCGCGACCCGGCCGACCTGTCGGGACCAGC
The DNA here is from genome assembly GCA_963717855.1 of uncultured Actinomycetota bacterium. Lineage (GTDB taxonomy): Bacteria > Actinomycetota > Actinomycetes > Propionibacteriales > Nocardioidaceae > Nocardioides. The sequence goes on along the minus strand of CAVQXF010000005.1, from coordinate 91,338 downwards.
GCGGCCACCTTGCGGTCGATCTCGGAGTCCATCGGATCGCCGAGGCGCAGCTCGAGGCGGGTGCCGAAGAGGTCGCGCATCGCGGCCCGGAAGTCTGCCCAGCGGGCCGCGCCGACGATCACGTGCAGGCCGAAGGTCAGGCCACGGGTCGCGAGCTGCTGGATCTCGGCCTCGAGGTCGTCGAAGTCCGCCCGCAGCGTGCTCCACCCGTCGATGACGAGGAAGACGTCGCCGTAGCCGTCGTCGGCCCGCCCGGCCGCCCGCTGGGAGCGGTAGGTCTCGATCGAGTCGATCTTGTTGGCCCGGAAGTAGGCCTCGCGGCGGTCGACGATGCCCTGCACCTCGGCGAAGATCCGGCGTACGACGTCCGGCTCGGCCCGGGTGCCGACCCCGGAGACGTGCGGCAGGTTCGCGAACGGCGAGAACGTGCCGCCGCCGAAGTCGAGCACGAAGAACTGCGACTCCAACGGCGTGGTCGTCAGCGACATGCTCGCGACGATCGTGCGCAGCACGGTGCTCTTGCCGCTGCGCGGACCGCCGACGACCGCCGCGTGCCCGCCCGCGCCGCTGAGGTCGACGGTGAGCGTGTCCCGCCGCTGCTCGCGCGGGCGGTCGACGGTGCCCAGGGGCACGACGAGCCCGCCCAGCGCGCGCCACTCGCCGGAGACGAGGCCGAGCGAGCCGTCGGGGGAGAGGTCGGCCATCAGGTCGTCGAGGGTGTCGGGCTCGTCGAGCGGCGGCAGCCAGACCTGGTGTGCGGCGAGGCCCTGACCCTCCATGTGGCGTACGGCGATCGCGAACAGCGACTCGCTCTCACCCTGCGTCGGCTCCACCACGACCGGCTCGGTGTCGGGCTCGGGCAGGTCGAGGCTCTGCACCTCGGAGATCGTGAACGGCAGGATGCCGCGGACGTGCCCGCCCTCGTCGCGGCGTACCAGCGCCTGCGCCGGCGGCCCGGAGACGTACGCCGACTTGAACCGAAGCATCGTGGCCGGGTCGGGCTTGAGGTAGCCGAGACCGGGGTCGGCCGGCAGCTCGTAGGCGTCGGGTACGCCGAGGACCGAGCGTGACTCGGTCGCGCTGAAGGTGCGCAGGCCGACGCGGTAGGAGAGGTGCGACTCGAGACCGCGCAGGCGACCCTCCTCGAGCCGCTGCGAGGCGAGCAGGAGGTGCAGGCCGAGGGAGCGACCGAGCCGGCCGATCGCCACGAACAGGTCGATGAACTCCGGCTTCGCCGACAGCATCTCGGAGAACTCGTCCACCACCACGAAGAGCGACGGCATCGGCGCCAGGTCCTCGCCCGAGGCCCGCGCCTTCTCGTAGTCGCGGATCGAGGCGAAGTTCCCGGCGTCGCGCAGCAGCTCCTGGCGCCGCACCATCTCGCCCGACAGTGCGTCCTGCATGCGGTCGACGAGGGTGAGCTCCTGCTCCAGGTTGGTGATCACGGCCGACACGTGCGGCATCGTCGTCATGCCGGCGAACGTCGCGCCACCCTTGAAGTCGACCAGCACCATGTTGAGCTGCTCGGGGGAGTGCGTCATCGCCAGGCCGAGCACGAGGGTGCGCAGGAACTCCGACTTGCCGGAGCCGGTGGCGCCGATGACCAGCCCGTGCGGGCCCATCCCCTGCTGTGCCGACTCCTTGATGTCGAGGTGCACGACAGAGCCGCCCTCGCCGAGGCCGATCGGCACCCGCAGCCGGTCGCGCGCGGGCCGCGGACGCCAGGCCAGGTGGGGGTCGAAGGAGTGCACGTCACCGAGGGCGAGGAGCTCCATGAAGTCGGTGGGGCCGGTGATCTCGCCGGTGGACTCGACCGTGCCGGCCACCGTGTGCAGCGGCGTGAGCCGGCGGGCGAAGGCCTCCGCGGTCGCGACCGGGCAGGCGTCGGCGCGGGCGCGGATCGGCTCCTCGCGCAGTCGCAGGGCCAGGATCGGGTGGCGGCCGTGGGCGTCGGCGGCGCCCTCGTCGTCGAACTGGATGCGCAGGCGGGTCGGGTCCTCGAGCTCGTCCCAGCGAGCCGGCAGGTCGATGAGGGTGACGCCGTGCAGGCCGTCCGGGGGTACGACGTGGTTGCCGGGCGGCAGCTCGCCACCGTCGATCACCAGCAGCAGGTGCGGGGTCGCGGGGCGCTCGTCGGCGCCGAACCGGGGGCGCTCGGACAGGTCCGCGGGCAGCAGCCCGGCGAGGTCGGCCAGCGAGGTCGAGACCATCCGCATCGGTCCGACGGCGTCGGACTGCCGGGTGCTCTGGGCGTGGGGGAGCCACTTGACCCAGTCCCAGTGCGCGAGGTTCTGCTCGGAGCTGAGCACCGCGACGACGAGGTGCTCGGGGGCGTGGAAGGCGGTCGCGGAGCAGATCAGCGACCGGGCCAGCGAGCGGGCCGGCTCCTCGGGTCCGCACACCTCGACCCGGTCGAAGGCGCGCAGGTCGATGGAGGCCGGCAGGTCGGGCTGCAGCCGGTGGACGACGAGCAGCCGGTGCAGAGCGGAGGCAGCGGCCGGGTCGACCTGGTCGATCGGCGTGCTCTCGGGCGGCACCAGATCGAGCGCGAGCGGCTGCGCGCACACGCCGTACCGGGCATGGAGGAAGCCGGGGTCGCCGGTGCCGTGCTCCCACACCCGGGAGCGCTCGTCGGCGAGGGCCGGGAGTGCGGAGGGATCGGGGTGGTGCCAGGTGAGCGCGCGGCGCTGCTGGTCGGCGGCCTCGCGCGCGACCTTGCGGACGTTGGCGAGGTAGCGCAGGTACTCGGTGCGCGAGCCGGTCACCTGCTGGGCGCGCTGCTTACGCTGGCGGTCGATCTGGACGATGATGAAGCCGAGGGTGGCGAAGAGGAACATGCCGGCGGCGATCAGGCCGCGCCCGCCGTTGGTCTTGCCCATCGTCGCGACCAGCACGATCGACCCGAGGCTGCCGAGCATGGGGATGGCGTTCATGAGCACGCCACTGGCGCCCTCGTTGGGCTCGATCTGCGGCGGCGGTTGGAGCACGAGCTGCCCGGTCGGCATCTCCGGCGCGTCCATCCGCGTGCCGCGCAGCGTCGTCGTCAACGCGTTCCCTCCTGCAGGCCCTGGCCCCCGTGGCCGAGCGGTCCACCGAGGAACTACCCCACCGGGACGCGGTTGACGCCTCCATTCCTGGGGGAAGGTGGACGACGTGACGACAACGACGACCGCCGACCTGGCGCTGAGCGTGCACGGCCCGGTCGGTGTTCTAGACCTGGTCGTCCCGTCCGGCGCCGCGGCGTTCGATGTCGCGGAGGTCTACGCGCGCCAGGCCGGACTGGCCACCGTGCCCGCGCTGTGCACCCGGGTCGGCACCTTGCTGTCGCCCGACCTCTCCCTGTCGCGGGCCGGCGTCCGGGCCGGTGACGTGCTGATCGCGACCACCGAGGTGGTCCCCGTCGCCGGGCGCGGACCCCGGGACGCGGAGGCCGACCCGGCCGGTCGGCGTACCGCCGTCGCGGCGAGCGTCGTCACCGCCCTCGCCGCTGCCTGTGCCCTCGCCGCCGGCTGGGCGGCCGCCACGGGTGGCGACGACCGGCTCCGGCTCGCGACCGTCGTCGTGCTGCTCGCCGCCTGCGTGCTCGGCGTGCTGCCCGTGGGGCGGTACGCCGGGCACCGCGCGGTCGCCGCGCCGGCGTTCGCCGGAGCCGCCGCCCTCGCGATCGCCTGGGATCCCCACGTCGAGCGGCTGCCGATGATCATCGGTCTCTGCGCCCTGGTCGCCGCCCTGGCCGCGGCCACCGCGCGCTCGCTCGGGCGGGAGGCCGACGAGGTGCTGCAGGTGTGGATCGTCGCCGGCTCGCTCTTCTTCGGTCTCACCTGGCTGTGCACGCTCGCGGGCGCACCACCGCGCCTGACCTGGTCCCTCACCCTGATGCTCGCCGTGCTGGCCGCTCGGATCGTGCCTGGCCTCGTGGTCGACGTGCCCGACCAGTACCTCATCGACCTCGAGCGACTGGCAGTCACGGCGTGGTCGGCGCGCGAGCGTCCCGGCGGCAAGCGGGGGCGGGCCGTCGTACGGCGCTCGACCATCTCCGCGGTCGCCGGTCACGGCACCCGGATGCTGACGGCGGCTGCTGGCGCCGTCGCGGTCGTCGCCGTCGTCTCCGCGCCCCTGCTGCTCGACACCGCCACCTTGCGGGTGGACCGGATCGGCGCCCGCTGCCTGGTCGGCTTCGCCGGTGCTGCCCTGCTCCTCGCCGCGCGCAGCTATCGGCACCGCGCCGCCGCCGCACTGTTGCGTGCGGCGGGCCTCGGCTGCTGGCTCGCGCTCGCGGTCGTGCTGCTCCGGCTGCTCGAGGGCTCGGCGCTGCACTGGGTCACCGGGGCGGCCGTGCTGCTCGGCATCGTGATGATCGTCGCGGCCGTCGCGACCGGGCGGGGCTGGCGCTCGGCCTGGTGGTCACGGCGCGCCGAGGTGGCCGAGGGCCTGTGCGGGGCTCTGGTGGTCGCCTCGGTGGTCGTGGCGTCCGGCGGGTTCCGGCAGGTCTGGGAGATGGCGAGCCTGTGGGAACTCGGGTCGTGAGGTTTAGCCCCCAAGGCCCCGGGTAATCGACGTCTGTCCGGCTCGGGAAAAACGGACCGAGCTGATGTTCACCACACCACACAGATCAGTCTCGAGCGGCCTGATCGCCGCCACGGGGGAAGGAGTTGGCGCTATGTCTGGCGCTGCAGAGATGGGACAGGGTGAGGGCACACTCACCCGGGCCGCCGGCCTCGTGGCCGAGGCCAAGCAGGACTTCGATTCGTTGAGCAAGTCGCTGGAGGGCCAGATCGCCGGCGTCCAGGGCAAGTGGGCCGGCGCCGGAGGCACCGCGTTCTTCGCCCTCAACCAGGCCTGGCAGGAGAAGCAGCGCGTGATCACCAACGCGCTCAACGACTTCCAGGCCTCGTTGACCTCCACCGAGAAGGACAACGTCAACACCGACCAGGCGCAGTCCTCCAACTACAGCCGCGTCGCCGGCCGGCTCAGCTGAGCCGGGCGCTGGACAGGAAGTGAGTGAGATGTCTCTCGACGGACTTCGCGTCAACCACGCCGGCCTCGACATGGCCGCCCAGGACCTCAGCAACGCGGTCAAGCACATCGATGACCGTCTGAACCGACTCGAGTCGGAGCTCGCGCCGCTGCGCAGCGACTGGACCGGTAACGCCCAGCAGTCCTACCAGGTCGCCAAGACCAAGTGGGACACCGCGATGCAGGAGATGCGCGACCTGCTGCAGGAGACCAGCACCACCGTGCACCAGTCGAACGCCGACTACCAGGCCGCCGACAAGCGTGGCGCTGCGTCGTTCGAGATCTGACCGCACCAACGAGAGAGGGGTCGGCGCTGTGCGCCGGCCCCTTTCCCGACGGCGGTCCCGGCAGAGGTAGAGGGAGAGGGAGATGAGCCAAGCACCCGTGGTCTCGGGTCTGGTGCGGGTGACGGTGGCGTCCGGCACCCGTCGCGTCGACCTCGTGCTCCCTGGCGCCGTACCCGTGGCCGAGCTCGTCCCCGAGCTCGCCCGCAGCGTCGGCCTGCTCGACCCCAGCACCGTCTACGGCGGCTACCGGCTGGTGACCGCCGAGGGGCGCGAGCTCGCCACCGATGCCGGCCTGGTGATCCAAGGCGTCGAGGACGGAGGGCTGATCACGGTCGCGGCCGGCGTCGACGACGCTCCGCCCCGTGTCTACGACGACGTCGTCGAGGCGATGACCGACATCGTCGAGCAGGACCTCAAGCCCTGGTCGCCCGCAGCGGGTCGCCGTACAGCGCTCTGGGCGGCCGGGCTCTTCATGGCGCTCGGCGCCGTCGCGCTCCTCATCCAGCGCGGCTCGCTGCTGGCCGGGGTCGCGGCGGCGGTGGTGTCCGCCGCGCTGATCACCGGCGCGATCGTCCTGTCCCGCGCGCAGCGTGAGCCCGAGGCGGCGGTCGCGGTCGCGTGGATGGGCGCCCTGTACGCCGGAGTCGCGGGTCTGATGCTCGTGACCGACGACCACCTCTTCGGACCGCCCGTCGCCGTCGCCGGTGGGGCCGTCGCGGTAGCCGGCCTGATCTGCCTGGTCGGCCTGGGCCAGGCCCGCACACTGGTGCTGCCACCCGTGGTCGCGGGCTCCGTCTTCCTCGTCACCGGCCTGCTGATCCAGGCCGCCGACTTCGACCCCGCCGTCGTGCTGACGGTCGCGCTGGTCGTCATCGTGATCCTCGGCAGTGTCTTCCCGTGGCTCGCCCTCGGCGCGACCGGCACGGCGGTCGACCAGCTCTACAACGTCGCCGACATCACCGCGGAGCCGCGCCCGGTCGACCACGACCGCGTCGGCTCGGATGCTCGGATGGCCCACGAGATCCTCGTCGCCGTGTCCGCGACCGTCGGCCTGCTGCTCGTGCTGATCGCTCCGCTCGCGGTCTCGCTCGGCCTGTCCGGCTCGATCCTCGCCGTCATGTGCTGCCTGGTCGTGATGCTGCGGACCCGGCAGTACCGCACCGGACCCGAGGTGGCGGTCGGGTTGGTGTCCGGCATCGTCGGGCTCCTCTCGTCCGCGGTCGCGGCGCTGTGGATCTACCCGGACTGGCGTCCCACGATCGCGGTCGTGCTGGCTGCGAGCGGTGCCGTCCTGCTCGCCGTGACGCTGCTCCCCGAGGCCCCGTCGGTGCGCCGTGGCCGGCTCGGCGACCTCGCCGAGAGCGTGGCGCTGCTCGCACTGCTGCCGCTGCTGCTGGTCGCGGTGGGCGCCTTCTCGGCGATCCGGAGCTAGGCGGCGCAGGACATGGCTACCAAGAAGGACCTGGTCGAGGCGTACTCGTTCAGCCGGCGACGGCTCGTCACGGCGTTCGTCTCCGGCGCGCCCGGTGGCCGCGAGGTCGAGCCCGCTCGTCCGGGCCGCACCATCGTCGGCGGGCTCGCGCTCGCCGTGCTGCTCGGTGCCGGAGCCGCGATCGCGGGCGTCTTCGCTCCGACCGCCCCCAGCGACTGGAAGAAGCCGGGGCAGATCATCTCCAAGTCCACAGGGTCGTCCTACGTCATCCTCGAGGAGAGCAGCAACCCCGAGCTGCGCCCGGTCATCAACTCGACGAGCGCCAGGCTCATCCTCGGCGACCAGGCCAAGCCGACCCTGATCGCGCAGGACATCATCGAGGACCAGCGCATCGGGGACGACATCGGCATCCTGGGTGCGCCGGACAGCGTGCCCACGGCGTCCCTGCTGATCCAGTCCGGGTGGACGGCCTGCACGGCGGCCGACGCCGGGATCAAGGTCGCGATCGCCGAGAAGCCCGATGTGACTCCCGTGTCCCGCTACGGGATCACGGTCTCCAACGGCGGTGACTACTTCGTCGTCGTCCCTGCGGGGACCTCCAGCGATCCGGGCGCCGACGACCCCGGCGCGTACGTCTATCCGGTGCCGCCGCAGGGCAAGGACGGCAACCAGACCGACAACCTGCTGGGTGCGCTCAACCTGCAGCCGACGACCGACGCGGTCCCGGTCAGCCGGGAGTGGATCAACCTCTTCCCGACCGGGGCGCCGCTGACCTGGAGCAGCTTCGAGATCACGGACGCCGGGACGCCCCCGAAGTACGCCGCCGACGACGACACCGGTGTCCTCGACGACAAGCTGATCGGCGACCTGCTGGTGACGAAGTCCGACCAGAAGGAGTTCCTGCTCACCAACGAGGGCCCACTCGAGCTCTCCGACTTCGAAGCGCAGGTCTACCGCAACGTCATCGGCCCGAGCGGTGCGCTCCCCGAGGCGAAGGAGGTCGAGACGCTGCCGCAGGTGCGCCGAGCGCCCGAGCGCGAGAAGGTCGAGACCTACTGGCCGGAGACGCCGCCGCAGGACTCGATCGAGGAGCCGTGCGCGCAGCTCACCGCGAGGGCCGGGGAGGCGCCGGTCGTCCAGCTCGCGGCGCCGGGCACCGACTCCAGCGGCAGCGAGGTGCCGGTCGGCACCAAGGAGCCGGTGGTCGCGAAGGGCCGCGGCGCCTTTGTGCTCTCCGGCGGGTGGTCCGACACCGACCAGGGCTCGCCGTTCGTGATCGACTCCACGGGCGCGGCCAACCCGCTCGTCGGCGACGACGCGGTCGGGCTGCTCGGCTACGGCAGCTATGACGTGGCCGTGGTGCCGGACACCTGGGTCAAGCTCTTCGCCTGCGGCGTCAACCTCTCCCGCGACGCTGCGCTGTCGCCGCCGGCGCCGCCGGACGAGGCCAGGTGCCAGTGAGGTCCGCCCTGGTGCTGGCGGTCGCCGCCGGCGCCGTCTGCACCGGCCTGACGCTCGCCGCGCCGGCGTACGCCGTCGACAACCGCTGCCTGGAGGTCGACGCGTCGACCCCGCGCGGCGACACCGGACGGGCCAGCGCACCCTTCGAGCTGCTCGGGATCGCCGCGGCCCAGGACCAGGTCGCCCGGTTCGTGCCCGCGGACCAGAAGCCGGTCCGCGTCGCCGTCGTGAGCTCGGGCGTGCACCCCGCCGCGGCCGAAGGCGCCATCCCGGTCAAGGGCGGCGTCGATGCGAGTGGCGTCGGTGGTGAGGTCACCGACCCCCAGGGCACCGAGATCGCCGGCCTCGTGGCCGGGGCGGCCCGGGAGGACAAGCAGCCGGTCGGGATCGCGACGCGTGCCGAGGTCGTCGACGTGCGCGTCTTCGTTGATCGCGACTCCAACGAGTCGCGCGAGCAGCCCGCGACTCCGACCCTGGCGAACGGCCTGACCTGGATCGCGGGCCAGGCCAAGGCCCAGAACATCAGGGTCGCCGTGGTGCCGTTCGTGGTGCAGCAGAGCGCGGGCCTGCGCGCGGCGGTCGAGGCGGTGCAGCGCGCCGGTGTCGTGGTGGTCGCGGCCAGCGGCGACCGGCCGGCCGCGGGCACGGCGTTCTCCTCCGAGTTCGAGGAGCCGCCCGCGAAGGACGAGGACGCCGGCCCGATCTTCTTCCCGGCCGGCTACCCCGGTGTCGTGGCGGTGAACGCCACCGGCGCCGGCGACCCGACCGAGCTGCTGGCCACGGTCGTCAAGAACTCGCGCACCGCGGTCGCCGCACCGGCGTACGACGCGGTGTCCTACGGACTGAACGGTCGCACCTGCCTGGTGGAGCCGACGTCGACCTCCGCCGCTGCCGGCGAGGTCGCCGGCGTGCTCGCCCTGCTGTGGCAGCGCTTCCCGGGCGAGGTGGCCGACCAGATCGTGGCGCGCCTGGTCAACACCGCCGACGGCACCACCGACAACCCGACGCCGCTCACCGGCGCCGGTGTCGTCCAGCCCTACGAGGCCCTCACCCGCCCGCTCGCGCCCTCGACGACCGGTGAGGTCGAGCGCACGGTGGTGCAGAGCGAGGACGACGCCCGGGTCGCCGCCCCCGAGCCGCCCACCGACCTGCTCGCCACCACCCGTGACAACGCCGTGTGGTGGGGCCTGATCGGTGGCGGCCTGATCGTCGTCGTCCTGATGCTGCGGCCCGTGCTGGCACGGCGCCGGCGAACCTGAGGGGGCGGCGGTGCTGGACCCCGGGCTGCCCGCCGGCAGCTGACGTCACAGCGTCGTGATCAGCCCGCCGTCGATGACGACGTTGGACCCGGTCACGTTGCCGAAGCGCGAGCTGGCCAGCACGAGCACCAGGTCGGCGACCTCCTCGGGCCGGGTGAAGCGCCCGGTCACCATGGCCGCCGCGGCACCGGCCGCGACGTCCTCGGGGGAGGCGCCGTGGGCGCCGCCGACGACCTCGGCCACGCCGCCCTTGCCGAGCCAGAGGTCGGTGGCGACAGGTCCGGGGTCGACGGTGTTGACCCGGATGCCGCGCGGACCGAGCTCCTTGGACAGCGACTTGGCCAGGCTGCCGGCGGCGGCCTTGGCGGCCGAGTAGTCCAGCACCAGCGGGTCGGGCAGCCGCGCGTTGACCGACCCGATGTTGACGATCGCGCCCCCGCCGTACGCGAGCATCACCGGTACGGCGGCGCGGACGGCCCGCACGCTCGCCATCAGGTCGAGCTCCAGCGTGGCGCGCCACATCTCGTCGGTGATCTCGAGGAAGCCGCCGGGTCGTGGGTGGGCGCTGCCGACGTTGTTGACCAGCACGTCGACCCGGGGGCCGGCCGCGGCGATCAGCCTGCCCGGACCGTCCGGGGTGGAGAGGTCGACCTCGACCACGTCCACGGCACCGGTCTCGGCGAGTGCGGCCAGCTCGGGCGTGGTGGTCCGGGCGCCCGCCACCACGCGCGCACCCTCACCGACGAAGGCTCGGGCGACCGCGAGCCCGATCCCGCGGCTGGCCCCCGTGACGACGACGATGCGACCGGCGAGATCGAGATCCATGGCGAGCTCCTCAGGCAAGGCGGGTGGGTGCTCGTCACGGTAGGGCGGGGAGGCCGCTCGCGCATCGGTCACGTGACTGAGGCGCGGCAGCGCTCGTCAGGCGACGGTGAGGGTCACCTCGACGTTGCCGCGGGTGGCGTTCGAGTACGGGCACACCTCGTGAGCCTTCTCCACGAGCTCCTCGGCCACGGCCCGCTCCACGGCGGGCAGCGTGATCTCGAGCTGGACGGCGAGGCCGAAGCCGCCGGCGCCGTTCGACCCGATGGAGACGTCGGCGACCACCTCGGAGTCGGTCACGTCGGCCTGGACCTGACCGGCGACCAGCTGCAGCGCCGAGTGGAAGCAGGCGGCGTAGCCGGCGGCGAAGAGCTGCTCGGGGTTGGTCGCACCGCCCGGGCCGCCCATCTCCTTCGGGATGCGCACGTCGGCGTCGATGTGACCGTCGGTGGACTGGACGTGGCCGTTGCGGCCCGCCCCGGTCGCGGCCGCACTGGCCGTGTAGATGGGTTCCATGTGCGCAACCATATTGCGCACAATTGAATTAGGCAAGCGCTAATATGAGCCCGTGGTCGACTACCCGCAGCTCGAGCTGGACGCCCAGCTCTGCCTCCCCTTGTACGCCGCCGCCCGCGGCGTCACCCGTCGCTATGCCGAGGTCCTGGTCGACGTCGGCCTCACCTATCCGCAGTACGTCACGATGCTGGCGCTGTGGGACGCGCCGGCGCCGCTGACCGTGGGGGAGGTGGGCGAACGGCTGCACCTCGACTCGGGCACGCTGACCCCGGTCCTGAAGCGGTTGGAGGCCGCCGGCCTCGTGGTCCGCCGCCGCGACGCCGCCGACGAGCGTCGGGTCCGCGTCGAGGTCACCAGCCGCGGCGAGGCCGTGCGGGCCGAGGTGGCCGACGTCCCGGAGCGGGTGTGGCACGGCATGGGGCTGTCCGTCGACGACGCTCTCCAGCTGCGGGGCCTGCTCGACCGGCTGCTGCTCGGCCTCGACGCGAGCTCCTCGGTCTGAGACGCGGCCGGGAAATCGCGAACGGCGCCGCACCGGGGTGCGACGCCGTTCGAGTGGCGGAGGATAGGGGATTCGAACCCCTGAGGGCTTTCACACCCAACCCGCTTTCCAAGCGAGCGCCATAGGCCACTAGGCGAATCCTCCGCGCAGGAGCGTACCCGTCGTCGTACGGCGCCGCGAAATCGCCCAGGGGAGCCGCCGCTCACCCCGTCTTGGAGGGTCGCGGCGCCCTCACCTACACTTCTGGCCAACCCCCCGCGTGGCGGCATCTTGCCCAATTCCCCCAGGGCCGGAAGGCAGCAAGGGTAAGCGAGCTCTGTCGGGTACGCGGGGGGCCTTTCTCTGCCCGGATGCTCGCGGCCCGGCGTTACCTGCGCCAGCGCGATCCGGCCCCCCGCCCGCCTACCGGCTGTCGGACCCGGTGGTTAGGGTTCAGGCGTGGAGTCCCCCCTCGCGTTGTACCGCCGCTACCGGCCGGAGACCTTCGCCGAGGTCATCGGCCAGGACCACGTCACCGAGCCCCTGCGCGCCGCGCTGGCCAACAACCGGGTCAACCACGCCTATCTCTTCTCCGGCCCGCGCGGCTGCGGCAAGACGACCAGCGCCCGCATCCTGGCTCGGGCGCTCAACTGCGAGCAGGCCCCGATCGCCGACCCGTGCGGTGAGTGCGACAGCTGCCAGGACCTCGCCCGCGGCGGTCCCGGGTCGATCGACGTCATCGAGATCGACGCCGCGTCGCACGGCGGTGTCGACGACGCTCGCGACCTGCGCGAGAAGGCGTTCTTCGCGCCGGTGCGCAGCCGCTACAAGGTCTACATCATCGACGAGGCCCACATGGTCACGACGCAGGGCTTCAACGCCCTGCTCAAGCTCGTCGAGGAGCCGCCGCCGCACCTGCGCTTCATCTTCGCCACGACGGAGCCCGACAAGGTGCTGCCGACGATCCGCTCGCGCACCCACCACTACCCGTTCCGGCTGATCCCGCCGCGGCTGCTCTCGTCGTACCTCTCCGAGCTCTGCACCAAGGAAGGCGTCACCATCGATGCGGCGGCGCTGCCGCTGGTCGTACGCGCGGGCGCCGGCTCGGCGCGGGACTCCCTCTCCGTGCTCGACCAGCTCCTCGGCGGCGCCGGGCCCGCGGGAGTGACCTACGAGCTCGCGACCGGGCTGCTCGGCTACACGCCCGACACCTTGCTCGACGACGTCGTCGAGGCCTTCGCGGGTGGCGACGGCGCTGCGGTGTTCGGAGTCGTCGACAAGGTGATCGAGACCGGGCAGGACCCGCGCCGGTTCACCGAGGACCTGCTGCGGCGGCTGCGGGACCTGGTGATCGTCGCCGCGGTGCCCGATGCCCCGGCCACCGGCCTGATCGACGTCTCCGAGGACCAGGGCGAGCGCCTGGTCTCCCAGGCGGCGCGGTTCGGCCCCGCCGAGCTCAGCCGCGCTGCCGACATCGTCGCGTCGGGGCTGACCGAGATGCGCGGAGCCACCGCCCCCCGGCTGCTGCTCGAGCTGCTCTGCGCCCGGGTGCTGCTGCCTGGCTCCGACGACGCCACCAACGGCGTGCTGGCGCGGCTGGACCGGCTCGAGAAGCGGATGTCGATCAGTGGGGGGACGCCCACGCCGAGCATCGCCGCCCCGGCCCCGCCCGCCCAGGACCGCCCGGCGCCGCCCGTCGACCGACCCGCCGCTCCGGACCCGGCCGCGTCGCGCCCGCAGCCGGCCGCGCCGCCTGCACCCCCCGCGCCCGCACCCGAGGCTGCCCCAGCGGCCGTCGTGGTCGCCGAGCCCGAGCCCGCGTACCCGTCGTGGTCGCTGAGCCCGAGCCCGCACCGGAACCGGCCCCCGAGCCGGTCGCGGCCCAGGAGGCGGCCTCGCCGGCTCCGGCCGGCGCCCTCACGCTGATCGACGTCCGCCGCCTGTGGCCCGACATCGTCGAGGCGACCAAGGGACGGCGTCGGCTGGCCTGGATGCACCTGACCCAGAACTGTCAGGTCGTGGCGGTCGACGGCTCGACCCTCACGCTCGGTTTCGCCAACGCGGGTGCGCGCGACTCGTTCGTGAGCGGCGGGTGCGACGGTGTGCTGCGTCAGGCGGCCGTCGACGTGGTCGGGGCCAACTGGAAGATCGACACCATCGTCGACCCCAGCGCCCAGCCCGAGGGCACGCCGACCGTGACCAAGTCGTCGACCGGGCCTGCGGAGACGGTCGCTCCCGAGGCGCCGGCTCCGTCGATGCAGGCCGCACCCTGGGATCCCGCGCCCACGACCGAGGCCGACCCCGAGGCGGTCGCCGCCGCGACCGCGGCGGCGAGCGCCGCCGCGCGTGAGGCGATCCAGCAGACCCGTTCGGCCGATGAGGCGCCCGCGCAGCAGGGGCCCGACTGGGCCAGCGCCGACGCCGACGCACGACCCGACGACCTGGACGCCGAGCACCAGGGTCTGAGCGCTACCGAGCTGCTCCAGCGTGAGCTCGGCGCCCAGACGATCGAGGAGATCCCTCACCAGTGACCACCAGCCCCAACCGAGAGGTGCAGATCCCATGAGCCAGAACCCCTTCGAGGCACTGGGCGGCGGAGGCTTCGACATGAACGCGTTGCTCCAGCAGGCCCAGCAGATGCAGGAACAGCTGGCGAGCGCCCAGGCGCAGCTGGCCGACACGGTCGTCGGCGGCACCGTCGCCGGCGGTGCGGTCACGGTCCAGGTCAACGGCGTCGGCGAGCTGGTCGGTGTCGAGATCAAGACCGGCGGCTTCGACGGCAGCAGCGCCGACGACCTCGCCGACCTCGGCGACATGATCGTCGCCGCCTACCGGGACGCGAAGGCGCAGGCCGACGCGCTCGCCGGCGAGACCCTGGGTCCGATCGCCGGGGGTGGTCTGCCCGAGGGCGGTGCTCCCGGACAGCTCGGTTTCTAGAGGCCTGCGTTGTACGAAGGTGTCGTCCAAGACCTGATCGACGAGCTCGGTCGGCTTCCGGGCGTCGGTCCCAAGAGCGCGCAGCGGATCGCGTTCCACCTGCTGCAGGCCGACCCCGTCGACGTACGCCGTCTTGCCGACGTCCTGATCGAGGTCAAGGCGAAGGTGAAGTTCTGCAGCGTCTGCTTCAACGTCTCCGAGGACGACCAGTGCCGGATCTGCCGCGACCCGCGGCGGGACCCGACGGTGCTCTGCGTCGTCGAGGAGTACAAGGACGTCGTCGCCATCGAGCGCACCCGGGAGTTCCGCGGTCGCTACCACGTGCTGGGTGGGGCGATCTCGCCGATCGACGGCATCGGTCCCGACCAGCTGCGCATCCGCGAGCTCATGGTCCGGCTCTCCGACGGCACCATCACGGAGACCATCCTCGCGACCGACCCCAACCTCGAGGGCGAGGCGACCGCGACGTATCTCACCCGGATGCTCAAGCCGATCGGCTTGCGCGTGACGCGTTTGGCGAGTGGACTGCCGGTAGGCGGCGATCTCGAGTACGCCGACGAGGTAACGCTCGGCCGGGCGTTCGCAGGAAGGCGGTCCGCAGATGACTGAGACCACACCCACCGCAGATGCGGCGGATCGAGCGAGCGAGGAGTTCGCGCAGCAGATCGCCGACCAGATCGAGAGCTTCCTGATCGCGCTGCGCGCGATCGCCCGGGAGGCCGACGGAGGTCGTGGGATCTCGCTGCTGCTGCTCGAGATCAGCCAGGTGCTGCTGGCGGGCGCCCGGCTGGGCGCCCAGCAGGACTTCACGCCGGACTCGGAGTATCAGCCCGACGTCGGTCCCGAGGCCGACCTCGACGAGATGCGGCTCGCGCTGGCTGAGATGCTCGGCGACCTGGACACCTACGCCTTCGTCTTCGACCCCTACGTCCCCGAGGTCGTCGCGAGCCAGCTCTCGGACGACCTGACCAGCATCGCCACCGATCTCGAGAACGGGCTGCGCCACTACCGGCTCGGCAACGTCGACGAGGCGCTGTGGTGGTGGCAGTTCTCCTACGTCTCCTCGTGGGGCAACCTCGCCGGGGCGGCGCTCAACGCACTGCTCTCCGTGGTCGCCCACGACCGCCTCGACGCGGACACCCCCGTCGAGGAGGAGGAGCTCCTCGCCGTCGCCGATGAGATACTCGAGTCGGTCGATCCCGAGTCTCGATAGAATCGCTCGCGGAGAGACCTCGAGCATCAAGGACCGCACCGTGGGCATTGTCGTGCAGAAGTACGGCGGATCGTCGGTCGCTGACGCGACCGGCATCAAGCGCGTGGCACAGCGCATCGTCAACACCCGCCGGGCCGGCAACGACGTCGTCGTCGTCGTCTCGGCCATGGGTGACACCACCGATGACCTGCGCGACCTCGCGCAGCAGGTGACGCCGCTGCCGCCGCCGCGTGAGCTCGACATGCTGCTCACGGCCGGCGAGCGGATGTCGATGGCGCTGGTGGCGATGGCGATCGCGCAGCTGGGCCACAAGGCGCAGTCGTTCACCGGCTCGCAGGCCGGGGTGATCACCGACTCCGCGCACGGCAAGGCCAAGATCATCGACATCACGCCGGGTCGGATCGAGGCGGCGATCCAGGACGGCGCGATCGCGATCGTCGCCGGCTTCCAGGGTGTCTCCCAGGACACCAAGGACGTCACCACGTTGGGCCGCGGCGCCTCGGACACCACGGCGGTCGCGCTCGCGGCGGCCCTCGGAGCGGAGGTGTGCGAGATCTACAGCGACGTCGACGGCGTCTTCACCGCCGACCCGCGGATCGTGCCCGCCGCCCGCAAGCTCGACCGGGTCTCCACCGAGGTGATGCTCGAGATGGCCGCCTCCGGGGCGAAGATCCTGCACCTGCGGTGCGTCGAGTACGCCCGCCGCTACGACATGCCGATCCACGTCCGCTCCTCCTTCAGCCAGAAGGAGGGCACCTGGGTCATCCCGGACAGCCGATCAGGAGACGAGAAGATGGAGCAGGCGATCATCGCCGGCGTCGCTCACGACCGCAGCGAAGCCAAGATCACCGTGGTCGGCGTACCCGACAAGGTCGGCGAGGCGGCGCGGATCTTCGAGGCGCTCGCCGCCACCGAGGTCAACATCGACATGGTCGTGCAGAACGTCTCGGCGGCCTCCACCGGCCTCACCGACATCTCGTTCACGCTGCCGCGCGCCGACGGACAGTCCGCGATCACCGGGCTCGCGCGGATCCAGGACGAGGTCGGCTACGCCCAGCTGCTGTACGACGACCAGATCGGCAAGGTCTCCCTGATCGGCGCCGGCATGCGTTCGCACCCCGGCATCACCGCGAAGTTCTTCGCCGCCCTGGCCTCGGCCGGCGTCAACATCCAGATGATCTCGACCTCCGAGATCCGGATCTCGGTGATCGTCTCCGAGTCCCAGATCGACGAGGCCGTGCGCGCCACCCACACCGCATTCGACCTCGACTCGACCGAGGTCGAGGCGGTCGTCTACGGCGGGACCGGGCGATAGTCATGGCGATCAACCTCGGCGTCGTCGGCGCCACCGGCCAGGTCGGCGTCGCGATGCGCCAGATCCTCGAGGAGCGCGGCTTCGCGGTCGACCAGATCCGCTTCTTCGCCTCCGCCCGCTCGGCCGGCAAGGTGCTGCCCTTCGCCGGTCGCGACGTGGTGGTCGAGGACGCGGAGACCGCGGACCCGGCCGGGCTCGACATCGCGCTCTTCTCGGCCGGCGCGACCACCTCGCGGGCGCTGGCTCAGAGGTTCGTCGACGCCGGGGTCATCGTCGTCGACAACTCCAGCGCCTTCCGCAAGGATCCCGCCATCCCGCTCGTCGTCTCCGAGGTCAACCCCGAGGCGGCGGCCGGCGTGATCGCGGCGGGCCGGGGCATCATCGCCAACCCCAACTGCACGACGATGGCCGCCATGCCGGTCCTCAAGCCCCTGCACGACGAGGCCGGCCTGGTCCGGCTGATCGCATCGACCTACCAGGCCGTCTCCGGCTCCGGCGTCGCCGGCGTCGAGGAGCTGGCCGGTCAGGTCGCGGCGGCCGGTGACAAGGCCTCCGAGCTCGCGTACGACGGCACGGCGGTCACCTTCCCCGAGCCGGTGAAGTACGAGCGCACGATCGCCTACAACGTGGTGCCGCTGGCCGGCTCCCTCGTCGATGATGGTCTCCACGAGACCGACGAGGAGCAGAAGCTCCGCAACGAGTCCCGCAAGATCCTCGGTCTCCCGGACCTCAAGGTCTCCGGCATCTGTGTGCGCGTCCCGGTCTTCACCGGGCACTCGCTGGCGATCAACGTCGAGTTCGCGCAGCCGCTGTCGGTCGAGCGCGCCCGCGAGCTGCTCGCCGACGCCCCGGGAGTCGAGCTCTCCGACATCCCCAACCCGCTGCAGGCGGCCGGCCAGGACCCGTCGTACGTCGGACGGATCCGGCAGGACCCGGGCGTCGACGACGACCGTGGGCTGGCGCTCTTCGTGTCGAACGACAACCTGCGCAAGGGTGCGGCCCTCAACACGGTGCAGATCGCGGAGCTGATCGCCGCCTCGCGCTGACGGTCGGCTCAGTCCGTGCCGGGCTCCAGGAGCGACGTCGTGAGCCAGTGCGCGCCGGCGAAGGTCAGCGAGCAGAGCATCGGGATCACCACCACCATGGCCGGTTGGTCGAGGTGGTCGATGAGGACCAGCAGCGCGACGATGGCGGCCAAGCCGACGCCGAGGAGGCTGGTGGTCACCGGGTCGGGCATCTGGGCCAGCCGGAGGAGCACGCCGCCCACGAGGACGGCGACGGCCAGCACGAGCGCCAGCATCGGATAGCCGGCACGGCCGCAGGTCGAGGTGCCCTGCACCTCCTGGCAGGTCTGCAGCGAGGCCCAGGTCAGGCCGACCATGACCAGCCCTGCCATCAGCCCGGCGAGGACCGCAGCGGCCCAGCCGCTCGGCAGGCCGACGGCGGGGCGGGTACGACGGGGGCGCGGTGCCGGTGGTGTGCCGGCAACCGGTTCGGCCTCGAGAACAGTTGCCTGCTCACCGCTGGACGGGTCCGGCGCGGCCGGGGGAGCCGGTGGCTGCCGCCGCCGGGGGCGTCGCAGTCGCGGCAGCTCGAGCTCGAGAGACGGCTCGTCTCGCTCGGGTTCGGCCATGACCGCAGCATGCCACCTGGGTAGCCCGGGAAAACCAGGGCCGACGGTGCCACCCGGGGAGACAAGCAGGGCCCGGACCCGCAATGCGGATCCGGGCCCCGGATGTCGGGCTGACAGGATTTGAACCTGCGGCCTCTTCGTCCCGAACGAAGCGCGCTACCAAGCTGCGCCACAGCCCGATCGGCCCACCGGAGCAGGCCGGGGGCAACCATACCCGAGCACCTCCGGCCCACCGAAATCGGATCAGGCGTTGGCCGCCACCAGCGTCAGCAGGGTCGCCTCCGGACGGCAGGCGACCCGGATCCGGGCGTACGGACTGGTGCCGAGACCGGCCGAGACATGGAGCCACGCCGAGTCCGGGTCGCCGGGTTGCGACGCGGCCGGATGGCGGTGCAGGCCCTTGGCCCGGGCGGGCTCGAGGTCGCAGTTGGTGGTCAGCGCGCCGAGCCCCGGCAGGCACACCTGGCCGCCGTGGGTGTGGCCGGCGAGCACCGCGTCGTAGCCGGCGGCGACGAACCGGTCGAGCACTCGCAGGTACGGCGCGTGCGCGATGCCGAGGCGCAGGTCGGCCGTCAGGTCGGAGGCGCTGGCGTCCGGGCCGGTCACCAGGTCGAGCCGGTCGTAGCCGAGGTGCGGGTCATCGACGCCACCGAACGCGATCAGCAGCCCGCGCACCTCCAGCGTCGCGCGCCGGTTGGACAGATCGACCCAGCCGGCGCCGTCGAGCCCGTCGCGCAGGTCGCGCCACGGCAGCTGGGGAGAGTCGGTGTGCCGCCTGCCGTTGTCGGGCAGCAGGTAGCGCACCGGGTTGCGCAGCGTCGGGGCGAAGTAGTCGTTGGACCCGAAGACGAACACGCCGGGGACATCGAGCAGGCTGCCGAGGCAGTCGAGCACGACGGGGACCGAGTCGAGATGCGCGAGGTTGTCGCCGGTGTTGACGACCAGGTCGGGGCGCAGGTCGGCCAGGCTGCGCAGCCAGTCCTGCTTCCGGCTCTGGCCCGGGGTCATGTGCACGTCGCTGAGGTGGAGCACCCGCACGTCGGGACTGCCGGCAGGCAGCACCGGCACGGTGATCCGGCGCAGGGTGTACGCCCGGGCCTCCGCCAGGGCGTACGCCGTGAGCGCGGCCCCGCCGACGGCACCGGCACCGAGCACCCCCAGCGTCGTACGTCGGACTGCGTCGCGGAGGCTCACCGGGCCAAGGCTGCCACAATGGCGATATGAGTGAGCGGAGCGAGCGAATTGTCCAACGCAGGGCCACCTGTGCCTCATGCGCGCACGGAGCGAAGCGACTCCGCGCATGAGTGCGCTCAAGGATCGCCTGCGTGCCGACCTGACCACCGCGATCAAGTCGCGTGACAACGTGCGCTCCTCGACGTTGCGGATGGTGCTCTCCGCGATCACCAACGCCGAGGTGGCCGGCAAGCAGGCTCGAGAGCTCAGCGACGACGACATCATCGGCGTGCTCTCCACGGAGTCCAAGAAGCGGCGCGAGGCCGCGACGGCGTTCGCCGACGGCGGTCGTGAGGAGATGGCAGCCAAGGAGGTCGCCGAGGCGGCCGTGATCGCCGACTACCTGCCGGCGCAGCTCAGCGAGTCCGAGATCGCCGACCTCGTCACCGCGGCGGTCGCCCAGGTCGGTGCCGCCGGCGAGGGCATGAGGGCCATGGGCAAGGTGATGGGCATCGTGACGCCCCAGGTCAAGGGGCGTGCCGACGGTGGTGCGGTCGCGGCGGAGGTACGCCGCCAGCTGGGGGCCTGAGGCCCCGGGGCTCGCTCAGCGTCCGCCGCGTCCGCCGCCGGGCTTGCCCTTGCCTTTGCCCTTGCCCTTGCCCTTGCCGTTGTGCTTCTTGGGCGGGCTGATCCCGTTGGACTCGTAGACCGTGATGACCGAGCCCTTCGCGGCCGTCGACCCACCGGACGGGCTGGTGTAGGCGACCGTGCCGGCCGGGTTGCCCGAGTTGGTCGTGCCACCGTCGATCGGGTTGAAGCCGGCCTGCTTGAGGGTGCTCATCGCGGAGTCGACGCTCATGCCCGAGACCGACGGGACCGTGGTCGGGATGCCGTTGACGCTCTCGTTGGTCGGCTCGACGAAGTCGATCGGGTCGAACCTGCTCTGGATCGCCTGCATGGCCTGAGCCCACATCGGACCGGCGAAGCCGGAGCCGGAGATCTGGGAGTCGGAGATGTAGGAGCCGTGGATCGTCTGGCCGCCGAGGGGGATCGGCCTGCCGCCGTCCTTGCTCGCACCGGCGATCATGGCCGCGGTCGCGAGCTGGGCGGTGTAGCCGACGTACCAGACGGACTTGCCGTCGGTGGTGGTGCCGGTCTTGCCGGCTGAGGGCACGTCCAGGCCGGTGCGGCCGATGTCGTAGCCGAAACCGCCCGGCTCCTGGACGCCGCGCAGCACGTCGTTGATGCCGTCGGCGGTCGACTTCGGCAGCGCCTGCTGGCAGGCCTTGCCGTAGCGCTTCAGCACGCGGCCCGACGAGTCCTGGATCGAGGTCACCGGGCGCGAGTCGCAGTGCAGGCCGCGACCGGCGAAGGTCGCGTACGCCTCGGCCATCTCGAGCGGGCTGGCGCTGGCGATGCCGAGCACGAAGGTCGGGACGCGCTCGGGCTGGTGGGTCTTGTCACCCTTCGCGAAGGTGAGCTCGACGCCCAGGGACTGGGCGATCTTGAACGGCTTGCAGACCCCGGTCGCGCGCTCGAGCATGGCGTAGAACGTGTTGACCGACTCGCGCGTGCCGCGGTAGAGGTCCATGTTGCCCGACGTCGTCGAGCTCGAGACGTCCCAGTCTCCGACGAAGCCGGGCTGGCCCGGGCAGTTCGCGAAGTCGGCGGTGTCGATCTGCATCGATCGTGGCGCGTTGAAGTTCGTGGTGAGCGGGATGCCCTCCTCGAGCGCGGCGGCGAGGACGAACGGCTTGAACGTCGATCCGGCCTGGAAGCCGGCGGAGTCGCCGTACTTCGTGGGCACCGAGTAGTTGAGGAAGGTCTGGCCCTTCTTCTCGCTGCGGCCCATGGGGCGCGACTGCGCGATGGCCTTCACGTCGCCGGTCAGGGGCTCGACCATCGCGATCGCACCGACAGCCTGGTCGCGGCGGTCGACGTGGCTGGTGACGGCCTCCTCGGCCGCCTTCTGGTCCTTGAGGTCGATCGTGGACCGGATCGTCAGACCGCCGGACTTGAGCAGCTGTCGGCGCTGCGCGACCGTGTCGCCGAGTGCCGGGTCGTCGAGCAGGTAGTTCCAGGCGTAGTCGCAGAAGAACGGGGCGCGGGAGAACCAGCAGCCGTTCTTGGCGTTGACGACGCGGAGGCCGAGCTTGGACTGCTTGGTCTTCTCCGCCTGCTCGCGGGTGATGACGTTGAGCTGGGCCATCCGGTCGAGCACCACGTTGCGTCGCGCGAGCGCGCGGTCCGGGGAGTTGGTCGGGTCGTAGCCGGTGGGGTTCTTCACCAGGCCGGCGAGCATCGCGGACTGCCGCAGGTTGAGCTTCTTGGCGTTGACGCCGAAGTAGTGGCGCGCGGCCGACTGCACGCCATAGGTGCCGTCACCGAAGTAGGCGATGTTGAGGTAGCGCTCCAGGATCCAGTCCTTGGAGTGGCGCTGCTCCATGGCGATGGCGTAGCGGAGCTCGCGGAGCTTGCGGGCGTAGGTCCCCTCGGTCGCGGCGGCCCGCTCCTCCTTGGTCTTCGCCTGCGTCTGCAGGGTCAGCTTGACCATCTGCTGGGTGATCGACGACCCACCCTGGACGACACCGTCGTTGGCCTGGTTGGTGACGAGCGCGCGGACCGTGCCCTTGAGGTCGAGTGCGCCGTGCTGGTAGAACCGCGAGTCCTCGATCGAGACGATCGACTCGATCATCGTCTTCGAGATCTGGTCGAGCGATACGTTGACCCGGTTCTCGTCGTAGAAGGTGGCGATCGTGTCGCCGGAGGAGTCGAGCAGCCGGGTCCGCTGCGGCAGAGGAGTCGTCTCGAGCTCGGCGGGCAGGCTGTCCATCGCCTCGGCGGTGTTGCGGGCTCCGACGCCCATCACTCCGGCGAACGGGATCGCCAGGCCGGCAACGACAACTCCGAGCAGCGCAGCAACCGCCACCATCACCACCAGATGGGAGGCGATGCGGCCGGCAGTGAGGCGCTCGTCGCGCGGGACGGACATGGTTTCGAGGATACGGGACCCGTTGAAGAGACCCCGATTCCTCGGCTCACCCCACTTGGCGCGGGTGGACTAGTCCGAATGGACTAGACGATCTGACCTTAATTGGTCTGTTTTGCTGCGCGCGTAGTCCTTAACTTTCTCAACGAGGGGAACCATCCCGGGTAGGCGTCATGGGGACGCTAGCTATCTCGGGTCGATGTGGGGACATCACTTATGTGGGTTGAAGATTGGGCGAGCGCGGCGGCATGCCGCGAGTCGCAACCGGACCAGCTGTTCGTTCGTGGCGCGGAGCAGAACAAGGCGAAGCAGCTTTGTGCCTCCTGCCCGGTGCGGACCGAGTGCCTTGCTGAGGCGCTCGACAACCAGATCGAGTGGGGCGTCTGGGGAGGGATGACCGAGCGGGAGCGCCGTGCGCTGCTGCGTCGTCGTCCGAACTCCTCGTGGCGCTCCGTGCTCGAGGCGGCACGCGCGAAGGACGGCACTCTCACGCCGTCCGTCACGGTCTGACCTGACGGCACCGGCTGGCGCCTAGGCGCCAGCCAGCAGCTCGCCGACCCGGCGTAGTCCGGTGAGGTCGTGCACGTCGCCGGGCAGAGCCGGCACGACTGCTGTGGGCACCTGCGGGTGCGCGGCGGCGAAGCGGTCGCGCAGCAGGGTCTCGCGCTCGACGATGCGGGACTGGTCGGCGTGCAGCCGGAGCAGGCCCGCGGTCAGCGAGTCCGGGTCGTGCTGGCGCAGCCGGGCCGCGGCCGCCATCGCCTCGTCGGCGGACACGATGCCCCGCGGCTCGGGGCTGGCGCGGTTGACGATCAGGCCCGCGAGGGGCATGTCGTCCTCGCCGAGCCGTTCGACGAAGTACGCCGCCTCGCGCAGCGCGTCGGGCTCGGGCGCGGCCACGACCAGGAACGCCGTACCGTTCGCCTGCAGCAGCTCGAAGGTCTTCTGAGCGCGCTGCCGGAACCCCCCGAAGAGGGTGTCGAAGGCGGCGACGAAGGTCTGCATGTCGCGCAGCACCTGGGTGCCCAGGATCTTGTTGAGAGCCCCCGTGATCAGTCCGAGGCCGGCCGTCATCATCCGCGCCGGGCCCTTCGCGGGGGTGAGCAGCAGACGGATGAACCGTCCGTCGAGGAAGCTCGAGAGCCGCTCGGGGGCGTCGAGGAAGTCCAGCGCCGAGCGCGACGGCGGGGTGTCCACGACGATCAGGTCGTAGGTGCCGTCGCGTTGCGCATCGGCGTGGATCTGCCCCAGCTTCTCCATCGCCATGTACTCCTGGGTGCCGGAGAACGAGCTCGACAACGCGATGTAGAAGGGGTTGTCCAGGATCTGGCGCGTCTTGTCGGGAGCCGCCTGGCTCTCCACCACCTCGTCGAAGGTGCGCTTCATGTCGAGCATCATCGCGTCGAGCCCACCACCGCGACGGTTGCCCTTGCCGTTGGTGCGCAGCCCGGTGACCGGGCGCGGGGTGTTGTCGAGCTGCTCGATCCCCATCGACTGGGCGAGCCGCTTCGCCGGGTCGATCGTGAGCACCACGACGCGGCGACCGCGCTCGGCGGCGCGCAGTGCCAGGGCCGCCGAGGTCGTCGTCTTGCCGACGCCACCGGCGCCGCAGCACACGATGATGCCGATGCCGCGGTCGTCGATCAGCGCGTCGACGTCCATCTCGGGCGCGGGGCCGGGTCGGCCGGCGAGCGGGCCGACGCGGGGACGGGACTTCATGCGAGGTCGCTCATGCGAGGCCTTGGTGCTTGAGGGTGGCGGCGAGCTCGTAGAGCCCACCGAGGTCGACGCCGCCCGGCAGCCGGGGGAGCTCGTAGGTCGGCCGGCCGAGCCCGGCGACGACCTCGCGCTGGGCGTCTTCGAGCGCGCGGCGTACGGCGTGGTCGTGAGCCTCGGCGACCAGACCGTCGACCAGGCTCTCGTCGAGGTCGACGCCGACCTCCTTGAGGTCGGCGGTCAGCCGGGCGGTGTCGAGGCGGCCGGCGAGGGCCGCCTCGAGGTCGTCCGCGTCGAGGTCGCGCGGACGCACCTGGTTGACGATCACCCCACCGACCGGGAGCCCGGCCTCGACCAGGCTCGCGATGCCGTCGCCCGTCTCCTGCACCGGCATCTCCTCGAGGACGGTCACCAGGTGGACGGCGGTGCGCGGGGAGCGGAAGAGCGTCATGACGGTGTCGGACTGGCTCTTGATCGGACCGACCTTGGCCAGCCCCGCGAGCTCGTCGTTGACGTTGAGGAACTGGGTGATCCGACCGGTCGGCGGGGCGTCCAGCACGACCGCGTCGTACTGGATCGCGGACTTGTTCCGGCTGTTGCGCTGCACCGCCTCGAAGACCTTGCCGGTGAGCAGCACGTCGCGTACGCCGGGCGCGATGGTGGTCGCGAACTCGATCACGCCGAAGCGGTCGAGGGCCCGGCCCGCGCGGCCGAGCTTGTAGTACATGGCGAGGTACTCGAGCAGCGCGGACTCGGCGTCGATGTGCAGGGCGTGCACGACGCCGGGCGCGCGGCCGTCGTGACGCAGCCCGGTGGCGATCCGGCGCTCGGCGTACGGCAGGGGGTCGACGTCGAACATCCGGGCGATGCCCTGGCGACCCTCGGCCTCGCAGAGGAGCACCTGCTTGCCGTGGGAGGCGAGGCCCAGTGCGAGGGCGGCGGCCACCGTCGACTTGCCGGTGCCGCCCTTGCCGGACACGACGTGCAGCTGCACGCGTGACCAGTCGGCAGTGCTCGGCGCGGACATGGACCGACAGTAGCCAACCGACCGGCACCCCTAAACTCCATCGCGAGGCAGGTCACATCCCCAGGAGGCGAAGGTTCGTGGACAAGGTGGTGACGTCCGCCGCAGAGGCGGTCGCAGACATTCCGGACGGCGCGACGCTGTCGGTCGGCGGGTTCGGTCTGTGTGGCATCCCGTCGGTGTTGATCCAGGCGCTGCTCGAGGCCGGGACGACCGACCTCGAGGCGGTGTCGAACAACTGCGGTGTCGACGACTGGGGTCTGGGGCTGCTGCTCGCCCAGAAGCGGATCCGGCGGATGGTGTCGTCCTACGTCGGGGAGAACAAGGAGTTCGCCCGGCAGTACCTGTCCGGTGAGCTCGAGGTCGAGCTGACCCCGCAGGGCACGCTCGCGGAGCGGATGCGCGCGGGTGGCACCGGGATCGCGGCCTTCTTCACCGGCACCGGCGTCGGGACCCAGGTCGCGGACGGCGGGCTTCCGTGGAAGTACGACGACGCCGGCAACGTGGTCGTGTCCTCACCGGCCAAGCAGACGCAGGTCTTCGAGACGCCGGAGGGCGACAGGGAGTTCGTGCTGGAGCGGGCGATCGTGGCGGACTTCGGGCTGGTGCGGGCCTGGAAGGGCGACCGGCACGGCAACCTCGTCTATCGCGAGTCGGCGGGCAACTTCAACAACCTGGCCGCGATGTGCGGGCGGGTGACGATCGCGGAGGTCGAGGAGCTCGTGGAGCCCGGCGAGATCGACCCGGCCCAGGTGCACACCCCGGGGGTGTTCGTGCACCGAGTGGTCGGGCTGACCCCGGAGCAGGCTGCGGACAAGCGGATCGAGAAGAGGACTGTCCGTGTGGGGGGGGCGTCGTGAGCTGGTCGCGTGAGGAGATGGCCGCGCGCGCGGCCTCGGAGCTGAGCGACGGGTCGTACGTCAACCTCGGGATCGGGCTGCCGACGCTGGTGCCCAACTACGTCGCTGACGACGTGGAGCTGGTGCTGCAGTCGGAGAACGGCGTGCTCGGCACCGGCGCCTACCCGAGTGAGGAGGCGGTCGACGCCGACCTGATCAACGCCGGCAAGGAGACCGTGACCCTGCGACCGGGAGCGTCGATCTTCGACTCGGCGACGTCGTTCGGGATGATCCGCGGCGGCAAGATCGACGCCGCGATCCTCGGAGCGATGCAGGTCTCGAGGTCCGGTGACATCGCGAACTGGATGATCCCCGGCAAGATGGTCAAGGGCATGGGCGGGGCGATGGACCTCGTCAACGGTGCCAAGCGGGTCATCGTGCTGATGGAGCACGTCGCCAAGGACGGCTCCTACAAGATCGTCGACGAGTGCTCGCTGCCCTACACCGGTCGCGGCTGCGTCCAGCGGATCATCACCGACCTGTGCGTCATCGACATCACCCCTGAGGGGCTGAGGCTCGTCGAGCTCGCGCCCGGTGTCACCGAGGACGAGGTCCGCGAGAAGACCGAGCCCGAGCTCATCTCGGGCTGAGAGACACCCATCAGAGGAGCCACGATGACTGAGTACGTCTCCCCGGAAGAGGAGTCGGCGAAGGTGGTCCACCTCGCCGGCGCCAGCCTCCTTTTCCTCGCACTGGCCATCGGCGCGTGGCTGATCTTCGCCAACCTCTTCGACGAAGGGTTCTCCACCAACTGCGGCGACGGCTGCACCACGACGGTCGACCCGACGCTCGGGGTGCCGGTCATGCTGGGCCTGGCCGTCCTCTGCACCGTCGCCAGCGCCGCCACCGCCGTCATGGCACACGTCCGGTCGCTGCACAACAGACAGGTCGCGTTGCTGCGCGGTGTAGCAGAGCGGAGCAGCTGATCCGCGCTGCCTACCGCGCACCGAGCACTTGGACCAGGTAGAGCATCGCCAGCCCGAGGGCGAGCACGCCGAGCAGCGTCCGGAGCGCTCGCTCCGGGAGCCGCGGCTGCAGCGAGGCTCCGAGCCAGCCGCCGGCCAGACCGCCGAGGCCGGTGGCGACGCCGAGCGACCAGTCCGGGGAGATCGGCCCGATGGCATCCAGCGAGATCACGGCGTACGTCGCGACCCCGACCAGCGAGGTCACCCAGGTGGAGAACAGGGCGGCGGGGGCCACCGTGGCGACCGCCATCCCGGTGCCGACGAGGATCGGCCCGAGGATCGAGCCGCCGCCGATCCCGTAGACGCCGCCCACGATCCCGATCGTGAACGCCAGCGCGCGGACGGTGAGCGGCGAGAGGCGGCGCTCGATCGAGCCGGGGGCGGGCTTGCGGAGGATGAACAGCCCGACCGGAGCGAGCACGGCGGCGGCGAGCAGCCGGAAGACGTCCGGGTCGGCGACGACGTACACCCGGATGACGGCGCCGAGGACGACTCCGGGGACCGACCCGGCGAGCAGCTGGAGCGTGAGGGTGCGGTCGAACTGGCCGCGGCGGCGGTAGCGCGCCAGACCTCCCGGGCCGGAGATGACGTTGAACAGCAGGTTGGTCGGGGTCACCCGCGGGTTCGGCACGTGGAGCACCGAGAGCTGGACGGGGAGCAGGAAGACGGCACCCGAGACGCCGACCGGCGTCGTCACCGCGGCCAGCACGAAGCCGACCAGCAGCCCCACCAGGTCCCGCTGCCAGTCCATGCCGCCTCCGAACGTCGGAGCCGCATCCTGCCAGCGCGCCGCCGCACCGTGGCGTGCCTGCGCTCGCGGTGAGACCGCTGGCGCAGCGCTCAGCCGACCGGCGTCGGTGTCGCCGCCGTCCGGGACGCCGTGACGACGCCGAGCACGGCGATACCGGTGGCCAGGACGAACACCGACACGAAGGGGTCCGCCCCGGCCCGCGTCGCCACCCCGAAGACGATGCCTGACAGCGAGAGCGAGAGCGCACCGCCGAGGGAGTCGGCGATCGAGAGGGCCGAGGAGTTGAAGCCGCGGTCGACGTCGGTGGAGGCCGCGAGCATGGCCACGCCGGTGCGGGGGTAGCCGAAGCCCATGCCGGCGCCGGCGAGGACGTACGCCGCCATCGCGAGCGCCGGGGCGCCGTGCCCGACGACGACCAGGGTGAGCGCCGCGGTGCCGAGGAGCACGAGGGCGGTGCCCCAGCGCATCGCGCTCACGTCGGACACCCGGTCGCCGAGCCGGGCCTGCACCTGGCTGGAGCCGGCCCAGACGACCCCGACGGCCGTGAGGGCGAGGCCGGCGGTGCCGGGGGTGAGGCCCCAGCGGTCCTGGAGCACGAAGACGATGTAGGCCTCGGCGCAGAAGAACGACGCGCTCAGCAGCCCGCGGGTGCCGACGACCGCAGGCAGCCCGCGCCGAGCCAGCAGGGCACCGGCCGGCAGCAGGCGCCGCAGTGAGAGCACGACGACGGCCAGGGCGATGACGGCGACCAGGCCGATGGCGCCCTCGCGCGACCCGAGCAGCTCGAGTGCGAGCACCGCGATGGCGCCGACGACAGCCCAGGCCAGCCGCGCCCGCGACGGCTCCGCGGCGCCGTCGTGCGGCACCAGTCCGCGCAGCGCGGGCGCGATCAGCAGGGTCGAGGCGGCGACCAGCGCGACGACGCCGAGGAAGACCCAGCGCCAGCCGACGGCGTGCGCCACGAACGCCGCCAGGGCGGGGCCGAAGAGCGACGGCAGCACCCAGGCGGCAGCGAAGCTCGCGAACACGGCCGGCTGCAGGACGGTGGGGAAGACCAGCCCCACGACGACGTACAGGCAGACGGTCATCGCGCCGCCGCCGAGTCCCTGGAGCACCCGGCCGGCGACCAGGACCTCCATCGTCGGTGCGGTGCCGCAGACGACGAGTCCCAACGCGAACACGACCAGGGCCACGAACAGCGGACCGACCGGTCCGCGTCGGTCGGCGCGGGTGCCGGCGGCGACCATCCCGACCACCCCGCTCGCGAGCGGCGCCGCGAAGGAGAGGGCGTAGAGACCGATGCCGTCCAGCTCCCGGGCGACGGTCGGCATCACCGTCGTGACCGCCGTCGCCTCGAACGCCGCGAACGCGACCAGCGCGAACATGCCGATGGTCGTGGCGGCGTACGTCGGGGAGAGCAGGCGGAGGCGGGCCTGCGCCGGTCGTGGGGACGTGACGGTCACCGCTCGACGGTAGGACTTCAACCCGGCTTGAGGTCAATCGAGTTCGACATGATGGTGCGCGTGACTCCTCCGCTCGCCTCCTTCAAGGACCTCAGCATCGACGCTGTCGACCCGCTGCTGCTCGGCCCCTTCTGGGCCGCGGCTCTCGATCTCGAGATCGCTCGGCGTGACCGCGACATGGTCCAGCTGGTGGGCCCGACACCGCAGTCGACGGTGTGGCTCGCGCAGGTGCCCGAGCCGGTGAGCGTCAAGCAACGGGTCCACCTCGATGTGCACGTCGAGTCCGTCGACGACCTGCTCGCCCTCGGTGCGACACCTGTGGACCTCGTTTCCTTCCGCTGGCAGGTCCTGCGGGATCCGGAGGGCGGCGAGCTGTGCGCCTTTCCCCGTGAGGAGGTCCCGGCGCGGCGGCTCTACGAGGTCGTGGTCGACGCACACGACACGCGAGCGCTGGCGGCGTGGTGGGCCGAGGTCCTCGGCGGACGGCTCGAGGACGGCGGTGACGGTGAGTCCGTCGAAGCGATCCCGGGCGCACCGTTCGAGTTCCTGGTCTTCGAGCCGGTTCCGGAGCCGAAGACGATCAAGAACCGGATCCACTGGGACGTCGACACACCCGACGTCGACCTGCTCACGGCGTACGGCGCCACCGTCGTCCGCGCCCGCGACGAGGAGATCGGCTGGACCGTGCTGGCCGACCCGGAGGGCAACGAGTTCTGCGCCTTCGAGGCGTGATCCGCCGATGGATGGCGCAACGGCTGGCTCTCCGACGGCCTGATGCTGCTGTGCGCGGTCCTCTTCGTGGCGCTCGCGGTCGACGAGATCAGGAAGGTGCTGGCGCCGTACGTCGGGCTCCGGTGACGCCCGAGTAGGGTGCCGGACATGACGAAGTGGGAGTACCTGACCGCGCCGATCCTCACGCACGCGGCCAAGCAGATCTTGGACAACTTCGGGGCCGATGGGTGGGAGCTGGTGCAGGTCGCCCCCGGCATGAACCCGGAGAACCTGGTCGGCTACTTCAAGCGGCCCGTCGAATGAGCGCCCCCGAGGAGCGGTTGGCCGAGCTCGACCTGTCCGTGCCCGAGGTCCCCACCCCGGTCGCGGTCTACGTCCCGGCGGTCGTCTCCGGCGATCTGGTCTTCACGTCCGGTCAGCTCCCGATGAAGAACGGCGAGCTGATGTACACCGGCAAGGTCGGCGGGGAGATCGGCCCGGAGGAGGCGAAGGCGTGCGCGCAGCAGTGCGCGCTCAACGCGATCGCCGCAGTGAAGTCGGTCGTCGGCGACCTCGACCGCGTGGTGCAGGTCGTGAAGGTCGTTGCGTTCGTGGCCTCCACACCCGACTTCACCGGCCAGCCGCAGGTCGCGAACGGCGCTTCGGAGCTGCTCGGTCAGGTCTTCGGCGACGCCGGCATCCACGCGCGCTCGGCCGTCGGCGTACCCGTGCTGCCGCTCGATGCGCCGGTCGAGGTGGAGATCGTCGTACGGGTCTCGCAGTGAGCCGGCCGGCGTGAGGATCCCGCTCCCGCCGGTGCCGCTGCCGGACAAGCTGGTCGACGTCGCCCGCGAGTTCGAGGAGGGGCGACAGGCGCCTGCCGAGCCGCGCAACGCGGCGACGGTGATCCTGATGCGGCCCTCGGCCCTCGGGCCGGAGCTCTACTTCCTGCGCCGTCAGGTCTCGATGGACTTCGCCGGGGGCATGTGCGTCTACCCCGGTGGGGGCGTCGACAAGCGCGACTTCGACGCGACCGTCGCGTGGGCGGGCCCGTCCCCGGCGGACTGGGCCACCCGGCTCGGCTGTGACGAGGAGACCGCGCGGGCGCTGGTGTGCGCCGCCGTGCGCGAGACCTTCGAGGAGTCCGGCGTGCTGCTCGCCGGGACGTCGGGGTCCAACGTAGTCGCCGACACGACCGCCGACGACTGGGAGGCCGACCGGGTCGCCCTGGAGTCGCGCGAGCTGTCGCTGACCGACTTCCTCAACCGTCGCGGGCTGGTGCTGCGCACCGACCTGCTCGGTGTCTGGGACGCCTGGCTGACGCCGATCTTCGAGCCGAAGCGCTACCGCACCTGGTTCTTCGTCGCCTCGCTGCCGGTGGGCCAGGTGACCCGCGACGTGTCGACCGAGTCGTCGTCGGTGGACTGGATCCCGGCCCGGGTCGCGGCCGAGCAGGCCGACGCCGGCGAGCTGGCGCTGATGCCGCCGACGTACCTCACCTCGATGGAGGTCGGCGAGCACGCGTCCCCGGACGAGGTGCTCGCGGTGGCCGCGTCGCGCTCGGTGGAGATGTTCACGCCGTCGGTCGAGCCGCTGGGTGAGGGCTGGA
This sequence comes from uncultured Actinomycetota bacterium, assembly GCA_963717855.1. Classification (GTDB taxonomy): domain Bacteria; phylum Actinomycetota; class Actinomycetes; order Propionibacteriales; family Nocardioidaceae; genus Nocardioides. The sequence goes on along the minus strand of CAVQXF010000005.1, from coordinate 59,666 downwards.
CGCTGTCGATGCCCGACCGGCTGCGGCCGCTCGTGGCGGCTCGCCGCCGCCCGTGAACGCCTGGTCGGGCGGCACCTTCGGGGATCGCGGTCGCTGCCTCCTCGCGCCCAACCCCGGGATGATGACGCTCGACGGCACCAACACCTGGGTGCTGCAGGGAGCCTGGCGCGTCTGCGTCGATCGTGGTGGACCCGGGTCCGATCGAGGACGGCCACCTCGACCGGCTGACCGCCGAGCTCGGAGACGTCGGACTGGTGCTGCTGACCCACCACCACTTCGACCACGCCGAGGTGGCCGCGGAGTTCGCCTCCCGCAAGGGCTGCGCCGTACGCGCACTGGATCCGGCGCTGTGCGTGGATGCCGACCCGATCGTGGATGGCGAGGACATCGTGGTCGACGGGCTCACGGTCCGGGTGCTCACGACGCCGGGCCACACCGCGGACTCGATCTCGCTGGTGCTGCCGGGCGATGGCGCGCTGCTGACCGGCGACATGGTCCTGGGGCGGGGGACGACGGTCGTGGCGCATCCCGACGGCCAGCTCGGCCCGTACTTCGACTCGATCTCGCGGATGCGCTCCCTCGTGCTCTCCGGTGAGGTGCACACGCTGTGGCCCGCTCACGGCCCGGTGCTGGACGACGCCCTCGGCGTGCTGGACTTCTACCTGGCCCACCGGCGTGACCGGTTGGCGCAGGTCGAGCGGGCGCTGGACGAGCTCGGCGTACCTCTCACGGCCGAGCTGGCCGAGGACGAGGCGCTGCCGCGGCAGGTCGTGGAGGTGGTCTACGCCGACGTCGACGAGTCGCTGTGGGTCCCCGCCGAGCTGTCGGTGCGCGCGCAGCTGGCCTACCTGGCCGCCCGGTAGCGGCGTCGGAGAGCCCATGCCGTACAGACCGCGAGTCCGGCGACCAGGCCGATCCACCACCGGCCGTAGCTCGTCGTGTCGGCCCAGTCCGGTGCCGTGACGTCGTCGCTGACGGGGAGGGCCACGGCCACCGTGAGCTCTTCCAGCGGACCGTCCATCTCGGAGACCATCCGGTCATAGGTCGTCGCGCCTTCCGAGACGCGGATCCGCCAGACCGACGGGTTCTGGTCATCCGTGGCCGGGGTCTCGACGACCGGTGCGTGGCCGTCGAACCCGAGAGGAGAGGCGCTGCGGAACCTGGCGGACAGCTGGGCGCCGGTCGCGGCCTCGGGACGGTCCTCGACGTGCTCGAGGACCGTCGGGACGGCGGCGCGCTCGTTGTCGGCGTTCGGCAGCCGCAGGTCGACGACGTCGTTGCCGTCGACGACGGCCTGGCTGGAGAAGGTCGTGTCCGGTTCGACCCCCTCCCGGACCGCCTGCTCGGCGACGACCTCGCCGTCTCGCCACCAGGCGATGCGGTTCGGGTCGAGGATGGCGACGGTGCCGTCGTCACCAACGGCGTACTGGCGCACCCGGTCGGGGTCGCGGTTGGGCGGCAACGCGGTGCTCGTCGTGCTGCCGGGGGTGACCAGGCCGGCGGCCTCCTGTGCGCCGAAGGACCGGCTGCGCTGGCTCCACTCGGTCGCGACCTGGCCGGACCAGGCCAACCACCGACCATCGGGGGACCACACCATGCGGGTGACCAGGACCCCCTGGCCGTCGCTGAGGCTGATCGACCGGACGGTGCCGTCGGTGAGATCGACGATCCGCACGCCCGACGGGGTCGGGCCCGAGGCGGGGGCCTGGCCGGCCCAGCCGTAGGCGAGCCGGGAGCCGTCAGGCGACAGAGAAAGGAACTGCCCCGCGCCGAGGAGGTCGAGACCGTTGAACTCCGGCAGCTCGAGCGTCCGGTAGGCCCCGTCGCGCGCACCGACCGCGACGACCTGCTGGGCGCCGGCGCTGGTGTCCGCGACGAACGCGGCTGCGACCGGCCCGACGGCAAGATCCGGGGCCGGATCGACGTCGTCAGCAGCCTGGACGTACCAGAGCTGGGCCGGCAGCGCGCCGACCCCGCTCGTCACCTGGGGCTCGACCTGGCTGCGCACGAGGCCGGTGAGCCCGACTGCCAGGACGGCCACGGCCGCGACGGCGACGACAGCGGCGACCCGGTGCCGGCGACGGGCTCGCCTGGCCCGGCCCCAGGTGTCGTCGGGGACGTCGGCGACCGGGGCTCGATCGGCGATCCGCTGCAGCTCGTCCTGGAGGTTCATGAGTGGTCTCCCACGTGCTCGGCGAGATCGGGGGCGAGGGTGCGGAGCCTGGCGAGGGCCTGACGGCTGATCGACTTGACCGTTCCGGCCCCGATCCCGAGGGTGCTCGCGGTCTGGGTCTCGGTGAGGTCCTCGAAGTAGCGCAGCACGAGCACGGTCCGCTGTCGGGTGGTCAGCCTGGCGAGGGCCTGCTCGAGGCTGAGCCGCAGGTCGGCGTCACGGTCCGGCGCGGGCACGTCGTACGTCCCGAGCTGGTGCTCCCGGACGTGCCTGCGGCTGCGCCACCACGAGATGTTCTGGGTATAGAGGATGCGCCGAACGTAGGGCTCCGGGTCGCCCTGGATGCGGCCCCAGCTCTTCGCCGCCTTGAACAGCGCCGTCTGCACGAGATCCTCGGCCAGGTGGGCGTCCCCGGTGAGGAGGTACGCCGTACGTGACAGGGCGGGCGTGCGCGCCAGCACGAACGCGCGGAATGCGTCCTCGTCGTACGTCGTCTGCGGCACCTGGCCCCCTCTCACCCCTGATGACGCTGCGGAGCTGTGGTGCGGGGGTCAGTGGGCGCGAACTTCTCAGGCGACGACCCGGCTCAGCGGGCCCGCTTGCCCAGCCGCTCGACGTCCATGATCACGACCGAGCGCGGCTCGAGGCGCAGCCAGCCGCGCGAGGCGAAGTCGGCGAGCGCCTTGTTGACGGTCTCGCGGGAGGCGCCGACCAGCTGGGCCAGCTCCTCCTGGGTGAGGTCGTGGTGCACGTGCACGCCGTCGTCGGCGGTGCGGCCGAAGCGGTCGGCGAGGTCGAGCAGCGCCTTGGCGACCCGGCCGGGCACGTCGGAGAAGACCAGGTCGGCGACCACGTCGTTGGCCTTGCGCAGGCGACCGGCGAGCTGGGCGAGCAGGCCGCGGGCGACGACCGGGCGGCCCTCGAGCCAGCGCAGCAGGTCCTCGTGGGAGAGGGAGGCGAAGGTCGCGTCGGTCACGGCGGTGACGGTCGCCGAGCGCGGGCCCGGGTCGAAGAGCGAGAGCTCGCCGAACATCTGGCCAGGGCCGAGGATCGCCAGCAGGTTCTCGCGGCCGTCCGCCGAGGTGCGGCCGAGCTTCACCTTGCCGTCGAGCACGACGTAGAGCTTGTCGCCGGAGTCGCCCTCGTGGAACAGCACGTCGCCGCGCCGCAGCCGGCTCTCGGCCATCGAGCCGCGCAGTGCGGTGGCGGCCTCGTCGTCGAGTGCGCTGAAGAGCGGAGCCTGACGCAGTACGTCGTTGTCCACGGATCCTCCTTGTGACCGATGACCCGCAAACGCACGGGTTCCTCGCTGATCCTAACCAGTGGCAAACCTCACAGGGTGCAGCGGTGTCCGCAAGTCGGGCCACACCTCGTCGGGTCGGGACCGGGCGGCCGAATCGGCAGTGTCCGCGCCGCGCCGTACGCTTGCGCCGTGCCAGTGCCCGCCGCCGAGACCCACACCGGTCTGGTACGTCGCGCGCGGCGGATCGACCGGGTCCTGGCCGAGACCTATCCGGACGCGAAGTGCGAGCTGGACTTCGACGATCCCTTCCAGTTGCTGGTCGTCACGGTGCTGTCGGCCCAGACCACCGACAAGCGGGTCAACGCGGTGCGGCCGACGCTGTTCGCCGCCTACCCGGACCCGCAGGCGATGGCGGCCGCTGACCGGGCCACGCTCGAGGGGATCATCGGTCCGCTGGGATTCTTCCGGGCCAAGACCGAGTCGCTGCTGAAGCTGAGCGCCGCCCTGGTCGAGGACCACGGCGGGCAGGTGCCGCCCCGGCTCGACGACCTGATCAAGCTGCCGGGCGTCGGGCGCAAGACCGCCAACGTCGTGCTCGGCAACGCCTTCGGCATCCCCGGCATCACCGTCGACACCCACTTCGGCCGGTTGGCGCGCCGGTTCGGCTGGACCGAGGAGACCGACCCGGTCAAGGCCGAGCACGCCGTCGGCGCCCTCTTCGAGAAGCGCGACTGGACCATGCTCAGCCACCACCTGATCTGGCACGGTCGCCGCGTCTGCCACAAGCAGAAGCCTGCGTGCGGCGCGTGCACGATCGCGAAGTGGTGCCCGGCGTACGGCGAGGGCCCGACCGACCCCGAGACGGCGGCCAAGCTCGTCAAGACCGAGGGCCGAGCATGACCGGTTCGACGCGGGCCGCGCTGGTCGCGGCCCTGCTCGTCCTGTCCGGACTCGTGGCGGGGTGCGGCAGCGACGACGTGCCGTCTCCCGGGGCGGCCAAGATCGACGTCGACACCCCCGCGCTGCGCGCGCTCAAGGCAGACGCAGGCGTCGAGCCCTGCGTGCCGGGCACCGCCGATCCGGTCGACGGTGGCCTCCCCGACGTCACGCTGCCGTGCCTGGGAGGCGGCGAGGACGTCGACCTCGCCAGCCTCCGCGGCCCGCTCGTGGTCAACCTCTGGGCGTCCTGGTGCGGACCGTGCGTCAAGGAGATGCCCGAGATCGCCGACTTCTACGAGAGGTACGGCGACCAGGTCCCCGTCATCGGCATCGACTACCAGGACCCCCAGACGGCGGCCGCGTTCGACCTGGCGAAGAGGTCCGGGGTCACCTACCCGCTGCTCGCCGACACCCAGGGCGACCTGCAGGCGAAGCCGCCGTTCGCGGCTCGGATGGCGGTGCCGTCGTTCGCGTTCGTCGCCGCGGACGGCACGGTCACCCTCGAGCTCGGCCGGGTCGAGAGCGCCGACGACCTGGTCGCCCTGGTCGAGAAGAACCTCGGAGTCAGCCTGTGACCACTCCGGACCCGGGGGTGCACCTCCCCGAGTGGCTGCGGCCGGTCGAGCAGGCGGCTCGCGAGATCGAGGCCTCCGACCTGACCCGGTTCGTGCCCCCTCCTGGCGGCGATGCGCGTCGCGGCGCCGTGCTCATGCTCTTCGGCGAGGGGCCCATGGGCCCTGAGCTGTTGCTCACCGAGCGCGCTCACGACATGCGATCGCACCCGGGTCAGGTCTCCTTCCCCGGCGGGTCGCTGGACGCGGGGGAGGACGTGGTCGAGGCTGCGCTGCGTGAGGCGGAGGAGGAGGTCGGGGTCGCGCCGAGCTCCGTCACGGTCTTCGGCCGGCTCCCCGAGCTGTGGCTGCCGCCCAGCAACTTCGCCGTCACACCCGTCCTCGGTTGGTGGAACGAGCCCACGGAGGTGTCCGTGGTGAGCCGCGCCGAGGTGCACGCCATCCACCACGTGCCGATCGCCGAGCTGGTCGACCCCGCCCACCGGGTGACCGTGCGGATGCCGATGGGCGACTACCGGAGCCCGGGCTTCCTGATCGGCGCCGACCACGACGTCATCCTCTGGGGCTTCACCGGCGGTATCATCGCGCGGCTCCTGGATTTCCTCGGCTGGTCCGTTGCGTGGGACGAGTCGCGGGTGCGCGACCTCCCGGCGTACATGTTTACCGGGCAGGAGCGGCGCGCGACCGCCCTGCTCGACATCGACGACGACCAGCGCCCTGGGGGCCACCGGTGAACCCGCTCGACTGGCTGCTCGTCGTGCTCGTCGTCGCGTATGCGCTTTCCGGCTACTGGCAGGGCTTCATCACGGGCGCCTTCGCCACGACCGGCCTGCTCATCGGTGGTCTCTTCGGGGTCTGGCTCGCGCCGACCGCGCTCGGCGACGCGAACCCGTCGATGTGGGTGTCACTCGGTGCGCTCTTCATCGTGATCCTGGCGGCCTCCTTGGGCCAGGCGGTCTTCCAGTTCGTCGGGTCGCGGATCCGCGACCGGATCACCTGGCAGCCGGTGCGGGCCGTCGATGCCGTCGGGGGCGCCCTGCTCAGCGCAGTGGCGGTCCTGCTGGTGGCGTGGGCGTTGGGTGTCGCGATCTCCGGCTCGCGGATCGGCAGCATCACCCCGCTGGTCCGCGACTCCACGGTGCTCGCCCACGTCGACGAGGCGCTGCCCGACACCGCCGACGGTGCGCTCCAGGCCTTCAACAACGTCGTCGGCACCAGCTTCTTCCCCCGCTACCTCGAGCCGTTCGCGCCGGAGCGGATCGTCGAGGTCGGCCCCGGCGACAAGCGCCTGCTGCGCGACCCCGACGTCGAGCGGGCGGCCGTGAGCGTCGTCAAGATCCGGGGCAGCAACGACTGCGGCCGCGGCGTCGAGGGCTCCGGCTTCATCTACGCCCAGAACCGGCTGATGACCAACGCCCACGTCGTTGCCGGCGTCGACGACCCGCAGGTCCAGGTCGGTGACCGCACGCTGTCCGCCGACGTCGTCTACTACAACCCCGACGTCGACGTGGCCGTGCTGGCCTTCGACAGCGGGGACACCCAGGCCCTCGACTTCGACGACACCGCGAGGCCGGGCGACGACGTCGCCATCCTCGGCTACCCCGAGGACGGCCCGTACGACGTCCAGCCCGGTCGGATCCGCTCCCAGCAGCGCCTGCGCTCCCCGGACATCTACGGCAACGGCACCGTCATCCGCGACGTCTACTCGCTGCGTGGACTGATCCGCCCAGGCAACTCCGGCGGCCCGATCGTGTCGTCGCGCGGCGACGTCGTCGGCGTGGTGTTCGCCGCGTCGGTCAACGACCACGACACCGGCTACGCGCTGACGGCCAACCAGGTCTCGAAGGCCGCGGCCGCCGGGAAGACCAGCTCCGACGAGGTCAGCACCGGCGACTGCGCCGGTTGACAGCGCGCGTCCCTGAGGCCCGCAGCGCCCGCTGAAGCGTCAGCTCGTGCCCTTGAGCGCCTTGGGAATCTCTCGACCCTGCTCGATCGCGCGCTCCGGCGCGCGCACCTTCTTCACGCTGCGGAGGCCGAGGAAGGCCAGCAGGGCAGCGATCAGCACGTAGACGCCGAAGACGATCAGGAACGCCCACTGCAGCGCGAGGCCGTCGCCGTTCCAGTTGATGAGGTAGGCGAAGGCGACCGACAGCATGATCACCGCGAGGACCAGCAGGAAGACGGCCGCTGCGAAGAGGCCGATGCCGACGCCGCCCGCCTTGGCGCTCACCTTCAGCTCGGACTTCGCGAGCTGGATCTCCTTCTGGACCAGCGTCGAGATGTCACGGGTGGCGTCGTGGACCAACCGGCCGATGGTGGGGTCGTCCTTGCTGGTGGGTGCTGCCTGGACCTGGTTGCTCGCCATGCGCGTCACCCTACAGAACCCTCAGTCGGTCTCGTCTTCGTGTTGGTAGACGTCCGGTACCCCGTCCAGGTCCTGGTCACGCTCCTCCAGCTCGCCGAGTCGCCGATAGACCCGGTTGCGGCTTCGGAGCACCGCACTCGCGAGGACGGCCGCGACCAGTGACCCGACGAGCACGCCGACCTTGGCGTGGTCGTCCGCGGTGGTGCCGGACCCGAAGGCGAGCTCTCCGATCAGCAGCGACACCGTGAAGCCGACGCCGGCCAGGATCGCCATCCCGACGACGTCGATCCAGCTGAGCTCGTCGTCGAGCGTGGCGCGGGTGAATCTCGCGAGCAGCCAGGTGGACCCGGCGATGCCCACGGCCTTGCCGACGACCAGCCCGCAGACGATGCCCAGCGCGATCGGGTCGGTGAGCGAGTCGGCGAGCCCGGAGAACCCGCCGACGTAGACGCCGGCGGCGAAGAACGCGAACACCGGGACGGCGAAGCCGGCCGAGATCGGGCGGATGAGGTGCTCGAGGTGCTCGGCGAGACCCGGCCCGGCCGCCCCGTCGGCACGCACCACCGGGACGGTGAAGGCCAGCAGTACGCCGGCGACGGTGGCGTGGACGCCCGAGGCGTGCACGAGCGTCCACGCGACGAGTGCGAGCGGCAGCAACAGCCACGCCCGGTAGATGCGGCGCTGGGCGAGGAAGCCGAAGGCCGCGATCGGCACCAGGGCGAGCAGGAGGAGGGCGGGGCTCAGGTGGTCGGTGTAGAAGATCGCGATGATGGTGATCGCGAGGAGGTCGTCGACGACCGCGAGGGTCAGCAGGAAGGTCCGCAGACCGCTGGGCAGATGGGTGCTGATGACGGCCAGGATCGCGACGGCGAACGCGATGTCGGTCGCCGTCGGGATCGCCCACCCGCTGAGACTGCCCTGGGAGCCGAGGTTCCAGAGCACGTAGACGACCGCGGGCATCGCCATCCCACCGACCGCAGCGACCACAGGCAGGGCTGCCCGCCGGGGGTCCCGGAGGTCCCCGGCCACGAACTCCCGCTTGAGCTCCAGGCCCGCGACGAAGAAGAAGATCGCCAGCAGCCCGTCGGACGCCCAAGCGCCGAGGGAGAGGTCGAGGTGCAGCACGTGAGGGCCGACCACCTTGTCGCCGAGCGCGAAGTACGACTCACGGATCGGGCTGTTGGCCCAGATCAGCGCGATGGCAGCCGCGACCAGCAGCAGGATCCCGCCGGTGGTCTCCGCGCGCAGGATCTCGGCGGCCCGCGAGCTCTCGAGGAACGAGCCGCGGGCGAAGAGCCTGGAGCGCTGCGGTGCTGGAGGGGTGTTCATGGAGATCCTTCAGGGGTCGGCGACTTCATGCCGACCAGACTTCCCGGCGCACCTGGCGTCCACCCTAGTGCCGAGCCGGCGCAAGGTGACCCCGGCAGGGGCACGCTGCGCCGGCCCGCGGGTGAACTGGCGCCGGCTCGCGGGTGAACTGGCGCCGGCTCGACGTCAGTCCTCGCCCGAACCCGCGTTCTCCTGGGCGGAGATCAGGTCCATCACCGTGGAGTCGGCGAGGGTGGTCACGTCGCCGACCTCGCGGTGCTCGGCGACGTCGCGCAGCAGGCGGCGCATGATCTTGCCGGACCGGGTCTTGGGGAGCTCCGCGACGATCATGATCTGCCGCGGCTTGGCGATCGCGCCGATCTCCTTGCGCACGTGGTTGCGCAGCTCCTCGACGATGTCCGCGCCGCCGTCGCCGGCCTCGTCGCGCAGGATCACGAACGCGCAGACCGCCTGGCCGGTGTCCTCGTCCTTCGCGCCGACGACCGCCGCCTCGGCGACCTTCGGGTGGGAGACCAGTGCCGACTCGATCTCGGTGGTGGAGAGCCGGTGGCCCGAGACGTTCATGACGTCGTCCACCCGGCCGAGCACCCAGAGGTCGCCGTCGGAGTCCTTCTTGGCGCCATCGCCGGCGAAGTACCAGCCCGGGCGGTCGTCGGTCGCGGGGTAGCGCGACCAGTAGGTGTCCTTGTAGCGCTGGTCGTCGCCCCAGATCGTGCGCAGCATCGAGGGCCACGGCTCGGTCAGCACGAGGTAGCCACCCGACCCGTTGGGGACGGACTCGCCCTCCTCGGTCACCACGTCGGCCGCGACGCCCGGGATCGGGATCATCGCGGAGCCGGGCTTGCCGTGGGTCACGCCCGGCAGTGGGCTGATCATGATCATGCCGGTCTCGGTCTGCCACCAGGTGTCGACCACGGGGGTGCGGTCGCCGCCGATGACGTGGCGGTACCAGACGTACGCCTCCGGGTTGATCGGCTCTCCGACCGAGCCGAGGATCCTCAGGGACGACATGTCGAAGCGGTCCGGGATCTCGCGACCCTGCTTCATGAACGACCGGATCGCCGTCGGTGCGGTGTAGAAGATGGTGACCTTGTAGTCCTGGATGATCTGCCACCAGCGACCGCGCTCGGGGGCGTCCGGCGTGCCCTCGTACATCACCTGCGTCGCGCCGTTGGCGAGCGGTCCGTAGACCATGTAGGAGTGTCCGGTCACCCAGCCGATGTCGGCCGAGCACCAGTAGACGTCGGTCTCCGGCTTCAGGTCGAAGACCGCCCAGTGGGTGTACGACGTGCCGACCAGGTAGCCGCCCGTCGTGTGCAGGATGCCCTTCGGCTTGCCGGTCGTGCCGGAGGTGTACATGACGTAGAGCGGGTGCTCGGCGTCGAACGCCTCCGGGGTGTGCTCGGCCGAGGCGTTGTCGACCACGTCGTGCCACCACACGTCCACGTCGTCGTCCCAGTCGACGTCCTGACCGGTACGGCGTACGACGAGGACCTTCTCCACACGGTGCCCACTTTCTCGGCCGGTCTTGGTGCGAGCCTCGTCGACGGCAGGCTTCAGCGCCGACGGGGCGCCGCGCCGGTAGCCGCCGTCGGAGGTGATCACGACCTTCGCTTGGCAGTCGTCGAGCCGCGACGCGAGCGCGTCGGCGGAGAAGCCGCCGAAGACGACCGTGTGCGGGGCGCCGATGCGGGCGCAAGCCAGCATCGCGACCACGGCCTCGGGGATCATCGGCAGGTAGATCGCGACCCGGTCGCCGGTCTGCACGCCGAGCTCGATCAGCGCGTTGGCCGCCTTCGACACCTCGTCCTTGAGCTGGGCATAAGTGATGTCGCGGGTGTCGTCCAGAGGTTCGCCGACCCAGTGGATCGCGACCTTGTCGCCGCGACCGGCCTCCACGTGCCGGTCCACGCAGTTGTAGGACGCGTTGAGCCTGCCGCCCACGAACCACTTCGCGAAGGGGGCGTCGTCCCAGTCCAGGACGCGGTCCCACTTCTGCGACCAGTCCAGACGCTCGGCCTGCTCGGCCCAGAAGGCGTCGCGGTCCGACGTCGCCCGCTCGTAGGCCTCCTCCTTGAGGTTGGCATCCACGGCGATCTCGGCCGGCGGCTCGAACCGTCGGTCCTCCTTCAGGAGGTTCGACAGGGTCCCGCTCTCGGGCGAATCAGTGCTCACGATCTCTCCTGGACGTTTGGTGGCAGAAGTAGTGGTACCCGCCACAGTAGGACGTGGCGGGTACCGGTGGACGACAGGTCAGTGCTGGACCGCCTTCTCGGAGCCGGCGCCGGTGAGGGCGCGGACCTCGAGCTCGGTGTAGCGCTCCACCGCGTCCGGTTCCTTCGACGTGACGGAGCCGAGCCAGCCGAGGAAGAAGGCCAGCGGGATCGACACGATGCCCGGGTTCTCGAGTGGGAACCACGAGATGTCGATGCTGGTCGGGAGCAGCGACAGGTTCTTGCCGCTGACCGGGTCGACGCCCTTGCCCGACATGATCGGCGAGAAGATCACCAGCCCGACCGAGGAGATCAGGCCGCCGTAGATGCTCCAGAGTGCGCCCCGGGTGTTGAAGCGCTTCCAGAACATGTTGTAGACGATCGACGGCAGGTTGGCCGAGGCCGCGACCGCGAACGCCAGAGCGACGAGGAAGGCGACGTTGAGCCGCTGCGCCGGGATGGCGAGCAGGATCGCGATCAGGCCGATGATGAGGGCGGCCCAGCGCGCCACCTTGAGCTCCTGACCCTCCGACGCCTCTCCGCGGCGCAGGACGCCGTTGTAGAGGTCGTGCGCGACGCTGACCGACGACGTCAGGGTGAGGCCGGCGACGACAGCGAGGATGGTGGCGAACGCGACCGCCGAGATCAGTGCCAGCAGTACGGCGCCTCCGGTCGATCCCTCTCCGCCGCCGACGTTCTGAGCGAGGAGGGGTGAGGCGAGGTTGCCGCCCGAGGCGACGACCTTGGCCATGTCGCCCTTGTTGAGCAGCGCCGCCGCACCGAAGCCGAGCACCAGCGTGAAGAGGTAGAAGACGCCGATCAGGCCGATCGCCCAGAGCACCGACTTCCGGGCGTCCCGGGAGGTCGGCACGGTGTAGAAGCGGATCAGGATGTGCGGCAGACCCGCCGTACCGAGGACGAGCGCGATGCCGAGCGACAGGAAGTCGATCTTGCTGGTCTCGGTGGCGCCGTACTTGAGCCCCGGCTCGAGGAACGCCTGTCCCTTGCCGCTGTTCGAGGCCGCGGTGCCGAGCAGGTCGGACAGGTTGAACCCGAACTTCGCCAGCACCAGGACGACGATCAGCGCGGAGCCCGCCATCAGCAGCACGGCCTTCACGATCTGCACCCAGGTCGTGCCCTTCATGCCGCCGACGGTGACGTAGAAGATCATCAGCGCGCCGACCGCGAAGATGGTGATGTTCTTCGCGGTGTCGCTGCTGACGTCGAGCAGCAGCGCCACCAGCGCGCCGGCGCCGACCATCTGGGCCAGCAGGTAGAAGATCGACACGACGACGGTCGAGGTGGCCGCCGCCGTTCGCACCGAACGCTGGCGCAACCGGAACGCGAGCTGGTCGGCCATCGTGTATCGGCCGGCGTTGCGCAGCATCTCGGCGACCAGCAGCAGGGCCACCAGCCAGGCGACGAGGAAGCCGATCGAGTAGAGGAAGCCGTCGTACCCGCTCAGGGCGATGGCGCCGGAGATGCCCAGGAACGAGGCGGCCGACATGTAGTCGCCGCCGATGGCCAGCCCGTTCTGGACGCCGGAGAAGCCGCGCCCCCCGGCGTAGAAGTCGGCCGCGCCGGAAGTCTGTCGGCTCGCCCAGAAGGTGATGCCGATCGTGATCGCGACGACGCCGAGGAAGAGGACGGTGGTGAGGACCTGATCTCCATCCATGTCAGCTCCTCCCCCTGAGCTCGGCGTCGTACTGCTCGTCGAGCCGGCGTGCGAGCGGGTCCAGCCGGTTGGTGGAGTACCTGCTGTAGATCCACGCGAGCAAGAAGGTCGTGACGAACTGGAGGAGTCCGAAGACCAGGGCCACGTTGATGTTGCCCCAGAGCTGGTGGCTCATGAAGTCGTGGGCCCAGTTGCTCATGACGACATAGAGCAGGTACCAGGACAGGAAGGCGATCGTCGCGGGGAAGACGAAGGCCCGGTAGGCGCGACGCAGCTCGACGAAGTCCGGCTCCTGGTGGAGCGCGTCGTAGACCGGATCGTGGCGGGCCGCACGTTCGTGGGGCGAGGACTGGGGATCGGGCACGGGGGTATACCTTCCGCTGGCCGGATGTGATCGTCGTCACGGTAGGGCGCACGCCGCCTCGCGGTCAGCGGGTGCGAGCGGACTCCGCGCCGAGCGGCCTCAGGTCGTCGGTGAGCGGTGCATCTCGTACGACGAGCGGCGTGGTGTGGTGCGGGCCCGGCGCCGGATGTAACGCCGTGTTACCCGCTGTGCCACAGGTGTTGCAGCGGGGTGGGTAGAGCCAGTAACACGGCGTTACATCCCGCGTTGCCGCTCCCGTTGCCGCCGCCTCCGAGGCTCAGACCGGGTCCGGGTCCCCCGTGGGATCGACAGCGACAGCACCGGCGAGATGGCCGCCGCCGAGCGGGTCGCGCGACCAGCGGGTGACGGCCCAGCCGGCGTACGGCGAGCCCTCGAGCACGACCGCGCCGGTGTTGAGGAGCCGGGCCTCCGGCGGTCCGCCGTGACGGGCCGCGAAGGTCCGGATCGCGGCCCCGTGGCTGATCGCCACCACGGTCGCGTCGTCGCCATGACCGGCGGCGATCCCGCGCACCGCGGCGTCGTACCGCTCGAAGAAGGCGTGCCCGTCCGCCCCGCCCGGCATCGCAGCGGTGAGGTCGCCGCCGATCCAGGCAGCGACCGTGTCGGCGTACGCCGCGACCGACGCCTCGTCGGTGCGCATCTCCAGGTCGGCGGCGGCGATCTCCTCGAGGCCGTCGGTGACGACCACGTCGAGTCCGCGGGCGGCGGCCAGGGGCGCAGCCGTGAGCTGGGTGCGGACCAACGGCGAGGCGTGCACCGCGGCGATCCGCTCGATGGTCAGCACCGGGGGGAGCGCGGCCGCCTGGCGGCGGCCGAGCGGTGTCAGGGGCGCGCCGGGCACGGCGGTGTCGAGGGCTCCGGCGACGTTGGACGGCGTCTCGCCGTGCCGGATCAGGATGAGGCGCACACCCGTCAGGCTACGGACCTGCCCTCAGCCGCGATCCAGCTCCAGTATCTCCGGCGTGTGCAGGCGCACCAGGAACCGGTCGGCGTGGACGGGCACCTGGGAGCGGGTGAGCAGCGAGACGGAGACCATCGTCGTGAGCGCGAGGGGCACCGTCCAGGCGGCCGGCTGGCCCATCAGGGCGTCGACCCAGCCCGACGGGCTCGCGGCGCCGACCGTCCACGCGATGGCGACCGCGGAGCTCAGCCCGCCAACCACGAGACCGGCGATCGCGCCGGCGGGCGTGAGGCGGCGCCACCAGATGCCCAGCAGCAGGAGCGGGCAGAAGGTCGCGGCCGCCATCGCGAAGGCCAGCCCGACCGCGCGGGCCACCCCGAGGTTGGGCACCAGGAGCGCGACGACGCACGGCACGGTCACGGCGACCACGGCCGCCAGCCGGAAGGCGGTGACGCCCCCGAGGCGGCGCCCGGCCCAGGTCCGGCCGGTGACGTCCTGGCTGAGCACGCCCGCGACGGCGATCGACAGCCCCGAGGACGTCGAGAGGAAGGCCGCGAAAGCGCCCGCGGTCACCATCCCCGTGAGCACCTCCCCGAGCAGTCCGTCGACCATGATCCGCGGCAGCTCCAGCACCAGCGCGTCCGAGCCCTCCGGCGTCGCCAGCTCGGGCGCGTAGATCCGGCCGAGCGCGCCGTAGATCGGCGGCAGCAGGTAGAAGAGCCCGAGCAGGGCGAGCACCACCAGCGTCGTACGGCGGGCCGCCCGGCCGTCCGGGTTGGTGTAGAACCGCACGACCACGTGGGGCAGCCCCATGGTGCCGAGGAACGTCGCGATGATCAGCGAGTAGGTCACGTAGAGCCCCGACGCGCCCCCCGACGCCAGTGGCACCGACCACCCGCCGGCGTCCGACGGCCGGGGCGACGAGTCACCGGCCCACACCACCAGCAGCACCGCGGCCGGGACGAGCAGCGCGGTGAGCTTGAGCCAGTACTGGAAGGCCTGCACGAAGGTGATGCTGCGCATCCCGCCGGACGTCACGTTCGCGAGCACGACGACGCCGACGATCACCGGGCCGACCCAGGTGGGCGCGCCGACGGCCGAGCGCAGGGTGAGGCCGGCGCCCTGGAACTGGGGCAGCAGGTAGAGCCAGCCGATCGCGACGACGAGCACCGAGCAGGCAGCGCGTACGCCGCGGGACCCGAGCCTGGCCTCGGCGAAGTCGGGCAGCGTGTAGGCGCCGGAGCGTCGCAGCGGTGCCGCGACGAGCACGAGCAGGACGAGGTAGCCGGCCGTCCACCCCACGGGGTACCAGAGCATGTCCGCGCCGTTGAGGAGCACCAGCCCGGCGACGCCGAGGAAGGACGCGGCCGAGAGGTACTCGCCGCCGATCGCGCTGGCGTTGAGCCGCGGGTGCACGGAGCGGGAGGCGACGAAGAAGTCGCTGGTGGTGCGTGAGAACCGCAGGCCCCAGGTGCCGATCGCCAGGGTCGCGACCGTCACCAGGGTGATCGCGACGATGCCGGGGGCCGCGTCCATCCCAGGGCTCACTCGCGGTCCACCTCCGACACCAGCTCCGCGAAGTCTCGCTCGTTGCGCTCGGCCCGTCGTACGTAGGCCCACCCGAGGCCGACCAGAGCCGGGTAGACCACGACGCCGAGCAGCAGCCAGCCGAGCGGCATCCCGAGCAGGCGTACGTCGGACAGCCCCGGCAGCAGGTAGAAGGCGAGCGGGAGCAGGCCGAGGGTCAGCCCCATCACCGCCAGCACCCCGAGCGCCAGCCGCAGCTGCTCGCGCAGCAGCGAGCGCATGTAGACGCCGCCCAGGCGCGTGCCCGCGTCGATGTCGGAGGTGCGCCCGCCGGGAGGCCGTCGCCGCGGCGGGCCGGTGACCCGGACCCGCTCGGGCTTCGGCCCGGGGGGCTGCGGGCCGGGCTCGGTCACGGTCCGACGGTCCGCGACGCCAGCAGCAGCTCGCGCAGCTCGCGGGTGTGCCGGCGGCTGACGCCGAGCTCGACCCCCGGGTCGACGCCCGGGGCGCCGACGACGACCGTGCACCGACCGCCGTCCATCCGCACCTCGGTGACGTGGGCGAGCGAGACCAGGAAGGACCGGTGGATCCGCACGAAGCCGGCCGTCGCCCACCCCTCCTCGAGGGTCGTGAGCGGGCTGCGGACGAGGTGGGACTCGAGCCGGGTGTGCAGCCGGGCGTAGTCGCCCTGCGCCTCGACGTGGGTGATGTCGCAGCGGTTGATGAACCGGGTCACCCCACCTCGTTCGACGGCGACCTGTGCGTCGTCGTGGGCGGGCGCCGAGTCGGTCGCGCCGTCGACGGTGGCGACCACGCGGCGTACGGCCTCGGCCAGCCGGTCGGCCCGGACCGGCTTGAGGACGTAGTCGACCGCGTGCAGGTCGAAGGCCTCGACGGCGTGCTGCTCGTGCGCGGTCACGAAGACCACCGGGGGCGGGGCCCGGAATCGGCCGAGCACCTGGGCCAGCTCGAGACCGGTCAGGCCGGGCATCTGGATGTCGAGGAAGACCGCGTCGATCTCACCCTCCTGCAGGAGCCGCAGCGCGTCGGTCGCCGAGGAGCTGGTGACGACCTCGCTCACCCGCGGCTCAGCCGCGAGAAGGAAGGCGAGCTCGTCGAGGGCCGGCTTCTCGTCGTCGACCACCAGGACCCTCATACGTGCACCCCCGGAGCGAACTTCGGGACCCGGACGGTCACCTTGGTGCCGGCGCCCGGCGCGGTCTCGACCACGAGGCCGTACTCGTCGCCGAACGTCGTGCGCAGTCGGCCGTCCACGTTGCCCAGGCCCACCGAGTCGAGGGACGCGTCGCCGGCGAGCGCGCGCCGTACGACGTCCGGGTCCTCGCCCACCCCGTCGTCCTCCACCTCGATCACGCACTCCTGGTCCTGGTCGCGGGCGACGATCCGGATCGAGCCGCCACCCTCCGCGGACTCCAGCCCGTGCCGGACGGCGTTCTCGACCAGCGGCTGGATGCAGAGGAAGGGTACGGCGACGGGCAGGACCTCGGGGGCGATCCGGAGGGTCACCTGGAGCCGGTCGCCGAACCGCGCCTGCTCGAGCAGCAGGTAGCGCTCGACCGAGCGGAGCTCCTCGGCGAGCGTCGTGTACTCGCCGTGGCGACGGAAGGAGTAGCGGGTGAAGTCGGCGAACTCCATCAGCAGGTCGCGCGCCCGGTCGGGGTCGGTGCGCACGAAGCTGGCGATCGCACCGAGCGAGTTGTAGATGAAGTGCGGGCTGATCTGCGCCCGCATCGCCCGGACCTCGGCCTCCATCAGCCGGGTGCGTGACGCGTCGAGCTCGGCGAGCTCCAGCTGCGCGCCGACCCACAGGGCGACCTCGTCGGCGGCCCGGGCGAGCCCGGCGGTCGGCGCGGTGGCGAAGACCTGGAGGGTGCCGACGACGCGCTCCTCGGCGACCAGTGGGCTGACCACGGCCGCCCGGATGTCGCAGCCCGCGACCTCGCAGGGCAGGTCGCCGCGGTCGAAGACCCGGGTGCGACCGGCCTCCACGGTGATCGCGGCCAGCCGGGCCGACTGCTCCTCGTGGTGGTGCCCCGTGCCGTGCCAGGCCAGGAGGCCGGCGGTGTCGGTCAGAGCGAGCGCGGGGGTGCCGAGCAGGTCGTGGAGGTGGCGGATGCTCCGCTCGGCGCTCTCACCGGTGAGCCCGGCGCGCAGCGCAGGAGCGGCCAGCGAAGCGTTGTGGAGGGTGCGGAAGGTCGCCCGATCGGCCTCGGTGCCCAGGTGCCGTCGGCGCCACGGTCGAGGCATCGTCGTCGGCCGGAGTCAGCTGAAGTCGATGAGCAGGACGTCGTCGTCGGCCGGCTTCGCGACCGGGCGGGGAGACTCCTCGTCGGTCGGCTGGTCCGTGGTCGGCCGGGGCCGGTCGACGACCGTCGCGCGGAAGCACGAGGCGAGGTAGGGCAGCTGCATGCCGTCCATGCCGCGGCCGTAGTCGTCGTAGAGCGCCAGCACCTCGGCGAGGGTGGCCTGCCGCGAGGGCTCGTCCATGACGGCGAGGTTGGACCGGGACGCCGCGAGGTCCTGGATCGACGTCCGGTCGATGGTCTGCCAGTGGCGGAACGACGCGTGCTCGACGTCGCCGAAGTACGACGACGCGCGCAGCGGCTCCTCGCTGCGGAGCTGGTCCTGGGAGCCGATGATCCGGCCGAGCTTGCGGACCCACGGGATCTGCTCGTCGCGCTGGTTCCAGACCAGCGCGAGCTGGCCGCCGGGCCGGAGCACCCGCGCGATCTCGGGCAGCGCGACCTCGTGGTCGAACCAGTGGAAGGCCTGACCGGCCACCACGACGTCGTACGACGCGTCGGCCGCGGGGAGCTTCTCCGCCGCCGCCACCGAGGTGGGTACGTCGGGCAGCCGCTCGCGGAGCCGCGCCAGCATGGCGTCGTCGGGGTCGGTCGCGTGAACGTCGTGACCGGCGGCGATCAGGGCCTCGGTCAGCTTGCCGGTGCCGGCGCCGATCTCGAGCACGGTGACCGGCTCGGTGCCGACCAGCCAGGCGGCGGCCTCAGGTGGATAACCGGGCCGGCCACGGTCGTAGGCATCGGCGACGGAGCCGAAGGAACGCGCGGGGGAGGGCTGGTCACTCATCAGGCTCACCGTACCCGCTGGGTAGCCTTGCGCCAGTGAGCACGGACCCGTTGTCGCAGCTGGTCTCCCTGGAGGGAGTCCCGTCCGCGTACGCCGCCGCCCGCGACGGCATCGACGTCATGCTGCGCGACCGCGGCCTGCGCCGTACGTCCCCGGAGACGACGACCGAGAGCCTGCTGCGCGGCGCCCATGCCAGCGCGGTGCTCGAGGGCTCGGCCGCGACACTGCTCGAGGTGCGGGACGGCACCGGCGACGAGATCTCGGCCGACGCCGTCCGGGTCTCGACCGAGCTGCTGGGCCTGGCGCCGGCACTGGGCCGGGCCCCGCTGCAGGCGCTCGCACGGATCCACGCCCTCGCTGCTGCGGGCCTGCCGGCCGAGTCACGGGGGCGGCCGCGCGATGCCGAGGCTGCCGTACGACTGCGTGGGATGGGTGACCTGCTGACCGCGACGACCGCCGCGCCGGCGCTGCTGGTGGCCGCTGTCGTGCACGCCGAGCTCGCGACGGCGGCGCCGTTCGCCTCCCACAACGGGATGGTGGCGCGGGCCGCCGAGCGCCTGGTCCTGGTCGCTCGCGGGGTGGACGAGAAGTCACTGGTCGTGCCCGAGGCGGGCCACCTGGCCCTGCGCGCGGCGTACGAGTCCAACCTGCGTGGCTACCGCGACGGGGGGACGGCGGGCGTGCAGGCCTGGCTGCTCTACGCCGCCGAGGCCTACTCCGCAGGGGCCGAGGCCAGCCCGCTGCGGCGTACGTCCGAGTAGGGCCGTCGTATCGAGACCGCATGCGAACGGCACCCGGTATCTCGAGTGGTGGGCCGGGTGCCGTCGCTGACACGTGAAACCAAGGGCTACCAGGCGTGCACTGTCTAACTGCGGTCTCGGGTGTATCCCGATAACCAGCGCCCTGTAGGAAGGGTAGATCGCCGCGTGGGTACCCGGCTCACGTGCAGGATATGGAGTTCTGTCCTCATGTGTACGCCGGTCCCGAGCAGTCCGCAAGGGTTGACTTGGGCCGGGTCGTGTGGGTCGTTCAGGCGCCGAGGCGACGACGTCGGGCGTTGGCCCACAGGACCCCGCCGACCGCGACGACGCCGCCGACGGCGAGGGCGGCCAGCGTCGGTCCGGCGGGGGGCAGCGGCACCCGGGCGCGCAGCGCGACCGGCTTGGTGAAGACGAGCACCGGCCACTCGTGCGCGACCGCCGCCCGGCGCAGCTCGCGGTCCGGGTTGACGGCGTACGCGTGCCCGACCGCCTCGAGCATGGGGACGTCGGTCACCGAGTCGCTGTAGGCGTAGCTGTGCTCGAGGTCGTAGCCGACCTCCTCGGCGAGCTCGCGGATGGCGCGGGCCTTCTCCTCGGCGTACGCGTAGTACTCGATCTCGCCGCTGTAGCAGCCGTCGACGATCTCCATCCGGGTCGCGATGACCCGGTCGGCGCCGAGCATCGCGGCGATCGGCTCGACGACCTCGGAGCCGGAGGCCGACACGATGATGACGTCGCGGCCGGCGAGCCGGTGCTCCTCGATCAGCGACACGGCCTCGTCGTACACGAGTGGCTCCACGACGTTGTAGAGCGTGTCCGCGACGATCTCGCGCACGGTCGCGACGTCCCAGCCGGTGCAGAGCTGCGACATGAACTGCCGCATCTTCTCCATCTGGTCGTGGTCGGCGCCGCCGACGAGGTAGACGAACTGGGCGTACGCCGAGCGCAGGACTGCACCCCGGGAGATCAGGCCGCCCGCCTGGAACGGCTTGCTGAAGGCGAGCGTGCTCGACTTGGCGATGATCGTCTTGTCGAGGTCGAAGAAGGCCGCGGTCGGCGCCATGACCCCATCGTAGGGGTGGGCCGGTCCGACTACCGTCCACAGCGTCGGTCTGGAACGCCCTTGTCCACAAGGGGAATCACCGTGCTGGCCGCCGGCCGGCGGCTCGGGAAGCCTTCCAGCATGACCTCTCCGCTCTTCGTCACCCGCGACCAGTCCCTCCTGGACCAGCTGCTCCGGCTCGCCGCCGCGGCCGGCATCACCCCCGATGTGGCGCCCGACCTCGGAGCCGCGCTGCGGCTCTGGCCGGTGGCGCCGCTGGTCCTGGTCGGTGCCGACGTTGCGGCGGAGATGGCCGCGATCTCGCCCGCCCGGAGGTCCGGGGTCCACGTCGTCGCCTGGGGACCGGTGCCCGACGAGATGTTCCGCGCCACCGTGGCGCTCGGGGGCGAGAGCGTCGCCCAGCTACCGTCGTCGGACGACTGGCTGGTCGAGGCGCTGACCGACCTGGGTGACCCGCAGCGCACCGCCGGCACGGTCATCGGCGTGACCGGCGGCAGTGGCGGCGCCGGCGCGACCACCTTCGCCTGCGCGCTCGGTCAGCTCGCCGCCCGCCGCGGCCGCGCCGTCGTGATCGACACCGACCCGCTCGGTCCCGGGGTCGACCGGGTGCTCGGGCTCGAGGACCGCGACGGGGTCCGGTGGGATGGTCTGTGCCACACCACCGGCCGGCTCAGCGCGCGGTCGCTGCGCGAGGCCCTGCCTCGGCGCGAGGCCCTGGCGGCGTTGAGCTGGCACGCCGGCGCGCCGAGCAGCCTCCAGGCCTTCGCCGTGCGCGAGGTGCTCTCGGCAGCCCAACGCGGTCACGACTTCGTGGTCGTCGACCTGCCCCGGTCGCCGGACCCGTTGGTCGACGAGCTCGCGGCGCGCTGCGACCGGCTGCTCGTGGTCGTCGTCCCGACCGTCGCGGGCGTGGCCTCCGCCGTCCGGATCTGCGCCCGCCATCCCGACCCCGGGCGGGTGCGGCTGGTGGTGCGCGGCGGCGGCATCCAGCCCCAGTCGATCGCCCGGGCGACCCACGTGCCGGTGCTCGCCTCGATGCCCGATCAGCGTGGCCTGGCCGAGTCCATCGACCTCGGCCTGGGCCCGGTGCGCTCGCGCCGGGGCGCGCTCGGTCGGGCCGCCGGTGAGGTGCTCGACCAGCTCGCGCTGCTGCACGCCGCTGCGGCATGACGCCGCCACTGGTCGCCGGGGCCGGGACGACCGACCTGGAGGCGGTCCGCGACCGGCTCGCCCGCACCCCGGGAGCGCTGACCCCGCACCGGGTGGCCGAGGCGCTGCGCGAGACCGGGCGCCCCGTCGGTGACGTCGAGGTGCTCGCCGTCTACGAGACGCTGCGACGCGACGTCGTCGGCGCCGGACCGCTCGAGCCGCTGCTGCGCACCCCCGGCGTGACCGACGTGCTGGTCAACGGTGCCGAGCACGTCTACCTCGATCGCGGCGCCGGGCTGGAGGAGACCAGCGTCCGGTTCCCGGGCGAGGAGGCCGTCCGGCGCCTCGCCCAGCGGCTGGCAGCGCTCGGTGGGCGCCGGCTCGACGACGCCACGCCGTACGTCGACCTGCGGCTGCCCGACGGCACCCGGTTCCACGCGGTCCTGGCGCCCCTGGCTCGGCCGGGCACGGTGATCTCGCTGCGGGTCCCGCGGCGTCAGGGGTTCACCCTCGATGAGCTGGTCACGCACGGCACGCTCGACGAGGCGTCCGCGGAGCTGCTGGACGCGATCGTCGCGGCACGGCTCGCCTTCCTGGTCAGTGGCGGCACCGGTTCGGGCAAGACCACGCTGCTCGCGGCGCTGCTCGCCCGCGTCGGAGCGGGCGAGCGGCTCGTCGTCGTCGAGGACGCCAGCGAGCTGCGACCCGACCACCCGCACGTGGTCGCGCTGGAGGGCCGACCCGCCAACCTCGAGGGCGCCGGAGCGGTCGAGGTGCGCACGCTGGTGCGGCAGGCGCTGCGGATGCGACCCGACCGGCTCGTGGTCGGCGAGGTGCGTGGCGCCGAGATCGTCGACCTGCTGGCTGCCCTCAACACCGGCCACGAGGGGGGCTGCGGCACGCTGCACGCCAACTCCGCGATCGACGTCCCGGCTCGGGTCGAGGCGCTGGCGCTCGCGGCCGGCCTCGGTCGCGACGCCGCCCACAGCCAGCTCGCCTCCGCGGTCGACGTCGTGCTCCATCTCGCTCGCTCCCCGGACGGCGTACGCCGCCTCCGCCAGGTTGCGGTGCCCACTCGCGCCGCTGACGGGCTGGTGTCGATGAACCCCGCACTGGAGGTCTCGCCGGACGGACGGCCGCGTCCCGGCCCGGCAGCCGGCCTCCTCGCGGACCGGATCCGGGCATCCGGATGAGCCCCGTCGTGCTGTCCGCAGGAAGTGCGGCGCTGGCGGTGGTCCTGCTGTTCCGAGCGCCGCCACGGCTGGCGGACCGCTGGCTCGCCGGGTCCTCGCGCGGCTGGGCTGCCCCGCTCCTCCTGGGGGGAGGAGCGGTGGCCGCGCTCGTCGCGCCGAGTGCCGGTGTGCTGCTGCTGGTGGTGTCGGGCGCCGCGGCGGCAGGGGTGGCCCTGGTCCGGCAGCAACGGCGCCGCAGGGCGGCCGAGGTCGTCTCGGCCCGGGTGCTGGAGACCTGCGAGGTGATGGCGAGCGAGCTCGCTGCCGGGCAGGCACCGGGGCTGTGCCTCGACCGGGCGGCGGCGGCCTGGTCGCCGCTGGCGCCCGTCGCGGCTGCCTTCCGCGTCGGGGCCGACGTCCCGGCCGCGATGCGGGTGCTCGCGGCCGAGGTCGACGGGGCCGGAGACCTCCGGGTCGTCGCGGCGGCCTGGCACGTCGCCCACCGCACGGGCGAAGGGCTGGGCACGACGATCGATCGGGTCGCGGAGTCGCTGCGGGCGGCCGCCGGCACCCGCCGGGTCGTGGCCGGAGAGCTGGCCTCCGCTCGGGCCACGGCCCGACTGGTGGCCGGGCTCCCGGTGCTGTCGCTGACGATGGGCTCGGGCGCCGGAGGCGACCCGTGGGGCTTCCTGCTCGGCACGCCTCCGGGACTCGCCTGCCTGGCTCTCGGGCTCGCCTTCGGGCTCGCCGGGTTGTGGTGGATCGAGACCATCGCTCGCGAAGCCGAGGACGTCGGATGACGATCTGGCCGGCGGTGCTGGCGGCTGGACTCGCCGCCGCCCTGCTGGTGCGTCCACCACCGCGGGAGCTGCCCGCTGAGCCTCCCCATCCTGCCGGTCCCCCGGCCGATGCCGGCTGGCTGCACCGGCACCGGCTGCTGTGGGCGGGCCTGGCGGGAGCCGCTGCGTTCGTCTTCGTCTCCGGCCCACTGGGCGTCCCTGCCGGACTCGGTGGCGCGGTCGCCACGTGGGTCGTGATCGGACGGGCCGAGCCGGCCGCGGCGAGAGCGCGCCGACGGGCCGTGGCGCGCGACCTGCCGCACGTGGTAGCCCTCTTCGGCGCCGCGCTGCGCGCTGGATCGGCGCCCGCGGAGGCGATCGACCAGGTCTGCCAGGCACTTCCCGGCCCGGCTGCCGATCGGCTGGCCGGCGTCGCCGCCCGGCTCGCGCTCGGGCTCGACCCCGCGCAGGTCTGGTCGTCCCTCGCCGACGACCCGCCTCTCGTCGGCCTCGGTCGCACCCTGGCCCGGGCGCACACGACCGGCGCGCCCGTCGTCGCCGCCGTCGAGCGGCTCGCCGACGAGCTGGCCCGGGCCGGCCGTGCCGACAGCGAGGAGCGGGCCCGGGCGGTCGGTGTCCAGGCGGCCGTGCCACTCGGCCTGTGCCTGCTGCCGGCGTTCGTGCTGATCGGGATCGTGCCGCTCGCCGTTGCCCTGCTGACCGGGCTGGACCTGTGAGGGACAGGCTCCTGCGAGCCACCGATCGTCCACCGGGTGCCGTCCGGACAAGCCTCTCCACAGGGCGCGTGCCGACGGCTGCGCACCGTCCCCGTCATCGCGGATCGTCGGGCGTGTCGGGCCGCATCGGGCGGCTCGGGTTCGACGACAACCCAGCACCACAAGGAGATTCGATGTCCCAGCACCTTCCTTCAGTCACCGATGACCAGCGCGGCATCACGACGGCCGAGTACGCCGTCGGCACGGCGGCCGGTGCCGGCCTCGCCGGTCTGCTCTACAAGCTGCTGACCGGTGGCTTCGGCGACCAGCTGCTCAAGACGCTCTTCGACCACGTCCTCGGGCTGCTGGGCATCGGATGAGGCGCTCGGCGACCCGCACCGAACGCGGCGCCGCGACCGCCGAGCTGGCGATGACGCTGCCGCTGCTGATCGCCGCG
Organism: uncultured Actinomycetota bacterium; assembly: GCA_963717855.1. GTDB lineage: Bacteria > Actinomycetota > Actinomycetes > Propionibacteriales > Nocardioidaceae > Nocardioides. The sequence goes on along the minus strand of CAVQXF010000005.1, from coordinate 35,139 downwards.
ACCATCGGCCTGGTCTGGCTGCTGGTGGTCGGCGCAGCGCAGGTGCGTGCGGTCGACGCGGCTCGCGAGACTGCCCGAGCGGTTGCCCGCGGGGATGCGGTCGGCACCTCCGTCGCCCGGGGAGAGCGGGTCGCCCCACCCGGCAGCCAGGTCACCGTCCGCAACGACGGAGCCGAGGTCCGGGCCGTCGTCGTCGGACGAGTGGCCGGCCCGGGTGGACTGTTCCACCTGCCCTTCGCCCGGGTGTCGGCCGAGGCCGTCGCAGCGAGCGAGGAGGTGCCCGGATGACCCGCGACGACCGTGGCTCGGCGACGCCGTTCGCCATCGCGTGCCTGGGCCTGCTGGTGCTCCTGGCTGGTGCCCTCGGGGTCGTCTCGGCGATGGTGCACGCCCAGCGCCGGGCTCAGTCCGCCGCCGACCTGGCGGCGCTGGCTGCCGCGCAGGCCCTTGCCCGCGGGGCCGAGGGCTGCGTGGTCGGCGGCCGGATCGCCGCCCTCAACGGGGCCGCGGTCACGTCCTGCGAGGTGTCGGGCCGGCAGGTCCGGCTACGCGTCGAGGTGACGGGGCCGCACTGGCTGGGCCAGACCGCCGACCTGGCCGGCGAGGCGCGGGCCGGTCCCGACGGCGCCGCGGAGGTGGATCAGTAGTTGCGGTCGCTGTCGGTGTTGTCCTCGCCGCGCCGGTCGGCCTCGTGCTGGTCCAGCTTCTGCGAGAGCTCGCTGAGCTGCTTGGCCTCGCGGCGCTGACGCAGGCTCCGCTTGGTGCCCCACTTGGTCAGGGAGTACCCCCACAGGATCGCGACACCGCTGGCCAGGCCGATGAGGTAGATGCCGAGCGCCGTGACGTCGAGACCGAGCAGCTCGACGTTGGTGCCGTCGATCGTGAACACCGCAGCCACGACCGCGAGAGCGCCGAGCAGCATGAGCAGGAGACCGAGGACCATGTCGCGGAGGCTAGTCGTCCTGGAGCAGGAGGTCGAGAAGCGCAGCCGCACCGGCCTTGTCGAGCGGGTTGTTCTGGTTGCCGCACTTCGGTGACTGGATGCAGGACGGGCAGCCTTCGTCGCAGGCGCACGAGACGATCGCGTCGCGGGTCGCGCTGAGCCAGGCTCGGGCGGCGCGGAAGCCGTGCTCGGAGAAGCCGGCACCGCCCGGATGGCCGTCGTAGACGAAGACCGTCAGCTGGCCGGTGTCGGGGTGCAGCGCGGTCGAGACGCCGCCGATGTCCCACCGGTCGCAGGTCGCGAAGAGCGGCAGCAGTCCGATCGAGCAGTGCTCGGCGGCGTGCGCGGCGCCCGGCAGGTCGCGGACGTCGATCCCGGACTCCGCCAGGGCGTGCTCGGGCACCGTCCACCACACGGAGGCCGTGCGCAGGGAACGCTCCGGCAGGTCGAGCGGCTCCTCGCCGAGCACCTCCCCGCCCGGCTGGCGGCGACGCAGGAACGCAACCACCTGGTGGGTGACGTCGACGACCCCGAAGGACAGCCGGCACGATCCCCACACGGCGTGCTCGCGCTCCTCCACGACCGAGATGTCGGTGATCTCGCGGGCGGTGGTCGAGTAGGTGGTCTCGGCGCGTTCGATGACGGCGACGTGCTCGTCGAGGTCGAGCGATCGCACCAGATAGGTCTCGCCCCGGTGCACGTAGACCGCGCCGGGGTGCGCGGAGGAGTGGGAGCTCGACGCGTCGACCGTGCCCACTACCCGGCCGGTGTCGGCCTCCACGAGCTGGACCGCAGTGCCGCCGCTGGAGCGGATGTCGGCCAGGTCGCTGGCCCGGCGCCGGTCGGTCCAGAACCAGCCCCGCGGTCGGCGGCGCAGCAGGCCGCCCTCGGTGAGCGCGTCGACGACCTCGCGGGCGGTCGGGCCGAAGAGCGTCAGGTCGCCCTCCGTGAGCGGCAGCTCCTGGGCGGCGGCGCACAGCTGCGGCCCCAGGACGTGGGGGTTCGCCGGGTCGAAGACGGTCGCCTCGACGGGGCGTCCCAGCAGGGCCTCCGGGTGGGTGACGAGATAGGTGTCGAGCGGGTCGTCCCGGGCGACGAGCACTCCGAGGGCGTCGCCGCCCCCGCGGCCGGCCCGGCCCACCTGCTGCCACAGCGCGGCGCGAGTGCCAGGGAACCCGGCCATCAGGACCGCGTCGAGCCCGCTGATGTCGATGCCCAGCTCGAGGGCGTTGGTGGCGGCCAGCCCGATCAGCTCGCCGCTGCGCAGGTCCTCCTCGAGGGCGCGGCGCTCCTCGGGGAGGTAACCACCCCGGTAGGCCGCCACCCGTCCCGGGAGGGAGGGGTCGACGTCGGCGAGCAGCTCCGCGGCGGTGAGGGCGACCTGCTCCGCACCACGCCGCGAGCGGACGAACGCGAGGGTGCGGACGTCGGAGGACACCAGGTCGGCGAGGAGGTCCGCGGTCTCCGACGAGGCGGCGCGGCGTACGGGCGCACCGTTCTCACCGGCGCGGGTGGTGAACGGCGGCTCCCACAGGGCCAGCGACACCCGTCCGCGCGGGGAGGCGTCGTCGGTGACGGCCTCCACGTCGAGCCCGGTCAGCCGGGCGGCAGCGACCTCCGGCTCCGCGACCGTCGCCGAGGCGAGGACGAACGTCGGCGCGGCGCCGTACGACGCGCAGACCCGGCGCAACCGGCGCAGCACCTGGGCGACGTGGGCGCCGAACACCCCGCGGTAGTGATGGCACTCGTCGATGACGACGTAGCGCACCGACCCGAGGAAGGGCGCCCACCACTGGTGACCCGGCAGCAGCGAGCGGTGCAGCATGTCGGGGTTGGTGAGGATGTACTCGCCGTGGTCGCGGGCCCAGTCGCGCTGGTCCCGCCCGCTGTCGCCGTCGTGCGTCGTGGCGCGTACGTCGAGCCCGAGCGAGGTGATGCTGGACAGCTGGTCCTGCGCGAGCGCCTTGGTGGGCGCCAGGTAGAGCACGGTGGCGCCGCGCTGCCCCCGCGCGCCGCGCGCCTCGCGGACGGCGGTGAGGGCGGGCAGCTGGTAGCCCAGGCTCTTGCCCGAGGCGGTGCCGGTCGAGAGCACGACATGGCGGCCCACGCGGGCGGCCTCGGCCGCGACCGCCTGGTGCTCCCACAGCCGCTCCACGCCTCGGGACCGGAAGGCCGCGACCACCTCGGGCGCCGCCCAGGTCGGCCAGTCCGCCTCGCGGGCTGCGCGGGGTGCGAGCACCTCGAGGTGCCGCAACCGGCCCTCGCGGCCGGGCACCGACGCCAGCCGGTCGACCAGGCCGCCCAGGTCGATCGAGGGAGAGCGGGGGGTCGTGGTCACCCCCTCATCCTCGCCGAGAGCGCCGACATGGGCCGACCCCGGTGGCACGCCGGTCCCAGCGCGCCGTACTCTCCCGAGCGACGCTTGTCCCGGGGTTGTGGCCTAGTTTGTGCGCGGGACGGCATGAGCGTGGTTTCATTGTCCAGGCCGGACGCCGGGGGCTTGCGCCGCAGCGGACCGGTCTACCGAACGAACTGCACCGGGAGACTAGTGGTGGACCTGACCCTGACGACGCGCGACGCCGGTGGGAAGACCATCGTTGCCGTTGGTGGCGAGATCGACGTCTACACAGCTCCGAAGCTGCGGGACAAGATCAGTGAGCTCGTCGCCGCCGGCGTCTACGACATCGTGATCGACATGGAGGAGGTCGAGTTCCTCGACTCCACCGGGCTCGGCGTCCTGGTCGGCGGCCTGAAGAAGGTCCGCGCCAACGACGGCTCGCTCGAGCTGGTCTGCAACCAGGACCGCCTGCTCAAGATCTTCCGGATCACCGGCCTGGCGAAGGTCTTCGTCATCCACGACTCCGCCGAGGCAGCGCTCGCCGGCAGCTGAGCGCCCCTCGCACCGACTCCCCGCCTCGTCGTCCTCGGACGGCGGGGCGGTCGTCATTTCAGCCGCGACGTACGGCGGACCTGCGACTCGCCATGTGTTCCAGGTCACAACCCGGTGCTTCTCGACGCGCAACCATGCGTAGACTCCGGCCCGTCCACGTGAGACCTGCATCACTCCAGCACCACACTCAGGAGGAACCGCATGACGGGGATCAGTCCCGCTGTCGTCGAACTCTCCGGGGGCAATCTCGTCCTGGTCATCGTCGTCGCACTGATCGCGCTCGGCGCGCTCGCGATGGCAGCGATGTTCCGCCAGGAAGTGCTTGCTGCCGGTGAGGGCACCGACAACATGAAGACCATCGCCCAGGCCGTCCAGGAAGGCGCGAACGCCTACCTGACCCGTCAGTTCCGCACGCTCGCGATCTTCGCGGCCATCGCCTTCTTCGCGCTGCTGGCCCTGCCGGCCGACGATGCGACGGTCCGGATCTTCCGGTCCGTCTTCTTCATCGTCGGTGCCGGGTTCTCCGCAGCGGTGGGCTACCTCGGCATGAACCTCGCCGTGCGCGCCAACCTGCGGGTCGCCGCCGCGGCCAACACCGAGGGCCGCGAGCCGGCCATGCGGATCGGTCTGCGGACCGGGGCCATGGTCGGCATGCTCACCGTGGGTCTCGGCCTGCTGGGCGCGAGCCTCGTCGTGCTCCTCTTCCAGGACGAGGCCCCCGACGTGCTCGAGGGCTTCGGCTTCGGCGCCGCGCTGCTCGCGATGTTCATGCGGGTCGGCGGCGGCATCTTCACCAAGGCCGCCGACGTCGGCGCCGACCTGGTCGGCAAGGTCGAGCAGAACATCCCCGAGGACGACCCGCGCAACGCGGCGACCATCGCCGACAACGTGGGCGACAACGTGGGCGACTGCGCCGGCATGGCCGCGGACCTCTTCGAGTCGTACGCCGTCACCCTCGTCGCGGCGCTGATCCTGGGTTCGCAGGCCTTCGGCGACAAGGGCCTCGTCTTCCCGCTGCTGATCCCGGCCATCGGCGCGCTGACGGCCGTCGCGGGTGTCTACCTCACCCGGCCCAAGGCCGGCGTCAACGGCCTGGCGACCATCAACCGGTCGTTCTACCTGTCCTCGGGCATCGCCGCCGTGGCCAGCGTGGTCCTGTCGTACGTCTACCTGCCGAGCAGCTTCGCCGAGTTCACCAACGTCGCCGGCGACCTCGCCAGCGCGGACGGCGACCCGCGGTTCATCGCGGCGTCCGCCGTGGTGATCGGGATCGTGATGTCGGCCGGGATCCTGGCCCTGACCGGCTACTACACCGGCACGGAGTACCGCCCGGTCAAGGACGTCGGCAAGACCTCTCTCACCGGCGCCGCGACCGTGATCCTCTCCGGCCTCTCGGTCGGCTTCGAGTCCGCGGTCTACACGACCCTGGTGATCGGGGCCGCGGTGTTCGGCGCCTACCTGCTCGGTGGCGCCGCCCTGACGGTGTCGCTCTTCGCGGTGGCGCTCGCCGGGTGCGGTCTGCTGACCACCGTCGGCGTGATCGTGGCCATGGACACCTTCGGTCCGGTCTCCGACAACGCGCAGGGCATCGCGGAGATGTCGGGCGACGTGAGCCCGGAGGGCGCGCAGATCCTCACCGAGCTCGACGCGGTCGGCAACACGACCAAGGCGATCACCAAGGGCATCGCGATCGCGACGGCGGTCCTCGCGGCCACCGCGCTCTTCGGCTCCTACGCGACGTCGGTCTTCGAGTCGCTCGACAAGGCCAACGTCGCTCCGGACGAGGTCTACCTGCTCGACTTCTCGGTCTTCAACCCGGCCGTCATCGTCGGCGTGCTCCTCGGTGCGGCCGTGGTGTTCCTCTTCTCCGGCCTGGCGATCAACGCCGTGGCGCGGGCAGCGGGCGCGGTGGTCTACGAGGTCCGCCGCCAGTTCCGCGAGATCCCCGGGATCATGGAGGGCACCGGTCGCCCGGAGTACGGCAAGGTCGTCGACATCGTCACCAAGGACTCCCTGCGGGAGCTGACGACGCCGGGCATCCTGGCGGTGCTGGCCCCGATCGCCGTCGGCTTCGGCCTCGGCGCGACCGCCCTGGCGGGCTTCCTCGCCGGTGCCATCGGCACCGGCACCCTGATGGCCGTCTTCCTGGCCAACTCGGGTGGCGCCTGGGACAACGCCAAGAAGCTCGTCGAGGACGGCAACCACGGGGGCAAGGGCTCGCCCGCCCACGAGGCCACGATCATCGGTGACACCGTCGGTGACCCGTTCAAGGACACCGCCGGCCCGGCGATCAACCCGCTGATCAAGGTGATGAACCTGGTCTCGCTGCTGATCGCCAGCGCCGTCGTCTCGCTGAGCGTCGGCGACGACCAGAACGACGTCGCCCGGATCGCGATCGCCGTGGTGGCCGTCGCGATCATCGCGGTCGCGGTCTACATCTCCAAGCAGCGCGAGGTCACGATCGGTGACGACGACTCCGGTACGCCGGCACCGCCGCCGTCCCCGCCCGCGGCAGACGCCCCGCCGCCCCCGCCGGACTACCCGGCACCGACCCAGCAGTTCGAGACCTCGGGCGAGTAGTCCGTCCGAGCGACCTGCACGTCGACCCGCCAGAGCGATCTGGCGGGTCGACGTCATTTCCTGGCCACGCCCTAGGCTTCGACGCGTGACTGACGTGGCCGCACCGCTCCCGGACCGTCTGCGTGAGGCTCTCGTCGCCGCGGACTTCACCTACGACCGGGTCGCCGACCTGCTCGGCGCGGCCGGGCACGACGCCCTGGCCCGCAACGAGACGACGCCCGCGCTGCGCCGTACGACGGGAGGTGGCCCGCTCGAGACGCTGACCCGACTCTTCCTGCTGCAGAGCGTGGTCGACCTCGACGCCGCCGAGCAGGCGCTGCCCGGGCTGGTCGACCGGCTCGCCGCCGAGGGGTTCCTGGAGCGCTCGGTCGGAGAGGTCGCCGCGCGGCTCGACGTGCGGCCGTACGCCGCGGACGGCGACAGCCTGTGGGTGGTCAGCGACCTGACGCCGGGGCTCGACGGCGGCCCCAACCGGGTCGGCCCCGACCACGTCCTCGGCATCAGCTCGGCGTCGACGTCCCTGGCCCAGCTCACCATCCGCGAGCCGGTCGGCCGCTCCCTCGACCTCGGCACCGGCTGCGGGGTCCAGGCGCTGCACCTGGCCGGCCACAGCGACGCCGTCGTGGCGACCGACGTCAACGAGCGGGCGCTACGGCTGGCCCGCTTCAACGTGGCGCTCAACGACGTCCGGACGCCCGTCGACGTACGTGCCGGGTCGTTCTTCGAGCCGGTCGCGGGCGAGCGCTTCGACCTGATCTCCACGAACCCGCCGTTCGTGATCTCGCCGGCGACCGGCGAGCGCCTGGTCTACCGCGACTCCGGGCTGCCGGGTGACCGCGTCGTCGAGGACATCGTGCGCACCGCTCCACGGCACCTGACCGACGGCGGCTGGTGCCAGGTCCTCGCCAACTGGGTGATCCCGACCGGCGCGGCGTGGGAGGACCGGCTGACCTCCTGGGCCGACGACGAGTGCGACCTGTACGTCGTCCAGCGCGAGGTCGTCGACCCGGCGTCGTACGTCGAGCTCTGGCTCAAGGACGCCGGCCAGCACGGCGCGCCCGACTACGCGACCCGCTACGACACCTGGCTGTCGTGGTTCGAGCAGCAGGGCATCGAGGCGATCGGGTTCGGCTGGATCAACCTGCGCCGCTCCGGTGCCGCGCAGCCCGCGCGCGAGCTGCTCGAGTGGCCGTACGACGTGGAGCAGCCGATCGCGCCCGCCCTGCACGCCTGGGCGAGCGCCGGTGACGTCACGGTCGGGCTCGACTCGCGCCTCGTCGTGCGCAACGACATCCAGCAGGAGACCGTCGGCGCGCCCGGCGCCGCCGACCCGGAGGCCGTCGTGCTGCGTCAGCAGCGAGGTCTCCGGCGCGCCCGGCAGGCCGACACGGTCGAGGCGGCCCTGGTCGGTGCGTGCGACGGCGAGCTGACGGTCGGACAGATCCTGGCGGCGCTCTCCGACCTGCTCGACCTCGACCCGGGGCAGACGCAGGCGACGTACCTCCCGGCCGTTCGGGAGCTGGTGGCCGAGGGGTTCCTGGAGGCCTAGACGCCCCGGATTCGCGTCTTCCCGGCGAACGTGCGGGAATGCGGATCGACCGGCACGCGCTACCGTGTTCGGCCGGGAGCCTCCTCGGCGGCTCCGGCAGACGGCAGGAAGCCCCGGCAGGAAGCCCAGGCAGGAAGCAGAGAGAAGTCACACGTGGCACACAAGTTGGTGATCGTCGAGTCCCCGGCGAAGGCCCGCACCATCGGCGGGTACCTCGGTGCGGGGTACGTCGTCGAGTCCTCCATCGGCCACATCCGCGACCTCCCGAACAACGCGGCGGACACCCCGGCGAAGATCAAGGACAAGCCGTGGGGTCGCCTCGCGGTCGACGTCGACAACGGCTTCGAGCCCTACTACGTGGTGCCGCGCGACAAGAAGGCGCACATCTCCAAGCTCAAGGGTCTGCTCAAGGACGCCGACGAGCTCTACCTCGCCACCGATGAGGACCGGGAGGGCGAGGCGATCGCCTGGCACCTCCTCGACGAGCTGAAGCCCAAGGCCGGCGTCCCGGTGAAGCGGATGGTCTTCCACGAGATCACCAAGCAGGCGATCCTCGACGCCGCCGACAACCCGCGCGAGCTCGACATGGACCTCGTCGAGGCCCAGGAGGCGCGCCGCATCCTCGACCGTCTCTACGGCTACGAGGTCAGCCCCGTGCTGTGGAAGAAGGTCATGTCCGGCCTCTCCGCCGGGCGGGTCCAGTCCGTGGCCACCCGGCTGGTGGTGGCCAAGGAGCGCGAGCGGATCGCCTTCCGCGCCGCGTCGTACTGGGACCTCGAGGGCACCTTCGACGCCGGTGCGTCCAAGGAGCCCCGGATGTTCCCGGCCAAGCTCCACTCGATCGACGGCGGCCGCGTCGCTGGCGGCTCCGACTTCGGTCCCGACGGGCTGCTCAAGAGCAAGAAGGACGAGCGGGTCCACCTCGACCGGACCGCCGCCGAGGGACTGGTCGCGTCGCTCAGCGACACCACGTTCGACGTCCGCTCGGTGGAGGCCAAGCCCTACCGGCGCTCGCCGTACGCCCCGTTCCGCACGACCACCCTCCAGCAGGAGGCCAGCCGCAAGCTCGGGATGAGCGCGTCGGCGGCGATGTCGGTGGCGCAGCGCCTGTACGAGAACGGCTTCATCACCTACATGCGCACCGACTCCACCACCCTCTCCGGTGGTGCGGTCAACGCGGCCCGGGCCCAGGTGCGCGAGCTGTACGGCGCGGAGTACCTGCCCGACGCTCCGCGCACCTACGCCAGCAAGGTCAAGAACGCCCAGGAGGCGCACGAGGCGATCCGGCCCGCCGGCGAGAGCTTCCGTACGCCGGCGCAGACCGGTCTGACCGGTGAGCAGTTCCGGCTCTACGAGCTGATCTGGATGCGCACCGTCGCGTCCCAGATGAAGGACGCGGTCGGCCAGTCGGTGTCGGTGCGGATCGGTGGCGCGGCCGCCGACGGACGCGATGTCGTGTTCGGTGCGTCCGGCCGCGTGATCACGTTCCACGGTTTCCTCAAGGCGTACGTCGAGGGCACCGAGGGCGGCAAGCGCAGCGACGACGACCAGGTCCCGCTGCCCGACCTGCACGAGGGCGACCCCGTCTCGGCCGCCTCGCTCAGCGCGAACGGCCACGAGACCAAGCCGCCGGCCCGCTACACCGAGGCCTCGCTCATCAAGGAGCTCGAGGACCGCGAGATCGGGCGACCCTCGACGTACGCCTCGATCATCGGCACGATCCTCAACCGCGGCTACGTCTACAAGAAGGGCACCGCGCTGGTGCCGGCCTGGTTGGCGTTCTCGGTGATCCGGCTGCTGGAGGAGCACTTCCCGCGGCAGGTGTCCTACGAGTTCACCGCCGGGATGGAGGACATCCTCGACGAGATCGCCGGTGGTCGTAAGGACCGCAACACCGAGCTCGCCGAGTTCTACTACGGCTCCGACACCGTCACCGGCCTCAAGCCCCTGGTCGATGGGCTCGGCGACATCGATGCGCGCGAGCTGGCGACCTTCCCGGTCGGCGAGCCCGAGAACGGCATCAACCTCCGCGTCGGCCGCTACGGCCCCTACCTCGAGGGTCCGGACGACGAGGGCACGCCCTTCGCCGTACGCGCGAACGTCCCCGACGACCTCCCGCCCGACGAGCTGACGCTCGAGAAGGCGAAGGAGCTGCTGGCCAACCCGGCCGGCGAGGAGATCGAGCTCGGCGTCCACCCCGACAGCGGCCTGCAGGTGGTGGCCAAGAACGGCCGGTACGGCGCCTACGTCACCGAGGTGCTGCCCGAGGACGCGAAGAAGAACGACCGCCCGCGGACCGGCTCGCTCTTCAAGTCGATGTCGCTCGACACGATCACCATGGAGGACGCGCTCAAGCTGCTCTCGCTCCCGCGCGTCGTCGGCGCCGACCCGGAGTCGGGCGACGAGATCACCGCGCAGAACGGTCGCTACGGCCCGTACCTCAAGAAGGGCACGGACTCCCGCTCGCTGACCTCTGAGGACCAGCTGCTCACGATCACCCTCGACGAGGCGCTGCGGATCTACGCCCAGCCCAAGCAGCGCGGTCGCGCGGCGGCGGCCCCGCCGCTCAAGGAGCTCGGCAACGACCCGGTCTCCGGCCAGCCGGTCGTGGTGAAGGCGGGCCGCTTCGGCGAGTACGTCACCGACGGCGAGTACAACGCCACCCTCCGCAAGGACGACAGCGTCGAGGCCGTCACCCTCGAGCGCGCCGCCGAGCTGCTCGCTGAGCGCCGGGCCAAGGGCCCGGCGAAGAAGACGGCCAAGAAGGGCGCCAAGAAGGCGCCGGCCAAGAAGGCCGCCGCCAAGAAGACCGCGACCAAGAAGACCGCCGCCAAGAAGACCACCAAGAAGGCCGCCGCCAAGAAGTCGTAGCGAGGCCCGGCAAGGCGCCGTAGTCCTGGCTGATCAGGGCCTCTCGCTTGGCGCGGCTCCAGTTCTGGATCTGCTTCTCTCGGGCAAAGGCGAGGCCGACGTGCTCGTACTCCTCGTGCCAGACGAGCTCGACCAGCGAGCTCGCCGCGCTCACAGCCGAAACGACCCGGCCGTGGACCTCTGGGGGTGCGCGTCGGCACCTCCACCTACTCTGTACCGCGTGAGCAACGGGAGGTACGTCGACACCGGCGTCTTCGTGTGCTTCGAGGGTGGCGAGGGCTCGGGCAAGTCCACCCAGTCCGGGTTGCTGCGCGACTGGCTCCAGGAGCAGGGGTACGCCGTGCTGCTGACCTTCGAGCCCGGCGACACGACCGTGGGGCGCGAGCTGCGTCGGATCGTGCTGAGCCCGGAGACCGGCGAGCTCTCCGACCGCACCGAGACGCTGCTCTACGCCGCGGACAAGGCCGAGCACGTCGACACGGTCGTGCTGCCGGCGCTGGGGCGCGGCGACGTGGTGATCACCGACCGCTACGTCGACTCCACCCTGGCCTACCAGGGGGCCGGCCGGTCCCTGCTGGTCGAGGAGGTCGAGCGCGTGGCCCGGTGGGCCACCCATGACCTGCGGCCGCACCTGACCGTCGTGCTCGACCTCGACCCGCGCCACGGGCTGAGCAGGTTCGCGGGTCGCGACCGGATCGAGGGCGAGTCCGTGGAGTTCCACGAACGCGTCCGCGAGGCGTTCGTGGCCATGGCGAAGGCCGACCCCGACCACTACCTGGTCCTCGACGCCCGTGGCGACATCGACGAGATCGCGGAGCAGATCCGCACGGCCCTCTCGCCTCTGCTCGCGCAGGCGGTGCGCAGGTGAGCGCCCCATGACGGTCTGGGACAACCTGGTCGGCCAGCGCAAGGCCGTCGAGGCGCTGCAGGCGGCCGCGTCCGGGCACGGCATGAGCCACGCGTTCCTCTTCACCGGTCCGCCCGGATCGGGCCGGTCCAACGCGGCGGTCGCGTTCGCCGCCGCGCTCCAGTGCGCGGAGGACCCGGCCGGCTGCGGCACCTGCCACGCCTGCCACACCGTGCTCGCCGGCTCGCACGCCGACGTCTCGGTGATCCGCACCGAGCGCCTCTCGATCGGCATCAAGGAGGTGCGCGACCTGGTGCGCCGCTCCGCCCTGAGCCCGGTCGGCCCGCGCTGGCAGATCGTGATCGTCGAGGACGCCGACCGGTTGACCGAGGGCGCCTGCAACGCGCTGCTCAAGGCGATCGAGGAGCCGGCCGAGCGGACCGTGTGGATGCTCTGCACCCCGACCGTCGACGACGTGCTTCCCACCATCCGCTCCCGCTGCCGGCTCATCACGCTGACGACGCCCACCGCCGAGGCGGTCGCCGGGTTCCTGGTGCGCACCGCCGGGGTCAACGAGGCGCTGGCGTCCTACGCCGCGCGCGCCAGCCAGGGCCACATCGGCCGGGCCCGGGCGCTGGCCCGCGACGAGGACACCCGCAACCGGCGCCGTGAGGTCGTGGCGATGCCGGCCCAGCTGACCTCGCTCGGCGCCTGCATGAGCCGAGCGACGACGCTCAACGAGGTCGCGAAGCAGGAGGCCGACGCGATCACCTCCGAGCTCGACGCCCGCGACAAGGCCGACCTCGACACGGCGTACGGCGTGGTCGAGCGGGGTCGGCGGCCCCGCGAGTACGCCCCCGCGCTGCGCGACATGGAGAAGGACCAGAAGACCCGCGCGAAGCGCCGGCACCTCGACGTCGTCGACCGCGGGCTGATGGACCTGGTCTCGGTCTACCGGGACGCGATCGCGGTCGCGGCGGGCGCGGCCGGCACCCTGGTCAACGAGGAGATCCGAGGCGACGTCGAGCTGCTCGCGCGCTCCGGGACCCCGGAGGTCCAGCTGCGCCGGATCGCGGCGATCTTCGAGGCCCGCGAGCAGATGCTGGAGTTCAACGTGCAGCCCGCGCTGGCCCTCGAGTCGATGATGCTCGCCCTGGTCGCGCCGGAGGTGCGGGCGGGATGAGCCGGACCTACCGCATCGTCGCCCTGCTGCTGATCGTGGCGCTCGTCCTCAGCGGCATCGGGGTGGCCGCGTTGGCCGTGCTCGGTGGCAGCGACGCCTCCTCGCCGGCACCGGCTCCGACCACCACCCCGGGCCCCGGTGCGACCGACCCGCCCAGCCCCGGGCTGTCGACGTACTACTCGCAGCAGCTCGACTGGACGTCGTGCCACGGTGGTGCCGAGTGCACCGACCTCGAGGTGCCGCTCGACTACGCGAAGCCCGACGGAGAGACGATCGAGCTCGCGGTGCTCAAGGTGCCCGCGCGCGAGCCCGGCCGGCGGATCGGCTCGCTCGTGGTCAACCCCGGCGGCCCCGGAGCCCCTGGCACCGACTACGCGCGCTCGCTGCTCGCCTTCCGCCCCGCTGTCAGCGACGCCTACGACATCGTCGGCTTCGACCCTCGCGGCACCGGTCACAGCGAGCCGGTCGACTGCCTGTCCGACGACGACCTCGACGCGTACGTCGCGCAGGACCCCGACCCGGACACCCCGGCCGAGGTGGACACCTTCGCGGGGTTCGTCGACGAGCTCGGCGCAGGCTGCGTCGAGAGGTCCGGCGCGCTCGCGTCCCACGTCACGACCATCGAGGCCGCCCGCGACATGGACGTGCTCCGGTCCGCGCTCGGCGAGTCCGCCATGACCTACTACGGCGCCTCCTACGGCACCAAGCTCGGCGCGACGTACGCCGACCTCTTCCCGGACCGGGTCGGCCGGATGGTCCTCGACGGCGCCCTCGACGTCTCCCTCAGCTCGCGCGAGCTGAGCCTGGGCCAGGCCGCCGGGTTCGAGACCGCGTTGCGCGCCTACGTGCAGGACTGCGTGGACGGCGGCGACTGCGTCCTCGGCGACAGCCTGGAGGCCGGGCTGGCCCGCATCAAGCGATTCCTCGACGACGTCGACGCCAAGCCGCTCCCGACCAGCAGCGACCGCGAGCTCGACGTCGGCAACGCCTTCTACGGCGTCGTCCTGCCTCTCTACAGCCGGGACTCCTGGCCGGCGCTGACCCAGGGTCTGCAGCAGGCCTTCGACGGCGACGGCTCCGCGTTGCTGTCCTACTCCGACCTCTACTCCGGGCGCGGGCCCGACGGCTACGTCGACAACAGCAGCGAGGCGTTCTACGCGATCAGCTGCCTGGACGACCCGTGGGCGATCACGACCGACGAGGTCCCGGCCGACCTGCCGGCCTTCGAGAAGGCCTCGCCCACGTTCGGCTCGGTCTTCGCCTGGGGGCTGACCGCCTGCGGCGGGATCGAGGCGAGGTCGACCGAGCAGCCTCGCGACATCAAGGCCGCCGGCGCCGCGCCGATCGTGGTCATCGGGACGACGCGCGACCCGGCGACGCCGTACGCCTGGGCCGTCAGCCTCGCCGACCAGCTCGAGTCCGGCGTGCTGATCAGCCGCGACGGTGACGGCCACACCGGCTACACCGAGGGCAACGACTGCGTCGACGACGCGGTCGACGCCTACTTCCTCGCCGGGACCGTGCCGGAGGACGGCCTCTCCTGCTAGCGGAGACGCGTTCCGCCGGCGACCAGATCCTGGCGGTGCACCCGGTCGCCCGTTGACGGCGGCTACAGCGGGTCGGCGATCGCCTGGATCCGGGTGGTCGCGAGCTGGATCATCAGCTGGGCGGCGGGGGAGAGCGTGGCGCCGGCGCGGTGCACGATCGCGAACATGTCGTACTGTCGCGGGCGCAGGGAGACCCAGCCCGCGTCCGGTGCGAGCCGCGGGAGCAGCTGGAGGGCCGCACCCTTGGGGATCACCGAGTCGGCAAACCCCATACCGACCAGCTCGACCGCGGTCTCGACGTCCTCGACCTCGATCCGGGTCTGCGGGTTGCGGCCGGTCTCGTGCATCATCTGGCGCAGCACCTTGCGGGTCGAGTCGTCGGCGCGCCAGGTCGTCTCCGGCATCACCAGCGATGCCAGTGCGAGCCGGTGCGCGGTCACCGGTGTCTCCAGCCGGGACGGGTCGCGGCTGATGTAGACGAGCTCGTCGCGCGCCACCGGCGTGACCTCGAAGCCCTCGCTGTTGACCGACGGCACGGCGATCATCGCGGCCTCGATCCGACCGCGGCGCAGGTCCTCCTGGACGTCCGTCGAGTTCTGGCCGATCAGCTCGACCCGCACCCCGGGGTAGCGCGACAGCACGTCGGCGACGAGCCCCGCGCCGGCGTACAACCGGGCCGTCCCGAACATGCCGAAGCGGATGGTGCCGGTCTCGAAGCTCTTCACCCGCTGGACCGACTGCCGGGCCTCCTCGACCGAGGCGAGCACCCGCTCAGCGTGCGGGCGCAGGGTGTCGGCGACCGTGGTCGGCACGACGCCGCGCCCGACGCGGCGGAAGAGCTGGACGCCGAGCGACTTCTCGAGTGCCCGGATCTGCTCCGAGACCGACGGCTGCGCGTAGCCGAGCTCCTCGGCCGCCGCGGTCAGCGACCCCTGCTCGTACGTCGCCAGGAAGCAGGTCAGCTGGTGCAGCGAGAGCACGGTCACACTCCTAGGTTCAACCTTGGGTTTCTGAAGGAAACTAAGGCTACCCCTATGGCTACATCCGTAGCAGGATTGAGTCATCGACGGTGGCAGGAGCCATCGTCCCGGAACCGAGAGGGAGGTCACCCCATGTTCGACCACCAGTGCACCGCATGCGACAAGCGCCAGCTCATCTTCCCGAGCATGGTGACCGCGATGATCAACACCGACCGCGGGATCGTCGTCGACTTCACCTGCTGGTGCGGCGCCGAGCAGACCGTGGTCACCGGCAAGAAGAGCGCGTCGACGTCGAAGGTCGCCCTCGCCGCCTGAGCCTCGGCTCATCCAGACTGCCCGCCGTACGACGTAGTCGCGTTCGTCGTCCGGCCGGGGCCCGTGTGCCCGGATCCTCGTGGTCCGGGCATCGTGGATTTCGGGGTCGTGCGCGAAGGGTGGCGCCGGTTTCGCGACCGAGGTCGACCCTCCGTATACTTCTCCGCGTTGCCCGGAGACCCGCGCGGTCGCCCGGGCAGCACGCCGCCTTAGCTCAGTCGGTAGAGCATCTCACTCGTAATGAGAAGGTCGTCAGTTCGATTCTGACAGGCGGCTCCACCACGAATTCCCCTCCTGACCAGCGCGAACAGTGCTCGGACCGGATGCGTTCCGCTGTTGTTATTCAGCGGACGAATCGCGACCTGCCCCCCCGGCGCCCCCCCGGGGCAGATTCAGCAGCTCCAGACCCACTCGGTGGGCGCCGGTGCCGAGGAAGTGCAGGTACAGGTTTGTGGTCGCGATGGACTCGTGACCCATCCACGCCTGGACCGTTCCGGGGTCGACTCCGCGGGACAGCCAGAGGCATGCCGCGGTGTGGCGCAGGTCGTGGATGCGGCGCCCGTGGCTGGTGCGGCGCCAGTTCACGGCACGCAGCGTCGCCGTGCGGTGCAACTGGGCGCCGCCGGCGGTCGTGAACAGCAGGTCGCCCGGATCCTTGCCCTCGGCCATCGCGAGCACGAGGGGAAGCACCCGGTTGGCGAGCGGGACCCGGCGCGATCGCCGCCCCTTGGTCGACTTCGTGCCGACCCCTTCCGGCGCCGCGCGGCGGATCATCAGCCCCGGGGTGGGGACCTGCATGAGGTCATCGACCCGGACCGCCCGGACCTCGCTCCAGCGCAGACCCGTCCAGCTGAGGACGAGCAGGATCTCGGCGATGCGCGGGTTCTCCCGTCGCCAGTCGCCGTACCGGGACCGATCGCGCTCCACATACGCCCGGGTGGCATGAGCTGCACCGTGGTAGAACTTCACCCCGCCATGCACCCCGACCACCCCAAGACCCGGTTCCACGACGTCCGTCGACAACCAACGGACCCCTAGAAATGCCTTGTGGGCCGCCCGATCCGGGCGGCCCATCTACGAACATTCGTAGCATGCGTGCCGACTGTTGGGGAGTCGTAAACGGCTGCGAATTCTGGGTTCCTTGCGAGGATTCTTGGGACCGCGAAGGGTCAACGGTTATCGGTACTGACGAAGGGACCGAACGGTCAAGAACAGCATGGCCAGTGGCCACGGCGAGTTCCTGAGCGCGTGATCTGAAGTGTGGACGGACTTCAGATGTCGTACTGGCACCTGAAGGGCTTCGTCGCTGATTGCGTCGACTTCTCGGCGGATCGGCACGACGGCGCGCGCCCCTGCTGTCAGGGCTGACCATCACCAGCATTGATACCTGCCCATCTCGTCTTCCATGAGCAGTTTTGTTGCGCTCATCACACGACGTGCGCAAGATGCATTGAAACGTTCCATCAACGTAACGAAGCCGCCTGGCGACGTACTGATGTCGGATCACATCGAACAAGGGGAAAACGTGTCAACCGGTTCTCAACACATCACTCACCGCCGAACGAGGCTTGTCCGGACAGCGGTAGCCACCATGGCTGTCACAGCAGTGACCTGTCTCGGCCTGCCGATCGCGAGCGGTGACGCGGCTTCTGCGCCGGCCGCTCCCGCTGGTGTTGCGACCGACGGGTCCTGGTCGCGCTACGTACTGGGTAACGGCGACGACGTCCAGACGGCCACATCCGTGCACTCGAAGGCTGGGGTCGTCACAAACGCCGGCGGGTTGGTCTCTGGCGAAGGCAACACGACGCTCACGACGACCGACCCATCAAATCCCGCAACCGTCATTCTCGACTGGGGCTACGAGCACAGCGGGAAGTTCTCCCTCAACGTCGTCAGCTCTGCCCCGGCGGTCGACGGCGGGGCTTCTTCGCTGAAGCTCTCCACCGGCGAGACCGAGTTCGGCCTGTACAAACCGACCACCCTGGCCGCGCAGGCCGGCAAGGGCGACGACGTCATCAAGACCGTCTCCGTCGACGGCTTCCAGGTAGGGAAGCCGATCTTCGTCGGCGACGCCAAAGTGACCGTCACCGCCATCGGTACCGCCGGGGTGAACGGCACTGGCATCACCATCGCGACCCCGCTGACCAAGACGTACTACACCCAGACGCCGGTCACCGCGGGTACCGCCGACCAGATCGTCGGCGACAGCGGCGGCTTCGGCATCACCTCAACCCAGACTCTCAGCGTGACCGCCGCCGGCCCGGTGACGGCGTCCAACCTGTTCGGCGGCTTCCGCTACCAGGCCATCCAACTAACGACGCCCGGCACCATCGTGCTGTCAAAGAACACGCTCGCCGCGACCAGCTTCACCCCCGGTGTCGACGACTACACAGGGCACTTCCTCTCCAGCGACGACACCCTGAACCGGGCCTGGTACGCCGGCGTGTACACAAACGCAATGACCATGGTCCCCAAGGACGTGACCGGCAAAAGCGTCGACGTCATGTTCGACGGCGCCAAGCGCGACCGCGGCGTCTGGTCCGGCGACGTCGTCATCCAAGGCCCGGTCGCTCTGCAGGCGTTCGGCGAACAAGGCAAGTCCTACTACGAGGGCTCCATCCGGGACCTGTTCGCCGGCCAGCGCCCCGACGGACGCCTGCCCGGCACCACGTGGCTGCCGTTCCTGGCGTTCTACTCCGACAGCTACAGCGACTACTCCGCGCTCGCCGCGCTCGACTACTACAAATACACCGGCGACCCGGCGTTCGCCGCCGAGTTCAAGACCAAGGTCGAAGCAGCCATCGCCTACCAGAAGACCAAGGTGAACGCCCGCGGCCTCGTCGAGGTCACCTCGGACCCCGACTACTGGCAGACCGCGCTGACCGGCGAGGTCAGCGAGTTCAACACGGTCTACTACGAGCTGCTCCAGGCAGCGAAGTGGTTCGAGCAGAGCGTCGGCGACCAGTCGAAGGTCGACACCTACACCGCCGACGCCGCCGCTCTAAAGACCGCCATGCAGACCCACCTGTACAACGCCGACCTCGGTGGATACCCGCTCAGCGTCGACAACGCCACCAACGCCGCGACCATCGCCACCGACGCCACCGCCAACGCCCTCAAGCTCGGCTTGGTGCCCGATGCGGACATCGCCAAGGTCCTCGCCACGCTCGACAAGGCTGAGACGTCCCACGGCGTCGAACTGACCCAGACCGCAGGAGGGGTCAGCCGCGCGGACGGTTACGGACACGAGATCGAGCCGTTGACTAACTACTGGGTCACCCAGGGTCGTATCGCCGCGGGCGACGCCGAAGGCGCGCTCGACGTCGCCCGGTCCTACTGGGGCCAGCAGGTCGACCCGAACGGGCCGTACTACACCGGCACCACCTGGGAGTTCCTCGACCGCAACGGGGTCGTCCTGCGCCCCGCCGACAGCATGGCCCACGGGTGGGGCGCCGGCATCAGCGAAGTCCTGACCGAGGACACCCTCGGAGTCCAGCCCGTAGGTGCCGGGTACAAGACCTGGCAGATCGCGCCGCAGCCCGGTGACGTCGCTTGGGCGCAGGGAGACGTGCCCACGCCGGCCGGCACCATCGCAACGAGCTGGAAGTCGTCGAAGAAGCAGTTCGACCTCTCAATCAGCGTCCCGGCTTCCACGTCTGGCACAGTTTCAATCCCGCTGCCTGCCTCTGGCGACGCGGTCACCGCCAACGGCAAGACCATCTGGACCGGAACCAAGTTCGTCGCAGCACCCGGCATCACCGGTGCCGTGGTGAAGGACGGGCGGCTCGAGTTGTCCGTGGCAACCGGCGGCGTCTACAAGTTCGTCGCCGCCGCCAAGCTCGTCCCGCCGACCACCCGCCCGGTGGTCACGAAGACCAGCCTTCGGCTGGCCCACTCCACCATCCGGCGCGGCCAGCACGCGACCGCACTTGTTGGGCTCGCCGCTACGGGCGCACGGCTGAAGGTGCGCACGACCCTCGAAGTCCTCGTCGACGGAAAACGCGTCAAGACGGTGTCATTGCCGGCCGGTACCTCCCACAAGACAGTCCACCTCCCGACACTTCGGGTCGGCAGACACACGGTGCGAGCAGTCTTCGCCGGCCTCCCATCAGCGAAGCCCTCGAAGTCCAAGGCCCTGGTCCTCAAGGTCGTGCGAAAGCGTTGAATCGGTGATGCCCGCGGCGGACTGCCTCAAAGCTCTTCCGCGGGCATCCCAGGCGCCATCAGCGACCACAACTCGACCGCATGCCATCAGAAGGTCTCTCATGCTCGAACCGGTGACTCCGGAATGGCCCTCGGAGCTGGACGACACCGACATCACCGTCCTAGAGCTGCTAGCCCGCAACGTCGCAATCGATGAGATCTGCCGGCTCGCGGGGTGTTCACGACGGACGGTGTCCCGGCGCCTCGCAGCCCTTCGCTCAAGCTGCGGAGCCAGCACCACGATCGAGGTCGTCGTTCGGGCCGTGCGCGCCGGCATCATCTAGAAACCCCTGCGCGGCCCTGACCAAGACGCCGCTCAGCCGCCGGCTCGAACCCAACTGTTTGTGACGCCTGCCAGCCAGCGAGCCCTACGCGTCTTGGTCAGAGCGTTCCAAAGGTGGCCATGTTGGTCTCGAGAACCTCACGCAGCCACGTGTGCGCCGGGTCAGAATCCCACCCAGCGTCCCACCAGAAGGTCAGCTGAAGCGGCTGCACTGTCCACGGACATTCGAGGACACGAACGCCCGCCGACGACGCGAGCAGCCTCGCCAGCGACTGTTGAACCACGCCGACACGGTCAGTGCCCGCAACGAGGAACGGCACAGCGGTGAAGCTCTCGGTGGAGACCTCGACGACCGGCTCGATGTTGTGCGCCATGAGCGAGCTCAGATACAACCCCAGCGGCTTGCCGCGGATCGTGGGCGAGACCCAAGGCAGCTCGCGGGCATCGCTCAGAGTCAGCTCGTCACCCACACTGGGATGGTCCTCGGAGACGACGCAGACCCACTTGTCGGACATCAGGCCAGAGTGGTTGGCCCCGGGAAGCATCTCGCGAGGCGCGATCCAACCATCCGCGCCTGCGATGATGTCCTCTCCCGTCCGAAACGGTTCAGTGAACGGGGCGACCATCGTCACCGACACCGCTGGTGCCTGGCGACGGATCGCCCGCAACAGCTGCGGCATCAGGGCCGATTGCACGTACTCGCTCGCCGCGATCGTGAACTGGCGAGTGCTCTGGGCGGGCTCGAACCCGGCCGCCGAGCTCACCACGCCGAGGCTTGAAATCACCGCCTCTCGCGCCGCCGGAACGAGCCGCTCAGCCAGCGGCGTCAGCACGTAGCCGTTCCCGTGACGGACCAACAGCTCATCCCCAAAGTGTCGACGAAGTCGCGCGAGCGCGCTGCTCATCGCCGGCTGCGTGACTCCGAGACGTTGCGCGGCGCGACTCACATTCCGCTCCGTCAGCAGTGCATCGAGCGTCGGGATCAAGTTCCAGTCGATCCGTCTTCGGTCGGTCATCGGACATCGCCTCGCGTTATAGGTGCATATATCAAGGATTTCGGACAAGTGTGAACCTGCGTGTTGCGCCCGTCACACTCCTATGAGGAAGATTGCTAGCACGTTTCCTGAAACGATTCAACGCGAGGACGATGATGCTGGCTCCCTTCACTTCCACTCGAAACCGACGCCTGACCGTCCTGGCTGCGGTGACCCTGGTCGCCAGCTTGGCCCTGACCGCTTGCGGTGGCAGCGACAGCGATGGCGGCAGCGACGGCGGCAGTGGCAGCGCTGGCGGCGACCTCTCCGTCACCTTCCTGCCGAAGAACCTCGGCAACCCGTACTTCGACATCAGCGACGCGGCCGGCAAGAAGGCCGTCGAGTCGTTCGGTGGCACGTACGAGGAGGTCGGACCCGACACGGGCTCGGCCGACGGCCAGGTGCCGTTCATCAACACCGCGGCGCAGCAGGGCGTGAGCGCCCTGGTCGTGTCGGCCAACGACCCCGAGGCGCTGTGTGACGCGCTCAAGGAGGCCAGCGACGCCGGCGTCAAGATCGTCACCTTCGACTCCGACACCAACCCGGACTGCCGCGACCTGTACGTCCAGGCCGCTACCTCCGAGGGCATCGCCAAGAAGCAGGTCGACCTGATCGCCGAGCAGATCGGTGACGCCGGTGAGGTCGCGATCCTCTCGGCCGCGGCCAACGCGACGAACCAGAACGCCTGGATCGACCTGATGAAGAAGGACCTCGCCGACAACCACCCGAACATCAAGCTCGTGGACACGGTCTACGGCGACGACGACGACCAGACGTCCTTCGACAAGACCGCGGCGCTGCTGCAGTCCCACCCGAACCTCAAGGGCATCATCTCGCCGACCACCGTCGGCATCGCCGCCGCGGCGCGCTACCTGTCGACCTCGGACGCCAAGGGCAAGGTCGCGCTGACCGGCCTCGGCACCCCGAACCAGATGCGTGAGTTCGTCAAGGACGGCACCGTCACCGCGTTCGCGCTGTGGAACCCGGCCGACCTCGGCACCCTGTCGGCCTTCGCCGCCAAGGCGCTCGTCGACGGTGACATCAAGGGCGACGAGGGCGACAAGTTCGACGCCGGCGACCTCGGCTCCTTCGAGGTCGGTGCCGACAGCATCGTGCTCCTGGGCGACCCGTACACGTTCGACAAGACCAACATCGACGACTTCGACTTCTGAGTCGTCCCGTACGCGACTTCAGGTCGCCTTAGAACGTTCGCCGCACCGACCACCCGGAGCGGCGGACTCCATCGGCAGGCTCCCGGCGCCTAACAGGCGCTCCGGGGCCTCAGCCTGCCCCAGGGAGGAAGGAACACCTCGCATGTACGACTCGCTCGCACGAGGAACGACAGCAAGGCGGAGCCGCACCAAGCGGACCACAGCCCTTGCCGCGTCGTTCTTGGTAGCCGCAACCAGCGCGGTTGCACTCACAGGTTCCGTGACGCCGCAGGCGGTCGGTTCGGTCGCATCAGCGCCGGAACCGACCGTGAAGTACTGGAACGACGTCAACCCCGTCACCGACCTGACGAAGGACTCGTTCGCAAACCCGCCTTCAAACGAC
This sequence comes from uncultured Actinomycetota bacterium, assembly GCA_963717855.1. Classification (GTDB taxonomy): domain Bacteria; phylum Actinomycetota; class Actinomycetes; order Propionibacteriales; family Nocardioidaceae; genus Nocardioides. The sequence goes on along the minus strand of CAVQXF010000005.1, from coordinate 12,360 downwards.
AAGCCGTGGGTGCGTTGGAACTGGCCGCCGGCCACCACCACGAACGACCAGCTTCTGAGCGACTTGCAGGCCTTGGCCGACGCCGGAATTGCCGGCGTGGAGATCGGGCAAGGCGGCAACCCGACCAACGACCAGCTTGCACTGATACTGGAGCGGGCGAACGAGCTCGACATCACCGTCGGCATCAAGTACTCGGGGGGCGCGCCGACCACCGGCACCTGGGTCAACACCGACGACTACACGCGTAAGACCCTGACGAACAGCCGAACCGTCGTCGACGCCGGAGCCAACTTCACCGGTGCCCTCCCGGGCACGGGCACCATCGTCGCGGCGATCGCCTACCGCTGCACTAACAGCCCATGCGAGGCGACCGGTGCGCGCACCCTGGAGCGGTCCTCCGCGATCAACCTGACCTCCCAGATCACCGACAAGAACACCGACGGATTCTTTGACGGCTCGACCTCCGGAAACCTGAACTGGACGGCACCAGCTGCCCCCGCAGGCGCGCAATGGCAACTCGTCACCTTCCGCAGCTCGGCGTTTCAGAACGCCCCCGAAACCCTGACCAAGCAGGGCACGCAGGCGATGATCGACGGCTACGAGGCCCTGTGGACCCCGGAGCTCAAGGCCCTCCTGAAAAAGAACCGCGCCGACATCTTCGTCGACTCCCACCCCACGGACCCGTGGGGCACCCCCACCGAGCTGTGGAGCAGCAGCATGGCTGCCGACTTCCAGTCACGCGCCGGCTACTCGCTCACCTCGGACCTCGCCGCGTTGTTCTACGGCGACTTCAAGTACAGCAACGGCCGCGACGAGCGGGTCCGGACCGACTTCTACCAGGTCCGCAACGACCTGTTCCTCGACAACCGCATCAAGCCGTTCACCTCGTGGGCGAACACCCACGGGATGACCCTGCGGCTTCAGCCCGAGGACCCGAACATCGGCGGCGCGGACTCGCCGTACCAGGACCAGATCGACATGGCCTACAACCTTCAGCGACCCGAGCACGAGTCGCTCGTCGGCGACCAGATCGACGTCTGGCGCGCGATCGCCTCGGCGAACAGCTGGACCGGCAACCCCTGGTACTCCGAAGAGTGCTGCGCAGTCGGCAGCCAGAACTACGTCGAGACCCTCCAAGACGTACAAGCCCGGATGAACAAGTCGTTCGCGGCCGGCATCACGAAGAACGTCTACCACGTCTACCCGACGACCTCGACGCCCACCAGCACGTTCCCCGGCTACTCCAACTTCGGCCCGACGAGCTTCAGTGGTGCCTGGGGGCCGCGGAACCCGAACTGGAAGAGCGACGGTCTCGCGGTGAACACCTGGATGGCCCGCAACCAGCAGGTCCTCACCCAGGGTCGCTCCGACATCGACGTCGCGGTCTACCTGCACTCGTTCGAGTGGCCGGCCGGCTCGCTCATCAACACCGACGGCACCCCGTTCAAGAACCGGTTCTGGGATGACCAGGCCATGCAGCGCGCCGGGTACAGCTGGGACTACGTCAACCCGACCCTGCTCGCATCCAAGGACGCGAAGGTCACCGGCGGGGAGCTCAACGCGGCAGGCCCGTCGTACAAGGTCCTGATCGTCAACACGGGCCTCAACACGCCGTCGCACCCGCGTAAGTACGCCATGCCGGTCGCGACTGCGAAGAAGATGCTCGAGCTGGCCGAGGACGGCATGAAGATCCTCCTCGTCGGCGATGCACCCAGCGAAACGCCGGGAGACAACGGCGACGACGGAGAGCTGAAGGCAGTCGTCTCGGACCTTCTCGCGCAGCCGACTGTGTACCGGGTCTCCTCGGAAGCCGGCGTCCCGTCCAAGCTCGCCACCCTCGGCGTCCAACCCGACGCGAAGCCGTCCGAGCGCTCAACGCTGTTCAGTCGTCACCTGAAGGACACCTCCAGCGCAACCGACTACTACTACCTGTACAACCAGGGCGAAGAGCGTCTGGACTGGGCGTCGCGCGACATGGTGTACGAGGAGCCCGAGGCGTGCCGCTACACCGGCGCCACCGCGAGCCCGTGCCGTCAGAAGGGTGAGCCGATCTCACTGGACGTCACCTTGAAGGGCAGCGGAGTTCCGTACCTGCTCGACACCCACTCCGGCAAGATCACTCCGATCGCCGAGTACGCCACCACACCGAACGGGGTCAAGGTCCACGTCGACCTGACCCGCGACGACTCGACCATCATCGCCCTCAGCACCGACGCCGCGAAGTTCGGTGCCGCGCCGGCTGCGCACGTCGAGAGCACCACGGCCGACTCGGCGCAGATCGTCGACGGCAAGGTCGTTCTTCGAGACACCACCGCTGGGACCTACACCGCCACCCTCTCCAACGGCAAGACGGTCTCGGCCACGATCGGCGCGGTCCCGACCGCGTTCGACCTGACCGACGCCGCGTGGAACCTGAGCGTGGAGGACTGGAAGAACGCGAACCCGTTCGGCACGACCGGTGAAGCCGGGGCAGCGATCAGCAAGACACCGATCAACGTCACGCTCGACGGTCTCAAGGCTTGGCCGGACATCCCGGAGCTCGCGACCTCCTCGGGCGTCGGGACCTACGAGACCACGGTGACAATGCCGGCAACCTGGACGCCCGGATCGAAGGCCATCCTGGCCCTCGGCCAGGTGGTCGACACGTTCAAGCTGAGCGTGAACGGCACTGACGTTCCGATCGACCAACTCTCGGCCGCCGCGGACGTCGGCCCGTACCTGAACGTCGGGGCGAACAACATCACGGTGCGGGTGTCGACGACGCTGAACAACCAGCTCGCCACCATCATCACCGGCGTCGCCACCCGTGGGGTCGTCCAGGAGTACGGCATCGTCGGACCCGTCACGCTGACCCCATCCGGTCAGGCCGTACAAACCGCGGACGCACCGGCGAACACCAAGGCGCCATCCATCACCGCACCGGTGAAGGTCGGGTCGCGCGTCACCTGCAACCCGGGGACGTGGACGGATGCCACCAAGTACGCGTACACCTGGCAGGCCAACGGCGCACCGATCTCCGGCGCAACCAGCAGTACGTTGACCATCGATGCGGCACTCGTCGGCAAGTCGCTAACCTGCGTCGTCGCTGCAACTGGGGACGGCGGTACGACCTCACAGGCCAGCGCGGCTGTGAAGGTGGCGAAGGGCGCGGCCCTCAAGGCGACGAGCAAGCCGTCGCTTTCGGGTGCGGCGAAGGTCGGGAAGATCCTCACGGTGAAGCCCGGCAAGTGGACGCCGGCAGCAACCTCCTACTCCTACACCTGGAAGCGCAACGGCAAGGTCATCAAGGGTGTCAGTGGTCAGCGCTACAAGCTGAGGTCTGCAGACAAGGGCAAGAAGCTCACCGTCACGGTGACGGCGAAGAACCGCGGGTACGCCGATGGGTCTGCCACCACAAAGGCGGTGAAGATCAAGAAGTAGACGCATCCTTCTGATCCGCCAACGTCGGGTGGGAGGTGGCCATGAGCCGCCTCCCACCCGGCTGTGATTTGAGATGGCTGGGACGTGGCGAGTCCCCGGCTGGGTGCCGCGCAATCTTTGCGTCCGGGGCCAACCGTGCTGCTGTTTCTACAGCCTGCGAGCGGTCCGTAAATAGTCCGCAAGATGACCAGTGTCGTCCGTTCATGACCAACAGAGCCGTCGACAGCCGCGGCGATGTTCCTGCAGGTCACGACAGTTTTCGACGAACTCCAACCCTCGCCACCAACCATCCGGAATCGACCCGGATGCTTCCCCTGGTACTCCCGAGGATCTATCGACGGACAGAAGCCGAGGCGCGGTCGACGTGGTGCCAATCGGCTTCCAACGCGCGCGAACTCGTGTCCCCCCGGCGGCCCCCCAGACTGAAAATCGAGATCCAGGGCCAACGTTCTCAACCGTGGTCCACGCTCACCAACGGGTCCAACTCGTCGGTGCCAGCCGCTCGTAATGAGAAGGTCGTCAGTTCGATTCTGACAGGCGGCTCCACCAAGAACCTCCGTTCTGACCAGCGCAGTCGGCGCGCAGACGTGGTGGAACCAGGCTTCACTAATCGCTGGGGACTCCCTGCGCGACTCGTACTCCGGGACCGACGACTGCAGGGTCCGGGCGATCTCGGCCAGGCGGAGCTCACGCTGGACGTTGTCGGGTGGTTGCTCGCTCGAAGGCGAATAGGTCGGCGACCGCGACGAATGGCCCGATCGGCACCTGTCCGCGCCGGTCCCGCAGCCGGCGAGAACACCAGCCGTAGACATGGAAAACAAATATGATCTACGAATGTCCGAGTTGACCTACGACGTAGTGGTTGTCGGCGCTGGCCCGGCCGGTCTGGCGTGCGCCACGCTTGCCGCGCGCGGAGGTGCGCGGGTGTTGCTGATCGAGAAGGACCGGCGTATCGGTGGCACCCTCCATCTCAGCGGCGGCCACCTGTCGGCCGGCGGGACCAGCCTTCAGCGCGCACGGGGCATCGACGACGACCCCGGTCGCCATCTCGCCGACATCCTCCGGATCAGCCACGGAACCGGCCGGCACGACTTGATCGGCCTCGTCGTCGAGCACGCCCCGGCGACGGTCGAGTGGCTCGCCGAAGGCGGCATGGCCTTCGACCCGGAGACGCCGCGAATCGTCTACGGTCACGAGCCGTACCAGATCCCCCGCACCATTTACGGCGTCGAGGGCGGACTCTCGGTGCTGCAGGTCCTCCAGACCGAGCTCGACGAGGCCATGGCGGAGCACGACCTCACCATGTGGACCGGGACGCCGGTGACCGGCCTGCTCACCGAGGACGACCGGGTCACGGGTGTCGAGGTCTACCGGGACGGCGTTGAGACCGAGATCGCGGCCGACGCGGTTGTGCTGGCCACTGGCGGGTACGGCGCCGACGCGGAGCTGTTCACCGAGCGGCACGGGGTCGAGCTGGTGACCGTCGCCGCGCGAACCTCGACCGGAGACGGCATCCACCTCGGTCGCAGCGTGGGCGCTGCGATCCAAGGAGAGGGGACCTACCTCCCGACGTTCGGGGGGATGCCCGATCCGCAGTCCCCGCGCCGCGCCAACTGGGCCGAAAGGCTGCTGCTGACCACCGAGCGGCCACCCCGCGAGATCTACGTCGACCGGGCCGGGCGGCGCTGGATCGCTGAGGACGAGCCGTCGATCGACGTCAAGGAGCGGGTGCTCACCACCCTTCCCGGTCAGGTGTTCTGGACTGTCTTCGACGACGATGCCGTTGCCCGGGCCGGGGGCGACCAGCCGCCGATCGTGCTCGGATGGGGACCCGACGACCTACGGCGACACGCCAACGTCCGGCCGGGGGTGCACGCCGCAGCCACGCTCGCGGAGCTGGCCCGGATCGCCGGGATCGACCCGGACGGGCTGGAGGCGTCGGTCGCGGCATACAACAATGCGGTCGCGACCGGGGTCGACCCCGACTTCGGCCGCACGTACCTGCCCGCACCGATCGCCTCACCGCCGTTCTATGCGGTGCACAACCAGGGCATCGCCGTCGTCACCTTCGACGGCCTCGACATCGACGATTCATTCGCGGTCCGCGACGAGGGCGGAGCGCCGATAGCCGGTCTGTTCGCGATCGGCGAGGTGATCGGCGCGGGTGCCACCTGTGGCAACAGCTTCTGCTCCGGGATGCTCCTCACTCCCGCCCTCGTCTTCGGGCGGTTGCTCGGAGAGCGGCTCGGCGATCTCAGCCAGCTTTCCGCGGAAGGTCGTGGCGCTGCTCAGACTCTGACCCCTCCGGTGGTGTAGGTGTGCAGCACGATGCCAGCCCACCGGGGTACATCCGCCTGTGGCGCGCGACATCGATCGGGTGTCGTGTCCCGTCTCGGTCCTGATCCGCGCTGGCCGCCCGCGGGGGTCCTAGGTGCTCACGCGGGGATCAGGCTGATCGGGACGGACTTCCAGCCGCGAAGGGTGTTGTTGTGGTGACGTACCGCAGCGCCCGCCGGCTCGATGCGCCGGATACGACGTGCCATCGCGGTCAGGACAGCTTCCGCTTCCAAGCGCGCGACGTGCTGACCCACGCACTGGTGGATGCCCATGCCGAAGCCGACGTGTCCCGACGGGTCACGGGACAGGTCGAACCGGTCCGCGTCCACCCAGCGGCGCGGGTCTCGGTTGGCGGCGGCGAGGACGAGGAGGACCTTCTGACCGTCTGGGATGACGACGCCGTCGATGTCGACGTCGCGAGTTGCTGTCCGGAAGAAGGTCTGCACCGGTGACTCGAGCCTGATCGCCTCGTCGAACGCCACGCGGGCGAGCCCGGGCTCGGCACGCAGCCGGTCCCACTGGTCGGGCTGCTCGACGAACGCGTGAATGACGGCGCTGAGCCCGTGGACGGTCGTGTCGACCCCCGCCGTCAGGAGCGAGCGCACCATCAGCGGTGCCATCTCCGGCGTGACGTCACCGCGATCTGCGGCAGCCCAGATGTCGGCCCCGAAGCCGACGTCGGCGAGCGCCTCCCGAGTGCACTGTGCTCCGATCCAGGCCGACGTCGCGCCGATGTGCTCCAGGCCGCTCTCGACCAGGTGGTTCGGCGGACCGAACGAGTTGAAGGTGTGGTCGCCGTAGGGGAGGAGGTTCTCGCGGCCGTCCTTCCGTAGGCCGACGGCGTCCGGGAACACCCGCAACGGGAAGACGTCGGCGATGTCGTGGGCCCCGTCGACCTCGTCCATCTCGAGGATCTCGTCGACGAGGGTCTCGGCGTCGGCGTACCACTGCTCGCGGAGGTGGCGCAGCTTCCTGGGGTTGAGGATCTCCTCCAGCGCGTGACGTGGCGCGTCGTGGCGCGGGGGGTCGGCCTCCAGGAGGAGACTCGGGGGCCGCCACGGCTTCTCCTTGCGGAAGTTGGACAACCCGACCCCGGCAGCGGACTGGAAGGTCTGCCAGTCCGTGAGCCCGGCGTGCACGTCCTCGTAGCGGCCCATGACGAACAAGTCGTACTGGGGGACGTACACCACCCGGCCCGCCTCCCGCAGCCTCTCGTGGAAGGGCAGTGGATCGTCGAGAACAGCGAGGCCGAAGGGGTCGTCGGACAAGATCGGAGCCGGAACCTTTCCGACACTCGCAGCGTCGGTGTCGTTTGCGCCGATCGGGGTGTGGCTGATGGTCGTCATGGCTTCTCCGTGGCTGGGTGTCTGTCAGAGGTCGAGAACGAGGCGGTCACTGCAGGACCGAGAGACGCAGACGAACATCGACTCGCTCCGCTGACGCTCGTCCTCGGACAGCAACGAGTCCCGGTGGTCTGGCTCGCCAGCGACGACACCGGTCTCGCAGGTGCCGCAGATGCCTTGGCGGCACGAGGTCAGCACGGGCACACCGGCGCTGGAGAGCGCGTCGACGATCGCCTCGTCGGGTCGGACCGTGACGACCGTTCCCGACGATGCCAGCTCGACCTCGAACGCACTGCTTCGCACCGGCGCCGGTGGCGCCTGAGCAACGAACCGCTCGACACGAAGCGCGCCGGGCGGCAGTGGGGCGCAGGTCTCCGCGATGGCGGCGAGCAGCGGCGTCGGCCCGCAGCAGTACACGCGAGACCCGTTGGGCAATGCCGCGACGGCTTGGGCGAGGTCGAGCAGGCCGAGCTCGTCTTGAGGCACGGTCTGTACTCGGTCGCCATACTCCTCGAGCTCATCCAGGTAGGCCATCGAGGAACGCGAGCGGCCGCCGTACAGGAGTCCCCACGAGGAGCCCATCTGCGCGGCGGCCCGCACCATTGCGAGGATCGGGGTGATGCCGATCCCGCCGGCGACGAAGAGGTAGTGCGGTGCCGGTGTCAGCCGGAAGTTGTTGCGCGGCCCGCCGATGCCGATGACGTCACCGACCATGAGCCGGTCGTGGACGTAGGCGGAGCCACCTCGGCCGTCTTGTTCGCGAAGGACGGCGACCCGGTAGGTGTAGGCATCGTGCCGATCACCGCAGAGGGAGTACTGCCGAACGTGATCGCCGGGGAGCATCAGGTCGACGTGAGATCCCGGCGTCCAGTCCGGAAGGCGGCGACCGAACGGGTCCGCGAGCCGAAGCTCGCAGACATCGGGGGTGAGCTGACGCTTCTCGACAACCCGCACGGAGGTCCGCGTCTGGGATGCCGCGACCGGCGCGGCGTCGGTCTCTGCCGCTACCGCGGCTCGAGATATGGAGGACGTGATCACGGTCACTGAGTCTGCGGACGGCTGTGGCCGACTTCGACGGGCCTTCCACTCAGCGGGAGACTTTCTGTGTCGGCAGTCACTCCGCGGTCGCGTTGCCTGCCATCGCACGCTGGATCCCGTGCGCTGCGGTGCGGAGGGCTGGCACGGCACGCGCGGCGACCTCGTCGTTGGGGACGACGACCCCCAGGGAAGCGATGACCCGGTCCTTGGCGTCACGAACCGGCACCGCGACGCCTGCGGCCGCGTCGCGGATGTGTCCCGGGGTGTGGACGAACCCGGCTCTCCGGATCTCCGCGAGCGCCGTTCGTAGCTCCGCGGTCGACGTGATGGTCGAGGGGGTGAAGGCCCGCAGTTGACCGGCGAGCACCGACTCCTGGACCTCCGTGGGGGCGTACGCAAGCAGGACGAGCCCCGACGACGATGCATGGAGTGGAAGGCGTCCGGCGACCTCGGTGACGTTGATGACGGCCTCGTGCGCGGAGAGTCTCTCGACGAACAGCACCTCCTGACCGTCGAGCACGCCCAGCTGGACGTGGTGATGGATGACTGCGTGGAGGTCCTCCATGAACGGGAGTGCTGCCTCCCGCAACGTCCGCGTCGGCGCCGCCCGGGATCCGAGCTCCCACAGCCGCACACCGATCCGGATGCGACGGCCGTCGTCCGACCGCGACAGGAGGCCATGACGCACGAGCTCGGCGACCATCCGCGAAGTCGTCGACAACGGCAGTCCGGCTCTGCGGGACAGGTCCGAGACGGTGAGCGAGGTCGAGCGGCTGTCGAAGGCTTCGAGGAGCCGCACCGCGCGGGCGATGACCCCTTCGATCGGCTCAGGCCCCGGCATCTTTCACCATGCTGCCAGCCTCGAGCAGCGTCTCGCGCAACCACGCGTGGGCAGGGTCTGGACGGTGGCTGGGGTGCCACCAGAAGGCTTCGACGAGCGGGACCACGTCCCATGGGCATGCCAGGAGCCGGACCCCGGCCGCGTCGGCGAGACGCGTGGCCAGCTGGCGCTGGAGGAGCGCGACACGTGGTGTGCCGGCCACCAGGAACGGCACCGGAAGGAAGCTCTCGACGACGACCTGGACATCTGGCTCGACGCCGATCATGCTCAGCTGCCTCGCCGCGGGTGTGAATGCGGTCGGCTGGTGATGCGTCATCACCCACGGCAGCTGCGCGAGCTCCTCGAGGGTCACCGCGTCTCCGACGTCCTCGTTGTCGCGTGACACGACCAGAACCCAGTCGTCGGAGTACAGGTCGGTTGAGGGGACATCGGAGAGGAAACCGTGGGGGAGGACCATGCCGTCGACGGAGCGCAGCGACTCCGGTGCGTGGTCGACGTCGAAGTGCGACTGGGCCTTCAGTCTCAGCCGCACGCCCGGCGCTCGCCGAGCCGCCACGGTGGCCAGATGGTCACCGATGACGGTGGCGGCGTAGTCGGAGACGATGACGGTGAACTCGCGGGTCGCCGTCGCTGGCTCGAAGCTGGGGGAAGCACCGAAGACCCGATGCACGCCCGCGAGGGCGGCGGCGGCGGGCTCACGCAGCTGCTCGGCCAGCGGCGTCAGCTGGTACCGGTTCCCGTCACGGGCGAGCAGCTCGTCGTCGAAGTGTCTGCGCAGCCGACGCAGTGCGGACGAGACCGCCGGCTGGCTCAGCCCGAGACGGCCGGCGGCCCTGGTGACGTTCTGCTCCTCCAGGAGGGCGTCCAGGGTGACCAGGAGGTTCAGGTCGAGGTTGCGCAGCGAGGTTGCACCCACCTTCGCACCCTAGACGGCCAGAGAGCCGGTGGCGTGGTTGCAGGCCGATCGGCGCTCATGCCACCGATCGCCGTCCGAGGTAGCTCGACAGGCCCACGGCGATGGCGAGTGCTGCGCCGTTGAAGACCGGGGTCACCCAGGCCTCGGCGCCGGCGAGGGTCAGGCCGCTGACGCTGACCGCGACGAGCGCGACGCCGACCACGGTCCCCACGACGTTGAACCTGCCGGGGTGGATGGCGGTGGCGCCGAGAAAGACTGCGGCCAACGCCGGGAAGAGCATCGTCGTTCCGTTGTCAGCGGTCGCGCCGCCGGTTCGAGCCGCGAGGACGACCCCGGCAACGGAGGCCAGCCCACCGGCGAGGACGAAGGCAAGGAGGCCATAGCGCTTGACGGGCATGCCGACGAGTCGGGCGGCGATCGGGTTGTCTCCGATGGCGTACAGAGAGCGACCGTACGGAGTCTGAGCCAGGAGGTAGTAGATCGCTGCGACCGCGATCACGACGACGTAGACCACGCGAGGCACGCCGAGCCAGGTCATCGAGCCGAAGTTGATGAGGTCGGGCGAGATGTTCGAGCTGATCGCCTGTCCCTCGGTGTACCACTGGATCGCCCCGCCCAGGAGCGTCGCGGTGGCCAAGGTGGTGACGAAGGAGTTCATCCCCAGCCGAGTGACCGCGATGCCGTTGGCCGTCCCGACGAGGAGGCCGACGACCAAGGCGGCGACCACGCAGACCACCAGGGGTGAGTCGTGCTTCGACATCAACCCAGCCGCAGTCACCGACGATGCCGCTGCGATCGCTCCGAGGGAGAAGTCGAAGTGTCCACCGATCAGGGGGACCATGGCCGCGAGCGCGAGCAGAAGGGTCACGGACTGGTTGGCCACGAGGATCTGCAGGTTCGCGCTGGAGGGAAAGACGTCCTTGGTCGACGGCAGCACGCAGAAGAACAGGGTGACCGCCAGCAGCAGGCCGACGAGTGCGTAACGCTCCGCGAAGCCGAGCGCAGCGCGGCCGCGACGCTGACCTTCGGGCCTCGCGGGGGCTGAGGCGGTCGTGGATGCGGGCTCGGCGGTGTCGGTGATCGATGTGGTCATGAGGTTGCCTCCACGGCGTGGCGAGCGGATTGAACGAGCTGGGTCAGGCGCTCCGGAGTGAGGTCGTCGCCCGTGAGGGTGGTGATCGGCGCGCCGTCTGCGAGCACCACGACTCGATCGCACACCGCGACAAGCTCTTCGTGGTCCGAGGACGCGATGAGGACGGCGCATCCTTCGACGGAGGCGTCGCGTACCGCGCTGTAGATCTCCTCGCGGGCAATGACGTCGACACCTTGGGTCGGCTCGTCGAGCAGGAGGAGTCGAGGGGCACGTCGAAGCCAGCGCGCTAGGACGACCTTCTGCTGGTTGCCACCCGAGAGCGAACGGATCGAGGCCTCGGTGCCCGCGGTCTTGATGTTGAAGCGCTGGCTCAGGTCGCGGGTCTCGGCCCGCTCCCGCCCGGTACGCATCCAGCCTGCCCAGAACCGTCGGATCACGGTGGCTGATGCGTTCTCCCTCACTGACATGGAGGCGAAGACGGCGTCGCGCAACCTGTTCTCGGGCACGTGAGCCACTCCGCGGCCCATGGACGCCTTGATGCCCTCGGGCCCGAACGCCTTGTCGCCGATCACCACGCGCCCGGAGTCGGGGCGGCGGGCGCCGAACACCACGTCGAGGAGCGTCGATCGGCCCGAGCCCAACAGCCCGGCTACGCCGACGATCTCTCCGGCGCCGACACTCAGGCTCAGGTCACGCAGCGGGCCGACCGTCACGTTCTCGACCTCGAGCATCGCCGGTCCTGTGGGCGCCGTACGTGCCCTGCGCCCTCGCGTGGCCGTCGGGAGCCTCCCCGGGCCGGCGATCAGCGCGACGACGTCGTCCTCAGGTGCGTTCCCGGGCAGGGTTCCAGCGACCTTGCCGTCGCGGTAGACGGTGATCTCGTCGGAGACCGCGCGGACCTCCTGCAGGCGATGGCTGACGAACGCGATCGTCTGCCCGATGGCCGCGCGCTCCCGCAGGGCCGTCAGCAACGCCTCTGACTCGTGCCGGGGCAGGCTCGCGGTCGGCTCGTCCAGCAGCAGTACGAACTCGCTTCCGGTCTGGTCTCGCAGGGCACGGGCGATCGCGACCAGCGTCTTCTGTGCTGGCCGCAGGGTGCCGACCAGGTCGCGCGGGCGGGCGTGGATCCCGTACTGCTCCAGCAGGTCGGCGACCTGACGTCGGAGAGCGCGCCACTCGATGTGGCCACCGACGCCGGTGGGGAACCCGCTGTCGAACGCGAAGTTCTCCTCGATCGAGATGTGGTCGAAGAGGCCGAGGTCCTGGTGCACCACACGGAGCCCAGCGTGGTGAGCCTCGATAGGACTGATGTCAGCCGCGGCGATCTGACGGCCGTGGATGGTCACCTCGCCGGCGTCCGCGCGGTACACGC
>CAVQXF010000004.1:0-24140 GCA_963717855.1 uncultured Actinomycetota bacterium | reverse complement strand
GCTCGGCACGGGTGCCGGCGACCTCGCCCTTGTAGATCCAGACCTTGACGCCGATGCGACCGAAGGTCGTCTTGGCCTCGTAGAAGCCGTAGTCGATGTCGGCACGCAGCGTGTGCAGCGGGACGCGACCCTCGCGGTAGAACTCGGTGCGCGACATCTCGGCGCCGTTGAGGCGGCCGGAGCACTGGATCCGGATGCCCTTGGCACCGGAGCGCATCGAGGTCTGCATGGCCTTGCGCATGGCGCGACGGAACTGCACGCGACCGGTGAGCTGCTCGGCGACGCCCTGGGCGACCAGCTGCGCGTCGACCTCGGGGTTCTTGACCTCGAGGATGTTCAGCTGCACCTGCTTGCCCGTGAGCTTCTCCAGCTCGCCACGGATGCGGTCGGCCTCGGCGCCGCGGCGACCGATGACGATGCCCGGGCGGGCCGTGTGGATGTCCACGCGGACGCGGTCACGGGTGCGCTCGATCTCGACCTTCGAGATGCCGGCCCGCTCCATGCCCTTGGAGAGCAGCTTGCGGATGGCGACATCCTCGCCGACGTACGACTTGTAGAGCTTGTCGGCGTACCAACGGCTCTTGTGGTCCGTCGAGATGCCCAAGCGGAAGCCGTTCGGGTTGATCTTCTGGCCCATCAGGCACTCTTCCTCTTCTTGGGGGTCGCCTTCAGCTCGGCCACGACCTCGGCCGGCTGGACGACCAGCGTGATGTGGCTGGTGCGCTTGTTGATGCGGGTCGCACGACCCTGCGCACGCGGACGCCACCGCTTCATCGTGGGGCCCTCGTCGACCTGCGCGACGGAGATGACCAGGTCGTTGGTGGCGAGACCCTCAGTGGTCTCGGCATTCGCGACGGCGCTGTTCAGCACCTTCAGGACGGTCTCGGCGGCGGCCTGCGGCGCGAACTTGAGCAGCGGGCGGGCCTCCTCGACCGACATGCCACGCACCATGTCGACGACACGGCGGGCCTTCATCGGCGTGATCCGCACGAAGCGGGCACTCGCGAAGGCGCCCGGCTGGTCGCCGAGAAGCGTCTCGCGGCGCGCGCTGGTGCGCTGGCGCTCGGTGGTGCTCATCGACGACGCCCCTTCCGGTCATCCTTGATGTGCCCGCGGAACGTGCGGGTGGGAGCGAACTCCCCGAGCTTGTGGCCGACCATCGCGTCGGTCACGAAGACCGGCACGTGCTTGCGACCATCGTGGACGGCGATCGTGTGACCGATCATGTCCGGGATGATCATCGATCGGCGCGACCACGTCTTGATGACGTTGTGGGAGCCCTTGGCGTTCTCGGCATCCACCTTCTTCTGAAGGTGGTCGTCGATGAAGGGGCCCTTCTTCAGGCTACGAGGCATGTCTGTTACTTCCTACCCTTGCCGGTCTTGCGGCGACGGATGATCTGGGAGTCGCTGGCCTTCTTGCGCTTGCGCGTACGACCCTCGGGCTTGCCCCACGGGGAGACCGGGTGGCGACCACCGGAGGTCTTGCCCTCGCCGCCACCGTGCGGGTGGTCGACCGGGTTCATGACGACACCGCGGACGGTCGGGCGCTTGCCCTTCCAGCGCATCCGGCCGGCCTTGCCCCAGTTGATGTTGGACTGCTCGGCGTTGCCGACCTCGCCAACGGTGGCGCGGCAGCGGACGTCCACGAACCGCATCTCGCCCGAGGGCAGACGCAGCGTGGCGCGGGAGCCCTCACGAGCAACCAGCTGGGCGCTGTTGCCAGCGGAACGGGCCATCTTCGCACCGCCACCGGGACGCAGCTCCACGCAGTGGATCGTCGTACCGACGGGGATGTTGCGCAGCGGCAGGTTGTTGCCCGGCTTGATGTCGGCGTTGGGGCCCGACTCGACCACGGTGCCCTGCGTCAGGTCCTTCGGCGCCACGATGTAGCGCTTCTCGCCGTCGGCGTAGTGCAGCAGCGCGATGCGCGCGGTGCGGTTCGGGTCGTACTCGATGTGCGCGACCTTGGCCGGCACGCCGTCCTTGTCGTAGCGACGGAAGTCGATGATGCGGTAGGCACGCTTGTGCCCGCCGCCCTGGTGCCGGGTGGTGATCCGGCCCTGGTTGTTGCGACCGCCCTTCTTGGGCAGCGGACGCGTCAGCGACTTCTCCGGAGTGGTCCGGGTGATCTCGACGAAGTCGGCGACCGACGAGCCGCGACGGCCCGGGGTGGTCGGCTTGTACTTACGGATAGCCATGTGTGTTCAGTCCTCTAGTCCGCGCCGGTCAGGAGACCGGGCCTCCGAAGATGTCGATCCGGTCACCCTCGGCGAGACTGACGATCGCGCGCTTCGTGTCCTTGCGCTTGCCCAGTCCGTTGCGGGTACGCCGCGTCTTGCCGGTGCGGTTCAGGGTGTTGACCGAGGTGACCTTGACGTTGAAGATCTTCTCGACCGCGATCTTGATCTCGGTCTTGTTCGCGTCGGGGTGCACCAGGAAGGTGTACTTGTTCGCGTCGAGGAGCGAGTAGCTCTTCTCGGACACGACCGGCGCGAGCAGGACGTCGCGGTGGTCCTTGTGCAGGGTGCTCACTTCGCAGCCTCCTCGGTGGACTTGGTCTGGGCGTTGTCGTTCACGAAGACGTCGTAGGCGCCCTTGGTGAAGACGACGTCGTCCGAGGCCAGCACGTCGTACGTGTTGAGCTGGTCGACGGCCACGATGTGCACCTGGGGGGCGTTGCGCAGCGACAGCCAGGTGACGGAGTCGTTGCGCTCCAGCACGACGAGGAAGTTGCTGCGGTCCGAGACCGACGCCAGGGCAGCGATAGCGGCCTTGGTCGACGGCGCCTCGGCGCTGATCAGCGACTCGACGACGTGCAGACGCTCGTTGCGGACCCGGTCGGACAGGGCGCCACGCAGGGCGGCGGCCTTCATCTTCTTGGGGGTCCGCTGGTCGTAGTCACGCGGCTTGGGGCCGTGGACGACGCCGCCGCCCACGAACTGCGGCGCGCGGGTCGAGCCCTGGCGGGCGCGACCGGTGCCCTTCTGCTTGTAAGGCTTGCGGCCACCGCCGCGGACCTCGCCGCGACGCTTGGTGGACGCGGTGCCCTGACGAGCAGCGGCCTGCTGGGCCACGACGACCTGGTGGATCAGCGGGATGTTGACCTCGACGTCGAAGATCTCGGCGGGGAAGTCGACCTTGGCCACCTTCGCCGTGGTCTTCTTCGCGGCAGTCTTCTTGGCAGGCTTCTCAGTGGTAGCCATGCTCAGGCCTCCTTGCCAGAAGTGACGGAACTCTTGGCGGCCGTACGGATGACCACGAGACCACCCTTGGGGCCGGGAACGGCACCCTTGAGCAGGATCAGGCCCTTCTCGACGTCGACAGCGTGAACGGTGATGTTCTGGGTGGTGACGGTGTCAGAACCCATCCGACCAGCCATCCGCGTGCCCTTGAAGACGCGACCGGGAGTAGCGCAGGCACCGATCGAGCCGGGCTTGCGGTGGTTGCGGTGCGCACCGTGGGAGGCACCGACACCGTGGAAGCCGTGCAGCTTCATGACGCCGGCGAAGCCCTTGCCCTTGCTGGTGCCGGTCACGTCGATCTCGTCGCCAGCGGCGAAGGTGTCGACGGGCAGCTCCTGGCCGACCGTGTACTCGGTCGCGAGGGCGGTGCGGATCTCCACGAGGTGGCGGCGCGGCGTCGTGCCAGCCTTGGTGAACTGGCCGGCGAGCGGCTTGTTCACCTTGCGGCCCTCGATCTCGCCGTAGCCCACCTGGACGGCGTTGTAGCCGTCAGTGGTGGGGGTGCGAACGAGGGTGACCACGTTGGCACCGGCGTCGATGACCGTCACGGGGACGACGCGGTTGTTCTCGTCCCAGACCTGGGTCATGCCGAGCTTGGTGCCCAGCAGCCCCTTCATGTTGCGTTCGAAAGTCATGTCCTCGACCTCAGAGCTTGATCTCGATGTCCACGCCGGCAGGCAGGTCAAGACGCATCAGCGAGTCAACCGTCTTGGGCGTGGGGTCGATGATGTCGATGAGACGCTTGTGGGTGCGCATCTCAAAGTGCTCGCGGGAGTCCTTGTACTTGTGGGGCGAGCGGATGACGCAGTACACGTTCTTCTCGGTCGGCAGCGGCACCGGGCCAGCAACCTTCGCACCCGTACGGGTGACCGTGTCAACGATCTTGCGCGCCGAGGTGTCGATCACCTCGTGGTCATAGGCCTTGAGCCTGATGCGGATCTTCTGTCCCGCCATAGGTCTCTCTCGTCCTTACTCGATCTGGTACCGCGTGCGATGTACGAGGCGTCCTCCGGCTTGAGTCGGCCCCTCCCTGCTGCTCTCCACCTGCCAGCTCCGACCCCCGCGGTCGGGCGTGTCGCGCTGTTGAGGCACAACACGAGACCGGGATCTCGCTGGTGTTGGTGGCGCCCGACGGTTCGTCAGGCAGATCGGGTCTCCAGGTTCAGTGCGGCCACACACGCCAGACCACTGAGTTTGTCCAGGAGACGCGATTCAGAAGTCAAGATGTGCGGCGCACTCCGGCAACCCACCGAAGCAACCGAACTATCTTGACAGAGATCTCCCACCACGCCAAATTCACCGGCCCCTGCCTCCTGGCCCGCGAGAAGACGAGCCCCAGCCGGGGAGATCGAGGAGCGACCGCACGGTCCCGAGCGAAGCCGAGGGACTGCGCGACGTGCTCGAAACCTACCGACCGGCAGGGTCGAAACGACTCGATGCAGATCAGTCCCGTGTCGACTATCGTCCCCTCATGCAGAACGAGAACGCGTTCTACTTCGGTGGTCCCGTCCGCGGCACGACGATCCCGGTCGTGGTCTGGGGAACGGGCAACATGGGCCGTGCCGCGATCCGCTCCGTCGACGCCCATCCCGGCCTCACCCTCGCCGCGGTCGTCGTCTCCTCCCCCGTCAAGGTCGGGCGTGACGCCGGCGAGCTCGGCGGTCTCGACCGCGCCCTCGGTGTCGCGGCCACGGATGACGTCGACGCGGCCCTGGCGAGCCTCGGCGGCGCGGGGGCCGTCGCCTACATGGCCTCCGGCGACATCCGCCCGGACGCGGCCGCCGCCGACGTCGCGATCTGCCTGAGTCGGGGTGCCGTGGTCGTGACGCCGGCGCTCTATGCCCTGTACGACCCCCGCAGCGCACCGCCCGAGCTGACCGGTCCGCTGCTCGAGGCGGCCAAGGCCGGCGCCAGCGCGCTCTTCGCGAGCGGGGTGGACCCCGGCTGGGGGAACGACGTCCTACCCGTGCTGGTGAGCGCGATGGCCGGCACCGTGGACGAGGTCCGGTGCCAGGAGATCTTCGACTACTCGACCTATGACCAGCCCGACTCGGTGCGGCTCCTGGTCGGCATGGGGCAGCCGATGGACTACGAGCCGCCGATGGTCGCCGCCGGCGTGCCGACGATGGTCTGGGGCGGACAGGTGCGAATGATCGCGCGCGCCCTCGGCGTCGAGCTCGACGAGATCCGGGAGACCCTCGAGCGCCGCCCCTTGGAGCAGGCCACCACCAACGCGATGGGTCTCTTCGAGGCGGGCACGCAGGGGGCGCTCCGGTTCGAGGTGCAGGGGATCGTCGACGGCGTGCCCCGCATCGTGGTCGAGCACGTCACCCGGATCGGCGCCGACTGCGCCCCGGACTGGCCGCTGCCGCCCGACGGAGGGGCGGGCGCGCATCGGGTCGTCATCGAGGGACGTCCACGCATCGAGGTCACCCTCGAGGCCACCGACGAGGGTGGCAACCGCGCCGCAGGCGGCAACGCGACCGCCGCCAACCGCCTGGTCAACGCGATCCCGTGGCTGACCACCGCAGCGCCCGGCCTGTACGACGGGCTCGACGTACCACTCGCCCCCGCGAGCGGCCGTATCGCAAGGAGCACACCGTGATCATCGACCTGCCCGAGGACAAGGACCCCATCTTCTACGTGTGGGGCGAGATGGTTCCCGGCATCGGGGTCGCGGCCTCGAAGTTCGCCGGCGCCGTCTACGAGCACACCACGCTCGGCCTGCGCGAGTTCGAGGCCGCCCGCCTGCGCATCGCGCAGATCAACGGCTGCCTCTTCTGCCAGGACTGGCGCACCGAGCGCGACGGCGCCACGGTCGAGGAGACCTTCGCCGACGCGGTGACCGGGTGGCGGACCACGTCGGACTTCGACGACCGCACCCGGCTCGCGGCGGAGTACGCCGAGCGGTACGCCCTCGACCACCACGGGCTCGACGACGCCTTCTGGACCCGGATGAAGGCTCACTACTCCGATCGGGAGATCGTGGAGATCTCGATGTGCCTGGGGTCGTGGCTTGCCTTCGGCCGGCTCAACCACGTGCTCGGACTCGACGCGGCATGCGTGCTGCCGAGCCACGCCGTACCGCAACAGACCGGGCACTGACTGACAGGATGTGCCCATGTCGGGCAGCCAGCCGTACCCGCCCCCTCCGGGCGGCAGCTCCAGCGAGCCGCCGCCGCCCGGATGGACGCCGCAGCCGCCTCCACCTCCCCAGACCTGGGGCCAGCCCTATCCGACGCAGCCCTATCCGACGCAGCCCTACCCGACGCACCCCGGCTACGCGCCCGGCCCGCCGCCTCCACAGTGGGCGCCGGGCATGCTCGGCGCCGCCCACAGGCCGGGTGCGCTGCCGCTGCGGCCGCTCGGGCTCGGGGACATCTACGACGCGGCGTTCCGCATCATCCGCTTCAACCCCAAGGCGACCGTCGGCGCGACGGTCCTGGTAGCCGCCGTCGCCATGGCGCTCCCGGTGCTGGCCACCGCCGCGCTCTCCGCGGTCACGGACCTCTCGCTCGACGCCGGTGCCGACGCGGACAACACCGAGGAGCTGGTCAGCCTCGCCACCGTCCTCGGAGCCTTCGGGCTGGGCGGCGTGCTGCAGTACATCGGCATGATCTTCGTGACCGGGATGATCGCCCACGTCACGGCGGCCGCAGCAATCGGCCAGCGGCTGTCGCTGGGCGAGGCGTGGGCCGCCACCCGCGGGACCCGCTGGCGCCTGATCGGTCTCACCCTGCTGGTCGGGCTCATCTGGGTGGTCCTCATCGGTGCGTACGTCGCCGCCTCGGTGCTCGTGGTCTGGTTGGCCGGCTCCTGGGTGGTGCCGCTGGTCTGGTTCGTGGTGAGCGTCCCGCTCCTGGTCGTGCTGACGGTCTGGCTCTGGATCCGCGTCACCTACCTCCCCGTGCCGGCGTTGGCGATCGAGCGGATCGGCGTCTTCGCCGCCCTGGGCCGCGGCTACCGGCTCACGCGTCGTCAGTTCTGGCGGACCTTGGGCATCGGCCTGCTGACCGTGATCATCACGTCGGTCGCCGCCCAGATCCTCACGATCCCGTTCGGCATCGTCGGGCAGGTGGCGGGCTTCGCGATGTCCGACTCGGGAGCAGCGGTCCTGGTGCTCGTCGTCGTCAACGCCCTCGGCTCGGTGCTCTCGACCGCGTTCGTCGCCCCGTTCACCGCGGCGGTGACGTCGCTGCAGTACCTCGACCAGCGGATGCGCAAGGAGGCGTACGACGTCGAGCTGATGACGCAGGCGGGGATCACCGCCTCGTGATCCCCCTGGTGCGGGCGCTCGTTGCGGAGCCGCCGCTCGGTCCCTCGGCGGACGAGGCCCGGTCGTTGCTGCGCCGCGAGCTGGTGCACCCGGAGTACCACGAGCGCAACCTCCTCGAGCAGGCGCTGGACTGGATCAACCGGGCCTTGAACGACGCGATCAACAGCGCCGCGCAGGCTCCTCCCCTGTCCGCCTTCGCCGCCATCGTCGCCTTCCTGGTCCTGGGGATCGCCCTGGCCTGGCTGCTCTCCCGAGTCCGACGAACGCCACGGGCCGCCGGGCGGGCCGGCCCGGTCGTCGAGGACACCGCCGTCAGCGCCGCCGAGCTGCGGGCGGCGGCCGAGCGAGCGCTCGCCGAGGGCCGCAACGCGGAGGCCCTCGTCGACGGCTTCCGGGCACTGACCGTCCGTCAGGTCGAGCGCGGCTGGCTCGACGACCGCCCCGGCGCCACGGCCCACGAGGTCGCCGGCGCCCTCGCGACGACGTATCCCGACCAGCGTGGTCGCGTGACCGGCAGCGCTGCCCTCTTCGACGCCGTGCGGTACGGCGACCGGCCGGCCACCCGCGACCAGGCGGCCGCCGTCCTCGCCCTCGACGACGCCCTGGCCGGTCGCCGATGAGCGCCCCGACCTCGGCGCCCGCCGCAGCACCGGCACGCCCCAGCCGCCTGCGCGTCAGCCGGTCGACGCTGCTGATCGTCGCGGGGCTGGCCGCTGCTGTCCTCACCTCCGTCCTGCTCGTCGGTCAGGGCGCCGGCTACGACGCCGACCTCGACCCGGAGAACGCCGATCCGAACGGCGCGCGGGCGGTGGCGCGGGTGCTCGAGGACCAAGGCGTCGAGGTGAGCGTCGTCCGGAGCGCCGCGCAGCTGGACGACACCGCCGTGGACCCCCGCACCACGGTGGTCGTGACCTCCACCGACCTGCTCGGCCAGAGCACCGCCGACCGCCTCCTCGAGCACACGCAGGGTGCCCACCTGGTGATGGTGGAGCCCGGACCCGGCACGACCGAGGCCATCGGTGTCAGCACCCTCCCGGCGTGGGTGGACCTCGACGAGGCGCTGCCCTCCCGCTGCGACGACCCGGCGTACGACGGCCTGTCGGTCGTCGTCGACGCCGCGCTGGCCTACCCCACCGACGGCTGCTTCCCGATCGACGACGCGACACTGCTGGCGCAGCCGCGGCCAGGGCTCACCCTGCTGGGCGCCGGCCAGGCCCTGAGCAACGACCAGGTGCTGCGGGCCGACAACGCGGCCCTCGCCCTTCGACTCCTGGGGCAGTCCGACCGGCTGGTCTGGTACGTCCCCTCGCTCGACGACCTCCGGGCCGACGACGGGGTCAGCCTCGCGACGCTCCTGCCCGAGTGGCTGCGCCCGGCGCTCGGGCTGGTCGCGATCGCGACGATCGGACTCCTGCTGTGGCGCGCGCGCCGGCTCGGACCGCTCGCGGTCGAGCCGCTGCCGGTCACGGTGAAGGCCATCGAGACCACCCGGAGCAGGGGCCGGCTCTACCGCAAGGCCGGCGACCGCGGCCACGCCGCCAGCGTGCTGCGCTCGGCCGCCCGGTTGCGCGCGGCCGAGCGACTGCGCCTGGGCGCCACCCCCGACCCGGACACCCTGGTCCGCGACGTCGCGCGCCACACCGGCCGCCCGGTCGCGGACGTCGACGCCCTTCTGGGCCCTCGCGCGGCACCACCCGCCACCGACCACGACCTGATCACGCTGGCCGACCAGCTGGCCGAGCTCGACAGAGAGGTACGCCGCCCATGAGCGACACCCCCACTCCCCCACCTCCGCCTCCGGACGGCAACGAGGCCCGCGAGCGCCTGGCCGGCGTACGGGTCGAGGTCGCGAAGGCCGTCGTCGGCCAGGACGCCGCGGTCTCCGGTCTGCTGGTCGCGCTGCTGTGCGGCGGGCACGTGCTGATGGAGGGAGTGCCCGGCGTCGCCAAGACGCTGCTCGTGCGCACCCTCGCCGGTGCGCTGTCGGTGGACACCCGGCGGGTGCAGTTCACGCCCGACCTGATGCCCGGCGACATCACCGGGTCGATGGTGATCGACAGCCGGCAGGGCGAGCTGAGCTTCCGCGAGGGGCCGATCTTCACCAGCCTCCTGCTCGCTGACGAGATCAACCGCACCCCGCCCAAGACCCAGTCCGCGCTGCTGGAGGCGATGGAGGAGGGACAGGTGTCGGTGGACGGCGTCTCGCACCCGCTGCCCCGACCCTTCCTGGTGGCGGCCACGCAGAACCCCGTCGAGTACGAAGGCACCTACCCGTTGCCCGAGGCCCAGCTCGACCGCTTCCTGCTCAAGGTGGTGCTGCCGATCCCCGACCGCGCCGCCGAGCTGGAGATCCTGCGTCGCCACGCTGCCGGGTTCGACCCGCGCGACGTCGCCGGCGCCGGCGTACGACCGGTGGCCGGGGCGGCCGACATCGCGGCCGGCCGCGAGGCGGTCGGGCGGGTGCAGGTCAGGCCCGAGGTCGCGGGCTACATCGTCGACATCGCCCGAGCGACGCGGGAGTCGCCGTCGCTGAGCCTCGGCGTCAGCCCGCGCGGAGCGACCGCGCTGCTGCGCTCCGCCCGGGCGTGGGCCTGGCTGAACGGGCGCGACTTCGTGACCCCCGACGACGTCAAGGCGCTCGCCCACGCGACGCTGGTGCACCGGCTCGGTCTCCGACCGGAGGCCGAGCTCGAGGGGGTCGAGGTGGCTCAGGTGCTCGCCTCCGCGCTCGGCTCGGTGCCGGTCCCCCGGTAGGTCACGGTGTCGATCTCCGGACGCGTCCCGCTGCTGCTCCTGCTGGGAGTGGGGGCGATCGTGCTGCGCCCGGAGATGAGCACCATGTGGCTGTGGGTGCTCGCGGTCCTGCTGCTGGTCGCCGTCGACCTGCTCCTCGCGCCGAACCCGGCCGCGCTCGTCCTCGAGCGCCCGCCCGTCGGGTCCGTGCGCCTCGGCGAGCCGACCGCCACCTCCCTGCTCGCCACCAGCGGCTCGAAGCGGCGGCTGCGCGGAGTCGTACGCGATGCGTGGCAGCCGACCGCCGGCGCCACCGCCAACCGCCACCGGATCGCGCTCACCCCCGGCGACCGGGTGGTGCTGACGACGCCGCTGCTGGCCCGCCGACGCGGCGACCTGCGCGCCGTCGGGGTGACCGTCCGGTTGCGCGGACCGCTGGGCCTGGCCTCTCGACAGCGCACCCGACAGGTCGCCGGCGCCGTCCGCGCGCTGCCGCCCTTCGAGTCGCGCAAGCACCTGCCGAGCCGGCTGGCCCGGCTGCGCGATCTCGACGGCCGCGCCGCCGTCCGGGTACGGGGCCAGGGCACCGAGTTCGACTCGCTGCGGGAGTACGTCCAGGGCGACGACGTCCGCTCGATCGACTGGCGGGCCAGCGCCCGCAGCCGCAACGTCGTCGTACGCACCTGGCAGCCCGAGCGCGACCGCCGGGTGGTGCTGGTGCTGGACACGTCGCGTACGTCGGCCGGCCGGGTCGGCGACGTGCCCCGGCTGGACTCGGCGATGGATGCCGCCCTCCTGCTGGCCGCGCTCGCCACCCGGGCCGGTGACCGCGTCGACTTCATCGCCGGCGACCGTCGGGTCCGCCGGCGGCTCCGCTTCGCCGGCAACCGGGACATCGCCGGCCAGCTGCAGCAGTCGATGGCCGACCTCGACCCGGTGATCGCGGAGGCCGACTGGGGTGCGCTGGCCGGAGCCGTCAACGGCCTGGGCCGGCAGCGGGCCCTGGTCGTGCTGCTGACCCCGTTGGAACCGTCCGCGGTCGAGGAGGGACTGCTGCCCGTGCTGGCGGCGCTCACCCGTCATCACCGCGTCGTGCTGGCGTCGGTGCGCGACCCCGAGCTCGAGCAGCTCACCGACCTCCGCGAGACCCTGGACGAGGTCTACGACGCCGCCGCCGCCGAGCAGGCGATCGGCCGGCGCCGGCGCACCGCTGGGATGCTGCGCACCCTGGGCGTCGACGTCGTCGACGCCGACGACCTCCCCCCGGTCCTCGCCGACCACTACCTCGCCCTGAAGGCACGCGGCCTCCTCTGAACGGTTGAGTCGGGACTTCTGGACACGTGAGTCCGGACTTTCGGTGATCGCGGTCCAGACTCAACGGTCAGAACTGCCGACTCAGGTGGTCAGAACTCCCGACTCAACGTGTCAGGCCTGCGTCGCCACCCGGTCCTCGAGCAGGGCGGCGTCGAGGTCGCCGGTCTGGCCACGACGGAACGCGTTGCGCCCGAGCACGAAGACGTAGGCGAAGAACACGGCCTCGACGAGGATCCCGATGCCGACCCGCGCCCACGTCGGCAGCGGGGACGGGGTCACGAACGCCTCGACGACGCCGCTGACGAGCAGCACCGCCACCAGGCCCAGCGCGATCGTCCCGGCGGTGCGCCCCTCGCGGGCGAGCGACTGGCTGCGGGTCAGCTCGCGCGGCTCGACCCAGGACCAGAACAGCCGGAGCCCGGTGCCGCCCGCCACGAAGACGGCCGTGAGCTCGAGCAGGCCGTGCGGGAGGATCAGCCCCCAGAAGTGCCCGCCGTGGTCGTGGCGGATCATGATCGAGCCGATGATCGCGAGGTTGGCGATGTTCTGGAAGAGCAGCCAGATCACGGGCAGCCCCAGCACACCGAGCGCGATGCAGAGCGCGGCCACCCAGGCGTTGTTGACCCAGACCTGGGCGGCGAAGTGGCTGGCGGCGTACTCGCTGTAGTAGCCCTCGAAGTCATTGTTGACGAGCTGGTCGACCTGGTCGGGCGAGAGCAGGCTCTGCTCGACGTTGGGGTGGTCGAGCAGCCACAGCATCATCACCCCGGTCAGGACCACGTTGGCCGCGAGCGTGCCGAGCCACCACCAGCGCAGCCGGAAGAGCGCCGCGGGGAACCGCTCGACGAAGAACCGCTGGACCCCGCGCCAGGTGCTGGTGCGAGTGCCGCTGGCACGGTTGCGGGCGCGCGCGAGCAGCGTGGACAGGTAGGCGACGAGGCTCGCGTCGGGTGCCGACGTACGGACCACGGACAGGTGGGTGGCGACCTGCTGGTAGCGCTCGACCAGCTCGTCGGACTCCGGACCCGACAGCCGCCGTCGACGCGCGAGCTCCTCGAGCCGCCGCCACTCGACGGCGTGCGCCGCGACGTAGGCGTCGAGATCCATGGGCAGAGCCTAGGGCTCCTAGGATGTCGGCGATGCCGGCTCCGGAGTTCGCGACGCTCACCACCGATGACCTCGTCACCGGTGAGGCCGTCGCGCTCGACCTCCCGGCGGCCAGCCTCGGCTCACGGATCGCCTCGGGGCTGATCGACGTCACCGCGACCTTCACCCTGCTCTTCGCCCTCGTCCTCGGTCTGATCGTCGCGGCGCTCCAGACCGATGCGGCGCTGATGCAGGTCGCGGCGATCGCCTCGGTCATCATCGCGTTCGTGGTCTTCCCGACCGCGATCGAGACGCTGACCCGGGGCAAGACGCTGGGCAAGCTGGCCCTGGGGCTGCGGACCGTGCGCGACGACGCCGGCCCGATCTCCTTCCACCACGCGTTCGTCCGGGCTCTGGTGGGCGTCGTCGAGATCTACGTGTTCTTCGGCGGTCCGGCCTTCTTCTCGGCCCTGCTCAGCCCGCGCGGCAAGCGGCTCGGCGACCACGCCGCCGGGACGTACGTCGTCCGCGACCGGGTCCGGCTCACCCTCCCTCCCCCGACCATGATGCCGCCGCCGCTGGCGGCCTGGGCGGCCCAGGCCGACATGGCGTCGCTCCCGACCGGGCTGGCGCTCGCCGTACGCCAGTTCCTCGGGCGGCTCCCGCAGATCGACGCCGCGGCGCGCGACTCGATCGGCGGCCGGCTGGCGGCCCAGGTCAGTGAGTACGTCGCCCCCGCACCGCCGCCCGGCACGCCGCCCGAGGCCTACCTCGCGGCCGTGATCGCGGCCCGGCGCGACCGCGACGCCGCCCGGCTCGCACGCGACGCCGAGCTCCGGCGCCGGCTGGCCGCCCGCCCCTGACCGCGGCCGCCGCCAGGCTCGACGTCCTGCGCGTCGATGTCCGAGCTCGATGCCGCCGGTCTAGCCGACCCGCACGTCGACGAGGAGCCCGAGCTCCTCACGCGCTGACCGGCTCGAACCAGCCTGGGACGGGGCCGGTCCCGACCACGCGGACACCCCGATCGCGAGCTGATCGACTCCTCGGGGGCCCGATCGCCGCAAGTTCTGCTGTGTTCCGAGCGGGTCGCCGCAAGGCCCGCAGCCGCACTGCGCGGCCCAGACCGGCCGACATCGAGTGGAAACAAACCTGGAGATCCTGCGGCGCGACCCCCGGGAGTGTGACTATCATCCCGTTGTGGGAGCGTTCCCATTGAAATGTGACCTGCGTTACAAAATCGTGACCGGCGGCGCTTGACGGACGCGCGCGTAAACGTTTGCATCGTCTTCGACGGAGCGGGTTTGAAGGCGCGCGGACTGGACGGACCTGCTGACAATCCAGAGAGGAATGCACGCATGCGATCACGCAACACGCGTCGCGGAATGGCAGTCGCTGCCGTTCTGGTCAGCGGGGGACTCATCCTCGCCGGCTGTGGAGGCGACGACTCAGAAGGTGGCGGCAAGGCCAGCGGCACGTCGCCGGGCGAGGGCAAGGCGGAGTGCGCCCAGTTGACCCAGTTCGGTGACCTGAGCGGCAAGAAGGTGAGCATCTACACCTCGATCGTCGCCCCCGAGGACCAGCCGTACAAGGACTCGTTCAAGCTGTTCACCGACTGCACCGGCGCCGAGGTGGCCTACGAAGGCTCCAAGGAGTTCGAGGCCCAGCTGGTCGTCCGCGTCAAGAGCGGCAACCCGCCGGACATCGCGTTCGTGCCCCAGCCGGGTCTGCTCAAGACCCTGGTCGAGGACACCGGCAAGGTCGTCGAGGCACCCAAGACCGTGTCCGACAACGTGGACGAGTTCTACGGCGAGGACTGGAAGAAGTACGGCACCGTCGACGGCAAGTTCTACGCCCCGCCGCTGACCGCCAACGTCAAGTCCTTCGTCTGGTACTCCCCGAAGATGTTCCAGGAGAACGGCTGGGACATCCCCACCTCGTGGGACGACATGATCGCCCTCTCCGACAAGATCGCGGCCACGGGCATCAAGCCGTGGTGTGCCGGTATCGGCTCGGGCGAGGCGACCGGCTGGCCGGCCACCGACTGGCTCGAGGACGTGCTGCTGCGCTCCGCCGGCCCGGACGTGTACGACCAGTGGGTCAACCACGAGATCCCGTTCAACGACCCGGCCGTCGTCAAGGCGCTCGACGAGGTCGGCGGGATCCTGAAGAACGAGAAGTTCGTCAACGGTGGCTTCGGCGACTCGAAGTCCATCGCGAGCACGGAGTTCACCGACGGTGGTCTGCCGATCCTCAAGGGCAAGTGCGCCATGCACCGCCAGGCGAGCTTCTACGCGGCCAACTGGCCCGAGGGCACCGACGTCTCCGAGGGCGGCGACGCGTACGCCTTCTACCTGCCCCCGATCGGCGAGGACTTCGGTAGCCCCGTCCTCGGTGGTGGCGAGTTCGTGACGGCCTTCTCCGACAAGATCGAGACCCAGGCCCTGATGACCTACATCTCCGGTGGCGAGTGGGTCAACGAGAAGGGCAAGGCCACCAAGAACGGTGGCTTCGTCTCGGCGAACAAGAACCTGGACATCGCCAACGTGGCCAGCCCGATCGACAAGACGTCGGTCGAGATCCTTCAGAACCCCGACGCGGTCTTCCGCTTCGACGGTTCGGACCTGATGCCGGGTGCCGTTGGCGCCGGCTCGTTCTGGAAGGAAATGACCGCCTGGATCGGCGAGAACCAGAGCACGCAGGACACCCTCGACAACATCGAGAAGTCCTGGCCGTGATCGACCGCCCGCCGGCCGGTCGCTGACCGGCCGGCGGGCAGCCACACCCCGCCGGGCCGCGCTGGTCTCCCGTCCACCATGGACGAGAGCCTCGCGGCCCGGCAGCATCTTTCTTGTCCACCCGGCCGCGTGAGCCGCCGCTCCGCCGCCCGAGCCACCGGGAGCTCGACTTGTCCACTGGTGAGAAATTCGTCCAGATGCTCATCGCGATCGGACTCTTCCTCGGAGTCGTCGTGGTGATCCTGCTGCTCACGCAGCGGCTCAGGTCCCGACGCGGGGAGTTGATCCAGTCCGCGGCCTTCGTGCTGCCGGCGGTCCTCCTGATCTGTGTCGGCCTGCTCTACCCAGCGATCGACACGATCTACCAGTCCTTCCGCAACGCGGCAGGCAACGAGTTCGTCGGCCTCGAGAACTACCAGACGATCTTCACCGACAGCGCGCTGATCAGGGTCCTGGCCAACACCGCGGTCTGGGTGGTCGTGGTGCCGCTGGCCTCCACCGCGATCGGCCTGATCTACGCCGTGCTGATCGACCGCGCGAGGTTCGAGAAGTTCGCGAAGGCCCTGATCTTCCTGCCGATGGCGATCTCGCTGGTCGGCGCCTCGATCATCTGGAAGTTCGTCTACGACTATCGCCAGACCTCAGACGCCCAGATCGGCATCGCGAACGCCTTCCTGAAGGCGCTCGGCTTCGACACCTACCGGTTCCTGCTGACCGAGCCGTGGAACACGATCTTCCTGATCGTCATCATGATCTGGGTGCAGTGCGGCTTCGCGATGACGATCCTGTCGGCCTCGATCAAGGCCATCCCCGACGACATCGTCGAGGCCGCTCGCCTCGACGGCGCCAGCGGGCTTCAGCTCTTCCGCCAGATCACGGTCCCGAGCATCCGCCCCTCACTGATCGTCGTGCTCACCACGATCAGCATCACGACGCTCAAGGCCTTCGACATCGTACGGACGACGACCGGTGGCAACTTCGACACCAGCGTCCTGGCCTACCAGTTCTACGTCGAGAGCTTCCGGTCCTTCAACCAGGGTCTCGGAGCCGCGCTCGCGGTGCTGATCTTCGTCCTCGTGATGCCGATCGTGATCTACAACGTCCGTCAGATGCGCAAGCTGGAGGCACGATGACCACCGCCGACCCGAACGACATGTCAGTCGAGTCCGTCGTCGCCAAGGAGACGGCCTCGAGCAGCGCGCACAAGGCCCTGACGTCTCCCTGGGCGTCGATCGCCGCGGTCGTGATCGCGATCATGTGGACGGTCCCCACGGCCGGTCTCCTGATCACGTCCTTCCGCCCCGAGGACGACATCACCTCGAGCGGTTGGTGGACGATCCTCACCAACCCGAGCTTCACCCTGGACAACTACGACCAGGTGCTCAACGGACCCACGGCGCTGTCGACGTACTTCGTCAACTCGATCGTCATCACCCTGCCGGCCGTCATCATCCCGGTCTGCATCGCGACGATGGCGGCGTACGCCTTCGCCTGGATGAAGTTCCCGGGTCGGGACTTCCTCTTCGTGGCGGTCTTCGCCCTGCAGATCGTGCCGATCCAGGTGACGATGATCCCGCTGCTCAGCCTGTACGTGAAGCTGGGCCTGACGGGCGCCGAGGCACCCGGTGGCGGCTTCTACACGATCTGGCTGTCGCACTCGATCTTCGCGCTCCCGCTGGCGATCTACCTGCTGCACAACTTCATGTCGCAGATCCCCGGCGAGCTGATCGAGTCGGCCCGTGTCGACGGTGCCGGCCACGTGCAGATCTTCAGCCGGATCATGCTGCCGCTGATGGCCCCCGCGATCGCGGCCTTCGGCATCTTCCAGTTCCTGTGGGTCTGGAACGACCTGCTCGTCGCGCTCGTGTTCGGCGGCGGCAGCCCCGACGTCTCACCGCTGACCGCGCGCCTGGCCGAGCTCTCGGGCACGCGCGGGCAGGACTGGTACCTGCTCTCCGCGGGCGCTTTCGTCTCGCTGATCGTGCCGCTGATCGTCTTCCTGTCGCTGCAGCGCTACTTCGTGCGCGGGCTGCTGGCCGGAAGCGTCAAGGGCTAGACGCCGCACCCCCGGGCGTCAGGAGGAAACGGAGCCGATGTGCTCGGCCAGCCAGTGGTAGGACGCCTTGGGGGTGCGGGTCAGGTCCTGGGGATCGATGTGGACGACACCGAAGGTCTTGGTGTAGCCCTCGGCCCACTCGAAGTTGTCGAGGAGGGTCCACACGATGTAGCCGCGGACGTCGGCGCCGGCCGACCGAGCGCGCTCGGTCGCCTCGATGTGGCCGCGCAGGTAGCCGATCCGGTCCTGGTCGTCCACGACGTGCCCGGTGGCGCTCGCCACGAGGGTGTCGTCGGGGTACGCCGCACCGTTCTCGGTGACCATGATCGGCAGCCCGGTCCGCTTGTGGGTGTCGACCAGGAGCTGCTCGAGACCGAAGTCGTCGACCTCCCAGCCGATGTCGGTGCGCGGCTCACGCACCACGAAGGACACCGGGGTCACACCCGGGTAGGCCTCGACCTCCGGGTGGACGTCCAGGCTCGGGTCGGCGAGGGTCGGCCGGAACGGCGTGTAGTAGTTGACGCCGAGCCAGTCGGCCGAGCCGTGCACCAGCGCCAGGTCGCCGTCGCGGACCAGCTCCGGGTCGGCGAGCTCGGGGGCGACGCGCAGCAGGTCGTCGTCGTACGCGCCGTCGACGAGAGGGTCCAGCCAGATCCGATTGCGTACGGCGTCGAGCTCGTCGGCAGCGCCGGCGGCCTCCGGGGTCTCGGGCCAGAACGGCGCCAGGTTGTGGACGATGCCGACGTCGCTGACGCCCGCCTCGTGCAGGCGTGCCGCCGCGAGCCCGTGCGCCAGGTTGAGGTGGTGGGCGGCACGGTGTCCGGCACCACCCTCCTTGCGGCCCGGGGCGTGGATGCCGGCGGCGTAGCCCAGGTAGGCGGCGCACCACGGCTCGTTGTGGGTCGCCCACACCTTGACCCGGTCTCCGAGGCGGTCGTGGACGACCATGGCGTAGTCGGCGAACGCCTCGGTGGTGCTGCGCTCGAGCCAGCCGCCCCGGTCCTCGAGGGCCTGGGGCAGGTCCCAGTGGTAGAGCGTGGCGGTCGGCTGCACGCCCCGCGCGAGCGCGGCGTCGACCAGTCGGTCGTAGTAGTCGAGGCCGCGGGTCTCGATCGAGCCGGTGCCCGCCGGGATGATCCGCGGCCAGGCGACCGAGAAGCGGTACCAGCCCGCGTGGAGACCGGCGACCAGGTCGAGGTCCTCCTCGAAGCGGTGGTAGGAGTCGCAGGCCACCGAGCCGTCGCGTCCGTCGCGGGTCGCCCCCGGCTTCGCCGCGAAGGTGTCCCAGATCGAGGGGCCGCGGCCGTCCTCGGTGTGGGCGCCTTCGATCTGGTACGCCGCGGTCGCGGCGCCGAAGGCGAGGGTGGATCCGTCCGGGAGGTGCGTCGTCATGGGGTCCACCGTAGTGCCTCGGCCGGCAAAGTGGGAGCGCTCCCGCTATGACCAGCATCAAGGACGTCGCGCGCGACGTGGAGATGTCCACGGCGACGATCTCGCGCGCCCTGCGCGGGCTCCCGGGCGTCTCCGCCGCGACCCGGGAGCGGGTGCTGGAGTCGGCCCGGCGGCTCGGCTACGTCCCCTCCCCCAGCGCTGCCGGACTGGCCAGCGGCCACACCCGGACGGTCGCGGTGATCGTGCCCCGGGTGACGCAGTGGTTCTTCGCCGCGATCGTCCAGGGGGCCGAGGAGGTGCTGCGCGAGGAGGGCTACGACCTGCTGCTCTACAACCTCGCGGGCGACGCCTCCGCGCGGCACCGGGTCTTCGAGACCAACCTGCTGACCAAGCGCGTCGACGCCGTCCTGGTGCTCAGCCTCAAGCCCAGCCACGACGAGCGCGAGCGCCTCGCCCAGCTGGGCCGGCCGGTGATCATCGTCGGCGCGGACATGCCGGGCTGGGCCACGGTCCGGATCGACGACGAGGAGGCCGCCGGAACCGCGACCCAGCACCTGGTCGACCTCGGGCACACCCGGATCGGCTACATCGGCGGCGCGACCGAGGACGTCCTCGACTTCACGGCACCGTCGGCCCGGCTGGCCGGCTACCGCTGCACGCTGCGCCGTGCCGGGATCGCGCACCACGACGACCTCGAGGAGGACGGAGAGTTCACCGTTGCCGGCGGCCTGCGCGCGGGTCGGGCGCTGCTGAGCCGCGCCGACCGGCCCACCGCGGTCTTCGCTGCCTCCGATGAGATGGCGATCGGCGCGCTGCGCGCCGCCCGCGAGCTCGACCTGCGGGTGCCCGAGGACGTGTCGGTGATCGGCATCGACGACCACGAGATGGCCAGCTACTTCGACCTGACCACCGTTGCCCAGCCGGCGCACGAGCAGGGTCGGGTCGCCGCTGCTCAGGTGCTGGCCGCACTGACCGGCGACGACTGGAAGCCCGAGCAGGTGATCCTCCCGACCGAGCTCGTCGTCCGTCGTACGACGGCCGCGCCGACGCTCAGACGCGCACGTACGCGAGGTCGGTGATGTCGCGGTCCACCGCGATGCCCTTGCGCTCGAACTTCGTGACCGGACGCTCGTCCCACCGGTCGACCACGCCCCCCGTGAGGAGCGGCTCGGCGTCCAGCACCTCGACCATCTGCTCGGCGTAGTGCGCCCAGTCGGTCGCCAGGCGCCACTCCGCGCCCGGCGCCAGCCGGCTGGCGGCCAGGGCGGCGAAGCGCGGTGTGACGAGCCGGCGCTTGTGGTGGCGCACCTTGTGCCAGGGGTCGGGGAAGAAGGTCCAGAGACCGGCCAGGCTGCCTGGCTCGACGAGGTGCTCGATCGACCAGACCGCGTCGACGCTGAGCAGCCGCACGTTGGTCAACCCCGCCTCGCCCACCCGGCCGAGGGTCTCGGCGACGCCTGGGCGCCAGACCTCGAACGCCACCACGTCGTGGTCGGGTCGGGCAGCGGCCAGCGCGACCGTCGACTCGCCGATCCCCGGGCCGATCTCGACGATCAACGGAGCGTCCCGGCCGAAGAGGCCCGACAACGAGAAGCCCGGCTCGTCGACGGCCTCGTCGGGCAGCCACCACCGCTCGGCGTACGCCGTCCAGGCGGCCTGCTGCCGCGGGGTGAACCGGCTGCCGCGGCGGGCATAGGTCAGGACCTCCTGCAGTCGGCGGCCGTCCTCGGTCAGCTTCTGGTGCGGCCGGGCCGGGCGCAGATCGCCGGAGGTCTCGTCGGACATGGCGACATCATCTCGCAACGCCTCGTTGCCAGTAGGTTCGGGCCATGATCGACAGCACCCGCCTCGCCGCGCTCCGCCGCGCCGAGGAGGACCGCTTCGCGGCCACCCACCCCCGATCCGCCGACCTCGCGGAGCAGGCGCGCGGGCCGCTGCTGGCCGGCGTACCGATGCCGTGGATGACCCGCTGGCCGGGCCGGTTCCCGATCTTCTTCGAGTCCGCCTCGGGCGCGCGCCTGGTCGACGTCGACGGGGTGGAGTACGTCGACCTCTGCCTCGGCGACACCGGCGCGATGACCGGGCACGCACTCCCCCAGATCACCGCGGCGATCGCCGCGCAGGCCGCACGCGGGATCACCACGATGCTGCCGTCGGCCGACGCGATCTGGGTGGGCGAGGAGCTGGCCCGACGCTTCGGGCTGCCGACGTGGCAGCTGGCGATGTCGGCGACCGACGCCAACCGGTTCGTGCTTCGCTTCGCCCGCCACCTCACCGGTCGTCCCCGGATCGCGGTCATGGACTGGTGCTACCACGGCACGGTCGACGAGACGCTCGCCGTGCTCGACGGCGACCGCGTCGTCGCTCGGCCCGGCGCTCTCGGCCCGCAGGTCGACGTCGCCGAGACCACGGCAGTCGTGCCGTTCAACGACCTCGAGGCGCTGGAGCGCCGGCTCGCGGTCGGTGACGTCGCCTGCCTGTTGATGGAGCCCGCGCTGAGCAACATCGGGATCGTGCTGCCCGACGCCGGCTACCTCGAGGGCGTCCGCGAGATCACCCGGCGGCACGGCGTCCTGCTGATCAACGACGAGACGCACACGCTGTGCGCCGGGCCGGGCGGTGCCACGGTCGCGTGGGGCCTGGAGCCCGACATCATCGTGGTGGGCAAGCCGATCGGCGGTGGAGTCCCCTGCGCGGCGTACGGCCTGAGCGCCGAGGTCGCCGCGCGCCTCTCGGGGCCGATGCTCGGCCACGAGATCGACGTCGCCGGCGTCGGCGGCACGCTGACGGGCAACGCGCTCGCCCTGGCCGCGATCCGGGCGACCCTGTCGACCTGCCTGCGCGACGAGGACTTCGCTGTCGCCGTCCCGCTCGCCGAGCGGTTCGCCGACGGGGTGGCCGGCGTGATCGCCGAGCACGGCCTGCCGTGGCACGTGCAGCGGCTCGGCTGCCGCGCGGAGTACTGGTTCTGCCCTCTCCCGCGCGACGGGGCCGCCGCGGCTGCTGCGGTCGACGAGGACCTGGAGGGATTCCTGCACCTGTGGTGCCTCAACCGCGGGGTGCTGCTGACTCCCTTCCACAACATGGCGCTCTTCAGCCCGCACCACACCGAAGCCGATGTCGACCGGCACACCGAGGTCTTCGGCGAGGCGGTTCGCCAGCTGATCGGCTGATCCTCACATCAGGAAGGTGAACAGCGGCGAGCCCGGAGGCACCCGCTCGATCGTCACCGGGCTGGCCTCCATGCGGTCCAGCAGCCCGGCGAGGCCCGCGGCATCGTCGAGCTCGATCCCGACCAGGGCCGGGCCGGTCTCACGGTTGTTCTTCTTGACGTAGTCGAACACCACGATGTCCTCGCCGTCGCCCAGCACGTCGTCGAGGAAGTGGCGCAGCGCGCCCGGCTCCTGGGGGAAGGAGACCAGGAAGTAGTGCCGCAGGCCGAGGTGGACCAGGGAGCGCTCCACGATCTCGCCGTACCGGCTGACGTCGTTGTTGCCGCCGGAGACGATGCAGGCGACCGCCGCGTCGGCGGGGAACGTGCCGGCCAGCTCGCGCACGGCAGCGCTCGCCAGCGCTCCGGCGGGCTCGGCGATGATCCCCTCGACCTGGTAGAGGTCGAGCATCTCGGTGCAGACCGCGCCGGCGTCGACGGTGACCACCTCGTCGACGAGGTCGCGCACCAGCGGGAAGGTCACCTCGCCGACCCGACCGACGGCCGCGCCGTCCACGAAGGTGTCGACCTCGGGCAGCAGCACCGGACCACCGGCTGCGAGCGCCGCCGTCATGCTGGCCGCGCCCTGCGGCTCCACCCCGATGATGCGCACGTGCGGGTGCCGCTCGCGCAGCCAGACCGCGGTGCCGGCGACCAGGCCTCCTCCGCCGAGCGGCGCGATGACGGTGTGCAACGACGGGCCTGCCTGCTCGGCCAGCTCCACCGCGACGGTCCCCTGCCCCGCGATCGTCCGCGGGTCGTCGAACGGCGGGACGTAGACCGCGCCGGTGCGCTCGGAGTCGGCCAGGGCGGCGGCCCCGGCGACGTCGTACGAGCTGCCCTCGACGATCAGCTCGACCAGGCCCTGGCCCAGCGCGAGGATGCGCTGGCGCTTCTGGCGCGGCGTGTTGCCGGGGACGTAGACGCGGCCCCGAACGCCGAGCCGGGCACAGCTCCACGCAAGGCCCTGGCCGTGGTTGCCCGCGCTCGCGCACACCACGCCACGGGCGCGCTCGGCGTCGGTCAACCCGCTGATCAGGTGGAAGGCCCCCCGGACCTTGTAGGAGCGGGTGAGCTGACGGTTCTCGCGTTTGAGCAGCACGGCGGCGCCGACCAGCGCGCTGAGCCGGTCGCTGTGCTCGAGCTCGGTGCGGCGTACGACGGGCCGCAGCACCTCGGCCGCCGCCTCGACCGCCGCCGCGTCAAGTCCGTTGCTCACGGAAGGACCCTACGGGTCCCGACGGGAGCGCCGTCCCGCGGTCCGCTGTGAGATCGCCGAGTCGGCGCCAGTGCTCGCTGGGAGCGCTGCACGCGATGGAGAAATAGCGCCGACTCGGCTCCTATCAGCACAGACAGAAGGGCCCCGACAGCCTGACGGCTGTCGGGGCCCTTCGTGTCAGTGCTAGATCACTTGGTGATCTTGGTGACCCGGCCGGCGCCGACGGTGCGGCCACCCTCCCGGATCGCGAACCGCAGGCCTTCGTCCATGGCGATGGGCTGGATCAGCTCGACGAGCATCTCCGTGTTGTCGCCAGGCATGACCATCTCGGTGCCCTCAGGGAGGGTCACGACGCCGGTCACGTCCGTGGTACGGAAGTAGAACTGCGGGCGGTAGTTGTTGAAGAACGGCGTGTGACGGCCGCCCTCCTCCTTCGAGAGGATGTAGACCGAGGCCTCGAAGTTGGTGTGCGGGGTCGTGGTGCCCGGCTTGATGACGACCATGCCGCGCTCGATGTCCTCGCGCTTGGTGCCACGAAGCAGCAGACCGACGTTCTCGCCGGCCTGGCCCTCGTCGAGCAGCTTGCGGAACATCTCGACGCCGGTGACGGTCGACTTCTGGGCGACCTCGCGGATGCCGATGATCTCGACCTCCTCGCCGACCTTGACGATGCCGCGCTCGATACGACCGGTGATGACGGTGCCACGACCGGTGATCGTGAAGACGTCCTCGACGGGCATGAGGAACGGCTTCTCCGTCTCACGGGCCGGGGTCGGGATCGACTCGTCGACCGCCGTCATCAGCTCGAGGATCGACTCGCCCCACTTCTCGTCGCCCTGGAGCGCCGGGAAGGCAGCAACGCGGACGACCGGGA
>CAVQXF010000003.1:0-252220 GCA_963717855.1 uncultured Actinomycetota bacterium | reverse complement strand
TCGGGCCGACCTCGCTGAGCCGGATCAGGTTGTCGCCGTTGTCGTCGAGGAAGTCGGTCGCGGTGTCGGAGAAGGCCGTCACGTCGTCGAAGAGCGCGTGCAGCTTCTTCTCCCGGCCCTCCAAGGTGCCCGTGGTGAGCACGGTGTCGTCGAGGATCTGCGCGACCTGCGGCAGCACCTCGGAGTAGTTGTCCGACACCTGGGCGGTCAGCCGGAGGTCGTCGACGAGCTTCGGGATCTGCGGGTTGATCCGCTTCAGGTAGCTGTCGAGCGTCTCGATGTTGTCGCCGAGCTGGTCGCCACGGCCCTCGAGCGCCGTCGACAGGGCGTTGAGGGTCTGGTTGAGCTGCGCGGGCTGCACGGTCCGCAGCAGCGGGTAGAGGTCGGAGAGCACCTGCTCGACCTCGGTGGCGACCACGGTGCGCGCGATGGTCGCGCCGGCGTCGATGTGGTCGGAGGCAGGATCGTCGGGAATCACCAGCGACACGTACTTCTCGCCGAACAGGGTCTTGGGCACGATCGACCCGGTGACGTTGGCCGGGATCGAGTCCAGCTCGCTGGGGTAGATCCCGAGGGTCACCTCGGCGCCGTCGCCGTGCGAGCTGAAGTCGAGCACCTCCCCCACGATCACGCCGCGGATCTTGACGTCGGCGCGCTCGGGCAGCTGCAGGCCGATCGTCGAGGTCTGCAGCGTGACCTCGTCGTAGTCGGTGAACTTCTTCGAGAAGATCGCGTAGGTCAGGTAGACCCCTGCGAGCAGCAGGCAGAGGAAGACGACGCCCATCACCTTGGGCAACGCAGCAGTGCGGGTCACCGCCATCACCCGCCGATCCGCACGGTCGTGGTCGCTCCCCAGATCGCCATCGACAGGAAGAGGTCGATGACGTTGATCGCGACGATGCTGGTGCGCACCGCGCGACCCACGGCGACGCCGACGCCGGCGGGGCCGCCCGAGGCGTTGTAGCCGTGGTAGCAGTGGATGAGGATGACGGTCACCGCGAAGACCAGGACCTTGCCGAAGGACCACAGCACGTCGCCGGGCGGCAGGAACTGGTTGAAGTAGTGGTCGTAGGTGCCGGTGCTCTGGCCGAAGAACTGGGTGACGGTCAGCCGGGTCGCGAAGTACGACGACAGCAGGCCGACCACGTAGAGCGGGACGATCGCGATCAGACCGCCGATGATGCGGGTCGTCACGAGGAAGGGCAGTGACGGGATCGCCATCACCTCGAGGGCGTCGATCTCCTCCGAGATCCGCATCGCGCCGAGCTGGGCGGTGAAGCCGCAGCCGACGGTCGCGGCCAACGCGATCCCAGCCACCAGCGGCGCGATCTCCCGGGTGTTGAAGTACGCCGACACGAACCCGGAGAACGCCGAGGTGCCGAGCTGGTTGAGCGCGGCGTACCCCTGGAGCCCGACCTCGGTGCCGGTGAAGAAGCACATCGCGGTGATGACGCCGACCGTGCCGCCGATGACGGCCAGCGCACCTGATCCGAGGGTGACCTCGGCCAGGATGCGCAGGATCTCCTTCTTGTAGCGACGGATCGTCCGGGGGGTCCACGCCAGGGCGCGGGCGAAGAACAACAGCTCGGCGCCGAGGCTGTCGAGGGCCCTGGCGGGACGGTCGTAGACGGCTCTGATGCTCGCCACCGCCCTCACCCGGTCTTCGGTGGGACGAGCTGGATGTAGATCGCGCTCATCACGAAGTTGACGATGAAGAGGAGCATGAAGGTGACGACGACCGACTCGTTGACCGCGTCGCCGACCCCCTTCGGACCACCGGCGGCGTTCATGCCCTTGTAGCAGGCGACGACGGCGGCGATCAGCCCGAAGACCAGCGCCTTGGCCATCCCCTGCCACAGGTCGGGCAGCTGCGCCAGCGCGGTGAAGCTGGCGATGTAGGACCCCGGCGTGCCGTCCTGCAGCACCACGTTGAAGACGTAGCCGCCCGCGACCCCGACGACGCTGACCAGGCCGTTGAGGAAGACGGCGACCAGCATGCAGGCGAGCACGCGGGGCACGACCAGGCGCTGGATCGGGTCGATGCCCAGCACCATCATCGCGTCGAGCTCCTCGCGGATCTTGCGCGCGCCCAGGTCGGCCGCGATGGCCGAGCCCGCCGCACCCGCGATCAGCAGCGAGGTCGCGATCGGGCCGGCCTCGCGGACGACGGCGAGGACGGCGGCCGATCCCGTGAACGACTGGGCGCCGAACTGCTTGATCAGGCCACCGACCTGGAGCGCGATCACGGCGCCGAACGGGATCGCGACCAGCGCGGTCGGGATGATCGTCACCGAGGCGATGAACCAGGCCTGCTGGATGAACTCGCGCGTCTGGAAGGGACGCCGGAAGAGGCTGCGCCCGACGTCGAGGCCGAAGGCGAACAGCTTGCCGGCCGTCCCGATCGGAGCCAGGACGCGCAGCGTGGTGGGCGATGACATCAGCGCATGCCCCGTCAGCCGCCGGTGACCATCGACATGTTCTCCTGGAACGAGCCAGGAGGCGGGACGACACCGTGGTCGCGGCACCAGTCGCCGGGCGGCCGCTGACTGCGTCGGGGTACGCCGTTCGACGGCTCGAGCTGCAGCGGGATCGGCGGCAGCGGCGGCATGTCGAGGTCCTTCTCGGCCTCGAGCTCGTCGGCGTCCTTCTCCTCGGACATCCCGATCGGTCCGACCGTCTGGGCGTTGAGGAACTGCCGCACCACGGGCTCCTCGGACGACAGCAGCATCTCGCGCGGCCCGAACATGGCCAGGTGCCTGTGGTAGAGCAGTCCGATGTTGTCGGGCACCGTGCGCGCCGTGTTGATGTCGTGGGTGACGATCAGGAAGGTCGCGTCGATCTGCGCGTTGAGGTCGATGAAGAGCTGGTTGATGAACGACGTGCGCACCGGGTCGAGGCCCGAGTCGGGCTCGTCGATCAGCAGGATCTCCGGGTCGAGCACCAGGGCACGGGCGAGCCCGGCGCGTTTGCGCATGCCACCCGAGATCTCGCCGGGCAGCTTGTCCTCCGCACCGACCAGACCGACCAGGTCCATCTTCTCCATGACGACGTCACGGACCTCGGACTCGGACTTCTTGGTGTGCTCGCGCAACGGGAAGGCGACGTTGTCGAAGAGGTTCATCGACCCGAACATGGCGCCGTCCTGGAAGAGCACGCCGAA
This sequence comes from uncultured Actinomycetota bacterium, assembly GCA_963717855.1. Taxonomy (GTDB): domain Bacteria; phylum Actinomycetota; class Actinomycetes; order Propionibacteriales; family Nocardioidaceae; genus Nocardioides. Next base: position 249,060 of record CAVQXF010000003.1, on the reverse strand, counting down.
GAGCTTGCGAATCTCGTAGAGGTCCTTCTCCGAGCAGCTCGCGATGTCGGTGCCCTCGATCATGATCGAGCCCTGGTCGGGCTTCAGCAGCCCGATCAGCGCCTTGAGGAAGACGGACTTGCCGGTGCCGGAAGGGCCGAGCATGACCGAGACCTCGCCGGCCGGGATGGTCAACGAGACATCGCCCCAGATCAGCTGCTTGCCGAACGACTTGCTGAGGCTGTCGACCTTGATCTCCACACCCATGAGCGCCTGCCCCTCCTCCATCGCTGTCCGCGCCACGGCGCGGATACCTCGATCCCCCTGCTCCCTGCCCGATACCAACGGGCCGCGGTCGGCGAAGTTACGCGCGGGTTTCGTTCAGGCGGGACGGCCGAGGGGCCAGCCCGGCGGTGACCGGTCACCGCAGGGGCTCTGGGACTGCGCTGGGAGCCCGGCCCCCAGTGCCGGCCCAGCGGGGCCGGAGAGAGTGCGCCGCATGAAACCTGAATCCCGCCCCGTGACGACCCTGGAGTCGTCCGTCACCGTCCACCAACCCGCCTCCGTCGTCGCCGCCTTCGTCCTCGACTGGGGCAACGACCACCTCTGGCGGTCCCACGTCCACAGCTTCACCTGCACCCCGACCGGCCGCGCTGCGGTCGGCCAGCGCCTCGTGGAGGAGCTCCGCTTCGCCGGACTCACCTTCGTCACCCCGACGGTCGTCGAGGCCGCTGACGACCTGAGCGCGTCGTACTCCGGCGGCAGCTCCTCGATCGAGGTCAGTGGCCGTCGCGTCGTCGTGCCGAAGGGCACCGACCGCTGCGAGGTGCGGACCACGACCCGGATGCGGGTCGGTGGACTACTGCGTCCGTTCACCCCGCTGCTGACGCCCTCCTACCGTCGGGCCGACGCCGCCGACCTGCGCGCCCTCCCGGGCGTGCTCGCCGCCACCATCGGCGCCGGCGTCCGCGGGACGGCAACCCGATGAGCGCCGTGCTGCTCCCGGGCCAGGCCGCTGCGCCGGAGGGGCCCGCCGACCTGACCATGATGTACGTCCTGCACCACGGCTTCCGGCGCGACCTGGCTCGCTTCGTCGTCGCCGTGCAGCGCACCCCGCGCACCGAGCTCCCCACGTGGGTCGCGCTCCTCGAGCGATGGGACCTCTTCGCGCTCCTGCTGCACGACCACCACCACAAGGAGGACGAGTACGTCTGGCCCCTGCTCCGCGCCGCCGTCGCCGGCGACCCGAAGGCCGTCGAAGTGCTCGATGCGATGGAGGCGGAGCACGCGACCATCGACCCCTTGCTGGCGGCGGTGCGGGAGGACCTCGTCCACCTGTCGCGGGCCACCGACGCCGGAGCGCTCGACGCGCTCGAGGCCAACCTCGTCAGAGCGCAGGGGGTGCTGGACCAGCACCTCGGCCACGAGGAGCGTGACGCCATCGGCCTGCTGCAGCGCTACGTCGCCGCGGACGACTGGGCAGAGCTGGAGCGCACCCGGCTGCGTGGCGGTCTCGGTCCGGGCGACCTGCTCCGGCTGCTGCCCTGGTCGGTGCAGGACCTGCCCGGTCCCGTCGCCGACGACCTGCTCGCCGAGGCCGGGCTGCCGTTCCGGGTGTTGCTCCGTCTCGGACGGCGTCGCTACGAGCGCCTGGACTCGGCCGCCTTCGCGCACGTGCCCGCCGGGGTCGGCCCGTGAGCTTCGTCCGCGGTGTCCACGACCAGGACTTCGCCGACGTCGTGCTCGGCGCGAGCGTGCCGGTGCTCGTCGACTTCCACGCCGACTGGTGCGGTCCGTGCCGCCAGATCGATCCGGTCCTCGCGGAACTGGCTGCCGAGCTCACGTCGATGTGCTTCACCCGCCTCGACGTCGAGACCAGCCCGGTGACGGCCGCGGCCTACCGGGTGACCGGTCTGCCCACGATGCTCGTCTTCGTCGCCGGGGAGCCGGTGCTCTCGATCGTCGGCGCGCGACCGAAGCGAGTCCTCCGAGACCTGCTGCTCGGCCTGAGCGAGGCTCAGCGCGCGTAGCGCTGCGCCGTCAGCGCGCGTAGCGCGCGGCGACCACGGCCAGGTCCTCGACCACCCGCGGCAACCCCCACCCGCGGGCCAGGGCGACGGCGGCGGCGGCATGTGCGGTCGCGGCCTCGTCGTCCCCCATCGCCATCGCGCCGCGCGCGAGGAATGCATCGACCGGTCCGACCGGCGCCGCCGTGCCGGCCGAGCACATCCGGCCGGCGTACGGCAGCGCGAGGGGGTACGCCGCGCGCGCGAGCTCCGGGTCGTCCAGGCCGAGCGCGATCTCGAGCGCCATGCACGGGTAGAGCAGGGCCATGAACGAGTGCCCCGCCAGGTCGACCCCCAGCCGCTCGTGCAACCGCTGGGCCAGCTCGACCTCGCCGGCCCGCAGTGCGATCACCGTGGCGACCGGCCCGGCCGGGATGTCACTGGCCTCGACGAAGGAGCCGAGGAAGCCGGCGAGCTCGGCGTACTCCCCCGCCAGCATCGAGCGCACCACCGTCGTGGCGGTCACGGCGTCGACGATGTTGGGCATCCGAAGGTCGCGGGCCAGCTCACCCAGGCGCTCCAGGGGCGCGTCGGCCTCGTCGTCGCGGCCGGCCATGGTCAGCCACGGCACCTCGACGGCGCGGAGCACGGCCTCGGCGGTCCCGAGGCCGCGCGCACGGGTCAGCTCGACGAGTCGGGGCAGGTCCTCACGGACCTTCACCGCGTCGCCGGCCTCGGAGGCGACGCTCACCGCGAGGGTCTCCGCGACCAGCCGGGTGCGAGTGTCGTCCAGGCGGCGGGCCGCCGCGACGGCCTCCTCGGCGTACCTGACCCGCTCGACCATGGTGTCCGGACGCGATCTCGCCGAGAACGCACCCAGGTAGGCGGTCGCCCGCAGCCGCAGGTCGTCGGACGCCTCGGCGACAGCGAGGGCATCGGCCACGAGTGCGTCGATGCGGACGACGTCGTCGCTGTAGTAGAGCTCCATCGCCAACGCCAGCTGGGCCCGGGCACGGAGCGCCGACTCCCCGGCATCAAGGCGGCGGAGCGCCCGCTCGAGCGCCTCGACGATCGGGGCGTGCACGTAGCCGAACGGTCGCACCTGCCACAGCGCACCCTCCATCGTCGAGATGGCAGCGCGCGTGGCGAGCTCGATGTCGTCGAGTCGTTCGGCCGTCAACACCGCCTCGTCGACCGCGTCGGACACCCCTTGCCAGTCGCCCGCCCAGCGACCGGCGTCGGCGAGCATCATCAGCAGCTCGAACCGTTCGCGGTCACCGACCGAGACGTCGTCCTCCTGCCACACCACCGCACGGCGCAGGTGCCGGGCCTCCTCGTCGTACGCCGTCTGCTGCCTCGCGGCCGTCGCCACGCGTACGGCGGAGCGCCACGCGTCGGCACGCGCGCTCCGGCCGGCTCGGGCCCAGTGCTGCATCAGGGCGGCCCGCTGCTCCGGCCGGACCAGGCGCGAGCGGCGCTCGAGCACCTCGGCGAAGGCCCGGTGCCACGCGGCCCGCCGAGCCTGCTGCTGGGCGTCGTGGACCACCTCCCGGACCACGCCGTGCGAGAAGCGGTAGGTCGCGGCCTCCTGCCCGGCGTCGACCACCAGCCCGGCATCGAGTGCGGGCTGCAGGAGCCGCACCGTCTCCTCGAGGGAGCGGTCCAGCGCGAACGCCAGCAGGTCGAGGTCGAAGTGGACGTCGATGACGGAGGCGGCCTCGAGTGCGGTGACGGTCTCGGCGGGCAGGGCCCGGACCCGGTGCACCACGACGCCGGACAACGAGCTGCTCAGCTCGCCTCCGCTCTGGGCCAGCTCCGAGAGGTAGAAGGGGTTGCCGGCAGTCAGCTCCCACCAGCGGTGGCGCTCCGCCGCCGAGCTCGGCGTCATGGACCCCGCCACGATGTCGACGAGGTCACCGGCAGCCTCCGGAGGCAGCCCGCGCAGGTCGACCCGGACGCCGCCCTGGCGCGCGAACGTCGCCGCGAACTCCTCCACCTCGCCCGACGGCTCCTCCGCGCGCAGCGTCGCCACCACCAGGAGCGGCTCGTGCTGGGCGAGCTGCTGGATCCGCAAGAGCAGCCGGAGCGTGGCCGGGTCCGCCCACTGCAGGTCCTCGAAGATCCCGAGCAGGGGGCCGTGCGCCGCGGCCTCGCACGCCTGGCGAGCCAGCGAGTCGATGGTCCCGACGTCGTCGGACGGCTCGGTCGGACGTCGCCCGATCCGCTCCTCGAACATCCCCTGCTGGCGGAAGAGCGAGTAGACGATCGCGCGAAACGGCCACAGCAGCGGCGCTCCCTCGGCCGAGCACTGACCGGTCGCGACGGTGAACCCGCGAGCGAACGCGTCCACGGCGAGCTCCTGGGTGAGCCGGGACTTGCCGACGCCGGCCTCCCCGGACACCAGCACCATCGCCGGACGGCCTGAGGTCGCCGCGTCCAGCACGTCGCGCAACCGGCGCATCTCCTCCTCGCGCCCGGCCAGCGGCCAGCGAGCCAGCGGTGGCGACTCCCGGTACCGCGTCCGTCGAGCCACGGGTGCGTGGTCGAGCTCGGCCGTCGGGGGCGGGGTGGGCCGCTCGTCCCAGCCGACCGTGGAGTCCTGGCGCAGCAGGGCGGCCTGCAGGTCCCGCACCGGCGGGCTCGGGTCGACCCCGAGCTCGTCGGCCAGCACCGAGCGCAACGACTGGAGGGCGGCCAGGGCGTCGGCCTGACGGCCGTTGCGAGCCAGCGCGACGGCGTACAGCGCCCACCAACGCTCGTGCAGGGGGTGCTCTGCGGTCAGCATGCCGAGCTCAGCCAGCACCTCCGCCTGGCGGCCCACCGCCAGCAGAGCGACCGCCCGCAGCTCCTGGGCCGCGATCCGCAGGCCGGTGAGCCGGACCCGCTCGGCCACGGCCGACGGGTCGTCCACGAGCTCGGCGTAGGGCTCACCGCGCCACCGCGCCAGAGCCTGGTCCAGCACACCGACCACGGCCGTCACCTCGGGTCGGTCAGCAGGATCGGCACGCGGGCGGAGGTGGTCGGGTACGACGCTCAGGGCGGAGCGAGCCGCAGCGACCGCGGACTCCAGCTCGACGACGTCGACGGCGACGGCGACGCCGCGCAGCGCGTACCCGTCGTTGTCGGTCACCAGCACCCGTGGCTCCGCCCGCGGAGCCCGGTCCGGCTCGAGGGCTCGCCGGAGTGCGGCGACGTACCCGTGCAACGTGGCCAGGGCACCCGACGGCGGCCGGTCGGCCCAGACCCGGGCGATCACCGTGTCGACGTGGACGGTGCGTCCGCCCGAGAGTGCCAGGGCGGCGACGATCGCCCGCTGGCGCGGCGTACCGAGGTCGACGGACTCGCCGTCACGGCGGGCCTCGACGGGCCCGAGGACGGCGATCTCCACGGCACCACCCTACGAAAATGACACGAGGGGCGGCCACCGCAATCGGTGACCGCCCCTCGCGAGGTGGAGCTAGGCGGAGATCGTCACTTGACGGTGACGGTGGCTCCGGCGCCCTCGAGCGCCTCCTTGGCCTTGTCGGCAGCAGCCTTGTCGACCTTCTCGAGGATCGCCTTGGGGGCGGACTCGACCAGGTCCTTGGCCTCCTTGAGACCGAGGGACGTGAGCGCGCGCACCTCCTTGATGACGTTGATCTTCTTCTCGCCCGCGGACTCGAGGACGACGTCGAACTCGTCCTGCTCGGCAGCGGCCTCGGCACCAGCGGCACCGCCGGCGGCGGGAGCAGCGGCAACGGCGACGGGAGCAGCAGCGGTGACGCCGAAGGTCTCCTCGAACTGCTTCACGAACTCGCTGAGCTCGATGAGGGTCATTTCCTTGAACGCGTCGAGCAGCTCGTCGGTGGTGAGCTTCGCCATGGTGGCGTTTCCTTCCATTCGGTGGTCCGGGGGACGTGGTGGTCGTCCGGACCGGGTTTCAGGTGGTGTGTCGTCGAGGCTCAGGCCTCGACGGTCTCCTCGTCGGAGGCAGCCTCAGCGGCGGACTCCTCAACAGGAGCCGCCCCCTCGGCAGGGGCCTCGTCAGCGGCGACCGGCGTACCGGCACCACCTGCGAGGATCGAGGGGTCCTGCTCGGCCTTCGCCTGGAGCGCACCCGCGAGACGGGCGGCCTGGGCGAGAGGAGCGTTGAGCAGGTAGACGGCCTGGCTGAGCGATGCGAGCATCGCGCCCGCCATCTTGCCCAGGAGCACCTCACGCGACTCGAGGTCCGCCAGCTTGGCGATCTCGGCAGCGTCGAGGGGCTTGCCGTCCAGGACGCCACCCTTGATGACAAGGGTGGGGTTGGCCTTGGCAAAGTCACGCAGACCCTTGGCCGCCTCGACGACGTCGCCATTGATGAAGGCGATCGCGGTCGGGCCGGTCAGCAGGTCGTCCACGCCTTCGATGCCGGCCTCGGAGGCGGCGATCTTGGCGAGCGTGTTCTTGACCACGGCGTAGTTGGCGTTCTCGCCGAGGGCACGCCGCAGGTCCTGCAGCTGCTTCACGGTGAGACCGCGGTACTCGGTCAGCACAGCACCGGCGGAACCGTTGAACGAGTCAACGATGTCCGCGACGGCTGCCTGCTTGTCTGCCCGCGCCATGGGTCTCCTTCCGGTGGCGACCACCAGCGGTCTCGGCCCCGGAAAGACGAACGCCCCGAGCGCAAGGCTCAGGGCGTGGAATTCGCGGATCGCTCCGCGGTTCTGCTCTGTCCCCTGCGCAGGTCGTCCGCTTCGCGAACCCTTCGGTCACCCCACATACACAGGGCAACAACCGGCGGTCTTTGGTTTCGTGGAGAACAGTACGGGTGTCCGCGGGCGAACGCCAATTCGTCGACGCCCGCCCGTCACGTCAGCTCCCGCACCGGGCTCCCGGCCCGCCAGGCCGCGACGTCGTCGACGGCCTCGGTGAAGAACCTGCGGTAGTTCCCCTCCGTGACGTAGCCCAGGTGCGGCACCGCGAGCACGTTGTCGAGCGCCAGCAGCGGGTGGCCGGCCGGAAGGGGCTCCTCGTCGTACACGTCGAGGCCGGCGCCGGCGATCGCCCGGGAGCTGAGCGCCGCCAGCAGCGCGCCGGTGTCGACCAGGCCGGCCCGAGAGGTGTTGACGAGGTACGCCGTCGGGCGCATCGCCGCGAGCTCCGCCGCACCCACGATCCCGCGGGTGCCGTCCGAGAGGACCAGGTGGAGCGACACGACGTCGGACGCCTCGAACAGCTCACGCTTGCCGACCAGTCGTACGCCGGCCTCTGCGGCGCGCTCGTGCGTGAGGTGCGGGCTCCAGGCGATGACGTCCATCCCGAACGCCTGGCCGACCCGGGCCACGCGCGAGCCGAGCCGGCCGAGGCCGACGACGCCGAGGGTCGCTCCCGCAAGGTCGGTGCCGACCGTCGACTGCCACGGGGTCGAGGGGTCAGCGAACAGCTCGGACTCGGCGACCAGGTGTCGCGACAGGCCCAGGATCAGCGCCCAGGTCAGCTCGACCGTCGGCGTCGCCAGGGAGCCGGTCCCGCAGACGGTCACCCCGTGGTCTCGGCACGCCTCGAGGTCGACCGAGGCGTTGCGCATGCCGGTCGTCACCACCAGCCGCAACGACGGGAGCAGCTCGAGGAGCGACCGGGTCAGTGGCGTGCGCTCACGCATCAGCACCAGGACCTCGACCCCGTCGAGCACCTCGGCCAGGACGCCCTCGTCGGACACGTGGTCGCGCACGGTCGAGACCCTCACGCCGTCGAGCACCGACCAGTCGGCGTACGTCGTGGCGACGCCCTGGTAGTCATCGAGGATCACACAGCGCACGGGGTCGGCCATGGCGTCAGCCTCTCAAATGCACGTCGACCCGCCCACAGCGTGGACGGGTCGACGAAAGAAGCGAGATCAGGCGGTGGCGTCGTCCTCGGCCGCAACGTTCTTGGTGCGGTTGGGGTCGACCTGCACACCGGGGCCCATCGTCGTGGAGACGGTGACCTTCCGGATGTAGCGGCCCTTGGAGCTGGCCGGCTTCAGGCGGAGCACCTCGTCGAGCGCCGAGGCGTAGTTCTCCGCGAGCTGGAGCTCGGAGAACGAGGCCTTGCCGATGATGAAGTGCAGGTTGGCGTGACGGTCCACGCGGAACTCGATCTTGCCGCCCTTGATGTCGGACACGGCCTTGGCCACGTCCGGCGTCACGGTGCCGGTCTTCGGGTTCGGCATCAGGCCACGCGGGCCGAGCACGCGGCCGAGGCGGCCGACCTTGCCCATCATGTCGGGGGTCGCGACGACGGCGTCGAAGTCGAGCCACCCGCCGGCGACCTTCTCGATGAGCTCGTCGCCACCGACGACGTCGGCGCCGGCCTCGCGAGCGGCCTCCGCCTTGTCACCGTTCGCGAACACGAGGACCTTGGCGGTCTTGCCCGTGCCGTGCGGCAGGTTGACGGTGCCACGGACCATCTGGTCCGCCTTGCGGGGGTCGACGCCGAGACGCATCACGACGTCAACGGTCTCGTCGAACTTCTTCTTGCTGGTCGTCTTCGCGATCTTGATCGCGGCCAACGGGGCGTGGAGCTCGTCCTTGTCGAACGTGTCCGACGCCGCGCGGTAGGTCTTGCTGCGCTGCATAGCTGGTTCTCTCTTCTTCCAGGTCGTGGTCTAGGTGAGCCAGCGCGGCTCTGCCACTGTGCTTGTCAGTCGGTGGTGACGCCCATGGAGCGGGCAGTTCCCTCGACGATCTTCATGGCTGCGTCGATGTCGTTCGCGTTCAGGTCGGGCAGCTTGGTCTGGGCGATGTCGCGCACCTGGTCCTTGGTCAGCTTGCCGACCTTCTCCGTGTGCGGGGTGCCCGAACCCTTCTTCAGACCGGCAGCCTTCTTGATGAGCTCGGCGGCCGGAGGAGTCTTGGTGATGAACGTGAAGGAGCGGTCTTCGTAGATGGTGATCTCGACCGGCACCACGTTGCCGCGCATCGACTCGGTCTGCGCGTTGTAGGCCTTGCAGAACTCCATGATGTTCACGCCGTGCGGACCGAGAGCGGTACCGACGGGCGGGGCCGGAGTAGCGGCACCGGCCTGCAGCTGCACCTTGACGAGTGCGGCGATCTTCTTCTTGGGAGGCATCGTGCTTCTCTTTCTGTTCTCGTGGTCATGACGAGACGTACGTCGTGCGTCTCTGCCACTGTCTGTCGCCTGGGCGACCTGACTATTGTGCGCCGCCCTCGACTGGAGGGCGAATTCTCGGACCTGGTCGGGCCCTCGTGCCTCAGACCTTCTGGATCTGGCCGAAGCTGAGCTCGACCGGGGTCTCGCGGCCGAAGATCTCGACGAGCGCCTTGACCCGCTGCGACTCCGCGTTGATCTCGGTGATCGTCGCGTGCAGGGTCGCGAACGGACCGTCGACGACCATGACCGAGTCGGAGACGTCGAAGTCGGCGACCTCGACGGGCTTCTTCGCGACCGCACCCGACGACGATCCGGTCGAGGTGCCGGCGGCGGCGGCCTCGGCCTCGGCCCGAGCGACGACGGCGGGGGCGAGCATGCTCTCGACCTCGGACATCGACAGCGGTACCGGCTGATGGCTGTGGCCGACGAAGCCGGTCACCGACGGGGTGTGGCGGACGGCGGCCCACGACTCGTCGGTCAGGTCCATACGGACCAGGACGTAGCCGGGGAGAACGGTGCGCTTGACCATCTTGCGCTGGCCGTTCTTGATCTCCGCGACCTCCTCGGTGGGGACCACGATCTCGTGGATGTAGTCCTCCATGTTCAAGGAGATGATGCGGTTCTCGAGGTTCGACTTCACCCTGTTCTCCATGCCGGAGTAGGTGTGCACGACGAACCAGTCACCGGGCTTGGCCCACAGCTCGCGGCGGAAGACCTCGAGCGGGTCGTTGTCGTCGGCGTCCTCGGCGTCGGGACCCTCGTCGCCCTCCGCGTCGGACAGCTCCGCGCTGGACCCGTCGGCCTGGTGGTCGTCGAGACCGAGCGCAGCGTCGCTGTGCTCATCGGTGGTCTCGGCGTCCAGCCGCGGGTCGTCCTCGACCTCGGGGCCGTCGTTCGGCTCGCCGTACTGGTCCTCGAGGGACTGCGTCGCGGCGGTCTCCTCGACCTCGACCGAGTCGTGCTCCTGCTCAGACACGTCCTGCTCCATCACGTTGGGTGCTGCTGTCGTCCATCTGCCGGCCGGTCAGGATCACGAACCGCCGCCGGCGAAGACCTCGAAGGCCAGCTTGCCGAAGCCCAGGTCGAGCAACGAGACGATCGTCATCATCACGACCACGAACACCATCACCACGATGAAGTAGGTGATGAGCTGTTCCTGGGTCGGATAGACGACCTTGCGGAGCTCGGCCACCACCTGGCGGTAGAACGTCGGGAGGCTGGTGCGCTTGTGGGCGCTGCCGCCCCGCTCACCATGGACTGCCTTGCTGTCCGGCACTCCGCCATCCCTTCCTCGTTCGACCGTCGTCGGTCGACTTGACCTGATTGACCTTGCAGGGCACGAGGGACTTGAACCCCCAACCTTCGGTTTTGGAGACCGATGCTCTGCCAGTTGAGCTAGTGCCCTTCGCAAACTTCTGCGAAGCCGGACTCCCGGGCCACGACCTGCTGGAGGGCAGGGCAGAGCCTGTGGGAATCCACCAATCGTGGAGTCTACGGGGTGGGACGATCCAGAGTCCAAACCGGCTGGCCGGACGCCCCGACCCCCACCCTACGACGACGGCCCCGACCTCTGACACGATGACGGGGTGAGCGAGCACCAGCCCCTGTCCGAGCTGTCCCCCGCCGATCTGGCCGCCTTCCGCGAGGCGCAGCAGGCGGCGTACGACGACCTCGTCGCCTCGGGCCTCAAGCTGGACCTGACCCGCGGCAAGCCGTCGTCCGAGCAGCTCGACCTCTCGGACGGGCTGCTCGCGCTGCCGACGACCACCACCACCCCCGACGGTGTGGACGCGCGCAACTACGGCGGTCTCGCCGGTGTCACCGAGCTCCGGGCGATGTTCGCCGAGCTGCTCGGGATCGAGGTCGAGCAGCTCTCCGCCCAGGGCGCCTCGAGCCTGACCCTGATGAAGGACGTCCTCTCCTACCTGTGGCTCAAGGGCGGCGTCGACTCCGTGCGGCCGTGGGGCGCCGAGGAGAAGGTGCGCTTCGTCTGCCCGGTCCCCGGCTACGACCGGCACTTCACCCTGCTGGAGTGGTTCGGCATCGAGATGGTGCCGGTGCCGATGACCGACGAGGGGCCGGACGCGGACGCGGTGGCGGCGCTGGTGGCCGACGACCCGTCGATCAAGGGGATGTGGCTGGTCCCGACCTACGCCAACCCGACCGGCCAGGTCACCTCGCAGGAGGTGGCCGAGCGGCTCGCCTCGATGCCGGCCGCCGCTCCCGACTTCAAGATCTTCTGGGACAACGCCTACGCGCTGCACCACCTGAGCGCCGAGGAGACCAAGACCGCCGACATCGTGTCGCTCGCGTCGGTCGCAGGGCACCCGCACCGTCCGGTCGTCTTCGCCTCGACGTCGAAGATCACGTACGCCGGCGCAGGCGTGTCGTTCGTGGGCGGCTCGCGCGAGACGGTCGCGTGGTTCCACGCCAACCTCGGGCTGGGTTCGATCGGCCCCGACAAGGTCAACCAGCTCCGGCACCTGGAGTTCTTCGGGACCGCCCAGGGGGTGCGCGACCACATGGACAAGCACCGCGCGCTGCTGGCGCCGAAGTTCGCCGAGGTCGAGCGCATCCTCACCGAGCGGCTCGGTGGGCTCGGCGTCGCCACCTGGACGCACCCGCGGGGCGGCTACTTCGTCAGCCTCGACGTGCTGCCCGGGACTGCGAGCCGCGTCATCGAGCTGGCCAAGGGTGCGGGCGTGGCCCTCACACCCGCCGGCTCGGCGTTCCCCCACCGGCGCGACCCCGGCGACACCAACATCCGGCTGGCGCCGTCGTTCCCGACCCTCGACGAGGTGACCGGGTCGATGGACGCCGTCGCCACCTGCGTCCTGCTGGCGGCCGCGGAGAAGATGCTCGGGTGACCAGGGGCCGCCGCGATGCGTGACCTCCTGAAGCTGCCGAAGGCGCACCTCCACCTGCACTTCACGGGGTCGATGCGTCACGCCACCCTGCTCGAGCTCGCGGCCCGCGACGGGATCTCCCTGCCCGACCAGCTCGTCGAGGAGTGGCCGCCGACCCTGTCGGCGGCCGACGAGAAGGGCTGGTTCCGCTTCCAGCGGCTCTACGACGTCGCGCGATCGGTGCTGCGGACCGAGGACGACGTACGCCGGCTGGTCCGCGAGGCCGCCGAGGACGACGTCCGCGACGGCGGGCGGTGGCTGGAGATCCAGGTCGACCCGAGCGGGTACGGCGTGCTCTTCGGCGGCATCACCGCGTTCACCGACCTCGTGCTCGACGCGGTCCGCGAGGCCTCGGCCGCCACCGGCCTCGGCATCGGCGTCGTCATCGCCGCCAACCGCACCCGGCACCCGCTGGACGCCCGCACGCTGGCCCGACTGGCCGGGCAGTACGCCGGCCGCGGGGTGGTCGGCTTCGGGCTCTCCAACGACGAGCGTCGCGGCAGCACCGCCGACTTCGCCTCGGCCTTCCGGATCGCCGACCGCGCCGGCCTGCTGCTCGCCCCGCACGGTGGGGAGCTGCGCGGCCCCGAGCACATCCGGGTCTGCCTCGACGCCCTCGGCGCGGACCGGCTCGGCCACGGCGTACGCGCCGCCGAGGACCCGGCGCTGCTCGACCGTATCGTCGAGGCCGGGGTCGCCCTCGAGGTCTGCCCGGTCTCCAACGTGGCGCTCGGCGTCTACTCCGACCTGACCTCGGTCCCGCTCCCGACCCTGCTCGAGGCCGGTGCGACCGTCGCGCTCGGGGCCGACGACCCATTGCTCTTCGGGTCGCAGCTCGCCGGGCAGTACGCCACGATGCGCGCCGCGCACGAGCTCACCGACGCCCAGCTCGCCGAGCTCGCGCGGATGTCGGTGCGGGCGTCCCGCGCCCCCGAGGACATCCGGGCGGCGACTCTCGCGGACATCGACGGCTGGATGGCCGACTCCTGAGAGGATGTCGCCCATGACGACCGGCCCCGAGAACCCGTACGGCGAGCAGAGCTCCGGCACGCCGCCGACGCACCAGCCGTACGGCGCACCGCCCCCGCCCGCGACGTACGGCGCCCCGCCGCCGTACCAGCAGCAGCCCTACCAGCAGCCGGCTCAGCCGGGCTATCCCCCGCAGTCGCCCTACGGCGGCCAGCCCGCCTACGGGCAGCCGCAGTACCCGTACGCCGCGGCGCCGCCGACCGACGGCCTCGCGCTCGGCGCGATGATCACCGGCATCGCGGCGCTGGTGCTCTCCTGCGCCTACGGCCTGGGCCTGCTGGCCTCGCCGGTGGCCCTGATCCTCGGCAAGGTGTCGCTCAACCGCATCAAGCGGTCGGACGGCCAGCTCGGCGGGCGTGGGTTCGCGCTCGCGGGCTTCATCCTCGGCATCGTCGGCACCGTCCTGCTGGTGCTCGCGATCGCAGTCATCGTGATCGTCGTGATCGTGGCCGTCAACGACCCGGATGCGTTCGACTCCGCAGCGCACCTGACGACGTCATGACGGCCGGCCCCGGCGGCCCGTACGGCCCGCCGCAACCTCCGGACGGCTACAGCTACCCGCAGTTCCAGCCGCCCGCTCCCAAGCACCCGTCCTCGACGACCGCCCTGGTGCTCGGCATCATCAGCCTGGCCGGCATCCTCACCTGTGGTGGTGTGACGCTGGTGCTCTCGCCGTTCGCCTGGGTGATCGGCGGCCGGGCCGTCAAGGAGATCGACGCCGCCCCACCGGGCACCTACTCCGGGCGCGACCACGCAAGCGCCGGGCGGATCATGGGAATCGTCGGCACGGTCCTGCTGATCCTCGGCGTGATCGGCACGCTCGCCGTCATCGGGCTCTTCGTCGGCAGCACGGAGTCCACGACGTACGGCGACTACTGACTCAGAGCTCGCAACCGACCAGCACGGGCTCGTTGACGAGCCGGATCCCGAACCGCTCGGCGACCCCGTCGCGCACCTCGCGCGCAAGCGCGAGCAGCTCGGCGGTGGTCGCGCCACCGCGGTTGGTGAGCGCGAGCGTGTGCTTGCTCGAGACCGCGACGTTGCCGGCGCCGTAGCCCTTCGCGAAGCCGGCGTGATCGATCAGCCACGCGGCGCTGGTCTTGACCCGGCCGTCCGGCTGCGGCCACGCGGGAGCACCCTCGGGCACCGCGGCGGCGTCGACCACCGGGTTGGTGAAGAACGAGCCGGCGCTCCACGTGTCGTGGTCGGCCGGGTCGAGGACCATGCCCTTGCCGGCGCGCAGCCCGAGCACGGCCCGGCGGACGTCGGCCAGGGGCGCCCGCTCGCCGAGCTCGACGCCCAGCGCCCGGGCCAGCTCGGCGTACGCAACGGGAGCGCCCAGGTCGCCCTGGCGCAGCTGGAAGGTCACCGAGAGGACCACGTGGCGCGCCGGGTCGGCCTTGAAGCGTGAGGTGCGATAGCCGAACTGGCAGTCGGCGTTGGCGAAGGTGCGTACGCCGCGCAGGGTCCGGTCCCAGACCCGGACGCGCGCGATGGTCTGGCTGACCTCCTGGCCGTAGGCACCGACGTTCTGGATCGGGGTGGCACCGACCGACCCGGGGATGCCGGAGAGCGCCTCGACGCCGATCCAGTCGCGCTCGACCGCGAGCGCCACGACGTCGTCCCAGGTCTCGCCGGCAGCGACGGTGACCATCGCTCCCCCACAGGTCGCCTCGTCCTCGGCGTCGATCTCGGCGCCGCTCGTGGCGACCTCGATCACGGTGCCCTGGAACCCCTCGTCGGCGACGACGAGGTTGCTGCCACCCCCGAGCACGAGCACCGGCTCACCGGCGGTGTCCGCGTCGACCAGCGCCGCGATCAGGTCGGCCTCGGTGTCGACCCGCACCCAGCGCTCAGCCGGTCCCCCGAGCCGAAGCGTCGTGTGGTCGCCGAGCCGCTCAGGCACTCGTGGAGCCCTCAGCGGGGACACGCAGGACGGCCTTCGGCATGCCGAGCACCTTCTGGCCGCCGCAGGTGACGGTGAGGGCGACGGTCGTCAGCCCGTCCTCGGTCGACTTGGTCTCGCCGGCGACCTCGATCTCGACGCCGCCCTCGGCAGGTACGACGACCGGGTTGGTGAACTTGCAGCCGAAGCTGACGACCTCCGCGCGCGGGAACCAGACCGAGACCGCACCGGCTGCCAGGGCCATCGTGTACATGCCGTGGGCGATGACGCCGGGCAGCCCGACGCTGGCGGCCACCGTCTCGTCCTGGTGGATCGGGTTCTGGTCGCCGCTGGCGCGGGCGTAGTCGACAAGGTCGGCGCGGGTGATCGTGAAGGTCTGCGTCTCGAGCGTCATGAGCCGGCCCCTCGGTGGACGAGCGTGGCGCTGGTGGTGCAGACCAGGGCGCCCGTGGCGTCGGTGATCTCGCTCGCGGTGCCGATGATGTCGTTGCCGGAGATCTGACGCAGGCTCGTGACGGTGAGCGCCGCGGTGAGCACGTCGCCGGGGACGACGGGGCGTTCGTAGGCGAACTTCTGCTCTCCGTGCACGATGCGGAAGAGGTCGACCGACTCCGCCTCGAGGAAGGCGTTCATCGCCTCGAAGGCCAGGACGATGGGGTAGGTCGCGGGCGCCGGCCCCCCGTCGTACGCGCCGGCGGTGGCAGCGACGAACTCGCGGACCTTCGCGTCGGTGACCTCGTGGGGCTGCGTCGGCGGGAAGGCCCGGCCGACGAGGGACTGGTCGACTGGCATGACCCCAACATAGACGTCGACCCGCCCGATGGAATCGGACGGGTCGACGTCGAAGACGCTGGCGCTGACCTCGGTCAGCGGGTCTCGCGGTGCATCGTGTGCTTGCGGTCCCGCGGGCAGAACTTCATGAACTCCATGCGGTCGGGATTGTTGCGACGGTTCTTCTTGGTGATGTAGTTGCGGTCCTTGCAGTCCACGCACGCGAGCGTGATCTTGGGACGAACATCGCTGCTCTTGCTGGCCACGGGAAATCCTTTGTCGATTCGGGTGATGCTGATCGCTGGTACGAGTAGCGGGAGCGGGACTCGAACCCGCGACACCACGATTATGAGTCGTGTGCTCTAACCACCTGAGCTACCCCGCCAAGGGGGCAGGGTGCCCGCCGGCCATTCTACCGGCCGGCGGGCTCCCGCACCCAGAGCCCCTTTACGGAATCGAACCGTAGACCTTCTCCTTACCATGGAGACGCTCTACCGACTGAGCTAAAGGGGCAACGACGAAGAACGATACACAGACTGAAGCGGTAACAGGAAATCGGCCCGGACCCCCCGTCGGACGTCCCGTTCTCACCCCGTGATGGAGGCCCACGGAGCAGCCTCCTCGAGCTCGAAGGCGAGCTCCAGCAGGGTGGCTTCGGCCCCGGCGCCGGCCGTGAACATCATCCCTTGGGGAAGCCCCGCGGCGGTGGTCGCCAGGGGCAGCGAGACGGCCGGGTCGCCGGTCGCGTTCTGCCAGGGCGTGAACGCGACCCAGTCGAGGATCCGGTCCATCACGACGTCGTACGGCGCGGTCGGGTCGAGATGACCCACGAGCGGCGTCTCGTGCGCAAGCGTGGGCGTGAGGACGACGTCGTAGGTGCGGTGGAACTTCGTGGTGACGGCCGGCAGCCGACGCAGCCGACGGATCGCGCCGGGGAGCCGGCGCAGGTTGTGGCGGCAGTGGAGGTCGAGCCCCCGGGTCAGGTTGTCCAGCCGGTCCCGGTCCCAGGTCGGGCCTGCCGAGCGGCGTCCGGTGCGGACGATGACCATCGCGAGCATCGACCAGTAGAGGAGGAAGTCGTCGGGCAGGGTCGCAGGAGCGGGGGATGGCACGTGCTCGACCTCGTGGCCGAGGTCCTCCAGCAGCCGGGCCGTCTCGAGCGTGAGCTCGACCACCTCCGGCGACGCGGAGCGGCCGACGCCCTCGGTGTGCACGGCGACCCGCAGCCGCTTGTGACCGGGGCGCGTGACGTCGCCGATCGGCGGGAGTCGCAGCTCGCGGTAGACGCACTCAGCCTCGCGCAGGAAGGCGGCCGTGTCGCGCACGGAGCGGGTGAGCACGCCGTCGGCGACGATCCGCACCGGCATCTGCCGGCTCATCTTGTCCTGGGCGAGCCGGTCGCGGGTCGGCTTGAGCCCGACCAGTCCGTTGACCGCCGCCGGGATCCGGATAGAGCCGCCGCCGTCGTTGCCGTGGGCGAGCGGGACGGCACCGGCGGCGACGAGGGCCGCCGTGCCGGCCGAGGACGCTCCCGCCGTCCGGGCGGTGTCCCACGGGGAGCGGACCGGCCCGAGGCGCGGATGCTCGGCCGACGGGCTGAACCCGAACTCCGAGAGCTGGGTCTTGCCCAGCGGCACCAGCCCGGTGGCGAGGAACATCCGGGCGACGTCGCCGTCCTCGGCCAGCGGGGAGCCGCGGTAGGCGTCGCAGCCCTGCTGGGTCGGCATCCGGGAGACGTCGACGTTGTCCTTGACGAACGTCGGCACCCCGGCGAAGAAGCCTCCTCGGGGGTCCCGCGCCTCGGCGCGAGCTCGGTCGAAGGCGACGTACGCGACGGCGTTGAGGTCGGGCTGGAGGCGCTCGGTGCGACTGATGGCGGCCTCGATCACCTCGGGGATCGAGACCTCGCCCTCCTGGATCGCCGTGACCAGACCGACCGCGTCGTGGTCACCGAGGGCGTCGTCTCCGAAGGCGTGGACACGGCTCACGCGCCGAGGCTAGCCCTCCCGAGGATCGCTAGGCGCTCACGGCGGCCAGTCGCGCGTCGACCGCGACGGGCGCCAGCACGTGGTCGAGGGCCAGCGCGGCGCAGCCGACCAGTCCGGCCCGGTCGCCGTGGGTGGCGGGCAGGAACTGGAGGTCGCGGGTGGCCAGCGGCGCGGCGAGCGCGTAGACGCTCTCCCGGATCCCGGCGACGTGGAAGTCGAACGCGGAGGCCATGTCGCCACCGATCACGACGGCGGCAGGGTTGAGCAGGTTGATGGCGATCGCCAGCACCTGGCCGAGCTCGCGGCCGCTGTCGCGCAGCAGCCCGCGGGCGGTGGGGTCGCCCTGCAGCGCCAGCGCGACCAGGTCGCGCAGGTGACCGACCTCGTGGCCGGACTCGCGGGCGCGGGCGACCAGGGCCCAGCCCCCGGCGAGCGTCTCGAGGCAGCCCGTCGCGCCGCACCGGCAGGCGAGCCCGGCCGCGGCGTCGACCTTGGTGTGCCCGATCTCCCCGGCGGCACCGAGGTGCCCGCTGAGCACCCGGCCGTCGGCGATGATGCCGAGACCGAGACCGGTCGAGGCCTTGACGACGAGTACGTCGTCGAGGGCCGCCGAGCGACCCAGCAGCTCGGAGCGGGCCAGCACGTCGGCGTCGTTGCCGACGAAGAGCGGCGCGTGGGTGACGTGGTCGAGGTACGGCGCCAGCTCGACGCCGTCCCAGCCGGACATGACCGGCGAACCGATGCTGATCCCGCGCTGGGCGTCCAGGGTGCCCGGCAGGCTCAGACCCACACCGAGCACGGGCGGCTCGACGCCGTCGAGCAGGGCGGCGAGCCGGTCGGCGACCTGCGGCAGCAGCTCGTCGGGCCCGACCCCGACCTCGTGGTCCTCGGAGTCGGAGGCGATCTCCTGGCCGTCGAGGTCCATCACGGCGAGCTGGCTGCGGGAGCGGCCGATCGCGACGGCCACCACGACGCCGGCGTGCTGGTTGAAGATCAGGGCGCCCGGAGGGCGGCCGCCGGTCGAGGCGAGCTCCTCCCCGAGCAGCAGCAGGCCGGCGGAGGTCAGCGAGCTGACCCGGGTGGTGATGGCGGTGCGGGACAGCCCGGTGAGGGCCCGCAGCTGCGAGCGGGTGCTGGCGCGGCCGCTGCGGACCAGGTCGAGCAGCTCGCCGGCCGTCGCCGGAGCGGCACTGTCACGCACTTCGCTCTGGGGTGGGGCCACACGGTTCTGGGTCTGCGTCACGGGCGAGAGCATAACGTCACCTACTTTGATCCTGAAAAAACCTTAGTTGTGCTTGCATAAGTTCGAACTCCTTCCTACCGTGGAGTACATGGACCCGAACCCCAGCCCGCACGTGCTCCCCGCCGCGTGCGACTTCACCGTCTTCGGCGGGACGGGTGACCTCGCACTGCGCAAGCTGCTGCCGGCGCTCTACCACCGCGATCTCGAGGGCCAGCTGCCCGCCGACTACCGGATCCTGGGTGTCTCCCGCTCCGACATCGACGATGCCGGCTGGCGTGCCGAGGTGCGCACGGCGCTCGACCTCCACGTGGACGCCGCCGATCTGTACGACGGCGCGATCGACCGCTTCCTGGCCCGCCTCTTCCACCTCAACCTCGACGCCGAGGTGCCCGAGGACTGGGACCGCTTCCACGCGCTCCTCAAGGACCGGCCGCGCCCCGACGAGGCAGTCCGCGTCTTCTACCTCGCCGTCGCCCCGAAGCTCTTCGGCTCGATCTGCCAGCGCCTCGACGAGATCGGAGTCGTCGACGAGCACGCCCGCGTCGTCCTCGAGAAGCCGATCGGCCACGACCTGGCCTCGGCCCGCGAGGTCAACGACGCCGTCGGCCAGGTCTTCGCGGAGCAGCAGATCTTCCGGATCGACCACTACCTCGGCAAGGAGAGCGTCCAGAACCTCCTGGTCACGCGCTTCGCCAACACCTTCCTCGAGCCGCTGTGGAACTCGCGCTGGGTCGACCACGTCGAGATCACCGTCTCCGAGACCGTCGGGGTCGGCAGCCGCGGCGACTACTACGACAACGCCGGCGCCCTGCGCGACATGGTGCAGAACCACCTGCTCCAGCTGCTCT
This sequence comes from uncultured Actinomycetota bacterium, assembly GCA_963717855.1. Lineage (GTDB taxonomy): Bacteria > Actinomycetota > Actinomycetes > Propionibacteriales > Nocardioidaceae > Nocardioides. Next base: position 229,271 of record CAVQXF010000003.1, on the reverse strand, counting down.
GCCTGGTGGCGATGGAGCCTCCGACGTACGTCGGACGCGAGACCGTGCGCGACGAGAAGGTCAAGGTGCTCCAGGCGCTGCGGCCGATGGGCCCCGCGGAGGTCGACCACGACACCGTGCGCGGCCGCTACGAGGCCGGTCTCGTCGGCGGGGTCGCCGTGCCGTCGTACGCCGACGACCTCGGCCACGGCGGGTCTCGCACCGAGACCTTCGTGGCCCTCAAGACCGAGGTGCAGAACTGGCGATGGGCCGGGGTGCCGTTCTACTTGCGCACCGGCAAGCGGATGGACCGACGGGCCTCCGAGATCGTGGTGGTCTTCAAGGAGCCACCGCACTCGATGTTCCCCGGGGCCGAGGGCGTCACCGCGCCGAACCGGCTGCACATCCTGGTCCAGCCCGACGAGGGCATGCGCCTGCACCTCACCGCCAAGGAGCCCGGCCCGGGGGGCTACCGCCTCCGGCCGGTCTCCTTGGACCTGAGCTACGCAGCAGCGTTCGATGCGCGGATGCCGGACGCGTACGAGCGTCTGCTGATGGACGTGATCAAGGGCAACCCGACGCTCTTCATGCGTCGCGACGAGGTCGAGGCCGCCTGGACCTGGACCGAGCCGATCCTGCGGCGCTGGGCCGCGACGCCGGAGCGCCCGAAGCGCTACCCGGCGGGCACGACCGGACCGATCGCCGCCGCCATGCTCCTCGAGCGTGACGGCCGAACCTGGCAGGAGCCCGACCAGTGACCCAGAGCCAGCCCGACCTCCATCCCACCCTCGCGGCCGTCACGGCACGCATCGTCGAGCGCAGCACCGACAGCCGAGCGGAGTACGAGCGCCGGATCGCGGCCGCCGCCCAGAGCGGCCCGGCACGAGAAGCCCTCGCCTGCGCCAACCTGGCCCACGGCATCGCCGCCTCCGAGCCGACCGACAAGCTCGCGCTGCGCGGGCGGGTCAAGCCCAACCTCGCGATCGTGTCGTCCTACAACGACATGCTCTCGGCCCACCAGCCCTACCGCGACTACCCCGAGACCCTGAAGCACGCGATCATCCGCGCCGGAGGCATCGCCCAGTTCGCCGGCGGCGTGCCCGCCATGTGCGACGGCATCACCCAGGGCCGCGACGGCATGCAGCTCTCGCTCTACAGCCGCGACGTGATCGCGATGTCGGCCGCGATCGCGCTCTCGCACGACATGTTCGACGGCGCCCTGATGCTCGGCGTCTGCGACAAGATCACGCCTGGCCTGTTGATCGGAGCCCTGGCGTTCGGCCACCTCCCCACCGTCTTCGTCCCGGCGGGCCCGATGACCTCGGGTCTGCCCAACTCCGAGAAGGCCCGGGTCCGCCAGCTGTACGCCGAGGGCAAGATCGGCCGCGACGAGCTGCTCGAGGCCGAGGCGGCGTCGTACCACTCCGCCGGCACCTGCACCTTCTACGGCACCGCGAACTCCAACCAGCTGCTGATGGAGGTGCTCGGACTGCACCTCCCGGGCTCGTCGTTCGTCAACCCGGGCACGCCGCTGCGCGAGGCGCTGACCCGCGCCGCCGGCCGTCGGGTGACGGAGATGACCCCGCAGGGCGGTGACTACACACCGATCGGCAAGGTCGTCGACGAGAAGGCGATCGTCAACGCCTGCGTGGCGCTGCTCGCCAGCGGCGGCTCGACCAACCACACGATGCACCTGGTGGCGATCGCCCGGGCTGCCGGCATCACGCTCACCTGGGACGACCTGTCGGACCTGTCGGCGGTGGTGCCGCTGCTGAGCCGGATGTACCCCAACGGCGAGGCCGACGTGAACCACTTCCACGCCGCCGGCGGGATCGCGTTCATGGTGCGCACCCTGCTGGCCGCAGGCCTGCTCCACGACGACGTGCAGACGATCGTCGGCCACGGGCTGTGGCGCTACACCCAGGAGCCGGTGCTGCGCGGCGACGAGCTCACCTGGCAGGAGGGGCCGACGGCGTCCCTCGACCACGCGGTGCTGCGTCCGGCGTCCGACCCGTTCTCGGCCGACGGTGGGCTGCGCATGCTGACCGGCCCGCTCGGCCGCGCGGTCATCAAGACGTCCGCGGTCAAGCCGGAGCACCGGCTCGTGACCGCGCCGGCGATCGTCTTCGACGACCAGCACGACTTCCTCGCCGCCTTCGCCGACGGCGAGCTGGACGGCCTCGACCTGGTCGCGGTCATCCGCTACCAGGGACCGGCCGCCAACGGGATGCCCGAGCTGCACAAGCTGACCCCCGCCCTCGGCGTACTGCAGGACCGGGGGCAGAAGGTCGCGATCGTCACCGACGGCCGGATGTCCGGCGCGTCCGGCAAGGTCCCGGCCGCCATCCACGTCACGCCCGAGGCGGCCCTCGGCGGCCCGCTGTCGCGGATCCAGGACGGCGACGTCATCACGGTCGACGCCGACGGCGGCCTCCTCGGTCTGCACGTCGACCACGAGACCTTCGCCCGCCGGCCGATCACCGGTCGCGCACCCCAGGGCTCCGAGTGGGCCGGCACCGGCCGCGAGCTGTTCGCGGCCTTCCGCGCCACCGTCGGGACCGCCGACACCGGCGCCAGCGTCTTCCCGGGCATCACTGCCCCCGGCCAGGAGGTCCGCGTTGTCCAGTCCGTCTGAGCTCGTCCCCTCGGTGCTCGACGTCGTCCCGGTGATGCCGGTGGTCGTCATCGACTCCCTCGAGCACGCGGTCCCGGTGGCGCGCGCGCTGGTCGCCGGCGGCCTGCCGGCGATCGAGCTGACCCTGCGCACGCCGGTCGCGCTCGACGCCATCCGTGCGATCGCGTCCGAGGTGCCGGAGATCCTGGTCGGCGCCGGCACGATCACGACGCCGGCCCAGGCCAAGGAGGCGCTGGAGGCAGGCGCCCAGTTCCTGGTGTCCCCGGGCGCCACCCGCTCGCTGCTGCACGCGATGCAGGACACCGGCCTGCCGTTCCTCCCGGGCACCGCCACCGTGTCCGAGGTGCTGGCCGCCCTCGAGGCGGGTGTGACCGAGATGAAGTTCTTCCCGGCCGCCGCGTCGGGCGGCACGGCGTACCTCAAGGCGATCGCCTCGCCCGTGCCCGCCGCCCGCTTCTGCCCCACCGGCGGCATCACGCTCGCCTCCGCCCCGTCGTACCTCGCACTGCCGAACGTCGGCTGTGTCGGCGGCTCCTGGATCACGCCTGCCGACGCGCTCGCCGCCGGCGACTGGGACCGAGTCACCCGGCTCGCCGCTGAGGCTGCTGCGCTGGGCTGAGGCTTGTGGCCCGTCCGCGGCGCAAGTAACCCGGCGTTACAGCCGACGGGTGCCGCCCCCACAGCCGCAGGTCTGGTTCGCTGAGCCCGTGACCCCACCAGGACCACGCGAGTACGACGTCGCGCTGCCCAGCCACACCGCACGGGTCCTCGAGTGGGGACCGCCGGACGGGCGGCTCGTGGTCGCGCTGCACGGCTTCCCCGACACCGCCTGGACCTGGCGTCGGGTGGCGCCGCTGCTGGCCGAGCGGGGCTTCCGGGTCGCGGCGCCCTTCCTACGCGGCTACGCGCCGTCCGGGATCCCGGCGGACGGCGACTACTCCGTGCGAGCGCTGGCCGCCGACGCGGTCGCCCTGCATGCCGCGCTCGGCGGCAGCGGCGACAGCGTGCTGCTCGGTCATGACTGGGGCGCGATCACGACCAACGCCGTGGCGGGCGACCCGACGTCGCCGTACGGCCGGCACGTGTCGCTCGCCGTCCCGCCGTTCGCCGCGATGAACCCGAGCCGCGCGACGCTGGCGACCTGGGCCTCGGCGATGGTGCGGCAGCCCTTCCACTCCTGGTACATCGCGGTCAACCAGGTGCCCGGGCTCTCCGAGCGGCACCTCGACCGGCTGGCGGCGCGGCTGTGGCGGTGGTGGTCGCCGGGGTACGACGCCCGCGATGACCTCGTGCTGCTGCGTGCGGCCGTGCCGGACCTCGAGCACGCGCGCGCGGCGGTGTCCTACTACCGCGCGATGCTCGGCCGCGGCCTCGAGCCGGCGCTGGCCGAGCCGGTCGCGCCGCTGCTCTACCTCCACGGCGACCAGGACGGCGCGATGGACCCGCGCTTCTTCCCGCTCGTCGAGCGATGGGTGCCGACCGGCTCCCGCGCCGCGCTCGTGAGCGGCGCCGGACACTTCCTCCAGCTCGAGCGGCCGGCCGAGGTGGCAGCGGAGGTCCTGGCGTTCCTCAGCTGAGGCCGCGGCGGTGGCAGCCGACCAGGTGCGGGTCGAAGATGCCGATGGCCTCCATCAGGGCGTACATCGTCGTCGGGCCGACGAACGCGAACCCGCGTTTCTTGAGCTCCTTCGACAGTGCCTTGGACTCCGCCGACGTGGTCGCCATCTCGGCGGTGTCGGCCCACGCGGGCGGCTGGTCGGGGGCGAAGGACAGCAGGAACGCCTCCAACCCCTCCTGCTCGCGCAGGGCCACGGTCGCACGGGCGTTGGTGATGGTCGCCTGGATCTTGAGCCGGTTGCGCACGATGCGCGCGTCGCCCATCAGCCGCTCGAGGTCGGCGTCGCCGAACGCTGCGATCGCCGCGGCGTCGAAGTCGAGGAAGACCTCGCGGAAGGCCGGGCGCTTGTTGAGGATCGTCGACCAGGACAGTCCCGACTGGAAGGCCTCCAGGGTCAGCCGCTCCAGGTACGACGCCTCCCCGTGGACCCGTCGACCCCACTCCTCGTCGTGGTAGTCGCGCATCACGCCCGCGCCGCCCGCCCATGGGCAGCGGGCGACCCCGTCCTCACCGATCAGCGGTCCCATGCCGACATCATCGCGGACCGCGCCGACATCGGTCGTCCGGTCAGTGCCGTTCCCTCAGGCGCGCGTTGGGGAGCGCCGGGGCCGGGATGGGCGGCCGCTCATCGCCGACCGGGATGCCGAACCTGCCGTCGGCGAGCCGGCCGTCGGCGATCTGCCCCTGCCACTCCGCACGGAAGGCGACGATCTCCTCGTGGGTGCGGCCGACGAAGTTCCACCACATCACGATGCTCTCGCCGAACGGTGGCCCGCCGAGGAGCAGCAGACGCACGGGTTCGTCGTACGACGTGAGCTCGATCCTCGGTGTGCCGGGCGGGACGTAGGCCAGGTCGTGCTGCTTCGCCTCGACACCGTCGACGCCGAGGTTGCCGGCATCGACGAGGACACCGTGCTCGAAGGCCGGGTCGACGTCGAGCACCACCGACGTCCCGGGCGAGAGCAGGATCTCGGCGCCGAGCAGCGGGGTGTACGTCGCGACCGGCGAGGTGTCGCCCAGCAGCGAGCCGAGGAAGACCCGCGCCTCGAAGCCGGCTCCCGTCACCGGGGCAGGGGTGTGGTGGGCGAACGCCGGCTCGACGGACCGGTCGGAGTCCGGCAGCGCGACCCAGAGCTGCGCGCCGTGCAGCGTCGTGGTCGACGGCGGTGAGACCTCCGAGTGGCTGATCCCGCGACCGGCGGTCATCAGGTTGACCTCGCCGGGGCGCACCATCGCGTGGTTGCCGGCACTGTCGCGGTGCTCGACCTCACCGGTGAAGAGCCAGCTGACCGTCTGCAGCCCGGTGTGCGGGTGCGGCGGGACGACCATGCCACCGCTGTCGGCGACCTCGTCGGGGCCGTAGTGGTCGACGAAGCACCACGCGCCGATCAGCGACCGCTCGCGCTGCGGGAGCGTACGGCGCACGCGCATCGCCCGCGGTCCGCCGAGGGGTACGTCGCGCGGGGTCATGATCTCGACGCCGTTCGCGAGCGCGGTCCGGCAGTCCAGCTCCGCGGGCTTGTCCTCGAGGTTGCTCACGAGAGCATTGTTGCGCGACTCAGGAGAGCTGGTCGGGCTCGACGTGCCGCTTGCCCTCGTCCCCGCGCCCGGACGGCGTGACGGTGCCGGCGTCGCTGGCCGCTCGCACACCCTCGGCGCCTCCGGAGGCGGGCTCGAGTCGAACGATCACCGACTTCGAGGTCGGGCAGTTGCTGCCGATCGCGGTGGAGTCCAACGGCACCAGCGGGTTGGTCTCCGGGTAGTACGCCGCCGCGCAGCCGCGCGGCTGGTCGTAGGCCACCACCCGGAACGACGGCGCCTGTCGCTCGGACCCGTCCTCCCACTCGCTGACCAGGTCGACGTGGTCGCCCGCGGTCAGGCCGAGGGCGGTGATGTCGTCGGGGTGCACGAAGACGACCCGGCGACCGTTGTGGATCCCGCGGTAGCGGTCGTCCAGACCGTAGATCGTGGTGTTGAACTGGTCGTGCGAGCGCAGCGTCTGCAGCAGGAGGCGCCCGTCGGGCACGTGTAGGACGTCGGTCGGGCTGACCGTGAAGACCGCTCGATCCTGCTTGGTGGGGAAGGTACGGGTGTCGCGCGGCGGGTGGGGCAGCACGAATCCGCCGGGACGGTCGACCTTCTCGTCGTACGCCTCGCACCCCGGCACCACCCGGGAGATCCGGCGGCGGACCTCGGTGTAGTCGGAGCGGAAGGCCTGCCAGGGCAGGTCGTAGCGGTCGCCGATCGTGGCCTCGGCGATGGAGCAGACGATGTCGACCTCCGACTTGAGGTACGGCGACGCCGGCTTCAGCGGGCCCTTCGACGCGTGCACCGCCGACATCGAGTCCTCGACGGTGACGCGCTGCAGCCGACCTCCGGTGAGATCGCGCTCGCTGCGCCCCATCGCCGGCAGGATCAGCGCCTCGCGACCGTGGACGACGTGCGAGCGGTTGAGCTTCGTCGACACGTGCACGGTGAGATCGGCGCGCCGCATCGCGTCCTCGGTCACCTCGGTGTCGGGGGCGGCCGAGACGAAGTTGCCGCCCAGCCCGATGAAGACCTTCGCGTCGCCGTCACGCAGCGCCTTGATCGACGCCACGGTGTCGAGGCCGTGCTCCCGCGGCGGCTCGAAGCCGAACTCGTCGCGCAGGCTGTCCAGGAAGTGCCCGGGCGGACGCTCCCAGATGCCCATCGTCCGGTCGCCCTGCACGTTGGAGTGACCGCGCACCGGGCACAGGCCCGCGCCCGGCTTGCCGATGTTGCCCTGCAGGAACGCGACGTTCGCGATCTCCTTGACGGTGGCGACTGCGTTGCGGTGTTGGGTGATGCCCATCGCCCAGCAGGTGACGGTCGCCGAGGAGTCGCGGAACATCCGTGCAGCCTCCTCGATCTGCTCGCGCGGGAGTCCGGTCGCGCGACCTACGGCGTCCCAGTCCAGCTCAGCCAGGTGGGCGGCCCACGCTTCGAAGCCGACCGTGTGCCGCTCGACGAAGTCGCGGTCGACGCAGCCCCATTCGAGCAGCAGCGCACCGATCGCCTGGAAGAGCGCCAGGTCACCGTTGATCCGGACCGGAAGGTGCAGGTCGGCGAGCTCGGTGCCGCGCCCGGCGAGCCCGCGCGCGTTCTGCGGGTTCTTGAAGCGCACCAGTCCCGCTTCGCGCAGCGGGTTGATCGCGATGATCTTCGCGCCGTTGCGCTTGGCGATCTCGAGCGCGCTGAGCATCCGCGGATGGTTGGTGCCGGGGTTCTGGCCGGCGACCACGATCAGCTGGGCCTCGTGGATGTCGTCGAGCGAGACCGAGCCCTTGCCGATCCCGATCACCTCGGCCAGCGCGACCGACGTCGACTCGTGGCACATGTTGGAGCAGTCGGGGAGGTTGTTGGTGCCGAACGCGCGCACGAAGAGCTGGTAGGCGAACGCCGCCTCGTTGGACGTCTTGCCCGAGGTGTAGAACACCGCCTGGTCCGGGGAGGCGAGGCCGTTCAGGTGCCGGCCGATCGTCGCGAACGCCTCGTCCCACGACACCGGCTCGTAGTGCGTGCCACCGGCGCGCACCCTCATCGGCTCGGTGATCCGGCCCTGCTGCCCCAGCCAGTAGTCACTGCGGTCCTTCAGGTCCGCGAGCGAGTTCGTCTCGAAGAAAGCCCGCTCCACCCGGCGCAGGGTTGCCTCCTCCGTGACCGCCTTGGCGCCGTTCTCGCAGAACTCCGCGGTGTGCCGGTGGCTCGGGTCGGGATCCGGCCACGCGCAGCCCTGGCAGTCGAAGCCGTCGGCCTGGTTGAGCCGCAGCAAGGTCTGCGCCGTCCGGCGCACGCCCATCTGCTCGACCGCGAACTTCATGGCGACCGCCACCGCCGGCACACCGGCGGCCGACTCCTTCGGCGCCTCTACCTCGAGGTGCCGGTCGTCGACGTCGTGCCGGGGTGCTCGCCTGCTCATGAGTCCATCCTGCCGCGCGTGTCCACGAGTGAGCAGTGCCCACCGGTACGGCGTCCGATGCGTCCGGGCGCAATAGCCCGTCAGGACCCTGTCGGCGGGCGCGCTCCCACCGCTAGATTTCAGGCGTCTGCCGCTCATGCGACGCACGAGGAGTGAACATGTCCACGAACGAGCCCCCGCCCGAGGAGACTCCGCCCCCGACCGGTGGGTACGGCGAGTCACCTCCGCCTCCCCCGCCGCCCGCTCCCGGTGGGTACGGCGGCCCGCCTCCGCCGGCGCCCGGGGAGCAGTGGGACCTCGGCTCGGCCCTGTCGTACGGCTGGCAGAAGTTCACCGACAACCTCGCCCAGGTCCTGTTCGGCGTGCTGGTGCTGGTCGGCATCTTCATCGTCGCCGGCGCGATCGCCTTCGGCTTCATCGCACTGCTGACCACCAACGCGAGCTGCACCGTCGACAACTCGACGGGAGCGCTGTCGTGCGATGACGGCTCGGGCTGGATCTGGCGGCTGATCGTCAACGCGATCGCCATCGGCTTCCTCTACGTGGTCGGCCAGATCGTCGGAGCAGGCATCATCCGCGGCGTGCTCGGCATCACCGAGGGCCGGACCTTCCAGGTCTCGGAGATGTTCAAGACCGAGGGCATCGGCCCGGTCGTCGTCGCGAGCCTGATCGTCGGCGTCGCCACCACCATCGGCTACGCGCTCTGCTACGTGCCGGGCGTGGTGATCGCCTTCCTGACGTCGTACACGCTGTTCTTCGTGATCGACAAGGGCCTTGCGCCGATCGACGCCATCCGGGCCAGCTTCGAGCTGATCAAGGACAACCTCGGCAACGCGATCCTCTGGTACATCGTCGGCGGCCTGGTCGCCGTGGCCGGTGTGATCGCCTGCGGCGTGGGCCTGCTCGTCACCATCCCGGTGGTGGTGATCGGCACGGCGTACACCTACAAGAAGTTCACCGGCGCTCGGGTCGCGGCCTGAGCCAGTAGCGTCGGAACCATGGCGCGCAAGAAGATCTCCGACGACGTGTACGAGGCCGAGCTCTTCCGGCTGCAGTCCGAGTTCGTGCAGCTGCAGGAGTGGGTCAAGGCCACGGACGCGCGCGTGGTGATCCTGTTCGAGGGACGCGACGCCGCCGGCAAGGGCGGCACGATCAAGCGGATCACGCAGTACCTCAGCCCCCGCATCGCGCGCATCGTCGCGCTGCCGGCACCCACCGAGCGGGAGCGCAGCCAGTGGTACTTCCAGAAGTACGTCGAGCAGCTGCCGTCCGCCGGCGAGATCGTGCTCTTCGACCGGTCCTGGTACAACCGCGCCGGCGTGGAGAAGGTGATGGGCTTCTGCACCCCTGAGCAGCACGCACGCTTCCTGAGGCAGGCGCCGATCTTCGAGCAGATGTTGATCGATGACGGCATCCTGCTGCGCAAGTACTGGTTCTCGGTGAGCGACAAGGAGCAGTCGAAGCGCTTCAAGTCGCGCCGGAACGACCCGATGCGGCAGTGGAAGCTCTCGCCGATGGATCTCGAGTCGATCAACCGGTGGGAGGACTACTCACGCGCCAAGGACGAGATGATGGCGCACACCGACCTGCCCGCGTCACCCTGGTACGTCGTCGAGAGCGACATCAAGAAGCACGCGCGACTCGACACCATGGCCCACCTGCTCTCGACCATCCCCTACGAGCACGTGCCGGCACCCGAGATCACGCTGCCGGACCGCCCCGAGCCCCGTGGCTACGTCCGGCCGCCCCGCGAGGGCGTCACCTACGTGCCCGATCACGTGTCGACGCTGGGCTGAGCCCAGGTCCAGGCGTACGCCGGGTCCTCGACGGCAAGCCCGCCCTCGCCGAGGTCGAGCGGGGCGAAGGTGTCGACCATGACGGCCGACTCCTCGAAGTAGTCCGCACCCAGCGAGGCCTCGATCGCCGAGGGCTGCGGACCGTGCGCGTAGCCACCGGGGTGCAACGAGATCGAGCCCAGCCCGATGCCGGAGCCCTTGCGCGCCTCGTAGTCGCCGCCGACGTAGAACATCACCTCGTCGCTGTCGACGTTGGAGTGGTAGTAGGGCACCGGGATCGACAGCGGGTGGTAGTCGACCTTGCGGGGCAGGAAGTTGCAGACCACGAAGTTGTGGCCCTCGAAGACCTGGTGCACCGGCGGCGGCTGGTGCACCTTGCCGGTGATCGGCATGTAGTCCTCGATGTTGAAGGTGTACGGGTAGAGGCAGCCGTCCCAGCCGACGACGTCGAAGGGATGGGTCGCGTACGTCATCCTCGTCCCGACGATGCCGGCGCTGGTGCGGTGCTTGACCAGGACGTCGACGTCAGTGCCGCCGGCCACGGTCTCGACGAGCTCGACCAGCGAACGGGGACCGTGCAGGTCGCGCTCGCAGTACGGCGCGTGCTCCAGCAGCTGCCCGTAGCGCGAGAGGTAGCGCTTCGGCGGTGCGATGTGGCTGTTGGCCTCGATCGCGTAGAGGCTGCTCGGCTCGGCGGGCGCCCAGCGGTGGGTGGTGGCGCGCGGGACGATCACGTAGTCGCCGGTGCGGTAGTCGACGACGCCGAAGACCGTCTCGACCACGCCCGACCCGGCCTCGACGTACACGCACTCGTCGCCGATGGCGTTGCGGTAGTACGCCGAGGGCGCAGTGCCGGTCACGACGTACGAGATCCGGACGTCGTTGTTGCCCAGCACCAGGCGCCGCCCCTCGACCGGGTCCCCGCCGGTCCCGAGCTCGTGCAGCCTGAGGTGGCGAGGCTTCAGCGGGTGGTTGGGGGTGCGGGTCTGATCGGGGAGGTCCCACACCTCGGAGGCGACGATCGCCGACGGCACGCCCCGGTGATAGAGCAGGGATGAGTCCGAGGAGAAGCCCTCCTCCCCCATCAGCTCCTCGTAGTAGAGGCGCCCCTCGGGGTCGCGGTGCTGGGTGTGTCTCGTCGGAGGGATCTCTCCCACCGCGCGGTAGTACGCCATGTCTGGTTACGTTAGTCCCGTGGTGACCGACGGCACATGGACCTCCTTCGTCGACGACGCTGCGATCTTCCCGCCGGGGGACGCACCGATCCACGACGCCACTGCCGCCCACCAGGCCCGCCGGCACGAGCCGCACGCCGACCTGGTCGGCACGTTCGTCGTCCGTGACACCGACATCCCGCTGCTGCGCGGCACCCCGCTCGCGCTGTCGGTCGTGGTCACCGGCGGCGCCGGGCAGGTCGCCGGCGCGGCTGGGCTCGGCCGCAAGCTCCACGTCGCCGTGGAGGGGCTCGAGATCGCGCTGCGCGACCCCGCCGACCCGGTGGGCGCCGCGCGACGCGTGGTGGCCGCCGTCGACGCTGCCCGGGCCGAGGGGATCCTCGACGACCACGTGCCGATCTACGTCGAGATCCCGGCCTCGTGCCCCGAGCCCACCTGGCTGGCCGCGGCCGACGAGGTGGCCGCGGCCGAGCTCCGGCTGAAGTTCCGCACCGGCGGGCTCGAGGCCCGCGCGTTCCCCACCGCTGCGTCCCTGGCCGGCTGGATCGACGCGGCGCTCGACCGCGAGACGCCTTACAAGTGCACGGCGGGGCTGCACCGCGCGGTCCGGCACACCGGCGCCGAGGGGTTCGAGCACCACGGCTTCCTCAACGTCCTGGTCGCCACCCGCCTCGCCTTCGACGGCAGCCCGCGCGACGAGGTCGTCGGGCTGCTCGAGGAGCGCGAGCCCGCCGTGCTCGTCGAGACGGCGCAGGACCTCGACCTCGCCGGCGCGCGCCGCTGGTTCACGTCGTTCGGCTCCTGCTCGGTCGAGGAGCCGCTCGAGGACCTGCTCGCGCTGGGTCTCCTCGATGACTGACGGGTTCGGGCTCGACCACCTCCCCTACGGCGTGTTCTCGACGGCCGACGGACGCCGCCGGGTCGGCGTGCGCCACGGTGACACCGTGCTGGACCTGGCGGCGGCCACCGGTCGCGCCGAGTTCGCAACCGCCTCCCTGAACGCCTTCATGGCCCTCGGTCCGGAGACCTGGTCGGCCACCCGGGAGGAGGCGCGGTCCCTGCTCGAGGCCGGGGCGGCCACCATCTCGCTCGACGAGGTCGAGCTGCACCTCCCCATCGAGGTCGCCGACTACGTCGACTTCTACGCCTCGCTCGACCATGCGACCAACGTCGGACGGATCTTCCGGCCCGACGGCGAGCCGCTGCTGCCCAACTGGCGCCACCTGCCCGTCGGCTACCACGGCCGCGCCGGCACCGTCGTGCCGTCCGGCACCCCCGTCGTCCGACCGAGCGGCCAGCGCGCCGCCGGGGCGTACGGCGCGTCCGCTCGGCTCGACATCGAGGCGGAGCTCGGCTTCGTGGTCGGGGTCGGCTCGACGATGGGCACGGCCGTCCCGTACGACGCCTTCGCCGACCACGTCTTCGGTGTCGTCGGGCTCAACGACTGGTCGGCTCGTGACATCCAGGCGTGGGAGTACGTGCCGCTCGGCCCCTTCCTCGGCAAGTCGTTCGCGACCTCGATCTCCCACTGGGTGACCCCGCTGGCTGCCCTCGCCTCAGCCTGGACCGACCTTCCTGGCCAGAAGCCAGAACCCCTGCCCTACCTGGGTCCTGGCGACACACAGGGCATCGACATCGAGGTCGAGGTCGTGCTGAACGGCGAGGTCGTGAGCCGTCCGTCGTACCGCACCATGTACTGGTCCCCCGCCCAGATGCTCGCCCACCTGACCGTCAACGGCGCCTCGCTGCGCACCGGCGACCTGTACGGCTCGGGCACGATCAGCGGACCCGAGCACGACCAGCGCGGATCCTTCCTCGAGATCGGCTGGGGCGAGGTGTCGGCCTTCCTCGACGACGGCGACGAGGTGGTGCTCCGCTACACCGCCCCCGGCACCGACGGCGGCCGCATCTCCCTGGGTGACGTGCGCGGTCGGGTCCTCCCCGCCCCCGCCGACCGGCACTAGAGTCCAGTCGGCCGGTCTCGCGTGCTTCGGTCTGGTCTCATCGCCCTCGGACAGCTCGCGCTCTTCGCGGCGGTGGCCGACCGGCCGCTAATCGGGTTGTGGCCGACGCCCGGCACCGGTTGGCTGGGACCATGAGCGACTCCCAGATCACCGTCGGGCCGGCGACCAACGCAGACCGCTTCCTCGCCACCGACTACACCGTCTGGTTCGCCGAGGAGGTGTCTGCAGGCACCGAGGAGCAGCTGATCGGGATCCCCGTCGAGCAGCGCTTCGCCGCCGAGATCGACGGCGCGGACGCCACGACGTACCCCGGCATCTACGGCGTCTTCCCGATGACGCTCTGCATCCCAGGAGCCGACGCCGGTCTGCGGCAGGTCTCCTGCGCGGGACTCACCTGGGTCGGCGTGCACCCCGACCACCGTCGCCAGGGCGTGCTGACGGCGATGCTGCGCCACCACTTCGAGCAGGTGCACGCCGAGGTCGGCACCCACGTCTCCGCGCTGCACGCGAGCGAGCCCGCCATCTACGGTCGCCACGGCTACGGCCTGGCCTCGCACGAGCTGGAGGTCAGCCTGGCGCGCGGCACGAAGCTGACCGCACCGGGGCTGGACGAGGCGGCCGCGACGGTCACCACCCGGATGACGACGGTCTCCGAGCCCGACGTCGCTGCGCGGATGCGGGCCTGCCACCTCGCCGCCGCCGAGCTGGGCGCCGTGGTCGGCGCCCAGGAGTACTACGAGCGGGTCTGCCTGCAGCTGCCCGAGCACCTGCGCGGCAAGGAGCCGTGGCGGGTGCTCTTCGCCCGCCGCGACGGCGTCGACGTCGGGTTCGCCATGTTCCGGCGCAACGAGAAGTGGGAGCACGCCCGGCCCGACAGCACCCTGGAGATCTGGACCGTCGTCGGCGAGCCTGCGACCCGGCTCGCCCTGCTGCGCCGCCTGGTCGACTTCGACCTGGTCACGAGCGTCAAGCTGACCGGCGTCGGCGCCGACGACCCGGTGCTGCACTGGGCCGGCGGTCCGCGGTCCACCTCCGGGATCGAGACGTACGACAGCCTCTGGGTCCGGCTCGTCGACCTGCCGGAGGCGCTGATGGACCGCACCTGGAGCGCGCCGTGCGACGTGGTGCTCGACGTCGTGGACCGGGCGGCTCCGTGGAACGAGGGCCGCTGGCGGGTCCGCGCCGGCGAGGACGGCGCCGCCACGGTCGAGCGCACCACCGACGACGCCGACGTACGTCTCCCTGTGGAGGCGCTCGGCAGTGCCTATCTCGGCGGCGTCAGCCTGCTGGGACTGGCGCGCGCCGGACTCGTGACCGAGCAGCATGCGGGCGCGGCCCGCGAGCTGTGGCACGCGATGCGCTCCGACGTCGCGCCGACCGCCGCGGTGGGGTTCTAGGACTTCGGCTTCGCCGAGACCAGGTGCCCGAAGGCGACCAGCCGGTTGTCGGTGTGGAAGAGCTCCGAGCAGGTCACCAACGTCAGCAGCCGCTTCGACCCGGCCCGCTCCGAGGCCGACACGCCGGTCTCCGGGTCGACCGGGTCCGGCGCGGTCACCCAGCCCGCGTCGAAGTCCACGGTCAGGGCGTCGCCAGCGGTGTCGAGGACGTAGGTGTAGACGGTGTCCTGGGTCTCGACCACGACCTCGTCACCGACATCGAGGTCGGGCATCTGACGCAGCGGCTCGCCGTGGGTGATCCGGTGGCCCGCCAGTGCGAAGTTGCCCGTGCCGCCAGGCTCCGGTGAGCCGTCGAAGACCCCGAAGCCGCGCGACAGGGTGTCGTCGTCGGTGCCGGCGTGCGCGGGTACGACGTACTCCTTGCCGAACCGGGGGATGCGGATCAGCGCGACCACGTCCGCGGCCACCTCGCGGTCGTCGGAGGAGACCGACCCCTGCCCGTCCTTCGACCAGACGCGCTCGGTGGTGTCGACGGTGGCGTGCTGCTCGCGCTTGGACACCCAGGTCGTGCCGTAGAGCTGCCAGCCGACGTACCCGAGGACGCACAGCCCAGCGACGATCATCGCGATCCCGAGCCAGAGCAGGATCCGGCGCCCCTTGCCTGGACCGCCGTCGGTCCCCCGCTTGCCTGCCACGCGCCTAGTGTGCCCCGCCGCCTGTCGTATCCCGGTAGCGTGACGGCGTGCAGCTCGGTCAGTACCCCTCGCCGGGGCACGTCATCGCCCACCTCAGCGACCCCCACCTGCTCGCTGCCGGAGAGCTGCAGTACGGCGTGATCGACACCGAGGTCGGTCTCGCGCTCGCACTGGCCCGGCTCGCCCGGCTCGACCCGCTGCCGCAGGCGCTGGTCTTCACCGGGGACCTCGCCGACAAGGGTGAGCCCGACGCCTACGCGCGGCTGCGCAGCTTCGTCGAGCCGGTGGCTGCGGAGATGGGAGCCGAGGTGATCTGGGTGATGGGCAACCACGACGAGCGCACGACGTACGCCGCCGAGCTCTTCGACGAGCGGCTCCCGGAGGGCAGCGCGGCCACCCAGGACCGCGTCCACGAGGTCGCCGGGCTCCGCATCGTCTCGCTCGACACCAGCGTCCCCGGCTACCACCACGGCGAGATCAGCGACGCCCAGCTCGCCTGGCTGGCCGACGTGCTGGCAACGCCGGCGCCGCACGGGACGCTTCTCGCGCTGCATCACCCGCCGATCCCGATCCCGATGATGCCGGCCGCCGAGATCATCGAGCTGCTCCACCAGGAGCGGCTCGCCGCGGTGCTCACCGGCAGCGACGTGCGGTGCATCCTCGGCGGGCACTTCCACTACTCGACGTACTCCACCTTCGCCGGCATCCCCGTCTCGGTCGCCTCCGCGACCTGCTACACCTCGGACCCTGCACCGCTCGAGCGCTTCGTGTCCGGCGTCAACGGGCACCAGGCGATCACGCTGGTGCACCTCTACGAGGACCGGATCGTGCACACGGTCGTGCCCGTCGACGAGTCGCCCGAGGTGAGCGGCTTCCCCTCCGACGTCCGCGCCCAGCTCGAGGCTCTCTCCCCGGACGAACGACGAGAGCTGTTCTCCCGCAAGGACTCGCCCGTCTACACCGGAGAGATGCCCGTCCCGGGGATCCTCTGATGGCTGCCGCGCTCTTCTGGGGCCTCTTCTCCTCCGCGGCGCTCTTCCTCGGCCAGCTGCTCGCGAAGCCGCTCGGCCGCTCGGAGCGCACCGTCGGGCTGATGATGGGCTTCGGCGGCGGCACCCTGCTCGCGGCCGTCGCCTACGAGCTGATCCCCGAGTCCAACATCAACGACGGCTGGCAGACCATCGCCGCCGCGATGATCGGAGCGCTCACCTACTACGTCGGTGACCGTCTCGTGGACAGCGGCGGCGGTGCTGCCCGGGTGGCCGTCGCCAACGGCAAGGGCGAGGGCGGCTCCGGGATGGCGATGTTCCTCGGCGCCCTGCTCGACGGCATTCCCGAAGCGTTCATCCTCGGCCTCGGGCTGGCTCTCGGAGGCCAGATCAGCCTGGCCTTCCTGGCCGCGATCTTCGTGTCCAACATCCCCCAGGGCCTGGCCGGCACGAGGAGCCTGCAGGAGGCCGGCACGCCGGGGCGGCGGATCACCGTCATGTGGACCTTGCTGACGATCGCCTGCGGACTGGCGTCGCTGCTCGGCTACCTGACGGCCGACCACCTCGACCACGTCGGCGCCTACGCCAGCGCCTTCGCCGGCGGCGCGGTGCTGATGATGCTCGCCGACTCGATGATCCCGGAGGCCTACCGGCACGGCGGCCGTCTGGTGGGCCTGCTGACCGTTGTCGGGTTCCTCGTCGCCGGGGTCCTGACCGTCCTGCAGTAGCCGCTACGCGGTGGCCTCGTCCTCCGCGGCCGCAGCGGCGGCGAGCCCGAAGGGACCGTGCAGCACCGGGCGTACGTCGCCCCGGGTGCCGACCCAGCCGACGCCCGGCTCGAGCCGGCGCAGCACCCGCGCCGGCGCGCCACCGACCACGGTGTGGTCCTCGACGACTCCCCGCACGACCGAGCCGGCCGCCACCACGACGTTCCGCCCGATCCGGGCTCCCGGCAGGATGATCGCGCCGTGCCCGATCCACGATCCGGATCCGATCTCGACGGGGTCATGGGTGCCGAACTGCTCACCGATCGGGAGCTCCGGGTCCTGGTAGCCGTGGCTCGCGTCGGACACGAAGATGTCCTGGCCGAACCACACGCCGTCGCCGATCACGATCGACTCGTGCGCGATGATCGCGCACCGGGCGCCGATCACGCAGCGGTCACCGATCACCAGCGCACGCTCCGGGGCGCGGGTGTCGAGGACGCCGTACCCGACCGACAGGGTCACGTGTCTCCCGACGAGGGTGTCCTCGCCGAGGTGGATCGACTGCTGCCCCATCAGGGTGGCCATCGGGAACCCGATGCTGGTGCCGCGGCCCAGGCTGCCGAACCTCTCGGCGGCGCGGGTGCCGGGGACGATCTGGCCGACCCGGTCCAGCCAGGTCCAGCCGGTCAGCACAGCCTCGTTCGCCAGGCGTCTCGCGATGGTCTTCACGGACCGGAGGTTAGCGGTCCCGGACGCTCCGGGTCCCCGGTCTGGCCCAGCCTGTCCGCCGAACGGCTGGTCTTCGTGCTTTCCCCTGGGCCCGGCTCGACGAGCCGATTAACGTCCCGCCATGAGCGATCCCGGGATGTGGAAGGACACGTCGGAGTCCGACGACACTCCCCGGTGGATGCTGGTCGCCGTCGGCGCGCTGCTGGTCAGCCTGGTCGCCGTCGTCGTGGTGCTGGTCGTGCACGGCCCGGTGCAGCTCGCGAAGGCGACCACGGGCGCGGCCCCGGGTACGGCGGCGGTGGTCCACCCCAAGCGGTGGGATCCCCGCATCGCGCCGTACGCGAGGATCGCCCAGAAGAAGCGTGGACTCCGCTTCGAGCACCCGGTGGCGGTGCGGTTCCTGCCCCCGGCGAAGTTCGAGAGGACCCTCGCAACCGAGGACGACGACCTCAGCGCGGCGGACCGCGCGGACATCGAGCACACCACCGGGCTGATGCGGGCCTTCGGCCTGATGCACGGCGACGTCGACCTCGTCGACGCCACCCAGGACCTGCAGGGCGGCGCGATCCTGGCCTACTACTCCTTCGACGACCAGCGGATCACCATCCGCGGCAAGCGGCTTCGACCCGCGGTCCGGGCCACGCTGGTGCACGAGCTGACCCATGCACTGCAGGACCAGCACTTCGGCATCGGGGCGCGGATGAAGCAGCTGAGCAAGGAGCCGGAGGGCGGCACGGCCAACACGGTGGCGTCCGTGCTGCAGGCCGTCTACGAGGGCGACGCCGAGCGCGTCGAGACCCTCTACCGCGACTCGCTCACCCCGGCGCAGCGTGCGGCGCTCGACGCGGGCAGGGACGGCGAGAGCGCCACGGCGGGCAAGCGACTGAGCAAGGTCCCCCCGGTGCTGGTGACGCTGATGTCGGCGCCGTACGTCCTGGGCGAGGCGCTGGTGCAGACCGTGGCCGTCGATGGCGGCAACGCGGCCGTGGACCGGCTGCTCACCTCCCCACCGGCCCACGAGCAGGTGCTGCTCGACCCCTTCCTCGTCCTGTCGGGCGACACCGGCGCCCGCACGGTCGAGATCCCGAAGCTGACGAAGGATGAGGACAAGTTCGACTCGGGCGAGTTCGGCGCCCTGACCTGGTACGTGATGCTCGCGGAGCGGATCCCGCTGCGCGACGCCCTCGCGGCCGTCGGCGGCTGGGCCGGGGACGCCTACGTGGGCTTCGAGCGCGACGGTCAGGACTGCGCCCGGATGACGTACGTCGGCCGCAGCAGCGCCGCGGCGCGATCCATCGGATCGGCGTTGGAACGATGGATCGCCGCGGTCCCCGGCTCCCCGGCCTCGGTCTCCCGTACGACGCGGACGGTGACCTTCGAGTCCTGCGACCCCGGTACGGCGGCTCGGCGGGGCAAGGACACGTCGGCCGACGCCATCGGGCTCAGCGCCACGAGGACGTACACCGGCATCAACATGATGAAGGCGGGCGCCTCGTCGAGGGTCGCCCGCTGCATAGCGGGTCGTCTGGCGGACGCCTTCACGCTCTCCCAGCTCAACGATCCCACCTTCGGACGTGACGACCCTTCCGTGTCGACCCGGGTGATGGGGTTCGCTGCCGCCTGCCGTTCGTGAGCCCGAGCGGCCGGATGTGGCCGACGACACGTGCACGACACGCGTGAGAATGGCGCAGGTCACGCCGGATCCGGGATAGCCCGACCGTCGGCAACCGTTATACCTAGTGCGTCACGGTTGGGTCATCATCCACCTGCGCAGTCCTGCCAGGACCGCACCTCCGGGTGCGTGGTCGGGCCGCCCTCGAGGCCGCCACTGGCTCGCCTACGAAGGAACTCGCTTGTCCTCGACCTTGATGAACCGTGCTGCGACCATGCCCGCCTGGGTGCTGACGGTGCTCGCCCTGCTCGTCGTCGCCACCACTGCTGTGGTGGCCGGCCACCGGGCCGCAGCACCGACCCCCGTGGTCCGGGCGGCTCCGGAGCTGCCCGTCGCGGCGGCGTCCGTGCCCGTCGTACGCCGCGAGACGGTCTCCCGGTCGGCCGACCGCACGCGCGGCCGGTCCGTGAAGCGGGCGGCGACCCTCGTCCGCAAGCCGCGACCCGACCTCCCGGTGGCGAGCAGCAACGCCGCCGAGACCATCGCGGCCGCCACGTCCTCGACGAGCAACGTCCCGGGCCACTGCCTCAACTGGTCGCGCGAGCAGGCCGACATCCCGTCGCGCTACACCGACGCGGCCACTGCGTGGGAGCACGCCCGCGGCCGCCACGCTGCCGACCCGACCCCACCGAAGGGCGCTGCCGTCTACTGGGTCGGCGGCAGCAACGGGTACGGCCACATCGCGATCTCGCTGGGCAACGGCCTGGTCCGCTCGTCCGACGCCGGCGGCGCCGGGGTCGTCGCCACCGTGCCGCTGCGTCAGCTGACCCAGGAGTGGCACCTGACGTACGCCGGCTGGGCCGACTCCATCAACGGCTACACGATCCCGGGCGTCGCGAGCACCTGAGCGCGCTGGCGCAGCGCTCCGGCTCAGTCGACCTGCAGCCGCTCCTGACGCGACCGGTGCGACCGCCGTCCGGCCACCAGGAGGACGATCACCGCGATCGAGACCAGCGGCACGATCTTCATCGCATCAGCCAGACCGAGCCGGTCCGCCAGCATCCCGGTCACCAGCGGACCGGCAGCGAGGCCGAGCAGGTTGTTCGCGAGGGTCAGCACCCCGAAGGCGGTCGCGCGCAGACGTTCGGGTGTCAGGCTGGCGACGATGACGCCGGCGGGCCCGGCGGTGCCGGCGCAGAAGAACCCGCCGAGCGCGAGCAGCACCAGCTGAGCGGGACCGGGAGCCTGGAGGAAGGCGGCGCCGAGGAGGGCCAACGTGAGCGCCGAGAAGGCCAGTGCGGTCGACCAGGCACGCGCGGGGTGTGGGCGCGCGACCCTGTCGGTCACCGCACCGCACGCGATCATCCCGATGCCCATCACCACGATGAAGACCGCACCGACCTGCGCGGCCCGCGCCGGGCTGAGGTCGTAGCTGCGATTGAAGAACGAGGGCAGCCAGGAGTACAGCGACCCGGCGACGAAGAGCTGGAGCCCGCTGGCGACGTACGCGAGGACGACGGCGGGGGTGGCGACCAGGCTCGTCCAGGACGCGGACCCGCGCGGAGCGTGGTCTGCCACGACGACGTCCTCGGACGGGTACCGGTGAGCGGCGAGCTTCTGGTCGTCGACGAAGGCGCGGTAGAGCGCCGCCAGCACCAGACCGATCACGGCCATGGCGACGAACGAGCCGCGCCATCCGATGTGCGGGGCCAACGACCCGCCGAGTGCGACGCCGAGGACGGCACCGAAGAGTCCGCCGGCCATGAAGGCGCCCGTGAGCGACGCTCGACGATGTGCCGGGAAGAGCGCGAGCACGATGGCGAGCCCCACGCTGCCGTACGCCGCCTCACCGACGCCGAGCAGCACCCGGGTCGCGAGCAGCTGTCCGTAGCTCGCCGCCAGCGCGGAGCCGAGCGTGGCCGCACACCACACCACCGCCATCACGACGACCGCCCGGGCCCGGCCGTACCGGTCACCGAGGATCGACAGTGGCACCGCGAGCAGTCCGACGGTGAGGGCGACGACGCTCGTCAGGCTCCCGAGCTGGGTGTCGGTCAGGCCCCACTCGTCCTTGAGGAGCGGGAAGACCGCGGCCAGGACCTGCCGGACCATGTAGTCCGACAGCAGGAGGGCGAAGCTCAGCGTGAAGACGATCCACGGGAAGACGCGCGCCGAGCGGGACGCGACTGCCGGCGGGGCAGCGGCGGCCTCGGGCGTGCGGGTAGGGGTCGACTGGGTCATCGGTTGCCTTCCGAGATGGCGTGGGCCGGCGGGTCAGAACGGAACGTCGCCGACGATCGAGGCGCGCTCCATCGCGCGCGGTGCGGGCCAGTAGTCCTGCACGGCGTAGTGCTGGGTGCTGCGGTTGTCCCAGATCGCCACGCTGTCGCGCTCCCAGCGCCAGCGCACCTGGTACTCCGGCACGCTCGCCTGGCGCAGGAGGTAGGCCAGCAGCTCGCCCGCTCCCGGTGCGTAGTCATAGCCGAAGCGGACCCGCTCGGGGGTGTGGAAGTTGACGAAGTGCGTGGCGAAGGCGTTGACGAAGAGCACCTTCTCCCCCGTCTCGGGGTGGGTGCGGACGACCGGGTGCTCGGCGTCCGGGAACGCCGCCTTCAGTCCGAGCCGCTTCTCCTGGGGCATCCGGGCACCGAAGCTCGCCTGGATGCTGTGGCTGGCGACGAGCCCGTCGATCTGCTGCTGCACCGTCTCGGGCAGCCGCTCGTAGGCGAGCGCCATGTTGACCCAGATCGTGTCGCCACCGACCTCCGGCGTCTCGACGCAGCGCAGGATGGCGCCCAACGGCGGCGCGTCGCGCCACGTGGCGTCACAGTGGTAGGCGTTCTCGTAGTCGTTGACCGGGGCGCCTGCCTCCTTGTAGATGCGCACCAGACCGGGGTGGTCGGGGTCGCTGCCCGCGACGGGGTGGTCCTCGAGGGCGCCGAACCTGGCGGCCAGCGCCACGTGCTCCGCCCGGGTGAACCCCTGGTCGCGGAAGAACAGGACCTTGTGCTCGAGCAGGAGTGCCCGCAGGTCCGAGAAGAGCGCGTCGTCGTGCACCACCTCGGCGAGGTCGACGTCGACCTCCGCCCCGAGTGCGGGAGACAGCCTCCGGGCCGTGAGCACGGGCGTCTGGCTTCGGTCGCTGGTGAGTGTCATCGGATGGGTCCTCTCGGTCAGATCGTGAAGACGGAGCTGCCGGTGGTCCGGCCGCTCTCGAGGTCGCGGTGGGCCCGGACTGCGTCGTCGAGCGCGTAGCGCTGGTTGACGTCCACGCGGATCCGCCCGGCGAGCAGGTGGTCGTGGAGCTCGCCGGCGAGCGCGGCGCGTTCGGCCGGGTCGGCGATGTAGTCGGCGAGCGCGGGTCGGGTGACGAAGACCGAGCCCGCGAGGGCGAGCTGCATCGCGTCGATCGGCGGCACCGGCCCGGAGGCGGTCCCGAAGCACACGAGCAGGCCGCGTGGGCGCAGCGACGCCAACGAGCCGGCGTACGTCGTGGCGCCGATGCTGTCGTAGACGACCGAGACACCCGTCCCGTCGGTGAGCTCCCGGACCCGGGCCGCGACGTCCTCGCGCGGGTAGACGATCGTGTGGGTGCAGCCCTGGGCCTCGGCCACCGCGGCCTTCGCGTCGCTGGACACCGTGCCGATGACGGTCACGCCGAGCAGCCGGGCCCACTGGCTGACGATCTGGCCGACGCCGCCGGCCGCGGCGTGGAGCAGCACGGTGTCGCCGGCCGTCAGGCCGGGCGCGATGCGACGGAGCAGGTAGGCCGCGGTCAGCCCCCGCATCGTCGAGGCGGCGGCGACCTCGGAATCGATCCCCTCGGGGAGTCTGATCAGGCAGTCGACGGGCACCAGTCGCGCGGTGCTGTAGGCCCCGAGCGGGCTGCCGGTGTAGGTCACCTGGTCACCCTCGGCGAGACCGGCCACGCCGGGGCCGACTGCCTCGACGACACCGGCGGCCTCGACGCCGATGCCCGCCGGCAGCGTCGCCGGGTAGAGGCCGGTGCGGAAGTAGGTGTCGGCGAAGTTGAGACCGACCGCCTCGTGGCGGAGTCGCACCTCGCCCGGGCCTGGGTCGCCCACCTCGGCGGACTCGACCCGGAGGACCTCCGGACCGCCGGTCTCGTGGAACCTGACCACGGTTGCGGTTGTCATGTCGCTGCTCCTCGGCAGACGGCGATCAGAGGGCGGCGGCGAGCTGGTCGCCGGCGTACTGGCTCTCGGGCCGCGGCAGTCCGTAGTGGTCGCGCAGCGTCGTCCCGGTGTACTCGGAGCGGAAGATCCCGCGGTCCTGGAGGATCGGCACGACCCGGTCGAGGAACGTGTCGAAGAGCCCCGGGTAGGCCGGAGGCATCACGTTGAAGCCGTCGGCAGCGCCGTGCTCGAACCACTCCTGGATCAGGTCGGCGACCTGGGTCGGAGTGCCCGCGACGACCTGGTGACCGCGGCCGCCGGCCAGCTTGTGGAGCAGCTGTCGCACCGTCGGGCGCTCGCGCTCGACCAGGTTGGCGACGACCTGGCGCCGGCTGCGCTGGTTGTCGAGCACGTGGCCGGCGTCGCCGAAGGCGTCGGCGGGCACCCGGTCGTCGAGGTCGAGGTGGCGCAACGAGACCCCGGTGAACCCCTCGATCTGGGCGAGGCCGTACGCCGGGACGGTCAACCGGTCGTAGGTGTCGGACAGCTCGCGGGCCTCGGCCTCGGTGTCCGCGACGAAGGGGCTGATCCCGGGCAGCACCAGGACCTGGTCCGGGTTCCGGCCGTAGCCGGCCACGCGGGCCTTGACGTCGCCGTAGAAGGCCTGGGCGTCCCCGAGCGTCTGGTGCGCGGTGAAGATCGCCTCCGCATGCCGCGCGGCGAACGCCCGGCCGTCGTTGGACGAGCCCGCCTGGACGTAGACGGGCCGCCCCTGCGGCGACCGCGGTCCGGTGGCCGGGCCCTTGACCCGGTAGTAGCGACCGTCGTGGTCGAGGTCGTGCACCCGCTCGCTGTCGTAGAAGCGGCCGCTCGCCTTGTCGGCGAGCAGCGCGCCGTCCTCCCAGCTGTCCCACAGCCGGGTCACGACGTCGACGAACTCCTCGGCGCGCGCGTACCGCTCCTCGGTGGACGGCACCTCGTCGAGCCCGAAGTTGCGCGCGGCGAGGTTGCTCCACGTCGTGACGATGTTCCAGCCGGCCCGACCGCCGGAGATGTGGTCGAGCGAGGAGAAGAGCCGGGCCAGGTTGTACGGCTCGGTGAAGCTGGTCGACGCCGTCGCGATCAGGCCGATCCTGCTGGTCGCCCCCGCGATCGCCGAGAGCAGGGTGAGCGGCTCGAGGGCGTGCGCGGTGCAGTACGGCGTCTCGGAGACGCGCGCCGGGATGTCGGCGAGGAACACCGCATCGAGCTTGGCCGCCTCGGCGCGCTGCGCGATGCCCCGGAACCAGTCCACGTCGTAGATGCGCTCCGGTTCGCTGTCAGGGTGGCGCCACGCGGCCTCGTGGTGGCCGGCGTCGAGCAGGAACGCGTTCAGGTGCAGCGAGCGTCGTACGGGAGGTGCATCCGGGAGCGAGGTCATGTCTCGACCGTAGGGACGCCCGACCTAACTTGGCTTTTCCTATAGAGACAGTTGACTTATCCTTTCGGGACATCATGCAACCGCACCGGCAGCATCCTCACGTCCGCTACGCGACGATCGGCCACTACCCCGTCGTCGCGCGGGACGTCGGCCTCGACCCCGCGGCGATGCTGCGGGCGCACGGGCTGGGGCCGGCTCCCCAGGACCAGTCCGAGCAGCGGATACCGGCGTGCGCGGTCATGGCGCTGCTGGAGGACACCGCCGCTCGCAGCGGACGCGACGACATCGGCCTGCAGATGGCGGAGCACCGCACGATCGCGACGCTCGGGCCGCTCAGCCTGGCGCTGCGGGAGGAGCCCGACGTGCGCGGCGTTCTCGAGCTGCTGATGCGCTACGAGCACCTCTACAACGACGCGACCCGGCTCTCCCTCACCGAGAGTGGGGACACTGCCGTCATCCGGGTCGACCTCCACGTCGACGACGACTCCGCCTCCCGGCAGGCGATCGAGCTCGCGATAGGAGCGCTGCTGGGCATCCTGCGAGAGTTCCTCGGTGCCGGGTGGCAGCCAGCTCGGATCGAGCTCCCCCATCCGGCCCCGGGCGATGTCGGGACCCACCGGCGGGTCATCGGCGAGCGGCTGGCCTTCGGCAGCGACCGGGCCGCGGTCGTCTTCCCTCAGCACGAGCTCGACTTCCGGCTGGGCGCGCGCGACCCGCAGCTGCGCGCGTTCGCGCAGCAGTACCTGAGCTCGCTGGGCGGACCACGCGACGCCGGCCTCACCGACCGGGTGCGCGAGCTCGTCGAGGTGCTGCTGCCGACCGGCCGCTGCTCCGCGGAGGAGGTGGCCGCCCGGCTCGCCATCACCCGGCGCACCCTCCACCGCCGACTCGCTGCCGAGGAAACGACGCTGTCCGTCCTCGTCACCGAGGTGCGTCGCTCGACCGTGGAGCACCTGATCGCCGAGGGTCACCCGCTGACCGAGGCTGCGCTGGTCCTCGGGTTCGCCGCCCCGAGCGGGCTGTCGCGGTGGTTCCGGCGGGAGTACGGGTGCAGCCCGTCGGCCTGGGCGACGACGCTCCCGTCGTGACCGATCGTGGCTAGAAGCACGAAACCCCCACCGGGGTGGGGGTCAGGCGCCTGGAATCTCTTCCAGTGGCAGGTGAAGGATTCGAACCTTCGTAGGTATACACCGACGGATTTACAGTCCGTTCCCATTGGCCGCTCGGGCAACCTGCCGGAGAGTCGTGCGAGCCGTTTGGCACCGCGACAACAAGGCGAAACAATAGCGCAGCCCCCGGGGCAGACGAAAACCACCGCACCCCTTCCCGGGGTGCCGCAGATGGAGGAGTGAAGATGGCCGACTCGTCGTTCGACATCGTCAGCAAGATCGACCGCCAGGAGGTCGACAACGCGCTCGGCCAGACGGCCCGGGAGATCGCCACCCGATTCGACTTCAAGGGCACCGGCGCAACCATCGAGTGGCAGGGCGACGAGGCCATCGAGATCTCGGCCTCCGCCGACGACCGCGCCACCGCCGTCCTGGACGTCTTCAAGGACAAGCTGATCAAGCGCCAGCAGAGCCTGAAGATCCTCGACGCCTCGGAGCCGCGCCAGTCGGGCCAGCTGTCGAAGATCGGGATCGCCCTCAAGGAGGGGATCTCCTCGGAGGATGCGAAGAAGATCTCCAAGCTGATCCGCGACGAGGGTCCCAAGGGCGTCAAGGCACAGATCCAGGGCGACGAGCTGCGCATCTCCTCGAAGAAGCGCGACGACCTCCAGGCCGTGCAGGCGCTCGTCCGAGCCCAGGACTACGAGTTCGCCGTGCAGTTCACCAACCGCCGCTGAGCGCGAGCCGGCGCTGTTTCACCCACCGGCACGGAATGGTGGGTGAAACAGCGCCGGCTCGGCATCAGCCGACGGCGGTGGCCGTCCCCGCCTTGGAGGACGGCATCGTGAGAGCGCCGGCAGCGGCGGTGACCCAGACCCGGGCACCGGTCTCGAGGCCGAGCTGGCGGGCATGCGTGCGCGAGAGCACCACGGTCACCTCCTCGCCGTCGTCGGTGAGCACCGTTGCCCGCACCTCGAAGCCGACCCGGAGCAGCCGCGAGATCGTGCCCTCGGCGGCCTCGGAGGCCTGCGGCGTGAGCGAGAGGTGGACGTCGTGCGGACGCAGCATCACGCCGTTGAGCGTGGTGATCTCGCCCAGGAAGCCCATCACGAAGTCGTTCGCCGGCTCGTCGTAGAGCTGGTCGGGGGTGCCGACCTGCTCGACCCGACCCTCGTTGATGACCACGATCTCGTCGGCGACCTCCATGGCCTCCTCCTGGTCGTGGGTCACGAAGACCGTCGTCACGTGCACCTCGTCGTGCAAGCGCCGCAGCCAGTCGCGCAGCTCCTTGCGGACCTTCGCGTCGAGCGCGCCGAAGGGCTCGTCGAGCAGCAGCACGGTCGGCTCGACCGCGAGGGCACGAGCGAGCGCCATCCGCTGACGCTGACCACCCGAGAGCTGCGAGGGCAGCCGGTGGGCGAACTGCGAGAGGTGCACGAGCTTGAGCAGCTCGTCGACCCTCTCGGCGATCTCCGCCTTCGGGCGCTTGCGGATCTCCAGGCCGAACGCCACGTTCTTCGCCACCGTCATGTGCTTGAAGACGGCGTAGTGCTGGAACACGAAGCCGACGTTGCGCTTCTGCGGAGGCAGCTGGGTCGCGTTGGTCCCCTCGATGTTGATCGTGCCGGAGTCGGCCGAGTCGAGACCGGCGATGATCCGCAGGAGGGTCGACTTGCCGCCGCCGGACGGCCCGAGGAGGGCGGTCAGCTGGCCGGTGGGCAGGGAGACGTTGACGTCGTCGAGCGCGACGAAGTCACCGAACCTCTTGTTGACGCCCTTGATCTCGATACTCATCAGTGGTGCTCCTTGGGACGCAACAGGGCGACGACGATCAGGCACAGCACCGCCGCGAGGACGAGCATGAAGGCCACGGAGTACGCCGTCTCCTGCTGGAAGTTCTGGTACTTCTGCTGGACGAGCACGGTGGCCACCTGGGTCTCGCCGCCCACGTTACCGGCGACGACCTTGACGGCTCCGAACTCTCCGAGGGCACGGGCCAGGCTCAGCACCATGCCGTACACGACCGCCCACTTGATGCCGGGCAGCGTGATCCGGCGGAAGGTCTGCCAGCCGCTGGCCCCGAGGCTGCGGGCGGCCTGCTCCTGGTCGTCGCCGAGCTCCTCGAGCACGGGGACGATCTCGCGGATCACCAGCGGGAGGATCACGAAGCAGGTGGCCATCACCATGCCGGGTCTGGCGAAGATCACCTGGATGCCGTTGTCCTCGAGCCAGGGTCCGAACCAGCCGAACCGGCCGTTGTAGACGAGCACCAGGGCCAGACCCACCACGACCGGCGACACCGACAGCGGCAGGTCGATGAGCACCGAGAGCGCCCGCTTGCCGATGAAGGTGTAGCGGACCAGCAGCAGCGACATCCCCACACCGAAGACGGTGTTGATGATGACCGCGATCACGGCGATCTGGACCGTGAGCTTGAGCGCGTGCACCACGTCGGGGTCGGACAGCGCGTCCTGGATGCCGGTGAGGCCGTCGGCGAAGGTGTGCTTGACGACGTACGCCGTGGGCCAGACGACCAGCATCACGAGGTAGCCGACGACCAGGAACCGGAGCACCCACTTGACGACCTGCGAGCGGTTCGCGACCGCCGTGCTGCGTGAGCTAGCCACGTCGAGCCACCCGTCGCTGGATCACGTCGAGGGTGACGATGGCGATCAGCGCGATCAGCAGCATGATCGTCGCGACCGCGGCAGCAGCCTCGGTGTTGCCGCCCTCGAGGAACGAGAACAGCCGCACCGAGACGACCTCCGTCTGGCGCGGGAGGTTGCCGCTGATGAGCACGAGCGCGCCGTACTCACTGATGCCACGAGCGAAGGACAGCGCGGCGCCGGCGAAGATCGCGGGCACCAGTGAAGGCAGGATCACGCGGCGGAACGTCGTGAACCGGGTGGCGCCCAGGGACGCCGCAGCGTCCTCGACGTCGGTCTCGAGCTCCTCGAGCACCGGTTGCACCGTGCGTACGACGAAGGGCAGCGTCACGAAGGCGATCGCGAGCAGCACCGCCCAGCGGGTGCTGTTGACCTCGACGCCGATCGGGCTCTCGGGGCCGTACAACGAGAGCAGCACGAGGCCGGCGACGATCGTCGGCATCGCGAACGGGATGTCGATCACCAGGTCGAGCAGGCCCTTGCCGGGGAACCGGTCGCGGACCAGCACCCAGGCGATGATCGTGCCCATCACCATGTTGATGACCGTGATGATCAACGACGACACCACCGTCAGCGCGAGAGCCGAGCGGGTGTTCTCGTTGGTGAGGACCGACTCGAAGGTCGACCAGCCACCCCCGGCGGCCTTGACGACGATCGCGGAGAGAGGGATCAGGACCAGCAGGCTGAACCAGATCATGGAGACGCCGAGCCCGAAGGCCGGCGCGGGGGTCAGAGCGGCCCCCGATTTCCGGGAGGACGAAGCCGACCGACGCTTGCGCGTCGGCCGGCCGCCCACTGCGACGGCAGATGCCACTACTGGCCTGCTTGCGCCTGGAGCTTGGTGAGGATGCCGTCGTTCTCATCGAAGTACTTGGTGTTGGCCTCTGCCCAACCGCCGAAGTCACCGTCGATGGTCAGCTCCTTGGCCGGCTCCGGGAACGGGTCGCTCTCGTCGTTGGCGCCCTTGACCTCGACGTCGCCGACGTCGACGAGCGGGCGGTAGCCCGTCTCGGCGTACAGCTTCTGGCCGTCCTCGCTGAGCTGGAAGTCGTGGAAGGCCGACGCTGCGTCCGAGGCGTCCTCGGTCAGTGCGCACGGGTTCTCGATCAGCAGGGTCGAGTCCGGGATGACGTAGTCGAAGTCCTGGCCGCTCTGGCGGGCGAGGATCGCCTCGTTCTCGTAGGAGAGGAGGACGTCGCCGGTGCCGCTGGTGAAGGCCGTGGTGGCGTCGCGGCCGGAGTCGGGCAGCGCGACGACGTTGGAGAAGAACTTCTTCATGTAGGCGTCCGCGTCGGCCTCGGAGCCACCGGCACCGGTGACCGAGCCGTAGGCGGCGAGCAGGTTCCACTTCGCCGAGCCGGAGGATGCGGGGTTCGGGGTCACGATGCCGATGCCTGGCTCGGCCAGGTCGGCCCAGGTCTTGATGTCCTTCGGGTTGCCGCTCTTGACGACCATGACGACGACCGACTGCGTGCAGATGCCCTTCGTGTCGTTGTCCTTCCAGTCCTTCGCGACGATGCCCTCGTCGACCAGGCGGGTCACGTCAGGCTCGAGCGACAGGTGGACCTCGTCCGCCTTCTGACCGGCCACGACCGCACGGCTCTGGTCGCCGGAGGCGCCGTACGAGCCCTTGACGTCGACGTCCTTGCCGGCGTCGGTGTCGTTGAAGGCGTCGATGACGCCCTCGTTTGCCTGCTGGAGAACGGAGTATCCAACGACGTTGACGGTGTCGCCACTGTCGCCGTCGCTGGACGAGTCACTCGAGCACCCCGTCAAGGCCAGCACCCCGGCGGCCGAGAGGGCCACCGCAACCTTGATCGTCTTGTTCATTTCCTTCTCTTTCCTACCCCCGCACCCGGGGACGTTACTGGTCAATGCAGAGAAGAGTAGTGGACTTACTTGGACTTACTGGCATTGAGTTCAATGGGTGGGAAAATATATGATGTGCGACGGATCACTGATCCATCAGGGGAGATGCGTCCGGCCGGCCGGGGCGGCGGACTATCGTGGGGATCCGTACCGACGGAGTCAGCGCGCAGAACTGGAACGTGTTCCAGTTCTGCGCGTACCCTGAGTACGATCGAGGGGGTCGTTGCCGCACCGTGGTGGGGCGCGACCACGAGAACGCAACAAACGGAAGTGGGCGCACAGTGTCCAAGCAGGTCAAGCAGCTCGACCGGGTGATCATCCGGTTCGCGGGCGACTCGGGTGACGGCATGCAGCTGACCGGAGACCGGTTCACCCAGGAGTCTGCCGTCTTCGGCAACGACCTGGTGACGCTGCCGAACTTCCCGGCCGAGATCCGTGCCCCTCAGGGGACGCTGCCGGGTGTCTCCTCGTTCCAGGTGCACTTCGCCGATCACGACATCCTGACCGCGGGCGACGCCCCGGACGTGCTGGTCGCGATGAACCCGGCGGCGCTGCGCGCCAACCTCGGCGACCTGCCCAAGGGCGCCGCGATCATCGTGGACACCCACGACTTCACCGCGCGCAACCTGACCAAGGCCGGCTACGAGACCAACCCGCTCGAGAACGTCGGCGAGGTCAACGACCCACTCGGCGAGTTCGCCGTCCACGCCCTCGACCTGACCGGGATGACGGTCGAGGCGGTCAAGGAGTTCGGACTGTCCCGCAAGGACGCCGCCCGCGCGAAGAACATGTTCGCGCTCGGCCTGCTGTCGTGGATGTACGGGCGCCCGATCGACTCGACCATCGCGTTCCTCGAGAAGCGGTTCGCCAAGGTCGCCGACATCCGCGACGCCAACATCACGGCGTTCAAGGCCGGCTGGAACTTCGGCGAGACGACCGAGACCTTCGTGGTCCAGTACGAGATCAAGCCGGCCCCGATGTCCGCGGGCACCTACCGCAACATCACCGGCAACCTCGCCCTGTCGTACGGGCTGGTCGCCGCAGGAGTGCAGTCCGGGCTCCCGATCTTCCTGGGCTCCTACCCGATCACCCCGGCCTCCGACATCCTCCACGAGCTGAGCAAGCACAAGGCGTTCGGCGTCACGACGCTGCAGGCCGAGGACGAGATCGCCGGCGTGGGTGCCGCGATCGGTGCGTCGTTCGCCGGCTCGCTCGGCGTCACCACCACCTCCGGCCCGGGGATCGCGCTGAAGTCCGAGGCGATCGGCCTGGCCGTGATGACCGAGCTCCCGCTCCTGGTCATCGACGTCCAGCGCGGCGGCCCGTCCACGGGACTGCCCACCAAGACCGAGCAGGCCGACCTGCTGCAGGCGATGTACGGACGCAACGGCGAGGCGCCGGTCCCGATCGTCGCCCCGCAGTCGCCCGGCGACTGCTTCGACGCGGCCATCGAGGCCGCCCGCATCGCGGTCACCTATCGCACCCCGGTGATGCTGCTCTCCGACGGCTACCTCGCCAACGGCTCCGAGCCGTGGAAGATCCCCGAGATGGCCGACCTGCCCGTCATCGAGCCGAACTTCGCGACCGAGCGCAACAAGACGATCCCCGGCAAGACCGCCAAGGACGGCACCGAGACTCCCGAGACGACGGAGTACTGGCCCTACCTGCGCGACGAGGAGACCCTGGCGCGTCCGTGGGCCATCCCCGGCACGCCCGGCCTCGAGCACCGCATCGGCGGTCTCGAGAAGGGCGAGGGCCACGGCAACATCTCCTACGATCCCGCCAACCACGACCTGATGGTCCGCACCCGGCAGGCCAAGGTCGACCGGATCGCCGATTCGCTGCCGCCGCTGGTCGTCGACGACCCGAGCGGTCAGGCCAAGGTGCTGGTGATCGGCTGGGGCTCGACGTACGGCCCGATCGGCGCCGGCTGCCGCCGGGTCCGCAAGGCCGGCTTCAACGTCGCCCAGGTCCACCTGCGCCACCTCAACCCGTTCCCGAAGGACCTCGGCGAGATCCTCGAGCGCTACGACAAGGTGCTCTGCCCCGAGATGAACCTCGGCCAGCTCTCCCTGCTGCTGCGCGGCAAGTACCTCGTCGACGCCATCGGCTACAACCAGGTCAACGGCATGCCCATCAAGGCCGCGGCACTCGCGGAGGCGATCGGCGGCCTGGTCGCCGAGGCCGAAGGCGTCACCGTCGACCTGGTCTCGACGAGCTCGACCACCGATGCGGAGGCATCCAAGTGACTGCGACCGAGAACCTGCCCTTCCCCGGCCTGCGGTCGGGCGTCGAAGGCGTCCCGACCAACGACGAGCCCCAGACCAGCAAGGAGTACACCTCCGACCAGGAGGTCCGCTGGTGCCCGGGCTGCGGCGACTACGCCGTGCTCAAGGCCGTGCAGGGGTTCCTGCCCCAGCTCGGGCTGCGCCGCGAGAACATCGTGTTCGTCTCCGGCATCGGCTGCTCCAGCCGGTTCCCGTACTACCTCGACACCTACGGGATGCACTCCATCCACGGCCGCGCGCCGTCGATCGCGACCGGTATCGCCACCGCCCGTGAGGACCTCTCGGTCTGGGTCGTCACCGGTGACGGCGATGCGCTCTCGATCGGCGGCAACCACCTGATCCACGCGCTGCGCCGCAACGTGAACATGACGATCCTGCTCTTCAACAACCGGATCTACGGCCTGACCAAGGGCCAGTACTCCCCCACCTCCGAGGCCGGCAAGATCACCAAGTCGACCCCGATGGGCTCCCTGGACCACCCGTTCAACCCGGTCTCCCTGGCCCTGGGGGCCGAAGGCTCGTTCGTGGCTCGCACCATCGACTCCGACCGCAAGCACCTCACCTCGGTGCTCTCCGCGGCGGCCGCGCACCGCGGCACCTCGATCGTCGAGATCTACCAGAACTGCCCGATCTTCAACGACGGCGCGTTCGACGCGATCAAGAACAACGACACCAAGGCCGACGCGATCATCCCGCTGGTGCACGGCGAGGCGATCCGGTTCGGTGTCGGCGGCTCGAAGGGCCTGATCCGCGACAGCCAGACCGGCGGCGTGAAGGTCGTCGAGGTCGCCGACCTAGGTGACGCGGCCGAGGACATGTTGCTGGTCCACGACGCGCACAACCCCGACCCGACGATGGCGTTCGCGATCTCCCGGCTCACCGACTCGGGCTACCTCAACCAGTCCCCGATCGGGATCTTCCGCCAGGTCGAGCGGCCGACGTACGACGACGGCGCCCGCGGCCAGATCGCCTCCGCCCAGAAGGCGGCACCCGGCGACCCCACCGATCGCCTCGCACAGCTCATCGGCGGCGGCGACACCTGGACCGTGGTCTGACCCGCTGAGCACATGACGAAGGGTCCCCGTCCGAGAGCGGGGACCCTTCGTCGTGCGGTGCTCAACCACGCAACGCATACCCGTTCGCGGGGGTGAGAAACCATCCACCTATCCTGAGCCGGTGCCAGAGGCCCGCCGCGGATTGCTCTTCGGCGTCGCCGCCTACGCACTGTGGGGCCTCTTCCCGCTCTACTGGCCGCTGCTGGAGCCGGCCGGGGCGTTCGAGATCCTGGCCCAGCGCGTGCTGTGGTCCTCGATCACGATCATCGCGGTCCTGCTCGCCTTCGGGCGGACGTCGCAGCTGGGGGCGATCGTGCGGGACCGCCGGGTCCGGCTCGTGCTCACGGTGGCCGCCGTACTGATCAGCGTGAACTGGGTGACCTACATCTGGGGCGTCAACAACGGCCGGGTCGTGGAGACGTCGCTCGGCTACTTCATCAACCCCTTGGTGACCGTGCTGATGGGGGTCTTCATCCTCCGCGAGCGGCTGCGTCCCCTGCAGTGGGTGGCGATGGGACTCGCGGTCGCCGCGGTGGTCGTGCTGACCCTCGACTACGGCCGGCTGCCGTACGTCGCCCTGATCCTGGCCTTCTCCTTCGGCAGCTACGGCCTGTGCAAGAAGACCGCGAACGTCGGGGCGACCGAGAGCCTGGCCTTCGAGACCAGCGTGGTCGTGCCGGTCGCTCTGGTCTACATCAGCTGGCTCGGCATCTCCGGTGGGTCGAACTTCGGCACGCACGGGGTCGGTCACGCCCTGCTCTTCACGACCACCGGGATCGTCACCGTGATCCCGCTGGTCTGCTTCGGCGCTGCCGCGACCCGGCTGCCCCTGGTGACGATGGGGCTGCTGCAGTACCTCACGCCGATCCTGCAGTTCGCCCTGGGCGTGCTGTGGTTCCACGAGGACATGCCCGCCGGCCGCTGGATCGGCTTCGTGCTGGTCTGGATCGCGCTGGTCATCTTCACCGTCGAGGCACTCTCCCACCGCCGCCGGCAGCTGCGGATCGCTGTCCCGGCCGCTGCGGTCTGACGCTCCTGGTCCACCCACCGACCCCCTGATTGCTGCCCGAGCGGCCACCGGGGCTAGCATTCGCGCTCCGGCCCGAGAGGAACCCCATGGCTACTGATTACGACGCATCACGCAAGACCGAGGACGAGCAGAAGGAAGAGAGCCTGGAGGCGCGACGCCTCACGTCGGGCGAGCAGGACAAGACCTCGGGCAAGGTGGACGAGGACGAGGCCGAGATCGCCGATACCTACGAGCTCCCCGGAGCCGACCTTTCGCACGAGACCCTCTCCATCGAGGTCACCCCGAAGCAGGCCGACGAGTTCACCTGCACCGGGTGCTTCCTCGTCCAGCACGTCTCCCGACGCGAGTCCCCGGGCATCGACCTCTGCCGCGACTGCGCCTGAGCGCGCCCTGACCTCAGGTCAGGCGGAACGGGTCGCGACGATGTCGGCGAAGGCCTCGAGAGCGGCGCGGACCGGCCCGGCAGGCACCACCGCGAGGTGCTGCTTCGCCTCGCCGGCCCGGGCCACGACGTAGGCGCGAGCCTCGTCGAGGGCCCGGTGCTTGCGGAGCAGGTCGAGGGCCTCGGCGTGGAGGTCGTCGTCGGTGAGCTCACCGTCGAGCAGCTCGTGCAGCCGCGCATCGGCCGGGTCGCCGGACGCGCGGGCCATCAGCACCGGCAGCGTCGGCACTCCCTCGCGCAGGTCGGTGCCCGGCGTCTTGCCGGACTCGACCGAGTCGGACGCGATGTCGAGGATGTCGTCGGAGAGCTGGAAGGCCGAGCCGACGATCTCGCCGTACGCCGTCAGCGCGTCCTCGACCTCGCGGGACGCGCCACCGAAGCGGGCGCCGTAGCGGGCGGAGGTGGCGATCAGCGACCCCGTCTTGCCGGCGACGACCTCGAGGTAGTGCTCGAGCGGGTCCTCGCCGGCCTGCGGCGCGACGGTCTCGAGGATCTGGCCCTCGACGAGACGGGTGAACGTCCGAGCCTGGATCTTGACGGCCTCGGCGCCGAGCTCGGCAGTCAGCTCGGAGGACTTCGAGAAGAGGAAGTCGCCGGTCAGGATCGCCACATGGTTGCCCCAACGGGTGTGCGCGGCCACGGCGCCCCGGCGTAGGTCGGCCTCGTCCATGACGTCGTCGTGGTAGAGCGAGGCCAGGTGGGTCAGCTCGACGACACAGGCCGCGGTGATGACCTCGTCGGAGTCGGGGTGCTCGCCCACCTCGGCAGCCAGCAGCACCAGCAGTGGCCGGAACCGCTTGCCACCGGCGACCATCAGGTGGCTGGCCGTCTCGGTCACGAACGCGGCACGGCTGCGCACGTGCCCGGCCAGCGCCTCCTCGACCTGGCCGAGCCGCTCGTGCAGCCGCGCGGCGAGCGCGTCGTCGTCGACGGGGAGTGCGAGAGCGGAGGATCCTGACGTCACCTGAGGAATTGTCCCGCATGGTCGGCCAGGGTGAGCACCGGGCCGGGTACGACGCCCAGGACGACCGTCGCGGCGAGCCCGACCGCGATGGTCGCCGACGTCAGCAGCGACGGCCGGGTGACGCTCGCGACCTCGCCGTCCGGCACACCCTCGACGAAGAACATCAGCACGATCACGCGGACGTAGAAGAAGACCGCGACGATGCTGCACAGGATCGCGGCGACCACGACCGGCCACGCGCCGGACGACAGGGCCACCGTGAAGACCGCCCACTTGCCGATGAAACCGGCGGTCAGCGGGATGCCGGCCATGGACAGCAGGAAGAACGCGAACAGCCCTGCCACCAGCGGTGAGCGCCGGCCCAGGCCCTGCCAGCGGGCGAACGTCGTGGCCTCGCCGGACGAGTCCCGCACCAGCGTGACGACCGCGAAGGCGCCGAGCATCGCGAAGCCGTACGTCGTCAGGTAGAACAGCACGGCCTGCATCGAGGTGATCTCCCCGGCGGAGAGGTCGGAGGCCTGCTGGACGCCGAGGACGCCGGTGAGCAGGAAGCCCGTGTGCGCGATCGAGGAGTAGGCGAGCATCCGCTTCATGTCGGTCTGCACGACCGCCAGGACGGCACCGACGACCATCGTCAGGATCGCGATCACCCACAGCATCGGCTGCCAGGTCCAGCGCTCCGAGCCGAAGGCGACGTAGAACAGCCGCAGGATCGCGCCGAACGCCGCGATCTTGGTGCCCGCGGCCATGAAGGCCGTGACGGGCGTGGGCGCCCCCTGGTAGACGTCGGGGGTCCACGAGTGGAACGGCGCCGCGCCGACCTTGAAGAGCAGGCCGACCGACAGCATGCCGATGCCGATCAGGAGCAGCGGCTGGTTGGTCAGGTCGTTGCGCACGGCCTCGTTGATGTCGGCGTACTGCATCGAGCCGGCGAACCCGTAGGTCAACGCGACGCCGTACAGGAAGAAGCCGGAGGAGAAGGCGCCGAGGAGGAAGTACTTGAGCGCCGCCTCCTGGCTGAGCAGCCGGCGCCGACGAGCCAGGCCACAGAGCAGGTAGAGCGGAAGCGACAGCACCTCGAGCGCGACGAAGAGGGTCAGCAGGTCGTTGGCCGTCGGGAACAGCAACATCCCGAAGACGGCGAACATCAGCAGCGGGTAGATCTCAGTGTGCTCGAGACCGCTCTTCGATGCCTGGCGCTCGGCCTCCGTGCCGGGCAGCGCAGCGGCCTGGCCGGCGAACGCGGACACCCCGCCCTCGAGGCGACGCTCGGCGAAGAGCAGCACTCCGCCGAGCGCGACGATCAGGATCAGGCCCCAGAAGAAGACGGCCGGGCCGTCGACGGCCAGCGTGCCCTCGACGTCGATGGAGCCACGGGCCGCGCCCTCGGCGTGCACGGTCAGGTTGCGTGCGACCAGGATCGTGCCGACCAGCGCGGCTGCCAGGCCGGCACCGGCGAGCACGGTCTGCACCAGGAAGCGGCGCTGGCGGGGGACGAACGCCTCGATGACCACACCGAGACAGGCCACGCCGAAGACGACGATGAGCGGCCAGATGTCGGCGTACTCGATGGTGGGCTTGGTGAACGTGTCCATCAGTGACCCTCCTCGCTCGCGTGGTCGTCAGGTTCGGCGATCGGCACCGTCGGCGGATCGTCGGTGACGCCGACGTGCTGGAGCAGCGAGTCGACGGTCGGGTTGACCGCGTCGAGCATCGGCTGCGGGAAGAAGCCGAAGAAGACGAGGGCGGCCATGAGGGGTACGACGGCGGCGAGCTCACGCCGGTCGAGGTCGCGGATCCCTTCGTCGCCGGGCACGGCGGGACCGGTCATCGTGCGCTGGTAGAGCCAGAGCACGTAGACGGCCGCGAGGACGATGCCGGTGACCGCGATCGCACCGACCCACCAGTGGTAGTCGAACGCCGCGATCATCACCAGGATCTCGGAGACGAACTGGCTCAGGCCGGGCAGGCCCAAGGTGGCGAGGCCGGCGATGAGGAACAGTCCGGCGAGCACCGGGGCGCGCTTCTCCATGCCGGTGATCTCGCTGATCAGCGACGTGCCCTTGCGCTTGATCAGGTAGCCGGCGAGCAGGAAGAGCGCAGCCGTGCCGACACCGTGGTTGACCATGTAGAGGATGGAGCCGGAGCCGCCCTGGCTGGTCAGCGCGAAGATGCCGAGCGTGATGAAGCCGAAGTGGCTGAGCGAGGTCAGACCGATCAGGCGCAGGATGTCGTCCTGCCCGATGGCCAGGAACGCGCCGTACACGATCGAGATCAACGCCAACGTGATGACCACCGGGGTCGCCCACTGCGAGGCGTTCGGGAAGATCCCGAGGCAGAAGCGCAGCATCCCGAAGGTGCCGATCTTGTCGAGGATGCAGACCAGCAGCACGCTGGTGCCGGGCGTGGCCTTCTCGGTCGTGTCGGCCAGCCAGGTGTGCAGCGGGAAGAGCGGCGCCTTGACGATGAAGGCGATCATGAAGCCGACGAAGAGCCAGCGCTCCCAGGTGGTGCTCATGTCGAGCTGCTGCAGGTCCTTGAGGAGGTACGACGGGGTGCCCGCGTCGGCCGAGACCACGTAGAGACCGATCACCGCGGCGAGCAGCACGAGGCCGCCGCCCAGCTGGTACATCAGGAACTTCAGGGCCGCGAAGCCGCGGCCCTCCTTGCCGAAGCCGCCGATCAGGAAGTACGCCGGGATCAGGGTGGCCTCGAAGACCACGTAGAACAGGAAGACGTCGGTCGCGGCGAAGACGCAGAGCGCGAAGCCCTGCAATGCCAGCGCCCACGCGAAGAAGGCGGCCGGGTTGCGGCCGTCGGCCTCGTGCCAGGACGCGACGAAGACGACCGGGACCAGTCCCACGGTCAGCAGGATCATCAACAGGCCGAGGCCATCGACACCGAGCGCGTAGTGGACCCCGAATGCCTCGATCCAGGTGTGGGTCTCCTCGAGCTGCATGCCGTCGCCCGCGTGGTACTGCGTGGCGATGACGATGCCGATCAGCGCCGTGACGAGGGCGAACGCGAGGGCGACCTGCTTGGGCAGCGCGCTCTCGCGGCGGGCCTTGGGCAGGAAGGCCGTGACCAGCGCGCCGACGAGCGGCACGACGATCAGCGCGGTGAGCCAGGGGAAGTCGCTCATGCGAGGTTCACCACCAGGAGAGCCACGGCGACGATGATGGCGCCGACCAGGATGGACAGGGCGTACGAGCGGACGTAGCCGTTCTGCGCTCGGCGGGCGAACCCGGCGAACAGTCCGACCGCGACCGGGCCACCGGTGAGTACGCCGTCGACGGCGTACTTGTCGGTGGCCAGCAAGGCGGTCGTGAGGTGCCTGCTGGGATTGACCACGAGGGTGTCGTTGACCGTGTTGCCGTAGAGCTCCTCGCGCGCGGCCCGGGTCACGAACGAGACGTCCTGCGGCGCCTCCCGTGGTACGTCGCGCCTGCCGACCAGGAACCAGGCGAGGGCGACGCCGGAGAGCGCCACCACCAGGATCAGCACCGTCGTGACCGCGACCGGGATCGCGGGAGTCTCGTGCTCGGCAACCCCGACCACCGGCTGGAGGAACTCGATGATCCAGTCGTTGACGATCATCAGACCGCCGAGCAGGGAGAGTGCGGCGAGGATGATCAACGGGAACGTCATCACCTTCGGGGACTCGTGGGGATGCACGTCGTCCTGCCAACGCTTGTCGGTGAAGAACGTCATCAGCATCAGCCGGGTCATGTAGAAGCCCGTGATGCCTGCGCCGAGCAGCGCGAACAGCCCGGCCACGAGGTTCTGCTCGAGCGCGACCTCGATGATCTTGTCCTTCGAGAAGAAGCCGGCGAACGGCGGGAAGCCGATGATCGCGAGGTAGCCGAAGGCGAACGTCACGAACGTCACCGGCATCGCCTTGCGCAGCAAGCCGTAGTGCCGCATCTCCACGTCGTCGTCCATGCCGTGCATCACCGACCCGGCACCGAGGAACATGTCGGCCTTGAAGAAGCCGTGCACCAGGAGCAGGAAGATCGCGAGCGGGTAGCCCGCGACACCCAGTCCGGCGCCGAGCATCATGTAGCCGATCTGGCTCATCGTCGACCCGGCGAGCACCTTCTTGATGTCGTCCTTCGCGCAGCCGATGATCGCGCCGTACAGGAGCGTGATCACGGCGACGATCACCACGACGGTCTGCGCGTGGGGCGCGAGCTCGAAGACGAAGTTGGAGCGGACGATCAGGTAGACGCCTGCGGTCACCATGGTCGCGGCGTGGATGAGCGCCGACACCGGGGTCGGGCCCTCCATCGCGTCCAGGAGCCACGCCTGCAGCGGGAACTGCGCGGACTTGCCGCAGGCACCGAGCAGGAGCAGCAGGCCGAGGATCGTCATCGTCTTCGACGAGGCCTCACCGGCCCCAGCGCTGATCACCGTGAAGCTGGTCGAGCCGAAGGTGATGAAGAAGAGCATGATCGCGAGCGAGAGGCCCATGTCGCCGACCCGGTTGATCACGAAGGCCTTCTTCGCGGCCGCCGCGGCGGAGGGCTTGTGCTGCCAGAAGCCGATGAGCAGGTACGACGCCAGGCCGACGCCCTCCCAGCCGAGGAAGAGCCCGAGGTAGTTCTCCGAGAGGACGAGCATCAGCATCGCTGCGACGAAGAGGTTGAGGTAGCCGAAGAACCGGCGCCGGCGCGGGTCGTGCGCCATGTAGCCGATCGAGTAGACGTGGATCAGCGATCCGACGCCGGTGATCAGCAGCAGGAAGAGCGCCGTCAGCTGGTCGTAGAGCAGGTCCATGCCGACGTCGAGGTGGCCGACCTGGATCCACTGGTAGAGGTGCTGGCTGAGCTGGCGGTCCGAGCCATCCCGGCCGAGAAGAGTCACGAACATCGTCAGGCTGATGACGAAGGACCCGATCGGCAGCAGCGTGCCGAGGTAGTGGCCCCAACGATCGGTGTACTTCCCACCGATGAGCAGGACCGCGGCGCCGGCCAGCGGCAGCGCGATCACCAGCCACATCAGGGAGAAGACCCCGTCGGCCGCCGTCGGGTCGACCACCGGGATGGTGGCGCCCTCGTGGAATGCGTACATCAACCCGTCCTCAGTACTTCAGCAGGCTGGCGTCGTCGACCGAGGCCGAGCGCCGGGTCCGGAAGATGGTCATGATGATCGCGAGCCCGACCACGACCTCGGCCGCGGCCACCACCATCACGAAGAAGGCGGCGATCTGGCCGTCGAGGTTGCCGTGCTGCTTGGCGAAGGCGACCAGCGCGAGGTTGGAGGCGTTGAGCATCAGCTCGACGCACATGAAGACCACGATCGCGTTGCGCCGGGTGAGCACCCCGACGCAGCCGATGGTGAAGAGGATCGCCGACAGTACGACGTACGCGGTGATGTTCACTCCTCCTCACCTCCGGTCGCGGGCGCTTCCTCGGTGGTCGACGCCGGCGCGGAGGCGTTGCCGCTGCCACCGGCATGCGGAGCCCAGCCGATCTGCTTCTCGATCTCGTCGATGGCGTCGGCCGTCGCGGGCGCCGACCGGATCGTGCCGCGGGCCACGAGGACGCGCGAGACCGAGGTCGGGGCCGCCGTGCCATCGGGCAGCAGGGCCGGGGTGTCGACCGCGTTGTGGCGGGCGTAGACCCCCGGAGGAGGCAGCGGGCCGAGGTGCGTGCCCTTCTCGGCGTAGTCCTTGACCCGCTGGGCGGCGAGCTCGGGCTGCCGCGACTTGGGCGTGAGGCGCTCGCGGTGAGCGAGCACCATCGCACCGACGGCCGCGGTGATGAGCAGGGCGCTGGTGGTCTCGAACGCGAACACGTAGCGCGAGAAGAGGATGTCGGCGAGCGCCTGGATGTTGCCGGGAGCGTTGGCGTCGTCGAGACCGACCGCCGTCCCGAGCGAGATCTGGCCGAGGCCGACCACCAGCCCGGTGCCGAGCACGACGCCGGCAGCGATCGCGAGGATCCGCTGGCCGCGGATGGTCTCGACGACGGAGTCGGAGGCGTCGACGCCGACCAGCATCAGCACGAAGAGGAAGAGCATCAGGATGGCGCCGGTGTAGACGATGATCTGCACCGCGAACAGGAACGGTGCGTCCAGGGCGGCGTACAGCACCGCCAGGGAGATCATCACGACGGCGAGCAGCAGCGCTGCGTGCACCGCCTTGCGGACGAAAAGGATGCCGAGGGCGGCCAGCACCATGATCGGCGCGAGGATCCAGAAGGCGATCACTTGTCAGCCTCCCGCGCAGCCGGGGCGGGAGCGCTGAACTCGCCGCGGTAGTAGGCGCCGTCGTCGTCGCCGAGCAGCATCGCGTGGGGCGGCTGCTCCATGCCGGGCAGCAACGGAGCGAGCAGGTCGGACTTCTCGTAGATCAGGTCGGCCCGGTTGTTGTCGGCCAGCTCGTACTCGTTGGTCATCGTCAGCGCCCGGGTCGGGCAGGCCTCGATGCACAGACCGCAGAGGATGCAGCGCAGGTAGTTGATCTGGTAGACGCGGCCGTAGCGCTCGCCGGGGCTGAAGCGGCCCTCACCGTTGGCGCTCTCGTCGTTGGACGCACCCTCGACGTAGATCGCGTCGGCAGGGCACGCCCAGGCGCAGAGCTCACAGCCGATGCACTTCTCGAGCCCGTCCGGCCAGCGGTTGAGCTGGTGCCGGCCGTGGAAGCGAGGCGCCGTGGGCATCTTCTCGAAGGGGTACTGCTCGGTGACGACCTTCCTGAACATGGTGCGGAAGGTGACGCCGAACCCCGCGATCGGGTCCCAGAGCTGCTCGCGCAGCCCCTTCGACTCGGATGGCTCAGCCATCAGATCTCCTCCCCTGCGCTGCGCGTCGCAGCGACAGGCTCCGTGATGGGTGATCGGTCCTCGAAGGTCAACGGCTGTGCGGCACCGCGTACGGCGCCGCCGGTCGGCATCGGCGGGACCGGGAAACCGCCCGGGATCGCCTCCGGCTCGACGACGTCGTCCTCCTGCTCGGTCTCGCCGATGAAGAAGAGGACGATGAACAGGACGGCGAGCACGCCGATGCCGATCAACAGCCAGCGCCGGTCGATGCCACCCTCGAGCGAGATCGAGCGGATCGTCGCGACGGCCACGATCCACACCAGCGCGATCGGGATCAGCCGCTTCCAGCCGAACGCCATGAACTGGTCGTAGCGCAGCCGTGGCAGCGAGCCGCGCAGCCAGATGAAGATGAAGATGAAGAAGAGGACCTTGCCGAAGAACCAGATGAGGGGGACGTAGCCCTCGTTGGCGCCGGCCCACACGTGGTCGATCCAGAACGGCGCGTGCCAGCCACCGAGGAAGAGCGTCGTCGCGAGCGCTGCCACCGTCGCCATGTTGATGTACTCGGCGAGGAAGAACAGGGCGAACTTCAACGAGCTGTACTCGGTGTGGAAGCCACC
The DNA here is from genome assembly GCA_963717855.1 of uncultured Actinomycetota bacterium. Classification (GTDB taxonomy): domain Bacteria; phylum Actinomycetota; class Actinomycetes; order Propionibacteriales; family Nocardioidaceae; genus Nocardioides. Next base: position 185,672 of record CAVQXF010000003.1, on the reverse strand, counting down.
CACGAGCTCGCCCTCGGCCTCGGGCAGGTCGAACGGCGCCCGGTTGGTCTCACCGACCATCGCGATGCAGTAGATGACGAACGACGGCGCCAGGATCAGGCCGAACCAGAGGTCGTCCTGGGCGTCCACGATCTCGGACGTCGACATCGACCCGGCGTACAGGAAGACCGCGACCAGCGCGAGGCCCATCGCGACCTCGTAGGAGATCATCTGGGCGCTCGAGCGCAGGCCGCCGAGCAGGGAGTACGTCGAGCCGCTGGACCAGCCGCCCAGGACGATGCCGTAGATGCCGATCGAGGCGATCGCCATCACGAACAGCACGGCTACGGGCATGTCGGTGAGCTGCAGCGGGGTGCGCTCGCCGAAGAAGTTCACCTCGGGCCCGAACGGGATCACGCTGAAGGTCACGAAGGCCGGGACCACGGCGAGCACCGGCGCGATCACGAAGACGAGCTTGTCGGCTGCCTTCGGCGTGAGGTCCTCCTTGAGCGCGAGCTTGACGCCGTCGGCCAGCGACTGCAGCAGGCCGAAGGGGCCGTTGACGTTGGGGCCGATCCGGTGCTGCATCCGGGCCACGACCCGGCGCTCCCACCAGATGTTGAAGAGCGTGAGGAGCACCAGGACCACGAAGATCATCAGGGTCTTGACGAGGATGACCCACCAGACGTCGTGGCCGAAGTCGGACAGGTTGGTGTCTGCCATGGGCAGCACTGCCGAGGTGCTCATGCGTCGGCTCCTGTCTCGATCGACACCCGGCTGCCGGGTGAGGCGAGGTCGGCCAGCACTCCGTTGCCCAGTGAGTTGGCCGGGACCCACACCACGTCGTCGCCGAGGTCGGCGACCTCGGCGGGGAGCGTCAGCGAGCCCCGGTCACCGGTGAGCGTGAGGGTCGGGCCGTGCGCGTCGTAGGTCGCCTCCGAGACGCGCGCGACGGGGAAGCGCCCGGTGGCACGGTAGGCCTTGTCACCGTCCTGCATCGAGCCGTTGTCGACCAGCAGCTTCCAGGTCGAGAGTGCGTAGGACCCGTCCGAACCGGCCGGCCGAGCAGCCGCCGAGGACTCCGGCGAAAGCTGGGGCGGCGTATCGGGACCCGCTCGCTCGCCGTCCCAGGGACCCATCTCCACCATCTCAGCGCGTGCCTCGACGGTGGTGCGGAAGCCGAGCGACCGGCCCTGGCCGAGCGCGGCGAGCTCCTCGGCGATGCCGGCCAGGATCCGCAGGTCGGGCAGCGAGCTCGGGCTGGAGAAGACCGCGTCGAACGTGCGGGGGCGGCCCTCCCAGGTGACGAACATCCCGGCCTTGTCGACCGGAGGGGCCACCGGGAACACGACATCGGCGGCTCGGGTCACGTCGGTCTCACGGACCTCGAGCGCGACGACGAACGAGGCCGCCGCGATCGCGGCACGGGTAGCCGCCGGGTCGCTGGTGTCGTCGGGGTCGACGCCCCCGATGACCAGGCCGCCGAGCTCTCCGGAGCCGAGGGCGGCGACGATCGCGTCGGCGTCGCGGCCGACGGTCTCGGGCAGGTGGCCGACACCCCAGTCGGCGGCGGCGTCCACTCGGGCAGCCGGGTCGGCGACCGGTCGACCACCGGGCAGCAGGTTGGGCAGGCAGCCGGTCTCGAGGGCGCCGCGGTCACCGGCACGGCGCGGGACCCAGGCGAGCCGGGCGCCCGTACGGCGGGCCAGGGTGGCTGCCGCGCTCAGCGCGCCGGGCACCGTAGCGAGACGCTCGCCCACCAGGATCACAGCGTTGGTGTCGATGCCGAACTCGCCCTGCTCGACGAGTGCCTCGATCGCGGCGGCCTCGTCACCGGGGGCGGTGCGGACCAGGTGGCCCTTCATCTTCGCGAGGCCGCGAGTGGCGTACGGCGCGATCGCGAGCACGCGAGTCGTGCCGTGCATGCTCGCCTTGCGGAGCCGCAGGAAGATCGTCGCCGCCTCGTCCTCGGGCTCCAGACCGACGAGCACGACGGTCCCGGCAGTCTCGAGGTCGGCGTACGACACCTCGCTGCGCAGCACGATCTCGGACGCGAGGAAGGACGCCTCCTCGGCCGAGAGCGGGCGGGCCCGGAAGTCGATGTCGTTGGTGCCGAGGGCCACCCGCGCGAACTTGCTGTAGGCGTAGGCGTCCTCGGCGGTCACCCGGCCCCCGGTGAGCACACCGGTGGCGCCGGCGGCGTGCAGCCCGCGGGCGGCGACCGCGAAGGCCTCCGGCCACGACGCGGGACGCAGCGAGCCCTGCCCCCCGTCCGGCAGAGCGTCGCGCACCTGCGGGTAGCTGAGGCGGTCGGTCTGGGTGGCGTAGTGGAACGCGAAGCGGTCCTTGTCGCTGATCCACTCCTCGTTGACCTCGGGGTCGTTGCCGGCCAGGCGACGCATCACCTTGCCGCGACGGTGGTCGACCCGGATCGCCGACCCGCAGGAGTCGTGCTCGGCGACGCTGGGCGTCGACACCAGGTCGAACGGGCGGGACCGGAACCGGTAGTCGGCGCTGGTCAGCGCGCCCACCGGGCAGATCTGGATGGTGTTGCCGGAGAAGTAGGAGTCGAACGGCTCACGCTCGTAGATGCCGACCTGCTGCAGCGCGCCGCGCTCGATCAGGGCGATGAACGGGTCACCGGCGATCTGCTCGGAGAAGCGGGTGCAGCGGGCGCACAGCACGCAGCGCTCACGGTCGAGCAGGACCTGGGCAGAGATGTTGATCGGCTTGGGGTAGGTCCGCTTCACACCGCCGCCGGCGGAGAAGCGGGACTCACCGCGCCCGTTGGACATGGCCTGGTTCTGCAGCGGGCACTCGCCGCCCTTGTCGCAGACCGGGCAGTCGAGCGGGTGGTTGATCAGCAGGAACTCCATGATCCCCTGCTGAGCCTTGTCGGCGACGGCGCTGGTGGCCTGGGTGTTGACGACCATGCCCTCGGCGACCGGCAGCGTGCACGAGGCCTGCGGCTTGGGGAACCCGCGACCGTTGCCGGCGTCGGGGATGTCGACCAGGCACTGGCGACAGGCGCCCACCGGCGCGAGCAGCGGGTGGTCGCAGAACCGCGGGATCTGGACGCCCACCTGCTCGGCGGCCCGGATCACCAGGGTGTCCTTGGCGACGCTGACCTGGACGCCGTCGATGGTGAGCGTCACCAGGTCGGTCTTCTCGACCTGGTCGGACGAGCCTGTCGAGACCGTCATGCGGTCACCTCCTGTCCTGCCCAGGCGGTCGAGCGGGCCGGGTCGAACGGGCACCCGCCCTCGGTGAGGTGGGCGACGTACTCGTCGCGGAAGTACTTGATCGAGCTCGTGATCGGGCTGACCGCACCGTCGGCCAGGGCGCAGAAGGAGCGCCCGAGGATGTTGTCGCACTGGTCGAGCAGCAGGTCGAGGTCGGCCTCGCTGCCCTGGCCCTTCTCGAGCGCGGCGAGGGTCTGCACCAGCCACCAGGTGCCCTCCCGGCACGGGGTGCACTTCCCGCAGGACTCGTGCTTGTAGAACTCCGTCCAGCGCAGCACGGCGCGTACGGCGCAGGTCGAGTCGTCGAAGATCTGCAGCGCCCGGGTGCCGAGCATGGAGCCGGCGGCGCCGACGCCCTCGAAGTCGAGAGGTACGTCGAGGTGCTCGGCCGTCAGCAGCGGCGTGCTGGAGCCACCGGGGGTCCAGAACTTGAGCTCGTGGCCCTCGCGGATACCGCCGGCGAGGTCGATCAGGGTGCGCAGCGTGATGCCGAGCGGCGCTTCGTACTGGCCGGGCCGCTGCACGTGGCCGGACAGCGAGAAGATCCCGAAGCCCTTGGACTTCTCGGTGCCCATGGAAGCGAACCACTGGTGGCCGCGACCGATGATGCTGGGCACCGAGGCGATCGACTCGACGTTGTTGATGACGGTGGGGCTCGCGTACAGGCCGGCGACGGCCGGGAAGGGCGGGCGCAGGCGCGGTTGTCCGCGGCGACCCTCGAGCCCCTCGAGCAGCGCCGTCTCCTCGCCACAGATGTAAGCACCAGCACCCGCGTGAACGACGATGTCCAGGTCGTATCCAGAACCGTTGATATCGGTTCCCAGATATCCAGCCTCGTACGCCTCCTCGACCGCGCGCTGCACCCGACGGATGACGTGGAGCACCTCGCCGCGGATGTAGATGAACGCCTTGTTGGCCCGGATGGCGTAGGAGCTGATGATGACGCCCTCGACCAGCGTGTGCGGGCTGGCCATCATCAGCGGGATGTCCTTGCAGGTCCCCGGCTCGGACTCGTCGGCGTTGACGACCAGATACTTCGGCTTCGGGTTGTCCTGAGGGATGAAGCCCCACTTCATGCCCGTGGGGAAGCCGGCGCCGCCGCGGCCGCGCAGGCCGGACTCCTTGACTTCCGCGATCACCGCGTCGGGCTCCATCGCGAACGCCTTGTCGAGGGCGGAGTAGCCGCCGCGACCGGCGTACGACGCCAGCGTCCAGCTGCGGTCGTCGCCCCAGTTGTCGGTGAGGACCGGGGTCAGCACGTCAGTCATCGCTGGCCTCTTCCTGCTTCGTCTCGGTCTCGGCTCGTCCGGTGTCGGCCTGCTCGACCGCCTCGGACTTGGTGTCGGCGACACCGTCCGTCGACCCGGCCGCGTCGCTCGACGGGGCGGTCCAGCCGCGCTCGCGTGCGATGCCGAGGCCGACCAGCGACGCCGGTCCGGCGCCGGGGCCGTCGTCGGCGAGGTCGTCGGGGAACCCGGCCAGCACCCGCTCGGCCTCGCGCCAGGTGACGATGCGCGGGCCTCGGGTCGACTGGACCTCGTTGCCGGAGCGCAGGTCGTCGACGAGCTGGACGGCGGACTCGGGCGTCATGTTGTCCATGAACTCCCAGTTGACCGTCATCACCGGCGCGTAGTCGCAGGCCGCGTTGCACTCGATGTGCTCGAGCGTCACCTTGCCGTCGTCGGTCGTCTCGTCGTTGCCGACGTCGAGGTGGCCCTTGAGCCGCGAGAAGATCTCGTCGCCACCCATCACCGCGCAGAGCGTGTTGGTGCAGACCCCGACGTGGTAGTCGCCGACCGGTCGGCGCTTGTACATCGTGTAGAAGGTCGCGACCCCGCTGACGTCGGCGGCGGTGATGCCGAGGACGTCGGCGCAGGCCTCGATGCCCTCGGGCGTGATCCGGCCCTCGACCGACTGGACCAGGTGCAGCATAGGCAGCAGGCCCGAGCGAGGCTCGGGGTAGCGGGCACCGATCGCGCGCAGCTCGTCGTACGTCTCTGGCGCAAGGCTCATCTGTCGACGCCTCCCATCACGGGGTCGATGGACGCGATCGCGACGATGACGTCGGCGACCATGCCGCCCTCGCTCATCACGCTCGTGGCCTGGAGGTTCGTGAACGAGGGGTCGCGGAAGTGCGCCCGGAAGGGGCGGGTGCCGCCGTCGGAGACGACGTGCGCGCCGAGCTCGCCGCGGGGAGACTCGATCGGCACGTAGGCCTGGCCGGGCGGGACCTTGAAGCCCTCGGTCACCAGCTTGAAGTGGTGGATCAGCGCCTCCATCGACTCACCCATGATGTGCCGGATGTGGTCGAGACTGTTGCCCATGCCGTCGCTGCCGATCGCAAGCTGGCTGGGCCAGGCGATCTTCTTGTCGGCGATCATGACCGGCGCGCCGTCCATCTTGGCCAGCCGGTCGGCAGCCTGCTCGATGATCTTCAGCGACTCCCACATCTCGGCCAGGCGGATCCGGAAGCGGCCGTACGAGTCGGCGGTGTCCCAGGTCTGCACGTCGAAGTCGTAGGTCTCGTAGCCGCTGTAGGGCTGGGTCTTGCGCAGGTCCCAGGGGTAGCCGGTGCTGCGGAGCACCGGGCCGGTCAGGCCCAGTGCCAGGCACCCGGCGAGGTCGAGGTGCCCGACTCCCTCGAGGCGGGCCTTGAAGATCGGGTTGGCGTTGCAGAGGTCGGCGTACTCGGGGAGCCGCTTCTTCATCAGGGCGACGAAGCTGCGGATCTCGTCGAGGGCGCCGGGCGGCAGGTCCTGGGCGACGCCGCCGGGACGGATGAACGCGTGGTTCATCCGCAGCCCGGTGATCAGCTCGAAGAGGTCGAGCACCAGCTCGCGCTCGCGGAAGCCGATCGTCATCACGGTCAGGGCGCCGATCTCCATGCCGCCGGTGGCGATGCAGACCAGGTGGGAGGAGATGCGGTTGAGCTCCATGAGCAGGACCCGCATCACCTCGGCCTTCTCGGGGACCTGGTCCTCGATGTCGAGCAGCCGCTCCACGCCGAGGACGTAGGTCATCTCGTTGTAGAACGGCGAGAGGTAGTCCATCCGCGTGCAGAACGTGACGCCCTGCACCCAGGAGCGGTACTCCATGTTCTTCTCGATGCCGGTGTGCAGGTAGCCGATGCCGCAGCGGGCCTCGGTCACCGTCTCGCCCTCGAGCTCGAGGATCAGGCGGAGGACGCCGTGCGTCGACGGGTGCTGCGGCCCCATGTTGACGACGATCCGCTCGTCGGCGCTCTCGTCGTCCATGACGCCGAGACCGTCGACGATCGAGTCCCAGTCCTGCCCGGTGACCGTGAAGACCCGGCCCTCGGACGTGTCGTTGCTGCCGGCGTACAGATCTTGATCAGCAGTCATGAATAGCTCCTGCGCTCGTCGGGCGGCGGGACCGTCGCGCCCTTGTACTCCACGGGGATGCCACCCAGCGGGTAGTCCTTGCGCTGGGGGTGGCCCGGCCAGTCGTCGGGCATCAGGATGCGCGTGAGTGCGGGGTGACCGTCGAAGACGATCCCGAACATGTCGAACGCCTCGCGCTCGTGCCAGTCGTTGGTGGGGTAGGTCGCCACGATCGACGGGATGTGCGGGTCGGCGTCGGGGGCGGTGACCTCGACCCGGATCCGGCGGTTGTGGGTCATCGAGAGCAGGTGGTAGACCGCGTGCAGCTCCGCGCCGGTGTCGGCCGGGTAGTGGACCCCGCTGACGCCCGTGCAGAGCTCGAAGCGCAGCCGCGGCTCGTCGCGCAGCACCTTCGCGACGACCGGCAGGTCCTCGCGGCGCACGTGGAAGGTGATCTCGCCGCGGTGGATGACCACGCGCGGTGTCGCGAGCTCGAGCCCGGTATCGGCTCCGGCCTGCTCGAGCGCGTCGGCGACCTCGTCGAACCAGCCGCCGAACGGCCGCTGGGCGTCGCCGGGGTAGACGATCGCCTGCGTGAGCCCGCCGTACCCGCTGGTGTCGCCGGTGCCGTGGGTGCCGAACATGCCCTGACGTACGCCGACCTGCCGGACCTCACCGGTGGGCGCCGGGACGTTCTCGGGCGACTGCTCGACGGCGGGCTGTGCGGGGGTCTTGTCGTCGCTCATCGGAGCTGGCCCCGCATCTCGGAGGTCGGCAGCGCCTGCAGGGCCTGGGTCTCGAGCGTCTCGATCTCGGCGAGGCGGTTGGCGCCGAGCTTGGTGTGCTGCACCTGGTCGTGCAGCTTGAGGATCGCGTCGATGAGCATCTCGGGGCGGGGCGGGCAGCCCGGGAGGTACATGTCGACGGGCACGACGTGGTCGACGCCCTGGACGATGGCGTAGTTGTTGAACATGCCGCCGCTGCTGGCGCAGACGCCCATCGCGAGGACGTACTTGGGCTCGGCCATCTGGTCGTAGATCTGGCGCAGGACCGGCGCCATCTTCTGACTCACCCGGCCGGCCACGATCATCAGGTCGGCCTGGCGAGGGCTGGCGCGGAAGACCTCCATGCCGAAGCGGGCCAGGTCGTACTTGGGGCCGCCGGACGTCATCATCTCGATGGCGCAGCAGGCCAGGCCGAAGGTGGCCGGCCAGAAGGACGCCTTGCGCATGTAGCCCGCGACCCCCTCGACGGTGGTCAGCAGGACGCCACTGGGGAGCTTCTCTTCGATTCCCATGTCTCAGTCACCTCTCTGAACGAAGGCAGCGTGCGTGCATCGTGAGCCTCAGTCCCATTCGAGGCCGCCGCGACGCCACACGTACGCGAAGGCGACGAAGACGGTGGCGATGAAGATGACCATCTCGACCAGCCCGAAGAGCTTCAGGGCGTCGAAGCGCACCGCCCACGGGTAGAGGAAGATGATCTCGATGTCGAAGACGATGAAGAGCATCGCGGTGATGTAGTACTTCACCGGGAAGCGGCCACCGCCGACCGGCTGCGGCGTCGGCTCGATGCCACACTCGTAGGAGTCCAGCTTCGCGCGGTTGTAGCGCCTGGGCCCGATGACGGAGCTCATCGCGACCGAGCCGATCGCGAAGAGAGCGGCGAGGAGCGCCAGCGCCAGGACCGGGATGTAGAGCTCCATGCCTCGCGTTCCTTCCCTCTGCCGCTGCGCCCGGACGGGCCCCTGAAGGCCGTTTTGTGACTTTGTGAATTGAATCACTAGTGGCGCGGAACACAGTTAACCACTCCAGATCCGACGGCGCACGCGAGGGTGGGGACGAGATGCCGATTACTGCCGAAGGTCCCGAAAATCAGCGCTGACCTGGGGATTTAGTCAACAAGGACGTGCGTTAATTCGGGGTGTGAGGCGGCCGTGGAGTCAGCGCGTCGCCCGGTGCAGGGCGACGATGCCGCCGGAGAGGTCGCGCCACTGCGGGGCGTCCCAGCCTGCCGCCGCGATCAGCGTGGCGAGACCCCGCTGGTCGGGCCAGGCGCGGATCGACTCGGCGAGGTAGACGTACGCGTCGGGGGCCGAGGAGACGGCCCGCGCGATCGGCGGCAGCGCCTTCATCAGGTACTCGAGGTAGACCGTGCGGAAGGGTGCCCAGGTCGGGTGGCTGAACTCGCACACGACCAGCCGGCCGCCCGGGCGGGTGACCCGGCGCAGCTCACGCAGCCCCGCCTCGGGGTCGACGATGTTGCGCAGGCCGAAGGAGATCGTCACCGCGTCGAACGTGTCGTCGGCGAAGGGCAGCTGGGTGCCGTCTCCGGCGGTGAACGGCAGGTGCGGCTTGGCCCGTTTGCCGACCTGCAGCATGCCGAGGGAGAAGTCGCACGGGACCACGGTCGCGCCCCGGTCGGCGAAGGGCTGGCTCGACGTACCGGTGCCGGCGGCGAGGTCGAGGACCCGCTCACCCGGCCGCGGGTCGACCGCGGCGATGACGGCCTTGCGCCAGTTGCGGTCCTGGCCGAGCGAGAGCACGTCGTTGGTGACGTCGTAGCGTCGGGCGACCGCGTCGAACATGCGACGGACGTCGGACGGCTGCTTGTCGAGCTCTGCACGGACCACGGGGCAGAGACTACTGAGGCCGCCGTACGCCGCGGGAACCGGCCGGTCCGCGGTGCGCTCGGTCACAGGTTGGTCACGACACCGCCGCCGCGCCGCTCGGATGCAACCGAGTGGCGCCTCGGGGCGTCACCCTCGTGTCGGACTCACCTACCTTCCCCTGGGAGAGCTCATGCTGTTCCTGCGCCGCCTGCTGCTCGCCGTCGCCACGGCCGCTCTGCTGTGCACCGCCGCCTTCGTCGCGGGCTATGCCGTGAGCGACCGGCCGACGGCGCACCCCTCCGCCACCGGGACGCCCGGCGCGCCGGAGCCCACTCCGGTCGCGACACCCACACCGTCCGCATCGCCCTCAGCGGTCGTGACGCCGGCACCCACGCACACGGCGACCCCGAAGCCCCAGCCGAAGCCCCAGCCAAAGCCCCAGCCCCAGCTCACCCCGGGCCCGCGGCTGGTCGGCCCGGGTGACGACGGCAAGCAGGTGCGCGAGCTGCAGGCCCGGTTGAAGCAGATCGCGTGGTTCAGCGCGGACGTCACCGGGACGTACGGCGACGTGACGCGCGACGCCGTACGCGGCTTCCAGGCCAAGCGCGAGATCCCGGTCACCGGGGAGGTCGACCGGCGCACGCTCGACCGGCTGACCTCGATGACGACCGAGCCCAGCACCGCCGAGCTGCACAACCGCGGCAATCAGCCCGGCGCGCTCGACCCGCGCTGCCGGACCGGGCGAGTGCTGTGCATCGACAAGTCCAGCTCGACGCTGCGCTTCGTCGTCGACGGCCACGTACAGCAGACGCTCGACACCCGGTTCGGGGCGTCCGGCACCCCCACGCGCGACGGCGTCTTCCACGTCTACGTCAAGAGCATCGACCACGTCTCGAAGCTCTACGGGTCGGCGATGCCGTACGCGATGTTCTTCTCGGGCGGTCAGGCCGTGCACTACTCGTCGGACTTCGCCGCGCGCGGGTACGGCGGTGCGTCCCACGGCTGCGTCAACATCCGCGACCGCGACGGCATCGCGCACCTCTTCGAGCAGGTGCGGGTCGGCGACAGGGTCGTCGTCTACTGGTCCTGACCGGCGTCAGTTCTTCTGAAGGGCGTCGATCAGGTCGTCGGCGACGGCCACGAGGTCCTTGGCGGCCACGGCGGACGAGCCGATCTGCACGGTCACCTGGTCGTGGGTCACCTGGCACTGGCTGAAGGCCACCGGAGGCGCCTGGCCCTCGGCCTGCGCCTGGCCGTAGCTCAGGATGCAGGCACCGTCGCCGACCTTGGTCAGCTCGGTGCTCGCCTGGCCTCCGGTGCTGGCGGGGTCGGGCAGGCTGTTGGGCGCGAACGCACCGCCCGTGGACTGGAACGCCTGCACGAAGACCGCCTCGGTGCCGTTGGCGACGTAGGTCCGGGTCACCGCTGACGTGCCGAGCACGTCGGGAAGCACCTGGTCGCCGTGCTCGCGGGCGGCCTGCTCCTGCTTCACGATCTCGTCGGCCTGGTCGGCCAGCTCGCCCCCCGCGAACGCGGCCGGGTCATCGGAGGCGACGTACCCGCCGGGGAGCTTGTCCGGCAGCGACAGGTCCAGCTTCTCGACGCTCTGCTCGGAGGCCTCGTCGCCGTGCGCCTTGGGCAGTCCGATCGCGAAGGCGGCCATCGCGCCGAGGATCAGCAGACCGAGGAGGATCCCGACCCAGGTGGGGGTGCGGCCGGCGTCTGTGGGGGTGCTCACGCGCTCCGACGCTACTAGCCCGCCCGAGACGGGGTTCCGTCGGGTCCGTGGGTAGTCTCGGCGCGTGACGCTGACCGTGCGCACCTCCCGCCTCGCCCTGGCGGAGGCGACCCGACTCCTCGACCTGGTCCCCACCGACCGTCCGGTGACGTGGCTGCGCCGCGGCGACGGTCTGGTCGGCTGGGGTGTGGCCGCCGAGGTCCGCACCCATGGCGTGACCCGCTTCGCGGACGCCGACAAGTGGTGGGGCGAGACGACCGCCCGGGCGGTCGTGCACGACGAGGTCAACGAACCGGGCACCGGGCCGGTGGCCTTCGGCACCTTCACCTTCTCCGACGGGCCGGGCGAGTCCGTGCTGGTCGTGCCCCGTGTGGTCGTCGGCCGTCGCGGCGACATCGCCTGGCTCACCGTCGTCGGCGACGAGCCGGTCCCCTCGCTCGAGCTCGCCGACGCGCCGGTGGCGCCGACCGGCGTGAGCTTCGCGGACGGCGCCCTCAACGGCGAGCAGTGGATGTCGGTCGTCGCCGACGCCGTCGCCCGGATCAGCCGCGCCGACCTCGAGAAGGTCGTCCTGGCCCGCGACCTGGTCGCGACCGCCGACGCCCCGATCGACGTGAGGTGGCCGCTGCGCCGCCTCACCGAGACCTACCCGATGTGCTGGACCTTCCACGTGGACGGCATGTTCGGCGCGACGCCCGAGATGCTCGTACGCCGCGAGCGCGGCCTGGTCACCTCACGGGTGCTGGCCGGCACGATCCGGCGTACCGGCGACGACGAGCGCGACCTCGCCCTCGCCGCGACCCTGGCCCGGTCGTCGAAGGACCTCGAGGAGCACGAGTACGCCGTACGCTCCGTGGCCGACGCCCTCGAGCCGCACTGCTCCTCGATGAACGTGCCCGAGGCGCCGTTCGTCCTGCATCTGCCCAACGTCATGCACCTGGCCACCGACGTCGCCGGGGTCGTGCACGACGCCGCCACGGTCTCCTCGCTCCAGCTGGCCGAGGCGCTGCACCCCTCCGCCGCCGTCGGCGGCACCCCCACCCCGGTCGCGACCGCGCTGATCGCCGAGATCGAGGGCATGGACCGCGACCGCTACGCCGGCCCGGTCGGCTGGATCGACTCCAGCGGCGACGGCGAGTGGGGCATCGCGCTGCGCTCGGCCCGGCTCTCCGGCGACACCGTGCGCCTCTTCGCCGGCTGCGGCATCGTCGCCGACTCCGACCCCGAGGCCGAGCTGGCCGAGGCGCAGGCGAAGTTCGTGCCGGTGCGGGACGCGCTCACCTCAGGCTGAGCCGCGAGGGGGGATTTCCCCGGCCGACCGGGGAAACTGGCCCCTGACAGGCAGAACTCCCCGGGTCAGCCTGCAGTTTTGCCCGTCAGCCCTCGGCTGGAGGCCCTCAGAGGTCCTCCCCGTCAGCGCGCCGCAGGTACTCCTGCCCGGCGTCGGGGAGGAAGAGGTTCATCTGCATCTCGAGGAAGCCGTGCCCGGCGTCGCTGTAGATCCGGTCGTGGATCGCGAGGTTGCGCGGGGCCCTCACGGCGCGGGCGAACTCGATCGCCTCGGACGCCTTGAGCCACGGCGCCGAGGACGGCACGAGCAGCACGTCGATGTCCTCGCCGGGCTCGGTCAGCGAGTCGCCGGGGTGGTATATCTTCTGGTCGCCGGCGCTGATGACGTAGCCACTGTTGAAGAGCCGCGGGAGCTCCGGGTGGATGATCGCGTGCATCTCGCCGACGGCGCGCACCGGCAGCGCGCCGACCTGGAAGGTCTCCCCCGGCGCCACGACGCTCAGCCGCTCGGCCAGGGCCGGGGCGTCCTCGCGGATCTTGGCCGCGACGGCGTCGATCGTGAAGACCGGGGCGTCGGCGGCGAGCAGGTTGTCGGGGAGGTAGTGGTCGGGGTGCTCGTGGGTGATCAGCACCGCGTCGGCGCCGTCCACGGCCTCCGGGTCGGTGAAGACGCCCGGGTCGAGAACGATGGTCGTGCCGTCGTGCTCGATGCGGACGCAGGCGTGTCCGAACTTCGTGATCCTCATGCCGCCAACGTAGTCCTCCCTACGATGCAGGCGTGAGCCTTCCCGCCGCCGTCGAGCTGCGCCCCGCCGTACCGGCCGATGCCGAGGCGGGCGCCGCGCTGCACATCGAGTGCTGGCGCGAGGCCTATACGCCGTACGCCGATCCGGGGCTGCTCGCCGAGCGACTGGCGACGACGGACCGCTTCGTGTCGGCGTGGACGCGCCAGCTCGTCGAGGGACCGCCGCGGGTGCTGGCCGAGGCGGACGGCGAGCTGGTCGGCTTCGCGGTGGCCGGCGACAACCGCGATCCCGACGCCCCGACCCCGGCCGAGCTCTACGCGATCTACACCCGCGCCGCCTGGTGGGGCACCGGTCTCGGCCAGCGGCTGTGGGACGCCGTACGACCCGCGCAGGCGTGCTCGCTGTGGGTCCTCGAGGACAACGCCCGCGCCCGCGGCTTCTACGCCCGCAACGGCTTCGTCGCCGACGGCGCCCGCGAGCACTACGACGACCTCGGCACCTGGGAGATCAGGATGGTCCGACGATGAGCTCCCCACGAGTGACCTACTTCGACCTGTCCGACCCGACCTTCGACGTCACCTCCGCCGCCGTGCACTCCGCGCGCGACCAGGGCTGGTACGTCGAGACCAACTGGGGCTGGGCGGTGCTGCGGCACGCCGAGGTGAGCGCGCTGCTGCGCGACCGACGGTTCCGCCAGGGCAACGCGCGCTGGCCCTCCCAGAACGGGATCCACTCCGGGCTGTTCTCCGACTGGTGGCAGGAGACCCTGCTCAGTCTCGAGGGCGACGACCATGCCCGGATCCGACGGCTCCTCATGCCGGCCTTCCGCAACAAGACGATCGCAGCGATGCGACCACGCTTCCAGGCGCTCGCCGACGAGCTGATCGACGGCTTCGCCGATCGCGGCTCGGTCGAGCTGATCAGCGAGTTCGCGGAGCCGTACGCCGCCCGCATCATCTGCGTGCTGCTCGGCCTGCCCGAGGACAACTGGCACCAGGTCGCGCAGTGGGCCGACGACCTGGGGGCGTCGTTCTCGATCGACGTCGGCAACCAGGTGCCGAAGATCGAGGCAGCCCTCTCCGGCCTCTACGCGTACGTCGGGGAGGTGGTCGCCGACCGGCGCGCGTACCCGCAGGACGACCTGGTGACGACGCTCGTGCAGGCCACCGACGACGGCGACCGGCTCACCGAGCACGAGCTCGGGGTGGCGCTGGTGTTCCTCGCCTTCGCCGGCATGGAGACGACGCGCAACCAGCTCGGTCTCGCCGTCCAGACCCTCCTGCAGCACCCCGACCAGTGGCGGCTGCTCGGGGAACGCCCGGAGCTGGGCGAGAACGCCGTCGAGGAGGTGATGCGGGTCAACCCGACCGTCACCTGGGTGACCCGCGAGGCGCTGGAGGACGTGGACTTCCAAGGACTGCACATCCCGCAGGGCGGCATCGTGCAGATGCTGTCGCACAGCGCCGGCACCGACCCGTCGGCGATGCCCGACCCCGCCTTCGACATCACCGAGCAGCGGCCGCCCCACCACGGCTTCGGCGCCGGCGTGCACCACTGCCTGGGCCACTTCGTCGCGCGCACGGACATGGCCGTTGCGCTGCCACTTCTTGCGAGACGGATGCCCGACGCCGTACCCGACGGTCCCGGTCGGTGGCTGCCGGTCTCGGGCAACACCGGGGCGCTGTCGTTCCCGATCCGGTTCACACCAGGGGGTTGATCAGGCCGTCAGGTGGTGGACGTAGCACCAGCGCCAGTCCTCGCCGGGCTCGACCGACTGCATGACGGCGTGCGCGGTGTCGTGGAAGTGCGCCGTAGCGTGCTGCAGGGGTGAGGAGTCGCAGCACGCGACGTTGCCGCACTCCAGGCAGCGCCGCAGGGCCACCCACATCGTGCCGTCGTCCAGGCAGCCCTGGCAGAACTCGCCGCTCGGCACGTCGGCGACCGGGTAGGCCAGCAGGTCGTCGCAGACGTCACCCGTCGTCCATCGACGGCTCGCGTACGACGCCGCCTCGTCGCGCTCCTGCTCCGCACTGTCGAGCATCGACTCCTCGACGTCGAGCGAGGCGAGCACGTCGGCGATCACCTCCGAGGCGACGGTGCCGGACTTGCGGATCTCCAGGATCCGACGCCGCTCGGCGCCGATCATCTGCATCCGGATCCGGTAGTAGAGCGCCGCCGGCGACTCCTGGTCGGCGGTCGTGCCGAGTCGCTCCCACGCAGCGAAGTTGCGCTGGTCGAGGCGCTGGCGGATCAGCTCGCAGACACCGGTCTGGTCGTCGTACTCGATCTTGTCGAGCTCCTTCAGCGCCGCCTTGGACGCCTGTTGGAGGAGCGTCGCGCGCGCCAAGGCGTCGTCGAGCGGGTCCGGCGACGGGACCTTGAGCACCCGGGCGAACCACGGGAGCGTCAGTCCCTGGATCAGCAGCGTGCCCGCCACCACGGTGAAGGCGATGGCGAAGAGCACCTCGCGGTCGGCGGTGTTGTTGGGGATCAGGAAGGCGGCCGCGAGCGTGACCACCCCACGCATGCCTGCCCAGCCGAGCAGGAACGTGAAGGAGCGAGGGGGGACGTGACGGGTGCCGTCGGCGTTGGTGGGCCGCACCAGCGCGTAGCGGGCCGCGAAGACCCAGACCATCCGCAGCGCGATCACCGCGACCAGCGTCATCAGGCAGACGGCGACGATCCGGCCGGCCGACATCTGGCTGTCGGCGAGGTCCTGGTAGAGCCACTGCGCCTGGAGCCCGATCAGGGCGAAGACGGTGTTCTCGAGCAGGAACGCGATCGTGCGCCAGTTGATGCGCTCGGCGATCCGGGACTGGGCCGTCTGCAGGACGGGCGCCTGGTGACCGAGCAGCAGGCCGGCCACGACGACCGCGACGACGCCCGAGGCGTGGATCTCCTCCGCAGCGAGGAAGCACGCGAACGGGATCACGAACGACAGACCGACGTCGAGCACCGGGTCCTTGATCCGCTTGCGCAGCCAGCCGACGAGCAGGAACCCGAGCAGGCCCACCAGCACACCGCCACCGGCCGCCCGCAGGAAGTCCCAGCCGATGTGCCAGCCGCTGACGTGGCCGACGATGCTGACCCCGAGCGCCGTGCGCAGTGCGACCAGCGCCGTCGCGTCGTTGAAGAGCGACTCCCCCTCGAGGATCGTCACGATCCGACGTGGCAGCCCGACCTTGCGTCCGACCGCGGTCGCGGCCACCGCGTCGGGCGGCGCGACGACCGCTCCCAGCGCGAAGGCGATCGGCCACGAGACGCCCGGCACCATCAGGTGCACCAGCCAGCCGACGCCCAGGGTGGTGAAGAGCACCAGTCCCACCGACAGCAGCAGGATCGAGCGACGGTTGGCGTTGAAGTCGACCAGCGACGACGAGATCGAGGTCGAGTAGAGCAGCGGGGGCAGCAGCCCGAAGAGCACGACCTCGGGCTCGAGGTGGATCTGCGGCACGAACGGGAGGAAGGATGCCGCCACCCCGGCCACGACCAGCAGGAGCGGAGCGGGGACCCCGATCCGACCGGCCACGGTCACCCCGGCCAGCACTCCGACCGCGAGGGCAACCAGCAAGAAGGCGATCTCCACGCGTACATCTTCGCCGACGATTGCGTCAGCGGCATGACGCGTTCGCCCAGAGCGTCATGCCAGAGCGTCATGCCGCCGCGTCAGGCCGGCTGGGCCACCCACCGCATCGGGTCGCCCCAACCGAGCTCGCCGGCCCCGTGCCGGTCGAGCGCCAGCGCGACGAGCGTGCGGCGGTGGGCCGCGAAGGTCAGGACGTGGGCGATCATCCCGCCGTACGTGAAGACCTCGGCCGGCTCGCAGAGTGCGTCGACGAACGTGTCGTCGAGGCGTCCGGCGTCGACGACCTCGTGGACGTGGGCGAGGTACGTCGGGCCCTCGACGGCCAGCCGCGCGCGCATCGCGCCCAACGGCTCGTGCTCCTCCACCGACCAGTCGTAGTCGCGGGTCGCGAGGGCGGCGTTCCACATGCCCATCTGGCCGACCAGCCGGGACAGCAGGGTGCGGATGGTCTGTCGGTCGTCGTCGACGTCGAGCTCGATCACCTGGTCGAGCTGGTCGTCGCTCAGCCGCTCGGCGACACGGACCATCTCGCCGGTCAGCCAGACGTGGTGCTCGACCATCTTCGTGAGGAGCTCCATGGGGGTCACCTGGTCTCTCGCCGGCAGCCGAAGGCCGCCGGGTGGGTGGAAGTGGACGTCGCTGGGCGCCTCGATCTGGAGGTGCCCGGGCTTGCGGCGCCAGGCGGACGGCGCGGCGCCGTACGCCCTGGTGAAGGCGCGGGTGAACGCCTCGTGGGACCCGTAGCCCGCCTCGATCGCGATGTCGATGAGCGGTGCTGGGGTCGTGATCATCCGGTACGCCGCGCGCTCGAGCAGGATGCGACGGCGCAGGGCATCGGGCGGCTCGCCCGCGATCGACCGGATCATCCGGTCGAGGTGGTAGCGGGAGAAGTGCAGCCTCGCGGCCCGCTCGTCGGCGCCCATCTCATGGTCGTCGAGCGCCTCGGCGAGGTGGTCGACGAACTGCGCGAAGGTGTCGGCTGAGGCCATGGCTCCATCATCGGTGCCCGGCCGCAGTGCCGGCTTGATCAGGCTTGCGGGGTCAAGCCCCGGATCCGGGCGTCGAGGTCACGGCGGTTGTCGCGGCGTACGCCGACCTCGACGACCTCGATCCCGCCGTTGGGGCTGGCCAGCGCCTGCTCGAGCTCGGGCAGCGACGCCGACCTTCCAGTGCGGCGTCCGGGTCGCGGCGCAGAGCGCGGCGAGGTCGACGCCGTGGGGGGTGCCGAAGAGCTTGTCGAACCGGTCGTCGTACGCCGGGTCACCCTGCTCGAGCATCGTGAAGATCGAGCCGCCGTCGTCGTTGACGACCACGATCGTCAGGTCGGGCACCGGCTCGCCGGGACCGATGACGAGGCCGTTGGCGTCGTGCAGGAAGGTCACGTCGCCCATCAGCGCGAACGAGCGCGTGCTGTCGGGCCGAGCCAGTGCCGCGCCGATGGCCGTCGAGATGGTGCCGTCGATGCCGGCCAGGCCGCGGTTGGCGATCACCTTGCGGCGCGCGCCGACCTCGTAGCGAGGCACCATCAGGTCGAGGTCGCGGATCGGGCTGGACGCGCCGACGACGAGCAGTCCTCCGCGAGGGAGTGCTCGGGCGACCGCGCCGGCGACCTCGTACGGCGTGAGCTCGGGCTCGGCCGCGAGCAGCGCGTCGAGCTGCCGGGAGACGCTGGCGTCGGCGGCGTGCCACGCGTCGAGCCAGGCCGGGTCGTCGGTCTCCTGCGCGTGCGGGACGACGGCCAGCCGCTCGTCGACGGGGAACGGTCGCTCGGTCCACACGCCTCGAGCCGGGGTGTCGACGACGTGGACGTCGTCCCGGGCGAGCAGCCGGCTGACCGGTCGGGACAGGGTCGGGTGCCCGCAGACGACGATCCGCTCGATCTGGTCGGCCAGGGGCCCGGACAGGAGCAAGCGGTAGGCGCGCAGCGCGTTGGCGCCGGTGCGGGAGCCACTGCTGGGCTCGGCGAGCAGCGGCCAGCCGCCGGACTCGGCGAGCGCCCGGGCCTGCGGGCCCGGCATCGTCGCCGGCGACCACGACGGTGCGCGGGCCGGCGTCGAGCGTGACCTGGACCGCCGGCCTCGCGGACCTGGGGCCCGGTCCGGGGACGACCTCCGGCTGCCAGCGGTCCTCGGGCAGCAGCGGATCGTCGAGCGCGACGTTGAGATGGACGGGCTGGAAGCCGGCGAGGTCGAGGTCGCCGGCGGTCCTGGGTCGGGACCAGCGGCCCGAAGATGCCGATCTGATCCGTGGTCTGGTTGGCGTTGGTGCCGCGCAGCCGGGCCGGCCGGTCGGCGGTGACGACGACCAGCGGCACCCCGGCGTGCGCGGCCTCGAGGACGGCCGGATGCAGGTTGGCGACCCCGGTGCCGGAGGTGCACACGACCGCGGCGCGGTGGCCGTTCTTGCTCAGCCCCAGGGCCAGGAACCCGGCGCTGCGCTCGTCGATGCGGGTGTGCAGCCGGACCAGGCCGGCGGTGGCGGCGTCGTACGCCGCGAAGCTCAGCGGGGCATTGCGCGAGCCCGGCGCGATGACGACCTCGGTGACGCCGGCCTCGATCAGCGCCGTGATGACGGCGCGCGCGGTGTCGGTGGCGTTCACGAGCGACGATCCTGCCGCAGCCGGTCGCTCCGCAGGGCCAGCACCTCGGCCAACCGGGCCTCCCAGTGGGCGACCCGGTCGGGCGCGGCGGCGTACCGCTCGCAGCAGCGACTCGTCGACGACCGGAGCGCGCACCGGCAGCGCGCCGTCGACCGGCAGCAGCGACTCAGTCCACGACGTCCGCCGTCAGCAGCTGGACGGTGGCGAGACCGCAGGCGTACGGCAGCTCGGGCAGCGCGGCCGCCAGCGCGACGCCCGCCGCGATCCCGATCGACGTCTCCAGCGCCGAGGAGACCACCACCGGCAGCCCGATGTCCTCGGCGATCCGCAGGCACGCGCGTACGCCGCCGAGCGGCTGCACCTTCAGCACCGCGACGTCGGCCGCCTCGAGGTCTCGCACCCGGTAGGGGTCGGCTGCTCGGCGGATGGACTCGTCGGCAGCGATGGGCACGTCGACGGCACGGCGTA
Organism: uncultured Actinomycetota bacterium; assembly: GCA_963717855.1. Lineage (GTDB taxonomy): Bacteria > Actinomycetota > Actinomycetes > Propionibacteriales > Nocardioidaceae > Nocardioides. Next base: position 166,072 of record CAVQXF010000003.1, on the reverse strand, counting down.
CGAGGGCCAGGTCCTCGACGCTCGCGACCGGCTGCTCGACGTACTCCAGCCCGGCGGCGGCCCGATCGAGGACGCCGATGGCGGTGACGGCGGTGTCGACGTCCCAGAGCCCGTTGGCGTCGACGCGGATCCGGCCGTCGGGGCCGATCGCGTCGCGCACCGCCTCGAGTCGGGCCTGGTCGTCGGCGAGGGTCTGTCCGGGTTCGGCGACCTTGACCTTCGCCGTGCGGCAGCCGCCGCGCAGCACGACCGCGTGCGCCTGCTCGGGCCCGACGGCGGGCACGGTGACGTTCACGGGCACGCGGTCACGCAGCGGCGCCGGCCAGTCACCGGCGGCGGCCTCCTCGGCGCAGCGCAGCCAGGGCTCGGCGACGGCGGCGTCGTACTCCAGGAAGGGGCTCCACTCGCCCCAGCCGGCCGCGCCACGGATCAGCACGCCCTCGCGGACGGTGATGCCGCGGAACTTCGTGCGCATCGGCAGCGACCACACCCTCATGCCAGACCTCGCAACGTGATCCGGTCGGGCTTGCCGTTCGCCAGCAGCGGGATCTCGTCGAGCACGACCACCTGCCGGGGCGCCCAGGAGCGGGCGTGCGTCTCGCCCACCCAGGACCGGGCGTCGTCCAGCGACACCTCGCCGACCACGAAGGCGACGAGCCGGTGGCCCCACTCCTCGTCGGGTACGCCGAGCACCTCGGCCGCCTCGACCCCGGGGTGCTCACGAAGGCGGGCGGCCACGGCCGGGGCCGGCACGTTGACGCCGCCGCTGACGACCATGTCGTCGATCCGGCCGAGCACGTGCAGCCGGCCGTCCTCGTCGAGCCGGCCGGCGTCGGAGGTCAGGAACCAGCCGTCGACCAGCACCTCGGCGCTCAGGTCGGGGTCGCCGTCGTACCGCTCGAAGAGCGTCGGCCCGGCGATCCGGACCCGGCCCCCGGCGTCGATCGCGATCGCGACGCCGTCGAGCGCGTAGCCGTCGTAGACGCACCCGCCCGCGGTCTCCGCCGAGCCGTAGGTCGCGACCACCCGTACCCCGGCCCCGGCCGCGCGCTGTCGCAGCCCGACGTCGGCCGGGCCGCCGCCGAGCAGCACGGTGTGAAAGCTGCGCAGCGCGTCGGCGTCGGTCTCGAGCAGGCGGTGGAGCTGCGTGGGCACCAGGGACACGAAGCGCGGGCCCTCGCCGAGCGCAGCGGTCGCCGCCGCGAACGACGGGTGCTCGTCCAGCAGCACCGGCTCGTGACCGGCGACCAGGCTGCGGCAGACGACCTGCACCCCCGCGACGTACGACGCCGGCAGCGCGAGCAGCCAGCGACCCGACCCGCCGACCCGCCGGGCGCTGGCCGCGACCGAGGCGAGCACGGCCCCGCGCGACAGCACGACCCGCTTCGGACGGCCCGTCGAGCCCGACGTCTCGACGACCCACGGCCCGGGATCCTCGGCCGCGAGCCACTCGCGCAGCCGGTCGATCGTGGCGCGCGCGGGCCGGGCGGAGTTCACGCGACCGACCCTAGTCCTGGGCGACCCGAGGCCTGGATGCCCACCCTCCGGTCCACGGCTGCTTGAATCCTCCGTTGTGGCAACTCCCGCACAGTGGCTCGCCGGCGCGCGACCCCGCACCCTCCCCGCAGCCGTGTCCCCCGTGCTCGCCGGCACCGGCGTCGCGGCGTACGTCGACAGCGTCGTGTGGTGGAAGGCGCTGCTCGCGCTCGTGGTCGCACTCGCGCTCCAGGTGGCGGTCAACTACGCCAACGACTACTCCGACGGCATCCGCGGCACCGACGCCGACCGGGTCGGTCCGCTGCGGCTGGTCGGGTCGGGAGCCGCACCCGCCGCTGCGGTGAAGCGGGCGGCGTTCCTGGCCTTCGGCGTGGCCGCGGTCGCGGGCCTGGCACTGGCCGCGACCACCGCCTGGTGGCTGCTGGCCGTCGGCGTCGTATCCGTGCTGGCCGCGTGGTTCTACACCGGCGGCTCCAAGCCGTACGGCTACCTCGGCCTCGGCGAGGTCATGGTGTTCGTCTTCTTCGGGCTCGTCGCGGTCGTGGGCACGACGTACGTCCAGACCGAGACCTGGGAGTGGGCCGCGCTCTGGGCGGCCGTCGGGATCGGGGCCCTGGCCTGCGCGATCCTGGTCGCCAACAACCTGCGCGACATCCCGACCGACACCGTCGCCGGCAAGCGCACCCTGGCGGTGGTGCTCGGCGACCGGCGCACCCGGCTGCTCTACGCAGTGCTCGTGCTCGTCGCCGCGGTCGCGGTGGTCGGGGTCGCGGTGGTCACGTCGTGGTGCGTGCTCGTCGGCCTCGGCTTCCTGGTGCTGGCGCTCCCGGCGACCCGCACCGTCCTCGGGGGCGCCGTCGGTCCGGGCCTGATCCCGGTGCTGCAGGAGACCGGCCTCGCAGAGCTGCTCTGGGCCGTGCTGGTCGCGGGCGCGCTGATCTTCTGCGGCTAGCTGCCGACCGGCCGCCCACGCCCGGCGTACGCTCGAGGCATGTTCTGGATCCTCGTGCTGATCGTGGTCGCCGGCTTCGCGGCGTACCGCTTCCGTGGACCGCTGCTGGCCAAGCTGCTCGGTCAGGACCGCAACCGGATCGACCGGCAGCTCAACCGCCGCAAGCGCTGATCGACCTCCTGCGAGAGACGACTCAGTCGTCCGCGTCCTCCTTGGCGCGCATCTCGTCCATCTTGGCCGTCATCGTCTCGGCGCGGGTCTGCACCCGGCGGGCGAGCGCCTCGCGCTGGTGGTTGAGCAGGAAGTACGAGCCGATCCCGCTCATCACGAAGGCGATGATGATCGCCCAGAGCAGCGGCACCTGGCCGGTGGCCAGGACCCACGCGCCGATCACGATCCCGAGCGACGCCAGGAAGAGCACGACGCGCAGCAGGGTGTAGATCCAGAACTCCTTCACGGGTTCAGGGTAGGCCGTGACCAGGTGGCCCCTAGGCTGGAGGGGTGTTGAAGTTCCTCCTGGTGGTGATCCTGGTCGCGGTCGCGGTCTACCTGACGACGCGCGCGATCCAGCGCCGCGGCATCGCACCCACGCCGAAGCCGCGCCCCAAGCGCGCGCAGCCGCCTCGCTTCATCGGTCCCGACGACGACCCCGACTTCCTGCGCGACCTCGACCGGAAGCGCAAGCACCCCGAGGACCCCGAGTCTCCCTGACAGGTTGAGTCCGGACTTCTGACCGGTTGAGTCGGGACATTCGCACGGTTGAGTCGGGAGTTCCGGGCACACCGAGGAGTCCACAACTCCCGACTCGACCGTCAGAACTCCCGACTGGAGTGGTCAGAAGTCCCGACTCGACGTGGCCTGCTCCGGGACGACCTGGATCTGCCTGGCGCCCCCGGCGTACGAGTGCTGTGAGGTCGTCGAGAAGTAGTTGATCCCGATGAAGTTGAACCACAGGGTCGCGACGCCGACCAGCGCGAGGATGGCCGCGTTGCGACCCTTCCAGCCCGCAGTCGTTCGGGCGTGCAGGTACGCCGCGTAGACGACCCAGGTGATGAACGCCCAGACCTCCTTCGGGTCCCAGTTCCAGTACGACGACCAGGCCTGGTGGGCCCAGATCGGTCCGGTGATGAGCACCGCGAAGGTCCACACCGGGAAGCCGAAGGCGTGCAGCCGGTAGGAGACCCGGTCCAGCGCCTCGGGCTCCGGCAGCCGCGCGACGTAGCCGGTCTGCTGCGGCCCCTTCTTCGCCAGCGACCGCTCCTTGACCAGGTAGAGCGCGGAGGTGATGCCACCGAGGGTGAACGCGCCGGTCGCGATGATCGCGGAGACGACGTGGATCACCAGCCAGTACGACGTGAGCGCCTCGGTCAGCGGTGCGACCGGCGCGTAGAGCCAGATCGCGGCCACCATCAGGACCGTCAGCACGAACGTCAGCACGATCGGGGCCATCCAGGCCAGCCGGAACTTGCGGTAGAGCGCGACGTACAGCGCCGCGACCACGAACGTGCCGGTCAGCGTGAACTCGTACATGTTGCCCCACGGCACCCGGTTGGGGTCCGCAGCCATGCCCCGCGCGAAGAGCGCCACGGCCTGCACCAGCACCGCGAGGCAGGTGAGCAGGAAGCCGAGGCGGCCGAAGAGTGCCGTCCGCCGGGCGCGGCCCTCCGCCTCCTCGCCGTCCGGACCGGTCGCGACGGCGACCCCGCCGGGGATGTCGATCGAGGCGCGGGCGCGCGCGCCGGTCGCGACCGGCACCTTGCGCAGCGATGCCCATTCGACGAGGTGGGACAGGAGCGCGAGGAAGTAGAGCAACCCCGCGGCAGCGACCGCCTGGTTGCTGAGGCTCTCCCATGCTGCGTCGGTCACGACCGGTCCTCTCGTTGGTGCTGCTTGCCCTGCAGGGTGGCCACCAGCTCATCGACCACGACGGAGACGTCGCCGCCACCGGACCGGTCGAGCGCGGCCACCTCGACCAGTGTGCCGTCACCCTCGCGGCGGGCGCGAACCCAGACCCGCCGCGGCCGGATGAAGAGCGACCCGAGCAGGCCGATGAGTGCCATCACCACACCGGTCAGCGCGATCCACTTGCCCGGGGTCTGGCTGATCTGGATCTTGTTCCACCGCTCGAGGCCCTCGAAGGTCACGGTGCCCAGCCCGCTCGGCAGCTCGGTGCTCTCGCCCGGGCGGAGGTCGAGGCGGAAGGGCGTGCCGTCCTTGTTGGTCAGCATCGTGGTGCTGGTCTTGTCGAGCGCGTAGACCGACTGCGACGCACCGTCGTTCATGCCGAGGTCGCCGGTGTAGACGAGCATCGAGATCATCGGGTCCAGCGGCTTGCCCAGCAGCGAGTAGTAGCTGCCGGTCTGGTCGGAGAACGCGACGGTCGGGTAGAACTCGCCCTCGAGCCCGATCTGGGTCGGCTCCGCGTCCGGTGCCTTGACCACGCCGATCGACTGGAAGCTCTGACTGGTCGGCAGGAAGACCGTCGGGCCGCCGCCCACCACGTTGCCGTCGTTGTCCTTGATCGTGATGACCGGCGCGTAGCCGTGCCCGATGAGGAAGACGTCGGTGTTGCCGATCGAGAGCGGGTGGTTGACCCGGAGGTCGTACTGCTTCTCCGCCGAGTCCGGCGACTCCTGGTAGGTCAGGTGCGACTGGAAGCCCCGCGCCATGCCGGCGCGGCGTCCGGTCGTGAGCCAGTCGACGTCGAAGTCGTCGATCTTGAACGAGAACGGCTCCATGTCGTCGGCCTGGAAGAGGCTGCCGGGCTTGAACTCGTCGTACTGCGTCAGGTTGTTGGAGAAGCCGTAGTTGTCGCCCACGAGCAGGATGACGCCGCCCTTGTAGCCGAACATGCCGCCGAGCGCGAAGCCCACCAGCACGACCAGCACCGACAGGTGGAAGATCAGGTTGCCGACCTCGCGCAGGTAGCCACGCTCGGCCGAGACCGAGCACTCCTCGGTGGTCGAGCCGGGCGTCGAGCCGGTCGAGACCGAGAGTCGGTAGCGGCGGCGCTTCAGCAGCGCCCGCGCCCGCTCGAGCACGACCTCCGGGGCATCGGTGGTCTCGTACGACGCGTGGTCGGGCAGGCGCTCCAGGTTCTTCGGCGCGGTCGGCGGCTTGGCGCGGATCCCTCGCCAGTAGTGGAACGTGCGCGGCACGATGCAGCCGACGAGGGAGATCATCAGCAGGATGTAGATCGCGGAGAACCACGCGGAGTCGTAGACCGAGAAGAGGCCAAGCCTCTCGTAGACCGGCGTGAGCTTCGGGTGGTCCGACTGCCAGTTCGACGTCTTGAGGGAGTCGACGCCCTCCTGCGGGATGATCGAGCCGGGGATGGCCGCGAGGGCGAGCAGGAGCAGCAGGATCAGCGCGGTGCGCATCGAGGTGACCTGGCGCCAGACCCACCGCAGGAGCTCGCGGGTCGTCAGCTCGCCCGGGCGACGGTCGTCCTCCGGGGGGCGGGTCGAGAGCACGGTGCTCATACGGGTGCCTCCGTCGTCCCGACAAGGTGGATCTGGACCCACGTCACCGACTCCGCCCACCAGCCGGTGAGCAGCAGTACGCCGACCGTGATCAGCATGATGCCGCCGGCCCTCGTCACCCAGATCTGGTGGCGGCGCACGAACCCGATCGCGGACAGTGCCTTCTCGTACGCGAGGCCGGCGAGGATGAAGGGCACCCCGAGCCCGAGGGCGTAGAACACCGACAGGAACGCGCCGCGCGCGGCCGTGCCCTCGGTGAGAGCCAGGGAGTTGATCACGGCCAGGGTCGGACCCAGGCACGGCGTCCAGCCGAGGCCGAAGAGGAAGCCCAGCAACGGTGCCGCTGCCAGACCGACGGCCGGCACCTGGTGCACCCGCCACTCACGGTTGAGGAAGGGCAGCCAGCCGGCGAAGGCGAGACCGAGCACGATGCTGACGGCGCCGAGGACGATCGCGAGCTGGCGATCCCACTCGACCAGCCAGGCGCCGAGCGCGCCGCTGACCGTCCCGAGGATCACGAAGACGGTCGTGAAGCCGAGGACGAAGAGGAGGGAGCCGAGGAACATCCGGCCGCGCCGGGTCCCGGCGACGCCGTTCGCCAGGTCCGCTCCCGACAACCCGGTGGCGTAGGAGAGGTAGCCGGGCAGCAAGGGGATGACGCACGGGGAGAAGAACGAGACCAGCCCGGCGACGAGCGCGACCGGGACGGCCAGGGCGAGCGAGCCGGAGGCTGCCGTCGACTCGAACCAGTCAGCCATCGGCCGACTGCTTCGACGTGCCCTCGACGTCGGTGACGAGATCGACCAGGGTCTGCTTCGAGGGGAGCTTGCCGATGATGCTCGCCGCGGTTCGGCCGTCACCGTCGAGCACCACGAACGCCGGGATCGTCCGCGGCCCCAGGGTGCCGGGGAACTGGAGCATCGCCTTTCCGTCAGGTGAGTAGATCGACGGGTAGGGCACGCCGAAGCTCCGCACGTAGGCCTGAGCAGCCGTCGTCGAGGAGTCGCGCAGGTTGATGCCGACGAACTGTGCACTGTCGCCGAGCTCCTTGGCCGCCGCCACGACCTCCGGTGCCTCACCCCGGCACGGCCCGCACCACGAGCCCCACACCACGACGACCACGGGCTTGCCCCGGAAGTCGGCGACGTCGAGCGGCTTGCCGTCGAGGTCGGTGCCGCTCAGCTCGACCGGGTCCGTGCGGTCGGTGGCGTCGACCGCGCGGATCGCGCCGTCGCCGGTCACGAAGCCCTTGTCACCGGTCCCCTGCAGCGAGGTGCACGCGGTGAGCGCGAGCAGCAGCGGCACGGCCACTCCGAGGAGTGTCCGCTTCAACGTCACGGGCGCTGCTCCTCGGGCGCGCCACCGGCCGAGAACGGCGCCGACTTGTCCTTGACGGGGATCAGGTCGCCAGCGGGCTCCGAGTAGCTCACCTGGGCGATCCGGTCGCCCACGAAGTGCAGCGACGTCAGCGAGCACAGCGTGCACTGCCGACGCCGCGGGTCGTGCAGCTGGCGTCGCTTCTCCACGTGCAGACGGGTGCTCCAGATCGGGAGCTGGTGGGAGACGATCACGGCCTCGTGGCCGACGGCGGCCAGGCGCGCATCCTCGACCGCGGCCATCATCCGGGCGACGATCTGCTGGTGCGGCTCGCCCCAGGACGGCCGGACCGGGTTGTAGAAGTGTCGCCAGATCCGGGGCCGCTTGATGATCGACCAGGCGCCCTGCCCGAAGTTCAGGCCCTCGAGCTTGTTCTCCGACTCGATCACCCGATCGTCGGTGACGATCTCGAGCCCGCGGGCGGCAGCAAGCGGCCGCGCTGTCTCCTGGGCGCGTTCCAGCGGCGAGACCCGCAGGTGCACGATGTCGCGGTCCCCGATGCTCTCGGCGATCCGCTCGGCCATCCGGTTGCCGAGCGCGGAGAGGTGGAAGCCGTCGCGGCGCCCGTAGAGCACGCCCTCGGGGTTGTGCACCTCTCCGTGGCGCAGCAGGTGGACGATCGTGTCGGGGGTGTGCTGGATCTCGGGGAAGCTCATGGTGTGGTCTCCTGGGCCCGGGCGGCCGCCCGGGCAGCGTCGGGCAGGGCGTCGAGCACGGTCTGCACGGCGCGGTCGTCGTGGGCCGAGGACAGGAACCACGCCTCGTACGCCGACGGGGGGAGGTAGACCCCGGCGTCGAGCATCGCGTGGAAGAACGCGGCGTACGCCGTCGCGTCGGTGCGCGACGCGTCCGCGAAGTCCCGCACGGATCCCTCGGCGAAGAACACCGAGAACATCGTGCCGGTCGACTGCACCCGGTGGGCGACGCCGGCGCCGCGCAGGGCCTCCGAGGCTGCGGCCTTGATCGTCTCCGCGGCGGCACCGATGTGGTCGTAGACCTCGTCGGTCGCGAGCCGCAGCGTGGTGAGTCCGGCGGTGGTCGCGATCGGGTTCCCCGAGAGGGTGCCGGCCTGGTAGACGGGGCCTTCCGGCGCCAGGCGCGACATCACGTCGGCACGACCGCCGAACGCCGCCGCCGGGAAGCCGCCGCCCATCACCTTGCCGAAGGTCATCAGGTCGGGGCGCCAGCCCTCGACGGCACCGTCGAGGCCCCACTGGCCGCGCTTGCTGACCCGGAAGCCGGTCATCACCTCGTCGCTCACGAAGAGCGCGCCGTTGCGGGTGCAGGTCTCGGCGAGGAAGGCGTTGAAGCCTCCCCGGACTGGTAGGAGTCCGGCGGGACGACGCCCATGTTGCCGGGAGCGGCCTCGGTGATCAGGCAGGCGATCCGGTCGGGGTGGTCGGCGAAGACCTTCTCGACCGCGGCGCGGTCGTTGTACGGCAGCACCACCGTCAGCTCGGTCGACGAGACCGGGACGCCGGGGGTGCCGGGCACGGCGAAGGTCGCGAGACCCGAGCCGGCCGAGGCCAGCAGCGAGTCGACGTGACCGTGGTAGCAGCCGGCGAACTTCACGATGACGTCACGACCGGTGAAGCCACGCGCCAGCCGGATCGCCGACATGGTGGCCTCGGTGCCGGAGGAGACGAACCGGACCCGGTCGACGGGCGTGCGCGCCACGATCTCCTCGGCCAGCTCGACCTCGGGCTCGGTGGGGGTGCCGTACGACGTCCCGCGCGCGACCGCCTCGGCGACCCGGGCCTGCACCTCGGGGTGCCCGTGCCCGAGCAGCATCGGACCCCAGGAGCAGATCAGGTCGACGTACTCGTTGCCGTCGACGTCGCTCAGCCAGGCCCCGGCCGCGGAGCGGATGAAGCGGGGGGTGCCGCCGACGGCGTTGAAGGCCCGGACCGGGGAGTTGACGCCTCCGGGGGTGACCGCCAGCGCCCGCTCGAAGAGCTCGGCGCTCGCGGTGGTCACAGGGGTGCGTCGGCCGGTCACCGGCCCATTGTCCCCGAGGCGACCAACCCGTCCCAGTCGAGGCCTGCGGACCGCCTCCGGAGGGTGTGCCAGAACACGCCCGCGCAGGTCGCCCGGACGGAACGAGAACAGGTTTCACCGTCATGACCTGCGGGAATCGTCGTCCCACCCACGAAGTGCTGCACGTCCCGGGCAACCGACGTACCGTAACCCTTGGAGGACTCGGTCGTTTGACGTCCGTCACACCCCGTGCTGTGAGAGCACACCGGGCCCGAAGGGAGCAGGAGCAGGATGTCCAGAACCGGATCGACAGCGCGCTTCGGCCGCAGCCACAAGGTCATGGCCCTGGTCCCCCTCGCGATCCTCTCCGCCGCCTGGACCGCCAGCATCGCCACCACCGGCACCAGCACGGCGCTCGCCGACTCGAGCACCGAGCAGCGGCTCCCCGACGGCACCAGCCTCCCGACCGAGGCCATCGAGGCCCCCGCCAGCGTCTCCGCCGCCGGCAGCGTGGCCCCCGGCATCACCGGCGACACCCAGCAGGCGGTCGCCACCGCCTCCACCTCCGGCATCCCTGCGGCCGCGCTCGCGGCGTACCAGCGCGCGGAGACCGTCATCAACTCGGCCGACCCGGGCTGCCACCTCGCCTGGCAGCTGATCGCCGCGATCGGGCGCGTCGAGTCCGATCACGGCCGCACCACCGGCAACACCCTCGACGACCAGGGCGTTGCCCGCCCTGGCATCTTCGGACTGCCGCTCAACGGCGCCAACGGCACCAGCCGGATCGCCGACACCGACGCCGGGCAGTACGACGCCGACAGCAAGTGGGACCGGGCCGTCGGCCCGATGCAGTTCATCCCCTCGACCTGGTCGGTCGTGGGCGTCGACGCCGACGGCGACGGACAGCGCAACCCGCAGGACGTCGACGACTCGGCGCTGGCGACCGCGGTCTACCTCTGCTCCGGTGGGGACGACCTCAACACCACCGCGGGCCAGCAGGCCGCCGTGCTCCGCTACAACCACAGCCAGCCGTACGTCGACCTGGTCCTGTCGATCATGAACGCCTACCTCGACGGCGAGTTCACCTCCGTCCCCAACGGCGTGACCTCCGCGGGCTACATCGTCCCGCCCGCGGTCCAGCCGACCACCGGCACCAAGACCGACACGGGCAAGGGCAACGGGGGCAAGGGCGGCAAGGGCACCGGCACGGGCAACGGTGACGGAAGCACCCCGTCCACGACGCCCACCACGAAGCCGACGACCAAGCCCTCGCCCAAGCCGACCACCCCGTCGGTCCCGAAGCCGACGCCTCAGCTGCCGCTGCCGACCCTGACGCTGCCGCCCCTCCCCTCGACCTCGATCCCCCCGGTCGACAAGCTCCTCACCGACGTCCAGGCCCGCGCGCAGTGCCTGCTCGACGGCTACATCGACAACCCGCTCAAGAGCAACGACCCCTTCGACCAGTGCGTGTACGCCTACACGCACTGAGCCTCGAAACCCCCGCAGCGGAGGCACCGCGACGGGCTCGGCCGGTCGGACGGGCTCAGAAGTGGCTCAGCGAGCGAGCAGCCGGGCGGCCTCGCTCGCCCAGTAGGTGAGCACCACGTCGGCGCCGGCACGCCGGATCGACGTGAGAGTCTCGAGGATCGCGGCCTCGCGGTCGATCCAGCCGTGGGCGGCCGCGGCCTCGACCATCGCGTACTCGCCGGAGATGTTGTACGCCGCGACGGGCACGTCGACGGCGTCGCGCACCTGGCGCAACACGTCGAGGTAGGCCAGCGCCGGCTTCACCATCACGATGTCGGCGCCCTCTGCGACGTCGAGCAGCGCCTCGCGGACGCCCTCGCGGGCGTTGCCGGGGTCCTGCTGGTAGGTGCGCCGGTCGCCCTGGAGCGAGGAGTCGACGGCCTCGCGGAAGGGGCCGAAGAAGGCCGAGGCGTACTTCGCCGAGTAGGCCAGGATCGAGACGTCGGTGTGCTCGGCCGCGTCGAGGGCGGCGCGGATCACCGCGACCTGGCCGTCCATCATCCCGCTCGGGCCGACCATGTCGACGCCGGCGTGGGCCTGGGCTCGGGCCATCTCGGCGTACGCCTCGAGGGTGCGGTCGTTGTCGACCTTGCCGTCGGAGGTGAGCACGCCGCAGTGGCCGTGGTCGGTGAACTCGTCGAGGCACAGGTCGCTCATGACCGTGAGCGCGTCGCCCACCTCGGCGACCACGTCGGTGATCGCGAGGTTGAGCACGCCGCCGGGATCGATCGCGCCCGAGCCGGTGGCGTCCTTGCTCTCGGGGATGCCGAAGAGCATCACGCCGCCCAGCCCGAGGTCGGCGGCCTCGGCCACCGCCTCGAGCAGGCTGTCGCGGGAGTGCTGCACGACACCCGGCATCGACGAGATCGGCTTCGGCTCGCGGAGTCCCTCACGGACGAAGAGCGGCAGCACCAGCTGGCGTGCCTCGAGCGACGTCTCTCCGACCATCCGGCGCAGGGCCGCAGTGGTGCGCAGGCGGCGTGGCCGGACCAGGGGTCCGCTCACCGGAGCGACGCGCTCGTCGGTCACTCCGCGCGCACCCGACGACGGGCCGAGGGCTTGCGCTCGGACGGCTTGGTCACCGGCTGGCCGGACTCGACGAGCTCGGCGCGGCGGGCGGCCCCGAAGTCGGCGAGCGCGTCGACCAGCTCCTCGACGTCCGGGCGGGCGGCCAGGACGTCGACGCGCAGGCCGTGCTCCTCGGCCGTCTTGGCCGTGGCGGGCCCGATCACCGCGATGATCGTCGAGGTGTGCGGCTTGCCGGCGATGCCGACCAGGTTGCGCACCGTCGAGGACGAGGTGAAGACGACGGCGTCGAACTTGCCGGTCTTGATCGCGTCCCGGGTCTCGGGCGGCGGCGGGGCGGCCCGGACGGTGCGGTACGCCGTGACGTCGTCGCACTCCCAGCCCAGGTCGATCAGGCCGGCGACGAGGTTCTCGGTCGCGATGTCGGCGCGGGGCAGGAAGACCCGGTTGATCGGGTCGAGCGCCTCGTCGTACTCCGGCCAGTCGGCCAGCAGGCCGGCAGCGGACTGCTCGCCCGAGGGCACCAGGTCGGCACGCAGACCCCAGTCGCCGATCGCCTGCGCCGTCTTGTCACCGACGGCGGCGATCTTCAGGCCGGAGAAGGCACGGGCGTCGAGGCCGTACTCCTCGAACTTCTCGCGCACCGCCTTGACCGCGTTGACCGAGGTGAAGGCGATCCACTCGTAGCGACCCTCGACCAGGCCGCGGACGGCCTTGTCCATCTGCTGCGGGTTGCGGGGCGGCTCGACCGAGATCGTGGGGACCTCGTCCGGGACGGCGCCGTAGCCGCGCAGCCGCTCGGAGAGCGAGCCCGCCTGCTCCTTGGTGCGCGGCACCAGGACCCGCCAGCCGAAGAGCGGCTTGGTCTCGAACCACGACAGCGACTCGCGCAGGTCGACGACGTCGCCGACGACCGTGACGGCCGGCGGTGCCATCCGCGCGGCGCGGGCGTCGGCGGCGATCCGCTCGAGGGTCGAGGTGACCGTGGCCTGCTCGGTGGTGGTGCCGACCCGGGTCATCGCGACCGCGGTCTGCGGGCTGCGGCCGGCGGCGATCAGCGCCTTGGCGATGTCACCGATCTGACCCACGGCCGAGAGGAGCACGAGCGTGCGCTTGGTGGCGTACTGGCTCCAGTCGACCTTGTCGCCACAGGTCACGACGGCGACCTCGCGGTGGTCCTTCGTGGTCAGCGGGATGCCGGCGTACGCCGGGACCGCGCTGACCGACGAGACGCCGGGGACGATCTCGAAGGCGAGGCCGGCCTTGACACAGGCCTGCGCCTCCTCGGGGCCGGAGGCGTAGAGGAACGGGTCACCCGACATCAGCCGGACGACGCGCAGCCCTCTCTTGGCGTGCTTGACGACGACCTTGCCGCGAGCGGCGTGGGTCAACGGCTGGCCGTCCTCGCCGAAGCCGCCGTCGACGATCTCGGGGCCGACCGGCTCCGTCGCGTCGTCGGCGGGCACCGGCAGGCCGAGGACCTGTCGGATCAGCTCGGCGTGGTCGGGCACCTCGGTCACCACGACGTCGGCACGCCGCAACAGCTCGGCGGCGCGCACCGTCAACAGGCCCGGGTCACCGGGGCCGCTGCCGACGAACGACACCCAGCCGCGCGGCTGGCTCTGGTTCGGGCTGGTCTGCGCTCGGGTCATGCGTTCTGCACCTTGTCTAGCGAATCGTTCGTTGGTAGCGACAGTTCTGCTGCGCCGTCGGCGAGCATCTCCTTCGCGAGCCGGTCACCGACGCCCGCGGCGTCGGCGGGATCACCGGTGGCGGACATCCGCACCGACAGTCCCCCGTCGGGTGACAGGGCGATCGCCCGCACCCACAGCTCCTCGCCGTCCTCGCCCTCGACCACATCGGCCAGGGCTCCGATCGGCGCGGAGCAGCCTCCCTCCAGCGTCGCGAGCACCGCTCGCTCCGCCGCGACCGCGGCGCGGGTCCGCGGGTCGTCCAGCACCTCGCGCAGCTGTGCTGCGAGGTCGTCATCGGTGCGGCACTCGACCGCCAGCGCGCCCTGCCCGGGGGCGGGCAGCATCTGGAGCGGGTCGAGCACCTCGGTCACCTCGTCGAGGCGGCCGATGCGAGCCAGTCCGGCGCGGGCGAGCACGACGGCGTCGTACTCCCCCGAGCGGACCTTGGAGATCCGGGTGTCCACGTTGCCGCGGATGCCGACGACCTCGACCCCGAGACCGAGCGCGTGCAGCTGCGCGGCGCGGCGCGGCGAGCCGGTGCCGACGCGGCTGCCCACGGGCAGCTCGCCGAGCGTCAGGCCGTCGCGGGCGACGACGACGTCGCGCGGGTCCTCACGCAGGGGTACGGCGGCCAGGGTGATGCCGTCGGCAGGGTAGGTCGGCAGGTCCTTGAGCGAGTGCACGGCGACGTCGACGCGGCCGTCGAGCAGCGCGTCGCGCAGCGCGTTGACGAAGACGCCGGTGGCCGAGGCGGCGGCGATCGGGGTGCCGGCAGCCTGGCTGCGGTCACCGGCCGTGCTGATCTCGACCAGCTCGACCTCCCGGCCGAGGGACGTCGCGATCTGGTCGGCGACCAGCTGCGACTGGGTGGTGGCGAGGACCGAGGCGCGGGTCCCGACGCGGACCGGGGTCATGTCAGGCCCCCCGGTCGGGTCACGGCGTCGACGGCCTCGGGGTCGAGCGCGAAGAGCTCGGCGAGCGCGGCGGCGTACGAGACGGCGCCGGTCTCGTTGGCCAGCTCCTTGACGCGCACGGTCGGCTCGTGGAGCAGCTTGTCGGCGACGCGGCGCACGGTGTGCAGGACCTCGGCGCGGGTGACCTCATCGAGGTCGGGGAGCCGGCCGGACAGACGGTCCATCTCGGCGTCGACGACGGCGGTCGCCATCGAGCGCAGCGCCACGACGGTCGGGGTGACGTTGGCCTGGCGGCGCGCGGCCAGGAACGCGGCGACCTCCTGGGTCACGATCGCGCGGACCGCGGCGACCTCCTTGCCGGCGTCGGTGTCGCGCAGCTCCTCGGCGAGCTCGGCCAGGTTGACCAGGGTGACGCCGGGCAGGTCGGCCACCTCGGGGTCCACGTCGTGGGGCAGGGCGAGGTCGATGATCGTGAGCTCCCGGCCGCCGCGGGTCGCCGCGGCGACGGACGTCACCGGCACGATCACGCCGGTCGCCCCGGTACAGGAGATGACCACGTCGGCCACGGCCAGCTCGTCCTCGAGGTCGGCCAGGGAGACGCCGCGCGCGCCGTACTCGACGGCGAGACGGTCGGCGTTGCCGGTGGTCCGGTTGGCGACGGTGATGCCCGCGGCTCCGCGACGGGCCACCGTGGCGGTCGCGAGCCCGGCCATCGCGCCGGCGCCGAGGACCAGCACCTGCTTGCCCGCCAGGTCCCCGTCGGCTGCGTGGCTGCGGTCGAGTGCGGCGCTGACGAGCGTCGGGGCGGCCCGGTCGATGTCGGTCTCGGCGCGGGCGCGCTTGCCGACCCGCAGCGCCTGCTGGAAGAGCACGTTGAGGGCGGGACCGACGGTGCCGAGCTCCTGGCCCAGGCGCGAGCGCGTCCCGAGCCTGGCCGAGGATCTGGCCCTCGCCGACGGCCATCGAGTCCAGGCCGGCGACGACGCGGAACAGGTGGGAGACGGCACCGTCGTCGTAGTGGACGTAGAGGTGCGGCAGCATCGCCTCGGCGGTCTCGCCGGCGCGGTCGACCAGTAGTCGCGACACGTCCTCGACGCTGCCGTGGAAGCGGTCGACGTCGGCGTAGATCTCGAGCCGGTTGCAGGTCGAGATGACCGTCGCCTCGGTGACGTGCTCGCACGCGGCGACCGCGTCGATCAGCTTGCGGACGCCGTCGGCGTCGGCGGCGACCTGCTCGAGCAGCCAGACCGGCGCGGACCGGTGGGAGATCCCCACAACCAGGACGCTCACGCCGTGGCCGCCTTCCGCTGCTCGTGGTAGGCGAGGATCTGCAGCTCGATGGAGAGATCGACCTTGCGTACGTCGACCTGCTCGGGCACCGCGAGCACGATCGGCGCGAAGTTCAGGATGCTGGTGACGCCGCACGCGACCAGCCGGTCGGCGACGTCCTGCGCGGCGACGGCCGGCGTGGCGATCACGCCGATGGCCACGTCGTGGTCCGCGACGATCTGCTCGAGGTTGTCGAACGGCCTGCACCTCGATGCCGGCGACCACCTCGTCGCGGCGGGCCGGGTCGGCGTCGAGCAGTGCCACGACCCGGAAGCCGCGGCTGCGGAAGCCGGAGTAGTTGGCCAGCGCCTGGCCGAGGTTGCCGATGCCGACGATGACGACGGGCCAGTCCTGGGTCACGCCGATCTCGCGGGCGATCTGGTAGCGCAGGTACTCCACGTCGTACCCGACACCACGGGTGCCGTAGCTGCCGAGGTACGAGAGGTCCTTGCGCAGCTTCGCGCTGTTGACGCCGGCGGCCGCGGCGAGCTCCTCGCTGGAGCAGGTGCTGGTGCCCTGCTCGGAGAGCGTCGTGAGTGCCCGCAGGTAGATAGGCAGTCGCGCGACGGTCGCCTCGGGAATGTCCCGAGCACTATCGGGTGAAGTCCGTGCGCTCACTGCAGATGCCTTCTCCATAGCCAGGGGCTGCTGGGCCGTCGTCGGGCGCACTGGAACGTCTCCGTCCCCCGTGCCCGGCGGCTCGATCACTGTAGGAGTTTGTGAACGGGAGAACAAAACGAGAGGGGGTCACCGGGGCCGTGGGGCTACCACATGTGACATGGGCCACGTCCAGCGGGTGGCTCAGGGCGTCAGCGCGATCCGCAGTCGCTGCTCGTCGACCCGCCAGAAGTCGTGCTGGCGCCCGTCGACGTACGTCACCGGGATCTCCTCGCCGAAACGCTCGGTGCAGCTCCGGGTCGTCGTCGATCGACACCTCGGCGTACGTCTCGCCGAGGTCGGCGCAGACCCGCTCGATGACCACCCGCGCGTCGTCGCAGAGGTGGCAGCCCGGACGGGAGTAGAGCGTGACCCGGGCTTCCCGGCCAGGTGCGCTCACTCCAGCAGCCCCAACGCCCGGCGCCGCTCGATGCCGCGCAGCCGGCCTTTCTGGACCTTGCCGGTGACGGTGCGCGGCAGCTGGTCGACGATCTCGATCCGCGACGGCTGCTTGAACCGTGCCAGCCGGATCGAGCAGTGCTCACGCACCGCCTCGGCGATGAGGGCGGGATCGGCACCCGGAGCCCGCACATAGGCGACCACGGCCTCGCCGGTCTGCTCGTGCTCGACGCCGATCACCGCGGCCTCGGCGACACCGGGGACCTCGTCGATGACGTCCTCGACCTCGACCGGGTAGACGTTGAAGCCGGAGACGATGACGAGCTCCTTGAGCCGGTCGACGAGGAAGAGGTCGCCGCTGTCGTCGAGGAACCCGACGTCACCGGTCGGCCACCAGCCCTCCGCGTCCGGGCCGCCGGCGCCGTCCGGCCAGTAGCCGCTGAACAGGTTGGTCCCGCGGATCTCGATCTCGCCGGGGTCGTCTCCCTCCGGCGGGCGACCGTCGTCGTCGAGCAGCCGGATGTCGATGCCCGGCAGCGCCGCCCCGACCGAGCCGACCTGGTTGGACGGCGCTGCACAGGGTGCTGGTGACCACCGGCGACGCCTCGGTGAGGCCGTAGCCCTGGTGGACGGGCACGCCGGTGCGCTCGGTGAACTCGCGCACCACCTCGGGACTCAGCGGCGCCGAGCCGGACAGCATCAGCCGCACCGGACCGAGCCGCTCCTTCAGGTCCGGCTCGGCGCGCCAGTAGGCGAACACCGGCGGCGCCACGGGTACGACGCTGCACGCCTCGTCGTCGATGATCGCCAGCGTCTCCTGCGGGTCGAACCGCTCGACCAGCACCAGCTTGGCCCGGTGCCGCAGCACCCCGCCGAGCACGGCGTTGAGGCCGTAGACGTGGAAGAGCGGGAGCACCCCGAGCACGACGTCGTCGCCGTGCATCATCGGCGGCTCGACCCGGGCGACCTGCTCGATGTTGGCGAGCAGCGCCCGGTGGGTGAGCATCGCGGCCCGCGGCAGGCCCGACGTACCACTCGTGTAGAGCAGCGCCGCGAGCTTCTCCGGGTCCTGCAACGGCGGAGCCGGCCGCGCCTTGTCGGCGCGGAGGTGGTCATAGGAGCGCTCACCCGGCAGCAGCGTCGTGCCGACCACCACCACGCGAGGCACGACCGCTCGCGCCGCGAGCTCGGGGTCGAGCCCCTCGGCTCCGTCCACCGCGCTGCGCACGACGTCGACCGCGGCGCGGACGGTGACGACGGTGTCGGTGTCGGCCACGACCATCCGCGAGCCGGAGTCGGCGATCATCCGGGCCAGCTCACCGGCCTTCGCCTGCGGGTTGACCGGCACGGCCACCGCCTGCGCCCGGAGCACGCCCAGGTACGTCGTCACGAACTCGATCCGGTTGCCGAGTGCGATCAGCACCCGATGCCCACCGACGATGCCGGAGGCGGCGAGTCCGGTGGCGACCCGACCGACCTCGTCGTCGAGCTCGGCCCAGGTCAGACTGCGGCCGCCGGCCTCCACGACCGCGAGCCGGTCGGGGCTCTCGATGGCCGCGACGGTGGCGAGCTCAGCGACGTCGCGGATGCCGGACATGGGTGGATACTTCCACACCCGGCGTTGCCACCCGGTTGGGTCTACCCTGCCGGTGTGACGCCCCCTGACCGGAGACCGCGACCGCGCAACCTGCAGCAGCGGTCGACCCTGGCCGGTGAGGCTGCGGCTGCGGCCACCGAGGTCGAGTCGGCCCTGAGCCAGCCCCTCGACGCCGGAGCTGCGGCGTTCTTCGACGTCGACAACACGGTGATGCAGGGCGCGAGCATCTTCCACCTGGCGCGCGGTCTGCACCGCCGGAAGTTCTTCACGACCCGCGACATCCTCGGCGCGGCCTGGAAGCAGGCCTACTTCCGCGTCGTCGGGGTCGAGGACCCCGATCACGTCGCCGAGGCCAGGTCGTCGGCCCTGAGCTTCATCGCCGGCCACACGGTCACCGAGCTCGAGGAGCTGGGCGAGGAGATCTTCGACGAGGCGATGGCGCACCGGATCTGGCCCGGCACCCGCGCGCTGGCGCAGCTGCACCTCGACGAGGGGCAACGGGTCTGGCTGGTGACGGCCGCTCCGATCGAGATCGCCCAGATCATCGCCCGCCGCCTGGGACTGACGGGCGCCATGGGCACCGTCGCCGAGCACGTCGACGGGGTCTACACCGGACAGCTGGTCGGCGACATGCTGCACGGCCCGGCCAAGGGCGAGGCCGTCAAGGCACTCGCGGCCCGGGAGGGGCTCGACCTGCGCCGCTGCTCGGCGTACTCCGACTCCTACAACGACCTGCCGATGCTGTCCCTGGTCGGCGACCCCTGCGCGATCAACCCGGACGCCAAGCTGCGCGCCCACGCCCGCGAGCAGGGCTGGCGGATCCGCGACTACCGGACCGGCCGCAAGGCGCTGCGCGCCGGCCTCGTCGCCGGAGGTGTCGCGGGCGCCGCCACGGGCACCGTCGCGGCCGGTCTCGCCCTCCGCGGGCGCCGCAAGTAGCGCGTCGGCGGCTTGACCAGACTGGTCTGGTCCAGGAGGAGTAACTCGCGTTTACTGGGGAATGGCTCCATGGGAAGCATCCGGGAGGGAACGCCTCATGCCACCAGCTGGTCCCGACGTCGCGCGCGGGCTCGACTCGCTGCGTCGCCTCGTCGCCGAGGTCCTCCTCGCCGAGCGCCCAGCGCTCGCGGGAGGGCCCGACCTCGCCTGGCACTTCGGCGTGCTGCAGGCGGAAGCGACCACCAGCCGGGCCAACGACGACCTGCACTCCGGGGTTACGGGTGGCAGCGGCGGCGGTGGGTACGACGACGCCGACGCTCGCCGCCTCCTCGGAAGAGGACGAGGCCGAGCGGGGCCGGCTGATCGCACTTGTCGAGCTCGCCCGCCAGGGCGACGCCGAGGCGTTCGGATGTCTCTACGACCACTACCAGGGCTCGGTCTACCGGTTCCTCTTCTACCGCACCCGCTCGAGCACGCTCGCGGAGGACCTGACCTCGGAGACGTTCTTCCGCGCGCTACGCAGCATGAACGGCTTCCGGTGGCAGGGCAAGGACTTCGGCGCGTGGCTGATGACGATCGCGCGCAACCTGGCGACCGACCACTTCAAGGCGGGTCGGACCCGGCTCGAGATGACCACGGAGGACATGAGCCTCCACGACGACGCGACGACCGACGGACCCGAGGGGATGGTGCTCGCGGGGCTCACCAACGAGGTCCTGATGCAGGCCCTCACCGAGCTCCCTGCCGAGCAGCGTGACTGCCTGGTGATGCGCTTCCTCCAGGGCATGAGCATCGCCGAGACCGCTGCCGTGCTCGGCCGCAGCGATGGCGCGGTCAAGCAGCTCCAGCTGCGCGGGGTGCGCAACCTCGCCAAGCTGATGCCCGAAGGGATCCGGGACTGATGACACCGACGCTCGAGATCCTCCACACGTACGGCGCCCTCGCCGTAACTCCTCCGCCTGCCGAGTCGTTGTGGTTGACATGACGTGGGGGTTCGGGGCGCAGCGGCGCGCTGACGCTTTCGACGCTGCCGTCGAGAGAGACTCGACCGACGGCGCCCAGCACCCGACGGACGCGCGTGACGCCGAGCTCCTCGAGCTCGTCGGCGCCCTCCGCTCGGTCCCCGACCCGCAGCCGCGCCCCGAGTTCGTCGCCGACCTGCGCAGCCGGCTGATGGCCGAGGCCGAGACCACGCTGGTCGCGACCGACGTGTCGCGGCTCCAGCTGCCGGCCCGCCGGACCAAGCGCGAACGCCGCATCGCCGCCGTCGTCGGCGGACTCGCCATCGTCGGCGCCACCACCTCCATCGCGATGGCGTCCCAGTCGGCGCTGCCCGGCGAGTCGCTCTACCCGATCAAGCGGGTGATCGAGTCGGCGCAGGCCGGGCTCTCCGTGGGCGAGGCCCGCAAGGGCAGCACCGAGCTCGCCAACGCGTCCAGCCGCCTCGACGAGGCCACCGCGCTGACCCAGGACAGCGGGCTGGGCGACGACCAGCGGATCGCCCGGACGCTGAACGCCTTCACCGAGCAGGCCACCTCCGGTGCGGACCTGCTGCTCTCCGACTACGCCGCGACCGGCCGCGAGTCGTCGATCTCCCAGCTGCGCGACTTCGCGTCGAGCAGCATGGACCAGCTCGTCGAGCTCGAGCCGCAGGTGCCGTACGTCGCCCGCGACGAGCTGATCGCCGCGGCCAGCACGGTTGCCCAGATCGACGCCGAGGCGGCGCAGCAGTGCCCGACCTGCGGCGGCCCGCCCCTCGGCACCATCCCGCGCTCATTGCTCTCGGCGGAGCAGATCGAGCTGCCGCCGCTCCCGTCGACAGTGAGCGCAGGGCTTGCGGGCGGCAACGCCGCCAGCGGCACCGGCAAGACGGGTGGGTCCGGCCAGGGCTCGAGCGCGGACGACCCGGCCCTGCCCGACGTCGACGGTGACATCCCACCCGGCAGCGTGACCGATCCCGACACGGCCCCCACCCCGTCGAGCACCCCCAACCCGGTCAAGGACCTGACCGACGGCCTGACCGGGGTCCTCACGGGCAAGGGCACCGGCGGCACGGGCGGCGGCACCCCTGGGAGCTCGACGGCACCGACACCGCTCAACCAGGTGCTCGACGGCGTCGGCGGGATCCTGGGCAGCGTCCTCGACCCGGTCACCGGCGTGCTGCTCCCCGGGAGCCAGCCGACTCCCTGAGGCCCGCGGTGGTCGGGTGGCGAGGCGGCGAGACGTACCTGTCCGGTCTCAGCGGAAGACGGACTGCCGTTTCATCAGCAGCGAGTAGAGCGTCTGCTGGATGGTCTCGCGCACCTGGTCGGTGACGTTGAAGACCAGCATCGGGTCGTCGGCCGCACCCGCGTCGAACTCGTCGGTGCGGATCGGCTCACCGAACTCCAGCAGCCACTTCGACGGCAGCGGCACCAGCCCGAGCGGGCCGAGCAGCGGGAAGAACGGCGTGATCGGGATGTAGGGCAGGCCGAACAACCGGGCCACCGACGGCAGGTTGCCGACGAGCGGGTAGATCTCCTCGGCGCCGACGACCGAGAGCGGGATGATCGGGACCCCGGTCCGCACCGCGGCCGAGACGAAGCCACCGCGGCCGAAGCGCTGGAGCTTGTAGCGCTCGGCGTACGGCTTGCCGATGCCCTTGAAGCCCTCAGGCCAGACCCCGACCAGCTCACCGCCGTTGAGCATCCGCTCGGCGTCCTCGGTGCACGCGAGGGTGGCACCGCTGCGTCGGGCCATCGAGCCGACGAACGGCATCCGGAAGACCAGGTCGGCCCCCAGCGGGCGCAGGAACCGGCCGATCTCGTCATGGATCGAGACCATCGTCATCAGACCGTCGAGCGGGACCGTGCCGGAGTGGTTGGAGACGACCAGCGCACCCCCGTCGGTCGGGATGTTCTCGATCCCCCGGACCTCGATGCGGAACCACTTCTGGGCGATCGGCCGCAGCGCGGCCATCAGGAACCGCTCGGTGATCTCCTGGTCGAAGCCGTACTCGTCGATCCGGTAGTCGCCGGCGACCCGACGGCGCAGGAAGGCGAGGAAGCGGGCGAGCTGGGGCTCCCACTCCTCGCCGAACACCTCCGCTGCCGCGTGCTGGACCGCGGAGAACCAGTCGGCGGCCGGGATCCCGGCGGGCAGGGGTACGTCGGTGGTGACCGGAGCGCGGGTGGGCTCGACCGTCTGCTCGGGCTCGACGGCCTTCTGCTGGGCCTTCGGCTGGGCCTTCTGCTGCGGCCTTCACCTTCGGCTTCGCGTCTGATCGCGGTCTGCTGGCGGACTTGGGGGCGGGCGCCTTGGGCGCGAGGCTGCGTGAGGCGGCAGACGGCTGCGTGCCCGTGCCGCGGCCGGGGCGGCCACGCGTGCCGATCGGGATGATCTCGGCGTCAGCCACGCTCACTCCCTCCGACGGCGGGCACGGCGTCCGGCTCGACGAGCCGGTCCGCGATCCGGGCCAGGACCCGGTCCGCGCGGCCACCAGTGGCAGCGAGCGGGCCGGCGAAGTCGGCGAAGGCCGAGGCGGTGGTGAAGGCGGGCTCGAACCCGAGATGCGTGCGCATCCGGGTCGTGTCGACGCCACGCCCGTAGGTCAGGAAGGCCGTCTGCTCGGGCGAGAAGTCGGCGAGCCGCGCAGAGCGGAGCACCGAGCCGACGTTGCCGACCGCGAAGGAAGGCAGGCCGATGGCCGGTCGCTGCAGGCGGCGTACGGCCTGGGAGAGCATCAGCAGTCCGTCGCCGGCGACGTTGAAGGTGCCGGCGACGTCGCTGTGCGTCGCGTGCCGCAGCACGTCGAGCAGGTCCTGCTCGTGCAGGAACTGCAGCCGTGCGTCGTGGCCGAGCACCCTCGGGATGAGCGGCAGCCGGAAGTACGACATGAGCGGGCTGGTGACTCCCGGGCCGATCACGTTGGCCGCGCGCAGCAGCGTCACCCGTACGTCGGGCCGGCGACGCGCGAAACCGCGCACGTAGCCCTCGATCTCCGCGGCGTCCTTGGCGTAGCCGGAGCGGGCCGAGCGGCGCGGCTCCATGTCCTCGGTGAACATGGCCGGGTCGCGGCTGCTCGCGCCGTACACCGTCGTCGTCGACTTCACGATGAGCGCGCGCAGCCCGGGGGCTTTCTGGCACGCCGCGAGGAGCTGCATCGTCCCGATGACGTTGAGCTCTTTCATCGTGTTGCGACCCCCGGCGCTGCCGGGGGTCGAGATCACGCTCATGTGGACGACGGTGTCGACGTCCTCCTTGACGATGACCTTCGCGATGACGGGGTTGCGGATGTCAGCGCGCACGAACGAGACGTCGCCGATGTCGCCGCGAGGCGGCACCGCGTCGACCCCGATGACCCGCGAGACAGCCGGATCCGCGGCGGCAGCGCGCGCGAACTTCCGACCGAGGTCACGTGAGACCCCGGTGACGAGGACGACCCTGCCGGCGCTGCCCATACGGCGAACGAGCCGCCGGTGCTACTTGCCGAGCTTGCGACGCTGGACGCGCGTCTTCTTGAGCAGCTTGCGGTGCTTCTTCTTGGCCATGCGCTTGCGCCGCTTCTTGATGACAGAACCCACAGGGAAACCTTTCAACAGCAATACAGCTGCCCCCGGACCAGCCCGGAGGACCGGCCCAGCCTATCCGGGGTTGCGGCCCGGACAGAATCGGCCGGTCGATCCGGACCCGTGGGCCGGCTCAGCCGGCGCTGTAGAAGCTCTTGCGCAGGTAGTCGTCCACATCGGACTCGAGGACGCGGAAGGAGCGACCCACCCGGACGGCAGGAAGCTCGCCGCCGTGGACGAGCCTGTAGACGGTCATCTTCGAGACCCGCATCATCGCCGCAACCTCGGCAACGGTGAGGAACTTGGAGTCAGAGATGTCCCCGGAACTGGTAGCCATCGTGCACCGATCTTTCTGTCCGACGCGCCACCGGCTTCCCCGCCGGTGATCACACGCGCCGCGCATCCGTGAGAATAGAGCCTGATGTGACTCATGGGGAAGGGGTTGCGCAAAGTTCCGTATGGGACACGGCGTGTCCGCTTGCGCGCGGGTCGGATCGTTGTTCCAGATCGACCAGGTCGAGCGGTCGTCAGGGCCGGTCGTCAGGGCAAGGGATCGAGGCCGTGCAGGGGGAAGGCCTCCATCCGCGTCGAGTGGATCGAGCGGTCCAGCCAGGTGTCCGGGTCGTAGCCGTCGCGCCACTCCCGATAGGCCGGCGTACGCCCGTCCGTGAGGCGCATCGGCGCCACCCGACCGAGGCGGTGCAGGATGTACTCCCGCCAGGCGTCGGGGGTGTCGCGGTCGGGGTCCAGCGGGAGTCCGGCCACGATCGCCAGCAGGTGCGTCCAGGCCCGCGGCACGACGTCGACGATCGCGTAGCCGCCGCCTCCGGTGGCGACCCAGCGTCCCTCGCACAGCTCGTGGGCGAGCTCATGGACCGCCAGGTAGGCGGCGCGCTGACCGTCGACGGTCAGCATCATGTGGGCCAGCGGGTCCTCGGCGTGGGAGTCGCAGCCGTGCTGGGTCACGAGCACCTGTGGCTTGAACTCCCGCAGCAGCGGCGGCACGACGGCGTGGAAGGCACGCAGCCAGCCGGCGTCCCCGGTGCCGGGCGGCAGCGCGACGTTGACGGCCGAGCCGAGCGCGCCGGGGCCGCCGAGGTCGTGCGGGAAGCCGGTGCCCGGGAAGAGCATCTGGCCGGTCTCGTGGAGCGAGATCGTCAGCACCCGCGGGTCGTCCCAGAAGATCCGCTCCACACCGTCGCCGTGGTGGACGTCGAGGTCGACGTAGGCGACCCGTTCGGCGCCCTGGTCCAGCAGGCTCTTGATGCCGACGGCGATGTCGTTGTAGATGCAGAACCCGCTGGCCCGCCCCGGCATCGCGTGGTGCAGCCCACCGGTGATGTTGGCGGAGTGCAGCGACTCGCCGCTCCACACCTGACGGCAGGCCTCGACGGTCGCACCGACGATGTGCGCGGTCGCGTGGTGCATGTCGCGGAAGATCGGGTTGTCGTCGCTGCCGATCCCGTGCCCGGCGTCGTACGCGTGCGGATCTCCGCTCGCCCTGATGACCGCCTCGATCAGGTCCGGCGTGTGCACCGTCGCGATGACGTCGTCGCTCGCCATCGGCGGGGCCACGACGCGCAGTCGCTCGCCGACGACCCCGAGCTCGGTCGCGAGCCGCATCGTGAGGTCCACGCGGAGCGGCGACATCGGGTGCTCGGGACCGAAGTCGTACTCGGTCAGGCTCTGTTCGAAGACGACCGTCGCCGGCCCCGCACACTCCACCGACGACTGGGACATGTGACGGACGCTACCGGTAGCCTGGCTCTGTGCCGATACTCCGTGTCAATGTCTGGTGGCCCGCCTGAGCGGCGGCCCACCCACGAAGCACACCTTCCAACGGCCGCCCACGGGCGGCCGTTCTGCATGTCCGGGCGACCCGTGGGCTCCTCACACCAGGAGATCCCATGTCCCACCACCAGCGGCGCAACCTCTCACTTCTCAAGCCCACCGGGCGTCTGACGCTCGGCAACCTGCTCGGCGCGCTGCGGCCGATGGCGGCCGCACAGTCCAGCGCGGACAGCTTCTACGGCATCGCCGACCTGCACTCGCTCACCGTCCCCCACGATCCCGCGCGCCTGCGCGAGCTGGTCCGCGAGACCGCCACTGTGCTGCTGGCGGCCGGCCTCGACGACTCGACGCTCTTCCTGCAGAGCCGGGTGCCGGCGCACGCCCAGCTCGCCTACCTGCTGGAGTGCACGGCCCACACCGGCGAGCTGAACCGGATGATCCAGTTCAAGGAGAAGGGGCGTGGCGTCGACTCGACGCGCGTGTCCCTCTACACCTATCCGGTGCTGATGGCTGCCGACATCCTGCTCTACAGCCCCCAACAGGTGCCGGTCGGTGAGGACCAGCGTCAGCACGTCGAGCTGACCCGCGACCTGGCGATCCGCTTCAACCGCACCTACGGCCCGGTCTTCGCGATCCCGGAGATCACCACGCCCTCGGTGGGCGCCCGGGTCATGGACCTGTCCGACCCGACCTCGAAGATGGGCAAGTCCGGGCTCGAGGGGTCCCCCGGGATCGTCCGGCTGCTCGACCCGCCCGACGTCGTACGACGCACGATCGCGCGCGCAGTGACCGACTCCGACACGGGGCCGGACGCCGTACGCGCGGATCCGACGAAGCCCGGCGTCACCAACCTGCTCGACATCCTCGTCGCCTGCGGCGGATCGGCCGAGGGCCTCACGACGTACGGCGCCCTGAAGCGGCGTGTCACCGATGCGGTCGTCGCCGAGCTCGAGCCGCTGCAGACGAGGTACGCCGAGCTGGCCGCCGACCCGGCGTACGTCGACGACGTCCTCCGCGCCGGTGCCGAGCGCTGCCGCGAGGTCACCGCACCGGTGCTCGCGGCCGCGGAGGCCGCGATCGGACTGTGACTATTGAACATGTTCAATTTCATGGATACGGTGCTTGCATGACGCCGACGACCAAGGCCGAGCAGACCCGCGGGGCCATCGTCGACGCCGCGATGCGGCTCTTCCGCGTCAGCGGCTACGACCGCACGACGATGCGCGCGATCGCCGCGGAGGCGGGGGTGTCGGTGGGCAACGCCTACTACTACTTCGGCTCCAAGGAGCACCTGGTCCAGGCGTTCTACGACCAGCTCCAGGTCGAGCACGCGGAGGCGGCGGCGCAGGTGCTCGCCGACGAGAAGCCCTTCGCCGCACGGCTGGAGGGGGTGCTGCTCGCCTGGCTCGACGTGGCCGCGCCGCACCACGAGTTCGCCGGGCAGTTCTTCCGGAACGCCGCCGACCCCACGAGCCCGCTGTCGCCCTTCAGCGAGGAGTCGGCCGCGGCCCGCGACACCAGCATCGCGCTCTTCGCGAACCTCCTCGACGGGTCGGACGCCAAGGTCGCACCGGCGCTGCGGCGGGAGCTGCCCGAGCTGCTCTGGCTGCTGTTGATGGGCACGGTGCTGTTCTGGGTGTACGACGCGAGCCCGGGCCAGGAGCGCACGCGACTGCTGGTGCGGCGAGCCGTGCCGATCGTGGACCGGCTGGTGCGGCTCTCCCGGCTGCCCGTCGTACGCGGGATCGTCGACGACCTGGTCGGGCTGATGCGAGAGCTGCGGTCGTGATCCCGACGACGCTGGTCGGCCGGCTGGTCGCGCTGGCGTACGTCGTGACCGTCGCGGCGCTGACGGCGCGCGCCTTCTCGGACGCCCACCAGGACCACTGGGGAGCCGAGATCGCGGCAGCGATCCTGACGCTGCCGATGATCCTCCCGGCACTGCCGGTGATCTACGTCCTCGGTGCAGCCGCGTGGTCCGTCGGTCCGATGTGGCCGGTGACGCTCACGTTCACACTGCTGATGTCGGTGGTGGCGTGCGCCAACCTGCTGCTCCTCCGAGCGACGTGGCGTGCACTCAGAGGAAGCGCTTCAGCTTCAGCCCGGACTCGGTCGGGAGCTTGACCGCGATCCCCTCGGCGACCGCGCGCAGCCGCCAGCCGTCGCCGTCGCGAGAGATCCGCGCCATCACGACGCCGGTCTCGGGTACGCCGAGTGTCAGCGTGATCCGCGCCAGCTCGACGTCGTGCTCGTCGACGACCCGGCAGTAGGCGTTGGCGACCCACTCCAGGGTCGGCCCCTGGTAGCTCGTGACCAGCAGGAAGATCGTGTCGATCTGCTGGTGCACCTTCGCGAGGTCGACGGTGATCGTCTCGTCGTCCCCCTCACCGCTGCCGGTCGTGTTGTCGCCGAGGTGCACGACCGAGCCGTCGCGGGTGGTGGGGTTGTTGTAGAAGGCGAGGTCGAAGAGCTGACCACCGCCGAACTGCACCGCGGACGCATCCAGGTCGACGGCACGGACGCCGGTGCTGAACGGGCCGGCGTTGGCGACCTTGTCCCAGCCGAGTCCCATCCGGAGCGTCCCACCCTCGGTGGGCAGCAGCATGTCCTGGCCCTTGCTCAACTCGATCACGAGGTCACGCTACCGGGCACCCGGATGACTGCCGGCGTCGCGCTCGGCAAGAGCCTGGAGCGTGTGCAGCTGCTTGCGCATCATCACCAGGTCGCCCCAGGCCAGCAGCCGCGAACGGGTCCACCCCCGGGCTCCGTCCTGAGGTACGGCGATCCGGCAGACGATGCGCGACCCAGCGGGATCGGGCTCCGCGGCGTACGTCATCGCCACCGGCCCGAAGAGTCGCCGGCCGCGTGCCGTCGTCAGCGCCGTCCAGTGGTGCGGGGCGTCGTACGCGACGAGCTCGAAGACGATCGCCATCCGCTGACCGAGCACGAGGCCGTCCGCTCCGGGGGTGAGCGTGCGTGGGCTGGGCCTGCCCCGATTGTCGATCCAGTCGTAGGAGTACGGCGCGACCGCGATCTGGCAGAGCCAGCGCCAGGTCAGCTCCGGCGGCGCGGCGACCGAGATGGCGCGCGTCAGCGACAGGATCGTCCCGTCGACCAGGTGGTCGGCGGCGTACGGCCGGCGCGCCTCTGCCTGGGTCGCTCCCCAGGTCAGCGGCAGCGCCACGGCGTCAGCTGCCTTCGGCCAATGCCCGGGACCGGTCACGGGCAGCCTCCATGGCCGCCAGGAAGGCCGCGCGGACCTTGTGGATCTCGAGCTCGCGCAGGGCGGCCGCGGTGGTGCCGGCGGGCGAGGTGACCTGCTCGCGCAGCACGGTCGGGTGGGTGCCCGTCTCGCGCAGCATCTTGGCCGAACCGACGACCGTCTGGATGACCAGGTCGGTCGCGGTGGAGCGCGGGAGCCCGAGGTGGACGCCGGCCTCGATCATCGACTCGACGACGAAGAAGATGTAGGCAGGCCCCGAGCCGGAGATCGCCGTGACGGCGTCCTGCTGACGCTCCGGGATGCGCAGCACCTTGCCGACCGAGGCCATCAGCGCCTCGGCCTCGGCCAGGTGCTCCTCGCTGCAGTGGGAGCCCGGCGAGATCGCGGCCATGCCCTCGTCGACCAGCGCCGGGGTGTTGGGCATGACGCGTACGACGGCCACCCCCGCGGGCACCCGCGCCTCGATGAACGCGGTGGTGATGCCGGCCGCCAGCGAGACCAGCAGCTGGCCCGGGCGCAGCACGGAGGCGATCTCGTCGAGCACGTCACCCATGTCCTGCGGCTTCACGACGAGCGCGATCGTGTCGGACTTCTCGGCGGCCTCGAGGTTGGAGACCACCGCCACGCCGTACCGGTCCTCGAGCTCCCGCGCGCGCTCGGCGCGCTTCTCGCCGACGAGCAGGTTGTCGACGCGGCGGCCGGCGCGGACCAGGCCCGAGAGCAGGGTCTCGCCCATGACGCCGGCGCCGAGGATCGCGGTCTGGCTCATGGCTACCTACTTCTTCGAGATCAGGGACCGGACGAAGAATGACAGGTTCTGCGGACGCTCGGCGAGCCTTCTCATCAGGTAGCCGTACCACTCGGTGCCGTAGGGCACGTAGACCCGCACCCGCTCACCCTCCGCGGCCAGCCGGCGCTGCTCGTCGGGCCGGATGCCGTAGAGCATCTGGTACTCGTACGTGCCCGGCGTACGCCCGTAGCGGCTCGCCAGCGAGCCGGCGATCTCGACCATGCGCGGGTCGTGGGTGGCGATCATCGGGTAACCCTCGCCGGCCAGCAGCACCTTGAGACAGCGGATGTAGGACTTGTCGATGTCGAGCCGGTCCTGGAAGGCGACGTCCTCGGGCTCCAGGTAGGCACCCTTGCAGAGGCGCACGCGCGAGCCCTCGTAGGCGAGCGCGCGACAGTCGGCCTCGGTGCGGTGCAGCATCGCCTGCAAGACCGCCCCGGTCTCCGGGAAGTCCTTGCGCAGCTCGCGCAGGATGCTCAGCGTCGAGTCGGTGGTGGTGTGGTCCTCCATGTCGAGGGTGACCGTGGTGCCGGCGTTGCGGGCGGCCCGGCAGATGGTGCGAGCGTTCTCGAGCGCGGTCTTGTGGCCGACCTCGGGGAGGAACTGCCCGATCGCGCTGAGCTTCACCGATACCTCGGCGCCACGGGTCAGGCCACGGGCGGCGAGCTGCTGCAGGACGTCGACGTACGCGGCGACGGTGGCATCGGCCTGCTCGGCGTCGAGGGTGTCCTCGCCGAGGAAGTCAAGCGTCACCAGGAGTCCGTCGGTGGCGAGCACGGCGGTGGCGTCAGCGGCCGACGCGTTGGTCTCGCCGGGGACGTAGCTGCGGACGATCCCGGCGGAGACCGGCATGGTGCTGACGAGCTTCTTGACCTGGCCGCTGCGGGCGAGAAGGAGCAGTGGCTGACGGAGGAGCGACATGCCTCTCAGGCTACGACGCTCCTCCGCGGATGCCGACTTTCAGGCGGTACGCCGTCGCAGGGTCGCCGCCCCCAGCACGAGCACGACCACGGCGTACCCGGCGATGACGGCGAGGTCCTGCCACACCTCGCCCGTGTCGCTCGAGACCGTGAGCGTCTGCATCGCGTCGACGGCGTACGTCAGTGGCAGCACCCGACTGACCCACTCGAGCGCGTCCGGCAGCTGGTCGGTCGGCACGAAGAGACCGCAGAGCAAGATCTGCGGGATCACCACGAGCGGCATGAACTGGACCGCCTGGAACTCGGTCTGCGCGAACGCGCTGACGAAGAGGCCGAGCGCCGTGCCGAGCACGGCGTCGGCGATCGCGACCACCACCAGCAGCCAGACCGGACCCCGGACCTCGAGGTCCAGCGGGCCGACGCTGAGCCCGACCGCGAGCACCGCCTGGAGCGTGGCGACGGCGCCGAACGCGACGGCGTACCCGCCCAGGAAGTCGACCTTGCCCATCGGCATCGCCAGCAGACGCTCGAGGGTGCCGCCGCTGCGTTCGCGCAGGGTCGTCACGCTGGTCACCAGGAACATCACGATGAACGGGAACATCGCCAGCACCGCCGGCCCGAACTGGTCGAAGTAGGGCGTGTTCTCGAACATCCACCACAGCAGGGTGATCAGCGCGCACGGCAGCACCAGCAGGAGGACCAGGGTGCGCGGGTCGCGCCGGACCTGGAGGAGCACCCGGGTGGCCACCGCGCCGAGGATGCGGCCGTTCATTCGGGGTCCCGTTTCACGATGGCCAGGAAGGCGGCGTCGATCGAGGCGGCGCCGGCCTGCTGCTTGATCTCGGCGGGCGAGCCGTCGGCGATGATCTGCCCCTCGCGCATCAGCAGCAGCCGGTGGCAGCGCTCGGCCTCGTCCATCACGTGACTGGAGACGAAGACCGCGGTCCCGGCGGCGGCGAGGCCGTGGAAGAGCGCCCACAGGTCCTCGCGCAGGACCGGGTCCAGCCCGACCGTGGGCTCGTCGAGCACCAGCAGGTCGGGGCTGCCGAGCAATGCAACCGCCAGGCTGGCCCGGCTGCGCTGGCCGCCGCTGAGGCGCCCGACGACCTGGTCCTTGCTGCCGGCCAGGTCGACGGCGTCGAGCACCCGGCCCACCTCCTGCTGGTCGACGCCGAGCACCCGGGCGAAGAATCGGAGGTTCTCGACGACCGTGAGGTCGTCGTACACGCTCGCAGCCTGGGTCACGTACCCGACCCGGTCGCGCAGCGGCCTGCTCCCGGCCTCCTGGCCGAAGACCCGGACCGAGCCGCCGGCGATCTGCTGGACGCCGACCAGGCAGCGCATCAGGGTGGACTTGCCGCAGCCGCTCGGACCGAGCAGCCCGGTCACTCCTCCGCCGATCGTCAGGTCCAGGTGCTCCAGGACGGTGTGGCTGCCGCGCACGACATGGAGGTCGCTGATCTCCACCGCGTTTTTCACCATGTGATGAATTGTGCGCCCGGACGGGCCGTCACGGCAAGGGCTGACGGGCAGAACTGCAGGCTGACGGGGGTTGTTCTGCCTGTCAGCGTCCGGTTTCCCCGGCCGACCGGGGAAACCGGCCCCTACGGCAGCTCCCCCACCAGGTATCGCTGCAGCGTCGGGGCGTACGTCGCGACCAGCTCCTCGGCGGGCGCGGAGGCGAGCGGCTCGACCGCGAGCACGTAGCGGAGCACGACCAGGCCGAAGACCTGGGAGGCGACGAGCTGCATCCGGCGGTCGGGCTGGTCGACCTCGAGGGCTGCGGCGACCGGGTCGAGGACCATCCGGAAGAAGCCGTCGCGGACCAGCTGCTGGCCACCGGGCTCGAGGATTCCCCGCACCAGTCCGAGCAGCGGAAGCCGGGTCTCCTCGTCGTCCCAGACCGAGAGGAAGAGCCGCATGATCCGCTCCCCCGCGCCGTCCACCCCGCCCTCGGCCACCGGGAGGATCGCCACCCGAGGGTCGATGCGCAGCTCGAGCGCCGCGAGGAACAGGTCGTCCTTGGTCCCGAAGTAGTGGTGTACGAGAGCCGCGTCGACACCGGCCTGGGCGGCCACGGCGCGGACCGACGTACCCGCGAAGCCCTGGGCGGCGAAGAGCTCACGGGCCGCCACCAGGATCGTCGCCCGGGTGTCGGGACCGCCGGGACGACGCCCGCGACGCGGCGCCGCCGCAGCGGCGTGGCCCGCGGGGTGGATCACGGCGTGCCCACGGCCAGGTGCTCGCGGGCGAACTCCAGCGACTCGATCAGGTCGCGCTCGCGCTCGGCCCGGTCGACGCACTTGCGCGTGTTGATCTCGAGCACCACCTCGCCGGAGAACCCGGTCGTCGCCAGGTGCCGCAGGAACGTGTCGGCGCCCATCGTCCCGCGACCCGGCACCAGGTGCTCGTCCTTGGCCGAGCCGGAGCCATCGGTGAGGTGGACGTGGCGCAGCCGGTCACCGAGCCGGGTGGCCATCTCCACCACGTCGGAGTGTGCGATCGCCGCGTGGGAGAGGTCGATCGTGGTGTTGGCGTACGGCTCGGCCGACGGGTCCCAGCCGGGCAGGTACATCTCCGCCTTGCGGACCGAAGCCCGCCACGGGTACATGTTCTCGACCGCGAAGGCCAGGCCGGTCGACGCCTCGAGCGCGGCGATCCCATCGACGAACTCGCGGGCGTAGGACTTCTGCCAGCGGAAGGGCGGGTGCACGACGACGACCTCGGCACCCACCGCGTGGGCCATCTCCGCGGAGCGCTCGAGCTTGCCCCAGGGCTCCGTGCCCCAGACCCGTTGGGTGAAGAGCAGGCAGGGAGCGTGGACGGCGGAGATCGGCATCGCGTGGTGGTCGGAGAGCTGCTTGATCGCCGACGTCTGCTGGCTCAGCGCGTCGATGCCGACCATCACCTCGACAGTGTCGTAGCCGAGCGAGGAGGCGTACGAGAAGGCGTGGGCGGAGGACTCGGGGTAGACCGACACCGTCGACAGCCCGATCCGCGGCAGCGCGCTCATGACAGACCGCCAATCTGGTCGAGTCGTTCGAGGATCACACCCTCGCGCAGCGCCCACGGGCAGATCTCGAGCGACGTCAGCTCGAAGATGTCCATCACGGCCTCGGCCACCAGCGCGCCGGGCACGATCTGGTGGGCCCGGCTCGGCGAGACCCCGGGCAGGAGCGACAGCTCCTCGCGCGTCATCGAGGTCAGCTTGGGGATCCACTCGACCAGGGCGCCGAGGGACAGCGAGCGCTGGGTCAACGGGCCGTCGGCCGACGGCGCCGCCCCGCAGATCCGCGCCAGCGACCGGAAGGTCTTCGAGGTCGCGGCCGCGTGGTCGGGGGCGCCGTGGCGCAGCAGCCGGCCCGCCTCCCGGGCGATGTCGGCCCGGATCTGCTTGCGCAGTCGGCGTACGGCGTCGTCGTCGAGCCGCTCGTCGGTGAAGTGCTGACGCGCCAGCCGAGCAGCGCCCAGCGGCAGCGACCACGCGACCTCGGGCTCCTCGTCGGAGCCGCCGGCCATCTCCAGGGAACCGCCGCCGATGTCGAAGACCCACAGCCGACCGGCCGACCAGCCGAGCCACCGGCGTACGGCGAGGAAGGTCAGCCGCGCCTCGTCCTCACCCGCGAGCACCGCGATCGGCAGCCCGGTGCGCTCGTCGACCTCGGCCAGCACGGCGTCGCAGTTGCCGGCGTCACGGACCGCTGAGGTCGCGAACGCGAGCATGTCCTCGCAGCCCTTCTCCTCCGCGATCCGCTGGGCCTGCGCGGTGAAGGCGGCCAGGGCGTCGATCCCCTGCTGGGACACGGCTCCGGCACCGTCGAGATGCTCGGCCAGGCGCAACGGCTCCTTGTAGGAGAAGGCCGGCAGCGGCGCCGCCCCGCGGTGCGCGTCGACCACCAGGAGGTGTCCCGTGTTGGAGCCGATGTCGAGGACGCCCAGACGCATGTGTCCAACGTACTCGGGCTCCTCGCTCGTGGACGTAGGGTGGCGCCGTGCCCGAAGTCGACCTGGTCTTTCCCCGCGCGTACGTCGAGTTCGTGAACCCCTCGGATGCCTCCGAGGTGATGCGCTGCGACCTGACGTGGCTCACGTCGAGCTTCAAGTGCATCTTCGGCGAGGGCTGCTGCGGGATCTACGCCGACGCCCCCGACGTGGGCTGCTGCACCCTGGGCGCCCACTTCGCCGACAAGGCCGACGAGAAGCGGGTCGCGGAGTACGTCGACCTGCTCGACGACAGGCTGTGGCAGCAGAAGCCGCAGGGCCGCTCGGTCAAGAAGAAGGACTGGATCGAGACCGACGAGGACGGCGAGCGCAAGACCCGCACCACCGTCATCAACGGGCAGCAGGCGTGCGTTTTCCACAACCGCACCGACTTCGAGCTCGGGGCGGGCTGCGCCCTGCACGCGCTGGCGTTCGTGCTCGAGAAGAACCCCGTCGAGACCAAGCCCGACGTGTGCTGGCAGCTGCCGATCCGCCGCACCTTCCGCAACGTCGAGCGTCAGGACGGCACCTCCTACACGGAGGTCTCGATCGGCGAGTACGACCGTCGCGGGTGGGGTCCCGGCGGCCACGACCTCGACTGGTACTGCTCCGGCAACACCGAGGCGCACGTCGCCCAGGAGGCCGTCTACGTCACCCACGAGGCCGAGCTCACGGCACTCATGGGCAAGCCGGCGTACGACGAGCTCGTGCGGCACTGCGACGCGCACGTCCGCTCCCGCTCGGCCCTCGCGCTGCACCCCGCCGACCCGCGCTGACCGCGCAGCCCTCCCGGAAACTCTCGACGTCAAGAGACACCGACCCCGGTGTCCACGCCCTCCAGATGGGCGCACAGAATCTCCATATGCGCTTGGACCATCTCTCTTTCGCCGCAGGACCTGATGGCCTCGCCAGCACCGCCCAACGCCTCGGGGGACTGCTGGGCAAGGACTTCGTCGACGGCGGCGTGCACCCACGCTTCGGCACCCGCAACATGATCCTGCCGCTCGCCGGTGACACCTACCTCGAGGTCGTCGAGGTGCTGGACCACCCGGCCTCCGACAAGGCGCCGTTCGGCCAGGCAGTCCGGGCCCGCTCCGCCCTCGGCGGCGGCTGGCTCGGCTGGGTGGTCGCGGTCAAGGACATCTCGATCGTCGAGGCCCGACTGGGCCGCGAAGCCGTCGTCGGCAGCCGGCACCGCCCCGACGGCGAGGCTCTGCGCTGGAAGCAGATCGGCGTCAGCGGCCTCCTGCAGGACCCGCAGCTGCCCTTCTTCATCGAGTGGGAGAGCCCGGCCGAGATGCACCCGAGCACGGGCGCCGACAGTGCCTTCTCCCTGGCCTGCCTGGAGATCGCCGGCGACCCGCAGCGCGTCAGCGAGTGGCTCGGTGAGTCGGTCGAGTCGCCGCTCGAGGACGTCAAGGTCGAGTGGGTCGCCCCGAACGGCACCCCTGGCATCCTGGCCGTGCAGTTCCAGACGCCCAGCGGGCTCGTCCGGTTCTGACACCCTGAGCGTCTCACCCGGGGCTCGCCCGAGCCCCAACATCTGGCACCACACCGCGACGTACGAGACCGAGAACCGAGCGGTCGACCCCGACGGCGCGATCGAGGCCACGATGCGGTCCGTCGCGTCGTGGGACGGTCGCGTCGTGCTCGACGTCGGCTGCGGCACCGGCTTCCACCTGCCGCGGTTCGCCGAGACCGCGCGCTCCGTGGTGGGGGTCGAGCCGCACGGCGACCTGGTCGCACTGGCCCGCCGGCGCACCCGCCGACTGCCGAACGTCAGCGTCCTGGCCGGGACCGCCCAGGCGCTGCCGCTGCCCGACGCGTCCGTCGACGTCGTGCACGCCCGCTGGGCCTACTTCTTCGGCCCGGGCTGCGAGCCCGGCCTGGACGAGCTGGACCGCGTCGTCCGCCGGGGCGGCACAGCGTACGTCGTCGACAACGACCCCACCCGCTCGACCTTCGGCTCCTGGTTCCGGCGTGGCTACCCCGAGGTGGACCCGGTGGCGGTCGAACGCTTCTGGTCGACCCGGGGCTGGACCAGGGCCCCGGTCGACATGCGCTGGTCGTTCACCTCGCGCGCCGATCTCGAGTCGGTGGTGCGCATCGAGCTCACGCCAGCGGTCGCGGACGCCGTCCTGGGGGAGCACGAGGGCACCGAGGTCGACTACGCCGTCAACGTGTGGTGGCGGGAGTTCTGACCGTACGCCTCAGCTCGAGCCGCGGAGCGCGAGCGTCGGCGCCAGCATCACGCCGGACCCGAGGGCAGGCGGGTGGGCCAGCAGCCCCTCCAGGGCGAAGACGACCTCGACGGCGACCTCCTCCAGCGGCTGCCGCACGGAGGTGAGGCCGGGCGGCACGACCTGGGCGACCTGGGAGTCGTCGAAGCCGACCACGGCGACGTGCTCGCCGGCGCGCAGGCCCCGGTCGCGCAGCGTGTGCAGCACCCCCATCGCGAGGGTGTCGGAGGCGCAGACGAACGCCGAGGGCTGGGCACTGTCGAGCAGGTGCGCGCTCGCCTCGCGGCCCGAGGCCACGGTGTCCTCGACGCGCGAGGCGAGACCGGCGGTCGGCAGCCCGCGCTCGTGCATCGCGCGGGTCCAGCCCGATCGACGGTCCTCGCCGATCCGCGAGTCCTTGCGCCACCCGATCCAGGCGATCCGGTGGTGTCCCTTGTCCAGCAGGTGCCGGGTGCCGAGCTCGGTGCCCGCGGCGCCGTCGACGTCGACCCACGAGTGCCGCGACCGCGGGTTGTCCCAGGGACGTCCGAAGGCCACGAACGGCGCACGCCGCTCCTCCAGCCAGGTCGCCTGCGGGTTGCCGAGGTAGGTGTCGGTGACGACGAAGGCGTCCACAGCGGTCGAGCGCAGCAGGTCGTCGTACCCGGAGACCGGATCGGTGCCGCCGGCGAAGAGCAGCACGTGGTAGCCCGCCTCGCGCGAGGTCTCGACCAGGGAGTGCACGAAGCGGTCCATCGTGGCGTTGGCAGTGCCCTCCTGCGCCGGCCCGATCCGCATCCCGATCAAGTGCGAGGACCGGGTGCGGAGGTTGCGCGCGGCCCGGTTGGGCGAGTAGCCGAGGGCGTCGATCGAGTCCTGCACGCGCGCGAGGGTGTCGGGGCGCAGCAGGTCGGGGTTGTTGATCGCGTTGGAGACGGTCTGGCGGGAGACGCCGGCCCGCTCCGCCACGTCGGCGAGCGTCGGTGGGGTGACCGGCGGGGTCGCCCGGTGATGGACCCGACCGACCTCGTGCTCGTTGCTCCGGGGCACCCGCACCTCCTCGACCTGACGGGGTGACCGCTTGATCGATCCAATGAGACCACACCGGCCGCCGCACGACACGCGTCTCCCCAGATCCGGGACTCGTCCGTCCGGTGTCGGCGCCGCCGCCTAGCGTGTGCGCATGCCGAAGACCGCACGACCCGCCTACCGCTGCTCCGAGTGCGGATGGGAGACCGCGAAGTGGGTCGGCCGGTGCGGCGAGTGCCAGGCCTGGGGTTCGGTCGCCGAGGCCGCGGTGGTCGCGACGGGGCGTACGGCGGCGAGCCCGGTCACGACGCCCGCCGTCCCGATCGGGCAGGTCTCGGTGAAGGAGTCGGCGTTCCGGAGCAGCGGCGTGCCCGAGCTCGACCGGGTCCTCGGCGGCGGCCTCGTGCCGGGCGCGGCGATCCTGCTCGCCGGCGAGCCCGGCGTCGGCAAGAGCACGCTGCTGCTCGAGGTGGCCGCGCAGACCGCGCGCTACCAGCGCCGCACCCTCTACGTGACAGGCGAGGAGTCCGCCTCGCAGGTGCGACTGCGCGCCGACCGCACCGGCGGCGTCCACGACGAGCTCTTCCTGGCCGCCGAGACCGACCTCGGAGCGGTGCTCACCCACATCGAGCAGGTGCGCCCGGCACTGCTGGTCGTGGACTCCGTGCAGACCATCGGGGCCTCGGGCATCGATGGCGTGCCCGGCGGCGTCACCCAGGTCAAGGAGGTGGCGGCCGCCCTCATCCGGGTCGCGAAGACCCGCAACATCACCACGGTCCTGGTCGGTCACGTCACCAAGGACGGCTCGATCGCCGGCCCCCGCGTGCTGGAGCACCTGGTCGACGTGGTGCTCAACTTCGAGGGCGACCGCAACTCCCGCTTCCGGATGGTCCGCGCGATGAAGAACCGCTTCGGTCCCATCGACGAGGTCGGCTGCTTCGACCTCGGCGCCGACGGCATCACCGCGGTGACCGACCCGACCGGACTGTTCGTCGAGAACCACCACAGCCAGGTCCCCGGCACCTGCGTCGCGGTGACGATGGAGGGCCGCCGGCCGATGCTCGCCGAGGTGCAGGCCCTCGTCACGCACAGCGCCGCCGAGCGGCCCCGGCGTACGACGTCGGGCCTCGACTCCTCCCGGGTCGCGATGGTGATGGCCGTGCTCCACCAGCACTGCCAGATCAGGCTCCAGACCATGGACGTGTTCGCCTCGACGGTGGGCGGGGCCAAGGTCATGGAGCCGGCGAGCGACCTCGCGGTCGCGGTCGCGCTCGCGTCCGCCAGCCGCGGGGTCGCGGCCCCTCGCGGGATGGTCGCGATGGGAGAGATCGGCCTGGCCGGGGAGCTGCGCCGGGTGCGTGACCTGCCGCAGCGCCTGGCCGAGGCTGCGCGCCTCGGCTTCCAGCTCGCCGTGGTGCCGAGCGAGCCCGGGCGCAAGGGCCCTCGATCGCCCGAGTCCTGGACCGTCGACGGGATGCGGGTCGTCGACGTCCCCGACGTCCGCGCCGCGCTCCGGCTGATCGACCTCGCGGCCGATGCCCGCGGCGAGCGCCCCCGTCCCGTCTGACCGGCTGCGTCCGTGAGCGTTCTGTGACCTTTGTGACGCCCGGGACGCCCTAGACTGTCGCCCGCGGGGTCGACGGATGCCGCCAAGCCTCAGCCCACGGGAGGACCTCGCGGTGGCTATCGACCGCTCGGACGAGCAACTGCGCCTGCGCGCCACCCTGGCGACGATCGCGCCCGGCACCGCGTTGCGCGA
The DNA here is from genome assembly GCA_963717855.1 of uncultured Actinomycetota bacterium. GTDB lineage: Bacteria > Actinomycetota > Actinomycetes > Propionibacteriales > Nocardioidaceae > Nocardioides. The sequence continues at coordinate 126,446 of CAVQXF010000003.1, read as the reverse complement.
CGGCCTCGAACGCATCCTGCGCGGACGCACCGGCGCCCTGATCGTGATGGGCCAGGACAAGGTCGTCGAGTCGATCGCGACCGGCGGCTTCATGCTCGACGTGCCGTTCACGGCCACCGGCCTGCGCGAGCTGGCCAAGATGGACGGCGCGATCATCGTCGACAGGGACGTGACCCGCATCCTGCGCGCAGCGGTCCACCTGATGCCCGACCACACCATCCCCTCGGAGGAGACCGGCACCCGACACCGCACCGCCGACCGGGTCGCCCGCCAGACCGGGCTGCCGGTCATCTCGGTGTCGCAGTCGATGCAGATCATCGCGGCGTACGTCGGGGAGACCCGCCACGTCCTCGAGGACGTCGGTCAGATCCTCTCCCGCGCCAACCAGGCGCTGGCCACGCTGGAGCGCTACAAGCTGCGCCTCGACGAGGTCTCCAGCACCCTGTCGGCCCTGGAGATCGAGGACCTGGTGACCGTCCGCGACGTCGCGGTCGTCGCCCAGCGGCTCGAGATGGTCACCCGGATCGCGCGCGAGATCGAGGACTACGTCCTCGAGCTCGGCACCGACGGCCGGCTGCTCTCGTTGCAGCTCGAGGAGCTCATCACCGGCGTCGACCTCGAGCGCGAGCTCGTCATCCGCGACTACCTCCCGGCGGGACGTCGCTCCCGCACTCCCGAGTCGGTCCTCGCCCGGTTGGAGTCGCTGTCCTCGATCGAGCTGGTCGACCCGGCCGCGGCGGCCCGGGCGCTCGGACTCGGCACCGGTGAGCACCTCGACGGCGCCGTCGCTCCGCGCGGCTACCGGCTGCTCGCCAAGGTGCCGCGGCTGCCCAGCACGGTCGTGGACCGCCTGGTCGAACACTTCGGCACCCTGCAGAAGCTGCTCTCCGCCGGCATCGACGACCTGCAGGCCGTCGACGGCGTCGGCGAGCTGCGCGCTCGCAGCGTGCGCGAGGGACTCTCCCGCCTCGCCGAGTCGACCATCCTCGAACGGTATGTCTGACGGAGCCAGACGAACCGCTCATCGGTGGTCGCGCAGTAGCCTCAGCGGGAGGACGACGCTGAGCTCGACGGCTTCTTGGTGGGCTTCCTCGTCGCCTTCGGCTGCTGCTTGGGCTTGGCCGTCACGGTGACGGTTGCGGCCGTCGGGGTCGCGAGCTTGAACTGCAGGTCCGACGGCTCGCCCCCGAGCGCCGCGGCGGTCACGTGGTACCAGCCGGGATAGGCCCAGTCCGTGCGCGAGGAGCAGTCCGCGTCGGAGCGCTTGGCCTGCTTCCAGACCACGGTGACCTCGGTGGTGACTGCCTTGCGCACGACCACATCGCCCCTCGGGATCGCTCCGGGACACTGGCGGCTGGTCCAGATCGCGTCCTTGCCCGACGTGATCGAGACGGCCAGGGCCGACGGTGAGACCCGCCAGGTGCAGGCGGCCGCCGTCACCGTCCGCAGCTGCAGCACCACCGCCACGTCGCGACCGGCGATGCCCTTCTCGACCTTGGGCGTCACCGCGACGTCGGAGCCCGCGCAGAGGCCCACAGGTGCTGCGAGCACGGGTGCGGCGCTGGTCGGGGGCGCCGTCGGGGTGGCCCTGAGCGTCGGCGTCGGCGTCGGACGGCGTGGGCGTCGACGCTGCCGAGGAGCTGGCGGCGGACGACGAGGGCGAGTCGGCGGCCAGGGAGGCGGCGTCGCCGCCGTCACCGGAGGATGACGCGTCACTGCCGTCCCCGAGAAGTCGGGCGATCGCGAACACCAGCAGCACGGCGGTGGCGAGGATCATCAGCCGGCGCACCCAGTAGACCCGGGCCGGCAACGGTCCGTGGGTCAGGGCAGGCATGGACCAACGCTAGTCAACGACCGCCGGCCGGCGGCGGTGCCACTCCGTAGCGGGCGTCGGGAGACAATGGAGGCGAGATGAGCGACCTCCACGAACCCGTCCTGGACTGGTACGACGACCACGCCCGCGACCTGCCGTGGCGCGGCCCCGGCGCGTCGGCCTGGTCGGTGATGGTGTCGGAGTTCATGCTTCAGCAGACCCCCGTCGCGCGGGTGCTGCCCGTGCACGAGCTGTGGCTGCAGCGCTGGCCGACACCGGCCGACCTGGCAGCCGAGAGCACCGGAGAGGCCGTCCGCGCGTGGGGCCGGCTCGGCTACCCGCGACGAGCCCTGCGGCTGCACGCTGCCGCCACGGTGATCGCCCAGCAGTACGGCAACGAGGTGCCGTCGTCGTACGACGACCTGCTCGCGCTCCCCGGGGTCGGCGACTACACCGCCGCCGCGATCGCGACCTTCGCGTACGGCCGGCGCCACGTCGTGCTCGACACCAACGTGCGCCGCGTCCTCGGCCGCACGATCGCGGGCGTCGAGTTCCCGGCTGCGTCGCTGACCAGGGCGGAGCGCGAGGCGGCCCTCGAGGTGCTGCCGGTCGACGAATCCACCGCGGCGACGTGGTCGGTCGCCGTCATGGAGCTCGGCGCGCTGGTGTGCACGGCCGCGAACCCGCGGTGCGACGACTGCCCCGTCGCCGACCTCTGCGCCTGGCGGGCAGCCGGCCACCCGGCGTACGACGGACCGCCTCGCAAGGTGCAGACCTGGGCCGGCACCGACCGGCAGTGCCGGGGCCGGCTGCTGGCCGTGCTGCGAGACAGCGAGGGGCCGGTTCACCGCTCGCAACTCGACCTGGCCTGGGCCCAGGAGGTCCAGCGGGTCCGCTGCCTGGCCGGCCTCATCGCGGACCGGCTCGTCGTCGCCACCGGCCCGGACACCTACGCGCTGCCCTGAAATTGCCGAGTCGGCGCTGTTTCACCCTGACTTGGGTGAAACAGCGCCGACTCGGCGGTGCGGCTAGATCTCGCGGGGCAGGTCCGTGCCGCTGTCGGAGTCGTCGGGACCCTCGATCGGCGCGACCTCGCCCGCCACGATCTCGGCGGTCTCGAACGGCGGCAGGTCCGGCAGCTCGCCCATCTTCTGACCGGCGAAGGTGAAGGTGGCCGACGGGCCCTCTCCCTCGACGTCGACCAGCACGATCTGGCCGGGGCCGACCTCGCCGAAGAGCATCTTCTCGGCGAGCACGTCCTCGATCTCGCGCTGGATGGTGCGACGCAGCGGCCGCGCACCGAGCACGGGGTCGAAGCCCCGCTCGGCGAGCAGGTTCTTCGCCGCCTGGGTGAGCTCGATCCGCATGTCGCGGTCGCGCATCCGCAGCTCCACCGAGGCCACCATGTTGTCGACCATGTGGACGATCTGCTCCTGCGTCAGCGGCGGGAACACGATGATCTCGTCGACACGGTTGAGGAACTCGGGGCGGAAGTGCTGCTTGAGCTCCTCCGACACCTTCGCCTTCATCCGGTCGTACGACCCGGCGTCGCCACCCTGCTGGAAGCCGAGGTTGACGCCCTTGGAGATGTCGCGGGTGCCGAGGTTGGTCGTCATGATGATGACGGTGTTCTTGAAGTCGACGACCCGGCCCTGCGAGTCGGTCAGGCGACCTTCCTCGAGGATCTGCAGCAGGCTGTTGAAGATGTCCGGGTGTGCCTTCTCGACCTCGTCGAAGAGCACGACGGAGAACGGCTTGCGGCGCACCTTCTCGGTGAGCTGGCCGCCCTCCTCGTAGCCGACGTAGCCGGGAGGCGAGCCGAAGAGCCGCGAGACGGTGTGCTTCTCGCCGAACTCCGACATGTCGAGCTGGATCAGCGAGTCCTCGTCACCGAAGAGGAACTCGGCGAGCGTCTTGGACAGCCACGTCTTACCGACACCGGACGGGTCCGGCGAAGATGAACGAACCGCCGGGGCGCTTCGGGTCCTTCATGCCGGCACGGGTACGGCGGATCGCGCGGGAGATCGCCTTGACGGCCTCGTCCTGCCCGATGACGCGCTTGTGCAGCTCGTCCTCCATGTTGAGCAGCCGGGTCGACTCCTCCTCGGAGAGCTTCACGATCGGGATGCCCGTCGCCACGGCGAGGACCTCGGCGATGAGCTCCTCGTCGACCTCGGCGACCTCGTCCATGTCGCCCGCGCGCCACTGCTTCTCGCGCTCGGACTTCTTCAGGATGAGCTGCTTCTCCTCGTCGCGCAGACGAGCGGCGGCCTCGAAGTCCTGGCCGTCGATCGCGGCCTCCTTGCGCTGGCGGACCTCACCGATCTTGTCGTCGTACTCGCGCAGGTCGGCGGGCGCCGTCATCCGGCGGATCCGCAGCCGCGAGCCGGCCTCGTCGATCAGGTCGATCGCCTTGTCCGGCAGGAACCGGTCGGAGATGTAGCGGTCGGCGAGTGTCGCGGCCGAGACCAGCGCCTCGTCGGTGATCGTGACGCGGTGGTGCGCCTCGTAGCGGTCGCGCAGGCCCTTGAGCATCTCGATCGTGTGGGCGATCGACGGCTCGGCGACCTGGATCGGCTGGAAGCGGCGCTCGAGCGCGGCGTCCTTCTCGAGGTACTTGCGGTACTCGTCGAGCGTGGTCGCGCCGATGGTCTGCAGCTCGCCACGGGCCAGCATCGGCTTGAGGATGCTGGCGGCGTCGATGGCGCCCTCGGCCGCACCGGCACCCACGAGCGTGTGGATCTCGTCGATGAACAGCACGATGTCGCCGCGGGTGCGGATCTCCTTGAGCACCTTCTTCAGGCGCTCCTCGAAGTCACCGCGGTAGCGCGAGCCGGCCACCAGGGCGCCCAGGTCGAGCGTGTAGATCTGCTTGTCCTTGAGCGTCTCGGGCACGTTGCCCTTGACGATGTCCTGGGCCAGACCCTCGACGATCGTCGTCTTGCCGACGCCGGGCTCGCCGATCAGGACCGGGTTGTTCTTCGTACGCCGGGAGAGGATCTGCATGACCCGCTCGATCTCCTGCTCGCGACCGATGACCGGGTCGAGCTTGCCCTCGCGGGCGTCCTGGGTCAGGTTGCGGCCGAACTGGTCGAGCACCAGCGAGGACGACGGTGCGTCGCTGGTCGAGCCACCGGGCGCGGCGCCCGCACCGGACGCCTCCTTGCCCTGGAAGCCCGAGAGCAGCTGGATGACCTGCTGGCGGACCCGGTTGAGGTCGGCGCCGAGCTTCTGCAGCACCTGGGCGGCCACGCCCTCACCCTCGCGGATCAGGCCGAGCAGGATGTGCTCGGTGCCGATGTAGGAGTGACCGAGCTGCAGCGCCTCGCGCAGGGACAGCTCGAGCACCTTCTTGGCGCGCGGGGTGAACGGGATGTGGCCGCTGGGCGCCTGCTGGCCCTGGCCGATGATCTCCTCGACCTGAGCGCGCACGGCCTCCAGCGAGATGTCGAGGCTCTCGAGCGCCTTCGCAGCGACGCCCTCGCCCTCGTGGATGAGACCGAGCAGGATGTGCTCGGTGCCGATGTAGTTGTGGGAGAGCATGCGGGCCTCTTCTTGGGCCAGCACGACAACTCGTCGGGCTCGGTCTGTGAACCGCTCGAACATGCGCATCGCTCCTGAAGCTTCGTGGGGCCCTCCCCGGCCTGAGCGGAGGGGAGGGTACGAGACAACTAACCCCGCTGACAGCCTACGCGTTCCCTCAGGAGCACCAAGGCAGTCCGCTGAGAGCGAACACGTCCAGACCACGACCACCCGGAAACGCCGAGTCGGCGCTGTTTCTCGACCCGGAGGTGAGAAACAGCGCCGACTCGCGGTGGGTCAGTTGGCGGCGTCGTACGCCGAGCGCACCTCGGCCGAGACGCGGCCACGGTCGGGGACCTCGAAGCCGTTGCTGCGGGCCCAGTCGCGGATCTCCTTGGCGCTGGGACCGTCGGTGCTGGCCGCGGCCTTGCGACCGCGGCGCGGGGCGGACCCGACCTTGCGACCGTGACCGACGTAGCCCGACAGCGCGTCGCGCAGCTTGGCGGCATTCTTGTCATTGAGGTCGATCTCGTACGACGTGCCGTCGAGACCGAAGGTGACGGTCTCCGTCGCCTCACTTCCGTCGAGGTCGTCGACGAGAATGATGCTGACCTTCTGGGCCATTTCGTAATACCTCGTTCATGCCGGTGGAAATGTCAGATCGATCATGCCACGCGATATCCGAATTCCGACATTGCGTCACTTCAACGATTGCGCAAGAAAACCAGCTCCAGGCCACGCAGGGTGAGCCACGGGTCGTGCTCGGTGAAGCTGCGGCACTCCTCGAGCACCAGCGGCGCCAGATAACCGGTCGCGATCACGCGGACGTCGTCGATCTCGGCGCCGAGCTCGACGATCATCCGGGAGACGATTCCCTCGACCTGGCTGGCGACCCCGAAAACCATTCCGGCCTGGAGCGCCTCGACGGTGTTCTTGGCAATCACCGAGCGCGGGCGGAGCAATTCGACTTTGCGCAGCTGGGCGCCGCGACGACCGAGCGCCTCGAGAGAGATCTCGATTCCTGGTGTTATCGCGCCGCCGACATACTGCCCGGCCCCGGAAACCACGTCGAATGTCGTGGCGGTGCCCCCGAAATCGACCACGATCGCAGGTCCGCCGTACTCGTGGACCGCCGCGAGGGCGTTGATGATGCGGTCGGTGCCGACCTCGCGGGGGTTGTCCATCAGCACCGGGATGCCGGTGCGGACGCCGGGCTCGACCACGAGGTGCGGCACGTCGGGGAACGCCTTGACCAGCATCTCGCGCCATTCGTGCAGCACCGCCGGCACGGTCGAGCAGACCGCGATCCCCTCGACCCGGTCGAGGTCGTCTCCGAGCAGGCCGCGCAGCAGCACCGCCCACTCGTCGGAGGTGCGTCGCTCGTCGGTGGCCACCCGCCAGTCGGCGCTCACGTCACCGTCGGCGACCAGGCCGAGCACGGTGTGGCTGTTGCCGATGTCGGCGGCCAGCAGGGTCATCGCTCAGCCCTCGCTGAGGTCGAGACCGAGGTCGAAGACCTTCACGGAGTGCGTCAGCGCCCCGACGGAGATGAAGTCGACGCCGGTGAGGGCCACCTCGCGGGCCCGCTCCAGGGTCAGCCCGCCGGACGCCTCGAGGACCGCGCGCCCGGCGGTGATGCGGACCGCCTCGGTCATGGTCGCGGAGTCCATGTTGTCGAGCAGGATCTCGGTGCAGCCGGCCTCGAGCAGCTCACGCAGCTGGTCGAGGTCGGTGACCTCGACCTCCACGCGCAGGTCGGGGTACGCCGCCCGCACGGCCTCGTACGCCGGCACCACGCCGCCGGCGGCCACCACGTGGTTGTCCTTGACCATCGCCCGGTCGCTGAGGCTGAACCGGTGGTTGACGCCGCCACCGCAGCGCACGGCGTACTTCTGCAGCGCCCGGTAGGTCGGCAGCGTCTTGCGGGTGTCCAGGACGCGCGCCGCGGTGCCCTCGAGGGCGGCGACCCAGTGCGAGGTCGCGGTCGCGACGCCGGAGAGGTGGCTGGCGTAGTTGAGCGCGGTGCGCTCGGCGGTGAGCAGGCCCCGGGTGGGGCCGGACACCGTCATCACGACGTCCCCGGGTGCGACCCGGGTGCCGTCGGGCACCCGGTCGGAGACCGTGACGGTGTCGCCCATGACGTAGTGGAAGACCAGGGCGGCCACCCCGAGGCCCGCGACGACACCAGGCTCGCGAGCGGCGAACACCCCGCTTCCGCGGGCGTCCTCGGAGATCGTCGCGCTCGACGGTGACGTCGTCCCCGGGGAGGTCCTCGGCGAGCGCCTGCGCCACCTGCGCCCGGATCGCGTCCGGGTCGAGACCCGCGGCGCGGAGCTCCTCGTCGTACGGCGTCGTGCTCACAGGTCACCGTCCGTCGCCAGGGTCGGCCCGAACGCCAGCGTGGTCGTACCGTCGTTCATGACCACGTCGAAGTGACCGGCGAAGCCGGCGTCGTCACGCTCGGGGAAGTCCTCGCGCCAGTGCGAGCCACGCGTCTCCTCGCGCAGCAGCGCGGCGTCGGCGAGCGCCGCGCTGATCGTGAGCAGGTTGGTGGTCTCCCATGCCTCCTGCCCGATGACCTCGGCCGGCTCCCCCGCGAGCTTGTCGAGGACCCGGCCGGCCTCGGCGAGACCGTCGGCGCTGCGCAGCACGCCGACGCGAGCGGTCATCGCCTCCTGCAGCTCACGGCGTACGCCGCCGGCGACGAGGCCCGGCACCCGCGGGTCCGCGACGGGCGGCAGGAGAGGGCGCAGCTCGGAGGGCAGCACGGTCGCGATCCGGCGGGAGAAGACCAGGCCCTCGAGCAGCGAGTTGGAGGCGAGGCGGTTGGCGCCGTGCACCCCGGAGCAGGCGACCTCACCAGTGGCGTAGAGGCCCGGGACGTCGGAGCGGCCCCAGAGATCGGTGCGGACGCCACCCGAGGCGTAGTGGCAGGCCGGTGCGACGGGGATCAGCTGCGTCACCGGGTCGACGCCGTGGCTGCGCGCGGTGGCCAGGATCGTCGGGAACCGACGCTCCCAGAACTCCGCGCCGAGGTGTCGGGCGTCGAGCCACATGTGGGGATGCTCGCTGTCGATCATCCGGCGCATGATCGCCTTGGCGACCACGTCGCGCGGTGCGAGGTCGGCCAGCTCGTGGACACCCTGCATGAAGCGGTCGCCCTCGAAGTCGACGAGGAAGGCGCCCTCACCGCGGACCGCCTCGGAGATCAGCGGCTGCTGGCCGCGGGAGTCGGGCCCGAGGTACATCACGGTCGGGTGGAACTGGACGAACTCCAGGTCACGCAGCACCGCGCCGGCGCGGAGCGCGACGGCCATCCCGTCGCCGGTGGAGACCGCCGGGTTGGTGGTCTGCGCGAAGACCTGACCGAGTCCTCCGCTGGCGAGCACGATGGCGCGGCACAGCACGGCTCCGACGCCGTCGCGCTGACCCTCGCCCATCACGTGCAGGGTGAGCCCGGCGACGCCGCCGTCCTCGGCGAGCAGCAGGTCGACCGCGAGCGCGTGCTGGATGACCTCGATCTCGGGTGCCTGCTCGACCGCGGCGATCAGGGCCCGCTGGATCTCGGCGCCGGTGGCGTCGCCGCCGGCGTGCGCGATCCGGTCGCGGTGGTGACCGCCCTCGCGGGTCAGCGACAGCTCGCCGTCGGGGTCGTGGTCGAAGTTCGTGCCCAGCGCGATCAGCTCGCGCACGGCGTCGGGCCCCTCGGTCACCAACACCTCGACGGCGGCCCGGTCGCAGGCACCGGCGCCGGCCACCAGGGTGTCGACCTCGTGCTCGTGGGGGGTGTCGCCCGGGCCGAGCGCAGCCGCGATCCCACCCTGGGCCCACTGCGTCGAACCGGCGGCCAGGACGTCCTTGGTGACCACGAGGACCTTGTCCACCTGGCCACGCAGCCGCAGCGCGGCGGTGAGCCCGGCGATGCCGGAGCCGATCACGACGACGTCGGCGGTCGTGGTCCACCCCGGCTCGGGGGCGAGGAGGCGACCGGGCACCCGTCGTACGGATGACGCGTCAGCTGAGTTGGGGACCACCGAGGCAGGCTAGCGCGAGCGCTCGGCGAGCCGGTCGCCGCGGACCAGACCGGAACCCTCGGGCGCCTCCGCCGGGTCGAAACCGGTCGCGAGGACGGCGTTGTCGGCGTCGACGAAGACGACGCTCGGCTGGAACGTCCGGGCCTGCGCGGTCTCCATCTGGCCGTACGCGATCAGGATGACGAGGTCGCCGGGGTGCACCAGCCGGGCCGCGGCACCGTTGATGCCGATCACGCCCGAGCCGCGCTCGCCCGCGATCGTGTAGGTCTCGAGGCGGGCGCCGTTGGTGATGTCGACGATGTGGACGAGCTCACCGACCAGGAGGTCGGCAGCGTCGAGCAGGTCCTCGTCGACGGTCACCGACCCGACGTAGTGCAGGTCGGCCTGGGTGACCGTGGCCCGGTGGATCTTGCTCTTCATCATGGTCCGCAGCATCAGGACGCTCCTTCCCGCGGCGCCACGGTCTCCCCGAGGACGAGCGGCATGTTGTCGATGAGTCGGGTGGTGCCGACGCGGGCGGCGATCAGGATCCGGGCCTCGGTGCCGGGAGGTACGACGGAGGGGAGGACGCCGAGGTCGGCGTCGGTGATCACGAGGTAGTCGAGGTCGACCCCGTCGGCGGCGCGGAGCTCGGCGCGCGCGGAGTCGAGCGCGACGTCCGGGCCGTAGTGGTCCACCTCCTGGGCCGCGCGCAGCGTCCGACTCAAGGCGACGGCCTGCCGACGCTGCTCGTCGTCGAGGTAGCGGTTGCGGCTGGAGAGCGCGAGGCCGTCGTACTCGCGGACGATCTCGGCCCCCACGATGTCGACGCCCAGGTTGAGGTCCAGCACCATCCGGCGGATCAGCGCGAGCTGCTGGTAGTCCTTCTGCCCGAAGACCGCGACGTCGGGCCGGACCAGCCCGAACAGCTTGGCCACGACCGTCAGGACGCCCCGGAAGTGTCCGGGCCGGGTCTTGCCCTCGAGCACCTTGCCGAGCGGACCGGCCTTCACGGTGACCTGCGGGTCACCGCCGGGGTAGACCTCGTCCACCGAGGGCGCGAAGACGACGTCGACGCCTTCGCGCTCGCAGATCTTGAGGTCGTCGGCGAGCGTTCGGGGATAGCGGTCGAGGTCCTCGCCGGCGCCGAACTGCATCGGGTTCACGAAGATCGACACCACCACCGGGCCGTCACCCACCCGGTCGCGGGCGACCTGCATCAGGCTGGCGTGACCCTCGTGGAGGGCACCCATCGTCGGGACCAGCCCGACGCGGCGGCCGTCGGCGCGGGCGCCGGCCAGCAGGGCGGCCAGCTCGGCGCGGGTCGAGGCGACGGCAGGCGTCGCGCTCATCGGCGGCGGGCGGGAGCCGGCGCCGAAGCCGCCTCGCGCTCGGCGGCGTCGAGGGCGCGCACGATCGACGCCGCCCGGATCGGCAGCAGCCGACCGTCGGTCACCGCGCGGCCCAGGGTGTCGCGCGCGAGGGCGACGTACGACCTCAGCGTCTGCGGCGCGTTGTCCCGGATGTCCGCGAGGTGGGCCCGGACGGTGTTGACGTCACCGCGCACGATCGGCCCGGTCAGCGCAGCGTCGCCGTGCTCCAGGGCGTTGTCGAGAGCCGCGGTGAGCAGCGGGCGCAGGGTGCCGGCGGGGTCGTCGGCGCCGGCCGCGGCCAGCATCTCCATCGCCTGGGTCACCAGGGTGACCAGGTGGTTGGCGCCGTGCGCGAGACCAGCGTGGTAGAGCGTGCGCATCTCCTCGGGCACCCACATCGGACGGCCGCCGAGGTCGGCGACGAGCGCCTCCGCGAGCGGACGCTCGGCGGGGCCCGCCGTGAGGCCGAAGACGCAGCCTCCCCCGAGATCAGCCGAGAGCCGGTCGAGGTCGAGTGCGGTGCCGGAGAAGGTCATGGCCGGGTGCATCGCCACGATCCGCGCGCCGACAGCCGCGGCAGGCGCCAGCACGTCGAGCCCGTGGCGGCCCGAGGTGTGCACGACGTACTGCCCGGGGTGGATCGCTCCGGCGTCGCTGAGGGTCGTGATGACGTTGCCGAGCATGTCGTCCGGCACCGTCAGCAGCAGCAGGTCACAGGTGCGCGCGACGGCCGTCGGCTTCAGCGTGGGTACGCCGGGGAGCAGGTCCGCGATGCGGCTGCGGGAGGCGTCGGACTCGCCGGCGGCAGCCACGATCTCGTGGCCGGCCGTGCGGAGGGCTGCTGCGAGGACCGCGCCGACGCGACCTGCGCCGACCACGCCCACCCGCAGCCCGGTCTCCCGGGATGGGTGCGCCATTGAAAGGACCTTTCGTTCCAGTCCCTCCGACCACTCGCTCCCAAGACCTCGGGGTCGAGCCGGGTGGGGTACCGGACTACTGATGCTGACATTGCGAGCGTACGCCGCGCGTCAGCCTCAGGTAACCGGGGCACGGCGTGTGGTGGGTCACAGGCCGATCAGCGGCGCGCGATCACCCGCATGAGCACCGGGTCCTCCTGGCCGTACGGCGAGAGCCCGGTCCCCTCCTCCTGGTGCTGGATGCTCCAGCCGCGCCGCTCGAGGTCGGTCACGAGCTCGGCGCCGTTCTGGAATCGCCGGTAGTGCTTGGTGTGGACCTTGGCGTTCTCGGCGTCCTTGTCGGTGCGGAACTCCGCCGCGAACACGTCGCCGGCCCGAGCGTGCGCGTCGATCGCGTCCAGCAGTGCCACCTGGGCCTGCTCGTGGATCGCGTGCAGGAAGAAGCGCGAGGTAGAAGAGCCTCGGCGCTCCGGCCGTGTCCTGCACCGCGTCGAGCGCCGCCCCGAGGTCGTCGACGCTCGAGACGTCGCAGGTGCGGAAGTCGACCCGCTCCAGGCCGAGGTCGGCGGCTCTCTTGCGAGCGTGCTCGATGCCGACCGGCGACTGGTCGAGACCGAGGACGGTGCGATCCGTCGTCCCGAACGCGCACGAGTCGCGGCCGTCGCCGCACCCGATGTCGACCACCGTGGTGGGGGTGTCGGGTCGCGCGACGAGAGCTCGAAGAAGGTCGAGCCGGTCGTGTACTCGCGTGCGGGCGTAGAAGTCCGCCCAGTAGACCTTCGTCCGCAGCTCGACGCTGAGCCGTCCCTCGGTCGCGGCGCCGGTCCGGTCGAGGTCCCAGTTGAAACCGGGCTTCGGCAGCCGCCAGTCCGCGCCGTAGATGATGCTCGATCAGCGTCTCGGGCTCCCGCGGCGCCAGCGCCCTCCCACCCGGCAGGTCGATCTCCGCGGTCGCCAGTCCACTGGGACTCGGGTGTGGTCGGTGGAGCCGGCCACCCCGAACGGGAAGCGCAGCAGCCCCTCGTCGTCGAAGTAGAGGTGGAACAGGTCGATCCGGTGCGAGGGATGGTCCGGGTCGTGGATGTGCAGGAGGGTCGGGTGCGCGACGATCCGGAGTCCGTCCTCGATCAGCACCAGCGCGATCGCGGCCAGCTCCGCGGCCGCCTCGGGGCCGGTGCGCAGCTCGGAGACGTAGGCGGCGTCGAAGTCGACGTCGTGCCCGATGTACCCGCCGTCGCGGACGGCTCCGAGCAGCGTGCCGTAGATGACGAAGGCGTCGTACCCCCTGTGGGCGGCGAGCAGTCCGCGGACGCGCTCGTAGAGCCCGAGGACGTTCTGCTGCCACTCGGTGTCGAGCCGCTTGGACAGCTGCAGGCGACCCCACTGGCCCAGGACGTAGCCGTTCTCGAGCTTCTCGCGCAGGTCGGCCGGGGTGTGGGCGCCCTTCGTGAGCGGCCGCAGAAACATTCCGTGCTGGTTGATGGGTAGCGGGCTCCCGTCGACGACGACCCGGACCCGCGTGCCCGGTCCGCAGTAGCTCCAGATGTCGCGCAGCCGGAAGGAGAAGGTCCTGATCTCCGCCTGGCTGTTGCGCCGGTCCCCCTTCGGCCCGGGCAGCATCGGGCCCGCGCCACCGGGACCGGAGGGCGCTTGCTGCTGACGGCCACGGCGGCGCGGGCTCGTGGACCCGCTCATGGCTCCACCCGGGGTGGCGTACGTCGAGCACACGTCGACCGGACCGACCCGCAGGGTCACCCGCGTCGGGGGCGTCTCGGGAGGCACGGACACCCAGCCCGTCAGCAACGTCTCGGAGAAGTGCTCGACGAGACCGACGACCGCGGGAGCAGGTGTCGCGGAGGGCCCGCCACGCAGCACCTTGGCCGCGCGACCCAGCCTGCTGACCACCGACACCTGAGCCACCTTCCAGCCGGCACGGACCGGGAGCCGGACGACGAGCCGCACTCTATTACCTCGCCGTTGGCTCGCCGTTCACCTCCACACCGAGCGGGCCGCTCCCGCCGACGGTCGACCGGGCGCCGGGCTGTGGGAAACTACCTCGATCGTCGGGCTGAGAAGGAGTGCTGTGTCGGGATCGCGTAGGAACGTGGCCGTGCTGCTCGCAGGAGGGGTGGGCGTACGAGTGGGACTCGGCGTCCCCAAGCAGCTGATCAAGATCGCCGGCCACCCGATCATGGAGCACACGCTCGCGATCCTGGACCGGCACCCGGACGTCGACGAGATCGTCGTGATGATGGCACCCGGCCACCTCGACGCCGTGCACGCCATGGTCAAGAGCGGCGGCTACGACAAGGTCACCGCCATCCTCGAAGGTGCCGGCACCCGCAACGACACCACCCAGGCAGCCCTGGACGCTCTCGGCGCCGAGGACTGCAAGGTGCTGCTCCACGACGCGGTCCGTCCGCTCGTGAGCGCTCGCATCATCGCCGACTGCTTCGCGGCACTCGACTCCCACGACGCCGTCGACGTCGCGATCCCGTCGGCCGACACGATCATCGAGGTGGGCCCCGAGGGCACCATCCGCGACATCCCGCCGCGCGCCAACCTGCGTCGCGGTCAGACCCCGCAGGCGTTCCGGCTCTCGACGATCCGTGCGGCCTACGTGCACGCGCGCCAGGACCCGGCCTTCGAGGCGACCGACGACTGCACCGTGGTGCTGCGCTACCTGCCGGACGTCCCGATCTGGGTCGTGCCCGGCGACGAGCGCAACATGAAGGTCACCGAGCCGATCGACATCTACCTGGCGGACAAGCTCTTCCAGCTCACCGGCAACGACGCTCTGGTCACCCGCAGCGACGACGCCATGCGCGAAGCGCTGGCCGGCCGGACGATGGTCGTCTTCGGTGGGAGCTACGGGATCGGCGCCGACATCGCCGAGCTCGCGGCGTCGTACGGCGCCGAACGTCGCGACGTACAGCCGCTCCACCACCCAGACCCACGTCCAGCGTCGCGAGGACATCGCGACCGCGGCCCGGGACGCCGTCGAGCGGTTCGGGTCGGTCGACTACGTCGTCAACACCGCCGGGGTGCTGCCGCGCGGCACGCTGATCGACGCGTCCGACGAGACGATCTACTCGGCGACCGACATCAACTACATCGCGCCGATCCTGATCGCCCAGGAGTTCCACCCGCTGCTGCGTGCGACCGGGGGCAGCCTGCTGCTCTTCACGTCGAGCTCCTACACGCGCGGGCGCAGCGGCTACAGCCTCTACTCCTCGGCGAAGGCCGCGACGGTCAACCTGACGCAGGCGCTCGCCGACGAGTGGGCGGCCGACCAGATCCGGGTCAACTGCATCAACCCCGAGCGGACCGGCACCCCGATGCGCACCAAGGCCTTCGGTGAGGAGCCGGCCGGCTCCCTCCTGGAGTCGACGGCGGTGGCGAAGGCGTCCCTGGAGACCCTGATCTCCAGTGGCACCGGGCACGTCATCGACCTGCGTCGCCTCGACCCGCTCGAGTCGCTGCGCCTCTCCGCCGACACCGAGGCCGACGACCTGGCCTGAGCGCCGCTCCGGTCAGCCGCCGGGACGCCGACCCAGCAACCGGGTGGCCGCGCGCATCGGGGCGGTGATCCGCCAGCTGCGGCTGGCCTCCAGCTCCTCGATCCGCTCCTGCAGCCGGCGGATCTCGTCCTGGCTCTGGGCACCCGCGCGGCGCAACGGCTCGAGCTCCGCCTCGCTGCGTCGCAGCCGCCCGCGCAGGGCCGACCGCTCCTGACGCACCCGCCAGAGCAGCTCCTCCGCCTCCAACGGCTGGGGCAGGTCGGGTACGTCGAGCTCGTGGTGCGACACGTGCTCGTACCACGAGGACGGGGTGCGGTCGGTCCAGGTCTCCAGCAGGCCGTGCGGGTCGATGACCTCGACGCCGGCACCGGCCGCGCGCCTGGTCAGGAAGTCGTGCTCGTCCTCGGCCGCCGTCCAGAAGTCCGCCGGGGGCTCGTACAGCTCGGCGAGCTCGGGCGCCTCGCGCTCCTCGCCCCCGGACTCGACGAGGGCGTTGAGCTGCGTGCGCAGCCCCTTCTCCACCACCCCGAGGCCCAGGTCCGCCTGGTTCATCCGGACCAGCACCTCGATGCCGCTGCCGACCGAGACGTTGCGCGTCACCGGCTCGATCGCATCCGCGGGCCACGGGACCCCGACGGCTTCGGCCAGCTGGCGCGGCATGTCGTCCTCGTGCGGCGAGGTGCGGATGACCCGGACGACGCGACGTTCGGCGTCGAGGAGCCCGACCAGCCTCTCGATCCGTCCCAGGCCCAGGCACGAGTACGCCTCGATGTGCCGGGCACCGTCGCGGGGGTACTGAGCGAGCCCGTGCTTGACGAGCTCCTGCCAGCCGGAGCTCCAGCGGTGCAGTGGCCGGGTGATCGTGAGCATGAAGGTGAGCTCGTGCCCGGCCAGCAGCTCACGGAAGCGGGGTACGTCGGACTCCTGCAGGCGGTCGAGCTCCTCCGAGGACAGCAGGAGCGTCTCGACACCGTTGCGCTCGGCGCGCGCGATGAAGTCGGCCAGGCTCGCCTGGCCGTGGCGGTACTGGGCGTGCGCCCAGACCAGGTCGGCCGGCTGCACCTCGGTGAAGGCGTCGAGCAGCGGCCAGACCGCGGCGTGGTGACCGGGCAGGGCCCCGGGCGGGCGGGTCGGGTACCAGACCGGGCCGATCTCGCTGTACGCGGCGTGCCAGCTCGCCTGCACCGACGTCGACCCCGACTTGTGCAGGCCGGCGTGCATGACGATCCTCATGGGACCGAAGATTAGCGGCCCGGTCGCGCTTCCTCCGCCGGAGGTGCTCAGCCCATGAAGGCGGTGATGACGCTCTCCGCGGAGCGTCCGTCCTGGAGGTAGTTGTAGCGGCGATGGAACTCCGCCATCGCCGTCGCGTGCTCCTCGCGCAGGCGGTCGAGGTCGCGCAGCTGGGCGACCACCTCGTCGGGCGTCGCCACCAGCGGACCGGGTGCGGAGTCCTCGAACGGGTAGAGGAAGCCACGGACACCGCCGGTGTAGGTCTCGAGGTCGGGGACCAGGAACACCATCGGGCGCTGGGTGAGCGCGAAGTCGAAGCGCAGCGAGGAGTAGTCGAGCACGGCGGCGTCGGAGGCCAGGATCAGGTGGTTGATCTCCGGGTAGTCGGTGACGTCGATCAGGCGAGCGCCACCCTCACCACGTTCGGCGCCCGAGTGGAACCGGTGCCCGCGCAGCAGCATCACGTAGCCCGGCCCGAGGGCCCGGCTGGCGGCCTCGAGGTCGAGGTGGGTGGTGAGCTCGGCCATCCGCCAGTTGGTGGCGAGGTCGTCGCGCCAGGTCGGCGCGTACAGGACGACCTTCTGGTCCGTCGCGATGCCCAGGCGGTCCCGCACCTGCTCGCGGACCTGCTCGCCCTCCGGCGAGACCAGCAGGTCGTCGCGGGGATAGCCGTGGCTGTGGATCGGGCCGTCGTAGCGGTACTCGCGGCGGTAGTAGGTGTCCATCTCGGGCGCCGGCGTCAGGATCATCGACCAGTTCTTCGAGGTGCGGGCCAGCTCGAGGTCGACGCGACGCGGCGTGTAGCCCTTGCCCTCCCACATCCGGATGCCCATCGACTTCGCGGGATATCCGTGGAAGGTCTGGAGCAGCTCCTGGCCGGGCCGGAGCGCGAACCAGCGGTCGGGGTCGATGTTGAGGCACAGGTAGCGAGCGGTCGCCATCACGCGGTACCACTCGCGCGAGAACATCAGCACCCCCGTGCCGCCCTCGGGCACGACGGAGGCGGCGTCGGCGACGCCCCACACGATCTTCAGCTCCGGTCGCCGGCGCCGGATCTCATGGTGCAGCGCGAGCTGGCTGTCGGTCGCCGAGGCCCCGGCGTACGACTGCAGGTAGACCGTGTCGTCCTGCACCGGCAGGTCGCAGCTCGGTACCACTCCTGCAGCCGGGCCTGACGGTAGAGACCACGGTCCTCGTCGACGAGTGCCGGCGCCAGCACCAGCGCGGCGTCGCGTCCGGTCCGCGCCTGCCGGAACCGGAAGGTCTCGTCGACGGTGAAGTCGAGCACCCGGTCGAGGCTGTCCTCGCTGAGCAGCACCCGGCCGGGTCGCGGCCGTGCTCCGGAGCCGTGGTCGAGCTCGAACTGGTAGCGACCGCACCGGGATCGGGGCCGCACCGAGGGACCACGGGTCCCAGCTCGTGGGGAAGCTGACCCGTACGCGACCGGCGACGTCGTCGCTCTCGCCGACGACGACCGTGTCCCTGCGGACCAGCCGGACCGCGAAGTCGGCCGGTGCCTCACCGAGCCACCGGGCGTCCACCTCGATCGCGCCCGGCGTGAGCGTCATCTCCTCGACGAGGAGCACACCTTCTGCACCGATCACGTCGGTGCCGCCGCTCTCCGAGCGGGCAAGGGCGACCCGGCCCTCGCCGACGGTCAGCCACTGCGGGGCGTTCGCGGGCCAGCCGACGTCGACCTCGCTTGCCGGCGCCTGCCACGACCCGGAGGGCGTAGCGCTCGCGCGAGCCGTCGATCGTCCAGTTGCGCGGCACCTCGAAGGAGAACGCGGTCAGGTCGCCCTCGGACCAGACCCGCCCACGCAGCGGGGGGCCGACGGGAGCGATCAGCCGGATCCCGCTGATCGCGTCGGGTCCGGGGCGCAGGGTGCCGCGCACCTCTCCGCCGCGGACCGACGCAGCGACCAGCTCGGGGCCGGCCCAGGGCTCCGCGACGATCTCGAACAGTCCGGCGGTCCGACCGGACACGCCGACCCGGGCCGCGCCCACGGTGCGGGGACCGAGGTGACCGGTCTCGATCATGCCGGCCGAGGAACGGTCGTCGATCTCCGTCAGAGGCCCCCGCCGGGTCACCCCGGCGAGACGCATCTCGAAGTGCAGGGTCCACGCGCGCCGGCGACGTCCGTCGGTCGCGCGGGTCGCGAGCTCGGTGGCGTCCACCGCCACGGTGACGGCGCCCGGCGCGTAGTCCTGGTAGCGAGATCCCCTGGTGATGTTGGCGCGCTGGTCGACGTGCTGCTGGACCTCGAGAGCGACCCGCTCGCCCGAGCCCGCCTCGACGAGCCAGGCGCGCACGACCGGGGACTCCGTCATGTCGAGGTGCTCGATGCGGACGTAGGCATGCAGCTCCAGCCGCTGGGGCGTGACCCACTGGATGCGGTGGAGCGTCGGCCGCCAGCGGCGTCTCGGTCTCCCCCATCTCGTAGGCGCTCTCGGGCACGCCGGCGTCCGGGTCGCCGAAGAACGGCAGGTGGGCCAGGACGACTCCGTCGCGGACCTCGGTGCGCCGGTAGGACCGCTCGAACAGCCTGGCCGCGACGTACTCCTCGAGGTCCTCACGACGTCCCTCGCGCAGCAGCCAGAGCTTGACCCGGGAGTCGGCCCGCAGGCTCTGCCAGGCACTGTCGCGTCCCGACGACACCAGCCGGTCGACGTGCTCGCTCAGCTGGCGCCACTGCTCGTCGGTGGCGCGGTCGACGTCGGCGAGGAAGGGCTGGACGGCGGCATCCAGCACCCCCCACAGCCACCAGTCCATGACGTCGGGAAGGTCGAGCGCCTCGATCGCGCGGCGGGTGACCTCGTGCTCCTCGAGCCACTGGTCGAGGTCGGCGAGGACGTCACGCACGGCGCCCGACGCTGAAGCCCTCGCGCCGACCCGTCGGGGTGTAGGTCTCGGCGGTGAGCAGGTCGAAGCTCGAGGCGCGCGCGTAGGACGCCAGGGCGAACTCGGTGCCCAGGCGGTCACCGGAGGCGACCTGCAGCCCCGCACGCTCCCAGAACTCGCGGCGCAGCATCCTGTTGCCGACCCCGAGGTCGGTGACGGCCACCGGGGTCGCGGCCAGGGTGACCCGGCGCAGCTCGGTGAGGTGCGCCGCCTCGAAGGGCGAGTCGACCGAGAAGTGCAGCGTCATCGGCGGCCGGACCCGACCGACCACCATGTCCGAGCCCGACTGCCTCGAGCGCCGCGACCATCCGTTCGATCCCGGTGAGCGGCACGTCGTCGCCACCGCGGGCGAGCACGACGTACCGCGCGCGGCTGCGGGCCACACCGTGGTTCCAGGCTGCGGCGTGGTCGGCCTGCGGTGCCTCGACCTGCACCCGCCAGTCGGCGTCGCTGTGGTCGCGCACAGCGGCCAGCGCGCGGTCGGCCGGACCGTAGGGCACGACCCGGAGGTCCAGGTTGCGATAGGTCTGACCGCGCAGGCTGTCCAGGCACGGCCCGATCCGCGCGGTCTCGCTGTCGCTGACCGTCACGACGACGGTGACGAGCGGCCCCTGGAGCTGGCGTCGCAGACCGCGGGTGGCGCGGCCCAGTCGTCCGCGCAGGCCGGCCGGAGTGGCCTTGCCCGCCCTGATGAGAGTGCGCTCGAGCTGCTGGCGTGCACGCAACCGAGTGGCTCCTCTCGTCGTCCTGGGCTGCCCGATGGTATCCCGTCGGAGACGGCGTGCCGGCCGGCGGTCAGCCGTCCAAGACGCCCTGCAGGAAGCGTCCCTCGCGCTCGGGGTCGAAGGTGTAGCGCGACTGCAGGGCGGCCTCGCCCTTGAAGGTCTTCGAGCGCGGCTTGTCGGGGCGGCACCAGGCGACGTTGACCTGGTGGCCGATCACCGCGGCGATGACGTACTCGTTCTGCGCCCAGTAGTTCTCGGACGAGACCAGCGTGACCCGCTTCGGCTCCGGCGCGAACGCCATCGTGAACATCGCGCTGCCGCCGAAGCCGGCGACCTCCTCCGCCGAGCGGAACAGCTGCACCTGCTCGGCCATCGGGTAGTCCTCCGGGTAGACGATCTCGAAGCCGCGGGAGGAGAAGAACTCCTCGACCTCCGAGGTGTTGTGGCAGGACCGCTTCGCGAGACGGCGCGAGCAGAAGATCTTCCTCGGGTAGTCGCGCTCGGGCGCCTCGGCCGCGAGGTCGTCGCCGATCCGCCGGTAGAGCGCGGCCGCATCAGCGTGGATGAACTCGGGCTGCGAGAACATCGGCGTCGCGGCGTACAGGCGCTCGACCTTCACCGGGCCGTCCGCCAGGACCAGGTCGTCGGGGTCGACCCCCGCGGCCTGGTAGAGCCGGCGCTCCCAGTCGAAGATCGTGGTGCGGGTCTTGTTGGTGAGCACCAGGGCCTTGAGGTCCGGCACCTGCCGCTTGGCCTCGTCCCATGCCCACAGCCGGGAGATCTGCTCCGTCATCGCGTGCCCGAAGTGGCCGCGGAACTCGGAGTCCAGGTGGAAGTAGCTGCCCTCGAGCGGGGTTGCCGCACCCTTCTGGAGGAGCCGGCCGAACGTCGGCGCGACGTCCTCGATGAACTTGTTGCCCAGCCGCGGCCGGGCCAGGTGACGGTAGGTCTCCGGGAGCAGCGTGCTGCCCTGGGTGACGATCTGGCCGGGACGACACACGACGTCGAGGTACTCCCGCAGCTGCAGCCGCGGCGCCTCGAGACGCGTGACGATGGTGGGGGCGCCGTCGGCCTCGCTCTCCCGCACGGGGGCGGGGTTCACGACCACGGAGCCCGGGCGCTCGTGCAGGACCCGGCCGGCCTTCGGGCCGGCCAGCTCGAGGTAGAGGCCCGCCTGCTCCTCGCGCACCTTCGCCCGAGCCGGCAGCTGGTTGACGATCGCGAGGTCGCCGTCGTGCACCGAGACCGTGCCGACGGCCTTGCCCCAGAACCTCCGGTCGTCCGCGAGCCGGCCCTCCGCGACCCCGGGGCGCAAGGACGCGCGGAAGGCGTCGTGCAGGACCGTGACGAAGTCCTCGTCCGGGCTGTCGCGCTCTCCCTCGGGCGGGACCGACCTCGCACCGAGCGCGACGAGGACCCCGCCCTTGCGCAGGTGCAGGAGCACCGCACGAGCGCGCGCCGAGCGCAGCTCGACCGGACCGGTCCCGGCCTCGATGATCACGTCCCACGGTCCGAGGGCGGTCAGCTCGACGTGAAGGGCCTCGGGCGTACCGACGGAGACGACCCGCACCCGGGCGTCCGGCGCCACGGACCGGAGGTCGTCGAGCACGTCGGCGGCCTCGTTGTCGGCCAGCACCGCCACCTTGGCCCTGCCGACGAGCGGGCCGCCGCCGACCAGGCCGGGCAGCTGCGCGAGCCGATTGTCGGAATCCGCAGCGGTCGGCTGGACGGCGGTCCGCGATCCCGCAGAGTCAGCGCGGCGCAGCCGGGCAAGCATCCTCTTCATAGCGCGGAAAGTGTGCCACAGCGCAGACCCGGGTCCGGGACCCACGAGCGGACGCCCGATACGCTGCGGCTGACGTGAGCCCACCGCACAGAGACAGGCCGATGCCCGGACGCAGCACCGATCGTGGGACCGGGGTGCGCCTGCGCGCGGCCGCCCGCAAGCTGGCGGGCCGGCCCGCGCGGCCTGCGGCGACGACACCGGTCCTGACCGTCGTGATGCCGGTCTACAACGTCGCGGCCCACGTCGCCGAGTGCCTCGACAGCGTGCTCGGGCAGACGCTCACGGAGCTCGAGGTCATCGCCGTCGACGACGGCTCGACTGACGACTCGCTCGCGGATCCTGCGCGAGTACGCCGCGCGCGACCCGCGCGCTGCGGGTGCTGACCCAGGAGAACTCCGGCCAGGGGATCGCCCGCAACCGAGCCGTGGCGCTCGCTCGCGGCGAGTTCATCACCTTCTGCGACTCCGACGACGTCGTCCCGCGCGCGGCCTACGCCCACATGGTGGCGACGCTCCGGCGTACCGGATCGGACTTCTGCGTGGGCGCGACCCGGCGGTTCGCGCACCAGCGCACCTTCCCGAAGTCGTGGCGCGGCGTCCACGACCGCGACGTGCTGGCCACCACGATCGACGACTTCCCGGCCGCGATGCAGGACATCATCGCGTGCAACCGGATGTTCCGCACCGAGTTCTGGCGGGACCGGGTCCCGCCGTTCCGTGGTCACATCGCCTACGAGGACCACGTCCCGATGCTCGCGGCGTACGTCCGGGCCAGGCAGTTCGACATCCTTGCCCGCGTCACCTACCTCTGGCGAGCCCGCGAGGACAACACCTCGACCGGTCAGCAGAAGGCGAACCTCGAGAACCTCCTGGACCGGATCGCGGTGAAGGAGGAGGCTCGGGCCCTGCTCCTGGCCGAGGCGTCCGCCGGCACGTACGACGCCTGGGTCGCCCGCACCATCGGGGTCGACTACCAGCCGTTCATCCAGTACGCGCTCGGCGCGGACGACATGTACCGCAACGTCCTGTCAGCGGCGTTCTCGACGATGTTCGGCCGGGCGAGCGCAGCAGCGCTGGAGCAGGTCAACTTCCGCGGGAAGGTGCGCGCCTGGCTCTGCGCCGAGCGCCGGTGGGAGGCGCTCGTGGAGGCCGACGAGTACGCCGCGCAGCACGGGCGGGTGCCCCGGGCCCGCATCGACGGATCCGCATCTGGTCGCCGCACCTGACACCGACGCGACCTTCCTCGACCTGGTCCCCGACCGGCTGCGGGGTCTGTCGACCTACGAGACCAACCTCGTCGCCGGGCTGCGCCACGCCTCGTGGCAGGACGCAGCCACCCTGCGCCTGGTCGGCTTCGCCTTCGTGCGTGGCCTGGACACCGCGGAGCACCGCCCGGTGGTCACCGCCTGGCTGCGCGACGAGGAGTCCGGTGCCGAGGTGCAGCTCGAGACCCGAGCCGTCCACGACCAGCGGGTGAACGCTGCCGTGGGCACCACCCAGGCCGACTACGCGTGGTCCGGGCTCGAGATCGACGTGCCGGTCGACCGGGTCGTCGCCGCGACGCCGGCGCTGCCGGCCGTCTGGACGCTGCGGCTGCGACTGACCGCCGGCGAGGTGGTCCGTGAGGGTGGTGTCGACATCGCCCTGGACGGGTCAGGGGCCGCCCGCCTGCCCACCCGGACGGTGACAGCCCAGCGCGGGCCGCTCCAGCTGCGCCCCGTGCTCGACGAGCGCGGGATGGTGCTGGTCGTGGAGCCGGAGCCGGTCGGCTCCCGCCACCGTCGAGCCGCCGAGCCCCGGCGCTCTGGTGGAGGACGTGCGGCTCCAGGACGACCAGCTCGTCGTCGACCTCGACCCGACGGCGCTGTCGGGCGCCGAGGTGGTCGGGCGCCTCCCTCGTCGGCGAGGGCCTCGACCTCCGGGCGGAGACGATCACGGCCGGGGAGACCGCCGTCCGCCTGCACTTCCCCGCACAGCTCGACCGGTGGGCGACCGGGGTACGGCTGCCCCCGCCGCCGGGGCCGTTCACGCTGTCGGTCACGACCGTGGACGGCGCCGACCTCGCGGGCGAGCCGGGTCCTTCGCTGCTGGCCGACCTGCCCGCCGTACGGCTCGGGTCACGACAGCCGGCTCAACCTGCGGGTCCGCGGCAACGGCCGGCTCGTCCTCGCGGTCGCGCCGCCGCTGACCGAGACCGAGAGCACCCCTCGCGGCCGGCAGCTGATCCGCGACGCCTATCGGAGCGCGACCGGCCCGGCCCCGGGGATCCCCACCGACTCGGTGCTGCTGATCTCGTCGCAGGGTCGTCAGGTCGACGGCAACCCGCTCGCCATCGCCCGGGCCCTCGCCGCGACGCGTCCCGACCTGGTCCGCTACTGGGGCGTGCGGAGCCGCGCGACCCCGGTCCCCGACGGGGACGTGGCGGTCGTCATCGGCTCCCAGACCTGGTACGACGTGCTCCGGTCGGTCGCCTACATCTGCACCGACGACGACCTGGAGCCCTACTTCGTCAAGCAGCCGGGGCAGCAGATCCTCCAGACGTTCCGGGGACGTCCCTTCAAGTCGATGGGCCGCTCCCTGTGGCAGCACGAGGGCCTGGCGGAGGAGCGGATCGAGCTGGAGGTCGCCCGGCGGCGCGAGGAGTGGGACGCCGTGCTGGCCCCGGACGAGGCGGCCGCGACGTCGTACGCCCGTGAGTTCGACTACCCGGGCCGGATCCTGGTCGGAGGGTCACCGCGGTGCGACGCCCTGGTCGACCCCGACCGCGCGGCCATCCGGGCCCGGGTCCTCACGTCGCTCGGGGTGGCCGGGAGCGCCACCGTCGTGCTCTACGCGCCGACCTACCGCGACGCTTTCAGCCGCCGGATCACGGCGGCCGGGCTCTACCGGGGTCTCGACCTGGAGCGCCTCGCGAAGGAGCTCGGGCCGGACGTCGTGCTGCTGCTGCGGGCGCACCCGCTGGATCGGCGCGACGCCGCCCGGGCCACGAAGGGCGGACCGGTCGATCGACGTGTCCGAGCACCCCGACGTCGCGGCTCTCCTGACAGCGGCGGACGTCGGCGTCTTCGACTACTCCAGCCTGCGGTTCGACTGGGCGCTCACCGGGCGGCCGGCGATCGCCTTCGTCCCCGACCTGGACCTCTACCAGCGGGTCCGCCCGGTCCTGGAGGACTTCGCCCCGACCGCGCCGGGCCCGGTCGCCACCAGCACCGACGAGGTGCTGGCGATGCTTCGCGACCTGCCCGACCTGGCCCGGCGCTCAGCGCCCGATCTCGCCCGGGTCAACGCGCGCTACAACGCAGCCGAGGACGGCGGCGCCGCCGAGCGCGTGGTCCAGGAGTTCTTCGCGCGTTGAGCTGGAGCTCAGGACACGACATTCGGCCGGTGGTCGGCGATCATCTGCCGGATCTGCGCCGCCGCCGTAGCGACGTCACCCAGTTCCGAGCGGTAGGCGGTCGACATCCCGGACAGCACGCTCCCGGGCTCCACGATCGCCCAGATGTCCCGGCCACTTCCGCTGTAGTCCGACCACTTCGACGGCAGGAAGGGGTTGAGGTCGTAGAGGCCCCGCGTGCGCGCGTCGTTGACGAGGAGGACGTCCATCGTGGTCGTGAGGTTGAGGAACTCGAGGTAGGGCACGTAGTTGCTGGGGTGCACGACGTCGCTGAGACCCTTGCGGGCAACCTCCTCGTTCAACGCATCCGGGTCCGAGGTGAAGACACGAAGCACCACCGAGGCCCGCTCCTTCGCCGTCAGCGACTGAAGTGCGTCGATGACCTCAGTCAGTCCCCGCGTCAGATAGAAGGCGCCGAAGTACGCGATGTTGATCCGGCCAGGGACCCGTTCGACGGAGGTGTGCACCCGTTGGTAGAAGGCGCTCGGGAGAGTCGGATGGTGGGCGACGGTCGCGATGGCGCGCACGTGTTCGACCAGCTCCGGCTCGTCGAGGTACCCGAGCATGAAGTCCATCTGATTCTGGTTGGTGAACTGGATCTCGTCGGCGAGCGCGTAGGCGACCAGCTCCACGAGATGCGGTGCCACGACGTTCTTCGGGACGTCGATCCCGGCCGCGGAGATCGCCGCGGACAGCGTCTCGAGCAAGTCACCCTCGCGCACCGGACCCACACGGCGTTGACCGTATGCGTTCCACAGGACGGGATCTGAGAACTCGGCGATCCACCTGGTCTCCGGCCACCGCAGCTTGACGAGAGCCGCGAGGAGATGTGACCCGGGCTGCATCGCGCGGCTGTAGACGGACCGGTAGGGGCCTTTGTCATCCACCCACTCCTCCACCACCTCCATACCGTCCCGGCAGAACTTCTCCAGGGCCGGCCACTCGAAGGCTGTGGCCTTGCTCCTGACCTGGTGCCGCCTGCCGACGTAAGCATCGGAGATCACCGCCGTGCTGGCGTCCTGCTCGCGAAAACCCCGGAGGTTGTTCGAGACGACATCGACGACCACTCCGCGGGCCCGGATACGACGTGCGGCAACGATCGCACTCGTGTCAGCGAACGGGGCGAAGGCGTAGAGGATCGCAAGGTCGCGGGCGGCTCCGCTGTTGAGCACCCGGAACGGGATCACGTCCTCGACGCCGCGCAGGATTACCACGTCGCGGACCCGCGACGCCTCGTCGGGATGCGCAGCGAGGTACCCCGCCATGTGGGCGACCTGCGCGGAGACCATCCCTCGCGTCAACCGCGCTGCCTCCTCGGACGGATCCACCCGCGCCACCAGACGCTCGATCACGTCGAGGCGCTGCTCGACGGAGAAGTCGAAGCTGCGCTCCTGGCGTGACACCGATCCGGCGGTCAGTGCGCGGTAGTAGACAGCGTGCTCCTCGATCCGGCACACCCGGAGGGCGAACGGAGCGGCGGCGTACACGTCATGCCAGTAGACGACGTCCTCGCCGCTGCGGAGATCCTCGTCGAGGGTCGCGAGCCGCGCGACGGCGACGGGGAGCAACTTGGCGGCCACGAACCCGAGCGCCGTGCTGCGGCCTCCCGGGCCCGCAGTGACTCCTGCCAGCGGCAGGAGGTAGTTGCCGATGTAGGTGTTGAACTCTGGAACACCCAGGGTGCCGTCGGCAGCCACGGCCACATCCGCGACCTGAGCGACCGGCACCGTGCCAGGTTCGGCAGCGGCGAGCAGGGCGGCGAGATAGGAGCTCGAGACCCAGTCGTCGTGGTCGACGAAGGTGACGAACTCTCCGGCAGCGGACGCCAGGCCGAGGTTGCGAGCTCGGGACGCGCCGGCCACGCTGCTGCGGATCGTGCGGAGGCGCAGCTGCGGAAAGCGTCCGCGCACGGCCTCGACAACAGCCGGTGTGGCGTCGGCGGGGCCGTTGATGACGACCAGGACCTCGAATGCCGCCGCTTCTAAGGTCTGCGTGGCGAGCGACTCGAGACAGCGGCCGATCAGCGCCGCCCCGCGATAGCTCGGCACGATCACCGAAACCGCTGGCCGGTCCGCGAACCCGTGGCCGCCATGCGCCATGCGCCAGACCTCCAGTAACTTTACGACGACCCGGGCACGTTCACCGGGGCCGCGCGAAAGTGTAACGACGAACCGGTGCCGACCATGCTGGCGGCACCATCGAGGTGATGATTCGGTGTCTAATCCACGTCAAGTAGTGGTGCTGGCTGGCGACCCGGTCGGCGTACTCCAGCGACTCGGTGACGTCGCCCCCGACGTCTCGGTCGTGCACGACGCGGCCGAGGCCACGCACCTGACGACCGGTGTCCTGCTGATCTCGGGCCCGACGGATGCCGCAACTCTCGAGGCGGTTGTCGAGGCTTTCGCGCCTCTGCCCGGCGTTGATCTCGCCCTCGACCTGCTCGATCCCCCGTCTGCAGAAGTCGTCTCCAACGCCGGGCTCGGCGTCGTCGAGAGTCGGTGGTTCGGTGGGATCCCTGCCTTGCTCCTGGGGCCAGGAGGCGCACCGTTCGACCAGCACCTGCTGCACGTGCTCGCCGGCGTGGTGCCATCTCCCCGGCTCGTCGACGACGAGACCGATCGCCTGCGGTTCGAGCTCGTCGGACGCAGCCGAGAGCTCGAGGCCGAGCGCATCCGGGGTGACGAGGCACGCGCGGACGTGGTGGAGTCGCTCGAAGCCAATGTGAAGGAGCTCGAACGCGAACGACGCCGACGACGCACGACCGCGGCCGAGCTGGCGCACGTGCGCTCAAGCCCGGCGCTGCGCCTCGCAGCGTTGGTCGGGTCAGCGCGTCGCCGGCCGCCCCATGGCCGGGTCGGCATCGTCGTCGGTGCCGTCCTCTCGGTCGTGGCGCTTGCCGTTGCCGTGGTGGCGGTCGCGGAAGTGGGGCGGTACGCGTTCGCCACAGTCGCCGTGCTCACCCTGGTCGCCGCCTGTCTTGCACCGATCCTGGTGCTGCGGTCCCTGCAGTCGATGAGCACCGAGCTCGACGCGGCCGGCGACGTCTTCCGGGAGGACACGTACGAGCGGCTGCGCCGGTTCAACCGCACGCAGCAGCGCACCATGCGCGCGATCGAGCCCCTGGCCGAAGCGCAAGTCGCTACCGCGCAGCAGCTCGCGCGGATCGAGGCAGCGCTCGTCGAGGCCAGGAGCATGCTGGCATCCCAGGACCGGGCGCTCGACCGATCCTGAGAGCTCTATCCGCGCAGGAACTCCACGACGATGCGAGCAATGCGTTCTCCGGCCTGGCCGTCCCACAGGGGCGGCACCGGCCAGGTCGAGCTCGACCCGGCGGCGAGTGCCGCAGCGACGGCAGCGCCGACCGACTCCCGGGCGTGACCAGCTGATTGGTGCCGTCGGTGATGGTGACCGGCCGCTCGGTGTTGGGCCGCAGCGTGAAGCACGGGACGCCGAGGACGGTCGTCTCCTCCTGGATCCCGCCCGAGTCGGTGACGCACGAGCGCGGACGCCGGCCACCAGCGCCCAGGAACTCGAGGTAGCCCAGCGGCTCGGTCGCGTGCACGCTCGGGTGGTCGAAGAGTCCCGGACTCCTCCAGCGCGGGCGCCGCCCGCGGGGTGCACCGGGAGCACGAGCGGCAGCTGGTCGGCGACGCCGCGGCACCGCGGCGACCAGCTCGGCGAGCACCGCCGGGTCGTCGACGTTCCCGGGTCGGTGCAGCGTGACGACGCCGTACGCCGCGTCCGAGGCCGAACTCGCACTGACCCGGGAGCCGTCGAACGCGGTGCCGGTGCGCCAGCAGCGTGTCGATCATCGGGTTGCCGACGAAGATGGATCGCGGCTCGGGGTCGACGCCCTCGCGCGCCAGGTGGGCGACCGCGTCGGCGCTGGTGGCGAAGAGCAGGTCGGACAGCCGGTCGGTGACGACGCGGTTGATCTCCTCCGGCATCGTCCGGTCGAAGCTGCGCAGACCGGCCTCGACGTGGGCGACAGCGGATCCCGAGCTTCGCGGCCACCAGGGCGGCGGCGACCGTCGAGTTCACGTCGCCGTAGACCATGACGAGCGCGGGGCGCTCGCTGCTCGAACGTCTCCTCGAGCGCGGTCATGATCCGCGCGGTCTGCACGGCGTGCGACCCGGAGCCGACGCCCGAGGTTGAGGTCCGGGTAGCGGGAGCGTCCAGGTCGCGGAAGAACACCGTCGGACATGTTGTCGTCGTAGTGCTGGCCCGTGTGCACGATCTTCTGGGCGATGCCGCGCGAGGCGAGCGCCTTGACGACCGGCGCGGCCTTGGGGAAGTTCGGGCGAGCGCCGGTGACGTGGAGGACCAGGTCAGACATGTGTTCCTCTCAGGGTGTGATGTGGGCGGTCGACCACGTCCGCATGAGACGGTAGGCCGGATCGAACCTGCAGGCACGGAAGAGTGCAATGCATTGGTGACACTAGTCGTCGGCCTCGGGTACGTCGGACTCCCCCTCGCTCAGGTGGCCGTCCGACGCGGGCACGCGGTCGTGGGCTTCGACACGTCCGAGCGAGTCGTCGACGACCTCAACGCCGGACGGTCGCACGTCGACGACATCTCCGACGAGCGAGGTCGCGCGAGATGACGTCGAGCCGGCTTCGTCGCCACCACGGACGCAGGCCGCGATCGCCAAGGCCGACACCGTCGTCATCTGCGTCCCGACGCCGCTGAGCTCGGCCGGCGGGCCGGACCTGTCGATGGTCGAGTCCGCCACCCGCACGATCGCGGCGAACCTCAGCGCCGGCACCTTGGTGATCCTCGAGTCCACCACGTACCCCGGCACCACCGAGGAGATCGTCCGCCCGATCCTGGAGTCGAGCTCCGGCCTGGTCGCCGGCGTCGACTTCGCCCTGGCCTTCTCTCCCGAGCGGGTGGACCCGGGCAACGCGACGTACACCATCGAGAACACCCCGAAGGTCGTCGGCGGGCTGACACCGGCCTGCTCCGAACGAGCGCCGAGCCTTCTACTCCGAGCTCGACCGAGACGGTCGTCGTGGCGCGGGGCACTCGCGAGGCCGAGATGTCCAAGCTGCTCGAGAACACCTACCGGCACGTCAACATCGCGCTGGTCAACGAGATGGTGCAGTTCTCCCACGAGCTCGGCATCGACTTCTGGGACGTCATCCGGCTGCGCGTCGACCAAGCCGTTCGGCTTCCAGGCGTTCTACCCCGGTCCCGGCGTCGGCGGCCACTGCATCCCGATCGACCCGAACTACCTCTCGCACCGCGTCCAGGAGCAGCTCGGCTACCCGTTCCGGTTCGTCGAGCTGGCCCAGGAGATCAACGCCGGGATGCCCGGCTACGTCGCGCGGCGGATCCAGGACCTGCTCAACCAGAGCTCGCTCGCCGTCAACGGCGCGCGGATCCTACTTCTGGGCATCACGTACAAGGCCGACATCTCCGACCAGCGCGAGACGCCCGCCCAGCCGCTCGCCGAGCGACTGCTCGAACTGGGCGCAGACGTGGCCTACCACGACCCTCACGTCGAATCCTGGAACGTTCGCTGGCGTCCGACGCGAGGCCGATCCTCTGGCCGCGGCCGCGGCGGCCGACCTCACCGTCCTGGTGCAGCCGCACCACGCCTTCGACCTCGAGGCGCTGGCGGCCTCCGCCCCACGGTTGCTCGACCTGCGGGGTGTCATGACCGGCAAGAACGTCGTCCAGCTGTGAGCAATCCTCTCGGGCTCGGCGCTGAGGTCGGCCGACCGCGCTACTCGGTCGTCACCGCCGCGTACAACGTCGCCTCGTTCCTGCCCGACTTCATCGCGTCCGTCGATGGTCTCAAAGCGGTCGAGGGGGGCGTCGAGATCATCGTCGTCGACGACGGGTCGACGGACGAGACCCTCGCGTTGCTGCGCCGCTGGGAGCAGGGAAGCCAGGGAGCGGTCCGGGTGCTCTCCCAGCCCAACGCGGGCCAAGGTGCCGCACGCAATCGCGGACTCGAGGACGCCCGCGGGGAGTGGGTGACCTTTCCCGACCCCGACGACATCCTCAAGCGCGACTACCTCTCGCGCGTCGATCGCTTCCTGCGTCGCAATCCGCACGTCGACATGGTCGCAACGAACCGACTCCTGCTCAACGACGAGACCGGCGAGGTCACGGCTACCCACCCACTGCGCGCCCACTTCCGCGGTGGCGACGTCGCGCGAGACCTGACCCGCCAGCCCCAGTTCTTCCAAGGCAGTGC
Source organism: uncultured Actinomycetota bacterium (assembly GCA_963717855.1). Classification (GTDB taxonomy): domain Bacteria; phylum Actinomycetota; class Actinomycetes; order Propionibacteriales; family Nocardioidaceae; genus Nocardioides. The sequence continues at coordinate 95,042 of CAVQXF010000003.1, read as the reverse complement.
TCCCGCCGCCTTCTTCCGCACGGAAGTGCTCCGCGGGACGGGGCTCCGATTCGATCCGCGGATTCGGCCGAACTTCGAGGACGGGCACTTCTGCTCCCGCTACCTCTTGGGCTTCGACCGACCCGTCGTCGGATTCGTCGCCTCCGCTCACTACCACTACCGCAAGCGGCAGGACCAGAGCTCGACACTCCAGACCAGCAGATCTCATCCGGGCCGCTACACCGACGTCCTCCGCCACGGCTACCTCGACGTCCTGCGCCGCGGCGACGAGTTCCACGGCGGTGTTCCGGCGTGGTTGCAGTACTTCATCATCTACGAGCTGTCCTACTACTTCCGAGCTGAGGATTCCCTTGCTCCGGCTGGTGCTCCGGCGACCGTGCGCGACGAGTTCCACGCGCTGGCCGCCGAGATCCTGGAGCTGCTCGACCCCGACATCGTCCGGGACTACCGGGTCTCCCCGCTGACGCAGGCGACTCGGGACCTCCTCGTCCACGCCTACAGGGCCGAGCCCTGGCGTGGTGCGTACGGCATCGTGCAGCGGCAGGACCGGCAGCAGCGCCTGGTCGAGCTGCACCTACCGGTTCACCGGAACGGTCCCGGAGGAGGAGATCCTCGTCGACGGAAGTCCGGGCACGGCCGCGTGGGCGAAGACCCGAGAGCTTCGCTTCCACGGTCGCCCGTTGATGTACGAACGCGTCCTGTGGATCAAGGAGCGCCCCACGCAGGTGTTCCTGGATGGTCGCCCGCTGGAGATCCGGGTCGACGAGCCGCAGGCCCCGAACCTGCAGTTCGGATCCGTCCACACTAAGCGCTTCGAGCCGCTGCAGGTGCAGGTCGGCCTCACTCCCGCACAGTCGGAGGCAGCGGCACTGCTCGGCCAAGTCCCAGAGCCGGTCCGTGTCGCGGCGGTTCAAGGACGCGTGGGTGCTCATGGACCGCATCCACGACTCCGACGACAGCGCTGAGCACCTGTTCCAGTACCTGCGCGAGAAGCGCACCGACGTCAACTCCTTCTTCGTGGTCGAGCAGGGGACGCCGGACTGGACGCGGCTGCGCAAGCACCACAAGAAGCGGGTGGTGGCCCACGGGTCCACGGAGTGGAAGCTGCTGATGCTGAACGCTGCGCACCTGATCTCCTCGCACGCCGACGCCGCGATCTGCTTCCCGTCCGAGCTGCGTGACTTCACACCACACCCCTGGCGCTTCACGTTCCTGCAGCACGGCGTCATCAAGGACGACCTGTCCGGCTGGCTGAACGGCCGACCCATCGAGGTGTTCGTCACCAGCACCCGAGGAGAGCACGAGTCCGTGGTGGCGGACCGCACGCCGTACCGCTTCACCGACAAGCAGGTGCGGCTGACGGGACTGCCGCGCTTCGACCTCCTCCACCAGCAGGCCGCGCGCTATCCGACCGAGCGCCGTGACCTCATCCTCGTCAGCCCGACCTGGCGGGTCTGGCTCGTCCCCAAGCTGGAACGCGGGTCCCAGCGTCGCGGGACCTACGACCGGATCGCCGACACGGACTACATGCGGACCTGGTTGGACTTCCTGCGCTCGGCGGAGCTCGAGGCGGCGGCGAAAGCACACGGCGTCCAAGTAGCGTCTGCTCCCGCACCCGAACATGGAGGCGGGACTCTCCCGGGTCGAGCTGCCCGAGCACATTCTGCGGTTGAGCTACCAGAGCACCCCTGACGTCCGCGAGCTGTTCGCACGCGCGGCGGCCGTGGTCACGGACTACAGCTCCGTGGCATTCAACGCCGCCTACATCGATCGTCCCGTCGTCTATCTGCAGTTCGATCGCGACCGGATGTTCGGCGGCGAGCACGTCGGGACTGCCGGCTACTTCGACTATGACCGCGACGGGTTCGGACCCGTCACGCAGACCGCGGCCGGGGCCGTGACGGAGACCATCCAGATCCTCGAGACCGGCAAGCTCCCGGCAGCCGAATACCTTGAGCGGATCGACACGACCTTCCCGCTTCGCGATGGCCAATGTCGCGCCCGCGTCGTCGCCGCCATCGAGGAGTCAGCGCGGAGGCCCACCGCATCAGCGGACGTGGAGCAACGGCTCAGCTCCTGCCGAGGTACGGCGCGAGGGTGCGCGCGTAGGTGGCCGTCAGGTGGGACGCGTCGAAGTAGACGATCGCGCCACCGACCACGGCGTCGCACCGGTCCGGACGCGCAGATCAGGTCGTTGAGGTCGACCGCAGCGACCGCAGGGCTGTCCGAGCGCCGCGACCGCGTCCACGACCGGGTCGTCCGGCTCCCAGTCCTCGCGCGGGCCGGAGCAGGCCGCCAGGTCGTCGAGGTGCTCGGCCACGCAGTCCGGCACGGAGTCGACCTTGCCGCCGTCACCGGGCGCGGGAGTGTCGTGGAGGGCCAGCACCGGGACCCGGGCCTGCTCCCAGCGCGCAGCACGCGCTCGTAGCCGGCGCTCGTAGGCGGCCGCGCTGTCGTCGTCGCTGTGACCCTCGGCGGCCACGGAGATGCGGTTGGACATCACCACGAGATCGGGGTGCTCCCGGGCGATCCGCCGCGAGGTCCGCAGCGACCCAGCGTTCGCACGCATCGGTCTGCTCGGGCGTGCGCGAGCACCTGGCGGCACCTGCGACATCGCGCACCGCGACGCGAGGTAGGTGGTGATCCGCCAGCCGTGCTCGTGCGGCGAGCTCCTGGAGGGCGGGCAGCCACTCACCGGCGTGGGAGTTGCCGACGAGAGCCACCTCGACCGTGCCGTCCGGGTCCCCGAACTCGCACCTGATGATCGGGAAGCGGGGTGCGGACGACCAGCAGTTGCGGCCCCCGGAGACGTCCGGCGTACGCGTCCGACTTGTCCTCCGCGGCCAGCGCCGGCGCGGGGACCGGCGCACCGGTCGCCGGCGGGCACTCGCAGCTCGGGGTCCAGGGCACCGGCCCCGAAGCAGGGGTCGTCGCCGGCGAGTGCCCGGTCGAGGCGGGCGGCGCGTCGTCCTGCAGGCTGTGGACCCGAGCGACCAGCAGCCCCGACACGACCACGACCAGCGCCATCCCGGCCGCGGCCGCGACGTACGTGCGCGCGAGCCTCCCGCCCGCGGGCGGACGCCGGAACCGGTCCTCGACGAAGGTCTTGGTCAGGGCCGCGAGCACCAGCGTCGCGACCAGGATCCCGACGGCGACCGCCGGGCTCCCGGCCGACCTGCCGACCGCGACCGGGACGATCACGATCAGCGGCCAGTGCCACAGGTAGACCGAGTAGGAGACGTCACCGAGCCACTGCACGGGCCGACTGCCGAGCGGCGTCGACCGGCGACCAGCGCTCGCGCCCGGCGTCGGCGGCGATGACGGCGAGGGTCGCCACGACCGGCAGCGCGGCCCGCCAGCCCGGGAACGGCGTCGCGCCGTCGTACGTCGCGGCGACGGCGATGATCCCGGCGAAACCCGCCCAGGCGAGGACCGCTCGGCCCCTCGCGGTCGGCCGCACGGAGGACGTGCGGCCCGCGAGCACCGCCGCGAGCAGGCCGCCCGCGCCGAGCTCCCACACCCGGGTCGTCGTGACGAAGTAGGCGCGCGCCGGATCGGTCGCCGTCAGGTGGATCGACCAGGCGAGCGACAGCCACGACGACCGCGCCGATGCCGGCGGCGAAGACGCGGGCCGCCGAGATGCCACGGGAGCGCAGGACGCCGGCCAGGGCGGCGAGGGCCAGCACCAGGATCGGCCAGCCGAAGTAGAACTGCTCCTCGACCGAGAGCGACCAGTAGTGCTGGACCGGCGAGGCCGCCTGCTCGGCGGCCAGGTAGTCGACCGCGTCGCCGGCGAGCTGCCAGTTGACGACGTACAGGGCGGCCGACGCCGCCTGCCGGGCGGCGCTCTCCCACCGCGTCTCGGGCAGCACCAGCCAGGTCGCCACGACGCTGACGAGGAGGACCAGCAGCGAGGCGGGCAGCAGCCGCCGGATCCGCCGGGCCCAGAAGCCGAGCAGGTCCCGCCCGCGCTCGGGCGGGTGGGCGAGCAGGTGGGAGGTGATCAGGAATCCGGAGACCACCAGGAACACGTCGACGCCGACGAATCCGCCGGTCAGGAACGACGGGAAGAGGTGGTAGATCGACGACCAGGGAGACCGCGACAGCACGCAGCGCCTGGATGTCGGTCCGTTTCGCCGAGCGGCGAGGAGGCGTCTCCGGCGGGCGGGCCGGGTCGTCGAGGGTGGATGGCGCAGCTGCTGACATGTGCGTCGCGCCTCCCTGTACGTGCTGTGACACGAGGACCGAGGATAGGCGGACCAGGGCCATCGCCACATTCTTGGGCGACCGCCCGGGGTCGCGCGGGATCAGCCCGGCTTGGACCTCCGGCGCAGACCTCGCCGTCTCGGGGCCTCGGTCCCGTCCGGGGTACGCCACGCGTCGAACTGCGCCTTCAGCCCGAGGTCCCCGAAGCCACCGGTGAGATCGACGAAACGGTGCCCGTCGCCGGTCTTCGGCATCACGAACTGCTTGAAGGGCAGCGCGTAGAACGGCGTACCCATGGCCTCGGCGAAGTAGACGGAGTAGGGGAACACCAGCGTGGGCTCGAAGTCGGGGCCGTGGTGGAAGATCGACGGGTTGAGGTCGTCACCGCCGATCCAGCCGCCGGGCTTGACCTTGCGGGCCACCCGGAGCAGGTCGATGGTGATGCCGCGGAGCGTGTGGTCGCCGTCGATGTAGGCGAAGTCCAACGACTCGTCGGGGATCTCGTCGATGACCTCGGTCGTGCGACCACGCAGCACCACGCGCTTCTCCGCGTGTGCCTCGGTGCGGGTCATCGCCTCCTGGTAGAACCGCTCGAAGACCTCGTCGCTGCGGTTCGCCGGCTTCTCCCAGTCGTCCAGGTGACGCCACGGGTCGAGCATGTAGTAGCGCTCGATCGACGGAGCGTGCGCCGAGGAGCGCCTCCGCGAAGGCGCCCTTGAACACGCCGACCTCGAGGACCTGACGGGCATCGATGCGCTGCACCAGCGCGGACCACAGCGCCGTACGGTCCCCCGCCTCGGTGGCGAGGGCGGCGAGGTCATCGTCGGTGACCGACATGAACACTCCTTCGTCGACGGCGTAGTCCCGACCCTAGCCAAGAACTGCAACCGGTCGATGTCGAGCCACTCGCCTACCCGACCGCGACGTCGCGGTGCCACGACTCGGTGACGTACTTCGTCGCCCAGCCCATCGAGGTGTAGAGCCCGGCGGCACCGGTCGGCGAGTCCGCGTCGACCTCGAGGCCCACCCGGTCGCGTCCGCGCGCGGCGGCGTCGGCGATGATCGTGCGCAGCAGTCCCTTGGCCACGCCGCGTCCGCGCGCCGCCTCGAGCACGCCGAGGTAGGAGACGTACGAGCCGTCCGGGCCGCCGGTCGACTCCGCGACCGTGCCGATCAGCGCGCCGACCGGCTGAGGCGCGGCACCGTCGACGAGCTCGGCGAGCCACCAGTGGTCCCAGCGGTGGCCCGGGTCCTCCCGCAGCCGGAAGAGGAACTCCTCGAAGGTCTCCTCGCTCGAGTTGAAGTGGTCGACGAAGGCGCTCTCGAGCACCTCGTGGATCTCGCGCAGGTCGTCCTCGTCAGGCAGTCCCGCACCGGTGCGCCGGACCAGGCGTACGACGACCCCGTCGCTCTCCCAGAGCTCGGGCGACTCCACCAGGTCCACCTCCCCGGCCTCGACGGGGCGGCTCATCTGCCACCACGTGCGGACTCGCTCGAAGCCGGCGGCGCGCAGCCACCGGGCCTGCCGCTCGTCGCCCTGGAACGCCCCGGTGTCGATCTGCTGGGTGTCCAGGCCGCGGGCCGTCCCCACCGTGCGTGCCTGCGCCGCGGCCCAGTCGACGAGCAGGTCGGAGCAGCGGTCGGCGATGTCGTCGGGCAGGTCGCGCTCCACGATGTGGACGAACAGCATCCGTCCGGCCGAGCGATCGTGGACGCTCCCCCACGCGCGGATCTCGCCGGCCTCGTCGCGGATCACGACGTTCTCACGCATCTGCAGACCGTGCTCCGAGACCTCGACGAGCACGTCGTCCACTCCGGCGCCGGCCCAGCCGCGGCCGTGCCGCTCGTGCGCGCGGAGGAGCCGGGTCAGCCGGGCGACGTCGAAGCGGTCGGCCGAGTCCGGGGCCCCGACGCTCCATCCCTCCGGAAGTCCGGAGACGGAGCCCAGGGCGGCGTCGGGGTCACTCTCGAACCGGTTCTCGTCGGGGATCACAATCGGCCATTCTGCCCGCAGCGGGGCGGCTGGACCGAGCGGGGATGCTCCGGGACGTGACCTTCGGCTCAGGCGTGCCGGCGCTGCGCGGCCTGGGCGTCGTGCCAGGCCTGGGTGACGGTGAGCAGCTCGGCGCGGGCGACGTCGAGCTCCTGCTCGAGCTGGGCGACCAGCACGACGGCCTCGGCCGCCAGCTCCTCGCCCTCGGCGAGGCGGCCGCTGAGGCGCTCCTCGACCTCGCGGCCGTGCCGCTCGGCGGCGTCGGCACGGCGCGCCTCGGAGTTGAGCTTGCGGGTCGCCTCGGCGGCGCGCTGCTGGGCCGCGGTGAGCGCGTACTCGAGCTCACCGACCGCGACCTCCTGCCGCGACAGCTTGTCGAGCATCGACTCGACGAACGCGGCGTTCTCCGCGGCCCGCTCGTCGGCGAGGCGGCGGTAGGCCTGCGCCTGCTCGGCCCGGTCGCGTGCGGCGTCGTGCCGCGCGGTGACCAGTTCGGCGTGGGTGATCTTGGTGGCGGCGACCCCGAGGAGCACGCCGAGCGCGGCAGCGATCGAGACGAGGAGCCAGGAGCCGCTCACGATGGCGCCCACGACCATGACAGCGGCGAGCGCGAGAAGGGCGACGGCGACGGTCAGCCGAGTGCTGCGCTGACGGCGCCGGTTGGAGCGCGGGGAAGCCATGGGAGCAGGCTAGGGCTCGGTGGGCTCCGATCTGATGCGACACGCTCGCTCGAGGAGAAGCGCTGTGATGACGATCGCCACGCCGGCGACGCCCGCGAGCGCCGAGCGCCACACCCGCTGGTCGGCCAGCTCGGTGTCGACACCCATCCAGCTGACGGCGTAGCCGAGGTAGCCACCGGCCACGAGCGCACCCACCATGGCACAGGCCCGGGCGAGCACCAGACGGTTGACGGCGCGGTGCGGGTCGAGGCGCTGGTGCTGCAGGTGGACCGTGCGCCAGGTGACGTACGCCGTGGCGCCGAGGATGGCGGCGACCAGCACCAGCGCGAGCGGCTGCGCCCAGGTCACGATCGGCGCGGTGCCGCGGAGCCGCTCGGAGACCGGGCGCAGCAGCCACCCGCCCACCAGACCGACGACCGCCCAGCCGGTGAGGACCCCGGCGGACGTCGGGCGGAGCCGGCCCGGGCCGACCGGCGGCTCCTCGTCGTCATCGGGGCCGGGTGGGCCGTCGATCACCGCACGGTCACTGGAACTCGAGGGCCAGGTCGTCTCGCAGCTTGATGCCGCTCTGGTCGGCCTGGTCGAGGAGGTCGACCACGGCGCCCCGGTCGGGCACCTCGGCGGTCGGGTCCACGTCGAGCCAGGGGCGCAGCACGAAGGCACGCTCGTGAGCGCGTGGGTGCGGCAGCCGGAGCGACTCCTCGTCGCTGCGTCGGTCGCCGACCACGATCAGGTCGACGTCGAGGGTGCGGGGCGCGTTCCGCACCTCGCTGCGCTCACGCTCGAAGGCGTCCTCGATGGCCAGCGCCCGGTCCATCAGCCGCGAGGCGGCGAGCGTGGTGTCGATGAGGACGACCGCGTTGAGGTAGTTCTTCGCCTCGGGCGGGCAGTCGACCGGCTCGGTCTCGTAGACCGGGGAGACGCCGGTGACCCAGACGTCCGGGGTGTCAGCGATGGCATGGACCGCACCTTGGAGGCTGGCCATCCGCTCCCCGAGGTTGGATCCGAGAGCCAGCACGGCCCGGCGGATCGGTCGCATCTCACCGGTCAACGTGTCGGTGTCGACGATGTTGGGGTTCGGGGTCTCAGTCACGGGGGCCCTTCCGGGTGATCGTCAGCGCTACGTCCGAGAACTTCGCGTCGATGGGTGCGTCCGGCTTGTGGATCGTCACCCGAGCCCATTCAACACGGTTGTCCAAGAGGCAGACACCCGCGATCCGCTGGGCAAGGGTCTCGATCAGGTCGACCGGATCCGTCTCCACGGCGGCTTTCACCGAGGCCACGAGACTTCCGTAGTCCACCGTGTCCCGCAAGTCGTCGCTCGCTGCCGCGGGGGTGGTGTCGACGCCGAGGGTGAGGTCGACGACGAAGATCTGACCCTCCCGCTTCTCGAACTCGAAGACGCCGTGGTGACCGAAGCACTCGATGCCGAGCACGGCCAGCTCGTCGGTCATGGGCGGTCCTCCTGGTCCAGCCGCTCCAGCACCCGCAGGGCGTCCTTCGCGGCGCGTACGTCGTGCACCCGCAAGCCCCACACCCCCTGCTGCGCGAGCAGCACGGTGAGAGCGGTGTTGGCGTGCTCCCGCTCCCCCACGGGGCGCGGCGACCCGTGGGTCGCGAGCAGCGTACCGAGGAAGGACTTGCGGCTGACGCCCACCAGCAGCGGGAACCCCAGCTCCTGCAGCGGAGCCAGGCCGCGGATCAGCTGCCAGTTGTGCTCGGCCCGCTTGGCGAAGCCGAGTCCCGGGTCGAGCACGATGCGCTCGGGCGCGATGCCGGCCGCCAGCATCGCGTCGACCCGCGTCGCCAGCTCCTCGCGGACGGCCGCGACGACACCGCCCGGCCCGTCGTACACGGCGAAGTCCCGCATGCGGTCGGCGTGCGCGCGCCAGTGCATGGCGACGTACGTCGCACCGGTGGCCGCGACCGTCGGCAGCATCCGCGGGTCGCCGAGCCCGCCGGACACGTCGTTGACGATGGTGGCACCGGCACCGACCGCCGCCTCCGCGACCTCGGCGCGCATCGTGTCGACGGAGACGGTCGCGCCCTCGGCGGCGAGCGCGGTGATCACCGGGACGACCCGGCCGAGCTCCTCCTCGACCAGCGGCCGCGTGGCGCCGGGGCGGGTGGACTCGCCGCCGATGTCGAGGACGTCGGCCCCCTCGGCGAGCAGCGCCCGGCCGTGGGCGATCGCGGCGCCGGGCTCGAGCCAGAGGCCGCCGTCGGAGAACGAGTCGGGCGTGACGTTGACGACGCCCATGAGCAACGGGGTCGACACCATGGTGCTGACCCTATCGACGCCGAGGAGCGGCCGTCGGGGTGCGGCCGTCGGGGTGCGGCCGTCGGGGTGCGGTCAGCGACGCCCGCTGTTGATCAGCGAGAACGCCTCGGCGCGGGTCGTCGGGCTGGAGAGCATGATCCCGCGGACCGCCGAGGTGATCGTCCGAGCGCCGGCCTTCTTCACCCCGCGCATCGTCATGCAGAGGTGCTCGGCCTCGATCACGACGATGACGCCGCGAGCCTCGAGGATCTCCACGAGCGCATCCGCGACCTGCGTCGTCAGCCGCTCCTGGACCTGCGGTCGCTTGGCGTAGACGTCGACGAGCCGTGCGAGCTTGGAGATGCCGGTGATCTTGCCGGACGCGGCGGGGATGTAGCCGACGTGCGCGACGCCGGTGAACGGCACCAGGTGGTGCTCGCACATCGACCAGAGCTCGATGTCGCGGACCAGGACCATCTCGTCGTGCCCGATGTCGAAGGTCGTCGTGAGGACGTCCTCGGGAGTCATCCTGATCCCCGCCGTGACCTCGGCGTACGCCCGCGCCACCCGCGCCGGGGTGTCGCGCAGGCCCTCGCGGTCGGGATCCTCGCCGATCGCCGCCAGGAGCTCGCGCACGGCGGCCTCGGCCCGCGGCTGGTCGAACGCCGGGATGTCCTCGGGCCGACGCTCGCCGGGGCGGATCGGGTCGGTCATCAGTGCGGCGGGAGCTGGGCCCCGGGCCCCTGGACGCCGGGGTCACCGTGCACGTCGCCTCCGGAGCCGGGCGGGGTCAGGATCGCCCCGGGCCCCTCCTCGTCACCCTCGGCGGCCTTCGGCCCGTCGCCGTTGGAGGCGGCGAACGCGGCGGCGTTGGCGGCGGCCCGGTCCTTGATCCACTGCGGGATCTCGACCGGCGGGATGACGGACGGGACGCGGCGGTCCGAGCCGGTCCACGCGGGACGCTCGGGGCGCCGACGCAGCGGCTCGAAGATCCGGGCGACCTGCTCCTTGTCGAGGGTCTCCTTGTCGAAGAGCTCGAGCACGAGCGTGTCGAGCACGTCGCGGTTCTCCTCGAGGATCTCGAAGGCCTCCTGGTGGGCGACGGCGAGGAACTTCTTGGTCTCCTCGTCGATCTTCGCCGCGACGTCCTCGGAGTAGTTGCGCTGGTGGCCCATGTCGCGTCCCAGGAACGGCTCGGAGGTGGAGTCGCCGAGCTTGATCGCGCCGAGCGACTCCGTCATGCCGTACTGCGTGACCATCGCGCGGGCCAGGCCGGTGGCCTTCTCGATGTCGTTGCCGGCGCCGGTGGTCGGGTCGTGGAAGACCATCTCCTCCGCGGCGCGGCCGCCGAGCATGTAGGCCAGTGAGTCGAGCATCTGCGAGCGGGTCTGGGAGTACTTGTCCTCGTCGGGCAGCACCATCGTGTAGCCGAGGGCGCGGCCGCGGGGCAGGATCGTGATCTTGTGCACCGGGTCGGTGCCGGGGAGGGCCGCGGCGACCAGGGCGTGGCCGCCCTCGTGGTACGCCGTGATCAGCTTCTCCTTCTCGCTCATCAGGCGCGTACGACGCTGCGGCCCGGCGATCACGCGGTCGATCGCCTCGTCCATGGCGAGGGGGGTGATCAGCTTCTCGTTGGCGCGCGCGGTCAGCAGCGCGGCCTCGTTGAGCACGTTGGCGAGGTCGGCGCCGGTGAAGCCCGGCGTACGACGGGCCACCGAGAGCAGGTCGATCTCGGAGGACATCGGCTTGCCGCGCGAGTGGACCTTGAGGATCTGGTGGCGACCGGAGAGGTCGGGGGCGTCGACCGCGATCTGACGGTCGAAGCGACCGGGCCGCAGCAGCGCCGGGTCGAGCACGTCGGGCCGGTTGGTCGCGGCGATCAGGATGACGCCGCCGCGTACGTCGAAGCCGTCCATCTCGACGAGCAGCTGGTTGAGGGTCTGCTCGCGCTCGTCGTGGCCGCCGCCCATACCGGCGCCGCGGTGGCGACCGACGGCGTCGATCTCGTCGATGAAGACGATGGCCGGAGCGTTCTCCTTGGCCTGCTCGAAGAGGTCGCGGACACGGGAGGCACCCACACCGACGAACATCTCGACGAAGTCGGAGCCGGAGATCGAGTAGAAGGGGACGCCCGCCTCGCCGGCGACGGCGCGCGCCAGGAGGGTCTTGCCGGTGCCGGGAGGGCCGTAGAGCAGCACGCCCTTCGGGATCTTGGCGCCGACGGCCTGGAACTTGGCGGGCTCCTGGAGGAACTCCTTGATCTCGCCGAGCTCCTCGATGGCCTCCTCGCAGCCGGCGACGTCGGTGAACGTCGTCTTCGGCATGTCCTTGGAGATCAGCTTGGCCTTGGACTTGGCGAACTGCATGACGCCTCGTCCGCCGCCGCCCTGCACCTGGTTCATCAGGAAGAGGAAGAGGAAGATGATCAGCGCGAAGGGCAGCAGCGTCGCGAGGATCGACCCGAGCAGGCTGGGCTTGGGCACGTCGACGGTGTACTTCTCCGTCTTGCCTGCGTCGACCTGGGCCTGGACCTGGTCGCGGATCGACTGCTGGGTGCCGTCCAGCCAGAAGGTCGTCACCTTGTCGCCGTTGGCGAGCGTCGCCTTGATCTGCTGGTCACCGCCGTCGACGAACGTGATCTCCTTGACCTCGCCGCTGGAGATGTACTTCTCCATCTTCGAGGACTCGATCTCGTCGTAGCCGCCGCTGGGAGCGAGGAACTGCAGCGCGACGAGCACGCCGATCACCGCGAGGACGATCCACAGCCATGGACCCTTGAATATGCGCTTCACAGGCTTCTCTCGACACGAGCTTGCCGCCGCACGGTCCCGCGACCGCGTCGGCGCTCAACTGAACTGCTGACGGTACACACCGTCGCCAATCGGCATTCTCTCAGGAATAGACCGCGTGGACGCATCCGGCCCCGCATCGTGGTCGAGTCGGGACTTCTGACCGTTGAGTCGGGAGTGATGACGGTCGAGTCGGGAGAAAGACCCGGTTCCGGCGTACGAAAGTCCCGACTCAAGCAGCAGAACTCCCGATTCGACCTGGTGGGTCAGGAGTAGACGTGCGGCGCGAGGGTGCCGATGTCGCGCAGGTTGCGGTAGCGCTCGCGGTAGTCGAGGCCGTAGCCGACCACGAACTCGTTGGGGATGTCCCAACCGACGTACTTGACGTCGACCTGCATGGTCAGCGCCTCGGGCTTGCGCAGCAGCGTGCAGATCTCGACGCTCGCCGGGCTGCGCGAGCTCAGGTTGGACGTCAGCCACGACAGCGTCAGACCGGTGTCGATGATCTCGTCGACGATGACGACGTGGCGCCCGGAGATGTCGGTGTCGAGGTCCTTGAGGATCCGGACGACGCCGCTCGACTTGGTGCCGGAGCCGTAGGACGACACCGCCATCCAGTCCATCTCGAGGTGGCGGCTGAAGCTGCGGGCGAGGTCGGCCATCACCATGACCGCGCCGCGCAGGATGCCCACGATCAGCAGGTCCTTGCCGGCGTAGTCAGCCTCGATCTCGGCGGCCAGCTCACGCAACCGTCCCTGGATCTGCTCCTCGGTGAAGAGAACGTTGACCAAGTCGTCCGGCACGTCGGATGCGTCCATGGCCGAGAGCCTAGTCAGCGGACCGGTCGGACCCGCAACCAGCCGTCCGCCCGCGAGCACCGCACGGGCCCGGGGAGGTCGATCCAGCGCTGGCCGCGCCAGTCGGTGAGCAGGGCGTCCATGGCGAGCACGTGCTCGTGGAAGAGCTCGGAGGCCGGCGACCCGGCCTCGAGGGCCGCCAGCCGCAGGACCCGGCGGCGGAGCGGCTCCGGCTGGTCCGCGAGCCCGGCGACCGGCAGGGCGCCGTCGGCTGCGCGGAGATCGGCGTACGCCGTCTCGGCGAGGTCGTCGAGGTGGTCCATGTCGCTGCGGAGCTGGTCGGCGGTGCGGGCGAGGGTGGCCGAGACGCCCGGGCCGAGCTGTTCCTCGAGCAGCGGCAGCACGGTGCGGCGGACTCGCACCCGGGTGTACGCCGGGTCGTGGTTGTGCGGGTCGTCCCAGGTCTCGAGGCCCTCGACCAGGCAGGCGGTGACGGTGTCGGCGCGGTCGACGTCGAGCAGCGGTCGGACGAAGCGGTCGTACGCCCGCCGCATCCCCGCCAGCGACCGGCCGCCGGACCCTCGGGCGAGGCCGAGCAGGACGGTCTCGGCCTGGTCGTCGCGCGTGTGGCCCAGCAGCACCGCCGCCGCGTCGAAGCGCTCGCCGACCTCCTCGAGCACGGCGTAGCGGGCTCGTCGGGCGGCGGCCTCCGGGCCGAGCCCGGCCCCCTCGACGTGCACCCGCGCGCTGAGGGTCTCGGCCGCCCCGATCGCCGCCATCTGCGCGACGAGAGCCGTCGTCCGCTCGTCGGAGCCGTCCTGGAGGCCGTGGTCGACGGTCGCCCCGATGACGTGCCAGCCGGCCCCGCGGGCCTCGAAGACGGTGGCTGCGAGCAAGGCCGTCGAGTCAGGCCCCCCGGAGCACGCGACGACGACGGTCCGACCCGGGTCGACACCCGTCAGCGCCCGGCGTACGCCGAGGCGGACCGCGGCGACGGCCGGGTGGAGACTCACGCCTGCCTCAGAGGACCCGCGAGATCCAGGCGGACGGGTCGGCGATCTCGGCCTTGCTCGGGAGGTTGTCGGGGCCTTCCCAGACGGCGTTGAACTCGGCCATGCCGGCCTTCTCGACCACGGCCCGCACGAAGATCGCGCCGTCGCGGTACTGCGCCATCTTCGCGTCGAGGCCGAGCAGACGACGCATGGTGCGGTCCAGGGCGCCGGCGCCCTTGCGGCGCTGGTTGAAGCGCTTGCGGATGTCGCCGACGGTCGGGATCACGCTCGGTCCCACGCCGTCCATGACGACGTCGGCGTGCCCCTCGAGCAGGGACATGACGCCGGTGATGCGGTCGACGATCTCCTTCTGCTCCGGTGTGCTGACCGCGTCGAGGAGGTTGCCGCCGCCGGGGCCGCCCTTGACCGCGTCGACCAGCTTGCCGAGACCCTCGTCGAAGAAGCTCTTGGGCTCGATGGTGTCGGCGATGCCGTGCATCTCGGTCAGGAGGTGATCGGCGAGCCACGGCGTGGCGGTGAACTGCACCCGGTGGGTCTCCTCGTGCAGGCACACCCAGAGCCGGAAGTCGTGGGGGTCCACCTCGAGCTCGCGCTCGACGTGGACGATGTTCGGGGCGACCAGCAGCAGCCGGCCGGACGGCGCGAAGAACGGGTCGAACTGGCCCAGGACCTTGCCGGCGAGGAAGCCGAGCAGCCCGCCGACCTCCGCCCCGGTGACCCGCGATCCGATCGCGTGCGTCAGCCCGGAGGGCACCTTGTCGCCGGACAGCTTGTCGACGATGGGTGAGAGCACGGTCGCGAACCCGTCGGCGTTGGCCTGCACCCAGCCGGCACGGTCGACGACCACGACGGGAGCGGTGTCGGCCGCGGCCTCCAGCCCGGTGAACTCACGCACCAGCCCGGTCGAGCGGTTGGCGCCGTCCCGGAGCTCGGTCACCACCGCGGCGGCCTCCTCCCAGGTGACGGACGGGCCGTCTCCGGCCAGTCGGGAGCCGATCGAGACCGCGAGGTCCCAGTCGACCATGCTCGGACGGGCGCTCACTCGGGGTCCCTGGGGAGTCGTGCGCCGGAGGAGCGCAGCGGGGGAAGCACGCGACTTCCTGGGGTGAGGTTCATGGGGCGACGGTACCCGGATCGACCAATGCTCAGGCGCTGCACCGACAAGCGGCGAGAGCGGACGCGATCCCGTCCAGAGCAGCGCGCGCGTCGAGGGTGTCCATCAGCGCGATGTCATCGGCGAGGACCGCGAAGACCATCGGGGTGCCGCTCCGGTCGGTGACGGTCCCGGCGAGGCCGCTGACGCCGGTGAGGGTGCCGGTCTTGGCGCGCACGCTCCCGCGCCCCGGCTGGTCGGCGGTCTCGGTGAACCGTTCGGACAGCGACCCGTTGAACCCGGCCACGGGCAGCCCGGTCAGCAGCGGGCGCAGGGTCGGGTGCTCGGCGGAGCCGGCCACGTCGAGCAGCGCGGTCAGGGTGGCGGGCTCGAGCCGGTTGTCGCGCGACAGCCCGCTGCCGTCGTACGTCGTGGCGCCGGTGGTCGGCACGCCGAGGCCGGCGACCTTCTCGAGGACGGCACGGGCACCGGCGGCGAAGGTGGCGGGAGCTCCGGTGGCGATCGCGACCTGGCGGGCGAGCACCTCCGCGGCCTCGTTGTCGCTGACCAGGAGCGTGTGCTCGACGAGCTGGGACAGCGGTGGGCTGGTGACTCGGGCGATCTCGGCGGCCGCCGGGTCGGCCCGAACGGGCGTCGGCGCACCACCGACCTGGACGCCGGCCTTCACCAGGGCCGCGGCGAAGGCAGCGGCCGCCGACCGGGCGGGGTCCTCGACCCGGCCGTCGCCGTCGGCGGGGCGCCCCTCGTCGACCCAGAGCGACTGGATCGGGGCGACCACCTGGTCGGTGATGTAGGTGGCGGGCCAGTGCGGGCTGACGTCGGGACCGGTGAACAGCGTGGCGTCGTACCCCACGCGGACCCGGGTGGTGCCACTGGCCAGGAGGCTGGTGGCGGTGGCGCGGGCCAGGGTGACGACGTCGGCCGGACGTGGGTAGTCGTCCCCGTCCGGTCGGGTCGAGGCGAGCAGCGGGTCGCCGCCGCCGACGAGGACGATCCGCCGCGGGCCGGCGGCGACGACGGTGGTGGCGAACGTGTGGTCAGGACCCATCGTGTCGAGCGCCGCCGCACTGGTGAGCAGCTTGAGCGTCGAGGCCGGAATGGCCTCGTCGGCCCCCGGGTCGAGGAGCTGGGTGCCGTCCAGGCCGGCGACCGAGGCGAGCACGTGCGAGCCGAGGTCCTTGTCGGCCAGCAGCGGCGCGAGCGCGCGCCGTACCTTGGCCGGGTCGGCGGTGCCGGTGGCCGTGGCGGCGACCGGTCTCGGAGCGCTCAGCGCCGGCAGGTCGAGGCCCGCCGGCGGGGCGACCTGCTCCGGGTCACGGTCGGGATCGGGCTGGTCCCGGTCGAGCCAGTACGCCGCACCGGATCCACCGAGGAGGGCCAGGACGAGCAGCACGGGCAGCCAGAACGCGAGCCGTGAGCCGTGGCGTGCGTCACGTCGACCCACTTCTCGCCCCTTCCCGACTCCACGTTTGGCGTCATTGTGCGCGAGACTGGAGCGGGCCCGCTGGGCGGGCCCACCTGGAACGTAGATGCTGGCCTGACCGAGGGCCTGACGATGGCGGAGGAAGACGTGCTCGAGTTCGACGTGTTGGTGGAGATCCCCAAGGGCGAGCGCAACAAGTACGAGGTCGACCACGAGTCGGGCCGGCTCCGCCTGGACCGCACCCTCTTCACCTCGACCGCCTACCCCGCCGACTACGGCTTCATCGAGGACACCCTCGGCCAGGACGGCGACCCGCTCGACGCGCTCGTGATCCTGCAGCAGCCGACCTTCCCGGGCTGCCTGATCCGCTGCCGCGCGATCGGCATGTTCCGGATGACCGATGAGGCCGGCGGCGACGACAAGGTCCTCTGCGTCCCCGCCCAGGACCCGCGCCTGGAGCACCTGCGCGACATCTCGCACGTCTCGAAGTTCGACCGCCTCGAGATCCAGCACTTCTTCGAGGTCTACAAGGACCTCGAGCCCGGCAAGTCCGTCGAGGGCGCCGAGTGGGTCGGCCGCACCGAGGCCGAGGCCGAGGTCCACGCCTCCTTCAAGCGGGCCAAGACCGAGGGTCACTGAGCTTCTGCACCACCCGCATCAGGAATCCCCGGTGCACCGGGGATTGCCGCACTTCTCAGCCGTTGCAACGCCTGAGAAGTGATGGGAGAGCCTGAGAAGTAGGCGCTGCACCGGTTGTCCACAGGCGCGAGAGCGACCCGTGTCGACCGCTGAGCACCGGGCAGGCCTGGTGCATGAAGATGCCACCGCCGCGACAACCCGACGACCCTCGGAATGCTCCGGTCTTCCTGCGTAAGACGCTCCTCGCCCGCGGGCACGACGACCGGTCCATCTCGCGACTGGTGGCCGACGGCGTCCTGGTGCGGGTACGCCGAGGCGCCTACACCGGCCAACCGACGTACCTCGGTCTCAGCGAGGACGGTCGCCACGGGCTCCGCGCCCGCGCTGTCGTCCAGCAGGCCGGGACCCGCGTCGTGCTGTCGCATGTCTCGGGCCTCCCGGAGTACGACGCTCCGACGTGGGGACTCGATCTGTCCGACGTCCACGTCACCCGTCCCGACGGCAAGGCAGGCCGCCACGAGGCAGGCGTCCATCAACACTGCGGCACGATCATCGACGGGGACGTCGTCTCGCGGCACGACCTGGAGGTGATGAGCCCGACCCGGCTCGTCCTCGAGATCACGACCGTAGGCGGTCTCGAGTCGAGTCTCATCGTCGCCAACCACTTCCTGCACTGCGAGGCGACGACCAAGGAGTCGTTGACCGAGCGCTACGCGCTGATGGAGAAGTGGCCGAACACGCTGCGGACGAACCTCGTGCTCCGGTTGGCCGATGGCCGCATCGAGTCCGTCGGTGAGACCCGGAGCTTCGTGCTCTTCTTCAACCACGGACTGCCGCTCCCCGTGCCGCAGCACCCGATCATCGACGGGGGCCGCGAGATCGCCCGGGTCGACTTCGCGTGGCCGGGACTCGGAGTCTTCCTCGAGTTCGACGGCAAGGTGAAGTACGAGAAGCTGCTGCGCCCGGGCCAGCGCGCCTCGGACGTGGTCATCGCGGAGAAGGAGCGGGAGCGGGACATCTGCCGGCTGACGGGTTGGCGCTGCATCCGGATCACCTGGGCCGACCTCGCACGTCCCGCAGCGACCGCCGCCATGATCCGCGGCGAGCTCTTCGCTCCGCCGAGGGTCGCCTGACGGCGTACTCCTCAGGCTCTCCCTGCACTTATCAGGCGTTGCACCGCCCAGGAACTGCGAGGATCCCCGGTGCACCGGGGATCCCTGGGACGGAAGTGACTACCCCACCAGGGCCGGCGACCGGAGCATCTCGGCGGGCACGCCCCAGGCATCGACCAGGTCGACGGCGAGCGGGCGGACCTTGCGGCAGAGGCTGTTGACCTCGCGGCTGATCGCCTTGGAGCGCTGGACCGTCAGGCGACCGTGCTCCATGAACCATGCCCGGTCGGCCTCGATGGTCGACAGCGCGAAGAGGTCGCAGAGCAGCGCGAGCGCGACCCGGTTGCCGTCGGGTACGTCGGCGGGCAGGTCGCGCAGCCGCTCGACGAACGCCTCCAGCACGAGCCGCTCGACGTGGGCGTTGGCCGCCCCGATCACGTGGTCCTGGACCTCCGAGAAGACGACGCCGGGGTTGCGCCCCTGGTCGACGCCGCGCTTGAGGCGGCGCGCGACGCCGGAGAGCATGTGCTCCTCGCGGAAGCGCAGCATGGCCAGCTGGTAGTCGGAGTCGAGCAGGCCCGCCTCCTGGTCCCAATCGTCGCCGCCGGGCAGCAGGTCCTTGACCCGCTCGAGCAGCTTGTGGGCCGACGTCCGCTCGATGACGGTCTCGACCGCCAGGTTGGTGACGAAGCGGACCGTCCCGAGCTGGTCGAGGTCCTCGAACTCGCTGGCGTAGTCGGTCAGCAGGCCCTTGGCCACGAGCTGCAGCAGCACGTGGTTGTCGCCCTCGAAGGTCGTGAAGATGTCGCTGTCGGCCTTCAGTGCCGCGAAGCGGTTGACCGCGAGGTAGCCGGCGCCCCCGCACGCCTCGCGGCACTCCTGGATGGTCCGGGTCGCATGCCACGTGCCGAGCGCCTTCGTGCCGGCCGCGCGCGCCTCGAGCTCCCGGCGGGTGTGCTCGTCGTCCCGGATCCCGGAGAAGACGTCGTGCAGCTGACTGCGTACGACGTCCTGGGCGAAGTGCAGCGCGTAGGTGCGCGCCACCAGCGGCAGCAGCCGCCGCTGGTGCATGCCGTAGTCGAGGAGGAGCTGCTCCTCGGTGTCTGACGCGGCCTCGAACTGACGGCGGCGTACGGCGTACTTCGTGGCGATCGCGAGGGCGACCTTGCTGGCGTTGATGCCGGCGCCACCGACGCAGACCCGGCCCTGCACCAGCGTGCCGAGCATGGTGAAGAAGCGCCGGTTGGCGTTGTCGATCGAGCTCTCGTAGACCCCCGCGGGCGTCACGTCCGCGAACCGGTTGAGCAGCGCCTCGCGGGGCACGCGAACGCCGTCGAACCAGATCCGGCCGTTGTCGACGCCGTTGAGGCCCATCTTGCGCCCGTCGTCCTCGATGCCGACACCGTCGAGGACGGTCGCGCCGTCGCGGATCGGGACGACGAACGCGTGCACGCCCTCCGAGATGCCGCCGACCTCCAGCTGCGCGAACACCACTGCCAGCTGGGCGTGCTTGGCCGCGTTGCCGATGTAGTCCTTGCGGGCCTGCTCGCCGTGCGTGGTGATGACGAACTCCTGGGTCGCGACGTCGTACGTCGCCACCGTGCCGAGCGCCTGCACGTTGGACCCGTGGCCGGTCTCGGTCATCGCGAAGCAGCCCATCAGCTGCCCGGTGACCAGGTCGCGCAGGTAGGCGTCGTGGTGCCGCTTCGTGCCGAGCTGCAGGATCGCGCCACCGAAGAGCCCGAACTGCACGCCGACCTTGACCAGCACCGAGAGGTCGCCGTAGGCGAGCGTCTCGAAGGCCGCGACGGAAGCCCCGATGTCGCCACCCCCGCCGTACTCCTCGGGAAAGCCCATGCCGGTCTGTCCGGTGGCCGCCATCTCGACGACGATGTCGCGAACCCGCTCCCGGAAGTCGTCGATGTCCAGGTCCTCGGCCTCGTCGAGCACGGAGGCGTACGACGCGAGGTTGGTGCGGACCAGCTGGCGGACCTCGGCGTACTTCCCGTCGAGCAGCGCCGTCAGGGCCGGCACCTCGATGACGGGCTGCTCGTAGCCGGACGTGCTGGGGGGAACGGCGGTGTCGGAGGCCATGTCCGAGGGTTACCCACCGGCCCAGGGCCCCAAGCGGTGATCTGGACCGCTCCGGACGTCAGGGCCGTGCGTAGAAGTTGGGCGTGATCCAGTAGTAGAGCGAGGCCTCGGTGACCGGTACGCCGGTGCGCGGCGCGTGGATGATCTTGCCGTCGCCGATGTAGAGCGCCACGTGGTAGATCGACCCGGGGTTGTTGCTCGAGCCCCAGAAGACCAGGTCGCCGGGCCGGAGCTGGCTCGCGGAGATCGGGGTGGACTGCTCGTACTGCGCGACCGAGTAGTGCGGCAGGTAGGTGCCGCCCGCCTGCCAGGCGCCGGCAGTCAGGCCGGAGCAGTCCCAGGCGTTCGGGCCGGCCGCACCCCAGCGGTAGGGCTCGCCGATCTGTGCCCGGGCGAACGCGATCGCGGCCTGCGCGCCCGACTTGGGCGACGGCGCGGTCGCCGGCGGCGCAGGGGCCGTGGTCGGCTCCTGAGTGGGCTCATTGCTGGGCTCATTGCTGGGCTCATTGCTGGGCTCGTCCGTCGGCTCTTCGGTGGGCTGGACCGTCGGGGTGCTGGTGGGCTCGGGAGCGGCCGGAGTCTCCGCGGCAGGCGGAGCCTCCTGCTTGCTCTCCTCGGCCGCGGCGGCCGCGGCCGCCGCTGCGGCGGCTGCTGCTGCCCGGGCCGCCCGTGCCTCCAGGGCCGACTGGCGCCGCTCGGCGACGTCCCGGCTGATGTGCTGGAGCTCGGCGAGCCGGGTGATCAGCGTGGCCTTCTGGGTCGCGATGGACTGGGCGTCGGCGGCTGCGGCGTCGGCCGCGCGCTGGGCCGACTTCTGGGCGTCGAGCGCGTCACCCTCCGCCTTCTCGGCCTTCGACCGGGACCGTTCGGCCCGGTCCCGGGCCACGTCGGCCACGACGGCCGAGGCGCGGTACTCGTCGTAGTTGCCGCTGAGCGCGTCGTCGGCGTTCGCCATGGTCGCGGACCGCTGGATCACCGTGTCGATCCCGTCGGACTCGACGACGGCCGAGAGGGCGGTGAGCTCGGGGGCGATCTCGTACGACGTCACGATGGAGTCGGTGTAGGCCTGCCGCTGGCGCTCCAGGTCGGCCTCGGCGGCCGTGACCGCCGTCTGCGCCTGCTCCGCCGCGGTCCGCGCCTGGTCGGCGCGGTAGCGAGCGCCGTTGTAGGCCTCGGAGGCCTGGGCCGCCACCATCGCGGACTGCTGCAGGCTCTGGTTGGCGACCGCGAGTCGGGCACGCACCGAGGCGACGTCGTTGGCCTGGGCCTGGACCGCCGTACGAGCGTCCGCGACGTCCTGCCGGCTCGGCACGGTGTCCTCGTCGGCGACCGCGATCCCGCTGGCGAGTCCGGCGACCACGAGGGTCAGGACGGTGGTCGCTGCTACGCCGAGCGCTCGCACCGGTCTGCCTCCTCAGTGTCACCACCTCCAACAGGCGGCACTCGGAGCACGCTAGACAACTTTCGCCCCATTGGGAACAACTTTCCCAACTTTATCTTCCGTTACCGGCGTGTCGCCTT
This sequence comes from uncultured Actinomycetota bacterium, assembly GCA_963717855.1. Classification (GTDB taxonomy): domain Bacteria; phylum Actinomycetota; class Actinomycetes; order Propionibacteriales; family Nocardioidaceae; genus Nocardioides. The sequence goes on along the minus strand of CAVQXF010000003.1, from coordinate 73,401 downwards.
GACGAACTACATGAATGTAATTCGCGCGTGGAGGGGTAGCCACGGACGAATGGGTTGCTCCGGGCACGCGAGAACAACCATCCCGTCCGTGGCTATCCAGGCTCTCGGGCGGAGCCTCAGCGGTCGACCGGCACCTTCGAGGTGGTGGTCGTGGGGTGCGAGGTCAGGCTGAGGTGGTCGAACTTCTGGCCGCTGGCGATCCCGCCGACGTAGAAGGAGACCAGCGCGATCATCACCCCGGCGATGTCATCGGCGATGTAGTGCCAGCCGAAGTAGAGGGTCGCGATCACGGTGACGCCGAAGTTGACCCAGAAGACCCACTTGAGGATCGTCGACTGCAACGTGAACTGCACCATCAGCGCCACCAGCAGGGTGATCGCGGTGTGCAGGCTCGCGAAGCCGGCCACCGACTGGACCGCGTCGTCGACGCCGGCCCAGAGCACGTTGGTGCGTCCGCTGACCAGGGAGTCCATCAGCTGGGAGGTGGGGGTGTTGGGCAGGTCCTTGTAGATCGCGACGTACTCGAGGCCCGGCCCGAGGGTCGGCAGCGCGTAGTAGGACAGCGTGCCGAGCGTCCAGGCGACGCACTGCGAGGTGACGAACCAGTAGCCGTAGGAGAGGTTGCGCGACCACACCACCCAGGCGGTGACGGCGAGCGGCACCAGCGGCAGGAACCAGAGATAGACGTACGACAGGGGCCAGGCGACCCAGCCCTCACCGAGCACGGAGTGCAGGACGATGCCCGGGTCGTGCCCGAAGAGGAGCACGTGGTCGAGCATGTGCAGCTCACGGTCGTACATCGTGCCGCGCACGAAGGGCAGGAACGACTTCAGGTTCCGGTAGCTGACGTAGACGATGTAGAAGCAGACGATGCCGAGCGCGACCAGCGTGAGCCGCTCCCTGTTCCAGTGGGTCCGCCACCGCTCCTTGACGATCCCGGGCATCAGCCGGGGATTCATCTTCGACAACCACAGCGTCCGCGGCAGCATGTCGAGCAGCAGCGCGCCCAGCAGGAGCAGCGGAAGCCGGATCGAGGAGGGCCCGAGGAAGCTGCCCTCGGGGTCGATCAGCCTCTTGTCGTAGACGACCGCGACGAGGACCGCCAGCAAGCCCATGACGGCAGCGTTGACCACGAGCAGGGTCCAGGCGCGGCGGTACACGGAGGTCAGTGTAGAGAGGTTTCGAGACGCCTCGTTCCTCGGCTCCTCAACCATCGGGTCGGTCACCCGGGGGTCGGCGTCACGGCCAGCCGCGAGGCGTCGACCACCAGCGAGACCCGGTCCCCCGCCGCCGGGTGCGTGTCCAGGCGGGCCACCGCGTCGATCGCACCGATCCCGTCGACCTCGACCACGAGCCGGATCAGCTCGGGCGTGACGCGCGCCGAGACGACCGCCCCCGACAGCGGCCCGTCGTCCGAGACGACCAGCGCGGAGCGTCGTACGGCGACCGCGGCGTCGTCGTCCGGCATCCCGGCAGCCCGCAGCAGCACGCCCGCCCGAGCGCCGTCGAGGACCCGGGCGTAGCCGAGGAACAGCGCGGTCTCGGCGTCGGCCGGCGCCCGCCACACGGCGGCGATGTCGCCCTGCTGCACGACCCGGCCGGCTCTCATCACCGCCAGCCGGTCTGCGACGGTGAACGCCTCCTCCTGGTCGTGGGTGACCATCAGGGCCGTCGTCCCGGCCTCGAGCAGGATGTCGCGCAGGTCGTGGGCGAGCCGCTCGCGCAGCCCCGCGTCGAGGGCGGAGAGCGGCTCGTCGAGCAGCAGCAGCCGGGGCTGGACCGCGAGCGACCGGGCGAGCGCCACCCGCTGCCGCTCGCCGCCGGAGAGGGTCGCGGGAAGGCGGTCGCCATAGCCCTCGAGCCCGACGAGCGCGAGCAGCTCGCGCACCCGCGCGGCGGCGTTCGGCGTACGACGCAGGCGCAGCGCGTAGCCGACGTTGCGCGCGACGCTCAGGTGCCCGAAGAGCTGGCCGTCCTGGAACATCAGCGCGAACCCCCGCTTGTGGGTGGGTACGCCGGCCAGGTCGCTGCCGTCCCAGGCGATCCGGCCGGCCCCGATCGGCTCGAGACCGGCGATCGCGCGCAGCAGGGTGGACTTGCCCGAGCCGCTCGGGCCGAGGACCGCGAGCACCTCGCCGTCCTCGAGCCGCAGCGAGGCGTCGACGACGGCGGGGACGCCGTCGTAGGCGACGGACACGTGCTCGAGCGACAGCATCAGAAGGCTCCCAGTGACGGGACCCGCAGCCGCTCCACGGCCAGCATCACGACGGCGGTCGTGGCGGCGAGGACGACGGAGGCGGCGAGGGCCATGCCGTAGTTCATCGCACCCGGGTGCCCGATGAGGTGGAAGATCACGATCGGCATCGTCGGGTTCTCGTCCCGGGCCAGGAACGACGTCGCACCGAACTCCCCCAGGGACACCGCGAACGCGAACCCTGCGGCCGCCAGCAGCGGCTTCCACATCACCGGCAGGTCGACGGTGGCGAAGGTCCGCAGCGGCCCGGCGCCCAAGGACGCAGCGGCCTGTCGCTGCCGGTCGTCGACGCCGCCGAGCGCCGGCGCGAGGGTGCGTACGACGAGCGGCAGCGCCACCAGCGCCTGAGCGATCGGCACCAGCAGGGCCGAGTCACGCAGGTCGAGCGGAGGCTGGTCGAGCGTGATCAGGAAGCCGAAGCCGAGCGTCACCGCCGACACCCCGAGCGGCAGCATGAAGAGGCCGTCGAGCAGGCCGCGCACCCGACGCTCGGCGCGGCTGTGCGACCGGCGGGTCACGATGACCGCCACCAGCAGCCCGAGCGTCAGCGACATCCAGGTCGCGTCGACCGCGGTCCGCAGCGACGTGACGAGGGCGTCGGTCACCGGCACCAGCAGCGCCTGACGCGAGCCCACGGTCGTCAGGGCGCCGTAGTTGCCGAGGCCCCAGCCGTCGCCGACCTGGAGCGATCCGACGACCAGGGCGGCGATCGGCAGCCCCACGAGCACGCCGACCAGCAGCGTCGCCAGCACGCTCGGCCAGTCCCGTCGCGAGACCCGCGGCGGCCGGGCCGTCGTACGGGCCAGGCTCGGGTCTGCCACCGCGCGCAGTCGGCTGGTCACGAAGAGCAGCGAGGTGATCGCGAGCAGCTGCACGATCGAGAGGGCCGCCGCGGCCTGGAGGTCGAGCAGGTTGGTGGTGAGCAGGTAGATCTCGGTCTCGATCGACGAGTAGCGCAGACCGCCGAGCGTGAGCACGACCCCGAAGGCCGTGGCGCAGAAGAGGAAGACCACGCTCGCCGCCGACACGATCGCCGGCCGCAGCGCCGGCAGGGTGACCGTCCGGAAGACCTGCACGGGGCTTGCCCCCAGGGCGGCTGCCGCCTCCCCAGGACGCGGGTCGAGGGACTCCCAAGCCGCGCCGACCGCCCGGATCACGACGGCGACGTTGAAGAACGCCAGCCCCGCGACGATCGCGCCGGCGGAGCCGTCGAACCCCAGGAACCCCAACGGCCCCGCCTCGCCGATCAGCTCGCGGAAGGCGACCCCGACCACGACGGTCGGCAGCACGAACGGGACCAGCAGCAGCGCCCGAAGCGTGCCCCGGCCCAGGAACCGGCGGCGGTGCAGCAGGTGCGCCACGGGTACGCCGAGCAGCACCGACACCGCCGTACCCGCCAGCGCCGACCAGACCGTGAACCAGATGACCCGCAGCGTCCGGGGCCGGGTCAGCACCTCGGCGACCGCCGCCGGGTCGAAGTGACCGTCGACCCAGAACCCCTCCGACAGCATCCCGCTGACGGGCAGCACGAAGAACACCCCGAGCACGGCCAGCGGCACCGCCGCCAGGCCGATCAGCGTGAGGATCCGCCTCATGTCCGGACGATCATCGCGAGGTGGCGTCGCTCCACATACGCAGCCACAGGTCTCGGTTCTCGGCGATCTGGGCCGGGTCGACGGCGAACGGCTCGGCCGGCTGTCGGGCGAACTTCGCCCAGTCGGCCGGCAGCTCCACCGTCGAGTCGACCGGGAAGACGTACATGCTCTCCGGCAGTGCCGCCTGCACGGCGGGCGACAGCAGGAAGTCGACGAGAGCCTTGGCGCCAGCCGGGTTCTCGGCGCCGGTGAGGACGCCGGCGTACTCCACCTGACGGAAGCACGTGTCGAGCAGCGCGCTGGTCGTCGACGTCCCGTCGTCGGCGACGGTGAACGCCGGCGACGAGTCGTAGGAGAGCACGATCGGCCGGTCGCCCTTGCCGCCGCCCTGGGTGAAGTCGACCTGGTAGGCGTCGGACCAGCCCTCGGTGAGCAAGGTCTGGTTGCGCATCAGGCGTTCCCAGTAGTCCGGCCACTTCGCGCCGTACGCCGCGATCGTCGTCAGCAGGAACGCCATGCCGGGCGAGCTGGTCGCAGCACCGGGCGTGACGAAGAGGTTCTTGTACGCCGGATCCACCAGGTCGTCGAGCGAGGTGGGCGGCACGAGCTTGTGCCTCGCGAACCAGGTGTCGTCGATGTTCACGCACACGTTGGCGTTGTCGATCGGCGTCAACGCCTGATCGTCGTCGCCGGCCAGGACGAACTGGTCGGCGCCGGCAGGCAGCTTCGCGGCGTACGGCACGAAGACGCCCTCGTCGAGCGCCCGGGACGCGAAGGTGTTGTCGACGCCGAAGGACGCGTCGCCGAGTGGCTCGTCCTTGGTCAGCACGAGCTTGTTGGTGAGGGCGCCGGCGTCGCCGGAGGCGCGGACCACGAGGTCGTAGCCCGACTCCTTCTCGAACTTCTTCTGCAGTGCCTCGGGCAGCGCGAACGACTCGTGGGTCACCAGAACGACCCGGTCCGAGGCGGGCTCCTTCGACGCCGAGTCCCCGCCGACCACCGAGCACCCGGTGGCCGTGAGCAGGACGACCAGGGCGGGCGCCACCGTATGCGTTCTTCTCACTGATGACTCCCTATCGCCGGTACTAACCGGATCAGGTTCGTAGGGTCTGCGGCTTCTCCGCACTCTCAGCACGCTCGGCGTGCTCCCCTGTCTGTGAGGTCGACCCTACCGGGTCAGCGGGTCACCACCGGACGGGCGGTGGACAGCCGGTCGACTCCGATGGGGCGGCGGGCCCTGGTGCCGCTCGACGTGACGAAGAACCGCACGGCAGGTCCGGACGACGGGACGCAGCTGATGGGGACCGAGAGCAGCACGGTGTCGGCGCTCGTGTCGACGGTGGAGGTGGCTCCCGCACACGGGTCATACCGCGCGCCGTAGTGGAGCAGCTGAGCGACCGTGACGACGACCACGCTGTCCCCGCGGACGGTGCGCTCGAAGTAGAACTGGCCGCTCGTCCGGGAGTTCGAGATCGTGATGCGCTGCTCGAACCGGGCGTGGCGGTGCTTCAGCTCGAGCAGGTCCGCGAACCCGATCCGGAACTGCATCGTCCTGGACGCCGCCTCGTAGGTGGTCTGGAAGGTCGTGATGTCGAGGCTGGGCACGAACCAGCTCTTCGGTCGCGAGATGTCGACGTCGCCGACCGGGTCGGTGGTGGACACCTGCAGAGCCGGCGGGGCCTGCTCGAGGGCGAGCAGTCCGCGGTCGCGGGCGGCGGGTCGCGAGACAGTCGGAACGCCGTAGGTGAAGCTCGCGGCGTACCGACCGGGCAAGGAGTCGAGCCTGCTGAACTCGGCCCGCACCAGGTGCAGGTCACCGTCGACCCACAGGTCGAAGGTCGTCGGGACGCGCGCACCCGACACGTCGGTCTCGACGCCGGCCAGCCGCAGATGCCGAGCGGTCGTGCCGCCGTCGCTCTCGATCCCGAGGTCGGTCAGGTGCAGCTCCTCCGGCTCGATCCCGATGCTGCCGAGCCGGCTCACCGGGTCGGGCCGTCGGAGGTCCGTGGTCAGCAGGCCCCCGACGTCGAGGTCCCTGGGGCGTCGGGTGCAGCTGTACGGTCGGTCGCTCGCGAGGAACGTCCCTGCCACGCGGATGTCACCCACGGAGTAGACCCGGTCGCCCTGCTGCTCGAGGGCACGTGCCTCGGCGCGGTTGACGCACACCCGCCCGCTGGTGAGCGCCTGCTGCACGCGCACCGTCCCGTCCTCCCGCCAGGAGACGCGCTGCAGCTCTCCCCGACCCGCGGGCCGTTCGAATGTCAGCGGGTGCGGCACTCCGGTCACGCGCGTGCGGACGCCGGAGGTGGCGATCGCCTGCAGCACGGCGTCGCGGAAGGCGGAGGGGTCGGCGTCGAACGTCCCCGCCCCCAGGGGCGCCTGCAGCGACGCCCCGGCCGCTGCCGGGACCACGGCCGGCGAGACCGAGGCACTGGGCGCCGTCCTGCCGGCCCCCGGAGCACTGGGGTCGGCACTGGGAGCAGCCGTGTCCGCTCGGCACCCCGCCACCGCGACGGCGACCAGCACGACGCCGGCGATGCCGCACCAGGGACTCACCTGCGCAGCGTGCCAGAACTCAGCGCGTCAGGCAGACGATTGCGTCGAGCCGGGCGAGCTTGGCGGGGTTGCGTACGGCGTACAGGCCGGTGACCAGCCCGCCCTCGACCACGAAGGAGGCGACGGTGTCGAGCTCGCCGTCGATGACGAAGCGGAGTGCAGGCGCGCCGTTCACGCTGACGACGTCAGCGTCCACCGGCCCCTGCATGACCGCGTCGAGGAACCGCACGACCTTGTCGCGTCCGAGGATCGGGCGCAGCGCCGCCTTCTTGACCCCACCCCCGTCGGTGATGAGCACGACGTCGGGGGCGAGCACGTCCAGCAGGCTCTGCAGGTCACCGGTCGAGGTGGCGAGCAGGAACTGCTCGAGCACCCGGTCGCGCTCCCGCGGCGTCGCCTCGGCGCGCGGGCGGCGTTCGGCGATGCGCGCCCTGGCCCGGCTGGCGATCTGGCGTACGGCGACCGGCGTCTTGTCGACGGCCCCGGCGATCTCGTCGTAGCCGAGGTCGAAGACCTCACGGAGCACGAAGACGGCTCGCTCGGTCGGCGCCAACGTCTCGAGCAGCGTCAGCATCGCCACCGACACCGAGTCGGCGAGCTCCACGTCCTCGGCCACGTCGGGTGCGGTCAGCAGCGGCTCGGGCAGCCACGGCCCGACATACGACTCACGCCGACGGGCGTTGGTGCGCATCCGGTTCAGCGCGAGCCGGGTGCTGATCCGCACCAGGTAGGCACGGTCGTCGCGCACCTGCGACCGGTCCACGTCGACCCAGCGCAGCCAGGTCTCCTGGAGCACGTCCTCGGCGTCGGCTGCGGAGCCGAGCATCTCGTAGGTGACGGTGAAGAGCAGGTTGCGGTGGGCGACGAAGACGTCGGTCGCCTGCGCGCTCCCGTGCGACGCGTTCATGCCTGCGACGGTACGGCGAGGGGCAGCTCGCACACATCCGAATATCCCTGGCTCTCCAGCCCCGCGGCGGAGTTGAACCGCGAGCGCATGTTCTCCAGCGCGACCATCTGGGTGAGCTCGACGACCGCAGGCGCGCCGAGCTGCTCGATCAGCCCGGCAGTCATCTGGTCGGTGACCGTGAGCGGGGTCGCGCTCATCGCCTCGGCGTACGCGAGGACGTCGCGCTCCAGCGGGGTGAAGGCGTCGGACTCCCGCCACCGCGGCACCTCGCGGACCTTCGCGAGGTCGAGGCCGTCGTGGTGCGCCATGAAGTAGCCGAAGTCGAGGCACCAGCTGCAGCCGATCACACCGGCGCTGGCCAGCTGGGCGTAGGACTTCAGGGTCGGGTCGAGCGCGTCCCACTTCGACACCTTGCCCTCGAAGCCGAGGACCGCCTTCAGCACCTTCGGCTGGTGGAAGTAGACGTAGGCGTTGTCGGGGACCTCGCCCAACGTACGACGGGCGTAGGTCTTCAGGAACCTGCCGTAGAGGCCGGTGATCGGCGCCTTCGGGATCCGGAACGTGCTGGGCATGTCTCCTCCTGGTGGCCGCACTGTGAGCGGTTTCAGGCATGGAGACACCGCCGGGGCGGGTTATGTGACATCTCTACTGTGGGCGCATGCCACAGAGCCGCCGCCACCAGCTGCTCGCCTGGGCCGTGCCGCGGATGCGGAAGGCCGGCGAGCTGGAGTCCCCCGAGATCGAGCGTGCCCGGCTCGAACGGCTGCACGCGACCCAGCAGGCGACCCTGCCGACCTCGGCGACGCGCGGGTTCGAGAAGCGGTTCGTGCGTCGTCGCCGAGGAGGTCGCCGGCCCCGCAGGCGCCTTCATGTCGTACGTCGTCACGCCGCGCGGCAGCGACCCTCGACGCACGATCTTCTACCTGCACGGCGGCGGCTACGTCTCCGGGATCGACCCCAACCACGTCCGCTACGCGACCCGGCTCGCGGTCGAGCTCGGCGCCCGCGTGGTGCTGCCCGACTATCCGCTCGCGCCCGAGCACAGCTGGCGCGACTCGCACGACGTCGTCGCCGACCTCGCCGCCCGCTGGGCGAAGGACTCCGACGAGCTGATCCTGGCCGGGGACTCCGCTGGTGGCGGCTACGCGCTGGCCGTGGCGCTCACCCTGCGCGACCGCGGCGGCCCGCAGGCGTCCCGGCTGGTGCTGCACTCACCGTGGGTCGACCTGACGACGAGCACGCCGGAGACCGCCGCGTTCTCCGCCCGCGACCCGTGGCTCTTCCTGACCAAGCTCGAGGCGTACGCCGGGTGGTGGGCCGGCTCGCCGGACGACCTCGGCCGTCCGGAGGTGAGCCCGGCGCTCGGCGACCTGGGCGGACTCCCGCCTGCGCTGATGTTCTGCGGCACCCGCGACACCCTGGCTCCTGGATGCCGCCTGCTCGAGAGGCGAGCGGCAGAGGCCGGCTGGGACCTGACCTACATCGAGGTCGCCGACCTCATCCACGTCTACCCGCTGCTGCCCTTCGTCCCGGAGGCCGAGGACGCCTTCGCCCGCACCCTGGAGTTCCTGCGGTGAAGGTGCTGGCCGTCCCGTTCGACCGGCTCGACCCGTACGCCGTCTATGGCATCTGCAAGATCCGCCAGGACGTGTTCGTCGTGGAGCAGCAGTGCCCCTACCCGGACCTCGACGCACGCGACGTCGAACCTGGGACGCGACACGTCCTGCTGATGGCCGACGACGCGTTGCTGGGCTACGGACGGGTGCTCGACGACGGCGACGTCTGGCGGATCGGGCGGGTGCTCCTGGCCGTCGACGCCCGGGGGCGCGGCTGGGCGGACCTGATCATGCAGACGGCGCTCCGGGTGGCGAAGGGCCGCGACGTGGTGCTGGACGCCCAGTCCCCGTTGGCCGGCTGGTATGCGACCTTCGGCTTCGACGCAGACGGACCCGAGTTCCTCGAGGACGGGATCCCCCACCTGCCGATGCGGCTCAGTCGCTGAGTTCCTTGGGCCGCGGCAGGTGCGGCATCCAGTCGTAGACCACGGCGGTGCGAAGCACGATGTCCTGGACGCTGCGGGAGCGCGGGTTGATCACGCACCAGAAGAGACCGATCGGGAAGACGACGCAGAAGCCCGCCCGCAGCAGCGCCACGAGCGGTCGGATCCGGCGACCACGGCGGCCGACGACGCGTAGTCCCATCACGTGGTCCCCGATGCTGCGCGCCACCCACGCCCAGGTGATGGCGAAGTAGAGCCCGGCGACGACGAACCCCGCCGTGAGGGTCCAGAGCGGCACGGGCTCACGGAAGTGGAAGCCACGCGGGTCGAGGAAGAAGAGCAGTCCGTTGATGCCGAGGTAGCCGGCGAGCAGGATCCCGACCACGACCGCGGCGTCGATGAGGTTGGCGACGGACCTGCTGACGATGCCGGCAGGCCGGCCCTGGAACGCGCGGGCCTCGCGAGGCAGGTGGCTGAGGTCGTGGTCGGTCACGGCTCGTCCACGTCCTCGGGCAGGACCCCGTGTCGCTTGCGGCTGCGCACCAACCGGAACCGATCCACCGCACGCCCGACCGCCTCGTCGGCGGTGATGCCCTGCATCCGGACGCCGCGGACGGTCTCGGACGCCATCGACCCCGTGGACTCCCGGATGATCTCGGGCAGGTCGATCTCCGCGATGACCTCCTCGGCCAGACCGGCCAGGTCGATCCGGTCGAGGATGGCCGTGATGTCGATGCGCGCCGCGATCGCGTCGATGTCGACGGTCGCGACGATCCCGTCCAGGTCGACGCCGTCGCGGACGATGCGGTCCAGGTCCAGCCGCTCCACGACGGCATCCAGGTCGACGCCCGCGACCGCGCCGTCGAGGTCGACGGAGCCGACCAGCGCGTCCAGGTCGACGTAGCGGCGGACCACGTCGGTCAGGTCCATCCGCCGGATCATCGCGTCGGCGATCACGGGCACGAGCACATCGAGCAGGGCGCTCAGCTCGGCGACGAGCCGCTCGCGACGGTCCGCGCCGCGCCTGGCGGCGTCGACGAGCCACGTGCCCGGTTGGAGGCGCTCGGCGACCAGCGGCGGCCGCAGCACCAGGGCGGCGACCGGCCTGGACAGCATGGACACCCGTCTACCGACCACAGTGGCTACGCCGATCGCCGACGCGGTGACCCCGATGGTCGCGTCCACGGCCGTCAGGCCACGTCCCGAGATCGGCTCCAGCTCGGCCGACCCACTCATCCATGCCTCCTGACACGCTCCGTCAAGGAGCAAGCGTGAACCCGAACGCGGCGGTTGGCTTCACCCGGTACGGACGAGAATCACACGACACCGGCGAAGAGCACCCCGTCCGGCGTGTCGTCGCGGGTCGCCCGGCCCTGGGCGACGAGCAGCTCGAGGTGCGCCTTGGTCTCCATCGCCGCCATGCCCTGGCTGAACTCGTCCAGCTCGTCGTACGCCCGCTCGTGCCTGGTCCAGCCCAGCTGGTGCGCCACGGTGAACCCGGTGGCCGGGCCGTCGGCGAGCGCGGCCAGGCTGAGGTCGAGCCGCCTGTCGTGGAAGGCGAGCAGCTCGTCGACGCGCTCGTGCGACGACGGCGCGACGGGGCCGTGCGCCGGCAGGATCTGGAGGTCCGGCAGGGAGCGCACCTTGGTCAGCGAGGCCATGAAGTCACCGAGCGGGTCGGGCGTCGGCGGCACCGTGAACCCGATCGACGGCGTGATCGTCGGCAGCACGTGGTCACCCGCGAAGAGCAGCCCGGCGGCCTTCTCGGCGAAGACGTAGTGGCCCGGCGTGTGCCCGGGAGTGTGGACGGCGTCGATGGTGCGCGCGCCGACCGCGATCTCGTGGTCACCCTCGAGCCAGGTGTCGGGGTACATCCAGATCGAGGTGTCCGGGCCCTCACCGTCGCCCGCGGCCCACAGCTCGGCCAGCTCCTGCGCGCCGGCGGTGCGGAGCACCGAGAGGAACGGATTGTGGTTGAGGTTCGGGTCGTTGAGCAGGTCGAGCGCCGGCTTCTCACCCAGGCCGAGCGACACGTCCGCGCCGTACTCGTGGCCGAGCACCGTGGCCAGGGTGAAGTGGTCGCGGTGGACGTGCGTGACCAGGAAGCGCTTGATGTCACCGAAGCCGTAGCCGACGTCGCGCAGGCACTTCTCGAGCAGGTCGCGCGCGACCTCGATCGCCCACCCGCCGTCGATGAGGGTCAGCCCGTCGTCGGTCTCGATGACGTAGACGTTGATCGCCTTCAGGCCGTCGAGCGGAAGCGGCAGCGGGATCCGGTGGATGCCCTCCGTGACCTTCCAGGCACCTTCCTTGCTCCAGTGCTCGCCGGAGTCCGGCGAGACGGCGTACGCGGTGGGGACGGAGGTGCTCACGGTTCCGGACCCTACGGGGCGACGTCGGAGAAGCCGAGGTCGAGGGTGGGCTGCTGGATGCCCCCGTCGATCTCGATCAGCTTGCCGGTGACGTACTGCCCCGCCTTCGAGGACAGATAGAGGACGCCGGCCGCGATGTCCTCCGGCTCGCCGACCCGGCCGAGTGGGGTCTTGCCCTCGAGCTGGCCCATCAGCTCCGGCTGGCCCGCGACGAACTCCAGCGCGCTGGTGAGGATCGAGCCGACGTAGATGCCGTTGACGCGGATGCGGGGCGAGAGGTCCTGGGCCGCCATCTTGGTCCAGTGGGCGAGTGCGGCCTTCGCGGTGCCGTAGGCGATGAACCCGCGGTCCGCCGTCCGCCCCATCATCGAGCTGATGGTGACGACGCTCTTCTGCTTCCCGTCGTCGTCCTTGAGCATCAGCGGGACGGCCGCCTTGGTCAGCGCGTGGGCGGTGGTCACGTTGAAGCTGAAGGCCTCGTTGAGGAAGCGGTTGCTGGTCTTCATGAACTCCCGGGGGAACGTGCCGCCGACGTTGTTGACGACGGTGTCCAGCCGGCCGAGCTCGTCGTACGCCGCCTGCGCCAGGCCGGCGACCGCGTCGAGGTCGCTGAGGTCGGCGGGGACCACGACGCAGCGTCGCCCGGTCGCGCGGACCTGCTCGGCGACGACCTCGAGCTGCTCGGCGGTGCGGGCGGAGATGAGCACGTCCGCGCCGGCCTCGGCGAGAGCGACGGCGGTGGCGGCGCCGAGCCCGCGTCCAGCGCCGGTGACGATCGCGACCTGGTCCGTGATCGCGAAGCGGTCGAGGATGCTCACCTGCTCACCAGGCCTCGGCCGGTGACGAGAGGAAGGTCGAGGGCGGTGATCAGCCCGCCCTTCGCCTCGACCACCGCCGGCAGGGCATTGACCAGCCGCTGGGCGGTCGTGATCATCCCGGAGACGTTGTGGTCGCCGTGCTCGCCGTGGTGGGTGAGGTCGAGCTGCATCATCGGCTCCCCGGTGATGATCACCCGGTAGCCGCCGCCGCCCTCGGCGGGCTGGGGCCACTCGGGCGCCTGGTCCTCGGCGGTGCGGGTCACGTGCTCGAGCACGACCCGCGGGACGCCGTCGACGGCGCCGATCAGCTCGAAGCGGACCGCGCCCATGGTCCCGGCCTTGACGTCGCCCGAGACGCTGGCGGTGTCGACCTCGGCGGCTCGTCGCTCGACCTTCTCGGTGAGCGGCTCGTCCAGCACGATGTCGAGCCCGGCCGCGATCTGACGCACCACGCTGCCCCACGCCATCGTCAGGATGCCCGGCTCCCAGAGCAGCGGGTGGAAGTCCATCGGCCGGCCGAAGCCGAACATGTCGCCCATCACGACCGGCTGGTAGTAGGTCGAGTAGTCGGCGATCTCCATGACCCGGACCTCGTCGATGCGCTGGCTCAGGCTGGTGAGCGCGAGCGGCAGGAGGTCGTTGGCGTAGCCGGGGTCGATGCCGTTGACGTGCAGGCTCGCCCCCGTCGTACGCCCCGCCTCGGCGAGCCGCTCCAGCATCTCGTCCGGGAGGATCTTCTCGGGCCACTGCAGCAGCACCGGGCCGCTCGAGACGACGTTGATCCCCGCCTCGACGAAGCCGAACAGGTCCTCGATGCACTCGAAGACCCGGTCGTCGGCCATCGCGGTGTGCAGGATCGCGTCCGGCTGCAGCGCGATCAGCGCGTCGCGGTCGGTGGTGGCCCTGATCCCGAGCTCCCGGCCGAGGTCGGCCAGGATCCCGGCGTCCTTGCCGTCCTTCTCCGGGTTGGACACCCACACCCCCACCAGCTCCATGCGGGGGTGCGCGTCGATCCCGGCGATGGCGTGGCGCCCGATGGTGCCGGTGGACCAGACGACGACCTTCAGCTTCTCTGACATGCGGGTCAATCTAGAACACGTTCTAGTTGATTGGGAAGGGCGTCAGGTGCCGGCGATCACCGGACAGCGAGTGCCCGAGTAGATCGTGGGCATGCACCTGTTGCAGTGGATGCAGACGCCCTCGGTGGCCCGGCCGGAGGCGAGCTGGTTGACCAGATCGGGCTCACGCAGCAGCGCGCGACCCATCGCGACGAAGTCGAACCCGTCCGCCATCGCCTGCTCCATGGTGTCGACCCGGTTGATCCCGCCGAGCAGCATCAGCGGCATCGTGAGCGCCGAGCGGAAGCGGAGCGCCTTCTCGCGGAAGTACGCCTCCTCGAAGGGGTAGGTCTTGAGGAAGCCCTTGCCCATCGGCGTCTTCATGCCGAGACGGACGACGAGGGGCATCGTCGCCGCGAACTCCTCCAGCGGCGCCTCCCCACGGAAGAGGTACATCGGGTTCATCAGCGACGAGCCGCCACTGAGCTGGAGCGCGTCGAGGGTGCCATCGGCCTCGAGCAGCTGCGCATACTCGAGGCCGACGTCCGTCGTGACGCCGCCCTTGAACCCGTCGGACAGCGAGATCTTGGCGGTCACCGCCACCGCGTCGCCGACCTCGTCGCGTACGGCGCGCGCCACCTGACGCCCCAGCCGGGCCCGGTGCTCGAGCGACCCGCCGTACCCGTCCTTGCGGCGGTTGAGTCCCGGCGCGAGGAACGACGAGATCAGGTAGCTGTGCGCCATGTGCAGCTCGAGCACGTCGAAGCCCGCGTCAACCAGGGTCCGGGCCGTGGCGACGTACGCCGCGGTCACGCGTGTCAGGTCGGCCTCGCTCGCCGAGCGGATCATCTGCATCGACAGCGGGCTCGGCATCCGGGAGGCGCTGATCGCCTTGACGCCGTTGGACCGGCCGTTGGCGACCGGTCCCGCGTGCCCGACCTGCCCGGCGATCGCCGCCCCGGTCTCGTGGATCGCGTCCGCCATCCGCGCCAGCCCGTCCCGGGTATCGGGACCGACGACGATCTGCTCGCGGTGGGTCCGTCCCTCCGGTGCGACGGCGAGGTAGGCCACGGTCGTCAGCCCGACACCGCCACGCGCGACCGCCAGGTGGTAGTCGATCAGCGCGTCGGTCACCTGCCCTGCGGGCGCTCGCCCCTCGAAGGTCGCTGCCTTGACCGTGCGGTTGCGCAGCCGGACCGGACCGAGCCGGACCGGGGCGAAGACGTCGGGAGCCACGACCGCAATCTAGAACAGGTTCCAGTGGGCGGCTAGGGCACACCCGGTCAGGGCGTGCGCTTCTGCCGCCGCAGCCAGATCAGACCGGCGATCGGCAGCACGGCCGGCACGAACCCGTAGCCGATGCCGTAGTCGGACCACACCGACGCGTCCGGGAACCAGTGGCGCTCGACCAGGCTGAGCGTGCCGACGGTGAGCACGCCGGCGAGCTCGATCCAGAGCATCACGCTGGCGAAGCCCGTGCGTCCGGCCGAGGCCTCACGGATGGCGTACCACCCCAGGGCATAGGTCACGGCCGCGGCCAGCGAGAGCCAGTAGGCGACCGGCGCCTCGTCGTACTGCGTGGTCAGCTGGACCAGGGCCCGCGCGCCGGCGGCGAGCGCGAAGAGCGCGTAGAAGGCGAGCAGCACCTTGTGCGGTCCGCTGCGGGGAGCCTCGGGGGCATCGGTGCTCATGCGGTCATCTCCAGTCGCACGGCGATCACCGCGATCGCCAGCGCGGCGACCGCGACCACCCCGGACGACCAGACCGCCCGGTCGTCCTTGATCGACTGCATCGCGATCGGCAGCACACACACCGACGCGATCAGGTAGCCGACGTACGTCGAGGTGGAGTCGGGTCCGTCGCCGCTCAGCGCGCCCAGACCGGCCAGGGCGCGGACCACCAGCAGCGCCTCGAGCATCCACACCATCTGGTCCAGCCACGCCGGTCGCTCCCCGCGACGCAGTGCCACGACGAGCGCGAGGACCACCACGAGCACGGCGTACCCGACCACGATGAAGGTGATCTGGGTGGACACGCTCGGCATGGGAGCATCATCGACCATGCCGTACGACGAGCTGGTCGCCGCCCTCCGGACCGCCGGGTGCGTGTACGCCGAGGACGAGGCTCGACTGCTGACCGAGGCGGCGACGGACGACGCCGACCTGGCCGCACGGCTGGCTCGCCGGGTCGCGGGTGAGCCGCTGGAGCTGGTCGTCGGGTACGCCGAGTTCTGCGGGCTCCGTATCACCGTCGCGCGCGGCGTCTTCGTCCCGCGGCAGCGGTCGACGACGCTGGTCCGGTCCGCGGCGGCCGGGCTGACCGCAGGCGACGTCGTCGTCGACCTGTGCTGCGGCACGGGCGCCCTTGCGGTCGCGCTGAGCGCCGCGGTGCCCGGCCTCGAGGCGTACGCCGCGGACCTCGACCCGGACGCGGTCGCCTGCGCGCGTCGCAACCTGCCCCCCGACCGGGTCTTCCAGGGCGACCTGTACGACGCGCTGCCGCACACCCTGCGCGGCCGGGTCGCGGCGCTGGTCGTGAACGCCCCCTACGTGCCGACCGACGACATCGCGCTGATGCCGCCGGAGGCGCGCGAGCACGAGCACCGCGTCGCTCTCGACGGAGGAACCGACGGGCTCGACGTGCAGCGCGGCGTCGTCTCCGGGGCGAGCCACTGGCTGGCACCCGGCGGACGGCTGCTGATCGAGACCAGCGTGGCCCAGGCCGATCGGACGGTGGGGCTGATGACCGCCGCCGGGCTGGCCGCCGACGTCGTACGCGATGACGACGTCGACGGCACCGCGGTGGTCGGGGTCAGGCCAGGTCGCTGAGCGTCGCCGCGAGCGGGACGGTCGGGCGACCGATGAGCTTCGCGAGCTCGCCGGTGGTCACGCCGAGGACGCCCTCGGCGGCGTTCTGGTCGAGTGCCACGACGAATCCGGCGGTGCCCTCGTCGAGGCCCGCGCCGAGCAGCGCCTGACGGTGCTCCTCGGGGGTCAGCCGCTGGTAGGAGACCTCGCGCCCCAGCACCTCGGTGAGCGTGGCGGCGAACTCGTCGAAGTCCCAGGCGACGTCGCCGGACAGCTCGTAGACGGCGTTGTCGTGACCGTCGGTGGCGAGCGCGACCGCGGCGGCCTCGGCGAAGTCCGCCCGCGGCGCACTCGCGATCCGGCCGTCTCCGGCGCTGTTGGCGACGACACCGGTGGCGCGGGCCTGGTCGACGGTCGCCGCGTAGTTCTCGGTGTACCACCCGTTGCGCAGGAAGGTGAACGGCAACCCGCTGGCGCGGATCACCTGCTCCGTCGCTGCGTGCTCGGGCGCGAGCACGAGCGTGGTGTCGTCGGCGGCCGGCGCGCTCGTGTAGACGATGCGTGCCACGCCGGAGCGCTGGGCGAGCTCGACGACAGCGGTGTGCTGCGGGACGCGCTTGCCGGGCTCGCTGGCCGGACACGAGCAGCAGGACGTCGCCCGCACCCAGCCACGACACGGACTCCGGGACGTCGTCGAAGTCGAACCGCTCGACGCGGACGCCGCGCTCGGCCAGGTCCGACAGCTTCTCGACGGAGCGACCGGTGGCCACGATCTCGGCGGGGTCGACCCCGCGCTCCAGCAGCGACTCGACGGTGAGACGGCCCAGCTGGCCGGTGGCTCCGGTGACGACGTACGACATGACAACCTCACAGATCAGGGGTGGTGCGGACGTCTGCTGGAACGACCGCGACCGGCGACACCTTCCCGCCCGGGAGTACCCACTTCAAAGTGAGGTACCCACCTCCAGGTGAGTAGCATGCCGTCATGAGTGCCGCCCGCGAGCTCCAGCTCGACACCGCCTGTCCCGACACCCGCACGCTGGTCGAGCACGTCACCAGCAAGTGGGGCGTCCTGGTGCTGCTGGCCCTCGACGAGCAGACGATGCGCTGGAGCGAGCTCAAGCGCGAGATCGTCGGCGTCAGCGAGAAGATGCTGATCCAGTCGCTGCAGACGCTCGAGGCCGACGGCCTCGTCCTGCGCGAGGCGCTGCCCGTCGTGCCTCCGCACGTGGAGTACTCCCTGACGAGCGCCGGCCGGGAGGCCGTCGCGCTGCTCGCACCGCTGGTGCACTGGGCCAACGAGCAGGTGCGCGCTTGACCGGCGACCTGTCCCTCACCTGGTGGGGGCACGCGTCGGCGACGGTGCGGATGGGAAGCGCGCGGGTCGCCGTCGACCCGCTGCTGAGCGACCAGCTCTTCCACCTGCACCGCTACACGGCACGCCCGACGGCAGCCGCGACCGCGGCCGACGTCGTCCTGATCTCGCACCTGCACCACGACCACCTGCACCTGCCGTCGCTGCGGAGGTTC
This sequence comes from uncultured Actinomycetota bacterium, assembly GCA_963717855.1. Classification (GTDB taxonomy): domain Bacteria; phylum Actinomycetota; class Actinomycetes; order Propionibacteriales; family Nocardioidaceae; genus Nocardioides. Next base: position 55,505 of record CAVQXF010000003.1, on the reverse strand, counting down.
GGACGCGACGTCCCGATCGTGGTGCCGCGCGGCGGTGAGTCGCTGCTCCGCGGCCTGGGCTCGGAACGGGTGCTGCCGGCCGAGCCGGGCGACGTGCTCGAGATCGGGGGCGTCACGGTCCGCGTGCTCGCCGCCACGCACGACGGCGGGCGCGGCCCGCACACGAAGGTCACCGGCCCCCCGCTCGGCTTCCGGGTGGAGGCGGCCGACCGCTCCTTCTGGTTCCCGGGCGACACCGAGCTGCGCGAGGACATGTACGCCGTCGGCCGGGTCGACCTGGCGCTGATCCCGATCGGGGGGTGGGGCCCGACCCTCGAGGACGGGCACATGGACCCGGTCGCGGGCGCGGGCGCGGTCGCGCGGGTCGGGGCCGACGTCGCCGTACCGGTCCACTGGGGCACGTTCTGGCCGCTCGGCCTGCGTCGGCTGGCCCGGGCCAACCACCAGCGACTCTTCGTCACGCCCGGAGACCGCTTCCTGACCGCGCTCGCGGAGCTCGCCCCCGACGTACGCCCGGTCCTCGCCGCGATCGGCGAGCCGCTGACCCTTTGACCCCCGGCGTCAGACGATGATCTGGGAGCCCATGATGACGGTGCGGTCGCGGGGCAGGTTGAAGTAGTCGGCCGCGTCGGCGGTGATGCTGGACGTCGAGACGAAGAGCCGCTTGCGCCACTGCGGCATGCCGGGTCCCTCGCCCACGCGGAGCTCGATCGTCGACAGGAAGTACGACGTGTCCTCGGGCTCGGCGGTCAGCTCGGGACTGGAGCGCTTGGCCAGCTGGAGCAGGGCCGGCACGTCGGGCGTCTCCATGTAGCCACAGCGGGCGTTCACGTGGACGATCCCGTCGTCGGCGTACCCCAGCTCGTCGACCTCGATCCGCTCGTCGGGCTCGACGTACGGCACCGGCATCGTCTCGATCGAGAGGATGACGACGTGCTCGTGCAGGATCCGGTTGTGCTCGACGTTGGCGCGCAACGCGAGCGGCGTGGTGCTCTTGCCACGGTTCAGGAAGACCGCGGTGCCGGGCGAGCGCGGCAGCGCGGGTCGAGCCTCGTGGATCCGTTCGACGAACTCGCGCAGCGAACCCTCGTCCTCCTGACGCTGAGCCGTGACGAGCTCACGACCGCGCTGCCAGGTGGTGAGCACCGTGAAGACCGCGAGGGAGATCAGCAGCGGGAGCCAGGCACCGTGGGCGATCTTGGTGAGGTTGGCGGCGAGGAAGAGCAGCTCGACGCTCAGGAAGAAGGTCGCGCCGAGCACGACCAGCCACAGCGGCCGCCCCCAGCACTTCCAGACGACGTAGAAGAACAGGATCGTGGTGATCGTGATGGTGCCCGTGACCGTCATGCCGTAGGCGTACGCGAGCGCCGCCGAGCTCTCGAACGCGAGGACCAGGGTGAGCACCGAGATCATCAGCACCCAGTTGATCCAGGGCACGTAGATCTGTCCCTGCTGCTCGGCCGAGGTGTGGGTGATCCGCAGCCGAGGCAGGTAGCCCAGCTGCACGGCCTGGCGAGCGATCGAGAACGCCCCGGTGATCACGGCCTGCGACGCGATCACGGTGGCGGCCGTGGCGAGCACGACCATCGGCACCAGGAGCCGGTCGGGCACCAGGAGGAAGAACGGGCTCGCGATCGCGCCCTTCGGGTCGTCGATGATCAGGGCGCCCTGGCCGAGGTAGCTCAGGATGCAGGCGGGGAAGACGAGCAGCAACCAGGCCCGAGCGATCGGACTCCGGCCGAAGTGGCCGAGGTCGGCGTACAGCGCCTCGGCACCGGTCACCGCCAGCACGACCGCGGCCAGAGCGAAGAACGCGGTGGTGAAGTCGCCGACCAGGAACCCGATGGCGTGCGACGGGAGCAGTGCCTCCAGCACCCGCGGCTCGCGGGCGATCCCGCCGATCCCGCACGCCCCGATCGCCACGAACCACAGGATCATGACGGGTCCGAAGAGGCGACCGACGCGAGCGGTGCCGAACCTCTGCGACGCGAACAGCACCACGATGATGACCGCGGTGATCGGCACCACGTACGGCGAGAAGGACGGCTGGACCAGCTTGATCCCCTCGACTGCCGAGAGCACCGAGATGGCCGGGGTGATCACACTGTCTCCGAAGAACAGCGAGGCACCGAAGATCCCGAGCGCCGCCAGGATGATCTTGGTCCGGGCGGAGCCGCCGAGGGCCCGTCGCCGGATCAGGGTGATCAGCGACAGGACCCCACCCTCACCGTCGTTGTCCGCGCGCAGCACCAGCAGGACGTACTTGATGGTGACGACGATCGTCACCGACCAGAAGATCAGCGACACGATGCCGTAGACGTGGTCCGTGACGGCGTCGACCGGGTGCGGGTCGTCGGGGTTGAACACCGTCTGGATCGTGTAGATCGGGCTGGTGCCGATGTCCCCGAAGACGACACCGAGGGCGCCGACCGTGAGGGCGGCGCGGGCACGGCTTCGGGTGCTCTCGGTGTGGGCGCTCATCGCGATCCCCTCCGTCAGTGCCGGCGGTGGCCAGCAGGCTGACTGTACGGAACGGGCCGGGACGCTGCGCCCCGGGTCGTGGCCCGCCGTCAGGCTCGGGCGCGCGGGCCAGTACCGTCCCGGGTGTGACCACCACCCACCCGACGTACGACGAGCTCGTCGCCCTACCTGCCTACGCACCCCAGGCGGTGCCGACGGCCTTCGAGGACATCAACGGCCACCTCAACATCCGCCACTACGTGGGCATCGCGAGCGAGGGTCTCGACGAGTCGCTGATCGATCTCGGGATCCCGCAGAACTGGCCGACCGTGTCAGGCCAGGGCGTCTTCACCGCCGAGCACCACATGACCTACCTCTCCGAGCTGCGCACCGGCGACCGGATCTCCGTGCGGTCCCGGCTGGTCGGCCGCTCCGCGCGGGCGGCGCACGTGGTCGTCTACCTGCTCGACGACACGCACCAGCAGGTCAGCTACGTGATGGAGGAGATCTTCCTGCACATCGACATGGCCAGCCGACGCAGCGCCGACTGGCCCGAGGACGTGGCCACCGCTCTCGACCGCCGCGTTGCCGCCGACGCCGAGCTCCCCTGGCAGCCGACGCTGTCGGGCTCGATGTCCCTGCGCTGATCCCGCCGCGGTGGACCCGACCGACCTGCTCGGCACCTGGACCCTGACCCGGCTGGTCGACGACCACCGGGCCGGCGAACGGCGCGAGGTGGTCGGCACCGCCGAGCTGAGCGAGGTGGCCGACGGGCTGGTCCGGTGGACCGAGTCCGGGACCATGACCTGGGCCGGCCACGCGGTGCCGGTGAGCCGCACCCTGCGCGTCGTCCGTGAGGACGACGGCTGGTTCGTGCACTTCGAGGACGGGCGGCCCTTCCACCCGTGGGCGATCGGTCGGCAGGTCGACCACCCGTGCGCGCCCGACCACTACCGCGGGCTGATCGAGGTCGCCGACGGCTCGTGGACCGTGACCTGGGACGCCGTCGGGCCCGAGAAGGACTACCGGATGGTCACCGTGCACACCGACCGGCGTTGACGCCCCGACCGAACATAGAGTCCTCTATGCTTCGGCGGAGACCACGGACGGAGGGGTCATGCCGGCACCGACCAGGCCCGCGGGCGGCAGCCAGACCCGCGCCGACCGCACCCGCGCCGCGATCATCGACGAGACCGTCCGCTGCGTGCTCGAGGAGGGCTTCCCGGCCGCCAGCGCCAAGCACGTCGCCGAGCGGGCGGGCGTGACCTGGGGCGTCGTGCAGTATCACTTCGGCGGCCCCGCCGGCATCTTCGCCGCCGTCGTCCAGTCGGGGTACGACGAGACCGTGGCCCGCCTCGAGGCCGTCACCGTGACGGGCGACTCCACCCGCGCCCGGGTGCAGAGCGCGGTCGACGCCGCGTGGACCGCGTTCTCCAGCCCGCTCGCCCGGGCCGGCTTCGAGATCCTGGTCGCCACCCGCCCACACCGAGACGCCACCGACGACGCGCGACTGGCGGACGTCGGACGTCAGTTCCGCCGCCTCGGCGCCCTGCTCGCCCCCGAACGCCCCGACGTCGGCGACCTGATGTTCACCGCCCTGCGCGGGCTCGCGCTCGACCAGATGATGCTGGTCCGCGAGATCGACAGCAGCCGCGAGCGCGCCCTGCTGGTCGACGTCCTCACCTCCTACCTCAGCCCCGACAGGAGCAAGCCATGAGCGACATCGGTGGGTTCATCCACGACGAGATCCCGAACGACGAGCTGGACCGGATCGAGGCGGCGTACGGCCCGCTCACCGTGGCGGTGCGCGAGCTCATCGACGCGACGATCCGGACGACGGTGCCACCGGAGGAGGCCGACCTGGCGCTCGCCGAGGTCGAGGCCGTGGTGAAGCGGCTGCGTGCCGAGCAGATCCCCGGCCCGGCCGGCGTGCGCTTCAACTCCGAGGGCCGTGCGTGGAACTGGGGCAACGCCGCCGTCGGTCTGCGCAACGCGATCGCGCCGCCTCTGGAGATCACGCACGTGCGGTCCGGGCTCGCGCACGCGTCGGTCGACCTCGGCGCGGCGTACGAAGGACCGCCCGGGCTGGTCCACGGCGGCGTCACCGCGATGCTGCTCGACCACCTGATGGGCGAGACGGCGGCCGCCGCGTTCACCCGGGTGACGTTCACCGGCACCCTGACGATGGTCTACCGCCGCGGCACTCCGCTCGGCCCGCTGCGGCTCGATGCCCGCATCGACCGCGAGGAGGGACGCAAGGTCTGGGTGATCGCCTCGATCGGCGATGCGGAAGGTCCTACCGTCGAGGCCGAGGGGATCTTCATCATCCCGAGGTGGGCGACCGGAGAGGCGACCTGATGTCCGCACAGAGCCTGCGTGGGCGAGTGGACGCGCTGCGCGCCGGCACCGCGTCGTACGACGACCTCGAGGCCCTCTGGGCGGACTGCCCACCGGTGCGCGCCGACGACGTGCTCGGCTCGTGGGCCGGCTCCGACTTCGGACCCGGGCACCCGGTCCACGACATGCTGGAGGCCTCGGGCTGGCACGGCAAGCGCTTCGAGTCGACCCGCAAGGCACACCCGCTGATCTGCCGGGACGCCGACGGTGCGCTCTTCTCCAACGCCGAGCTCGGCCACGGCCTGGCGTCGCTGTGGGACATCGAGTTCCGCGGCGAGGTGACGGCCTCGATGGTGTACGACGGGCAGCCCGTGATCGACCACTTCAAGCGGGTCGACCACGACACCCTGCTCGGCGTGATGAACGGCAAGGGCGTGCGGCACGAGGGCCGGCACTACTACTTCGTGCTGGAGCGCGAGACCGTCTGACCCGGATTACTGGAACGTGTTCCAGTTCGCCCCTATCGTGTGCGCATGACGACGTGGTCGCGCAGCGAGCTCGAAACCGCCTTCCAGGACTACCAGGACGAGGTCGACCGGATCGCCGGCAGCGGCGACTGGGCCCGGTTCGCCGACCTCTTCACCGAGGACGCGACGTACGTCGAGCACGCCTACGGCAGCTTCAGCGGGCGCGAGGCCATCCGCGCCTGGATCGTCAGCACGATGACGACCTTCCCCGGCAGCGCGATGCCGCACTTCCCGATCGCCTGGCACCTCGTCGACGAGGAGCGCGGCCGGATCGTCTGCGACGTCTACAACGAGCTGCCCGACCCGGGCGACGGCCAGCCGCACGGCGCCAGCAACATCACGATCCTCACGTACGCCGGCGACGGGCTCTGGTCCTGCGAGGAGGACATCTACAACCCGGCGACCTTCCTGCGGGCGGTCAAGAAGTGGTGCCGCGTCGCCGCGGAGCACGACCGGATGACGCCCGAGGCGCAGGCCTGGATGGAGATGTTCGGGCGCCCGATGTAACGCCGGGTTACTGACTCTTCCCCCCGGTTGCAACCTGGTCGGTGCAGGCAGTAACACGGCGTTACATGCGCCGTACGCCGCCGCTCAGCCGACCGGCCGCTCCGCCTTCGGGATCGTGAGCGCGAGTGCCGCACCGAGGAACGCGGCGAAGGTCGCGACCAGGAAGCAGGCCTTGAACGCGCCCTCGGTCGGGATCTCGAAGCCGCCCAGCAGCGTGGTCTGGCCGGTCAGGATCACCGCCATCACCGCCGCCGCGACCGTCGTGCCGATCGAGCGCATCAGCGAGTTGATGCCGACCGCGGACCCGGCTTCCCTCATCGGCACGGCGTCCATGATCAGCGTGGGCATCGCGGCGTACCCGATGCCGACTCCAGCGGAGCAGATCAACGACGCGATCAGGACCTCCCACGGCGCGCTCATCAGGAAGAAGGAGAGCAGGTAGCCACAGCCGAGGACGCTGGCGCCCAGCGCGAGCGCGTACTTCGCACCGAAGGTGCGCATCAGGTAGCTGGCGACCGGCGCGAAGGCCAGCATCATCAGCCCGCCAGGAGCCATCCAGAGTCCGGCCGCCAGGAGCGACTGGTCGAGACCGAAACCGGTCTCCTCCGGCAGCTGGAGCAGCTGCGGGAAGACGATGGCCTGGGCCATCATCCCGAACCCGATCGCGACGGCGGCGATGTTGGTGAGCAGCACCGGTCGGCGGGCGGTGACGCGGAGGTCGCACAGCGGCTGCGTACGGCGCAGCTCGAACCAGCCCCAGGCCAGCAGGACGACGAGGCCGAGCGCGATGCTGCCGATCGTGCGGCCCGAGGTCCAGCCCCAGGTGTTGCCCTTGCTGATCCCCACGAGCGTGGCGATCAGGCCGACCGCGAGACCGACGGCCCCCACGAAGTCGAAGGTGCCCTCGTGGCCGTCGTGCACGTGGGGCACGATGAACCAGGAGCCCAGGCCGACCAGGACAGCGAGTCCGGTGGCGACCCAGAAGAGCGTGTGCCAGTCGCCGGTCTGGACGATCCAGGCCGACAGCGGCAGGCCGATGGCGCCGCCGACGCCGAGGGTGGCGCTCATCGCAGCCACGGCGGTGGTCGCCATCTCCGGCGGGACCACCTCGCGCATCAGGCTGATGCCGACCGGGATGAAGCCCATCGCCAGGCCCTGGAGGCCACGGCCGGCGATGACGGGGATCAGGGAGTCGGAGAGCGCACAGACCAACGAGCCCGCCAGCATCAGCAGCGAGCTGCCCACGAGGACCCGCTGCTTGCCGAAGAGGTCACCGAGGCGGCCGGCGATCGGCATCGCGACCGCAGCGCCGAGCAGCGTGACGGTGACGACCCAGGAGGCGTTGGCCGCGGACGTGTTCAGGATGTCGGGCAGCTGGGTCTGGATCGGGATCACCAGCGTCTGCATCAGCGCGACGCTCATCCCGCTGAAGCACAGGAAGACGACCGTGAGCATCGCCGACGAGCGCTCCTGGACCACGAGTGGCTCCACGTCGTTCGCGGTCTTCAGGGTGTCGGTCACGCGTCCTCCAGCTCCGGGTCGGCCCGGTCCCCCCGAGCCTTGTGCATCTTACATATGTAAGTTGCACATGGCGAGTAGCATGCGTCACATCGACGGTCGCCTGCATCGAGGAGAGTCATGACCGGCAACGCCGGATCGACCCGGTCCGAGTCCGTGCTGTCCGCTCTGGCCGACGAGTTGATGCGCATCGGCCGCCGCCGGCACGCCAACGTCGACGGGACCGAGCTCGACATGTCGGCGTTCAAGCTGCTCTGGAGCCTCTCCGACGGCCGGCCGCGCACGCTGCGGGAGCTCGCCGAGCACCTCGACCTCGAGCCGTCGACGATCAACCGTCAGGTCAACGCCGCCGTACGCGCCGGGCTCCTCGAGAGGTTCGCCGTGCCGGACAGCCACAGCAGGCCGGTGCGCCCCACGCCCGAGGGCCGACGGCTCTACGACCACGACTCCGCGATCCACGCCGACCTGCTGCGCTCCGTCCTCGCCGAGATGGGTGACGAGCCGGCACGTGAGCTGATCGAGGGCATGCGGGCCTTCAACGACGCGTACGAACGCCGAGCCCCCCGGCGGACTCGGGACTGAAACAGCCGTGCCCTAGGCTCGGCTACGCCATGAACGACACCTCGCCGGTCACCACGCCGGATCTCGCCAGCCTCGACCAGGACCTCGGCACCGACGGCGCCACGGTCATCCGCTCGCTCACCGCGCTGCTGCACGACGCAGACCGCGTCAGCGACGTCGACGTCTTCGTCGACGCGGCCCTGGCCCGCGAGGCGCTCGGCTCGACCGTGCTGCCCGGCGGCATCGCGATGCCGCACGCGCGCAGCCACGCCGTCGCGACCCAGTCGGTCGCCGTCGCCCGGCTCCCCGAGCCGGTCACCTTCGCGGCGGGCTCCGAGCCCGTACGCCTGGTGCTGCTGCTCGCCTCCCCGGGCGGCGACTCCGCCGGCTACCTGGCGCTGCTGCAGAAGGTCGCGACCGCCTCGGTGAAGCACGCGTTCGTCTCCGACCTGCTCGAGGCGCGTACGCCGGAGGCGCTGGCCGACCTCGTCGCCACCGCGGTCTCCGGCCGCTGACTCACCCGTCCTCGACGGTCCCTGACGCGATCGGCCTCGCGGCGTACCGCGACCTCGGAACGGGTACATCCCCGTCATGACTGATCCGTCGCCGCGCCCCGAGATCACCCCGGACTCCGCCCGCCCCGCACCTTCGCCCACCGGTTCCGACCTTCAGGGCTCCACGTCAGCAGAGCCGGCCACCAAGGGACCGGACCCGAAGGACCCGCTGCGCCGGTCGCGGACCAGCGGCGCCTTCATCGCCATGGTCGTCCTCGGACTCCTGCTCGTGCTCCTGATCATCTTCATCGCCCAGAACACCCAGAAGGTGCAGGTCTCGTTCCTCGCCTGGGAGGGCACCACTCCCCTCGCGGTCGCGATCCTGATCGCGGCCGTCGCCGGCATCCTGATCACCTCCGTCGCCGGCCTGTTGCGGATCCTGCAGCTGCGTCGGCGGGTCAAGCGCTCCTAGCGATCAGGCCCGCCTGGCCTATGGGCGTCGGGTGAAGGTGACGTTGCCGTTCGGATGATGCGTCGTCTCGTAGGTCGGGTCGTGGGCTCGGGCGTGGTGTCGGGGGCAGAGCAGTCCGCCGTGGTCGAGGTCGGTGGTGCCGCCGTCGGTCCAGCGGGTCCAGTGGTGGGCGTGGCACATCCAGGGCGGCCAGTCACATCCCTCGGCGACGCAGCCGCCGTCGCGCAGGCTCATGGCGGTGGTCTGGGCTCTGGTGAAGAACCGTCTGGTCCTGCCGAGGTCGAGGATCTCGGAGTTGCCGCCGAGGACGACGGGGATGATCCGGGCGGTGCACGCCAGGCGTCGGGCTGCGCCGGCGGAGATGTGTTCGCCGGTGTCGAGGACCCCGGCCTTCTGCAGTCGTCCGAGTGAGGGTGTCGAGGTCGATGGTGACCACGATCGTGGCGTCGCTGCGTCCGACCTTGGGGAGGTCTTTGGCGCTGATGCGGTCGATGAGCTCCATGAACGCCCTGCCCATCCGCTCGGGACCGGGCCGCCGCTCCACCCCAGGGCCCTCGGTCGCGGCGAGGTGCTTGGGGGCGGCGAGCGCGAGGAGCATCTTCTTCAGCTCCGCGGCCTGGAGTGCCGGCAACGTGAATCGGCCGTGGACCTTGCCGTGGCCGTCGTCGGTCATCGTGAGCCGGGCGGCCGCCGCGGCTTTGGCTTCTTCCTTCTCGAGGAGATCAGCCTCGTGGGCGTCGACCAGGTCGGGTGCGATGACCTCCAGCAACCGGCGCCCGAGGATCTTGAGCGTCTTCGCGTCGTGCTCGCCGGCTGCTGCGACCAGGTGTTCCTCGGCACGGATGATCAGGTCGGGCTCGAGGTCGTCGGGCAGGGCGCGGACCGCACGGATGATCACGTCGGCCTGAGCAGGCCGCAGGTCACCGCAGGCGAGGCCGGCCCGGACCCGGTCGTAGGTGCCCAGGTCGTAGCCCAGTCGCACGACACCGAAGGCCGCGCCCCGGGTCTGCCGGGTGCGCTGCGCGAGCCAGTTCGCCGTGGACGTCGCACCGACCTCGGTCCCGACCTGGACCTCGTCGGCATGCGCGGCGACCCGGGCTTCGAGCTCGACGATCTGGGACTTCAGACCGGGCGAGCTCGACCAGGGTCGACGCTGCTTCGGGGGCGCTCATCGACCACACGGATGCGTCGACCACACCGTCCGCAACCGAGCGCATGTGCGCGGTCGCAGAAGCCACCTGGTGGTGGGGTGCGGTCATCGTGGTCATGGGTCTACTCAAGCACTGACCACCGACAGTCAGAGGTCCAGAAGCCGCTTATCCACAGGGGTTCAGGTCACGAACAGGTCACGATCTCTTGTCGGTGGAAGGTGGTTTCGAGGCTCGGGCCTGGCGGCCCTCGCACCTCAACCACCGGGCCGGGAAGCCGGCGGCGGACCGCAACCACCTGCCCGCCGTACCCGTCGTAGCTGCCTGTCGGCGACCGACCCGGACGGACCCGAAGGCCGCGCTCATCGCGCCCGTCTTCGTTGGGGTCGGCGGCCGGCTACGGCAAGCGGTCACCGAGCAGCGACGAGAGCACGAAGTCGGTCGCGGCCTGCTCGAAGGTCGAGCCGTGGCGCAGCATCGCGTGCTTGCCGCCGTCGACCGGGAGGAACGTCACGGACGTCGTCTGTGCGAGGGCGTCGACCACGGCCTTGGCGCGCTCCGGGTCAGCGACCCGGTCCGCGGTGCCGTGCACGACCAGGACGTCACGGCCGGACAGGTCAGCACGGTCGGTCGGGTAGACCCAGGGGTTGAGCGCCACCACGCTGCGCACGCCATCCAGTCCGCCGGCGAGCAGCGCCGCACGGCCGCCGAGCGAGTGGCCGACGAGCCCGACCGGCAGGTCGCCGTACTGCTCCCGCACCTCGGCGAGCGCCCAGGCGACGTCGGCGATCGGCGTGTGGGTGGTGTCCCAGCCCCGATGGGAGTTGAGCAGCCGGAGCACCGCCACGCGGCCCTTCCCCGCCCGCGCGATCCGGCGCGCGATCGGCACCATCCGCAGCACCGACAGCTGGGCCGGGTGGACCTCGCTGCGACCGGGGCGCGACGCTCCCCCGTGCAGCACCAGGACGACGGCGTCCGGGCGTTGCGGTGCGAAAGTCGTGATCAGGCGGGCCGTGGACACCCGCACAGTCTTGCCCGGCGATCCAAGCGCCGATGTATCCCACGGCACCCGGGGACGACCTCACCTGTATGCCCGCCACGTTCCGAGGCCTGCCCGCCTGCCCCTGCCTGATCGCGTGGCTGCCCGCCTACGAGCGCGAGCTGCTGAGGCGCGGCGTGATCAGGCACAGCATCGACATCAGCAAGCTGGTCGACGCCGGATCCAGGACGCACCGGACCGGTGGCGTCTTCGACATCGCCCAGACCCAGACGCGCGCGGTCCGGGTCGCCCGGCAGATGGGGGCCGACGCCACCTGGCACCGCCAGCAGGGCTGGGACGGCGGCGCCGGGAAGGAGCACACCCACGGGGTGCTGCGCGGCTGCCCGCACAACGAGCCCGCTCGCTACCAGCTCGACGCGGTCGACGCCGGGTTCGACGGTCTCGGCACGGCCGGGCGGGCCGGACCGGACGATGGTCCGCGACCGCTGGCACGGCGCACCTGGGAGCAGGGGATCGTGTGGGCACGCACGCAGCAGGCCGTCGAGACCGTCGTACGCGTCGACGAGCTCTCTGGCCGCTACGACCGGGACCCGGCGCTCCTCGCCGCCCAGCTGGCCGGGTCGGCCGCCGAAGCCGACGTCATCCTCGTCACCGAGGTGTCGGCTGCTCGGCGAGCCAGCGCACTACGGATGGACGGCTGGACTGTGAGCCGCGGACCGGACGGCGACCGGGGCGAGGTCGCCGTGCTCACCCGCGACGCGATCTGGACGGTCCGGGCGTACGCCGCCGCGGTGCTCGGTCCCGACCTCGGTCCAGGCGGGAAGGTCGTCTCCGGCATCGCGCTGCTCGAGCACACGGGGACGGGCGCGAGGTTCGCGCCGTCGATCGCGCACCTGCCCGCCAGCGTCGAGGGCACCTGGGCACGGGGCCGGGGTCGCGCTGACGCCTACCGAGCCGCCGTCGACGAGTGGCGACTCCTCCACGTCGAGTGGCGCCGGCGGCACCAGCCCGACGCCGAGGCTGCGTTCGCGGACTGGAACCTCAACCTGCACCGCCGCTGGGTCCGGGACTGGGTCGGCGACGCCTGGCCGACGCTGACACTGCCGCCGGCTGCCGTGATCCCGGCCGGGGCGACCCACGCCGGCGGTCGGCTGATCGACTGGTTCGTCCGCCGCGGCCTGGACGTCGACACCTGGGGCGTGCTGCCGTCGTCGCCGGCGTCCGACCACCGCGGCATCCGGGTCCGAGCCAGAGTGATGGCGCAGCGCTGACGAGACTTCACGGCCACGGGCACGACGGAGCCCCCGGTGCGTTGTGCCCGAGCGGGGGTCTCGTCAGCCGAGCGCGAGCGCCAGGGCGAGCACCAGACCCGCCGTACCGACCAGCCACCGCAACGGGGTCTCCGGGGCGACCCTCACGATCGACGGCCCCAGGAGCCCGCCGACGACGGCACCGGCCCCGAGTGCCAGCGCCGAGGACCAGTCGACCGGCGCGAACACCATGTAGGCGATCGCCGCCGCGCCGTTGGCGGCCCCGGTGGCGACGTTCTTGACCGCGTTGGTGATCGCCAGCGGCTCGGTGCGCTCGAGCGCCATCGCCGCGAGGACGATGATGCCGACCCCGGCCCCGAAGTAGCCGCCGTACACCCCGAGCGCGAGGACGACCGCGCCCCACATCAGTGAGCGGTGGGCGCCCTCGAGAGCAGGCCGCGTCCTCGGCCGCGATGCCACCCACGCCCGCACCCGGTTGCGCGCCAGCAGCAGGATCGAGCCGAATCCGAGCAACCACGGCACGACCGCCTCGAAGGCCTCGGCCGGGGTGAGCAGCAGCAGGGCGGCACCGACTGCGCCGCCGACGACGGAGAGCAGCACCAGGCGTCGGAGGCGGTCGCCCTGGCCACGCAGCTCACGCTGCGATCCGGCGATCGTCCCGCCGGTGACACCGAACAGCGCGACCGTGTTGGTGACGTTGGCGGTCACCGGCGGCAGCCCCACCGCCAGGAGCGCGGGATAGCTGACCAGCGAGGCGAGCCCGGCGACCGATCCGGTCAGGCCGGCACCGACGCCGGCCAGCACCAGCCAGAGCGTCTCGCTGCTCAGCGGACCAGGCAGGGACGCTTGGGGTCGAACGTCCACCCCGGGACGAGGTGCTGCATGGCCACACCGTCGTCGCGGGCACCCAAGCCGTGCTCGAGGTAGAGCTCGTGCGCGGCGGCGACCTTGTCCCGGTCCAGCCGGACGCCGAGTCCGGGATCGGTCGGCACCTGGATCGCGCCGTCCCGGATCTCCAGCGGCCGCTCCGTGAGCCCCTGGCCGTCCTGCCAGATCCAGTGGGTGTCCAGTGCGGTGATCTCACCCGGCGCGGCCGCGCCGACCTGGGTGAACATCGCCAGCGAGACGTCGAAGTGGTTGTTGGAGTGCGAGCCCCAGGTCAGGCCGAAGTCGTGGCAGAGCTGAGCGACCCGGACCGATCCGGCCATGGTCCAGAAGTGCGGGTCCGCCAGCGGGATGTCGACCGCGTTGGTGCGTACGGCGTGCGCCATCTGCCGCCAGTCGGTGGCGATCATGTTGGTCGCCGTGCGCAGCCCGGTGAGGCGCTTGAACTCCGCCATCACCTCGCGGCCGGAGAAGCCACCCTCCGCGCCGCACGGGTCCTCGGCGTACGCCAGCACGTCGTCGCGACCGCGGAGCAGCCGGACCGCGTCAGCCAGGAGCCAGCCACCGTTGGGATCCAGGGTGATCCGGGCGTCGGGGAAGCGCTCGTGCAACGCGGTGACGGCGGCGACCTCCTCCTCGCCGGCGAGCACGCCGCCCTTGAGCTTGAAGTCCGTGAACCCGTAGCGGTCCTGGGCCGCCTCGGCCAGCCGGACCACCGACTCGGGGGTCAGCGCCTCCTCGCGGCGTACCCGCTCCCAGAGATCAGCGCCGGCGCGCTCGCGCAGGTAGGGCAGGTCGGTGGAGTCGGGATCGCCGATGTAGAACAGGTAGCCGAGCATCGGCACGCTGGCGCGCTGCTGCCCGTCGCCGAGCAGCTCCGCGACCGGCACCCCCTGCGCCTGCCCGGCGAGGTCGAGCAGCGCCGACTCCAGCGCGGTGACGGCGTGCACCGTCGTGCGGAGGTCGAAGGTCTGCAGCCCCCGCCCGCCCGCGTCACGGTCGGCGAAGCGCTGGGCGACGCTGCGCAGCAGTGACCTGTACGTCGCCACCGGCTGCCCGACGAGCAGTGCCGCGGCATCGGCGACCGTGGCCCGGATGGCCTCGCCACCCGGCACCTCGCCGACGCCCTCGCGACCCTCGCTGTCGGTGACGATCGCGATGTTGCGGGTGAAGTACGGCGCGTGCGCGCCGCTGAGGTTGAGCAGCATCGAGTCCTGGCCAGCGACCGGGACCACCTCGACCTGGGCGATCGTGGCGCTCACGGCAGCTGCAGCTCACCGTCGACGCGGCGCACGAGCCCCCACGGGTTGTCGTCGCGGACCGCCTCGGGGAGCACCCCGGCCGGCACGTCCTGGTAGGCGACCGGCCGCTGGAACCGTTCGATCGCGAGGCTCCCGACCGAGGTGCTGCGTGCGTCGGACGTCGCCGGGAACGGACCACCGTGCACCATCGCGTGCCCGACCTCGACGCCCGTGGGCCAGCCGTTGAAGAGGATCCGACCCGCCTTCAGCTCGAGCGCGGGCACCAGCCTGGCGGCGTCGGCGGCGTCGGCGTCGGTGGCGTGCACGGTCGCGGTCAGCTGGCCCTCGAGCGATGCGAGGTGCGGCAGCAGGTCATCGACCCCGTCGTACCGGACCACGACCCCCGAAGCCCCGAAGACCTCGTCGGTCACGCCCTCGAGCTCGGCGGCCTCCACCAGCTGGGGGGCCGGCGCATGGTCGCCGGAGGCGGTGCCTGCCGCCACCACCCGGACGCCCGACGTCTCGCGCAGAGCCGCCGTCCCGGAGGCGTACGCCGCGGCGATGCCGGGCGTCAGCATGGTGGCACCGGTCGCGTCGGCGACCGCCGATCCGGCCGCAGCGAGGAAGGCATCGCCCTGCTCGCCCACAGGGAGGAAGAGCAGCCCGGGGTTGGTGCAGAACTGGCCGGCGCCCAGCGTGAGAGAGCCGACGTACGCCGTCGCGAGTGGGGCGACCTCGCCCGCGAGCGCTCCCGGCAGGACGACGACCGGGTTGATCGACGACATCTCCGCGTAGACCGGGATCGGCTCCGGCCGCGCGGCGGCGGCGGCGACGAGCGCCAGGCCGCCGCCGCGGGAGCCGGTGAACCCCACGGCCTTGATCCGCGGGTCGGTGACGAGCGACTGCCCGAGCTCCACCCCGCTCTGGCCGCCGGGGGCGAGCAGGAAGGAGAAGGTGCCGGCGTGGAGTCCGGCCTTCTCGACGGCACGGGTGACGGCCGAGGCCACGAGGTGCCCGGCGCGCGGGTGGGCGGGGTGGCCCTTGACCACGACCGGGCAGCCCGCGGCGAGCGCGGACGCGGTGTCGCCGCCGGCGGTCGAGAACGCCAGCGGGAAGTTGCTGGCCCCGAAGACGGCGACCGGCCCGAGGGCGACGTGGCGCTGACGGATGTCGGCGCGCGGGAGCGGCTCGCGGTCGGGCCGGGCCGGATCGATGCGGACGCCGAGGTGGTCGCCCCGGCGTACGACGTCGGCGAACATGCGCAGCTGACCGGTGGTGCGGCCGACCTCCCCCGAGATCCGCCCCTCGGGCAGGTTGCTCTCCACGACCGCGGCCTCCACGATCGCGGCCCGGTCGGCCTCGATCTCGGAGGCGACGGCCTCCAGGAAGTCGCTGCGCTGCTCCGGCGTGGTCGCACGGTAGGAGTCGAACGCCTCGGCTGCCGCCGTGGTCGCGGCGACGACGTCGGCCCGGTCGGCCTCGGTGCCTGCGATGATCGAGCGGGGGTCAGACATGGACTTCCTCTCAGGAGATGCGGGCGATCAGGTCACGGAGCTCGGCGACCTCGTCGTCCCGCAGGTCGGTCAGCGGCGGGCGGACCGGTCCGGACGGGTGGTCGATGGCGGCCAGGCCGCCCTTGACGATGGAGACGGCGTACCCGGCCGTGCGGTCGCGGATGTCGAGATACGGGATCACGAACTCGTTCAGCCGACGGTAGACCTCGTCGCGGTCCTGGGCACGCACGGCGTCGTAGAACTCGATGGCCCACTGGGGCAGGAAGTTGAAGAGCGCGGAGGAGTAGGTGCTCACCCCGAGCTGGAGCAGGGGGAGCGCGAAGGTCTCCGCGGTCGGCAACCCCCCGATGTAGATCAGCCGGTCGCCGACACGGGCGTACGTGCGGGTCATCTGCTCGATGCTGCCGACGCCGTCCTTGAACCCGATCAGCGTCGGGTTGCGGTCGGCGAGGGTCGCGACGGACACGTCGTTCAGCACCGCGTTCGCGCGGCTGTAGACGATGACGCCGAGCCCGGTGGCCCGGCAGACGGCGGAGACGTGCTCGACCAGACCTGCCTGGCTGGCCTCGGTGAGGTACGGCGGCATCAGCAGCAGGCCGTCCGCACCGGCCGCCTCGGCGGCCTCGGCCTGCGCGACGGCGTTGGCGGTGCTCCCGGTGGCGGGCGCGAGGACCGGTACGGCGCCCGCGACCTCGTCGACCGCCGAGCGCAGGACGCGATCGGTCTCGTCGAAGGTCAGCGAGAAGCCCTCGCCCGTCCCGCCGGCCGCGAAGAGGCCGGCCACGGGGTACTCGGCCAGCCAGCCGAGGTGCTTGCGGTAGGCCCCCTCGTCGAAGCTCAGGTCCTCGGCGAAGTGCGTGACCGGGAAGGAGAGCAGCCCGCTCTTCAGCTGTGCGGCCAGGTCGGTCGGGCTGTACTCGGTCACGGAGGCGTCCTTGTCGTCGTAGTGGCGGTGGTCACCACGCTAGGAAGCCACAACGATGCCTGTCCAAGCCCGAATTTGAATCCAGTGATACTCGTTGGGCATGAACTAGCTCGAGGTCGTCATCACCTCGAGCACCCGCCGTACGACGGGCGAGGACGAGCTCCGCGCCCAGATCGCGTGCAGCTCGACCGGTCGCTCCGGGTCGGCGTCGAGACGAGTGTCGCCGCCGCCGTGCGCCAGCGGCTTGAAGACGACGCCCTCGACGTGGAGCGAGGTCGCCGCGGCCGGAGCGAGCGCCAGCCCGCGCTCCGCCGCGACCAGCAGCATGGCGGTCAGGACCTGGTGCACCCGCTGATCGATGCGCGGGTGGGCGTTGGCCAGGAACCGCACGGTGAGCTCGTGGAAGTAGCGCGACTGCTGCGGGTGGTAGCCGATCACGGACTCCCCGTCGAAGTCCTGCGGCATCAGCGGGCGGTCGAGGCGGGCCAGCGGGTGCCGCTCGGGCACGACCGCCATCAGCGGCTCGCGCAGCACCACTCGCGAGGACAGCAGCGTGGTGTCGAAGGGTGGTCGGGCCAGCCCGATGTCGAGCTCGCCGCGCCGGATCCCGTCGACCTGGGCGTTGGTGACCCGCTCCGAGAGCCGCACCTCCACGTCCGGCAGCGCGGCCGTCAGCCGGCGCAGGAGCGGGCCGAGGAGGGAGATCGCCGAGACCGCGGTGAAGCCGAGACGCACGACTCCCGCGGCCCCTGCGTCCACCCGCCGCGCCAGGTCGCCGGCGCTGTCGACCAGGTTGAGCAGGCGGTAGGCCTCGTCCAGGAACGCCGCGCCCGCGCCGGTGAGCTCGACGCGGCGGTTGTCCCGCTCGAGGAGCTGGGCGCCGACCGCCTTCTCCAGCTTCTGGATCTGCCGCGACAGCGGCGGCTGGGTCATCTGGAGGCGCTCCGCGGCCCGGCCGAAGTGCAGCTCCTCGGCGACGGCGACGAACGATCGGACCTGGTCGAGGGTGATCACGAGACCCCACCCTACGATGCGCGCCGTGGATCACTCCATGCCGAAACGGGCTTGGACTGGCATCGACGCGGGTACTTAGTGTCGGTGGTCACAACGTCGGGTCTCCGGTCCCGGCCCCCGGACCAAGGAGTCAACCGATGCGCACGCAGACCATCCGCCTCGCCGCCGTCGCCGGCGTCGCCACCCTCGCCCTCACCGCCTGCGGCGGCGTCCAGAACACCGCCGGTGGCGGAAGCGGGTCCGGCGACTACCCGAGCGGAGCAGTCGAGATGCCGGTCGGCGCCTCCGCGGGCGGCTCCTCCGACCTGATCAGCCGCCAGATCTCGGTCGGCCTCTCCGACGAGCTCGGCGGCACCTTCGCCGTCATCAACCGCGAGGGGGCGAACGGCGCGCTCGCCGCGGCCGAGGTGGCCAAGGCCAAGGCAGACGGCTCGACCATCTCCGTGCAGAACGCGTCGCTCTTCGCCATCACCCCCCTCGCGGTCGGCGAGGACGAGGTCACCGAGATCTCGGACTTCGACGTCGTGCAGGGCGTGTCCCGGGACGACTACGTGCTCGTAGCGAGCAAGGGCTCCGGCCTCACCTCGGTCGATGACCTCTCGAGCGCGAAGGGCAAGATCACCTACGGCACGACCGGGGTCGGCACCGGCGCGCAGCTGGCCTGCGCGCTGACCTACAAGGTCAACAAGACCCCGGCCGAGGCGATCCCCTTCGACGGCGGCGCCCCGGCGCTGACGGCCCTCCTCGGCGACCAGGTCGACACGGCCTGCCTCCAGGTGGGCGAGGCCATCGAGAACATCAAGGCCGGCAAGATCGTGCCGCTGACCGTCTTCGGGCCCGAGCGCGTCGACTTCCTCCCCGACGTGCCCACCGCGCAGGAGCAGGGCCTCGACGTCGAGGTCGCGCAGTACCGCTTCATGACCGTCCCGAAGGGCACGCCGCAGGACATCCAGGACACGATCGCCGATGCCATGAAGGCGACCTTCAAGACCACGGCGTACCAGGACTTCAACAAGCAGAACAACCTGACGCCGCTGGAGATCCCCGGCGATGAGGTCGTCACGATGCTCGAGGCGGACAAGCAGCGCTACGCCGACCTCGTCGAGGAGTACGACATCGACCTCGGCGACGCCAGCTGACCTCCCGCCAGATCCCACCCCAACCCGAGAGGCGCGAGACCATGAGCGAGCGCGAGACGCGAGCGGCCGCCGAGCCCGACATCCTGGCCGAGCTCCAGGCCGAGGTCGCCCGAGACCTGGAGGACGAGCGACCGCCGGTGGGCGGGCCGGCGTACCAGATCGTGCCCGCGCTCGTGCTCCTCGCCTTCGGGCTCTGGGCCGGCTATCGCGCCTACAGCTATGGGCTCGGGTCGCTCCGGCGACCCGGCCCCGGCCTGTGGCCGTTCGCGGTCTCCGCGATGATCGTCGGCCTCGCCGTGATGCTGCTCGTGGTGGGCCGCTACCTCGACGACGCCGAGAAGTTCACCAAGGCCAGCCTGCTCGTCCTCGCCGGCTGTGCGACGTTCGTCGGCCTGGCGGTGCTGCTGCCCTCGATCGGCTTCGAGATTCCGGCCGTCCTCCTCTGCATCGTCTGGCTCCGCTTCCTCGGCGGTGAGACGTGGCGCAGCACGATCGTCATCTCGGTCGCCATGACCGCGGCGTTCTACCTGCTGTTCCTCTACGTCCTGAAGATCCCGCTGCCCCACCTGCTCGCCTTCTGACCCCGAGAGGAGACCTCGATGGACTGGAACGCTTTCCTCGACGGCTTCGCGGTCGTGACCCAACCGACCAACCTGCTCTACTGCCTGATCGGCGTCGTGATCGGCATGCTCATCGGGGTGCTGCCCGGCCTCGGCCCGGCCGCCACGATGGCCATCCTCCTGCCGATCGCCTACGGCGCCAACGACCCGGTCTCGGCGATCATCATGCTCGCCGGCATCTACTACGGCGCCCAGTACGGCGGCACCATCACCTCGGTCCTGCTCCGCATCCCGGGTGAGGCCAGCTCGGTGGTCACGGTCTTCGACGGCTTCGCGCTGGCCAAGCAGGGCAAGGCCGGCACCGCGCTCGGCATCGCCGCGATCGGCTCCTTCTTCGGTGCCACCGTCTCCATCATCGGGCTGACGCTGCTCGGCCCGATCATCGCCGGTTACGCGCTCGACTTCGGCCCGCCCGAGTACGCCGCCCTCGCGCTGCTCGGCGTCCTGCTGGTCGCCACGGTCGGCAACGGCAACACGATCAAGGCGCTCGCCGCCGCCGCGGTGGGCCTGCTCCTGGCCACCGTCGGCAGCGACAGCTTCACCAGCGCCAACCGCTTCACGTTCGACACCCTCCAGCTCCAGGGCGGGATCGACTTCGTCGTCGTCGCCATGGGTCTCTTCGGGGTCGGTGAGATCCTCTACAACCTCGAGGAGCGGCACGGCAAGGTCCACGTGCCCGCCGCGATCGCCAACATCTGGCCCTCGCGCAAGGAGCTGAAGCAGGCCTCTCCGGCCATCGGCCGCGGCTCGGTCATCGGCTTCTTCCTCGGCGTGCTCCCAGGGGGCGGCGCCGTCATGGCCTCCCTCGCGTCGTACGCCGCGGAGAAGCGCGTCGCCAAGGACTCCTCCCGCTTCGGGCGCGGAGCCATCGAGGGCGTCGCCGGGCCTGAGTCGGCCAACAACGCCGCGGCCACCTCGTCGTTCATCCCGCTGCTGACGATCGGCATCCCGGCCAACGCCTCGATGGCCATGCTCTTCGCGGCGTTCCTCGTCGTCGGCGTGCAGCCCGGCCCCCAGCTCATCGAGGACAACCCGGAGATGTTCTGGGGTGTCATCAACTCGATGTACATCGGCAACCTGATCCTGCTGATGCTGAGCATCCCGCTGGTCGGCGTCTTCGTGAAGATCCTGCGGGTGCGGCCGGCGATCCTGGCCCCGATCACCGCGCTGATCACCATCCTCGGCGTCTACACGATCAACAACTCGGTCTTCGACATCTTCGTGATGATCGCCTTCGGCATCCTCGGCTACCTGATGAAGAAGACCGGCTTCGAGCCCGGACCGCTGGTGCTCGCCTTCGTGCTCGGATCGCTGATGGAATCGAGCTTCCGGCGCTCCATGCTGATCTTCGACGGCGACCCGACAGGCTTCGCCACGCGGCCGATCTCCGGGGGGATCCTGGCCTTCCTCCTGCTCGTGCTGCTGCTGCCGCTGGTCAAGCTGCTGTTCCGCCGGCGCGGCCCGGCGACCCCCGACCCGGCGACATCCGGCCCCGTGACATCCGGCCCGGCAACATCCGACTCCGCGACATCCGGCCCGGCGACATCCGGCCCGGCGACATCCGGCCCGGCGACATCCGACTCCGAGAACCACGACCAGGAAGCAGGCCAGCGATGACCCTCCTCATCGGCTACGTGCCCACCCCCGTCGGCGAGGCCGCCTTCGAGGCCGCGCTGGCCGAGGCCGCCGTGCACGGCGACGACGTGGTGATCCTCAACAGCCCGCGCCGCGGCGCCACCGTCGACGCCGACCTGGTCGACGACGCGGCGGAGTCCGCTCTCGTCGCCCGGGCCGCGGCCGCCGGCGTCACCGCACGGGTCGACCACGCCGATCACGGGTCCGACGTCGTCGCGACCTTCGAGGCCGTCGTCCGCGAGACCGACGCCCGGCTGATCGTGATCGGGCTGCGCCGGCGTACGCCGGTGGGCAAGCTCGTCATGGGCAGCAGCGCCCAGCGGATCCTGCTCGAGGTCAGCGTCCCCGTGCTCGCCGTCAAGCCCGCATGAGCGAGTCCCGGATCAGCCGGGTCGTCATCACCCCGGTCGCCTTCGGCGACCCTCCCCTGCTCAACGTCGTCGGCGTGCACCAGCCCTGGGCGCTGCGGGCGATCGTCGAGCTGCACACCGACTCGGGCCTGCTCGGCCTGGGCGAGACCTACGCCGACGAGGCGCACCTCGCTCGCCTCGACGCTGTCGCCGTAGCCGTGGTGGGTCACGACCCCTACGACCTCCACGGACTCCACCGGCTGGTCACCGAGGTGCTCGGCCGGGAGACCGGCGGTGCGGGAGCGTCCTTCGGCGGGATGCTCGACGTGTCGTCGGCCGTCGCCACCGTCTACTCACCCTTCGAGGTCGCGTGCCTCGACCTGGTCGGCCGCGAGACCGGTCGGCCGGTGAGCGACCTGCTCGGCGGCGCCGTACGGGACCGGGTGCCGTTCAGCGGCTACCTCTTCTACAAGTGGGCCGGTCACCCGGGCGCCCCCGACGACGAGTGGGGCGCCGCACTGGACCCCGACGGCGTCGTGGCGCAGGCGAGGCAGATGATCGACGGCTGGGGCTTCGGGTCGCTCAAGCTCAAGGGCGGCGTCTTCCACCCCGACGAGGAGTGCGCGGCGGTCGAGGCGCTCGCCGAGGCCTTCCCCGGACTGCCGCTGCGGCTGGACCCCAACGGCGCCTGGACGCCGGAGACCTCGGTCGGCGTCGCCGAGCGGCTCGCGGGCGTCGTGGAGTACCTGGAGGACCCGACACCCGGCATCGAGGGGATGGCGTACGTCGCCGCGCGGACCGACGTGCCGCTCGCGACGAACATGTGCGTGATCGCCTTCGAGCACCTCGCCCCGGCCATCGCCGTGGACGCCGTGCAGATCGTCCTCTCCGACCACCACCTGTGGGGCGGGCTGCGCCGTTCGGCCCTGCTCGGTGGGATCACCGAGACCTTCGGGCTGGGCCTGTCGATGCACAGCAACTCCCACCTCGGCGTCTCGCTCGCCGCGATGGTCCACCTCGCCGCGGCCTCGCCCAACCTGACCTACGCCTGCGACACCCACTACCCGTGGAAGACCCAGGACGTGATCACCCCTGGCGTCCTCTCGTTCGAGGGCGGATCGGTCGCCGTGCCGACCGGTCCGGGCCTCGGCGTCGACCTCGACCGCGACCAGCTCGACGTGCTGCACGAGCAGTACCTCACCTGCGGCGTACGCCGTCGCGAGGACACCGTCTACATGCAGTCGATCGACCCGTCGTTCGTGCCCAACACCGCGCGCTGGTGACCGCTCAGGACTGCAGGCGCCGGCGGGTGTTCCCGAGGTGCACCCGCATCGCAGCGCGTGCGGTCTCGGCGTCGCCCGCGATGACGGCCGCACCGATGTTGTCGTGCTCGCGGCGCACCCGCTCGACGTGGGCCGCGTCGGTGAGCGAGAACTCCTCGGGCAGCCGGGTGCGCGGCAGCATGATCATCATCGGCCCGATCGAGTCGAGCAGGTCGAGGTAGAAGCGGTTGCCGCTGGCCGCCGCGACCGCGCGGTGGAAGGCGAAGTCGGCCTCGACCGCCTCCTCCGGACCGGCGGCGGAGAACGCCTCGAGCGCCGCTCGCACGCCCTCGGCTCCGGCCTTCGTGCGATGGGCTGCGGCGAGGTACGCCGCCTCGCTCTCGATCCCGAGCCGGAAGTCGACCATCGCCAGCACGTCGGCCTGGCTACGGATCGCCGACGCCTCGACCGTGAACGACGAGGGCTCCGGCATCGCCAGCACGAACGAGCCGCGGCCCTGGAAGGTCTCGACGAGGCCCTCGGCGCGCAGCCGGGTGACCGCCTCGCGGACGACGGTCCGCGAGACGGCGTACTCCTCGATCAGCTCAGCCTCGGAGGGGAGCTTCGTCCCGGGAGCGAGGGAGCCGTCGAGGATGCGCGACTTCAGACCGGTGACGACGGCCTGAGCGAGGGTGGTCGTCATGCGCCGAAGGTAGCGGTCTCCTTGGTGAGCTGGCGCATGCGCTCGCTCAGCGTGAAGCCCAGGCCCGGCCGGTCGGGCACGAACATCTGTCCGTCGCGGATCTCGATGCGCTCGTCGAACAGCGGGTTGAGCCACTCGAAGTGCTCCACCCAGGGCTCGGTCGGGTACGCCGCGGCGAGGTGCAGGTGGATCTCCATCGCGTAGTGCGGGGCGAGGGCCAGACCGGCGTGCGAGGCCAACGTCGCGAAGCGGAGGAACGGCGTGATGCCACCGATCCGGGGGGCGTCCGGCTGCACGATGCCGCGGTAGCCGGCGTCGATGAGCGCCATGTGCTCGGGCACCGAGGTGAGCATCTCGCCCGTGGCGATCGGGGTGTCGAAGGTCCGCGACAGGTCCGCGTGGCCCACGGCGTCCCAGGCGTCGAGCGGCTCCTCGATCCAGATCAGGTCGAACTGCTCGAGCTCACGGCACATCCGGCGGGCCCGGGCACGGTCCCACTGCTGGTTGGCGTCGACCATCAGCGGAGCGTCGCCGAGGTGCTCGCGGATCGCGGCGACCCGGCGCAGGTCCTCGGCCCAGTCGGGCTGACCGACCTTGATCTTGATGCCGCCGATGCCGGATTCCAGGGAGGCGGTGGCCTTCTCCTTGATCTCCTCGACCGAGGCCTGGAGGAAGCCGCCGGAGGTGTTGTAGACCTGGCAGGAGTCCCGGTGCGCGCCCAGGAACTTGGCCAGCGGCAGGTCGGCGCGACGAGCCTTGAGGTCGTAGAGCGCGACGTCCAGGGCCGCGACCGCCTGGGTGGCCACGCCGCTGCGCCCGACCGAGGCACCCGCCCACATCAGCGACTCGTAGATCTTCGCGATGTCGTTCGGGTCCTGGCCGATCGCAACCTCGGCGACCTCCTGGAGGTGGGCGTACTGCGCCGGCCCGCCGGCCCGCTTGGAGTAGCTGAAGCCCATGCCGCGGTGGCCCTGCTCGGTCTCGACCTCGACGAAGAGCAGCACGGTCTCGGTCAGCGGCTTCTGCCGCCCGGTGAGCACCTTGGCGTCGCTGACGGGGTTGTCCAGTGGCAGGACGACGTGGGACAGGGTCAGGGTACGGATGCGGTCGGCGGCCATGGGGACTCCCTCTGAGACGGCACTTCTCGGCAAGTTGTATGATGAGTTACGAAGTTATAGCACAAGTAGCGAGGAGTCCAGACGTGTCGGCGATCGCACCCCCGGTGGCCCACCGCCAAGTGCCGCGGTGGCGTGACCTCGAGCCCTTTCTCAAGCCCCGGCCGGTTCAGCGCACCGCCGAGCAGCGGCGGCTCGCCCGCTGCCTGAGCATCGACGACCTGGAGCGGGCCGCTCGGCGGCGCGTGCCGGCGGCCGTCTGGGACTACGTGTACGGCGGCTCCGACGGCGAGCTCGCGCTCGCGCGCAACCGCGCGGCGTTCGACCGGGTCGAGCTGCGACCCACGGCGTTCGGCCAGGTCGCCCAGCCCGACGTGGCGACCACGATCCTGGGTCGCCCGGCGGCCGCGCCGATCATGCTCGCGCCCACCGGCTACACCCGGCTCAGCCACCACACCGGCGAGCGCGCGGTCGCCGCGGCAGCGGCCGAGGCAGGACTCCCCTACACGCTGTCGACGTACGCCACGACCTCCATCACCGACACGGCCGAGGCCGCGCCGGGCGGACGCCACTGGTTCCAGCTCTACCTGATGAAGGACCGCGCGGTCAGCCTCGCGCACCTGGTCGAGGCGAGCGAGCAGGGGTACGAGGCAGTCGTGCTGACGATGGACACGACGGTGACCGGGATGAAGCGTCAGGACAAGCGCAACGGCTTCGCCATCCCTCCGCAGCTCACCGCCCGCACCGTCGCGGGCATGGCCCGCCACCCCGGCTGGGTGGGCAACATCCTCACCACCGAGCCGCTCCGGTTCGCGACCTTCCCGGAGGGCTCGACGTACGCACGCTGGGGGATGTCCAACGAGCTGCGCGAGCAGGCGATCCGACCGCGCGACATCACCTGGCTCAGGGACCGATGGTCCGGACCGGTCGTCGTGAAGGGCATCCAGTCCGTCACGGACGCGGTCGCGGCGGTGGATGCCGGCGCGGACGCGATCGTGCTGTCCAACCACGGCGGGCGTCAGCTCGACCGGGCTCCGGTCCCCCTGGAGCTGCTGCCCGATGTCGCGGCTGCGGTCGGCGACCGCACCGAGGTGTACGTCGACTCCGGCGTCCGCTCCGGCGGCGACATCGTCGCGGCCCTCGGTCTGGGGGCGCACGGCGTGATGGTCGGCCGCGCCTACCTCTACGGCCTGATGGTCGGCGGGCGGCGCGGCGTGACCGCAACGCTCGACCTGCTGGTCGACGAGCTGCGCCGGGCCATGTGCCTGCTCGGCACCCCGGACGTCGCGAGCATCCGGCCCGAGCACGTGCGGTTGCGGACTCCGTGAGCGCCGGGTCAGACCGGCGTGACGAGGGTGCCGTCGGCCAGGAACCGCTCGACGTTCGCCAGGGTCAGGTCGGTCATGGCGGCACGGGTCTCGACGGTCGCGCTCCCGAGGTGCGGGAGCAGCACGACGTCGTCGCGGCCCAGCAGCGCGGCTGGGACGTGCGGCTCGTCAGCGAAGACATCGAGGCCGGCACCGGCGATCCGGCCCTCCTCGAGCGCGGCCACCAGTGCCGCCTCGTCGACGACCGAGCCGCGGGCGACGTTGACCAGGAAGCCATCTGGGCCCAGCGCGTCGAGCACCTCGGCGCCGACCAGGTCGCGCGAGTCCGCGCCTCCGGCGGCGGCGATGACGAGCACGTCGGAGCCCCTCGCGAGGTCGAGCACGCTCGCGGCGTACGCGTAGGGGACGTCGGTGCGCTCGCGCCGGTTGTGATAGCTGATGGTCGCGTCGAACGCCGTGAGCCGGTGGGCGATCGCGAGGCCGATCCGGCCGAGTCCGAGGATGCCCACCCGGGCGCCGGTGACCCGTCGGGCCAGGGCGGGGACACGTCCGTCCGCCCATTCCCCGCGACGCACGAACCGGTCGGCGGCCGAGAGACGCCGCATCACGTCGATGAGCAGACCCACGGCGGTGTCGGCGACGCAGTCGGTGAGCACGTCGGGGGTGTTGGACACCACGACACCCCGACGCGCAGCCTCGGCCACGTCGGTCGAGTCGTAGCCGACGCCGAAGTTCACGATCGCCCCGAGACCGGGCAGCCGGTCGAGGTGCTCGGCGCGCACGCCCCAGACACCGCTGGTCACAGCGACGACCGCGTCTGCGGCCGCATCCAGGTCGTCGAGCCGCTCGGCGCCGTACCGCTCCCTCAGCGCAGCGTCGAGCTGCGCCCGCATCGTCCCGACCATGACCACTCGTCCGTCGCTCACCTCCGGACCGTAGGCAGGATCCAGCGGCATCGTCCATTGCCGAAGCGGCATCGCGGGGAGGCGTCATGGGGCTGCTGATCGGCTTCACCACGATCATCGTGGTGATCCTCTGCGGCGTGGGGCTCGCCCACTCCGGGGTGCTGGACGCCCGGTCGCAGCGCACGCTCGGTGAGATCGCCTTCTTCGTCGCCTCCCCCGCGCTGATGGTGACCACCATCAGCAGGGTGGAGATCGACGGCGCCGCGACCAACCTGCTTGCCTCCGCGACCGCGCTCGGTGCGACCTTCACGGTGTACGCCGTGATCGCGCGGCTGCGCTGGCGCCTCGATGGTGGCTCCGTGCTGATCGGGTCGCTCGCGTCGTCCTACGTCAACGCGGGCAACCTCGGGCTGGCCATCGCGGCGTACGTCGTCCGCGACATCACCGTCGTCGTGCCCACGCTCCTGGTGCAGATGCTGGTGGTGCAGCCGATCGCCCTGGTCGCCCTGGACCGCCACACCGGCCGCGGCGCGGGGAGCCGGGCGGTGCTGCGCCGACTCGTCACCAACCCGCTCACGATCGCCGCCCTGCTCGGCCTGGTCCTCGCGATCACGGGTTGGACGCTGCCCGAGGTCGTCGCGGAGCCGCTCCACCTGCTGGCCGGCGCCGCGATCCCCCTGATGCTGATGTCCTACGGCGCGGCGCTGCGACTGAGCCCCCTGCCCGGACGGGCCGGGCACAACCGAGAGGTGGTGGCCGTCTCGCTGCTCAAGCTCGTCTTCATGCCGGTCGTCGCCTGGCTGGTCGGGACCTCGCTCGGTCTCGACGGACCCGTGCTGCTCGGCGTCGTCCTGACTGCGGCACTGCCGACGGCCCAGAACATCTTCCTGCACGCCACCCGTTATCGCGTGGGCGAGGACGTCGCCCGCGAGAGCATCCTGCTGACCACGCTGTGCAGCCTCCCGATCGCGCTGCTGGTCGCGGTCCTGCTCGGCTGACCCGACTGGAGAACCACATGCCCCAGGCCCTGATCGACCTCCTGCGCGACGCGCTCGGCGACGGCGCGGTGCTCACCGAGCCCACCGACGTGGCGGCGTACATCGCCGACTGGACCGGTCGGTTCGTCGGCTCGGCCGGCGCGGTGGTGCGACCGGCCGACACCGCCGGGGTCGCGGTCGCCGTCCGCCTCTGCGCGGAGGCCGGCGTGGCGATCGTGCCCCAGGGCGGCAACACCGGGCTGGCCGGAGGGGCGACCCCGGACGCCTCCGGCACGACCGTCGTGCTGTCCCTCGAACGCCTGCGCCGGGTCCGCGAGGTCGACCCGATCGCCGACACGATCACCGTCGAGGCCGGGGTCGTGCTGCAGACCGTGCAGGCGGCCGCCGCCGCAGCGGGCCGGCTCTTCCCGCTGTCCTTGGGCTCCGAGGGGTCGTGCACGGTCGGCGGCAACATCGCCACCAACGCCGGGGGTACGGCGGTGCTGCGCTACGGCATGATGCGCGAGCTCGTGCTCGGCCTCGAGGTGGTGCTGCCCGACGGCCGGGTGTGGGACGGCCTGCGGCCGCTGCGCAAGGACAACACCGGCTACGACCTCAAGCAGCTCTTCATCGGTGCCGAGGGCACGCTCGGCGTCGTCACGGCCGCGGTGCTGCGGCTGCTGCCGGCCACGCCTCGGCGGGCGACGGCACTGGTCGCGCTGCCCTCGGTCGACTCCGCGGTGGCGCTCCTGCCGTTGCTGCGTGAGCACGCCGGCGGACAGCTCACGGCCTGGGAGCTGCTCAACCGCCAGGCGCTCGACCTGGTCCTGACCCATCTGCCCGGTGCGCGCGACCCCTTCGGCGAACCGCACGACTGGTACGGACTGGTCGAGCTCGCCGGCACCCCTGCCGACGACGTGGACACCCTGCTCGAGACCGCCCTGACCGCGGCCTTCGGGGAAGACCTGGTCGTCGATGCCGTGGTGGCGTCGAGCCCCACCCAGCGCGCCGCACTGTGGGCACTTCGCGAGGGCATCTCGGAGGTCCAGAAGACCGAGGGACCCTCGATCAAGCACGACGTGACGCTGCCGATCATCGCGCTGCCAGGCTTCGTGACGCAGGTCCGGTCGGCGGTCGAGGCGGTGCTGCCGGGAGTGCGTCTGGTGACCTACGGCCATGTCGGCGACGGCAACCTGCACTACAACCTCAGCGCTCCGGTCGGCGACGAGCCGGCGCTCCGGGCGGCCGCGCCCGACCTGACCCGCGCCGTGTACGACGCGGTCGCCGCCCTGGGCGGGAGCATCAGCGCCGAGCACGGGCTCGGGTCGCTCAAGCGCGATGCCGCCGCGGCGTACCGCTCCGAGGTCGAGAACGACCTGATGCGAGCGGTGAAGCAGGCGCTCGACCCGCACGGGCTGATGAACCCCGGCAAGGTGGTGCCGCGAGCACCGGCGTGAGGGACGAGGTAGACCTGGGTACGACGAACGTTGGCCCCCACCTCGAACGGAGCACTGACGTGAGCAACCTGGCGGACGCGATCTTCGAGCACGCGTACGACGACCCGGGCCGGGTCGCCGTACGCGCCGACGACCAGGTCGTGACGTACGGCGAGCTGCGCGACCGCGTGGCGGCGTACGCCGGGCGGGTCGCCGCGGCCGGCATCCAGCCGGGCGACCGGGTGGTGCTGATCGCGCCGACGGTGCCGGAGTTCGTGGCCGCCTACTACGGCCTGCACGCGGCGGGCGCCGTGCTGATCACGATGAACGTGATGGCCACGGCCCCCGAGATCGGCTACGTCCTCGACGACGCGGACGCCTCCCTGGTCGTGGCCTGGCACGAGGCAAACACCGCCGCGACGACGGCTGCGCGGGAGCGCGGGCTACCGCTGTGGACCCTCGGCCCGCTCGCCGGTTGGGAGGAGGGCGACGCCCTGGCGGCTCCGGTCGACCGCGCCGACGACGAGACCGCGATCATCATCTACACCTCCGGCACGACCGGGCGCCCCAAGGGCGCCGAGCTCGGGGTCGGTGGGATCTTCGCGCTCGTCGAGGCCGCGCGGCACCAGCTGGCCTTCGACCCGGCGACCGACCGGACCGGCACGGCACTCCCGCTCTTCCACGTCTACGGCCAGCTGATGGTCATGCACATCTCGATCTCGCTGGGTGCGCCGGTCTCGCTGCTGCACCCCTTCGACCCGGCGAAGATGGTCGCGCTGATCCGCGACCACCGGCTGACCGTCGTCTCGGGCGTCCCGGCCATGTGGATCGCGATGTTGCACGCCGCAGGCGACTCGACGCCCGCGGACTTCGCCCAGCTGCGGCTGGCCTCCTCGGGCGGCGCCTCGCTGCCGGCCGAGGTGATCCGCGCCTTCCAGGAGCGCTTCGGCACCCGGATCCGCGAGGGCTACGGCCTCAGCGAGACCTCGGGCTGGGCGACCTCGACTCCCCCGGACCAGGAGCCGAAGATCGGCGCCGTCGGCCGCGCGGTCCACGGCATGCAGCTCGAGGTGCGCGACCCCGGCGGCATCCCGGTCGCACCCGGCGAGGTCGGTGAGGTCTGGATCAAGGGACCGATCGTGATGAAGGGCTACTGGCGCAACCCGCAGGCGAGCGCCGAGGCGATCCGTGACGGATGGCTGCGCACCGGCGACCTCGGGACCCTCGACGAGGACGGCGACCTGCGCATCGTGGACCGGCTCAAGGAGATGATCATCCGCGGGGGCTACAACGTCTACCCGCGCGAGGTCGAGGAGGTCCTCTACCAGCACCCCGACATCGTCGAGGCCGCCGTCATCGGTGTCGCCGACCCGACGTACGGCGAGGAGGTCGCGGCCGCGATCGTGCTCCGCGACGGCGCGACCCTGGACGCCGAGGGTCTGCGGGTGTGGGCGAAGGAGCGACTGAGCGCCTACAAGGTGCCGCACCTGGTCCAGGTGCTCCCGGCCCTGCCCAAGGGGCCGTCGGGCAAGATCCTCAAGCGGGCCCTGGATCGGGACCAGCTGCGCAGCCGGCGCTGACGGCCGAGCCCCTCACATGCCGAGAGCTCCTGCCCCGCCTGTCGGCGGGGTCAGGAGCTCTGGCAGAAGCGTGAGGTCCCGAGGACTCAGGCGCCGCGACCCCCGCGGACGCGGGCGAGGATGAAGAGCACCAGCGCGATAATGGCGAGGATGACGAGGATGGTCCACAACATGGGGAGATTCCGTCCGTTCTGATGGGTGCCGGGACATCAGCCGCACCTGGTTGTTCAAAACCAGTTGGACGGAGCCCGGTGCGCCGGTGGGCGCACCCATCAAGTGCCCAGAACCGCGTGGTCTGAAACACCCACCACGGGAGTCCAGTAGCCGCCTGAACCCCGGATCGTCGGGTA
The DNA here is from genome assembly GCA_963717855.1 of uncultured Actinomycetota bacterium. GTDB lineage: Bacteria > Actinomycetota > Actinomycetes > Propionibacteriales > Nocardioidaceae > Nocardioides. The sequence continues at coordinate 24,231 of CAVQXF010000003.1, read as the reverse complement.
CTGGTCCCCCGTGACAGCCGATCTGGTCTACCTCGTCGCGGGCGCGAGCCTGCTGCTGGCGGTCGTGCTGCCCGACCTCCTGTCGCGCTGGGCGATCTCGGCGCCGATGGTGCTCGTGGGTGTCGGCATGCTGATCGGACTGACCTCCCTGCCCGACGGCCTGCCGCTCGACCCGCAGGAGAACCGGGCGGCGATCGAGCACGTGACCGAGCTCGTCGTCATCGTCGCCCTGATGGGGGTCGGGCTGGCCATCGACCGCCCGCTGCGGCTCCGGGACCGGGGCAGCTGGCGACGCTGGTCGTCGACGTGGCGGCTGCTCGCGATCGGGATGCCGCTGTCCATCGCGGCGGTGGCGTTGCTCGGCTGGGCGGCCGGTCTCGCCCCGGCCGCGGCGGTCCTCCTCGGCGCCGTGCTCGCACCGACCGACCCGGTGCTCGCCTCCGACGTCCAGGTCGCCGGACCGCAGGCCGGCGACGGCGAGGTGGAGGAGGACGACGGCCTCCGCTTCACGCTGACCTCGGAGGCGGGCCTGAACGACGGCCTGGCCTTCCCCTTCGTCTACCTCGCCATCCTGATGGCCACCGAGGGCGCCGCGTCCCACTGGGGTCTCACCTGGGTCAGCTACTACCTCGTCGGCAAGGTCGTGATCGGCGTCGTTGCCGGCATCGTTGTCGGGCGGATCCTGGCCTACCTCGCCTTCCGGGCCGCGAGCGCGTCGCTCCGCGTCGCCGAGCGCGGCGAGTCCCTCCTCGCGCTGGCCGCCCTCGTGACGTCGTACGGCGTCGGGCAGGTGCTCGGCGGCTACGGCTTCCTGTCGGTCTTCTTCTGCGCGATGACCTTCCGCTCGGCCGAGCGCTCGCACGACTACCACGCCGCCATGCACGAAGTGGTCGAGCGGCTGGAGCGCCTGCTGACGCTCTTCGTGCTCCTCGTGCTCGGCATCGCCCTCACCCGCGGCCTGCTCGACGCACTCGACTGGCGCGGGGTCAGCATCGGGCTGGCGCTGATCCTGCTGGTGCGGCCCGCGGCCGGCATGGTCGCCCTGGCCGTCCGGGCGGGGTCACCCGAGCGCGAGGGTGGCCTGACCCGCCAGCAGCAGTGGGCGGCCGCCTTCTTCGGCGTGCGTGGCGTGGGGTCGCTCTACTACCTCGCGTACGCCGCCGGCGAGGCGCCCGGGCTGGGCCAGGACTGGCTGTGGTCGACGGTGTCGTTCACGATCGTGGCCTCCGTGCTCGTGCACGGTGTGCTGGCGACCCCCGTGATGGATCGCATCGACCGCGCGCACGGCCGCTGAGAGACCGGTCGGCATCCCGGCGCACACCTGGGTACGGTCGTTCGCACCAAGGACGAAAGGGCCGTCGATGCACCAGGACCTGCACTTCATCACCCTCGCCACTGCCGACCTCGACGCCACGCGCAGCTTCTACGGGGCGCTCGGGTGGGCGTCGCTGATCGACGTCGAGGGCGAGATCGTCTTCTACCAGGTGGCCCCGGGGCTGGTGCTGGGCTTCTTCGAGGCGGAGAAGTTCAACCAGGACCTCGGTGGAAGCACCCAGCACACCGGCGCCTCCGGGCTGACCCTCGCCCACAACGTCGCCAGCCCGGCGGAGGTCGAGACCCTGGTCGACCAGATGGCGACCGCAGGCGGCACCGTGCTGACCGCACCGCAGGAGGGTGACTTCGGCGGGATCTTCCACGCCCACGTGCGCGACCCCAACGGCGTCATCTGGGAGCTCGCCCACAACCCGGGGTGGCGGGTCGACGCCGCTGGCAGGGTGTCCTTCGGTTGACGACGAGTCCGCCTCAGACGAGCCGCTCCGCCAGCCGGTGGTAGGCGGCGTTCCACCGCAGCTCGCGCTGGAAGGCGCGCGGCGTGGTGTCGGCGTCGATCGTGAGGATCTCGACGCCCGTCATCTCGGCGAAGTCCTCGAAGACCTCGACGCCGATCGCCTTGGACAGCACGGTGTGGTGCGGGGCGCCGGCCATCAGCCAGGCCTCGGCCGAGGTCGACAGCGACGGCTGCGGCTTCCACACCGCGCAGGCGACGGGCAGAAGCGGCAGGTCTGCGTCCGGCTCGACCACGTCGATCTGGTTGACGGTCAGGCGGAACCGGTCGCCGAGGTCCGACAGACCCGCCACCACGGCCGGGCCGGGGTCGGCTGTGAAGCGCAGCCGCACCGGGTCCTCGCGGCCACCGATCGACAGCGGGTGGACCTCCAGCGTCGGCACGGACGCGGTGATGGTCGGGCACACCTCGAGCATGTGCGCGCCGAGGATCTTCTCCTCCCCGGGCACCAGGTGGTACGTGTAGTCCTCCATGAACGAGGTGCCGCCCGGTAGTCCGGCGGCCATCACCTTCGCTGCCCGCAGCAGGACCGACGTCTTCCAGTCGCCCTCGCCGCCGAAGCCGTAGCCGTCGGCCATCAGCCGCTGCACGGCGAGCCCGGGCAGCTGGCGGAGCCCGCCGAGGTCCTCGAAGTTGGTGGTGAAGGCGTGGAAGCCGCCCTCGGTGAGGAACGCCCGCAGACCGAGCTCGATCCGGGCGCCGTCCCGCAACGAGTCCTCGCGTACGGCGCCGGGCAGCAGCTCGGGCGCGACGGCATAGCTGTCGGCGTACTCGGTGACGAGCTGGTCGATGTCGGCGTCGGAGACCTGGTCGACGACCGCCACGAGGTCGTTCACCCCGTACGTGTTGACCGAGACGCCGAACCGCAGCTGTGCCTCGACCTTGTCGCCCTCGGTGACGGCGACGTCGCGCATGTTGTCGCCGAACCGCGCGAGCCGGAGGTGGCGCAGCTCGGCCCGACCCACGGCGGCGCGCGCCCAGTGGCCGACCCGGGCGGCCACGACCGGCGACTCGACGTGACCGGCCACGGTCTTGCGGGCGACGCCGAGGCGGGACTGGATGTAGCCGAACTCCCGGTCGCCGTGGGCGGCCTGGTTGAGGTTCATGAAGTCCATGTCGATCGTCGACCACGGCAGCTCCATCCCGGCCTGGGTGTGCAGGTGGAGCAGCGGCTTGCGCAGCGCGTCGAGGCCGGCGATCCACATCTTGGCCGGGGAGAAGGTGTGCATCCACGCGATCACGCCGACGCACTGCGGGGTGCTGTTGGCCTCCAGCATCTGGCGGTGGATCGACTCGGCGTCCAGGAGGACCGGCTTCCACACCACGCGGACCGGCAGGTCGGGCGTGGCGCCGAGACGCGCCACGATGGCCTGGCTCTGGGCCGCGACCTGGTCCAGCGTCTCCGGACCGTAGAGCGACTGGCTGCCGGTCAGGAACCAGACCTCGGCGGTCGGGTCGGGTGTCGTCGTCTTCGCTGTGCTCACTGGTGATCCTTCTGCTGGCCGTAGATGTTCTGGTAGCGGTCGTGCAGGGCATCGACGTGGGCCTGGGCGATCGCGAGCGGAGCGCCGAGCTGGCGCGCGATGTGGACGGTGCGGGCGACGTCCTCGCACATCACGGCCGCCTTGACCGCCGCCTTGGCGGTCGGCCCGATGGTGAAGACGCCGTGGTTCTGCATCAGCACCGCAGAGGACCGACTCCCACGCAGGGTCTCGACGATGCCGCGCCCGATCGAGTCGTCGCCGATGATCGCGAACGGACCGACCGGGATCTCTCCGCCGAACTCGTCGGCGCCCATCGTCAGCACGCAGGGCACGGGCTCACCCCGGCTCGCCCAGGCCGTGGCGTACGTCGAGTGCGTGTGCACGACCCCGCCGACCTGGGGCATCTCGCGGTAGACGTATGCCTGCGCCTCGGTGTCCGACGACGGTGCGTGCGCACCCTCGACGACTCGGCCGTCGAGGTCGCAGACCACCATGTTGTCCGGGGTCAGCTCGTCGTACGAGACGCCGCTGGGCTTGATCACCAGCAGGTCGTGCCCGGGCACCCGCGCCGAGACGTTGCCCGCCGTCCACACCACCAGCTGGTAGCGGGTCAGCTGCTCGTGCAGTGCACACACCTCGCGGCGCAGACGTACGACGGTCTCCTCGACGTCGGCGACGATCGCCATGTCAGGACTCCTTTCGCGCCGCGGCATCGCGACGCAGTGCCTTGAGCCGGCGCATCGTGGTGGTGCGGCGGCCGAAGTGGTCGTGCAGCTCGAGGTAGATCTCGAACAGCCGGTCATAGGCCTGGGCGCGGGTCTCGTCAGGCACGAACACTGCCGGGCGCACCTTGCCCATCGACTTCGCGGCCGTGGGCACGTCGGGGTAGCAGCCCGCGGCGACCGCCGCGTGGATCGCCGAGCCGAGTGCCGGTCCCTGCTCGGAGTCGATGACCGACAGCGGCAGCCGGGTGACGTCGGCGTAGATCTGCATGAGCAGGGCGTTCTTCGCCAGACCCCCGGCCACGATGAGCTCCTCGACCGGGACGCCACTGTCGCGGAAGGTCTCCACGATCACCCGGGTGCCGAACGCGGTCGCCTCGAGCAGGGCGCGGTAGACGTCCTCGGGACGGGTGGCCAGCGTCTGTCCGATGACCAGACCGGAGAGCTCGTGGTCAACGAGCACCGATCGGTTGCCGCTGTGCCAGTCGAGGGCGACCAGGCCGTGCTCGCCGATCTCCTGGGTGCCGGCGAGCCGAGTCAGATGCTCGTGCAGCGATTCCCCGGCGGTCACTGCCGCGTCGGCGTACGCCGCTGGCACCCCTGACCTCACGAACCACCCGAAGATGTCGCCGACGCCGCTCTGCCCGGCCTCGTAGCCCCAGGACCCTGCGACGATGCCGCCGTCGACGACCCCGCACATTCCGGGCACCTCGCGGAGCACGTCGCTGCTCATCACGTGGCAGGTGGACGTCCCCATGATCGCCACCATCTGGCCCGGCCCGACGGCCTGGGCGGCCGGTGCCGTGACGTGGGCGTCGACGTTGCCGACCGCGACGGCGATGCCGACCGGCAGGCCGGTCCAGCCCGCCGCCTCGGCGCTCAGGGTGCCGGCGGACTCGCCGAGCTGACCGATGGGGTGCTCGAGCTTGTCCTCGACGAAGGAGCCGAACCCCGGCGCGAGCGCCTCGAGGTAGTCGGTGCTGGGGTACGAGGCGGGCCGGCCGTCCAGCTGCTGGAGAAGTCCCTTGTAGCCGGCGGCGCAGGCGTTGCGGACGTACTCGCCGCAGAGCTGCCAGACGATCCAGTCGGCGGCCTCGACCCAGTGCTCCATCCGGTCGTAGAGCTCTCGGTCGTCCTCGAAGAGCTCGAGACCCTTGGCGAACTCCCACTCCGAGGAGATCAGGCCGCCGTACCTCGGCAGCCAGGCCTCCGCCCGCTCCTCGGCGAGCCGGTTGATCCGGTCTGCTTGGCCCTGCGCCGCGTGGTGCTTCCACAGCTTCACGTAGGCGTGCGGGCGGTCGGCGTACCCGGCCTCGTTGAGCGGCGTGCCGTCCGCCAAGCACGGCACCATCGTGCAGGCGGTGAAGTCGGTGGCGATGCCGACGACGTCGGCCTCGTCGATCCCGGCGGCGGCGACGGCGGCCGGCACGGCCCGGCGCAGCACCTCGCGGTAGTCCTCAGGCACCTGCAGCGCCCACTCCGGCGGGAGCGGGCGGTCGGTGCCGGCGAGGTGGGCGGGCACCACGGTGTCGAGCACGGCGTGCGCGTAGTCGTGCACGCCGGTGCCGAGCTCGGCACCGTCGGAGACCCGGACGACGACGGCACGCCCGGAAAGGGTGCCGTAGTCGACCCCCACGACGTACTGCTCCCGGTCAGTCATCGGGCTACTTCCTCTTCTTCGGGCGGGGCGCGGGTGCAGCGCTGCTGGCGCGCACCACGAGCTCGGGGCTGATCAGTCGTTCGGGGGCGGGCGCATCGGCGAGGGCGGCCTGGATGATCTCGATGGCGCGGCGACCGACAGCGGTGAAGTCCTGGCGGACGGTGGTGAGCGGCGGGATCAGGTAGGCGGCCTCCGGGATGTCGTCGAAGCCCACGACGCTCATGTCACCGGGCACCGACCGCCCTGCCTCGTTGAGGGCGCGGAGCAGGCCGAGCGCCATCTGGTCGTTGGCGCAGAAGACCGCGGTCACGTCGTCGCGTCGGGCGATCTCGAGACCGGCCTCGTAGCCACTGCGGGCCGTCCAGTCGCCCTCGACGTGTGGCAGCGTGCGCAGATCGGCGTCGTGCATCGCCTGCTGCCAGCCGGCGTGCCGAGAGCGCGACTCGGTCCAGGAAGCCGGTCCGCCGAGGTGCAGGATCGCGGTGTGCCCGAGCTCGATCAGGTGGCGGGTGCCGAGCACGGCGCCGGCCGCCTGGTCGACGCCGACCGTCCAGCGGGTCTTGGCCTCGTCACCCTCGACGACGATCACCGGGGTGCCGAGGTCCTCCTGGGCGCGCGCCACCTGGACCGCATCGTCGGTGCCTCCGATCAGGACGATGGCCTCGACGCTCTGGTCCCGCAGGTGGTTGATGGCGTCGACGAGCTCCTCACGCGTCAGGCTCTGCAGGTTGGCGGAGCTGACGAAGTAGCCCGCCTCGCGTCCGGCGGCCTGGACGGTCCGGTGCACCGTGCTCGGACCCCAGAAGCCGCTCTTGGAGCCGATCACCCCGATCGTCGCCGAGCGCCGGGTCACCAGGGCGCGGGCCGCGGTGTTGGGGCGGTAGCCCAGCTGGCGGATCGCCTGGAGCACCCGCTCCCGGGTCTCCGGCCGCAGGTTGGTCTGCCCGTTGACGACCCGGGAGACGGTCTGGTGCGACACCCCGGCGAGGCGGGCGACGTCGGCCATCACCGGCATCCGTTCGGCAGGCGGTCTCGCGGCGGCCTGGGTCACGCTGTCCGCCGGGTGGCGAAACGCTGGACCACGACGAACGCGAGCAGCAGCGCACCGGTGATGATCCGGATCCAGTACGAGCTCAGGGTGCCGTCGAAGGAGATCAGCGTCCGGATCATGCCGAGCACGAGGACGCCGAGCAGCGACCCGACGACGTAGCCCCGACCACCGGTGAGCAGCGTGCCGCCGATGACCACGGCCGCGATCGCGTCGAGCTCGGTGCCGATCGCGTGCAGGCTGTTGCCGGACAGGATGTAGAACGAGAAGAGCAGTCCGCCGAGCGATGCGCAGAAGCCGCTGATCACGTAGACGCCGACCTTGGTGAAGGCGACCCGCAAACCCATCAGCATGGCCGAGCTCTCGTTGCCGCCGATCGCGTAGACGGTCCGGCCGAAGCGGGTCCGGGCGAGCACGTACGCCGCGATAGCGACCACGACGAGCGCGACGATCGCCGTCCACCGCAGGTAGTAGTCGCCGAACGTGACGGTCTTGAAGGCCAGCTTGGTGAAGGTCGGGTCACTGATCGAGATCGACTCGACGCTGATCAGGTAGGTCAGACCGCGCGCGAGGAAGAGCCCCGCCAGCGTCGCGATGAACGGCTGGATGTCGAAGTAGTGGATCAGCAGACCCATCAGCAGGCCGAGCAGCGTGCCCGTCGCGAGGACCGCCGCCATCGAGAGGTACGGCGGCCACCCCAGCTCCAGGGTCTTGGCCGCGATCATCGTCGACAACGCGATCACCGACCCGACCGAGAGGTCGATGCCACCGGTCAGGATCACGAAGGTCATGCCGACGGCGACGACGATCAGGAAGGCGTTGTCGATGAGCAGGCTCAGCACGACCTGGGGGTCGGAGAAGCCCTCGTAGCGGATCCCGCCGATGGCGAACATGCCGATCAGCAGGCCCAGCGTCGCCAGGACCGGCAGGTAGCGCGGTGGCGGACTGTAACCCTTGACGCGGTCCCAGAGGGAGTCGGCGGGGATGGTGGCGGTGCTCATCTCGGGTGAGCTCATGCGTGGCCTGCCTTGGCGAGAACGGGTGCCGGGTCGTCGGTGCTGCCGGATCCCCCGGATCGGCGTACCCGGAAGACCGCGCGGGCCTTGGGCGACTGGAGGAGGCACACGGCGATGACGACGACCGCCTTGAAGAGGTAGTTGAGCTCCGACGGGATGCCGATGTTGTTGACGGTGCGGGCCAGCGTCGCGATGAAGAGCGCGCCGACGAGGGTGCCGGTGAGGGAGAACCGGCCGCCGGCCAGCGACGTGCCGCCGATGACGACGGCAAGGATGGCGTCGAGCTCGATCCACAGGCCCAGGCTGTTGGCGTTGACCGAGTTGGTGTTGGCGGCGATCACCAGGCCGGCGAAGCCGGCGCAGAACCCGGAGAAGGCGTAGACGGTCCAGATGATCGTGCGCGACCGGACCCCGGCGAGCCGGCTGGCTTCGGGGTTGATGCCCACGGCCTCGATCAGCATGCCGAGCGCCGTACGTCGGGTCAGCACCGCCGTCAGCGCGAAGACGGCGAGCGCGATGATGAACGCGAGCGGGAGGGTCAGGACGTAGCCGGTGGCCAGGTCGCTGAACCAGCTGTTGTGGACCGTCGTGATCTGGCCGTCGGTGATGGCCATCGAGATGCCGCGACCGGCGACCATCAGCACCAGGGTGGCGATGATCGGTTGGATGCCGATCACCGAGACCAGGAAGCCGTTCCAGGCGCCCAGCACGATGCACACCGCGAGGGCGTAGGTGCACGCCATCACCGCTGTCGTCAGGGCGCCCTCGTCGCCCGCTCCGACGATCCGGGTGCAGGCGACCGCTGCCGAGATCGCGGCGATCGCACCCACGGAGAGGTCGATGCCGCGGGTGGCGATGACCAGGGTCATGCCCAGGGCCACCAGCAGCACCGGAGCGCTGTTGCGCGCGATGTCGACGAGGTTGCCGTACAGGTGGCCGTCCTGCATCCGGATGTTGAAGAACCCCGGCTTCGCAACCACGTTGATGACCAGCAGCGCGACCAGCGCCAGGACGGGCCACACGAGCTGGTGCCGCAGGACCCGCTGAAGGCGGGTGGCGTCCTCAGGCATCGGGACCCTCCTCCTCGCGGACCTCGCCCGCGATGATCTCGAGGACGTCGCTGACGCTGACGTCGTTGTTGGGTCGCTCGTCGATCTTGCGCCGGTCGCGCATGACGACGAGTCGGTCGCTGAGCCGGAGGACCTCCTCGAGCTCGGCGGAGATGAAGACCACCGCCATCCCCTGGGCAGCCAGCTCGGCGACCTTGGCCTGGATCTGCGCCTTGGCGCCGATGTCGATGCCCCGGGTCGGCTCGTCGAGGATCAGGACCTCGGGCTGCGTGATCAGCCACCGGGCGAGCAGCACCTTCTGCTGGTTGCCGCCCGAGAGGTTGCGCATCAGGGCGGTCGGATCCGTCGGCCGGATGTCGAGCGCCTCGATGTACTGCTCCACGAGCTGGGTCCGGGTCGCCTGCGGGATCGGTCGCAGCCAACCGCGAGACGCCTGGAGCGCGAGGAGCATGTTGTCGGCGACGGTGAGGTCGCCGACGACACCTTCGGCCTTGCGGTCCTCGCTGGAGAAGGCGACCTTGCGGTCGATCGCGTGGCGGGGGCTGCGCAGCTTGCGCCGCTCCGAGCGGATGACGACCTCACCGGTGTCGGTGGAGTCGGCGCCGAAGAGCAGGCGGGCGAGCTCGGTTCGTCCGGAGCCCAGCAGCCCCGCGAGGCCGATCACCTCGCCCTCGTACAGCTCGAGGTCGGTTGCCTCGAGCGCACCCTTGCGGCCGACGCCGAGCGCCTTGAGCACCGGAACCCCCGACACGTCCGCGGTCCTCGCGCTGACCTTGCGCTCGAGCCGGTCGAGGACCTCGAGCTCGCGGCCGATCATCAGCTTCACCAGCTCGAGCTGGGTCGTGTCCGCGACCATCCGCTCCTCGACCAGCTTGCCGTTGCGCAGGACCGTCATCCGGTCGGCGATCTCGTAGACCTGGTCGAGGAAGTGGGAGACGAAGACGATCGCGACGCCCTGGTCACGCAGCCGGCGCATCACCTCGAACAGCTTGGCCACCTCGTCGGTGTCCAGGCTGGAGGTGGGCTCGTCGAGGATCAGCACCCGCGCCTCGACGTCGACGGCGCGGGCGATGGCGACCAGCTGCTGGATCGCGATCGGGTGCTCGCCGAGCTCCGAGGTGGGGTCGACGTCGATGCCGAGGCCCTCGAGGGTCGTCCGTGCCCGCCGATTCATCGCGCGGACGTTGATGGCGCCGAACCGGCGGGGCTCGCGTCCGAGCAGCATGTTCTCGGCGACGGTCAGGTTCGGGAGCAGGTTCACCTCTTGGTACACCGTGCTGATGCCCGCCGCCTGCGATGCGGCCGGGGAGGCGAACTCGTGCTGCTCGCCGCCGACCAGCACCGTGCCGGAGTCGATCGTGTACACGCCGGTCAGTGCCTTGATCAAGGTCGACTTGCCGGCGCCGTTCTCACCCATCAGTGCGTGCACCTCACCGGCGCGGAGCCGGAGCGAGACCCGGTCCAAGGCACGGACGCTGCCGAAGGTGATGGAGATGTCGCGCATCTCGACGACGGGTCCCGGTGCGTCCGACGTGGCCTTCGGACCGTTCGCGGACTGGAGGTCCATCTGGGTCATCGTGCCCCTTTCACGAGTGGATCCTCCCGAGTGATCTGGTCCCGAGAGATCGTGCGGCGGTCGTGGCTGCGGCGCCGGGTCCGACCCTGAGGTCGTAGGGAGGACCCGGCGCCGCCGTTCGATGTGCCGCTCTACGAGTGGTCGGTCAGTACTGCCGGTCCGGCAGCGCCTCGACGGCCTGCTCCTGAGTGAACGTGGTCTCCTCGGTCAGGATCCGGGGCTCGACCTCCTCGCCGTCGAGGACCTTCTGAGCGATGTCCATCAGCTGCGGCCCGAGGAGCGGGCTGCACTCCACGATGAAGTTGATCTTGCCTTCTGACAAAGCGACCATGCCATCGTGGACGGCGTCCACCGTGATGATCTTGATGTCCTTGCCCGGCGTCTTGCCCGCGGCCTCGATGGCCTCGATGGCGCCCAGGCCCATGTCGTCGTTCTGCGCGAAGAGCACGTCGATGTCGTCGTTGGACTGCAGGAACGACTCCATGACCTGCTTCCCACCGTCCCGGGTGAAGTCACCGGTCTGGGAGGCGATCACCTTGATCGACGGGTCGGCCTTGATGGCGTCCGCGAAGCCCTCACCCCGGTCGATGGCCGGCGCGGCGCCTGTCGTGCCCTCGAGCTGGACCACGTTGATCTTGCCGTCGCCGTTGACGTCGGAGTCGGCTGCGTTGTCGACCACCCACTTGCCGGCCTTCTGACCCTCGAGCACGAAGTCGGAGCCGAGGAAGCTCTTGTAGAGCGAGGTGTCCTTGGAGTCGACCGCGCGGTCGGTGAGGATCACCGGGATGTTGGCGGCCTTGGCCTCCTGCAGGACGGCGTCCCAGCCGGTCTCGACGACGGGGCTGAAGGCGATGACGTCGACCTTCTGCTGGATGTAGGAGCGGATCGCCTGGATCTGGGCCTCCTGCTTGCCCTGGGCGTCAGTGAACTTCAGATCGACGCCCGAGTCCTTGGCGGCGTCCTGGATCGACGTGGTGTTGGCGGTCCGCCAGCCGCTCTCGGCACCGACCTGGGCGAAGCCCATCGTCATGGCGTCGTCCGAGCCGCCGCTGGCGTCGTTGGCGTCGCTGGAGTCGCTGCTTCCGCACGCGGTGAACGCGAACGCGCTCAGGGAGATCGCGCTCGCCGCGATCAGGGTCTTCTTCAGCACTGGTTTTCCTCCAGATCGTCGGGCTCTCCACCCTGTGACCGGTGTCACTGAGGCACGAGTGTGAGCGCTAACATTCCTTGCCGTCAAGGACTTCGAGGAGATTGCCAAGAAAAATGTGAGCGTTCACTTTCAGCGGCCCCCGATCGGAACGATCCAATCGACGAAGGAGGCTCCGGTCCCGCCCCGTCACTCGGCCGGGCGTAGGTCCCACTCGAGCACGGCCCGGTAGGTCTCGCCGGCGCGGACCTGCGCGGAGGGCCACTCGGGATGGTTCGGCGAGTCCGGGAAGAGCTGCGGCTCGAGGGCGATCCCGTCACCCTGGCGATAGCGTCCGCCCTGGGTGGACGGTCGGCCGCCGTCGAGGAAGTTGCCGGTGTAGACCTGCAGCCCGGGCTGGTCCGAGCGGAGCTCGAGCCGGATCCCGGACCGGGATGACTCGAGCACCGCGTGCGTCCGCAGGCCCGCGCCGGAGATGGCGTAGTTGTGGTCGATCCCGCGGGCCGCGACGACCTGCGGGTGCTCGGCCCGTACGGCTCGCCCGATCGGGGTCGGCCGCGAGAAGTCGAACGGCGTACCCGCGACCGGCGCGTGCCCGCCCAGCGGGATGCCGGTCGCATCGACCGGGGTGAACTCCGCGGCAACCACGGTCAGCAGGTGGTCGTCGATCGTGCCCGCACCTTCGCCGTCGAGGTTGAAGTAGGCGTGGTTGGTCAGGTTCAGCACGGTGTGGGCGTCCGGCGTCGCCTCCATCTCCACGCGCACCGTGGCGCCGTCGACCCGGTAGCGGACGATCAGCGAGACCGCGCCGGGGAAACCCTGGTCGTCGGCCGGACTGAACAACGAGAGCACGACCTCGTCGGGCTGATGCTCGACGACGTCCCAGAGCCTGCGATCGATGCCGTCGGGCCCACCGTGCAGGCTGTTGCCGCGGTCGTTGGTCCCGACCTGGATCTCGCGCCCGTCGAGCGGGAACCGCCCGGCGGCGATCCGGTTCGCATAGCGCCCGATGGTGCCGCCGACGTAGTCGGTGCTCGCCAGGCGCTCGGCGACGGAGGCGTGCCCGAGCACGATGTTGCGGCGTACGCCGTCCGGCGCGGCGACCTCCAACCGGTGCACGGTGGCGCCGAGTGTCAGCACCTCGACGACCGGCCCGGGCGCCGCTCCGATCCTCAGGCAGCGCACCTCCCGGCCGTCCGGGAGGACGTCGTACGAGCGGTCGAGCGGGACCTGCGTCATGATGTGAACGCTAACATCAGCGCCGGGCTGGCGGCCCCGTCGACGACCGGACGACGAGGGTGGGTTCGAGCAGCGAGGTCGAGGCCTCCGGCTCACCACCGAGCGCGCGCAGGGCTAGCGCGACGGCGCTGCGACCGAGCACCGAGAACTCCTGACTGACCGTGGTCAGACCGGGCCAGTAGTAGGCCGCCTCCGGGACGTCATCGAAGCCGACGACGCTGACGTCGGCAGGTACGGCGCAGCCGTGCTCGTGCAGCGCCTTCAGCACGCCCAGGGCCATCGCGTCGTTGGCAGCGAAGACCGCAGTCACGTCGCGGTCCTCGGCGATCCGGCGTCCGGCCGCGTACCCGCTGCTGGCCGACCAGTCGCCCGGGAGCTCCAGGCCCGGCCGCAGACCACGCGCCTCGTGGGCCGCCAGCCATCCGGCGCGCCGCTGTCCGGCCTCGACCCACTCGAGAGGACCCGTCACGTGAGCAACGGCGCGGTGCCCGAGGTCGAGGAGGTGCTGGGTGGCCGCCCGGGCGCCGGCCACCTGGTCGATCCCGGCCGCCATGGCCTGCCCGGCAGTGACACCCTGCACCAGCACGACCGGCACCGGCAGCGCCAGCGAGAGCGCCCGCTCGGTGGCGGATCGGTGTGCGACGGCCACGACGAGCGCCTCGACCGCCTCGTCCTGCAGCCGGTCGACGGCCCCTTGGAGCGACTCGGCCGAGAAGTCCGAGACGCCCACCAGCGAGACCTCGTACCCCGCCTCGTGCCCGGCCTCCTGCACCGCGACGGCGATCATGCTCGGGCCGTGGAAGGCGAGGTGGGCCGAGATCATCCCGATCCGGCCAGACCGGTTGGTCGCGAGCATCCGGGCCGCGTTGTTGCGCCGGTAGCCCATCTCCTCGATGGCTGCCAGGACCTTGACCCGGGTGTCCTCCTTGACCAGCGGAGAGCCGTTGAGGACGCGCGAGACCGTCTGGTGGGAGACCCCGACCTGCGCCGCGACCTCGGCCATGCTCGGAGAGCGCCGCCCCCTGCCATCCTGCGGCCGTTGCATGCTGCGCATCGTACGGGTGCTCGCGCCGCGACACCGGGGACAGGCACGACGTCGGGACAGCAGTGCGCCCCCGACCGATGGCCGGGGGCGCACCCTCTGCTGCACTCCGGTGAGGTCAGCCGATCTTGACGGTGTGCGTCGAGGCCGACCGGTTGCCGACCTTGTCCGTCGCCACCACCACGGCTCGGAGCTTGCCCGCCTTGACGCTCTTGAGCGACACCTTCCAGGCGGCACCCGAGACCGTTGCTCCCACGGAGCGAGCCCGGTTGCTCGCGGCCCTCTGGGACGGAGCCTGCTTCCAGGCCGTGCCCGTGAAGTAGTACCAGCCGCCGGCGCGCCGCTCGGCGAGCTTCACAGACACCGAGGTGACTCCGGAGCCGCCCCGATCGGTGACCGTGCCTCGGAGCGCCCGGGCGCCCGAGGCTCGCTTGCCGACCTTGACGACTGGCGCCGCGCGGTCGGTCACGACCGACACGGCCGCCGAGGTGGCTGCGCCTCCGGCGACGGCGTCATCGGACGGCATCGCTCGTACGGCGATCCTGTGGGTGCCGGCGGTGAGGCCGGAGAGCGTCCTGCTGCTGGTCCCGACCGGGACCGAGGCGACCGTGGCACCGTCGACCAGCACGTCATAGCCGGCGAGCGACGACGACGGTGACGCGGCGCTCCATCCCACCTTCACGGACCTACCGGTGAAGGTGCGCGTTCCGACCTTGACCGCACCCGTGGTGAGGCGGACCGACGGAGCCGACAGCGCCGGCTGGCTGGCGAGCACGGCGATCTTCGCCGTCAACGGAAGCGAGTCCGAGGACGAGCCGGCGTAGATCGTGCGTGAGCCGGTGCCGAGCAGCCAACTCTGGTTGCGGGTGTCCCACGACGAGAGCTCGTGCGCGGTGACGTGCATCGTGCTGGTGTGCGACGCCCCGGCTGCGAGGTCGACGCGGTCGAACTGCACCAGCTGCCGGTCGGTCTGCAGGATGCGAGCCGGCAGGTCGGGCGAGCGCCCGACGTACACCTGCGGCACCGCGGTGCCATCGGTCCCGCTGGTGTTGGTCACCTTGACGGTGACGTCGAGGCCGGAGTCGGCAGTCCTGACGACCTTCAGTCCGCCGTAGGCGAACGTCGAGTAGGACAGCCCGGACCCGAAGGCGAACGCCGGTGCCACGTCGTTGTCGACGTACCAGCGGTAGCCCATCTCCAGGCCCTCGGACCACGTGATCTGGCCGTTGACGCCGGTGGAGCGCTCCGGGTGACCCCCGAACGGCGTCGCTGCGCTGCTCGCGGGGAACGTGACCGGCAGGTGACCCGAGGGGTTGGCCTTGCCGTACAGCAGGTCAGCGGTGGCGCCGCCGCCCTCCTGGCCGGGGTACCACATCTCGAGCACCGAGCGGACCGACCCGAGCCACGGCATGAGCACCGCGGCGTTGGTGTTGAGCACGACGGTCGTGTGCGGGTTGGCGTCGGCCACGGCCTGGATCAGCTTGTCCTGGTTGGGTCCGAGCGATCCGACCGTGCCGGGGGTGGTGGTGGTGTTGGCGTCGTCGACGAAGACCACCGCCTGGTTGGCGTTCTTGGCAGCCAGGACGGCAGCGTCGATGTCGGCCTGCTGGGCCGCCCACGAGAATCGGATCGTGGGAGCGGCCGCGGTCGTGAGCACCGGCTTGTAGGTCAGCTTCACCTGGTGCAGGCCCGGCGTGAGCGGTACGGCGGCGCCGCTGTTGTCGAAGCCGAGGTACTGCCCGTTGACCGTCGGACCGTCGGGGTAGCTGTTGGGCAGGATCGTCGACGGGTTGGCGAGCGTCTGGTTGGTGCCGTCGACGGCGAGGGTCGCGGTCGCTCCGGCGCCGGTGTTCGGGCCCTGCTGCAGGCCCGGGTTGACGCCCTTGTTGTACTTCGTCGCGTCACCGGAGAAGGTGCCCACCGGCCGGGCGAGCCAGAACTGGTAGGTGTCGGACGTCGGGACGTTGACGTAGCCGTCGTAGGTGTAGGTGTTGCCCCGGACCAGGTCGGTCTGCTTGCCGTCGACGTTGGTGACGACCTTGGTGCTGACGACGTTGCCGGCCGGGTCGGTCTCGGTGCGGACCAGACCCGCGGTGGCGCCGGGCTGGTCGGTGGTCACCAGGGCGGTGGTGGGCACGACCGTGCCGATCCGGTCGACGCCGGGCGCGTACGAGACGCTCGCGCCGCCGTTGTCCTGGGTCAGGGCGTCGTACGGGCTGATGTTGTTGCGGTCGCCGAAGCCTCGGGCCCGCTCGCCGCCGGGTGCGGCGGGAAGCAGGTTGGCCGTGGGGCCGATCGCGGCGATCTTGTTGCCCTCGGAGCGGGAGAGCGGCAGCTCGCGAGACGCGTTCTTCAGCAGGACGCCGGTCTGGACGGCGAGCTTGCGTGAGGTGGTGATGCCGTTCTGCTTGTCGAAGGCCGGCGCAGCGGAGATCGGCTCCACCGCGGTCTTGGCGAACGCGGGGTAGGCGGAGTCGTCGAGGAGGCCGAACCGCTCGTACTGGTAGAGGATCCGGGCGACCGACTCGTCGAGCGCCGCGGCGTACGCCGGGTCGTAGGTGGCTGACGTCGGGTCGACGAGCGGCTTGAGCACGGCCGGCGCGAAGTTGTTGGTCGCGAACTCCTGGTCCATGCCTGCCAGCAGGTCGGACACGGCCTTGGAGCCGCCGTAGTCGGAGGTCACCCAGCCCTTGAAGCCGATCTGGCCCTTGAGCACGCCGTTGAGCGCGCCGGCGTTGGAGCAGGCGTAGTCGGGCTGGCTCTCGGTCTCGAGGATCTGGAACTTGGCGTAGGAGCACATCACCGACGTGACGCCGGCGTCGTTGATCGCGGCCTCGGACGCGGCGTAGTAGAGCTGCTGAGCCGCCTGGTCCTTGACGATCGACGGCGTGTTCTGGTTCTGGCCGTTGTAGAGGGTGAAGTGCTTGACCTGCGAGAGCAGACCCTGGCTCTGGATGCCGTTGATCTCCTTGCCGGTCAGCTCCGAGGCGAGGTACGGGTCCTCGCCGTCAGTGGTCATGTTGCGCGCCCAGGTGGGCATCCGCGCCATGTCGACCTGCGGGCCGTAGAGCAGGTCGACGTCGAGGGCACGACCCTCGTCGCCGACGGCCTCGCCGAACGTCGTGAAGTTGTCGCGTCCGAACGACGCGGCCAGGCCGATCCGTCCGGGGTACGCCGTGGCGTCGCGATAGACGTTGATGCCCTGGGCGTCGGCGTGCCGGACGTCCGGGATGCCCAGCGCAGGCACACCGAGGATGATCCCGGCCGCGCCGTGCGGGTCGGGGTCGGTGCCGCCCTTGACCAGGCGCAGCTTCTCATCGACGGAGAGCTGCGAGACCAGGTAGTCGACCGTGACCGTGTGGGGTGCGTTGGCCGCCTGGTCCGGCGAGCCGTCGTACGACGTGGCAGCGGCTGCCGCCGGAGCCGCTGTGGCCTGCTGGGTCGCGCTCGATGCGAGCGGCGCCAGGCAGAGGAGCCCGGTGACCGCCGTCGCGGTCAGGCGCCTTCCGCGGGAGCGGCGCGCGTGGACCGGCGCGACTCCCTGGGAACGATTCTTCATGGACTGTCTTCCCTCCGAGTAGGGCTGTCACCGGGACCTCGAGTGGTGACGGTCACAGCCCGGTCAGTCAACGCCTCGGGCAATTCGTCGTCAATAGGCACATCTTGTTCACTGAGACGAGCATTTGTGCCTGATTCCCGGCTGAATTAGCGTGACCGGGCATGGAGCCTTCCGTGCGCTTCCGCGACCACAACCGCGGGCAGGTGCTCGCTGCGCTCGGCCGGCACGGGGGCCTCACCCGTCCTCAGCTCGTCGAGGTCACCGGGCTGTCCCGTTCGACGATCAGCGACCTGGTCTCCGAGCTCCTGGTGGCCGGCACCCTCCACGAGGGGGATCCTGCCGGACAGACCGGTGGTCGCGGCCGACCTGCGCGCACAGTGGCGCTGACGGCGTCGGCGGGTGTCGTCGCAGGCCTCGACTACGGCCACTCCCACATCCATGCCGCCCTGGCGACGCTCGACGGCACCGTCCTGCGCGAGGCGCGGGTGGCGCAGGACATCAACGACTCTCCGGAGAAGGCGATCGCGTCCGGCGTACGGCTGCTGCGGCGACTCTGTCGGGAGCAGTCCGTGGCACTCGCCGAGGTGCGGTGCGTCGGCATCGGCCTGCCTGCACCGGTCGACCCGGAAACCGGCGTCATCACCGGGAACAACATCCTGCCCAACTGGGTCGATCTCGACCCCGTCGATCGCTTCCACACCGCGCTCGGGACGCCGGTCAGCCTCGACAACGACGCCAATCTGGGCGCCCGCGCCGAGCTCAGCGCCCTGGACGAACCCCGGGCCAACCTCATCTACGTCAAGGCGTCCACCGGCATCGGCTGCGGCATCGTCCTCAACGGCGAGGTCTACCGCGGCACCCGCGGGATCGCCGGCGAGCTCGGCCACATCCAGGTGCCGAACGCGGCCGATCTCTGCCGCTGTGGCAGCCGCGGCTGCCTGGAGACGGTGGTCTCGCTCTCCAGGGTCGTGCGCGACCTCGCCACCGTGAGCCCCGAGGTGCGGGACGCGGCCGGCATCCTGGCGCTGCTCGCGAACTCCGACCCGGCGGCGACCCGACTGGTCGGCGACGCCGGCCGGTTGATCGGCCGGGTCCTCGCGGACATGTGCAACTTCCTGGCGCCCGACGTCGTGATCATCGGCGGCGAGCTGAGCGCCGCCGGCGAGGTGTTCCTGGATCCGATCCGGGAGATGGTCGAGCGGCACACCCAGCCGATGGTCATGCGGACCCTCGAGGTCCGGGCGAGCGCCCATGAAGGTCGTGCCGAGATCCTCGGCGCCGTCGCCCTCGCCTCGGCGCACGGGATGCGCCACGCCTGAGGGGACAGGGGGTGCTGTGATCAGCTGAGCAGACCGTCGTAGCTCGGCAGCTTGAACCGACGCTCGAAGTGCCCACCGCGCATGTCGGTGTAGCGGTTGCCCACGACGGCGATGATCGTGTAACCCCGCCTCTCGACGCCCCGCCGACAGCGCACCTTGCCCGTGGTCAACGGTTCGCTGGAGCTGCGTCGGGTGCAGATGCCCCGGAACTCGTAACCCGCCGCCCGCAGGACCGACCCGACGCCGTCGAGCTGTCCCCTCGTGCGGCCGGTCGCGAAGTAGACCGTGACGCCCAGGGCATCGGCACGACGGGCGAAAGCTCTCACCTTCTTCACCGGCCGCGGCCACCCGTAGTGGCTGGCGATCGAGGTGTTGTCGATGTCGAGCACGACGGCGAGCCTCTCGCCGGACCGTCGGGCCGCGACCCGTCGGTCGAGGTAGGTCTGCGAGCCCACCATCGCGCGGCCGACGTCACGGAGCCAGATCTGCTTCGACGGCAGTCCGGCCCGGGACGCGGCCGGGGCGGGTTCGTTCGACGTGGCGGTGCCGGCAGGCATCGCCACTACCAGGAGCACCGCGAGACACACCGTCAGGGGCACGAGAGGCAGGCGAGGCACGGCTCCGAGCATAGGCACCACCCGGCGGTCCCGATCAGTGATCGAGGAGCGCGACCCGGCCGCCGGCGCCCGCCGCCCAGCAGGATCCGTCACGCGTGCAGTCGAGCGCGTGGTAGCCGGTGCCGGTGACCGCGGTCCAGCTGCGACCGCCGTCGCTGCTGATGCTGGTGCCCCTGACGGCACCGGACTCTCCGGTGACGATCAGCCGGTCCCCGCGACCCGGCAGGTAGGCGGCATCCTCGGCCAGGTGGGTCAGGTCGCCCGCACTCCGCCAGGTGTGACCGTGGCGGGTGACCGCAACAGCATCGACGCCGTCCGCAGGCGCCGCGAAGTCGCCACCGACGGCGACCCCCTGCCCCGGCGTACGGAAGGCCAGGGCGAACACGCCGGCCGCCTCGCCCGCCGGGATCGTGGAGTCGGTGGCGGTCCAGGTCAGGCCGTAGTCGTCGGAGCGGAAGACGCGCGCCGCGCCGCCGCCGGATCCGAAGTACGCCGAGTGTCCGGTCGCCACCAGGCAGTCGCCGCTGGCGGCGAAACCGGCCTCGGTCGGCGCCTCCGGCATGCCGGCGTCCGGGAGGACCGTCCACGAGCGCCCGGAGTCACGGGTCGCGAGGATGCGGAACTTGCCGTCGACCGGGTCGCTCAGCGCCAGCCCGCGCCGGCCACCGGGGTAGAACGCCAAGCAGTCGTAGAACGCGGCGGGGTCGTCGTTGACGAACGCCGTGTCCCAGCTCCTCCCACCGTTGCTGGTGCGGTAGATACGCGAGGCTTCACCCGGTCCGATGGCGAGGATCACGGCCTCCTTCGCGCTGCGCGCCTCCACGTCGCGGAAGAGCAGTCCCTCCGTGCCGGGCGGGCTCACGTCCTGCCAGCTCCGACCGCCGTTCGTCGTCCGGAACACCCGCCCCGGCCCGCCCTCGGTGGCGCTACCGCCGGTCACCCACGCCGTACGCCGGTCGACCGCGTCGAGGCCCCGGAAGCTCTGGTCGGCGTCGACCACCGTCTCGTCCCAGGACAGCGCCCCACCCGGATGGCCGTGTCCGCCGGAGCTTGGGTGACCCGAGCCGGCGTACGTCGGGCTCCCGAGCAACGGGGTGCTGATGAGTGCGATGGACAGGACGAGCGTTCCGAGACGTCGCATCCCAGCACCCTCCCCCGCGACGGCGGCCTTGTCCAGACGCACAGGCTCACCTCACCGCTCACGCCACGAAGTCGTCCCAGTTGGTGGCGAGGTAGGTCAGGAACGCCGGGCCGACGGACTCGCCGATCAGGTGGTCGCGGGAGACCGGTTGACCGATGCTGCGGAAGGACGAGTCGTCGACGGCGCGGCGGGCGAAGTCGTGGTGCAGGATCGCGCCGGTGCCGATCGAGACGAAGTCGGCACCGCGGTCGAGACACTCGCGGGCTCCGGCCGCGTCGGCGATCTTGCCGGCGACGCCGAGGCGGGTGGTACCGCGCGGCAGGTCCGTGAAGAAGTCGATCAGCGGGCGGCCGCCGTGTTCCTCTTCGTACGGCTCCTTGAACGCGTCCCACAACGACATGTCGAGGTAGTCGAGGAGCCCGGAGGCGAGCACCTCCGCGGCCACCGTGCGGGCCTCGGAGAGCAGGATGCCGTTGCGCTCGGGCGTGAGGCGCAGACCGACCTGGAAGTCGGGGCCGGTGCGGTGGCGGATGCCGGTGAGGATCTCGACGAGCATCCGGGAGCGGTGGTCGAGCGAGCCGCCGTACCCGTCGGTGCGCTGGTTGTGCCGACCGTCGAGGAACTGACCGATCAGGTAGCCGTGGGCGCCGTGCACCTCGACCCCGTCGAAGCCTGCCTGCTCGGCTCGGACAGCGGCGGCCACGAAGTCCTCGACGACCTCCTGGACCTCACCCGTCGTCAGCGCCCGGGTGTTGCGCTCCGGGTCGTCCCACGGCGCGACGTTGGCCCGACCGGTGAGGTCCGGATCGGCCCGGCGCCCGCCGTGCTGCAGCTGGATGGACGACACGCTGCCCGCCGTACGCAGCCCGTCCGCCAGCCGGGCCAGGCCGGGCAGGAACCGGTCGTCCCACACTGCCAGCTGCCCCGGAAAGGCCTGGCCGCCCTGCGACACGTGGGCGGCGCAGGTCATGGTCAGCCCGAAGCCCCCCTCGGCCCGGCGTACGAGCCAGTGGTACTCGTCGTCGTGCAGGGTGCCGTCGTCGTTGCTCTGCCAGTTCGTCAGCGGCGCGAGGGCGAATCGGTTGGCCCACGCGGGTCCGTGGGCGAAGGTCAGCGGATCGGAGAGTGCGGTCACGGAGCCAGTGTCGCCGATCGCAGGAGACCGGCTGGGTCCACTCGAGGAGCGGTCAATCACCCGGTTGGGGTGACCACGCGCGGTGGACCGGTCTTACACAATGGCAGCGACCCCGACGAAGGTGAGACCCGATGGCCCCGTCCCGTGTCCGACGCGCGCTTGGAGCTGCTCTCCTTCTCAGCGTCGGCCTCGGCCTCGGTCGCCTGCTCCGACGGCGATCGACCGGACCTCCCGACGCCGACGCCGACGGCGAGCCTGCCCACCCCGAGCCTCCCGAGCGTCACCCTGCCGACCTTGCCGACCCGGTCCCCGTCGAGCTCGACCAGCGAGACGTCGACGCCCAGGCCCACGCTGGTTCCGAGCCGGACAGCGACGCCGACACCCACCCCGACGCTCACGCCGACACCCACGCCGACTCCGACTCCGACAGCCCACCCCGACGCGACGCCCCCCGACACCCACCCCGACGCCGACACCCACTCCCACACCCACCCCGACACCCACCCCGACGCCCACACCGACGCCCACACCGACGCCCACACCGACGCCGACGGACACTCCGAGCAGCACTCCTGTGGCACCGTCACCCAGCGCCACGCCCGAGGACGTGGATGGCGCCGCGACCGATGAGTCGACTGGCCCGCCGTGGTGGCTGTGGTGGCTGCTCGCCGCCGTGGTCGCCGGCCTCGCGGTCGCAGCCATCCTCTTCGCCAGGTCACGCCGGCACCGGGCCTGGGACGACGACTTCGGCGGTGCAGTCACCGAGGTCGCCTGGTTCGCGCGCACCCTCCTGCCTCAGCTGCAGTCCGGGGGGTCACCGGACCAGGTCGCCGGCGGATGGGCCGTCGGGTCCACTCGTGTCAAGGCCGCCGAGGACCGGCTGACGGCGCTCGAGGCGACGGCCCCGGGCGAGGACGAACGATCGCGCGCCCAGACCCTGCGCGACGCCGTTCGTCAGGCGCGGGAGGCCGCCGACCGGCTCGTCGCACCGGGATCCCCCGGCCCCGGAGCCGGCGAGCTGGCCGCGATCTCGGCCCGGCTCGAGTCGACGATCGCCGCAGTGACGTCCTAGGCGCCGAATCGGCCCGAGGGACACCCGTGGCGGTGGCAGTCCCGGGCGACGTCACCGGCCATCGGACCGGGACTGCCGACCCGACTAGGGCACCGCTCGTCCCCTCACGGTCTCCAGCAGGACCCTTGAGAGCACGTTCGTCGGATCGTCGAAGAGCCGGCAGATCGGTATGTCGCCGATCATCGTCGCGACCACCGGATTCGAGAGGAAGCCGACCGTCGCGCCAGAGGCGTCCACCTCGCCGGCTACGTCAGATCGTGCTGCAGCCGACCTCCCGGACGGTGTCTTCGCCGCGAGCGACCTGCTTGCCGCCGGCCTGCTGCAGGCGCTGACCGCTCGCGGGGTGTGTCGATCCCAGCCCGATCCCGATCACGACGATCGCTCAACCCGGTGAGCAGATGGGCGCGCTGGGCGCGTCGCTGGTGGCCGACGAGGCCGCCGTCGAAGCAACCGGCGGGACGCACACCCACCGCGCTGAAGTGCTCGAGCCTCAGCTCGTGGTCCGCGAGAGCAGCGTTTCGGCAGGCTGAAGCGCTCAGAGCAGGCGCCTCATCGCACGGCGATGGGGTTCACCGGCGATCCGACGGCGCCCGTGATCGGCAGAGGCGCCGCCACCAGCTGGCAGTCGTAGCGACCATCGGCAGCGCACGCGCTGGCGAGCGCCTCGAAGTTCCACATCTCCCCGATGAAGAGGCCGATGTGCGGTATCGCGACCTGGTGAAGAGGCTGGAACGAGTTGTGGAACTCGTTCGGTCGGACCTCGAATCCCCAGGTGTCCGTCGCGATCCCCGCGATCTCGCTCTGGTGAAGCCAGTCGGCCGTCGTGAAGGAGAGCCCGGGCGCCGGGCCTCCGGCGTACTCCCCCCACCCCTCGCGAAGGGTGCGAGCGAACTGGCCGGTGCGCACGAGGACGATGTCGCCGCGACCGACGGTCGAGGATGCTCCTTGCCGCTCGATGGTCTGCTCGAGGTGCGCCTGGGTGATGGCGAAGCCGTCAGGAAGCTCTCCGTCTGTCCCCAGCGCACGGCCGACGTCGAGCAGGACAGCACGACCCGCGATGACGTCCGCGACGGTCTCGATCCCGGTGACGAGGTCACCGGCGCTCGTCACCACCTCGTTGGCCGGCCGCCCGTTCCACGCGACGCCGTGGTCGAAGATGTGGCCGAGGCCGTCCCACTGGGTGGAGCACTGCAGGGGCATGGCGACCACGTCGTCGGCCCCTCCGATGCCGTGCGGAAGTCCTTGGTCACCGAGGACGGCATCGGTACCGGTGTCGAGCATGGTGTGGACCGGGTTGGTGCGGCGCCGCCAGCCCCGCTGCGGTCCGTCCATGTCGAACGGCTGGGAGAGCGAGAACGACGTGCCGTCAACGACCAGAGCGGCCGCCTCACGTCGCTTCGAGTCGTCGAGGAAGTTCATGGTGCCGCGGACGTCGTCTGGCCCCCACCGTCCCCAGTTCGACACGCGCTTCGCGGTCTCGGCGACCGCGCCTTCGGGGTCGCTGGGGTCGATCGTCACCGTCATCGTGCTGCCTCGTC
>CAVQXF010000002.1:0-152569 GCA_963717855.1 uncultured Actinomycetota bacterium | reverse complement strand
ACGTCAGGTGACGCTAACCACTACCGCCCGGTAGGCCGAACCGATCTCAGTCCGTCCTCGAGCCGGAAGCCGACCTTGATGCCGACCTGGAAGTGCTCGACCTCGCCGTCCTTGATCTGGCCGCGGACCTGGGTCACCTCGAACCAGTCGACGTGGCGCAGGGTCTTGCTGGCCCGCTCGATGCCGTTGCGGATGGCCTCGTCGATGCCGTCGGGCGAGGTGCCGACGATCTCGGTGACGCGGTAGGTGCGGTTGGTCATGGGGCCTCCTGGCTCGGTCCGCTCGAGCGTGGGTCCGACCGTACGCGACGTACGGTCGAGCATGGCCCGGGACGCGGCGCAAGCAGCGACGAGGCGGTCCGCATCACCACGGCGGCGCGAGCCGCAACGCGGACATCGCGGCCCGCCAGAAGCGCTACCTGCTCTCGATGGGGATCCGCACGGTGTGCTTCGTCGGCGCGATCATCGCCGCGCTGGCCGGGATCGCGCTGGCTGTGGCCGATCCTGATCGCGGGCGCCCTCGTGCTGCCGTACGTCGCCGTGGTGATGGCCAACGCCGCGTCGACCCAGGACGACGGCGTTCGCGCTGCGCGACGGCGAGCTGCGCCGCCCGGAGCTCGGCCCGGCGCCGGCGCACGATCTCCGAGCCGCGCGAGGCACGCGGCGCGCGTCCTTGACTCCGCCCGCCGGAGTGCCAGAATCGACGTGCGAGCCGGGTCTCCCCCGTCCCGGCTCGGCCGTGGTGCCGGACGCTCTCCCCGTGGTCGTCCGGCACCACTTCACGTTTCCTGGAGGACTCCGTGACGCGAGGAGCCGACGCGACCCCGACGTCTGCTCGGCCAAGGGCTGCCAGGCGCCGGCGACTGTGGGAGCTGCTGTGGAACAACCCCAAGCTGCACACGCCGGAGCGGCGCAAGGTCTGGCTGGCGTGCGACGAGCACCGGGAGTCGCTCTCGGACTTCCTCGGCGCGCGCGCAGTTCCTCAAGGACGTCGTGCCGCCCGCGCGACGCGGCGAGCTCGACGCCGACGGGCCGCTCAGCCGCCGATCGCGGACATCGGCCGGTCGGGCTGCAGGAACGTCGGGTCGTCGATGCCGTGGCCGGGCGCTTGCCGAGCATCGCGGTCACGCCAGCGGTCGGCGATCTCGTCGTCGTCGGCGCCGCCGCGCAGCGCGCGCGCGCAGGTCGGACTCCTCGCGGGCGAACAGGCAGTTGCGGACCTGGCCGTCGGCGGTGAGCCGCACCCGGTCGCAGTCGCCGCAGAACGGCCGGGTGACCGAGGCGATGACGCCCGACGGTGGCCGGGCCGCCGTCGACGGCGAACAGCTCGGCGGGCGCGCTGCCCCGCGGCTCGCTCGGCCGGCGTCGAGCGCGAACGCGGTGCCGAGCGACGCGAGGATCTCGTCGGCGGTGACCATCGCCGTCGCGGCTCCAGCCGTGCTGGGCGTCGAGCGGCATCTGCTCGATGAACCGCAGCTCGTAGCCGCGCTCGAGGCACCAGCGCAGCAGCTCGGGCGCCTGGTCGTCGTTGACGCCGCGCATCAGCACGGCGTTGACCTTGACCGGGCCGAGCCCGGCCGCCTGCGGCGGCCTCGAGGCCGGCGACCACGTCGTGCGAGCCGGTCGCGGCGGGTGATCGTCGTGGAACGTCGTCGGGGCGGACGGTGTCGAGGCTGACGTTGACCCGGTCGAGGCCGGCCTCGGCGAGCGCGTGCGCCGTGCGGGCCAGGCCGAGCGCGTTGGTGGTCATCGAGGTCTCGGGACGCGGCGCGAGCGCCGTCGTACGGCGGACGATGTCGACGCAGCCCGCGGCGCACCAGCGGCTCGCCGCCGGTGAAGCGCACCTCGCGGACGCCGAGCCGCTCGACGCGCGATCCGTGACCAGCCGGACGACCTCGTCGTCGGTGAGCACGCTCGTCGTCCGGCAGCCAGTCCAGGCCCTCCGCCGGCATGCAGTAGGTGCAGCGCAGGTTGCAGCGGTCGGTCAGCGAGACCCGCAGGTCGGTCGCGACCCGGCCGTAGCGCGTCCAGCGAGGCTGCCGGTGCGTCATGCACCCAGTCCTACGAGGCCGCTGGGCACCGGCGTCGACCCGGCCGTGCCGCGGACTAGCCTCGCGGGTGCGGTCCGTGACGGTTCCTGCTCAGCCGGCGCTGGGTGCTCTTCGCCGCTCGTCGTCGTGCGTGCTGGCCTACGCCGCGTGCGTGGCTGGGCGAGTGGCAGTTCCACCGGCTCGCACGACCGCAAGGCCGCCAACGCCGATCGTCGCGCGACCAACGAGGACCGCGCCCGGCCCCGGTCGGCGACGTGCTCGCCGCCGGGCCGCCCGGTCGCCGACGAGCGACGAGTGGCGCCGGGTCACCGCGACCGGCACCTACGACGCCGACGACACGGTCGTGGTGCGCTACCAGCACCCGCGACGGCGCCTCCGGCGTCGACGTCGTCGTCCCCGCTGCGTCACCGCCGACGGCACCGCGCTGCTGGTCGACCGCGGCTGGCTGGAGACCGACAACGCGGGCGCCGACGCCCGGCGACGTCCCCGCCCCGCCCGCCGGCGAGGTCACCGTCGACCGGCTGGGTCCGCGCCGACGCCACCGGCGGCAGCACCGCGGTCGACCGACCGGTCCACCCGCGCGATCTCCAGCGCCGAGATCGGCCACGGCGATCGGCCTGCCGCGTCTACGGCGGCTTCGTCGACGCTCGAGACCGAGGACGCCGCAGCCGGCCGACGCGGCCTGGTGCCGGTCGAGCTGCCCGACCTCGACAACGGCCCGCACTTCTTCTACGGCCTGCAGTGGTGGTTCTTCGGGCTGCTGGCGGTCTTCGGCTTCGTCTACCTGGCCTACGACGAGTGGCGCAGCAGCCGCGGCGACGGCTCGCGCCGACGGCCGCAGCCGAAGCGGGCCGCCGCGGCAAGGCCCGGCCTCGGGCCAGGCCGAGCGCGACGCGTCAGAGCGAGCGCGGAGCATGCCGCCGTCGACCGGGCAGCATCGACGCCGGTGACGAAGCGACGCCGCCGGCGACAGCAGGAACGCCGCCGCCCGGCCGAACTCCTCCGGGCTCGCCGTAGCGGCGCAGCGGGATCGCCGCGCGGCCGCCGTCGCCGGGCGGCCGTCGGCGTCGCCGGTCGGCTGCGTCGAGCTCGGCGCACCCGGTCGGTGTCGACCCGCCCGGGCAGCAGCCCGTTGACCCGGATCCCGCGCGGGCCGAGCTCGTCGGCGAGGGTCTTGGCGACCATCGCCAGCCCGGCCGCAGGCCGTTGGAGATGGCCAGGCCGGCGATCGGCGACTGCACCGACTGGACGACAGCACGAAGCGCGATCGAGCCGCCCGTCGCCCAGCTCCGCGGCCGACCTCGCGGGCCGAGCCGCAGGCCGCCGAGGAACACCGACTCGAACGCGGCGGTCCACTGCTCGTCGGTGGTCGTCGGTGACCGGTCCCGGCGGCGGGCCGCCGACGGTGATCAGCGCCCCGTCGAGCCGGCCGTAGCGCTCGACCGGGCGGCGTCGACCAGCCGCGCCGGGCGTCGCCGGGTCGGCGTTGTCGGCGACCACCGCCACGGCGCGCGTCGCCCGAGCGCGGCCGACGGCCGCGTCGGCGACGCTCTCGGCGCTGCGGCCCGAGACCACCACCCGGGCGCCGTCGGCGACCAGCGCCTCGGCGGTGGCGCGGCCCGAGGCCGCGCGGCGCCGCCGGTGACGACGTAGACGCGGTCGCGTCAGTCCGAGATCCATGCCGCGACCCTAGGCCGGGTCAGGCCGGCAGGTCCTCGACGAACTGGGTGCGGTAGAGGTCGGCGTAGAGGCCGCCCTCGGCGAGCAGCTCGGCGTGGGTGCCGCGCTGGACGATCCGGCCGTCGTCGACGACCAGGATCTGGTCGGCGTTGCGGACCGTCGAGAGCCGGTGGGCGATCACCAGCGACGTGCGGCCCTCCAGCGCGGCGTCGAGGGCCCGCTGGACGGCGGCCTCGGACTCGGAGTCGAGGTGGGCGGTGGCCTCGTCGAGCACGACGATCGGCGGGCGCCTTGAGCAGCAGCCGGGCGATCGCCAGCCGCTGCCGCTCGCCGCCGGAGAGCCGGTAGCCGCGGTCGCCGACGACGGTGTCGAGGCCGTCGGGCAGGGTGCGGACGAGGGTGCGCGATCTGGGCGGCCTCGAGGGCCGCCCAGACCTCGCTCGTCGGTGGCGTCGGGGCGGGCGTAGAGCAGGTTGGCGCGGATCGTGTCGTGGAACATGTGGGCGTCCTGGGTGACGTAGCCGACCGCGTCCTCGAGGGACTGCAGGGTCACGTCGCGCACGTCGTGGCCGCCGACGCGGACCGCGCCCGCGGTCGACGTCGTAGAGCCGCGCGACGAGGTGGGTGATCGTGGTCTTGCCGGCGCCGGACGGGCCGACCAGGGCGACCATCTGGCCGGGCTCGGCGGTGAAGCGTGACGTCGTGGAGCACCTGGCCGGTGTCGCGGGACTCGAGCGCGGGCGACCGCCTCGAGGCGAGGCCAGCGAGACCTCGTCGGCGCGCGGGTAGCGGAACGCGACGTGGTCGAACTCGAGCCGCGCGGCCGACGGCGGCAGCGCGACGGCGTCGGGCTTCTCCTGCGATCAGCGAGGGCAGGTCGAGCACCTCGAAGACCCGCTCGAAGCTGACCAGCGCGGTCATCACGTCGATGCGGACGTTGGAGAGGCCCTGCAGCGGGCCGAGCAGCCGCAGCAGCAGCGTCGCCAGCGCGAGCAGGGTGCCGACGGTCAGCGTGCCGTCGATCGCCAGGTGGCCGCCGACGCCGTAGACGAGCGCGGTGGCGAGCGCCGGGACCAGCGATCAGCGCGGCGCCGAAGACCCGGGTGATCAGCGGGATCCGGATGCCGAGGTCGCGCACCCGGCCGGCCTTCGTCGGCGAACGAGCGCGTCCTCCTCGTCGCGGCGGCCGAAGAGCTTGAGCAGCATCGCGCCGCCGACGTTGAACCGCTCGGTCATCGCGTTGCCCAGGTCGGCGTTGCCGTCCATCTGGTCGCGGGTCAGGCCGGCCAGCCGGCTGCCGACCCAGCGCGAGGCGAGGAACAGGATCGGGAAGAGCGCCAGGCACAGCAGGGTGACCTGCCAGCTCAGCGCGAGCATCGTGATGCCGACCACGACCACGGCGATCGCGTTGGAGACGGTGCTCGGACAGCGTCGAGGTGAACGCGCGCTGGGCGCCGATCACGTCGTTGTTGAGCCGGGAGACGAGCGCGCCGGTCTGGGTGCGGGTGAAGAACGCCAGCGACATGCGCTGCACGTGGGCGAAGACCTGGGTGCGCAGGTCGTAGATCAGCCCCTCGCCGATCCGCGAGGAGAGCCAGCCCATGACGACGCTCGAGCAGCGGCGTCGACGACCGCGACGCCGGCCATGGCCAGCGCGAGCCAGGTCGACCAGGCCGCTGTCGCTCTTGCAGGATGCCGTCGTCGACGATGCGCTGCACCAGCAGCGGGGTGACCGACGACCAGGCCGGCGTCGACGACCGTGAGGACGAGGAAGACGCGCGATCAGCCGCGGTGCGGGCGCGGCGAAGCCGAGCACCCGGCGGACCGTGCCGCGGGCGAGCCGCTGCTCGGCCGACGCTGCGGTCGGTGCGCAGGTGCGCCACGCCGGGCCGATGCCGCATCCCCATCGACATCCGCTCGCCGTCCTCTCCGTCAGCCGCCCATCAGCGCGGCCAGCTCGCGGAACCGGCGGACCTGGGCCTCCCGCTCGAGCGCGCCGCTGGTCGTCGAGGTCGCGGTCGGCGGCGCCCTGCAGCAGCGCCTTGGTCTCGCGCGACCGCGCCGGCCATCGGCGCGGTCAGGGCGGCCGGCGAGGTCGGCGACCGTCGCCGTCGAGCTCGTCGGCGGGCACGGCGGCCAGCGCCAGCCCGATGTCGACGGCCTCGGCGGCCCCGACCATCCGGGCGGTGGCGCAGATCTCCAGCGCCCGGGCGTAGCCAACGCGCTCGACCAGCGGCTTTGTTCCCGTCAGGTCGGGCACCAGGCCGAGCGCGGCTCCTTCATGGAGAACTGGGCGTCGTCGGCGACGCACCCGCAGGTCGCAGGAGAGCGCGAGCTGGAAGCCGGCGCCGATGGCGTAGCCGTGCACCGCGGCGATCGACACGAAGCGCGGGTCGCGCAGCCAGGTGAAGCCCTGCTGGTAGCCGTCGATCGCCGCGCGACATCTCGTCGTCGGAGCGCGTCAGCAGCGACGCGACCGAGTCCGGGCCGCTGCCGGCGGGGTCGAGCATCGCGCCGGTCGAGCCCGGCGGAGAACGCCGTGCCCGCGCCCTGCACCACGACGACCCGGACGTCGTCGGGGCAGCTCGGCGCCGATCGCCGCCAGCGCGTGCCACATCGCGGGCGTCTGGGCGTTGCGTACGGTCGGGCCGGTCGAGCGTGATCGTGGCGACCGGGCCGGCCACGTCGAAGGGCAGGCCGGCGGCGGCGAGCGTCTTCGGGTCCATGACCCGAACCCTAGACGTGGGCACCGGTCAGGCGAGCGAGACCAGGTCGACGTAGTCGTCGTTCCAGAGGTCCTCGTCGCCGTCGGGCAGCAGCAGCACCCGGTCGGGCTCGAGCGCGCGACCGCGCCCTCGTCGTGGGTGACCAGGATGATCGCGCCCTCGTAGGTGCGGATCGCGGCCGAGCACCTCCTCGCGGGAGGCCGGGTCGAGGTTGTTGGTGGGCTCGTCGAGGAGCAGCACGTTGGCGCTCGAGACCACCAGGATCGCCAGCGCGAGCCGGGTCTTCTCGCCGCCGGAGAGCACCCCGGCCGGCTTGTGGGCGTCGTCGCCGGAGAACAGGAACGAGCCGAGCACGCTGCGCGCCTCGGTGTCGGTGAGCTGCGGCGCGGCGCTGCTGCATGTTCTCGAGCACGGTGCGGTCGGCGTCGAGGGTCTCGTGCTCCTGGGCGTAGTAGCCGAGCTTGAGCCCGTGGCCGGGCACGACCTCGCCGGTGTCGGGCTGGTCGACGCCGGCCAGGATGCGCAGCAGCGTGGTCTTGCCCGCGCCGTTGAGGCCGAGGATGACGACCCGCGAGCCCTTGTCGATGGCCAGGTCGACGTCGGTGAAGACCTCGAGCGAGCCGTAGGACTTCGACAGCTCGGCGGCGGTGAGCGGCGTCTTGCCGCACGGCGCGGGCGCGGGGAACTTGATCCGGGCGACCTTGTCGGCGGCGCGCTCGCCCTCGAGGCCGGCCATCATCTTCTCGGCGCGCTTGAGCATCGACTGCGCGGCCTTGGCCTTGGTGGCCTTGGCGCGCATCTGGTTGGCCTGGTCGGTGAGCGTCTTGGCCTTGTTCTCGGCGTTGGCCCGCTCGCGCTTGCGGCGCTTCTCGTCGGTCTCGCGCTGGGTGCAGGTACGTCTTCCAGCCCATGTTGTAGACGTCGATCTCGGCGCGGTTGGCGTCGAGGTGCAGCACCTTGTTGACGGTCGCCTCGAGCAGCGCCGTGTCGTGGCTGATCACGATGAGGCCGCCCTGGTGGGCCTTGAGGAAGTCGCGCAGCCAGACGATCGAGTCGGCGTCGAGGTGGTTGGTGGGCTCGTCGAGCAGCAGCGTCTCGGCGCCGGAGAACAGGATCCGGGCCAGCTCGACCCGGCGGCGCTGGCCGCCGGAGAGCGTCTTGAGCGGCTGGGCGAGGATCCGCTCCTCGATGCCCGAGGCTCGACGCGATCGTCGCGGCCTCGGACTCGGCGGCGTACCCGCCGCCGGCGTGCAGCTCGGCGTCGGCGCGCTCGTAGCGGCGCATCGCCTTCTCGCGGACGGCGGGGTCGTCGCTGCCCATGTCGGTCTCGGCCTGGCGCAGCCGGCGTACGACGTCGTCGAGGCCGCGGGCGGAGAGGATCCGGTCGCGGGCGAGCACCTCGGGGTCGCCGGTGCGCGGGTCCTGCGGCAGGTAGCCGACCTCGCCGGTGGTCTGCACCGTGCCCGACGCGGGCAGCGCCTCGCCGGCGAGGATCTTGGTGAGCGTGGTCTTGCCGGCGCCGTTGCGCCCGACCAGGCCGACCTTGTCGCCGGCGGCGACCCGGAAGCTGACGTCCTCCATGAGGAGGCGTGCGCCGGCGCGGACCTCGAGCTGGTGGGCGGTGATCATGAGGGTCGCGAAGTCTAGGTGGCGGGTACCGCTGTCCGCGTCTGACATCGGCGACCGGAGGCGCACATGCGGTTCAACCCCAAGGCCCGGCTCGACACCAGGCGGATGGGCGACGCAGGTCGCGCCGGCGCGGGCGGTGGTGGCGGCGGTGGCGGCGCGCATCCCGATCCCCGGCGGCATCGCCGGCGGCGGCATCGGTGGCCTGATCATCGTGGTGATCATCGTCGTGCTCAGCATGTGGCTGGGTGGCGGCTCGGGCGGCGGCGGCCGACGACCAGCCGGATGCCGACACCGGCCGCTACGACGAGTGCCAGACCGGCGCGGACGCCAACGCACGCCGACTGCGCCCGCGTCGGCCGTCGAGAACTCGCTCGACGACTACTGGAGCGACACCCTGCCCGCCCAGGCCGACGCGCGTTCGAGCCGAGCAGAAGGTCGAGACCTTCACCGGCGGCATCGGCACCGGCTGCGGCGGCGCCACCGCCGACGTCGGCCCGTTCTACTGCCCCACCGACCAGACGATCTACCTCGACACCACCTTCTTCGACGACGTGCTCGAGGGCCAGCTCGGCGGCCCGGGCGGCGGCTTCGTCGAGCCGTACGTGCTGGCCCACGAGTACGGCCACCACATCCAGAACCTGCTCGGCACGATGGGCAAGGTGAAGACCCAGCAGGGCCCGAAGAGCGACTCGGTGCGGCTCGAGCTGCAGGCCGACTGCTACGCCGGCATGTGGGCCAAGGCGGCGACGACCACCAGACGACGACGGCAACGTGCTGATCTTCGACCTCACCCAGGACGACATCGCAGCAGGCGCTCGACGCCGCCAAGGCCGTCGGCGACGACCGGATCCAGCAGCAGTCCGGCGGCGACGTCGACCCCGAGTCGTGGACCCACGGCTCGTCGGAGGAGCGGGTGCGGTGGTTCACCACCGGCTACCGCGACGGCACGCTCGAGGCGTGCGACACCTTCGCGGCCGGAGCGCTCTGACCTGCTAGGCCCGACCAGCGCCTCGATCTGCGGGAACTGCCGCTGCAGCGCGCGCAGGTGCGGCGCGACCGCGGGGTGGCGGTACTTCCCGGCCAGGGCGCCCTCGCCGCCGGCGACCCGGGCCAGCGCCCACTCGGCGCGGTTGAGGGCCGTGAAGACCGCGGTGACCCGGGCGCCGAGGGTGACCTCGTCGCGGGTGGCCAGCCCGTCGGGCAGGCCGAGCAGGTAGGCGTCGAGCAGCGGCTCGAACTCCTCGCGCGCGCCGAGGGCGTAGTAGCCGAGGTCGGCGCCGACCGGGCCGGTGCCGAGCGTCGCCCAGTCGATGGCGAGCACGTCGTCGCCGACGCGGCCGAGCAGGTTGGCCGGGTCGGGTCGCCGTGCTGCGGCACCTGGGCCAGCGCGTCGGCAGCCGTCGAGCAGCTCGCCGCGCCGCCGCCAGAGGTGGTCGGCGACGTCGGCGACCGTCGTCCGGGCCAGCGTCGGCCAGCCGCCGCGGCGCTCGACGCGGGCCATCCGGTCGCGCAGCTGGTCGCGGGCCAGCCAGGGCGCGGCGCCCAGGTCGGCGCCGGCGAACCGGCCGAGCGCGTGGGCGCCGAACAGCCCGCTGTTGGCGGCGTCCTCGACCCACTCCTGGTCGAGCGTGATGCCGTCGTCGTCCTCCTCGACGGCGGTGAGCCGCGGCGCGCGCAGGCCGGGCGTCTCCAGCGACGGGCCGGCGGTGACCACGTCGGCCGCGCGGCGCCAGTAGGCGAAGTGGCGCGGGTCGCTGAGCTCGGCCGGGTCGTCGGCGACGGGCGCGGCGAGCCGCTTGACGACCACGGGCTGATCGCCGAGCACGGTGCGCCACACGCCGACGGTGGACGTGCCGCTGCCGCCCGGCAGCGGGTGCCACCCGGGTTCGGGCTGCCACATGGCTCGGACGCTAGCCGATGTCGCGCGCGCCGTAGCGCCACCACGCGGTGACCAGCAGCAGCGCGGCCAGGGCGGTCAGGACCAGCGCCGGCGCCGCGGCGAACGCCTCGACCGGCATCGCCGGCACGTGGGCGTACGGCGAGAGCCCGGTGACCCAGCCCGGCAGGTGCAACAGGTCGCCGAGCTGGCCGAGCACCACGAAGAGCGCGACCAGCGCCCCAGCCCGGCACGGCCCAGCCGCTGCGGACCGCGAAGAGCAGCGCGGTGATGCCGAGCACGACCCAGACGGCGGGCAGCTGGGCGAGCGCGGCCTCGACCAGGCCGCCCACGTCGCGGCCGAGCCCGAGAGCCGGTGGCCAGGCCGGTCACCGCGAGCAGCCAGGCGGCCCGAGCAGCGGCGACGACCACCGGCCGCGAAGGACCGGGTCGCGCGACGTGGCGGTGGCCAGGACCTGCTCGGTGCGGCCGTCGTGCTCGTCGGCGCTGGCGTGCGCGACGACGCGAGATCCCGAAGCAGGTGATCGACGACGGCCGCGATCGAGAGCACCGCGGCCAGCAGCGCGTCCTGCAGCGCACCGACGCCGCCGAGGCTCTCGATCAGCTCGCGGCCGGCATCGGTGTCGAGCAGGTCGCCGACGCCGGGGGCGATCGCACCCAGCACCGCGCCGAGCGCGGCGACGGCGACGGTCCACGACAGCCAGCGCGGCCCGGTGCTGTCGCCAGGCCAGGGCGAGCGCGTCGGCGAGCCGCGGGCGGCCGTCGCGCGGACCGGGCCGGGCGGCGAACACGCCCGGAGCCGAGGTCGCGGCGGGCGCGCAGCAGGTGCGCGGCGACGACCAGGGCGGCCGCGGACGCGACGTACAGCAGCAGCACCCACCAGCGCGGGTCGCTCCAGGCGCGCAGCCGGGTCTTCCAGCCGAACGGCGTCAGCCAGCTCAGCCAGGTCGGTCCGACGTCGCCGACGGCACGGAGCAGGTAGAGCACCGCGATCGCGGCGCCGGCGATGCCGGCGCAGGTCCGGCTGCTGGCCGAGAGCTGGCAGGCGACCGCGGTGACACCGACGGCGACCAGCCCGATGCCGGTCCACGAGGCGCCGAACGCGACCGAGCCGGCGACCGGCAGCCCGCCGGCGACGTTGGCGACCGCGGCGAGCGCCCCGACGACGAGCGAGACCACCGCCCCGACCAGGACCGCCGCAGCGAGGCAGCGTGTCCGGCCCGATCGCCGTGCCGGCGAGCAGCTCGGCGTGGCCGGACTCCTCCTCGGTGCGGGTGTGCCGGCGGACGACGACGAGGAACAGCAGCGCCACGAAGACGGCGTACAGCACCGTCATCTTGGTCATCGCGAGCTCGCCCTGGCTGTGCACGTCGAGGATCGGGCCGTAGAGCGCGACCACCGCGGGGCTCGCGTTGATCGCGCGGGCGGCGTCGACCCGGTCGGCGTCGGTCGGGTAGAGCCTGGCGGTCGCCGCGGCCGAGGCGTAGACGACAGCACCAGCAGCACCACCCAGACCGCGACCAGCACCCGGTCGCGGCGCAGCGCGTGCCGCGCCACGGCAGGTGCCGGCGAGTCGGCTCACGGCGCGGCCGTACCCGGGGCCGGTAGGCGTCGAGGAACAGCTCCTCGAGCGTCGGCGGCGCGCTGGTCAGCGCGGTGACGCCGGCGCCGGTCAGCGCGGCGCAGCACGGCGGGCAGCGCGTCGGGGTCGACGGTGCAGGTCACGCGGTCCTCCGTCGACCACCAGGTCGTGGACGCCGCGGCGTCCCGCGAGGTCCGGCACGGTCCCGACGACGTGGCCCGGATCCGGCTGCGGCGCAGGTGTCGCAGCTCGCCGAGCGTGCCGGACTCGACCGCCCTCCGTCGCGGATGATCGTCACCCGGTCGGCCAGCTCGCTCGACCTCGCTGAGGATGTGGCTGGAGAGCAGCACGGTCGTGCCCGGTCGCCACCTGCTCGGCGACGCACTCGCGCGAACACCTGCTCCATCAGCGGGTCGAGCCCGGACGTCGGCTCGTCGAGCACCAGCAGGTCGACGTCCGCCGCGAAGCGCCGCCACCAGCGCGACCTTCTGCCGGTTGCCCTTGGAGTACGCGCGGCCCTTCTTGGTCGGGTCGAGGTCGAAGCGCTCGAGCAGCTCGTCGCGGCGGCTGGCGCGCGGGTCCGCTCCGCGCATCCGCAGCAGCATGTCGATGGTCTCGCCGCCGGACAGGTTCGGCCACAGCGCGACGTCGCCCGGGCACGTAGGCGAGCCGGCGGTGGATCGCCACGGCGTCCCGCCACGGGTCGAGGCCGAGGACGGTCGCCGTACCGCCGTCGACGCGGAGCAGGCCGAGCAGCGCCCGGATCGTGGTCGACTTGCCGGCGCCGTTCGGGCCGAGGAAGCCGTGCACCTCGCCCGGCGCGGACCTCGAGGTCGAGCCCGTCGAGGGCCCGGAAGCCCGAACGTCTTCACCAGGCCGCGGACGTCGATGACGCTCTCACCGGTCACCCTTCGAATGTTCCCGACTCCGTCCGGCAACCTTCGGCGGTGGGCGTGCGTCCCTCGGTGGAGCTCGACCGGCCGGGCCCGCGGTCACGACGACGGACGGACTGCTCGCCCGGGCCGCCTGCATCGCTCTCGGATCCGGCGTCAGCGCGCCGGCTCCTGGTGGGCCGGATGCCGGCGCGCGCCGCGGCGACCGCACGCCGCCAAGCTCACCCTGCGAGTCACCTTGTGCGCCGACTGCCTGGTGTGCGTCGCCCGGCGCGCGAGCGGCCGCGCAGGTGGCAGTCGAAGCGGCACAGCGTCTCGGACGGGACGGTCAGCTGGACCTCCGTCGAAGCGCCCGCCCGGGCTGAGCCTCACCGTGCTGGCGCCCTGGGACGGCGCAGCCGGCTACGCCCCGGCCATCCTACCTCCGCTACGCCGGCGAGCAGGTCGGCACCACCGCACCGACGCCATCGCCATGACCAGCCGCGGCCTCGGCCTGCTGGGCCGGCACGACGGCTTCCGCTGAGGCCGCCGCTCGCGTTGGTGCACGCGCACTCGACGAGCCCGCCGGGGGATCCAGTCCGCGCCGCCGCGCGTTCGCCCCAGTCACCCGCGCTGCGAGAGGACGACGGACCGCGCCTGGCTCACGCTCGCCGACCACCCTGGCGCCGTGTCGTCCCAGCTCGACCATCAGCTTTGTTGTGGACCTCGACCTGCACCGCCAGCGCGTCTCGCACAGACTGCTCCAGGACGCCCCTCCGCGGATCCGGTACGGCGAGCCACGGCCCCACGACCGTCAACCGGCGCAGTCGCGAATCGGCCAGCACCTCGTCGACCGCGGGCCGGTCTCCCCCGGCGACGATCGGCCCGGTCAGTCCAGCGAGAATCCGAGCCGCGTGCTCGGCGGCGGCCTCGTACGCCTGCCGCGCTTGATTGTCCCGGCGCCGGGCGAACCGCTGCTGGCTCTGCCCGCCCGCCTTGGTGCGACCCTGCACGTGGCGCTGCCCGACCTTGCTGTCGATCGTCTTCGGCCCACTGAGCCGGGCGATCGCGAACCCACCCTTGCGGACCAACAGGACGCCCCAGTCCACGGGAGGCTGGATCGCCTCGACGAAGTCCGCCACGTCGGGCGGTCCGACGTACGACGTCGCGAAGGGAGGCGCGCCCGGAAGGTCGAGCCGTCTGCGGCGACGCCGCTCAGCGCGCCGTCGTCGGACCTCGGGGTCGCCGTGCCGCTCCGTGAAGTTCGAGACCCAACGGGTCAGCCGCTCCTGCGGGACAGGAGGGACACCCTCGCAGGGTACGAGAAGTCATGCCCGGGGATCTGCGACTGGTGGTGGCCGGCGGCCGCGACAGCACCTCAGACGTTGAAGCCCAGCGCCCGCAGCTGCTCGCGACCGTCGGGGGTGATCTTGTCCGGGCCCCACGGCGGCATCCAGACCCAGTTGATCAGCACGTCGTTGACCAGGCCCTCGAGAGCGCCGTTGGTCTGGTCCTGGATCACGTCGGTCAGCGGACAGGCCGCGGAGGTCAGCGTCATGTCCAGGACGAGGTTGGTGTCCTCGTCGATGTGCACGCCGTACACGAGACCGAGGTCGACGACGTTGATGCCGAGCTCGGGGTCGACGACGTCCTTCATCGCCTCGGTGACGTCCTCGATGGACACGGTCGACGTGCCGACGCCGCCGGAGAGCACGGCCTCGGGGACGTCAGGAAGGTCGGAGTGGTCAGGCATGGGAGTCCTCCTGGGCTCGGGTGAGGGCGTCCTGGTAGGCCATCCAGGACAGTAGTGCGCACTTGATGCGGGCCGTGAGCTTGGCAGCACCGGCGAAGGCGATCGCGTCCTCGAGGACGTCCTCGTCGGGCTCGACCTGGCCCTTGCCCCGCATCATCTCGAGGAAGGCGTCGTAGATCGGCTGGGTCTCGGCGACGGTCTTGCCGATGAGCAGCTCGGTCATCACCGACGCGGACGCCGACGAGATCGA
Organism: uncultured Actinomycetota bacterium; assembly: GCA_963717855.1. GTDB lineage: Bacteria > Actinomycetota > Actinomycetes > Propionibacteriales > Nocardioidaceae > Nocardioides. The sequence continues at coordinate 138,130 of CAVQXF010000002.1, read as the reverse complement.
GCAGCCCTGGTTGTCGTACGAGATGTCACGCACGACGTCGCCGTCGAGGTGCAGGCGCAGGGTGACCTCGTCGCCGCACGTGGGGTTGACGTGGTGGACCTCGGCCTCGAACGGCTCGCGCAGCCCGGCGTTCAGCCGACGCTTCGCGTGGTCGAGGATGATGTCCTGGTAGAGCGTGTCGAGTTCGTTAGCCATCGATCAACCCAACTTGAAGTACGAACGGGTGTATTCCAGGCCCTCGACCAACGCATCGATCTCGGCCGGCGTCGTGTAGAGGTACGACGACATCCGGGTCGAGCTCTGCACCCCGAAGCGTGCGTGCGCCGGCTTCGCGCAGTGGTGTCCTGCGCGCACGGCGATGCCGCGCGAGTCGAGCACCTGCGCGATGTCGTGCGGGTGCACGCCGTCGAGCTCGAAGGAGATCGCTCCCCCGCGCTCGGCGGCGTCCAGCGGGCCCAGGACCGACAGGCCGGGCACGGTCGCCAGTCCTTCGAGGGCGTACGCCGTGATCGTCTGCTCGTGCCGGTGGATCGCGTCCATCCCGATGTGGGAGAGGTACTCGACCGCGGCGCCGAGACCGACCGCCTCGACGATCGGCGGGGTGCCGGCCTCGAACTTGTGCGGGATCCCGGCGTACGTCGATCGCTCCATCCGCACGGTCTCGATCATCTCGCCGCCGCCGAGGAAGGGCGGCAGCTGCTCGAGCAGCTCACGCCTGCCCCAGAGCACGCCGATGCCGGTCGGGCCGACGACCTTGTGGCCGGTGAAGACGACGACGTCGGCGCCGGAGGCCACGACATCGACGGGCAGCTGCGGCGCGGCCTGGGACGCATCGAGCACGACGATCGCGCCGACCTCGTGCGCCCGTCGGGCGATGTCGGCGACCGGGTTGATCGTGCCGAGCATGTTGGACACCCAGGTCAGGGTGACGACCTTGGTGCGCTCGGTGATCAGCTCGTCGATGTTCGACAGGTCGAGCCGACCCTCGTCGGTGATGCCGAACCACTTCAGCGTCGCGCCGGTGCGCTCGGTGAGCAGCTGCCACGGCACGATGTTGGAGTGGTGCTCCATCTCGGTCGTGACGACCACATCGCCCTCACCGATCTGCAGAGGACCGCGAGCCCACGCGAGCGTGTTGGCGACCAGGTTGAGCGCCTCGGAGGCGTTCTTGGTGAAGATCACCTCGTCGCGGCTCGGCGCGTTGATGAACGCCGCCACCCGGTCGCGACCCTCCTCGAACGCCTCGGTCGCCTCGGCACCCAGCGTGTGCATGGCGCGCGCGACGTTGGCGTTGTGCCGCTCCAGGTGGTCGACCATCGTGTCGATGACGACCTGGGGCTTCTGCGAGGTGTTGGCGCTGTCGAGGTAGACCAGCGGCAGGCCACCCGCGACGGTCCGGTCCAGGATCGGGAAGTCGGCGCGGATCACCTCCAGCTCGGGGAGGAGGCCGGCCAGCTGCATGGTGGTCATGTCAGACCGTCGCCGTGAGGTACTTCTCGTAGCCCGAGGCCTCGAGCTCCTCGGCGAGCTCGGGGCCGCCCTGCTCGGCGATCTTGCCGTCGACGAAGACGTGCACGTAGTCGGGCTCGATGTAGCGCAGGATGCGGGTGTAGTGGGTGATCAGCAGGACGCCCTTGCCCTCCTGCTCGCGGAAGCGGTTGACGCCCTCCGAGACGATCTTCAGCGCGTCGATGTCGAGGCCGGAGTCGGTCTCGTCGAGGATCGCGACCTTCGGGTTCAGCAGCTCCAGCTGGGCGATCTCGTGGCGCTTCTTCTCGCCGCCGGAGAAGCCCTCGTTGACCGAGCGGGTGCCGAAGGTCGGGTCGAGGTTGAGCTTCTCCAGCGCGGTGTTGACGTCCTTCACCCAGGTGCGCAGCTTGGGGGCCTCGCCGTCGAGGGCGGTCTTCGCCGTCCGCAGGAAGTTCGAGACCGAGACGCCGGGCACCTCGACGGGGTACTGCATCGCCAGGAACAGGCCGGCCCGCGCCCGCTCGTCGACCGACATCGCGAGGACGTCGTCGCCGTCGAGGGTGACGGTGCCACCGGTGATCGTGTACTTCGGGTGGCCCGCGATCGAGTAGGCCAGCGTCGACTTGCCCGACCCGTTGGGGCCCATGATGGCGTGGGTCTCGCCGTCCTTGATGGTCAGCGTGACGCCCTTGAGGATGTCCTTGGGACCGTCCTCGGTGTCGACGGACACCTGCAGGTCCTTGATGACGAGCTCGCTCATGCCGGGGTGACTCCGTTCAGGGTGGTGGTGGTGTCGATGAAGATGTCGGTGCCGCGGACCTCGATCGGGAAGGTTGCGACGGGTTCGGTGGCCGGGAAGCTGCTGGGCTTGCCGGTCCGGAGGTCGAAGCGCGAGCCGTGCAGCCAGCACTCGATCGTGCAGTCCTCGACCTCGCCCTCGCTCAGCGAGACCGCGGCGTGCGAGCAGAGGTCCTGCAGGGCGAAGAACTCGTCGCCGTGACGGGCGACCGCGACGTCGTACGCACCGATCGTGACGCCGAGCGCCTCGTCGGTGGGAACGTCGGCGACCGCACAGGCCCGCTCGAAGCTCATCAGTCGAAGTCCTTGAGGACGTTCTTGGCCAGCTCGGCCTCGACGGTGTCGAGCAGCTGCGCCTCGATCGACGGGATGCCGACCTTGCGGATCAGGTCGTTGAAGAAGCCGTGCACGACGAGGCGGCGCGACTCCTTCTCGGAGACCCCGCGCGAGCGCAGGTAGAAGAGCTGCTCGTCGTCGAAGCGCGCAGTCGCGGACGCGTGGCCCGCTCCCTCGATCTCGCCGGTCTCGATCTCGAGGTTCGGCACCGAGTCGGCCTGGCAGCCGTCGGAGAGGACCAGGTTGCGGTTCTCCTCGTAGGTCTCGATGCCCTCGGCGACCTTGCGGATCAGGACATTGCCGATCCACACCGTGTGCGCACCCTGCCCCTGCAGCGCGCCCTTGTAGAGCACGTGGCTCTTGGTCTTCGGCGCGTTGTGGTCGGCGAAGAGGCGGTGCTCGAGGTGCTGGCCCTCGTCGGCGAAGTAGAGCCCGAGCAGCTCCGCCGAGCCGCCGGGGCCGGCGTACTCGACGTTGGCGTGCATCCGGACGAGGTCGCCACCGAAGGAGATCGAGGTGTGCTTGACGTTCGCGTCCCGACCGACCTGGATGGCGTCGCGGCCGAGGTGCACCGCGTCGTCCTCCCAGTCCTGCAGCGACAGCACGCTGACGTTCGAGGCGTCGCCGGCCAGCACCGTGGTGATCGCGGAGTAGCGCGCCGAGCCGGTGTGGACGACCACGACGGTCGCCTGCGCGTGTCGCCCCACCCGGATGACCAGCTGGCCCCAGACCAGGTCGTCCACGGACTCGCCGTGCAGACGCAGCACGACGGGCTCGGTGATCTCGGCCTCCGCGGGGACGTCGAGCAGCATCGCGCCGCCGGCGTGGGCGGCGGCCAGGGCGGACGGGCGGTCGTTGGGTGCGAGCTCGCCGATCTCACGCGCCTGGTCGGCGGTGATCTCGGTCAGCGTGACGCCCTCGGGCAGGGTCGTCTCCCAAGACAGGCTGGCGTCGGACGCCTCGCCGTCGAGGATCCCCAGCAGTCGCTTGAGCGGCGTGAATCGCCAGATCTCCTCGCGCCCCGTCGGGACCGGGTGGTCGGCGAGGTCGTACGACGGGGGCGGGTTCAGGTGGCTGAACGCCGGCCCCTGCTCGAGGGCGGACTCCACGCTCTCGCGGGCGGTGTCGGTCACAGTCACTACAGGTGTTCTCTCTACGTTCGTCGGTTCGTGCGGGGGTGGGGGCAGCGGTCAGCCGACCGCTCCCTCCATCTGCAGCTCGATGAGCCGGTTGAGCTCGAGGGCGTATTCCATCGGGAGCTCCTTCGCGATCGGCTCGATGAAGCCGCGCACGATCATCGCCATCGCCTCGTCCTGCTCCATGCCGCGCGACATCAGGTAGAAGAGCTGGTCGTCGGAGACCTTCGACACGCTCGCCTCGTGACCCATCGACACGTCGTCCTCGCGGATGTCGACGTACGGGTAGGTGTCGCTGCGGCTGATCTGGTCGACCAGCAGCGCATCGCAGAGCACGTTGGACTTGGAGCCGTGCGCGCCCTCGTTGATCTGGATCAGGCCGCGGTACGACGTCCGCCCACCGCCACGCGCCACCGACTTCGACAGGATCGAGGACGAGGTGTTCGGCGCAGCGTGCACCATCTTGGCGCCTGCGTCCTGGTGCTGGCCCTCGCCCGCGAACGCGATGGAGAGCGTCTCGCCCTTCGCGTGCTCGCCCATCAGGTAGACGGCGGGGTACTTCATCGTCACCTTCGAGCCGATGTTGCCGTCGACCCACTCCATGGTGGCTCCGGCCTCGCAGACGGCGCGCTTGGTGACGAGGTTGTAGACGTTGTTGGACCAGTTCTGGATGGTCGTGTAGCGGCAGCGGCCGCCCTTCTTCACGATGATCTCCACGACCGCGGAGTGCAGCGAGTCGGAGGAGTAGATCGGGGCCGTGCAGCCCTCGACGTAGTGCACGTAGGCACCTTCGTCGACGATGATCAGGGTGCGCTCGAACTGACCCATGTTCTCGGTGTTGATCCGGAAGTAGGCCTGCAGCGGGATGTCCACGTGGACGCCCGGCGGGACGTAGATGAACGAGCCACCCGACCACACCGAGGTGTTCAGCGCGGCGAACTTGTTGTCGCCGACCGGGATCACGGTGCCGAAGTACTCCTGGAAGAGCTCCGGCTGCTCCTTGAGTGCGGTGTCGGTGTCCAGGAAGAGGACGCCCTGCTCCTCGAGGTCCTCACGGATCGAGTGGTAGACGACCTCGGACTCGTACTGCGCCGCGACGCCCGAGACGAGGCGCTGCTTCTCCGCCTCCGGGATGCCGAGCTTGTCGTAGGTGTTCTTGATGTCCTCGGGGAGGTCGTCCCACGTGGCCGCCTGCTTCTCGCTGGAGCGCACGAAGTACTTGATGTTGTCGAAGTCGATCCCCGACAGGTCCGAGCCCCAGTTGGGCATGGGCTTGCGACCGAAGAGCTTGAGGCCCTTGAGTCGCAGGTCGAGCATCCACTGCGGCTCGCTCTTCTTCGAGGAGATGTCACGCACGACCTCCTCGCTCAGGCCCCGCTTCGCGGCCGCACCGGCGGCGTCGGAGTCGGCCCAACCGAAGTCGTAGCGTCCGATGCCCTCGAGCTCGGGATTGCGCTCGTCGATGGTGGTCATCAGCTGACCCGCTCCTTCGTCTTGGTGGATGTGCTCTTCGCTGTGCTGCTGGGAATGCAGGTGGTGCAGACCCCGTCGCCGTGGGCGATCGTGGCCAGCCGCTGGACGTGGCTGCCGAGGACCAGGCTGATCGCCTCGGTCTCGGCCTCACACAACTGCGGGAACTCGTGGGCTACGTGGGCAACCGGGCAGTGCTGCTGGCACAGCTGCTCCCCGACCGGGCTGTCGCGAACCGTCGCGGCGTACCCCTCGGCGGTGAACACCTGCGCCAGGATCTCCGCGGACCCCAGCTCGGGGTGCTCCGCCCGGATCCCCTCGAACCTCTCCCGGATGAACGCCACCCGACGGGTCGCGAATTCCCGGACGGCCTCCTCGCCACCGGTCTCCGCGAGGAAGCGGAGCGCCTGGGCGGCGAGGTCGTCGTACTGCTGGTCGAAGGCATCGCGTCCCGACTCGGTCAGCGCGAAGACCTTGGCCGGACGACCTCGACCTCGCGACGCCTGGGTCCGCGGCTCGCGGGCCTCGACCTCGCCCTCCTCGAGGAGCTGGTCGAGGTGGCGGCGTACGGCGGCCGGGGTCAGGTCGAGCCGCTCGGCGAGCGCCGCCGCGGTGGAGGGTCCGTTGACGAGGATCGACCGAGCGACGCGCTGGCGCGTCGTCTCGTCGTGTCCTGCTGCCCCGCTCTTGCGGGGCGCCTCGTCGAATTCCACAACACCAGTGTGCCTTTATTGTTTCGACTGCTTCAAGGAAGGTGACCCTTACCTCGCGACGCACGCGCTCCCTCCGCCCGAGCGCTAGGTTCGTCGGCATGGCCGGATCGATACTCGGGACCACCGTCCGCCGGGTCGAGGACCCCGATCTTCTGGTGGGAGCGTCGACGTTCGTCGCCAACCTCCGGCGCGAGGGGCTGCTGCACGCCGTCTTCGTCCGGAGCCCGGTCGCGCACGCGCGACTGGTGAGCATCGACACCGGGCTGGCCGCGGCCGCCCCGGGCGTCGTGCGCGTGCTGACCGGTCCGGACCTCGGAGGCCGGCGGATGCCGCCGTTCGGGATCGTCGGGGAGGACGAGCTCAACCGACCACCGATCGCGGTCGACAAGGTGCGCTACGTCGGCGAGCCGGTCGCCCTGGTCGTCGCCACAACCCGGGCCGAGGCCGTCGACGCAGCCGAGCTGGTCGAGGTCGACTACGACGTCCTCCCGGCGGTCATCGACATGGAGGGCGCGCTCGACGAGGGCGCCCCGCTGCAGTTCGAGCAGCGTGGCAGCAACGTCGCCGGCTCCCGCAAGGACGACGACCAGAGCGACCCGTGGCCGGCCGACGCCCACGTCGTCCGGGTCCGGATGGAGAACCAGCGGGTGTCCGCCGCTCCCCTGGAGGGCCACGCGATCCTCGTCGAGCCCGGGAGCGACGGCGACCTGACCGTGCACATCGCGACGCAGCAGCCGCACCAGGCCCGCGACCAGATCGCGGAGTTCACCGGGCTGCCGACCGATCGGGTCCGGGTGATCACTCCCCACGTCGGCGGCGCGTTCGGCGGCAAGGCGGGGGCCGTGGCCGAGCACGCAGCGGTCGTCGCGGCCGCCCGGGCCCTCGGCCGGCCGGTCACCTGGGCCGAGACGCGCAGCGAGACGATGCTGTCGATGCACAGCCGCGGCCAGGTGCAGTACGCCGAGCTCGGCGTGGACGGCGAAGGCCACTTCCTCGGGATGCGGCTGCGCCTGGTCGGCGACTGCGGCGCCTATGGCGGCTTCGGCGGTGGCAACGTCCTCGGCGGGACCTACCTGATGACCCAGGGTGTCTACCGCCTCCCGGCGATCCGCTACGCCGCGATCGCGGCTCTCACCAACACCGCACCGATGGGCGCGTTCCGAGGCGCGGGCCGGCCGGAGGCGGCGGCTCTCATCGAGCGGCTCGTCGACGTCGCCGCCGACGAGCTCGACCTCCTGCCCGAGGAGATCCGCCGCCGCAACCTGGTCCCGTCCGCCGCCTTCCCCTTCGACACCGTGACGGGCGCCAGGTACGACGTCGGCGACTTCGACCTCGCGCTGCGCGAGGCGCTGCGCATCGCCGACGTCGAGGCCGCCCGCGCCGAGCAGACCCGGCGCCGCGAGGCAGGGTCGGAGAAGCTGCTGGGCATCGGCATCTCGACGTACGTCGAGATCACCGGCTTCGCCGGCGAGGAGTTCGGGTCGGTCGAGGTCCACGAGGACGGCTCGGTCACGGTGCTGGCGGGCACGTCGGCGCACGGGCAGGGACACGCGACGTCGTTCGGGATGATCGTCTCCGACCGGCTGGGCATCCCGATGGACCGGATCCGCTTCGTCCAGTCCGACACCGCACTGGTGCGCAGCGGCGGCGGGACGGGGGGATCCCGGTCGCTGCAGCTCGGCGGCAGCGCCGTCGGTGGAGCGGCCGACGTCGTCCTCGAACGGGCCCGCGAGGTGGCTGCTCAGCTGCTCGAGGCCGCCGCGGCCGACATCGAGGCCGTCGAGGACGGCTTCGGCGTCCGTGGCACGGCCACGCGGGTGTCGTGGGCAGAGGTCGCGTCGCGGTCGGGTGGACTCGCCGGCACCCATGACTTCGTCTCGGACGCGGCGACCTTTCCCTTCGGTGCGCACGTCTCGATCGTCGAGGTCGACACCGAGACCGGGCACGTCACGCCGTTGCGCCACGTAGCGGTCGACGACTGCGGACGCGTCCTCAACCCGCTGCTCGTCCGCGGGCAGCAGCACGGCGGCGTGCTGCAGGGCGTCTCCCAGGCGCTGTGGGAGCACTTCGAGTACGACGACGCCGGGAACCCGCTCACCTCGACGTTCGTCGACTACGCGATCCCGACCGCCGCGGACGCGATCAGCTGGGAGGTGTCCAACACCGAGACGCCCACACCGGTCAACCCCCTCGGCGCCAAGGGCATCGGCGAGGCGGCCACCATCGGCTCGACGCCGGCCGTGCAGAACGCCGTGGTCGACGCGCTCAGCCACCTCGGTGTCCGCCACATCGACCTGCCCTGCACGCCCCAGCGGGTGTGGCGCGCGGTCGAGCAGGCGCGCAACGGGACACTCCCCGACCTGTGGCGGGAGCCACCGACGGCCTTCGACCGGATCCCGGCCGACAGCGAGGGTGGGTCGATCACCGAGGCCGCCGAGGTGTGAGGGCGATGCCGTTCCTACACTTCTCGGGTGCCCGCTGACGCCTCTCCTGCCGTCTCGGTCGACGGCATGGTCATGAGGTACGGCGACAAGGTCGCGGTCGACGGGCTCTCGCTGACGGTCGATCGCAACACCATCACCGCCGTGCTCGGCCCCAACGGCGCCGGCAAGACGACGATGCTCGAGACCTGCGAGGGCTACCGACGACCACAGGAGGGCACCGTCCGCGTCCTCGGACTCGACCCGGTGCGCGACCGGCGTGACCTGCTGCCCCGGATCGGTGTGATGCTCCAGGGCGGCGGCGCCTGGAGCGGCGTGCGCGCGATGGAGATGCTCGACCACGTCGCGAGCCTGCACGCGCACCCCCTCGACACCGCGATGCTCTCCGACCGACTGGGCCTGGGCGACTGCGGGCGTACGCCGTACCGCCGGCTCTCCGGCGGCCAGCAGCAGCGCCTCGGGCTGGCGATGGCGATCGTGGGTCGCCCCGAGATCGTGTTCGTGGACGAGCCGACGGCCGGGATGGACCCGCAGGCGCGGCGTGCGACCTGGGAGCTGCTCGACGAGCTGCGCAGCGACGGCGTCACCGTCGTCCTGACGACCCACTACATGGACGAGGCCGAACGGCTGGCAGACCAGATCCACATCATCGACCGCGGCCGGCTGATCGTGTCCGGGAGCCCGATGGAGCTCACCCGCGGCGGCAGCCACGCGACGATCCGGCTCGTGGTGACGCGCCCGTTCCCGCCCGGCTCCCCCCAGCTGCTGGGCACGACCCTCGGCCCCGAGACCGAGGTCACCCAGCTCGACGAGGTCAGCCTGCTCATCACCGGGCCTGCCGACGCGTCGACGCTGGCCAAGGTCTCGGCATGGTGCGAGACCAACGACGTGCTGCCGGAGTCCCTGACGCTGGGCCAGCGCAACCTCGAGGACGTCTTCCTGCAGCTGACCGGACGGGGACTGACGCCATGACGACCGGAGCGTTCACCCCGATGCCCGGCGCGGCTCCCCTGCACCGCCAGGTCCTCGCGCAGGCCCGCATGGAGGCCAAGCTGATGCTCCGCAACGGCGAGCAGCTCCTGCTCGCCGTGGTGATCCCGGTGATCGTCCTGATCGGCGGGGTCACCGGGTCGGAGCGGATCGGCCTCGACCTCGAGCACGAGCCGATCGACGTCTTCGCCCCCGGTGTGCTGGCGCTGGCGGTGATGTCGACGGCGTTCACGTCGCTGGCGATCGCCACCGGCTTCGAGCGACGCTACGGCGTGATCAAGCGGCTCGGCACCTCGCCGCTCCCCCGCTCCGGTCTGCTCGCCGGCAAGGTGCTGGCCCTGCTGCTCGTCGAGACGCTGCAGATCATCGTGATCGCCGCCGTCGCGTTCGCCCTCGGGTGGGACCCGCGCCCGTCGTACGTCGGCGCGCTGCTCGCCGTCCTGCTCGGGACCTCGGCGTTCGCCTCGCTCGGGCTCTTCGTCTCGGGCGTGCTGCGGGCCGAGGCCACCCTCGCCGCCGCCAACCTGATCTACCTGCTGCTGCTCGCCGGAGGTGCGGTCGTGCTGCCGATCTCGGCGTACGGCTCGTTCGGCGACATCGTGCGCTGGCTGCCCTCCGGCGCGCTGGGCAGCGCGATGCGCTCGTCCCTCCTCGACGCCACGGTGGCCTGGCGCGACCTCGGCGTACTGCTCATCTGGACCGTGCTCGGCACGGCGCTCACGGCAAGGACCTTCAAGTGGGAGTGATCCCTCGCACCCAGCACCGCCTGCGACACCTCGACGAGTGGCTCGTCGGCTGGGCCTGGGCGTCGATCGTCGCGAACATCGCGATCGTCGTGACCGGCGGCGTCGTCCGACTGACAGGCTCCGGTCTCGGCTGCCCGACGTGGCCGCGCTGCACCGACGAGTCGTTCACCCCCCACGGCGCCTACTCGGTCCACTCGGCGATCGAGTTCGGCAACCGGATGCTCACCTACGTGCTGGTGGTGATCGCCGTCGCGACCTTCGTCGCGGCCTGGCAGTCGGGCCGCCGCGACCTGCGCCGGCTCGCGCTGATCATCGCCCTCGGCATCCCCGCGCAGGCCGTGATCGGCGGGATCACGGTGCTGACCGACCTCAATCCGTGGATCGTGTCCTTCCACCTGCTGTGCTCGATGGCGATCATCGGCGTCGCCGTCCTCTTCCGCTGGCGGATCCACCACCCGGCTCCCGCCGTCCGGCCGCGCGGCGCGCTCGTGGCGCTCGCGTGGGCGACCTTCGCCGCCGCCTGGGCGGTCCTCTACGTCGGCACCGTCGTGACCGGCTCCGGCCCGCATGCGGGCGACAAGGACGCGAAGCGCAACGGGCTCGACCCGCTGCAGATGAGCCAGGTGCACGCCGACCTGGTGTTCCTGCTGATCGGGCTCACCATCGGTCTGTTGCTGGCCGTCATCGCGACCGAGCGTTCCGCCGCCGTCCGACGGGCCGTCACGGTGCTGCTCGTCGTCGAGCTGGCGCAGGGCCTGATCGGCTTCGTCCAGTACTTCACCGACCTGCCCGTCATCCTGGTCGGCTTCCACATGCTCGGTGCCGCGATCATCTCCGCGACCGTCACCTGGGTCCTGATCGAGGTCCGCGAGGGCTGACGGCGGCCGCCCGCCTACCCCCGAGCGCGGACGGCCGTCGTCCATTGCACAGACGCGACGAACCACCGTTCGGTTCGCGGCTTCCGGACCCCGAGCGCCGAACGGTCGGATCGGCCGGTCGAGTGGTCGGCGTGAGGTGGTCAGCGGGAGACGAGCGGGTCGAGCGCGACGGCCACGAAGAGCAGCGAGAGGTAGAGGTTCGAGGAGTGGAAGAGCCGCATCGGCTGGATCACGGTGAGGCTCTCGGTGCCGCGCGCCCGCTTCCACATCCGGTGCGCCTCGAGGAGGAACACGGCACCCAGCACCGTGGCCACGACCGGGTAGAAGAGGCTCGTGTCGGCGACGGGCCACAGCAGCAGCGAGGTCGCGACCATCACCCAGCTGTAGATCACGATCTGGCGGCCGACCTCGGCAGCCGGCTTCACCACCGGGAGCATCGGGACGTCGACGTTGGCGTAGTCCTCGCGGTAGCGCAGTGCCAGCGCCCAGGTGTGCGGTGGAGTCCAGAAGAAGACGACCATGAAGAGCACGATCGGGGTCCAGGACAGCGAGCCGGTGACGGCGGTCCAGCCGATCAGGGCCGGGAAGCAGCCGGCGAGGCCACCCCAGACGATGTTCTGGGTCGTGCGCCGCTTGAGCAGCATCGTGTAGCCGAACACGTAGAACGCGTTGGCCACGACCGAGAGCAGCGCCGACAGCGGATTGACCCAGACGTAGAGGATCACCGTCGACAGGATCCCGAGGACGAAGCCGAAGACCAGCGCCGAGCGGGCAGTGACGATGTGTCGAGGCAGCGCCCGCCGGCGCGTACGCCGCATCTGCTCGTCGATGTCGCGGTCGTAGACGCAGTTGAAGACCGACGCCGAACCGGCCGAGAACGTGCCGCCGATCACAGTGGCGACCACGAGGCCGAGGTCGGGGACGCCGCGTGCGGCGTAGAACATCACCGGCACGGTCGTGAGGAGCAGGAGCTCGATCACGCGCGGCTTCGTCAGCCCGACGTACGCCGCCACGACGTCCTTGAAGGTCGCCCTCTCGGCCGCTGGCTGCGGGGCAGCAGAAGCCGACTGGTCGACGTACGTCACGGGGAACCTCGTACGGGATTGCGGGGACCGAGGAATGGTCACTGGACGGGTGCGAGTCTATCGCCAGAGGTGAGTAGGCTCGGCATTGGCTGAACCACCCGAAAGGAACCCTGTGAGCAACCCCCCTGCCCTGGACTGGACCGACCTCGACGCGAAGGCGGTGGACACCGCCCGAGTCCTGGCGATGGACGCCGTGCAGAAGGTGGGCAACGGCCACCCCGGCACGGCCATGAGCCTCGCCCCCGCGGCCTACCTGCTCTTCCAGAAGGTGATGCGCCACGACCCGGCGGACCCGCGCTGGATCGCCCGCGACCGCTTCGTGCTCTCCTGCGGCCACTCGAGCATCACGCTCTACACGCAGCTCTACCTCGGTGGCTTCGGCCTCGAGCTCGAGGACCTCAAGGCGCTGCGGACCTGGGGCTCCAAGACCCCGGGGCACCCCGAGCTCCACCACACCGCCGGTGTCGAGGTCACCACCGGACCGCTCGGTCAGGGTGTGGCCAACGCCGTGGGCATGGCCATGGAGGCAAGGCGCGTGCACGGCCTGCTCGACCCCGAAGCCGCGCCCGGCAAGAGCCTCTTCGACCACCACGTCTACGCCCTGTGCTCCGACGGCGACCTGCAAGAGGGCGTCAGCGGCGAGGCCAGCTCGATCGCCGGCACCCAGGAGCTCGGCAACCTGACGGTCATCTACGACCGCAACCGGATCTCGATCGAGGGCAACACCGACATCGCGTTCACCGAGGACGTCGCCAAGCGCTACGAGGCCTACGGCTGGGACGTCCAGGTCGTCGACTGGACCAACGGCGGCAAGAAGTACGTCGAGGACGTGCCCGCGCTGTACGACGCCATCACCGCCGCCGGCAAGGTCAAGACCAAGCCGTCGCTCATCGTGCTCGACACGATCATCGCGTGGCCGGCCCCCAACGCACAGGGCACCGAGAAGGCCCACGGCAGCGCGCTCGGCGACGCGGAGGTGGCCGCCACCAAGGAGGTCCTCGGCTGGGACCCCGCCCTCACCTTCCAGGTCCCTGCCGACGTCATCGCGCACACCCGCACGATCAGCGAGCGCGGCGCGGCGTGGGGCGCTGCCTGGGACGAGCAGTACGACGCCTGGGCGAAGGCCAACCCCGACAAGGCGACGCTCCTGCAGCGGCTCAAGGCCCGCACGCTGCCCGAGGGTCTCGAGGCGGCCCTGCCGACCTTCGAGGCCAGCGCCAAGGGGGTCGCGACCCGCACCGCGTCGAGCGACGTCATCAACGCGGTCGCGCCGCTGATGCCCGAGCTGTGGGGCGGCTCCGCCGACCTGGCCGGCTCCAACAACACGACGATCAAGACGGCTCCGTCGTTCCTGCCCACCAGCAGGGGCGTCGAGGAGTGGACGGCTGACCCGTACCAGGGCCGGGTGCTCCACTTCGGCATCCGCGAGCACGGCATGGGCGCGATCATGAACGGCATCGCGGCCGACGCCCTGACCCGTGTCTTCGGCGGCACGTTCCTGACGTTCTCCGACTACATGCGCGGAGCGGTCCGGGTCGCGGCGCTGAGCCAGCTGCCCGTGACCTACGTCTGGACGCACGACTCGATCGGACTCGGCGAGGACGGGCCGACCCACCAGCCGATCGAGCACCTCGCCGCCCTGCGGGCGATGCCGGGCCTCGACGTCGTCCGTCCGGCCGACGCCAACGAGACGGCCGCGGCGTGGTTCACGATCCTCGGTCACACCGATCGGCCGGCGGCGCTCGCGCTCACGCGTCAGAACGTGCCGGTCTTCCCGCGCGGGGCCGAGGGCTTCGCCGAGACCAGCGACGTCCACCGGGGCGGCTACGTCCTGATCGACGCGGAGGGTGGCACGCCGGACGTCGTGCTGATCGCCACCGGCTCCGAGGTCCAGCTGGCCGTCGAGGCGCGCACCCAGCTCGCCGAGGCCGGCGTACGCGCCCGCGTCGTGTCGATGCCGTGCCAGGAGTGGTTCGAGGCCCAGGACCAGTCCTACCGTGACACCGTGATCCCGCCGATCGTCAAGGCCCGGGTCTCGGTCGAGGCCGGCGTCAAGCAGGGCTGGCGCGACTACGTCGGCGACCACGGCCGGATCGTCTCGATCGACAAGTACGGCGCGTCGGCCGACTTCGCCCGCATCTACCAGGAGTACGGCGTGACCACCGAGGCCGTCGTCTCAGCAGCCCACGACTCGATCCTGGCGGCCTCCGTCTGAACGCACGCCGAGTCGCTTGCCCCACACAGTCGTACCAGGGAGGAACGCACCATGAGTGATCGTTTGAAGAAGCTCGCTGACGCGGGGGTGTCGATCTGGCTCGACGACCTGTCGCGCGAACGCATCGAGACCGGCAACCTCGCCGACGTGATCGAGAAGAAGTCCGTGGTCGGCGTGACCACCAACCCCACGATCTTCGCGGCGGCCATCGCCAACGGGGAGCGGTACGACGAGCAGGTCGGCCAGCTGGTCGACAAGGGCGAGTCGGTGGACCGGGTGATCTTCGAGCTCACCACCGAGGACGTCCGCAACGCCTGCGACATCTTCGCCCCGCTCGCGGGTGAGGAGTCCGCCGACGGTCGGGTCTCGATCGAGGTCGAGCCCACCCTGGCCAACGACACCGAGGGCACGATCGCCTCGGCGCGGGCACTGTGGTCCGCGGTCGACCGGTCCAACGTGCTGATCAAGATCCCGGCCACCAAGGAGGGACTGCCGGCCATCACGGCCGCGATCGCCGAGGGGATCAGCGTCAACGTCACGCTGATCTTCGGCAAGGTCCGCTACCAGGAGGTCATGGACGCGTACCTGTCCGGTCTCGAGGCAGCCCGGGACGCCGGGCTCGACCTGCGCCGGATCCAGTCGGTCGCGTCGTTCTTCGTGTCCCGCGTGGACTCCGAGGTCGATGCCCGTCTGGACAAGATCGGGACCGACGAGGCCGCCGCCCTGAAGGGCAAGGCCGCCGTGGCGAACGCTCGGGTCGCCTACGCGGCGTACGAGGAGGTCCATGCCAGCGACCGCTGGGCCGTGCTGGCCAAGGACGGTGCCAACCCGCAGCGTCCGCTGTGGGCCTCGACCGGTGTCAAGGACCCGTCGTACCCGGACACGCTCTACGTCGCCGACCTCGTCGTCGCCAAGACGGTCAACACCATGCCGGAGAAGACCATGGACGCCTTCGCCGACCACGGTGAGGTGACCGGGGACCAGGTGACCGGAAGGTCCGCCGAGGCGCAGGAGGTCTTCGACCGGCTCGCCGCCGTCGGCATCGACTTCGAGGACGTGCTCGTCGTGCTCGAGACCGAGGGCGTCGACAAGTTCAAGAAGTCGTGGGACGAGCTCGTCGAGACCGTGAAGGGCCAGATGGCGGCGGCCGGCAAGTGACCGACGCGCCCGTCGACCCGACCTCGACAGCGGCGTGGAGGCAGCTCGCCGCCCTCGCCGCCGACTTCAAGCCCGACCTGCGTGGCTGGTTCGCCGACGACGCCGACCGGGTCGATCGGCTGAGCTTCACCGCCGGCGACCTGCATGTCGACCTGTCGAAGTCGCTGCTCGACGACTCCGTCCTCGCCGCGCTCCTCGCGCTCGCGGACGAGGTCGGGGTCGCGGGCCGGCGCGACGCGATGTTCGCCGGTGAGCACATCAACGTCACCGAGGATCGTGCCGTCCTTCACACGGCGCTGCGTCTGCCGGAGGACGTGCCGACCGGTCAGCGGCCCGAGGTTGACGGGCAGGACGTCGTACCCGACGTCCACGCCGTGCTCCGACGCGTCTACGAGTTCGCCGACAAGGTCCGCAGCGGAGCATGGACGGGCGTCACCGGCGAGCGGATCCGCACGGTCGTCAACATCGGCATCGGTGGCTCCGACCTCGGCCCCGTGATGGCGTACGAGGCACTCGCGGAGTACCGCCAGGAAGGCCTCGAGTGTCGCTTCATCAGCAACATCGACCCGACCGACGCGGCCACGACCCTGGCCGGGCTCGACCCAGCGACCACGCTCTTCATCGTCTCGAGCAAGACGTTCGGCACGCTGGAGACCCTGACCAACGCACGGCTGTGCAAGGCGTGGCTGCTCGACGGCCTCGCCTCGAGTGATGCGACGGAGGCGGTCGCGCAGCACTTCGTCGCGGTCTCCACGGCCCTGGACAAGGTGGCCGACTTCGGGATCGACCCCGACAACGCGTTCGGGTTCTGGGACTGGGTCGGCGGCCGTTACTCCGTCGACTCGGCGATCGGGACCTCGCTCGTGGTGGCGATCGGACCCGAGCGGTTCGCAGAGTTCTTGGCCGGCTTCCACACCATGGACCAGCACTTCCGGACGACGGAGCCCGCCCGCAACGTACCGCTGTTGATGGGCCTGCTGAACGTCTGGTACACCAACTTCCTGGGTGCGGAGAGCCATGCCGTGCTGCCCTACGCCCAGCTGCTGCACCGCTTCCCGGCGTACCTCCAGCAGCTCACGATGGAGTCCAACGGCAAGTCGGTGCGCTGGGACGGCAGGCCGGTGACCACCGAGACCGGCGAGATCTACTGGGGTGAGCCCGGCACCAACGGCCAGCACGCGTTCTACCAGCTGATCCACCAGGGCACCCGGCTGATCCCGGCGGACTTCATCGCCTTCGTCAACCCGGCGTACCCGCTCCGCGACGGCAGCCTCGACGTGCACCAGCTGTTCCTGGCCAACTTCCTCGCCCAGACCCGTGCGTTGGCGTTCGGCAAGTCCGCCGACGAGGTCCGCGCCGAAGGTACGGCCGAGGCGGTCGTACCGGCCCGGGTCTTCACCGGCAACCGCCCCACCACGTCCATCATGGCGCCGGCGCTGACGCCGTCGACGCTCGGTCAGCTGGTCGCGCTCTACGAGCACCAGACCTTCACCCAGGGCGTGGTCTGGGGCATCGACTCCTTCGACCAATGGGGCGTCGAGCTCGGCAAGCAGCTCGCTCAGCAGGTCCAGGCCGCCGTGGCAGGTGATCCTGATGCCGCCGGCGAGCAGGACCCGTCGACCCAGGCCCTGCTCGCCTACTACTGGAGGCACCGCACCCGATGATCACCCCACGAGACTGCGGGCTTCCCCCGCTTCGCTCCTCCAGCCCACACTTCAGCGGGGACCCCGAATGACGTACGTCAACCCTCTGCGTGACCCGCACGACCGCCGACTCCCCCGGATCGCCGGGCCTTGCGGTCTCGTGCTCTTCGGCGTGACCGGTGACCTGTCGCGCAAGAAGATCATGCCGGCGATCTACGACCTCGCGAACCGCGGCCTGCTGCCGCCGGGCTTCAGCCTGGTCGGCTTCGCCCGCCGCGACTGGGCCGACCAGGACTTCGCCCAGGTCGTCCATGACTCGGTGAAGGCCTACGCCCGCACGGAGTTCCGCGAGGAGGTCTGGCAGCAGCTCGCGGAGGGCTTCCGGTTCGTGCCGGGCGACTTCGACGACGACGTCGCCTTCGACCAGCTCCGCCGCACCATCGAGGAGCTCGACATCTCCCGGGGCACCGACGGCAACCACGCGTTCTACCTCGCGATCCCGCCCGGTTTCTTCGGCACCGTCGTCGGTCAGCTCAAGGAGCACGGACTCGCCGACGGTGGCGCGGACTCGTGGCGTCGGGTCGTCGTCGAGAAGCCGTTCGGCCACGACCTCGAGTCCGCTCAGGAGCTCAACGGCATTCTCGCCGGCGTCTTCGACTCGGGCTCGATCTTCCGGATCGACCACTACCTCGGCAAGGAGACGGTGCAGAACATCCTGGCGATGCGCTTCGCCAACACCATGTTCGAGCCGATCTGGAACTCCAACTACGTCGACCACGTGCAGATCACCATGGCCGAGGACGGTGGCATCGGCGGCCGGGCCGGCTACTACGACGGCATCGGCGCCGCGCGCGACGTGATCCAGAACCACCTGCTCCAGCTGATGTCTCTGGTCGCGATGGAGGAGCCGACGTCGTTCGACGCCGAGAGCCTGCGGATCGAGAAGCAGAAGGTGCTCTCGAGCGTGGTGCTCCCCCGCCGTCTCGACCTGACGACCAGTCGCGCGCAGTACGCCGAGGGGTGGGCCGGGGGCCAGAAGGTCACCGGATTCCTGGACGAGGACGGCATCAAGAAGTCCTCCACCACCGAGACGTACGCCGCCGTCACGCTCAACGTCGAGACGAGGCGCTGGGCCGGGGTGCCGTTCTACCTGCGCACGGGCAAGCGTCTGGGGCGCCGGGTCACGGAGGTGGCGATCGTCTTCAAGAAGGCGCCGCACCAGCCCTTCAGCGCCTCGTCGACCGAGGACCTCACCGAGAACGCCTTGGTGATCCGGATCCAGCCCGACGAGGGCGTGACCCTGCGCTTCGGGTCGAAGGTGCCCGGCACCGCCATGGAGATCCGCGACGTCAACATGGACTTCGCCTACGGCGGGTCCTTCACCGAGTCCTCACCCGAGGCGTACGAGCGGCTCATCCTCGATGTCCTGCTCGGCGATCCCCCGCTCTTCCCGCGCCACGAGGAGGTCGAGCTCTCCTGGAAGATCCTGGACCCGATCCTCGAGCACTGGGCCAAGCAGGACGCCGCGGGCAAGGGCAAACCGGACGAGTACGAGTCCGGCACCTGGGGTCCGAAGTCCGCTGACGCGATGATGGCCCGTGACGGCCGAGTCTGGAGACGACCTTGATAGAGCTGACCGACACCAACGCCGCCGCGATCGCGGCCGAGTTCGTCCGGGCCCGTCGCAAGGCCGGCAGCCCGGCGATGGGCATGGTGATGACCATGGTCGTGGTCGTCGACGAGGACATCGCCGGCGACGTGATGGCGATCGCCCGCGAGGCGTCCCACGAGCATCCCGCACGGGTGCTCGGCGTGATCCTGGGAGACGCCCGCGGGGCCGCGCAGATCACCGCACAGGTCGGCGCCGGCGCCGGGTGGTCGGGAGAGACCGCGCTGATCCGGCTCAAGGGCGAGGTCGTGAAGCACCCGGAGTCCGTCGTGCTCCCGCTGCTGCTCCCTGACTCCCCCGTCGCGGTCTACTGGCCGACGGACCCGCCGACCGACACGGCCCACGATCCCCTCGGCGCCCTCGCGCAGCGGCGGATCACCGACGCCGCCGGCGCCAAGCGCGGCAAGGGCAAGGCGATCCACACCCAGTGCGCGTCGTACACGAAGGGCAACACCGACCTTGCCTGGACCCGGATCACACCGTGGCGTGCGCTGTTGGCCGCAGCGCTCGACCAGCACCACTTCAAGGTCACTGGCGTGTCGGTCACCGCGGAGCGGATCAGCCCGAGCGCCGAGCTCCTCGGGGCCTGGCTGGGTGACCGCCTCAAGGTCGACGTCGCCCGCAAGAACTCGTCGGGACCCGGCATCACCAAGGTCGTCCTGGAGACCAAGGAGGGCCCGATCAGCATCTCGCGCTCCGACGGCAAGCTCGCGACCTACAGCTCCCCCGGCCATCCGGACCGACCGATCGCCCTCAAGCGCCGGGACCTGCCGGAGCTGCTCGCCGAGGAGCTGCGCCGCCTCGACGAGGACGACGTGTACGCCGAGACCGCCCGCAAGCTGGTCAAGATGGGATCCCGAGCATGAGCGAGCCCCGCATCGAGGTCCACGACGATCCCGCAGCCCTCGCCACGGCGGTGGCGGGCGAGCTCCTCAGCCGACTGGCCGACGCTCAGGCTGCCGGCGGCATCCCGCAGGTCGCGCTCACCGGCGGCACGATCGCGGAGGACATCCACCGCGAGATCGCCCGGCTGTCGCCCGGCGCGGAGGTCGACTGGTCCCGGGTGGTCGTCTGGTGGGGCGACGAGCGCTTCGTCGCCTCGGACTCCGGCGACCGCAACAGCGCTCAAGCAGGGGCCGCGTTCCTCGACGCCGTCGGTGTCGACCCGGCCAACGTGCACGCCATGCCCTCCACGGACGACGTGGCCGACGTCGATGCCGGCGCTACGGCGTACGCCGCCACGCTGCGCGAGCACGGTAGCGGCGAGTTCGACGTGGTCATGCTGGGCATCGGGCCCGACGGGCACATCGCGTCACTGTTCCCGGGCTTCCCCCAGCTCGACGACGAGGGCATCGCCGTCGGGGTCACCGGGTCACCGAAGCCCCCGCCCGAGCGCATCAGCCTGACCTTCTCGTCGCTGAACCGGGCGCGGTCCGTGTGGTTCCTGGTGAGCGGTGACGGCAAGGCGGCGGCCGTGTCCGCGGCCCTCGGCGGCGCCGACCTGCACGAGATCCCTGCGGCCGGCGTCACCGGCCGCGAGGAGACCATCTGGTTCCTCGACCGGGCGGCTGCGTCCCACCTCTAGCCGGTTGGGCGCATCGCCGGGGCTGAGCGGCGGTGTTGCGGTGCCGTCGGCGGGCAACGGGACGTCATCCGAATGGTGGCCTCTCAGCCAGCATCCGGATGACGGCGTGCGCGCCGTCCACCGGCGCGCGGTGCGGCGCGTAGCGCGCAACGCCGACGCGACCCTTGACAGCGCCGTCCCCGGGTGGTTTGTTTCATGATCATCGGACATTCTGAATGGATGATTCATGACTGAGATCTCGGACGTTCACACCGCCGCCCCCTGCCGGACGTGTGCCCATGGCTGACCACGCCGCGCAGCTCCTGCGCGAGGTCTCGGACCGGCTCGAGCGGCTCACCGCGCTCAGCGAGGCCGGCGGGCTCGACGCTCCCGTCGAGATGATCACGCGCGCCCTCGAGTCCGGGGGCATCGTCCAAGCGTTCGGGACCGGTCACTCCCAGGCGTTCGCGATGGAGATCGCCGGTCGGGCCGGCGGCCTCATCCCGACCAACAACATCGCCCTGCGCGACGTGGTCCTGTTCGGTGGGAAGGACCCGGAGGTCCTCTCCAACGCGTCCTCTCTCGAACGCGACCCGGCCATCGTCGACGAGCTCTGGGCCACGATCCGGCCGCACCCGTCCGACGTGTTCGTCATCGCGTCCAACTCGGGCGTCAACGGCTCGATCGTGGGCATCGCCCTACGCGCCAAGGAGCACGGTCACGGTGTCATCGCGGTGACCAGCCTCGAGCACACCGCCCGGGTCGACTCCAAGCACCCGTCGGGCGAGCGCCTCAGCACCGTCGCCGACGTCGTGATCGACAACCTGGCGCCGTACGGCGACACCACGCTCACCCTCGACGGCGGCACCGGCGTCGGGGCGGTCTCCTCCATGACGGCAGCCTTCATCGCTCAGCTGCTCACGATCGGGGTCTCGGAACGCATCGCTGCCGCAGGCTCGGTCCCGCCCATCTACCTGTCCGCCAACGTCCCTGCTGGCGACGACCACAACCACCGGCTCGAGGACCAGTACGGCGATCGGCTTCGCCGCCACGCCTGAGATCACCCCATCCAGCGAAAGGTTGCACCAGAGTGAACATCGACAGCCAGAGCATCGGCAGGCGCCCGGTCAACCGGCGCAGCTTCATCCGCGGCGCGCTCGCCGCCTCCGCCGTCCTGCCCCTCAGCAGCGCGCTCGCCGCGTGCGCCGGGGGCGGTAGCAGCGACGACAACGACAACAGCGGCGGGAAGAAGAGCTCCGACAACCCCTTCGGCATGACCGCGAAGTCGACGGTCGACGCCGTCATCTTCGACGGCGGCTACGGCACCGACTACGTCGCGTTCGCCGGCGCGCTCATGGAGAAGAACCAGGCCGGATCGACCGTGAAGGTGTCGGCAACGACCGAGATCGCTCAGGAGCTTCAGCCGCGCTTCGTCGGCGGCGACCCGCCCGACCTGATCGACAACTCCGGCGAGAACGCGATCGGGTTCAGCACGATCCTCGACCAGCTGGAGGACCTCAGCGACGTCCTCGATGCCAACAACCTCGAGGGGACCCCGATCCGGGACACTCTCTTCGGCGGGGTCGAGGAGCCCGGCACCTTCGACGGCAAGCTGGCGGCCCTCAACTACGTGCTGACGGTCTACGCCGTCTGGTACTCCGCGAGCCTGTTCAAGGAGAACGGCTGGGAGCCGCCCAAGACCTGGGACGAGGCCCTCGACCTGGGCGCCAAGGCCAAGGCGAAGGGCAAGTACCTCTTCCTCTGGGGCAAGGAGGCGGCGACGTACTACCAGACCCTGGCGATCGGGTCGGCCATCAAGGAGGGCGGCGACGAGGTCCGGCTGGCCCTGGAGAACCTCGACAAGGGCTGTTGGTCCCTGCCTGCGGTGCAAGAGGTGTTCAAGGGGCTGGGTGCGATCATCGACGCCGGCTACATGAAGCCGGGCGGATCGGGGACCCAGTTCACGGCCGCCCAGGCCCAGTGGAGCAACAACCAGGATGCGCTGCTCTACCCCTCGGGCTCGTGGATCGAGAACGAGATGAAGGACCAGACCAAGAGCGGCTTCGAGATGACCGGCTTCCCGGAGATGACGGTCAGCGACGGCTCGCAGATGCCGTACACCGCGATGCACAGCGCGGCGGGCGAGCCGTTCGTCATTCCGTCGAAGGGCAAGAACGTGCCCGGTGGCAAGGAGCTGCTCCGCACGATGCTGTCCAAGGAGTCGGCGACCAACTTCGCGAAGACGAAGCTGGCGCCCACCATCGTCAAGGACACCGTGCCGCCGGACGGCTTCGGCTCGACGGCGCTGGTGTCCCAGAGCGCGATGCTCACCGACGCCGGGTCCGACGTGTTCAGCTGGAAGTTCGTCGACCTCTACGGAATGAACGTCGACCAGCTGGTGGTCTGGAACAGCTTCCTCGCCGGCAAGGCCTCCGTGTCGGACCTCACCTCGCGACTGCAGGACATCACCGACAAGGTGCGTGACGACGACTCCGTCAAGAAGATCAAGGTCACGTGACCCAAGCCGCGGTCGCGACCGGCACCGCCGACCTCGCAAGGCCACCTCGGCGCAGGAGATCACGGCGTCCCCTGACGTTCGACCGGGTGAGCTTCTTCGTGGTCTTCCTCGGCCTGCCGGTAGCGATCTTCCTGGTCTTCGTGGTGTGGCCGTTCGTGCAGGCCATCTGGTACTCGATGACCGACTGGTCGGGCTTCACGTCCGACATGAACTTCGTCGGTCTGGAGAACTACCAGAAGCTGCTCCATGACGACATCTTCATGACGGCGTTGGGCAACAACGTCCTGCTCGCGGTCGTCGTCCCCACGGTGACCATCGTGCTCAGCTTCGCGCTGGCCACGATGATCACCGTGGGGGGCGCCTCGCACGGGAACGCCCGCGGGCTCGCCGGGTCGAGCTTCTACCGGGTGATCTCGTTCTTCCCGTACACGATCCCGGGGATCGTCATCGGCCTGATCTGGGCGCAGATGTACGACCCGTCCAACGGGCTCCTCAACGGCTTCCTCACCAGCATCGGCTTGGACCAGTTCGAGAGCTTCCCGTGGCTCGGCGACACCCGCACCGCGATGGGGGCGTCGATGTTCGTGATCATCTGGGGCTTCGTCGGCTTCTACATGGTGCTGTTCGTGGCCGCGATCAAGGGCATCCCCTCGGAGTTCTACGACGCCGCTCGGATGGACGGTGCCGGCCGGATGCGGATCGCGTGGTCGATCACCATCCCGCTGATCCGGGAGACCGTCCAGACCGCCTACGTCTACCTCGGCATCCTCGCGCTGGACGCCTTCGTCTACATGGCCGCGCTCAACCCCGGCGGCGGCCCGGACAACTCGACCCTGGTGATGCCGCAGCGGCTGCTCACCACCGCGTTCACCAAGGGACAGTTCGGGCTGGCCAGTGCGATGGGCGTGACGATGGCCATCGCCACGCTCATCTTCGCGGCCATCGTCTTCGGGGTGAACCGGCTGACCGGCGGCCGGGAGAGGTCGGAGACCCGATGAGCACGGACACCGACCTCCCCACCCACGCCGAGGGCAGGAGCCGTCAGGCCTCCCCCACCAGCGACCGGGTCGTCGCCACGGTGTCGCACGTGGTGCTGGCCTTCTGGACGGTGCTCGTCATCGTCCCCCTGCTGTGGACGCTGCTGTCGTCGTTCAAGACGAGCCGAGAGATCTTCGCCTCGCCGTTCACGCTGCCCGCGCACTGGACCTTCGACAACTACGTCTCGGCCTGGACCACGGTGGGCCTCGGCCGCTGGTTCGTCAACACGGTGATCGTGGTCGGCTGCGCCCTGGTGATCGTGATGGTGCTCGGCTCGATGTGCGCCTACGTGCTGGCCAAGTACGCCTTCCCCGGAAGCCGCCTGATCTACTACCTGATGCTCGGCGGCCTGACCTTCCCGATCTTCATGGCGATCGTGCCGCTCTTCTTCGTCCTGAAGAACATCGGACTGCTCAACACCCTGCCCGGGCTGATCATCACCTACGTCGCCTTCGCGCTGCCGTTCACGGTCTTCTTCCTCTTCCCGTTCTTCCGGGCCCTCCCCGACGAGATCTCCGAGGCGGCGGAGATCGACGGCGCCGGGGAGTGGCAGAAGTTCTTCCGGGTCATGCTCCCGATGGCCCGCCCCGGGATCGCGTCCGTGGCGATCTTCAACTTCCTGGGACTCTGGAACCAGTTCCTGCTGCCGGTCGCACTCAACACCAACCGGGACAACTACGTCCTGTCGCAGGGCATGGCCTCATTCGCCTCCCAGGCCGGCTACAACGTCGACTACGGGCGCCTGTTCGCGGGCGCCGTGATCACCGTGGTGCCGGTGCTGGTGGCCTACATCATCTTCCAGCGCCAGCTGCAGGGCTCGGTCACCCAGGGAAGCTCGAAGTAGTGGCGACCACGACCTCGACGTCGACGTCGACCGGCGTCGCGGACCGCGGCAGCCTCACCGACCTGATCCGCACCGTGACCCCCCGGCTGACGGGCGCGCTCCGGGAGGTGGCGGACACCGTCCTGGCCGATCCTGCGGCGGCCGCTCGGCTCTCGGCGGGAGCCCTGGCCGCGCGGGCCGGGGTCTCGCAGGCCTCGGTGACCCGGTTCGCGCAGTCGATCGGGCTCGCCAGCCACGCCGAGCTGCGGCTCGCCCTGGCCGAACAGGTCGGCCGCACCACGGCGTACGGCGTCCCGACCGATGTCGGCCTGCAGATCGGTCCCGGGGACTCGGTCGCCCGTGTCATCACCGTCGTGGCCAACGCGGACATCCGAGCGATCACCCAGACCGTCGAGCAGCTCGACCCCGACGCGCTGGACCGCGCGAGCCGGGCGATCATCGCAGCCCGCCGGGTCGACGTGTACGGCGTCGGCGGCTCGGCGAGCGTCGCCCACGAGCTGGAGATGAGGCTCTTCCGGATCGGGGTCCAGGTGCGTGCCTGGACCGAGCTCCACGAGGCCCTGACCTCCGCGGCACTGCTCTCTCCCGCCGACGTCGCGATCGCCGTCTCCCACTCGGGCGCGACCTCCGAGGTGGTGGAGCCGCTTCGCCAGGCCGCCGACCGCGGTGCGGTGACCATCGGGATCACCGGCGACCCGGGCTCGGCCGTCGCCGCCGCCTCCCGGGACGTGCTCACGACGGCCGCGCTGGAAACATCGTTCCGCGACGGCAGCCTGGCCGCGCGGCACTCCCAGATGATGGTCGCGGACTGTCTCTACATCCGTGTCGGTCAGCTCACGCCGGATCGCGCTGCCGAGGCGATCGCGCTCACCGACCACATCGCGCCGTCGCACTCGGTGGGCCCACGCCGGCCGCGGGTGCGGTAGCCGGGGCCCTGCTCAGCCGGCCCGCAGCTCCGCCAGCGAACCGGTGAGCCGCGCGAACACGATGGGGTCGACGTCGACCCCGGCTCGGCGAAGACAGAGCGCGGCGGCGCCGACGGCACCGTCGGCGACCCGGACGACTGCCCCGTCGCCGCCTCGTACGCGGAACGAGTGCTCGACGGCGGCCGCGACGACGGCCTGGTGGAGGAGCACGCTGCCGCCGAGCACCAGCGGGCCGTCGGCCGGGTCGTCGAGCACCGCCGCGAGGGTGCCGACGAGTCCCTGTGCGGCGCCCTCGACGATGGCGGCAGCGACGTCGTCGTCGGGCACGAAGGCCAGCGGCGCGAAGCGGGCCAGCTGCACCGGGCGGCCGGCGTACACCTGCTCGGTCAGCCGGCTCAACGGTGAGCGACCGGTCTCCGACCCGTCGATACCGAGACGCTCGAGGACGAGCGGTGTGAGAGCGGTCGACGGCCCCCGGCCGTCCAGGGCCGCGACCACGGCTCGCGCGACCTGCTGGCCGATCCAGAACCCGGATCCGTCGTCGCCGAGCAGCCAGCCCGCCCCGTCGGCCACCGCCACGACCTCGCCGTGGCGCACCCGGATGGCGGCCGCACCGGTCCCTGCGACCAGCGCATACCCGTCCAGCGCGCTGGATCCGGAGCAGAACATCGCCAGCAGGTCGGACTCGACGACGTAGGGAGCGCCGACCCCGGCAGCCGCGAGGCCCGCTGCGATCTCGTCGTACTCAGGTCCGGCGGCCGAGAGACGCGATCGTGCTCCGGCCATCGCAACCACGACGCTGGCGACCGACACCGTCGGGTCCGCGGCGAGCGCCTGCCGGACGGCGTCCTCGAGCGACCGCGCCACGCTGCCCGGCCCCGAGGAGATGGGGTTGGCACTGCCCGCGGTGCCGAGGCCGACGCACCCGCCCGTGGAGTCGAACACCACGGCTCGGGTCGACGAGCCGCCGGCGTCGACGGCGAGGTGCAGCACCGCTCAGAAGATGATGTCGCCGGACTTGCGGCGGGTGCGCAGCAGGGTGAGCGCCTCGCTGAGGATGTCCTCGGCCTCCTTGTCGGAGCGGCGCTCCTTCACGTAGGCCAGGTGCGTCTTGTAGGGCTCGATCTTGGGCGCCGGAGGCGGATTGTCCGAGTCCAGGCTGGCCGGCAGGCCACACTTCGGGCAGTCCCACGACTCGGGGATCTGCGCCTCGGTCGAGAACGGCACGACGGAGCGGTGCTCGCGCGCACAGAAGTACGTGACCGTCTGCCGCGGGGCGGCCTCGCCACGCTCGGCCTCGCCCATCGGACCAGCACCGACCCGACTTCCGCGGATCGCGTTTCCTCCACCAGCCACCGGCGTTTCCCTTCGATTCCTCTGAGACGTCTCTGAACGTGCGGATCAGTAAGCGAGCAGGAGCCCGAGGGCGATGACGCAGGAGAACCAGATGATGCCGATCCCGATCGTGAGTCGGTCCAGGTTGCGCTCCGCGACGGACGAGCCGCCCAGGGAGCTGGAGACGCCGCCGCCGAACATGTCCGACATACCGCCTCCGCGACCCTTGTGGAGCAGCACGAGGATGATCATCAGTCCGCTGGAGATCATGAGCATGATGGTGAAGAGAAGTTCCACAGTCGCAGAGCCTACGTCAGGTCGCGGGCGATCACAGGACCGGCATGTCGTAGAAGCGACAGATGCCGCCGAACTCGTCGGTCTGCAGGCTCGCGCCGCCGACCAGACAGCCGTCCACATCGGTCTGGACCATGATGCCGCCGACGTTGCCGGCCTTGACCGAGCCGCCGTACAGGATGCGCACAGCCTCCGCGGCGCCGTCCCCGTGGACCTCGCGGATCCGCGCGCGGATGGCCCCGCAGACCTCCTGTGCGTCCTCGGGAGTCGCGACCTCGCCGGTGCCGATCGCCCACACGGGCTCGTACGCGATGACCAAGCCGGCGACCTGCTCTGCGGTGAAGCCCTCCAGCGAGCCGTCGACCTGCGCCAGGCAGTGCGGGACGTGCTCGCCGGCCTGCCGGACGCCCAGCCCCTCGCCCACGCACACGATCGGCACCATGCCGGCGGCGAACGCCTTGTGCGCCTTGGCGTTGACGACGCCGTCGGACTCGGCGTGGTACTCGCGACGCTCGCTGTGGCCGACGACCACGTACGAGCACCCGAGCTTGGCCAGCATCGCTGCCGAGATCTCGCCCGTGTAGGCACCGGCGTCGTGCGTCGAGACGTCCTGCGCGCCGTACCGGATCTGCAGGCGGTCCCCGTCGACCAGCGTCTGCACCGAGCGCAGGTCCGTGAACGGCGGCACCACGACGACCTCCGCCTTGCCGTAGTCGTGCTTCTTGTCCGCCAGCGTCACCGCGAGCTTCTGCACCAGGACGATGGCCTCCTGGTGGTTGACGTTCATCTTCCAGTTCCCCGCCATCAGCGGGGTGCGCGTTGCCTTGACCATCAGTCCTCCAGGACCTGAATGCCGGGGAGCACCTTGCCCTCGAGGTACTCGAGGCTGGCGCCACCACCGGTGGAGATGTGTCCGAACGCGGCCTCGTCGAAGCCGAGCGTGCGCACCGCCGCAGCGGAGTCACCACCGCCGACGACCGACAGACCGTCTACCTTCGTGAGCGCCTCGGCGACGGTCCGGGTGCCGGCCGCGAACGCGTCGACCTCGAAGACGCCCATCGGGCCGTTCCAGAAGACCGTGCGAGCGTCGGCCAGGGCCGCGGCGAAGGCGGCAGCGGACGCCGGCCCGATGTCGAGCCCGAGAGCGTCGGCCGGGATCTGGTCGGCGGCCACGACCTGCGGCTCCGGCGTGCGGTCCCCTCCCGGGAAGGCGGTGTCGACCACGATGTCGGTCGGCAGCAGGATCTCGACGCCGCTCTGCTCGGCCCGCTCCAGGTAGGCGCGGCAGACGTCGAGCTGGTCGGCCTCGAGCAGGCTCTTGCCGACCTCGTGGCCCTGGGCCTTGAGGAAGGTGAAGACCATGCCACCGCCGATGAGCAGCTTGTCGGCCTTGCCGAGAAGGTTGTCGATCACGCCGAGCTTGTCGGAGACCTTGGAGCCACCGAGCACCACGACGTACGGGCGCTCGGGGTCCTCGGTCAGCCGGCGCAGCACACCGATCTCGGTGGCGACCAGCTGGCCCATCGCGTGCGGCAGCCGCTGCGCCACGTCGTAGACCGACGCCTGCTTGCGGTGGACGACGCCGAAGCCGTCGGACACGAAGGCGTCAGCCAGTCCGGCGAGCTGGTCGGCGAACGCCGCGCGCTCCGACTCGTCCTTGCTGGTCTCGCCCGCGTTGAAACGGACGTTCTCGAGCACGGCGACCTGACCGTCGGTGAGGCCGGCCACGGTGGCCCGCGCACTCTCCCCGACCGTGTCGGTCGCGAACACGACCTCCTGGTCGAGGAGCTCCCCGAGACGGGCCGCGACCGGGCGCAGCGAGTAGCGGTCCTCGGGCGCGCCCTTCGGGCGCCCGAGGTGTGCGGTCACGACGACCCGGGCGCCGGCCGAAGCCAGCTCCCGGATCGTCGGCACGCTGGCGCGGATGCGACCGTCGTCGGTGATGGCACTGGCGTCGTCGAGCGGGACGTTCAGGTCGGAGCGGACGAGGACGCGCTTGCCCGCGACGCTCTGCAGGAACTCGGGGCTGAGACCGGCGTACTCCCCCACGATCAGAGCGAGGAGCCGACGTGGTTGACCAGGTCGACCAGGCGGTTGGAGTAGCCCCACTCGTTGTCGTACCAGCCGACGACCTTGACCTGGTTGCCGATGACCTTCGTCAGCGGGGCGTCGAAGATGCAGGACGCCGGGTCAGTGGTGATGTCGGCCGAGACGATCGGGTCCTCGTTGTACTTGAGGATCCGGCCGTCGGCGGCCGCCTTGACGATGGCGTTGACCTCCTCGACGGTGGTCTCGCGGCCGGCCTCGAAGGTGAGGTCGGTGACGGAGCCGGTCGGGACCGGCACGCGCAGCGCGTAGCCGTCGAGCTTGCCCTTGAGCTCGGGCAGCACCAGGGCGATCGCCTTGGCGGCACCGGTCGAGGTCGGCACGATGTTGAGCGCGGCCGCGCGCGCCCGGCGCAGGTCGCTGTGCGGGCCGTCGAGCAGGTTCTGGTCGCCGGTGTAGGCGTGGATGGTCGTCATCAGGCCCTTGACGATGCCGAGCTCGTCGTTGAGGACCTTGGCCATCGGCGCAAGACAGTTGGTCGTGCACGAGGCGTTGGAGATCACCGTGTGCGTGGCCGGGTCGTAGTCGCCCTCGTTGACGCCCATCACGATGGTGACGTCCTCGTTCTTGGCCGGCGCGGAGATGATGACCTTCTTGGCACCGCCGTCGACGTGGGCCTTCGCCTTGGTCGCGTCGGTGAAGAAGCCGGTCGACTCGATGACGATGTCGACGCCGGTCCAGTCCAGGGCGCCCGGGTCGCGCTCGGCGTAGACCTTGAACGTCTGGCCGGCGGCGGTGATGTCGGTGTCGGTGTGCGACACGTCCCCGTCGAGACGACCGAGGGTGGAGTCGTACTTCAGCAAGGTCGCCAGGGTCTTGTTGTCCGTCAGGTCGTTGACGGCCACGATCTCGATGTCGGCGCCGGAGGCGACGACTGCGCGGAAGAAGTTGCGGCCGATCCGGCCGAACCCGTTGATACCTACTCGAACAGTCACTGCGGTGCTCCTGCTTGTCAGTCGGCTGGTGCAAGGGGACGGTCCGACCTTATCCCCCGTTCACGCACCACTGACGGCCGTGTCCGACCTACGTGCGGGTAACCACCCTCACGCGTCGTCAGCCAACATCTCCGGTGTCAGCGAGGCCTCGGTGTCGGGGATGCCGAGCTCCTCGGCCCGCTTGTCGGCCATCGCCAGCAGCCGCCGGATCCGACCGGCGATCGCGTCCTTGGTCAGCACCGGGTCGTGCAGCTGACCGAGCTCCTCGAGTGAGGCCTGCTTGTGCTCGAGCCGGAGCTGACCGGCGAGCTTGAGGTGGTCGGGGACGTCCTCGGCCAGGATCTCCATGGCCCGGTCCACCCGCGCACCGGCGGCGACCGCCGCGCGCGCCGAGCGGCGCAGGTTGGCGTCGTCGAAGTTCGCCAGACGGTTGGCCGTGGCCCGCACCTCGCGGCGCATCCGCCGCTCCTCCCACGCCATCAGCGACTCGTGGGCGCCGAGGCGGGTGAGCAGCTGGCCGATCGCGTCCCCGTCGCGGATGACGACCCGATCGACGCCGCGCACCTCGCGGGCCTTGGCGTGGATGCCCAGCCTGCGGGCGACGCCGACCAGCGCGAGCGCGGCCTCGGGACCCGGGCAGGTGACCTCGAGAGCCGAGGAACGACCGGGCTCGGTCAGCGAACCGTGCGCGAGGAACGCTCCCCGCCAGGCCGCGACCGCGTCGCAGCCACCGCCCGAGACGACGGCCGGCGGGAGACCACGCACCGGACGACCGCGCTGGTCGAGCAGACCGGTCTGTCGGGCGAGCGCCTCGCCGTCCTTGACCACGCGGACGATGTAACGGCTGCCCTTGCGGATGCCGTTGCCCTGCACCATCACGACGTCTGACTGGTGGCCGTAGACCTCGGCGATGTTGGTGCGCAGTCGCCGGGCCGCAGCGCCGGTGTCGAACTCGGCCTCCACGACGATCCGACCGCTCACGATGTGCAGACCGCCGGCGAAGCGCAGCATCGAGGCGACCTCCGCCTTGCGGCAGCAGGTCTTCGTCACCGGGGTGCTCGACAGCTCCGCTTTCACCTGTGCCGTCATCGCCATGGGGCGATCCTGCCACGCGAGTCAACGACCGTCTTCAGGACCCTGACTTCACGCGCCGGTCATGATCCGGGTGTACGCCGCGGCCAGTCGGGCCGGGTCGTGACGCGGACTGCCGTCGTCGAGCGCGACGTCCGCGAGGTGCAGCACCGCGCCGTACGACGCCACCGCCTCCTGGAGGTCGGCGACGCCGTCGCCGACGCTGTCCCGGTCGGCCAGGACGGTGTGGATGCGCAGGTCGGGCGCGTGCTCCACCAGCGCCGCGAGGTGGTCGCCCGGGCCGAAGCCCGAGGTCTCCCCCGCCTCGTCGACCAGGTTGAGCACCACCACGATCCCGGCGTCGGTCTGGACCAGCGCATCGCGGATCTCGGGCACCATCAGGTGCGGCATCACCGAGGTGAACCAGGAGCCCGGTCCGAGGATCACCCAGTCGGCCTCGCCCACCGCCGCCAGGGCCTCGGGACACGGCGCCGGGTCGGGCGGGTCGAGGGCGATCGACACGATCTCGCCCTCCGCCGTCGCGACCTCGACCTGCCCGCGGACCGTCGAGACGAGCTCGGGGAGTGTCGGGTCGGCGCCGCGCACCTGCGCCGTGATGTCCAGAGGCGTCAGGGCCATCGGCAGCACCCGGCCGGTGGTGCCGAGCAGCCGGCCCACCCAGTCGAGCGCCGCCACCGGATCGCCGAGCTGCTCCCACAGCCCCACGATCAGCAGGTTGCCGATCACGTGGCCGTTCATGTCGCCGTCGCCGGCGAAGCGGTGCTGGAGCACCCGCGCCCAGGTGTCACCCCACTGGTGGTCGCCGCACAGGGCGGCGAGCGCCATCCGCAGGTCGCCCGGCGGAAGCACGCCGAACTCGCCGCGCAGGCGCCCCGACGACCCGCCGTTGTCGGCGATGGTCACCACCGCAGTCAGGTCGTCGATGACCAGGTCGGCCACCAGGAGTCGAAGCGCGTGCAGCGAGGCCGAGAGCCCGTGACCGCCGCCGAAGGCGACGACGGACTGGGCGCGATCGTTCGACGACATCACCCGCGTCGTCACTCCCGGCCCAGGTCGCGGTGGGCGGAGCGCGTCTGGAAGCCCGCGTCGGTGAGGCGCCGGGCGATCTCCTCGGTCATCGCCACGCTGCGGTGCTTGCCGCCGGTGCAACCGATGGCGACGGTCATGAACCGCTTGCCCTCGCGGCGGTAGCCCTCGGCGACGCCCTCGAGCACCGGCACGTAGCCGTCGAGGAACTCCGCGGCCCCCGCCTGCGACATGACGTAGTCGGCGACCTCGGGGTCCTTGCCGGTGCCGGCGCGCAGCTCGGGGATCCAGAACGGATTGGGCAGGAACCGGATGTCGGCGACGAAGTCGGCGTCGACCGGGATGCCGTACTTGAACCCGAAGCTGGTCACGGTCACCTTGAGCCGCGTGGTGTCCGGGGTCCCGAACGCCTCCGCGATCCGGTCGGTGAGCTGGTGCACGTTGAGCGTCGAGGTGTCGATGACGAGGTCGGCGTCGCTGCGCAGGTCGGCCAGCACCTTGCGCTCGCGCTGGAGCCCGTCGAGCAGCCGACCGGTGCCTTGGAGCGGGTGCGGACGGCGGACCGCCTCCTGGCGGCGTACGAGCACGTCGTCGGCCGCCTCGAGGAAGACCAGCGTGGCGTGCCTGCCGGTGGCACCCTGGGCGAGATTGGCCTGCAGCGACTCGAAGAACGAACCGGAGCGTACGTCGACGACGACCGCGACCGGCTGGGCCTTGCCACGGCTCTCGTCGACGAGCCGGACCACGTCGCGCAGCAGGCTCGGCGGCATGTTGTCGACGACGTAGTAGCCGAGGTCCTCGAGCTCCTTGGCGGCGGTGCTGCGGCCCGCCCCGGTCATGCCGGTCACCACGACGAGCTCGCCGTGCTGGTCCTGGGCCTCAGCTGCCATGGCTAGCCCTCCTCGATCTCGCCGGTCGCGGTGTTGACGCTGATGATGCGGGTCCCAGTCTGACCGGTCCCGCTCTGCTCGGCGACCGCTTCCTTGATGGCGGTGGCGGTGCGCTCGCCGATGCCAGGCACCATCGCGATCTCCTCGATGCTGGCGCCGCGGAGCTTCTTCAGGGACCCGAAGTGCTTGAGCAGCGTCTTGCGGCGCACCTCGCCGAGGCCGGGCACGCCGTCGAGCAGGCTCTCGACCATCGTCTTGGAACGACGTGAGCGGTGGTGCGTGATGGCGAAGCGGTGCGCCTCGTCGCGGATGCGCTGCAGGAGGTAGAGGCCCTCGCTGGAGCGGGCCAGGATGACGGGGTCCTCCTGCTCCGGGAGCCACACCTCCTCGAGGCGCTTCGCCAGGCCGCAGACCGGGATGTCGACGATGCCGAGCTCGGCCAGCGCACGTTGGGCGGCGGCGACCTGCGGCGGGCCACCGTCGACGACCACGAGACCCGGCGCGTAGGCGAACTTGCGGGGGCGGCCGGTCTCGGGGTCGACCAGCATCGGGCCTGCCCCAGAATCCGGCTCCGCGCTCGTCACCTCGGTGCTCGTGGACTGCTCGTCGAGCAGCCGCCGGAAGCGGCGGGTGATCACCTCGTCCATCGAGGCGACGTCGTTCTGGCCGTCGACGCCGCGGATCACGAACCGTCGGTACTCCCCCTTGCGCGCCAGGCCGTCCTCGAAGACCACCATCGACGCGACCACCTCGGTGCCCTGGAGGTTGGAGACGTCGTAGCACTCGATGCGCAGCGGCACCTCGTCGAGCCCGAGCGCCTCCTGGATCTCCTCCAGCGCCCGGTTGCGCGTGGTCAGGTCGCTGGCGCGGCGCGTCTTGTGGAGCACCAGCGACTGGGCGGCGTTCTGCGCGACCGTCTCCTGCAGGGTCCGCTTGTCACCGCGCTGCGGGATCCGGATGGAGACCTTGGAACCCCGGACGTCGCCGAGGAGCGTCTCGTACGTCGTCACGTCCGCCGGCAGCGCGGGGACGAGGATCTCGCGCGGGATCTCGTCGGGGGTCGCACCGGCGTAGAGCTGGAGCAGGAAGTCGTCGACCAGCTCGGCGGTGCCGCCCTCGTCGACGCGGTCCGCCACCCAGCCACGCTGACCGCGGATCCGGCCGCCGCGCACGTAGAAGATCTGGACGGCGACCTCGAGCGGGTCCTCGGCCAGCGCGATCACGTCAGCATCGGTGCCGTCGCCGAGGACGACCGCCTGCTTCTCCAGCGCCTTGTGCAGGGCCCCGAGGTCGTCGCGGAGGCGGGCCGCCTTCTCGAAGTCGAGCGCGTCCGAGGCGGCGAACATCTCCTTCTCGACCCGCTTCACGAACGCCGTGGTCTGACCCGCCATGAAGTCGCAGAAGTCGTCGACGATCTCGCGGTGCTCCTCGGCGCTCACGTTGCCGACGCACGGGGCCGCGCACTTGTCGATGTAGCCGAGCAGGCACGGCCGCCCGATCTGGCTCGAGCGCTTGAAGACGCCGTTGCTGCACGATCGCATCGGGAAGACGCGCAGTAGCAGGTCGACCGTCTCGCGGATCGCCCAGGCATGGCTGTAGGGGCCGAAGTAGCGGGTCCCCTTGCGCTTGGCGCCGCGCCCGACCATCACCCGCGGGAACTCGTCGCCGACCGTGACGGCCAGCCACGGGTAGGACTTGTCGTCGCGGTACTTCACGTTGAAACGCGGGTCGTACTCCTTGATCCAGGAGTACTCGAGCTGCAGCGCCTCGACCTCGGTCTTCACCGTCGTCCACTCGACGCTGGCCGCGGTCGTGACCATCGTGGCGGTGCGCGGGTGCAGGTTGCCGACGTCCTGGAAGTACGACGACAGTCGCGCCCGGAGGTTCTTCGCCTTGCCGACGTACACGACGCGGCCGCGCGGGTCACGGAAGCGGTAGACGCCCGGCTGGGTCGGGATCGAGCCCGGCTCGGGACGGTAGGACAGCGGGCCTCGAGCCGAGCGTGGAGACGGAGCAGGAGGCACGTGGCAACCCTACGGGCCGGCACCGACAGCGACAGGCCGACCCGGTGCTGCCGACGTGCGGATTTCTTATGTGCAGTGACTTACTATGTTTTCATGCGATGTCGTGACACCTACGGCTACGAGCTCACCTGCTCGCCCGAGGCCGCCGCCTCCTTCAACCGTGGGGTCGAGGACCTCCTCCGTCTGCACCGGGGCTCCGAGCGGGCCGTCGCCGCCTCGCTCGCCCTGGACCCCACCTTCGCGCTCGCCCACGCGACGCTGGCGCTGCTCGGACACGAGATGTGCGCCGCCGTGGACGTCGAAGCCCGCATCAGGGACGCCCTCACCCTCGCGCCGCGCGCGACCGAGCGCGAGCGCAGTCACGTCCAGGCCGTCGCGGCGCACCTGCGCGGCGACTCCCGGCCGATCATCCGGCACCTCGAGGCCTACCCGCGCGACGCCGTACTCCTCTCGACCGCCGTCCCGACGATCGCCTTCGCCGGCGTCACCGAGGTGCCGGCCGAAGCGTGGCGCATCGTCGAGCAGGCCGCCCCGGCGTACGGCGACGACTGGTGGTTCACCGGCCTGCTCGCGTTCATCCGCCAGGAGCAGGGCCGGTTCGACGAGGCCATGGACCTCTCGTGCCGCTCGCTGACGGAGGAGCCGTCCGCGGGCCACTCCGCGCATGCCCGGGCGCACGCGCACTACGAGACCGGTGACCACGACGCCGGGCTCGCGTGGATGGACGACTGGGTGCGCGCCGACGGCGCCGCGACCGACAGCCTGAGCCACTTCGCCTGGCACGCGGCGCTGCACGAGCTCTCACTGGGTGACCTCGACGCCGTACGCCGCCGCTACGAGACGCAGCTGCGACCCGACGGCGCCCTCGGCTGCCGAGCCCTCGTCGACACCGGCTCCCTGCTCTTCCGGTGGGCGCTGACGCCCGATGCCGAGGACGTGCCCGGGATGCGCGGCGTCGCCGACGCGACGCCGGACTCGACACTGTCCCGTCCCGCCACTCCGTTCCTGGCGCTGCACACCGCCGTCCTCCTCCTGGCGCAGGACGACGCGGTCGCCCTGGGTGACCTCGAGGCCTGGGCCGGCCGCCACGAGCACCCGACCCACCGGGAGGTCGTCGCCCCGCTCGCCCGAGCGTTGCGAAGCATGGCCACCGGCCGGTGCTCCTCGGCCGCCGACCAGCTCGCCGCCCTCGGCTCACAGACCTGGCGCCTCGGCGGCTCCGACGCGCAGCGGGAGATCATCGAGGAGGCCAGGATCTCCGCGCTGCTGAGGTCCGGTCGCCTGGACGAGGCCCGGGTCGTGCTGGACGCCCGCCTCGACCGGCGCGAGTCGCCGCGCGACCGGAAGTGGCGGACGACGACGGTGCGGCCGCAGGCCGCCTCGGCCCTCAGCTGAGGCTGATCGAGCCGCCGTCGACAGAGATCGGGACCTCGCTGAGAGGCGAGGTGGCAGGACCGTTCTCGACCGATCCGTCGGTGATCGAGAACTTGCTCCCGTGACAGGCGCAGTTGATGGTGCCGCCGTCAACGCTCGAGACCACGCAGCCTGCGTGGGTGCAGACGGCTGTGAAGCACTTGAACTCCCCCGCCGCCGGCTGCGTCACCACGACCTTCTCGTCGGGGAAGATCGTGCCGCCGCCCTCCGGCACGTCGGCAGCGCTGGTGAGCGCGTCGGCCGGAGGTGCTGCGGCGCTGGTGTCCGACTCCGACGGGCTCGCAGTCGCGGTCTCGGAGGGGGGCGGGCTGCTCGGGGTCGGGGTCGACGACGGGTCGGGCGCCGTACCGGCGTCACTGCTGTCCCCGCCGCACGCGGCCAGTAACGGGACCCCGACCCCGACGACCGCTGCGCCGGCCAGGGTCTGGCGTCGGGTGATGCCTGCGTTCGTCATGGTGCGACCCTCCGAGCCTCGCGCGGTCAGGCGGTGGCGATCGTGTCCCCGTCGACCTTGATGGCGACCTCCGCCAGTGCTGAGGTCGCGGGGCCGGTGACGACGGAGCCGTCGTCGGCCGAGAACTTGCTGCCGTGGCAGGCGCAGTCGATCGTGCCGTCCGCGATCGTGGAGACGAGGCAGCTCTGGTGGGTGCAGACGGCAGAGAACGCCTTGAAGTCACCGTCGGTCGGCTGGGTGACGACGATCCTCTGATCCTGGTAGACCTTGCCCCCGCCGACCGGGACGTCCGACGTCGGGCCGAGCTCCTCGCCCGCCTTGGCAACCGGGGCGTCGTCGGTGGCGCTCGAGTCGTCGCCACCGCAGGCGGCGAGGAACGGGACGCCCACACCGAGGACTGCTGCTCCGGTGAGCGTGTGGCGGCGGGTGATGCCTTCGGTGGTCACGGTCGTCGTCCTAACTGACAGGCGGTCGTTGAATCTTCACCCTAGCCAGGGATCCCAGCCGTGGTTGTGTCGCGGCGATGAGAGTTCTGTGAGAACCGCCCTCAGCTGGCCTGTCGCTTCGCCGGGACCTTCTTGGCCGCGGCCCGCTTCGCGGGCGCCTTCTTGGCTGCCGCCTTCTTCGCAGCCGCCTTCTCCGCGGCCTTCTTGGCCGCCTTGGTGGTCGGCGGCGGGACCGGGGCCTTCTTCGGCGCGACCTTGCGGGCCGGCTGCTTCGCGGCCCGGCCCTCGAGCAGCGGCGCGAGGAACTGCCCCGTGTAGCTCTCCGGCGTCGCCGCGACCGTCTCGGGGGTGCCCTCGGCGACGACCATGCCGCCGCGCGAGCCACCCTCGGGTCCCATGTCGACCAGCCAGTCGGCGGTCTTGATGACGTCCAGGTTGTGCTCGATCACCAGCACCGAGTTGCCCTGGTCGACCAGTCGGCCGAGCACCAGCAGCAGCTTGCGGATGTCCTCGAAGTGCAGTCCGGTCGTGGGCTCGTCGAGCACGTAGACCGTGCGTCCGGTGGAGCGCTTCTGCAGCTCCGAGGACAGCTTCACCCGCTGCGCCTCGCCGCCGGACAAGGTGGTGGCGGGCTGGCCGAGCCGCACGTACCCGAGCCCGACCTCGACCAGGGTCTTCATGTGACGCGCGATCGCCGGCACGGCCGCGAAGAAGTCGGCGGCCTCCTCGATCGGCATGTCGAGGACCTCGGCGATCGTCTTGCCCTTGTAGTGCACCTCGAGCGTCTCGCGGTTGTAGCGGGCCCCGTGGCAGACCTCGCACGGGACGTAGACGTCCGGCAGGAAGTTCATCTCGATCTTGATGGTGCCGTCGCCGGAGCACGCCTCGCAGCGGCCGCCCTTGACGT
Source organism: uncultured Actinomycetota bacterium (assembly GCA_963717855.1). Lineage (GTDB taxonomy): Bacteria > Actinomycetota > Actinomycetes > Propionibacteriales > Nocardioidaceae > Nocardioides. Next base: position 99,549 of record CAVQXF010000002.1, on the reverse strand, counting down.
TGAACGAGAAGCGCCCCTGCAGGTAGCCGCGCATCTTCGCCTCGGGCGTCGAGGCGAAGAGCTTGCGGACGTGGTCGAAGACGCCGGTGTACGTCGCCGGGTTGGACCGCGGGGTCCGGCCGATCGGCGACTGGTCGACGTGGATCACCTTGTCGACGTGCTCCAGGCCGGTGATCTTCTGGTGCCGGCCCGGCACGGCCCGAGCGTTGTAGATCTGCTTGGCCAGCGACGTGTAGAGGATGTCGTTGACCAGCGTCGACTTGCCCGATCCGGAGACACCGGTGACCGCGACGAACAGCCCCAACGGGAACGAGACGTCGACGTTGCGCAGGTTGTGCTCGCGGGCACCGTGCACGGTGAGCTCGCGGCCCGTGGTGCGCGGACGTCGTACGGCGGGGACGGGGATCTCACGGCGACCGGAGAGGTACTGACCGGTCATCGAGTCGGGGTGCGTCAGCAGGTCGGCGACGCTGCCGCTGTGCACGACCTGGCCGCCGTGCTCGCCGGCACCGGGGCCGATGTCGACGATCCAGTCGGCCACCCGGATGGTGTCCTCGTCGTGCTCGACGACGATCAGGGTGTTGCCGAGCTCCTTGAGCCGGACCAGGGTCTCGATCAGGCGGTGGTTGTCGCGCTGGTGCAGCCCGATCGACGGCTCGTCGAGCACGTAGAGCACGCCCACGAGCCCGGCGCCGATCTGGGTGGCCAGCCGGATCCGCTGGGCCTCCCCGCCCGACAGCGAGCCGGAGGGCCGGTCGAGCGAGAGGTAGTCGAGGCCGACGTCGAGCAGGAAGTTGAGGCGCTCCTGGATCTCCTTGAGCACCCGCTCCCCGATCTGGCGCTCGCGGGCGCTCAGCTCGAGCGTGCGGAGGTAGTCGGCGGTCTCGTTGATCGGCATCCGGCAGACCTCGGCGATGTTCTTGCCGCCGTCCTGGATCGATCCGCCGAGCGTCACCGACATCGAGACCGGCTTGAGCCGGCTGCCGGCGCACGCCGGGCAGGGCACCTCGCGCATGAAGCCCTCGAACCGGTCACGGCTCGTGTCGGACTCCGCCTCGCGGTGCCGGCGCTCGATGTAGGGCCGCACCCCCTCGAACTCGGCGTAGTAGGCGCGCTGGCGGCCGTAGCGGTTGCGGGTGACGACGTGGACCTTGGTCGAGTGGCCGTCGAGGATCGAGTTCTGGGACTTCGTCGAGAGGTCCTGCCAGGGCGTGTTGAGGTCGAAGCCGAGCTCGTCGCCCAGCGCGCCCATCAGCCGCAGGAAGTAGTCGGCGACGTGCGCCTGGCTCCAGGGCTGGATCGCGCCCTCCCCCAGCGTCGCCTGCGGGTTGGGGACGACCAGCTCGGGGTCCACCTCCATCCGGGTGCCGAGGCCGCTGCACTGCGGGCAGGCACCGAAGGGCGAGTTGAAGGAGAACGACCGCGGCTCGAGCTCGTCGGTGTCGATCGCGTGCTCGTTGGGGCAGGCCATCTTCTCGCTGAACCGCAGCTCGCGGTCCGGGTCCTTGGCGCCCAGGTCGACGAAGTCGAACAGCACCAGCCCGCCGGCGAGCTGCAGCGCCGTCTCGACGGAGTCGGTCAGCCGGCGCTTCGAGGACGCCTTGACCGCGAGCCGGTCGACGACGACCTCGATCGTGTGCTTCTTCTGCTTGTCCAGCTTGGGCGGCTCGTCGAGGCCGTAGGTCTCGCCGTTGACCCGGGCCCGGGAGAAGCCCTGGGTCTGGAGCTGCTTGAAGAGCTCGACGTACTCGCCCTTGCGACCACGGATGACCGGGGCCAGCACCTGGAACCGGCGACCCTCCTCGAGCGAGAGGATCTTGTCGACGATCTGCTGGGGCGTCTGCCGCTCGATCGGCGCGCCGCAGGTCGGGCAGTGGGGGCGGCCGGCGCGGGCGTAGAGCAGGCGCAGGTAGTCGTAGACCTCGGTGATCGTGCCGACGGTGGAGCGCGGGTTCTTGGAGGTCGACTTCTGGTCGATCGAGACCGCGGGCGAGAGCCCCTCGATGAAGTCGACGTCGGGCTTGTCCATCTGGCCGAGGAACTGACGGGCGTACGCCGACAGCGACTCGACGTAGCGCCGCTGGCCCTCCGCGAAGATGGTGTCGAACGCCAATGACGACTTGCCCGAGCCGGAGAGGCCGGTGAAGACGATCAGCGAGTCGCGGGGCAGGTCGATCGACACGTCCTTGAGGTTGTGCTCCCGAGCCCCCCGGATGATGAGCTGATCCGCCACTGCTACCCCTCGTCTTCGAACACGTGTTCGCCATCGTAACCGGCGCAAGGTGAGGACAACGACTCCGGGCGCGCGGGTGTTCCCCAGAATCTCACGGGCCGCCGACAGTCCTCAGGCCACGCCCCGTCGGGCAGGATGTACCCATGCCCCATCGGAACAACCAGGCCATCGTGGAGGACCTTCTCCCTGAGGCGACCCGGCGCCTGATCCGGACCACCGACGCCCTGGCCGACGAGGCGTACGCCGAGGCGAGCGGCCTCCCTGACTGGACCCGTGGTCACGTCCTCGCCCACCTGGTGCTCAACGCGGAAGGCATGGCGGCCGCGCTGGGCGGGATCCTCGAAGGTGAGCGCACGCCGATGTACGCCTCGCAGGAGGCGCGCGACAGCGACATCGTCGAGCTCGCCGCGGCCGGCCCGTCGGCCATCCGCAACCGGCTCCTCGCCGCCACGACCGACCTCTCGGACGCCATCGCGGCACTCCCCGCCGACCAGCTCGACACGACCATCGACCGGGTGCCCGGCGGCCGCACGGTCGTCGCGGGCGCGATGCCCGGCATGCGACTCAGCGAGGTCGAGATCCACCACGCCGACCTCGCGGCCGGCTACTCGCGCAGCGACTGGTCGCCGGCGTACGCCGTCCTGCTCCTGGACGCCATGAGCCAGAAGGGCGTCTCGGCCGACCTGTCCTTCAACGCCCGCGCCATCGACCTGGACCGCACCTGGACCTTCGGCGAGGGCGGCCCGACCATCACCGGCACCGGCGCCGACCTGGGCTGGTGGCTGACCGGTCGCGGCGCGGGCGACGGCCTGACCAGCGACGGCGACACCCTGCCGCAGATCGGAACGTGGTGACCTCATGACCTACTCCGGCGACGTGACTCCCGGCGGACCCGCCGACGTCCGCGAGCTCACCCATCTGAGCATCACCAAGGTCGCGGTCGACCCGAAGATGTCCAACAACTGCTACCTGCTGCGCTGCCGCCACACCGGCGACCAGGTGCTCATCGACGCGGCCGACGCCTCGTCGACACTGCTGACGTTGATCGGCGACGCCGGCCTGGACGCCGTCGTCACCACGCACCAGCACTGGGACCACCACCGGGCGCTCGCCGACGTGATCGCCGCCACCGACGCCGTCGTGGTCGTGGGCGAGCCCGATGCCGCGGCCGTGACCGAGCAGACCGGCGTACCGGTCACCCGATCGGTCGCACACGGAGACACCGTCGCGGTCGGCTCGTGCAAGCTCGAGGTCATCGCGATCGCCGGCCACACCCCGGGATCGATCGCACTGCTGTACGCCGACCCGGACGGCCACCCGCACCTCTTCACGGGCGACTCGCTCTTCCCGGGCGGCGTGGGGAACACGTTCGGCGACGAGGCCGCCTTCGTCCAGCTGATCGACGAGGTGTCGACGAAGGTCTTCGACCGCCTACCCGACGACACCTGGTTCTACCCGGGGCACGGGGGCGACTCGACCCTCGGCGCCGAGCGTGCCTCGATTCCGGACTGGCGCGAGCGCGGGTGGTAGGTCTGGTCTGGCGGTGACGGTGGCGGTGCGTCAGCCACCGAACGTCGATCCGGAACGGTTGATCACCCACCGCCAACCTGCCGGTCACCCGCGGTTTGGTCACCAACCGCAGATCTGGGGGCCGGGCACCGGCATCAGGCCCAACCACACCGCCGTACGACGATCAGGCGACCCGCGGCCAGTCGGTCCCGCTGCCCGGCCACGGAACGGCCGCCAGGTTGACCGGCGGCATCGACATCCGGACGACCGGCAGGCCCGGGTCGTAGATCGGCGGCAGCGGTCCGAACTGGCTGAGGTCCACGTCCGGCACGACCACGGCCGGAGCGTCGGCAGTCCCCCAGTCGGCGAGGTCGAAGAGCAGGCCGTCGCCGGTCACGTCCAATTCGACGATCTCAGCGAACGGACGCCCCGGGTCATCGGGTCGGACGGCGCGAGCCCGGGGCCGGGCGGCAGAGGCGGTGACCGCCCACACCACGAGGAGCACGCTGACAAGGCACAGTCCGAGATACATGGCGCTTCCCTCGTGGGTCATGAAGTCCGTTGTGGCACAGCTTCCCTGGAGGGCTCAGCCTGATGCCTCCCTCGTACCGAAACTTCGGGGGAACTAGACCAGCAGCTCTTGCGGCGACCTGGCAGACCAACGTCCGCGATCAGTGATAGGTCACCTTGACGACGTCGGTCACCGGGACCGACTGGCAGCCCAGCCGGATGCCCTCGGCCAGGTCCTCGTCGTCGAGCACGTCGTTGTGCAGCATCTTCACCTCGCCCGCGAGGAGCCGGATGGCGCAGGCCGAGCACTCACCCTCGCGACACGAGTAGGGCGCCTTGACGCCCTTCGCCTCGAGGTGGTCGAGCAGCTTGGTGCCAGGAGCCCAGTCGTCGAAGGCGTAGTGCTCACCGTCGAGCTCGACCTCGAGGCGCACCGGCCCCTCGGGACCCGGCTCGTCCGCAGCGGCCTCGGTGAGGCCGGTGACGTCGTCCGGGTCGCTCTCGGCCTCTTCGATCTCGTGCTCGGCGATCTCCTGGTCGTGCAGGTCGCCGAAGGGGTTGCCGCCGAGCGAGATGAACTTCTCCTGGTGCCGGCGCTCCCGCGGGAACTCCAGCTCCCTGAGCGCCGCGACCGTCATCTTCATGAACGGCGCCGGACCGCAGACGAAAGCGTCGTACGACGGGTAGGCGGCCGCGAACGCGCGCACCTGGCCCTGGCTGGGGAGGCCCTGCACCGACTCCAGCCAATGCACGACGAACAGGCGGTCGGGGTGCGCGGCAGCGAGGGCCGTCAGCTCACCGTTGAAGATCACCGACTTCTCGTCACGGTTGGCGTAGAACAGCACGATCCTGCCGGTGCCCTGCTCCAGCGCGGTGCGGGTGATCGAGATGACCGGCGTGATGCCGCTGCCGCCCGCGAAGAGCAGCAGGTCGGCGCTCAGGGACGCCGGCGTGAAGATGCCGCTCGGCGGCAGCACGCGTATCGAGTCGCCCTCGCGCAGGTGGTCGCAGACCCAGTTGGAGGCGTAGCCGCCGGCGGTCCGCTTCACGGTGATCGTGAGCGGTCCCCCGCCGACCGGGCTGCTGGAGAGCGAGTAGCAGCGGGCCGCCACGCCGGTCTGGTCGCTCGGCACCGCCAAGGTCAGGAACTGTCCCGGCTTGTAGGCGAACTGCTCCTCAGCACCGGCAGGGACCTCGAAGGAGATGGAGTGCGCGTCCGCGGTCTCCTCGACCACGTCCACGACCTTCAGCTCGAAGGACTCGTCGGACATAAGAGTTAGTAACCATCCTCAGCACCAATGGGGATCTGACCTTCACGCACCGCCGCCTCGATGCTCGACATCAACCGCGGGCAGCCGTCCTTGACGTCCCGCGAGCCGGTACGACGCGAGAGCTCCGGGCACTCGTGCCGCGCCTGGGCCGTCCACTGGATCGAGGTGTGGTGGTCGCTGTTCTTCTTCACGCCGACCCGAGCCAGGCAGTCGAGGCACGCGACCTCGACCAGCCGGGCCGCGGTGTAGAGGCGCTGGTCCTCGATCGTGTCGACGCTGGTCGGGACGAAGGACGCCATCAGGCGTCCGCCGTGGCCTCGGGACGCGCCTCGGACTCCTCGTCCTCGGCAGCCTTCTTGCGGAGGTTGTCGGCGACCTCCTCGTGCCAGTACTCATTGGCCTTCGTGGTGTCGACCTCGAACTCGAAGCGGTCCACCATCTCGGGAGCGATGTCGGCCTGGTCGACGTAGAACTGCTCGTACCACCGACGCAGCTGGTAGACCGGCCCGTCCTCCTCGCAGAGCAGCGGGTTCTGCACCGGCACCTTGTTCTTCCAGATGTGCACGTCCTGGAGGAAGCCGCTGCCGAACATCTCGGCGTACTTCTTCGCGATGAAGTCGGTCGTCTTGTCGTCGAGGCCCGCCGGCTTCTTGACGGTGATGCCGTACTGCAGCCGGAACGAGTCCGGGCCGGTCGGCACGTGGCAGTTGACCAGCACGACCTCGGTGTTGAAGCCCTTGTAGTCGGTGTCGAGCCAGTTGATCATGTACGACGGTCCGTAGTAGGTCGCCTCCGACTTGAGGAAGAGCTCGGCATCGCCGTAGCCGCCGGTCTTGTCGGGGCGTCCCTTGGACTCCATGAACTGCGTGGCGACGTGACCCTCGAAGACGTTCTGGAAGCTCGTCGGGAAGGCGAAGTGCACGTAGTAGAAGTGCGCCATGTCGACGACGTTGTCGATCAGCTCGCGACAGTGCGAGCCCTCGATCTCCTCCGCGACCCAGACCCAGTCGGTGTACTCGCCCTCGGCGAGACCCGGGAGCTGGGGTGGCAGGATGTCGTAGTTGGCCTTGGAGCCCTCGACGTCGTGCCAGATCAGCAGCTGGTCGTTGACGATAGCGGTCTCGTAGCTCTGGGTGCGCGCCCGCAGCGGCACGCGGCGTGCGTACGGGATGGCCTTGCACTTCCCGTCGCCACCCCAGCGCCAGTCGTGGAACGGGCAGGCGATCTCGTCGCCCTTGACCTCGCCCTGGGTCAGGTCGCCGCCCATGTGGCGGCAGTAGCCGTCGAGGACCTTGATCTCGCCCTGGGTGTCGGCCCAGACGACGACCTTGCCGCCGAACGCCTCGATGCCGTGGGGCCTCCCGTCGCGGAACGAGTCGGCGAGACCGATGCAGTGCCAGCCTCGAGCGAAGCGCTCGGGCGGGGTGCCGTGGTCGAGCGCTCGAACACTCGTGGTGGTGTCGCTCATGGCGTGCCTCCAGACGGTGTGGACCAAAACAAGAACAGGTTATAGTTTTTGCGACGTTGATTCCAGTCGCCCCACCCCCTTCCCTCCGGGAGCTGCAGATGCACATCGCCCTCACGCCCGAGCAGGAGCAGCTCCGCGAGGAGCTCCGCGAGTACTTCGGCGCGCTGGTCACCCCCGAGGTGAAGGCCGGCCTCGCGGCGGCGACCGGTGAGTTCGGTGACGACGCCGTCTACAAGCAGGTGATCCGCCAGCTCGGCACCGACGGGTGGCTGGGCATCGGGTGGCCCAAGGAGTACGGCGGGCAGGCCCGCTCGATGGTCGAGCAGCTGATCTTCACCGATGCCGCCGCCATCGCCGGGGTGCCGATCCCGTACCTGACGCTCAACACGGTCGGGCCGACGATCATGCGCTACGGCACCGACGAGCAGAAGGACTACTTCCTCCCGCGGATCCTCAAGGGCGACCTGCACTTCTCGATCGGCTACTCCGAGCCCGGCTCGGGCACCGACCTCGCCTCGCTCAAGACACGCGCGGTCCGCGAGGGTGACGAGTGGGTGATCAACGGCCAGAAGATGTGGACGTCGCTGATCCAGTACGCCGACTGGCTCTGGCTGGCCGTCCGCACCGACCCGGACCTCCCGCGCCACAAGGGCCTCTCCATGATCCTGGTGCCGGCCGACGCCCCCGGCTTCTCCTACACCCCGGTGCACACCGTCGCCGGCGTCAGCACGAGTGCGACGTACTACGAGGACGTGCGCGTGCCCGCCTCGAACCTGGTCGGCGAGCTCAACGGCGGCTGGTCGCTGATGACCAACCAGCTCAACCACGAGCGGGTCGCGCTCACCTCGGCCGCGCCGCTGACCTACTCGATCGACATGGTGCGGCGCTGGGCGCAGGAGACCAAGAACCCCGACGGCCAGCGGGTGATCGACTCCGAGTGGGTGCAGATCGCGTTCGGCCGGGCGCACGCGCGGACGACCGCGCTCGCGCTGATCAACTGGAAGCTCGCCGCTGATGCCGATGCCGGCGTCGACCTGTCACCGGCCGAGGCGTCCGCCACCAAGATCTACGGCTCCGAGCTCGCCACCGAGGTCTACCGCTCGCTGATGGAGATCGTGGGACCCAACGCCGGCATCACCGGCGCCTCCGAGGGCGCCGTGCTCGCCGGCCGCCTGGAGCGTTCCTACCGCTCGGCCCTGGTGATGACCTTCGGCGGCGGCACCAACGAGATCCAGCGCGACATCATCGGGTACGTCGGCCTCGGCCTCCCTGCTGCGAAGAGGAACTGACATGGACTTCCGTTTCACCCAGGAGCAGGACGAGGCCGCCGAGCTGGCGGCCAGCATCCTCCAGGCCCGCACCACCAACGACCGACTGAAGACCGTCGAGGCGGCAGGCGACCGCTTCGACCGCGACCTGTGGGCCGAGCTCGGCTCGTCCGGGTTGCTCGGGCTGGCGCTGCCGGAGGAGTACGACGGCGCGGGACTCGGCATCATCGAGCTCGCTCGCGTGCTCGTCGAGGTCGGCCGCACCGTCGCGCCGGTCCCGCTGGCCGCGCACGGCCCGGCCTCGCGGCTGATCGCCGAGCTCGGCTCGGACGCGCAGAAGCAGCAGTGGCTGCCCGGTGCGGCGACCGGAGCCAACGTGCTGACCGCCGCCGTGGCGGAGGAGCGCGCCTACTCCCCCGTCCGACCGACCACCGTGGCAGCAGCCGACGGCCCGTCGTACGTGCTGACGGGGAGCAAGGCGATCGTCCCCGCAGGCCCGTACGCCGACGCGTTCCTGGTGCCGGCCGAGACTCCGACCGGTGTCGGGGTCTTCCTCGTCGAGCCCGGCGACCAGGGCGTCACCGTCGTGGCGCAGACGTTCTCCGACGGCGACGGCGTGGCCCACCTCGACCTCGACGGCGCGGTCCTTGCTGCCGACCGCCTGGTGGGCGCGGCCGACGGCGCCGCCGACCAGCGGCTGCGCCAGCTGCTGCTGCTCGCCGGCTCGGCCGAGCAGCTCGGCATCACGGAGGGCGCGCTGAAGCTGACGTCGTCGTACGCGAAGACGCGCGAGCAGTTCGGCCGACCGATCGGCACCTTCCAGGCCGTCTCGCAGCGGCTCGCGGACGGCTACATCGACGTGCTCGGACAACGGCTGACGCTCTGGCAGGCCGCGTGGAGGCTCCAGGAGGGGCTGCCCGCCGACAGCGAGATCGCGATCGCGAAGCTGTGGGCCGCCGACGCCGGGCACCGGCTCGCGCACACCACGATCCACGTCCACGGCGGCGTCGGCATCGATCTCGACGGCGAGGCGCACCGCTACTTCACCTCGGCCAAGCGGTTCGAGTTCCTGCACGGCGGCGCCACCGAGCAGGCGCTCAACATCGGTCGCATCCTGGCGGCCGAGCCGGCCTGACCGATGTCTGCTGTCATGCCCACGGTGCGCGAGCAGCTGCTGGCGCGCGCGGACGACGGGTCGGCCGGGCTGCTCTTCGAGGACCACTCGTGGAGCTGGGCCGAGGTCGTGCACGAGTCGAGCGTGCGCGCCGCCGTCCTGGCCGCGTTGCTGCCCGAGGGAGAGCCGCCGCACGTCGGCGTACTGCTGGAGAACGTGCCCGAGTTCGCGTTCCTGCTCGGCGGGGCCGCCCTCGGCGGCCAGGTGCTCGTGGGCCTGAACCCGACCCGGCGCGGGCCGGCGCTCGCGACCGACGTACGCCGCGCGGACGTGCAGGTGGTCGTCACCGACGCCGCCCACGCCGACCTGCTCGCGGACGTCGACGTCCCCGTGCTCCCGATCGACTCGCCGGACTGGGCGGCCCTGCTGGAGGAGCACGCCGCGGCATCCGTGCCGGACGTCGCCGTCGGCCCCGACGACCTGATGATGCTGATCTTCACGTCGGGCACGTCGGGCGACCCGAAGGCCGTCAACGTGACGCAGGCGAAGGTCGCCTATCCCGGTCAGTTCCTCTCCGAGCGGTTCGGGCTCGGGCCCGCGGACGTGGCCTACCTGTCGATGCCGATGTTCCACTCCAACGCGATCATGGCGGGCTGGGGCCCGGCGCTCGCAGCGGGGGCGACGATCGCCCTGGCCCGTCGCTTCTCGGCCTCCGGCTTCCTGCCCGACGTACGACGCCATGGCGCGACGTACGCCAACTACGTCGGCAAGCCGCTGACCTACATCATGGCGACGCCCGAGCAGGCCGACGACGCCGACAACCCCTTGCGGCTGGTCTTCGGCAACGAGGCCAACGACCGCGACATCGCAGGCTTCGGCCGGCGCTTCGGATGCGTCGTGGTCGACTCCTACTCCTCGACCGAGAACGCCGTGATCGTGCAGCGGGTGCCGGACATGCCGGCAGGCAGCCTCGGGCGGCCGGTCGACAACGTGAAGGTGCTCGACTCCGAGACGATGGCGGAGGTGCCGGACGCGATCTTCGACGTCAGTGGGCGGCTGGTGAACGCCGAAGAGGCCACCGGCGAACTGGTGAACACCGGGGGTGCGGGTGCGTTCGCGGGCTATTACAAGGACCCCGGCGCCGAGGCCGAGCGGATGCGCGGCGGCATGTACTGGTCCGGCGACCTGGCCTACCGCGACGCCGACGGCTTCGTCTACTTCGCCGGCCGCACCGCCGACTGGCTGCGCGTCGACGGCGAGAACCTCGCCGCTGCGCCGATCGAGCGGATCCTGCTCCGGCACCCGTCCGTCGACGAGGCGGCCGTGTACGCCGTCCCGGACCCGTCTGTCGGCGACCAGGTGATGGCGGCGCTCGTCCTGCGCGGGCCGCTCGCCCCCGACGACCTCGAGGCGTTCCTGGCCGCCCAGCCGGACCTGTCGCGCAAGGGTTGGCCGGCGTACGTGCGGGTCGTCGACACCCTGCCGCGGACGGCGACCAACAAGGTGCTCAAGCGCGAGCTCGCGGCCGACGGCCCGGTCGCGGGAGACGGCGCGCTCTGGATCCGGGCGTCGCGGGGCACGTCGTACGCCTGAGCGCTCAGATCGGCGCGGGCGAGGGCTCCGCATCGAGCTCCGTGAACGGCGTGCCCCCACCGAAGGTGTCCGAGACCGCACGGGCATCGAGCACGCGGTACGGCGAGGCGGCGGACGCCGCGCGGCTGCGCAGGGCGTCGAGCGGGACCGACGCGACCGACGCGACCACGACGAGGTTGCCGAGGCGCTTGGCCCGCAGGGTCGCCGGCTCCGCCGTCAGCAGGAGCGACGGGAAGGACAGCCGAAGCCCGGCCACCACCCGGCGGGTCCAGCCGAACGGCGCCCGGTCGGTGAGGTTGAAGGCGACGACGCCGGACGGGCCGACGACGCGCAGCAGGTCCGCGGCGAAGGACCCGGTGACCAGCGATCCCGGCACCCGCGCGTCGGCGAAGGCGTCCACCACGACCAGCTCGGCGAAGTCGTCACGCATCGCGGCGACCCCGGTCCGACCGTCGACGTCGCGCACCTTGATCCCGCTGTTGCGTGGGAGCGGCAGCTCGCGTCGGACCAGCTCGGTGACCTCGGCGGCCGGCTCGAGCACCACCTGTGCCGAGCGCGGGCGAGTCGCGGCGACGTACCGCGGCAGGGTGAGCCCGGCCCCGCCGACGTGCACCACCCGGAGCGGAGACCCTGCGGGCACGATCGCGTCGACGACGTCGGCGAGCCGGCGTACGTAGTCGAAGACGAGCCTCGTCGGGTCCTCGAGGTCGACGCAGGACTGGTCCATACCCGACATCCGCAGCACGTACGTGCCCGACCGGTCCCCCGGGACGATCTCCGCTGCGGCCATCTCCGCAGCCTCCCACGCGACCTGGCGCCACCGCGTCGGATCGTCGGCCCACGACGCCGGCGCGAGTCCCGCCCCGCGCGGCCCGTCGCTCCGATACGGTCGCGACATGGTCGGACCTTCCGCGAGCGGGCACTCCCGGTGGCATCTGCGCTGGGGCGACCTCGGCCGCGCCGTGCTGGGAATCGTCGGCGCCGCACTCGGACTCGTGATCGCGTCCTGGGTGCTGCCCGGTTTCGACGTCGGCGGTTGGGAGGAGGCGGTCGTCACCGCTGTCCTGGTGGCGGTGATCGGCGCGTTGCTCCGGGTGCTGCTGGTCGAAGGCGCGATCCGCCTCGGCTGGGTCGGCAGCATCCTGCTCGGCCTGCTCGGCCAGGCCCTGGCGGTCTGGCTCGTGGTCTATGCGCCGAAGGGTCTGGACGCCGCCGACCTCGGGTGGGCGTTGCTCGCCTCGTGGATCATCGCGTTCGTCTCGACGTTCTTCGTCTGGGTGGCGACCGCAGGCACCGACGACGCGGTGACCGCCTCCTTGCTGCGTCGGGCCCGACGCCAGCGCGTCACACTGTCGGACCCCGACGTCCCGGGCATCGTCTTCGTGCAGGCCGACGGCGTGCCCTACCCGGTGCTCGACTGGTGCGTGCGCGCCGGCACCCTGCCGACGCTGTCGCGGTGGATCCGCAGCGGCTCGCACCGCGCGGTCGAGTGGCGCCCCAAGCTCCCCGCCACCACGCCGGCCAGCCAGATGGGGATCCTGCACGGCACCATCGACGGCATCCCGGCCTTCCGCTGGGTCGACCGCGCCACCGGCAAGGTCTACGTCGCCAACCGGCCGGCCGACGCCGCAGCGATCGAGGCGATGCACTCCGACGGTCTCGGACTGCTCGCCGACGACGGGGTCTCGATCAGCAACCTCTTCACCGGCGACGCGCCCACGGCGTACGCCACGATGAGCGCCATCGGGCGTGGCCACCAGACCCGTGAGTCGCGTCGTACGCTCACCAACTTCCTGAGTCGGCCGGCCGGCTTCACCCGCAGCATGACCCGCGCGCTCAGCGAGATCGCTCGCGAGCGCTTCCAGGCCTCGCGTGCCCGACGCAGGGACATCCGGCCCCGGGTCCACCGCGGCTGGGCGTTCGCCCTGGAGCGGGCCGCGCTCAACGGTGTCGTCCGTGACCTCAACACCACCCTGGTGGCGGACGCGATGCTCAAGGGCCGCCGCAGCATCTACGTCGACTTCGTGGACTACGACGCCGTCGCCCACCACGCCGGCATCCTGCAGCCGGAGTCGCTGGACGCTCTTGCCGGCATCGACGCGGTGCTTGCGCAGCTCGAGGCCGTCGCCGCCGTCGCGCCGCGGAAGTACCACATCGTCGTGCTCTCCGACCACGGTCAGTCGCAGGGCACGATCTTCGCGGACCGGTACGGCGAGGACCTGGCCGCGCTCGTCTCGCGTCTCTCCGACACGACCGCGATCGCGTCGGTCGAGAACGCCGAGGGCAGCGGTGCTCTGAACTCGATGGTCGCCGGCAACGCCGACCAGGACACGGTCATGGGCCGGGCCCTCGACCGCGCCTCCGGTCGGATCACCGCCGACACGTTCGAGACCCGCGAGCCGGAGCGCACGAACGCGAACAGCGAGGAGCAGTTCCTCGTCTTCGGCTCCGGCAACCTCGGGCTGATCTACGTCACCGGTGAACGGCGCCGGCTGAGCGTCGACGACCTCGCTGATCGGTTCCCCGCCCTCGTCCCCGGGCTGGTCGCCCACCCCGGCGTCGGGTTCGTGGTCGTCCACACCGACGAGCACGGCCCGGTCGCGCTCGGGCCGGGTGGCGAGCACCGGGTCCGCGACGGGATCGTGGTGGGCCTGGACCCGCTCGCCCGGTTCGGGCCGCACGCCCCCGGGTTCGTGCTGCGCGCTGCCACCATGGCCGAGGCGCCCGACATCTACGTCAACAGCCTGGTCGACGAACTCGACGAGGTGGCCGCCTTCGAGGGCCTGGTCGCGTGCCACGGCGGGCTGGGCGGCTGGCAGGACCGGGGCATGGTCGTGCACCCGGCCGACTTCGAGATGCCCGCAGAGATGGTGGTCGGGGCCGACGCGTTGCACCACGTGCTGGTCAGCTGGCTCGAGGCGTTCGGCCACCGCACCGACCTGGTCGGTCACGACCGGGCTCACGACTCAGGAGGAGCACCGTGACCGAGGTCCACGTCGGCCGGGCACCCACGTTCACGTCCCGGTTCTTCATCCCCGGCACCGGCAGCCGCTCGCGGCGACCGATCGACGTCGCGCTGGCCGTGATCGGCTTGCTCGTCGTGCTCGGCTCTGCCCGCGCCGCCGCGCACCGCGGCGTCCTGGACACCGCCGTCACCAGCGTCGCCGACTACCTGCCGCGGTGGGCCACCACGCTGTTCGACGCTGCTTACGCCGTCGGCGCGGTCTACGCCGCGTGTGTCGTGGTCGCCGTCGTGTTCACCGCTCCGCGACGCGGCCGGCTCCCGTTCGCGGTGCTGCTGGCCGTCGGCGCGGCCATCGGGGGCGCAGTGGCCGCGTCGTACTTCGCCGGCGCAGGGATACCGGACATCAACCCGGGCAAGGTCCAGAGCGGCTCGGCACACGGGTTCCCGACCCTCAGGGTCGCGGTCGTCACGTCCGTGCTCCTGGTGCTGCGGCCCTTCGTCGTCACGTCCGTACGCCGCTTCCACGTCGGCGTCGTCGCCGTCCAGTGCCTGGCGGCGTGGGCGATCGGGATCGCCGGCCCGACCGACGTGCTCGGCGCCCTGGCGATCGGTATCGCGGCCGCCGGGGTCACGCTGGTCGTCATCGGCTCACCTGCCGGCCACCCCGACGTCGCCCAGGTCGCCGAGAGCCTCGCCGGGATGGGGGTACACGTCCGTGGCCTGCGCCTCGCCGACCGCCAACCGTGGGGCGCCCGGATCCTGTACGCCGACTCCGAGCAGGGTCGGCCACTGCTGATCAAGGTGTACGGACGCGACGCCACCGACGCGCGACTCGCTGCTCGCTGGTGGCGGACCCTGATCTACCGCGACCAGAGCACGCCCGGTGCCACCCGGCTCCAGCTCGTCGAGCACGAGGCGCTCGTGACGATCCTGGCCGAACGGGCCGGGGTGGCCGTCGACGACGTCATCGCCTCCGCCGAGAGCTCCGGCGACGCGGTTCTCGTCCTGGGCGCGCCGGGCGCGCCGCTGTCCGCGGTAGCCGACGCGGACGACGAGACCGCACGGCTGGTCTGGGCGTCGGTCGGCGACCTGCACGCAGCCGGGCTCACCCATGGCGAGCTCACCCTCGAGCACATCGCGATCACCGGCGATCGCCCGGTGTTCTCGGCGTTCAGCGACGGCGCGATCGCGGCCACCGAGACCCAGCGCGCCCAGGAGGTTGCCGTCCTCCTCACCAGTCAGTCCCTGACGATCGGCGTGGACCGCACCGTGGCCGCCGCGCTGGCCGGACTCGGCACCGACCGGGTCGTGGCGGCGCAGCCCTACCTCCAGCGGGCCGCGCTGCCGCGCTCCCTGCGCAGCAGCAAGGAGTCCAAGGCGGCGGTCGAGTCGCTCCGGGCCACCATCGCCGAGCGCACCGGCACCGAGCCGCCGCCGCCGGCCGAGATCGTCCGGATCCGGCCGCGGGACCTGCTGCAGACCGGGTTCATCCTGTTCGCGGCCTACATCCTGCTCAGCACCCTCCTCGACCTCGACTGGGCCACCGTCTGGGCGACGTGGCGCGAAGCGTCATGGGCGTGGGTCGTGATCGGGCTCGCGATCTGCCAGGCCACCTCCGTCGCTGACGCCGGGACGGCGTTGTCGACCGTGAAGACCAGGCTTCCGCTGGTGCCGCTGGTGCACCTGCAGTACGCCGTGAAGACGGTCGGCCTCGCGATCTCGGCCACGCTCGGCCGGGTCGCGCTCTACACGACGTTCTTCCGCCGGTACGGCGAGGGACCGGCGGTGGCGGTCACCGCGACCGGCCTGGACTCGTTCGCCGCCTCGGTCGCCAACGTCGTCGTGGTCCTGGTCTCCGTCCTGCTGGCGCAGAGCCTCCCGGACGACATGGAGCTCTCCGGACCCGGCAACCTGGACCGGATCGTCGCACTGCTCGTGGTGGTTCTGGTGCTGTCGGCGATCGCCTTCGCGGTGGTCCCCAAGCTCCGTCGCCAGGTCCTGACCATGGTCCGCAGCCTCGGGAACTCCCTCCAGGTGGTCACCGAGAGCCCGGCACGCGCCTTCGGGCTCTTCGGCACCAACCTGCTGTCGTTGATGATCACGGCGCTCTGCCTGGAGTGCCTCGTCGAGGGGTTGAACCCGTCGATCTCCTACGGGTCGGCCCTGTTCGTCGCAGCGGCGGCATCCCTGTTCGCGGCTCTGGTCCCGGTGCCCGGCAACGTGGGGGTCGGTGAGGCCGCGATCGCGGCCGGACTCGTCGCCGTCGGTGTCCCCTCCGGTCCCGCGTTCGCGATCGCGGTCAGCCAGCGGATGTGCACGACCTACCTGCCGTCGCTCTTCGGCATCTACTCCCTGCGCTGGCTCCGCAAGGAGGACTTCATCGACTGAGGCGGGCATGATCGTCGGGTGCCCGAGCCACGGATCGTCGTCCCCGACCGTCCGCCGCCCGGCCCGCTCGCGGGCGGGCTGCTCGGTGTGACCGCCGGCCTGCTGCTCGCGTCGATCTGGCAGTACGGCGACGCGGAGGTGGCGCTCGCGGTCACTGCGGTGTTCGCCGGGCTGCTCGCCGTACTGGCCGGATCGCAGGCGTGGAGACCCTTCACGATCGGGATGGTCGTCCTCGCGCTCGCGGCCGCAGGGGCCGTGTTCGCGATCTCCTGGTACGCCTCACACCTCGGCTCGTGAAGCCGACTCGCGCGCCGCCCAGCTGAAGACGTCCTAGCGACATCGTGAACGCCTCGTGCGCCGCGCGCGTCGAGAAGACCTGCGCCCGGACGGTCGCGATCGCGGGGTCGTCCGCGGCCGGCCTCTTCGACGCCAGCCTGGATGCCGGCACCCGTCGCCCGCACGTACGACGTCATCGCACTTCTGCCGCGGCAGCCGCGGCTCGCTCCACCCACTTCGGCGTGTCCCCGTAGCGCTGGTTCGGCACGAGCTCGCCCGCGGCGCAGCACTCGATCAACTGGGTCATACGGCGGGTGCGGGTGACGTCCTGCTTGGCTGAGGTCACCCAGACGGCGCAGACCTTGCGGTAGGTCGCGGTCGAAGCCTCCCAGAAGGCGGTGGCCGCCGGTGATGCCGCCAGCGCCTCGGCGTACGAGTCCGGCAGTCCGGCCCACGGTCGCTCGTGGCTGTACGGCGCCTCCTCGCGGCTGCGCACCGCCCAGATCGCCAACCCGCTCGGTTGCATCCGCCCCTCGGCCCGCAGCCTCTCGACGAGGTCGAGATTGACCCGGCTCCAGTGGGAGGTCTTCTTGCGGGGAGTCCAGCGCTGTCGCCTGGACTCGTCGTCGATGCGCTGCGCGACCGAGTCGATCCATCCCCAGCACAACGCCTCGACGACTGCCTGCTCCCAGGTCAGGCCACGGTCGACGACGCCCTTCTTCCTCAAGCCCATCCACAGCTCTGTCTCGGTGTTGTGGTGCAGTGCCAGCCAGGCACCGAACTCCTCAGGGCTGTCGAAGAACCGCGCCGGTCGCTCGGGCGAGCCGCCCATCCGACCCGGAGTCACGGCACCGCCTGGAGGCGTGTCACGCACCGTCGCATCCTGTCGCCGCCTGCGCCCGGGTCAGCGACTCTCGGTGTAGTACCAGGTCTCCCGGATGCTCCGACGCAGAACGACCCGCTCCCTGACCTGGATGATGATGCCGCCGATCGCGAGCACCAGCAGGAGGAGCGCCCAACCGAAGCTGTTGGAGACGGTGTCCGTGAAGTCGCCCTCGGTGAAGGCGGCGGAGTCCAGGGCGCCGAAGAGCAGCATGAGGCCACCGGTGACGCCGACTGCACCGGCGACCGAGCCGATGAGGATCAGCACGAGCATCGGCACGTTCGCAAAGGCAGACACGAGACCGAAGACGATGCCGAGGGCCAGGCCGACCAAGGCGGCCACCCAGTCCCAGTCGAAGCCGAAGGCAAGGATGATGCCGGAACCGATCGCGAAGCCGGCCGCGCCCATGGCGATGACGATGCCGATCCAGTAGGAGAGGTAGGCCAGGATCGCGAAGATCACGGCGAAGAGCAGGCCCAGCGCCCAGCCGAGGACGGTGCCGAGAAAGTGCTCGTCGGCGAACTCGGCGACGATTCCGGCACCGAACGCAAAACCTGCGAAGAAGCCCCAGATCGGGATCACGAGTCGCAGCACGAACTGGCCTGCGAGGAGCATGGCGCCGCCGGCGATGATCGCAAGGACGCCCAGAATGATGTCGGTCATGGCTGCAATGTAGGGCTTGCCGCCCTGCGACCCCGCGCGACACGACCAGGTCCAGTCGTTCCGTCGCCCCGCGGTCGCATCACGATCCGGGTCGGGTGCGGGCTGCCTTCAGTCGCGCGATCGCGGACGGGCCGACGCCGTGCAGCTCGATGAGTCTGTCGAGGTCCGCGGGCAGATCGTCGAGCGAGCGGTAGCCGGCGTCGACCAGGGCGCCCGTGGCGGGTCGACCGATCCGCACCCCGTCGAAGGTGGGGCCGCGGTCGTCGACAGGGCTCATGACTGCGGACGCTAGCCGATGGGCCCGTGGGGCTGCGGCGTCACGACGCCACTCGCACGGTCGTGTGCCTAGGCTGCGTGGATGGGCAGCCCAGAAGCCGAGCGGCGTCAACAGGTCATCGACGTGCTCACCGAAGCGTTCGACGACCTCCTGCAGACCGATCCGCGCGGCTTCCGCACGAAGTTCCGCAAGATGGCGAGCGACCCCTTCGCGTTCTTCCGTGGCTCGGCCTGCCTGTTCCTCGCCGACCTGGCGGATCTGGACGACCGGTGGGCTGACGACCGGACGTCCCGGGTGTGGATCCACGGCGACCTGCACGTCGAGAACTTCGGGACCTACATGAACTCCGAAGGTCTGCTCGTCTTCGACGTCAACGACTTCGACGAGGCCTACCTCGGACCCTTCTCGTGGGACGTACGCCGCTTCGTCGCCAGCCTCGCGCTGATGTGCTGGCAGAAGGCGCTGCCGGAGGACGACGTCCGCAGCCTGGCCACGGCGTACGTCCGGTCCTACGTGGACCAGATCCGGCGCTACTGCGAGACCGACAACGACGTCGACGAGTTCGCCCTGCGGCTCGACAACACCGAAGGCCCGGTGCACGCCGTCCTGCTGGCGGCGCGGGAGCTGACCCGCATCGAGCTGCTCGGATCCATGACCGTCGTGGACGAGGACGAGCGTCGCTTCGTCGATGGGCCGAAGGCGCGGCACCTGAACGCCGCCGAGCGCTCGATGGTGCTCGCCGCCTTCGACCGCTACCTCGACACGATCCCGAGCTCGAAGCGCTCCCCCAGATCGGTGTTCTACGACGTCAAGGACGTGGTCGCCAGCACCGGCTTCGGCATCGGCAGTGCGGGGCTGCCGGCCTACAACGTGCTCATCGAGGGCTACAACCAGGCGCTCGAGAACGACATCGTGCTGAGCATGAAGCAGGGCAACCGGCCGGCCGCCAGCCGAGTGGTCGACGACCGGCGCGTCCGGGACTTCTTCGAGCACGACGGCCACCGCACCGTCGTGAGCCAGCGTGCCCTCCAGGCCCACACCGACGCCTTTCTCGGCTGGACCACGGTCGACGGCACCGGCTTCGTCGTCTCCGAGCTCTCGCCGTACGAGGTCGACCTGGACTGGACCGACATCACCGAGCCCGACGCGATGGCGCCACTGGTCGAGGACCTCGGCCGGGCCACGGCCAAGATGCACTGCGCGTCCGACGAGGACAGCGACCAGGAGCTGGTCGAGTTCCAGACCGAGGATGCGATCATCGCCGTGATCGGCGAGCGGGAGCAGGAGTTCATCGACGACATCGTGGAGTTCGCGATGGAGTACGCCGTGACCGCGCGTCGCGACCACGCGCTGTTCGTCGATGCCTTTCGCGCCGGCGAGATCGCCGGACTGTCTGCCACCTGAGGTACGTGTCCGCCGCCTGGGCCGGGCTGCCACTCAGTAGGTGCACGGCGATGGGCTGACGCTCTTCTCCGACAGCGACCCGATCACCGGCGGCGGCGACCGGTGGTTCCAGGAGGACCAGGGCCCGGAGCTCGCCCGGCGGCTGGTCGCCTTCGTGGGCCGAGCCCGGACCCGGTAACGTCCGGTCTGCCAGTCGTGCCACCTCGGTGGTCAGGGAACCCGGTGAGACTCCGGGACTGACGCGCAGCGGTAAGGGTGACGGGCGGGACACACAGCCACTGGATCAGCCGATCTGGGAAGGCGTCCCGTGCCGGTCGATCCCGAGTCCGAAGACCTGCTGGCCCTCACGACACCCGCCGTGAGGACCCGCGGGCTCCGCGTACGAGCCCCTGACCGCGGAGGCTCCCCATGATCGGCACCCGTACCCGACCCGACCGGTGCCCGGGCGTGCTGCGCCCGTGGCCCGCGGAGGACGGCAACCTCGTCCGGATCCGGCTCGCCGGCGGGCTGCTCCCGGCCGGCAGCCTGCGGGCCCTGAGCGAGGTCGCGACGACGTACGGCGACGGCGACGTCCACGTCACGGGTCGCGCCAACCTCCAGCTGCGGGGGCTGGGCGACGTCACCCCGGAGGTCGTGGCCGCGATCGAGGCCACCGGACTGCTGCCGTCGCGCACGCACGAGCTGGCGCGCAACCTCATGGTCTCGTCGCAGACCGGCCTCGCCGGCGGGCGGACCGACCTGCGTCCGGTGGTGGCCGAGCTGGACCGGTCGCTCTGCGCGGAACCGGCACTCGCCGAGCTCCCCGGACGGTTCCTCTTCGTGCTCGACGACGGCCGGGGCGATCTGCTGGATCGGCAGGCGGACCTCGGCCTGGTGGCGCTGGACGCACGGTTCGCCCAGCTGCGCGTGGGTGAGACGTGGGGAGACGTCGTACCGACCTCCATCGCTCCGGTCGTCCTGGTGGCGCTGGCTCACACCTTCCTGCGGGTCCGTGCGACGCAGTGGCACGTCACCGAGCTGCGCGAGCCGATGGTGGCGGCGATGCCGCCCGACCACCGGGTCCCGGAGCAGGCTCCCCCGCTGGCGTACGGCACCGTCGCCGGCGGCGAGCACGTGCCTGCCCCGGACGGGATCGTGGATCCCGCGCTCGGCGAGGTCGATGCCGACCTCGTCGTCACGCCCTGGCGCGGTGTCCTGGTGCCGGCATGACCGCGCTGTCGCGACCGCCGCGGCGCTACGAGTACGTCGATGACGGGCCGGCGATCTACGTCGACTCGTTCGCGACGATCCGCCGCGAGGCCCGTCTGGACGTCGTGCCGCCGGACGCCGAGAAGCTCGCCGTCCGGATGATCCACGGGTCGGGGCAGGTCGACCTGGTCGACGATCTCGTGATCCATCCGGGCCTGGTGCCCGCGGCCCGCACCGCGCTGATGCTCGGCGCACCGATCCTCTGCGACGCCCGGATGGTCGCCATGGGCGTCACCGCCGGTCGCCTGCCTGCCGGCAACGACGTGCACTGCTTCCTCACCGACCCGAGCGTGCCGGCGCTGGCCGCCGAGTGGAGCACGACGCGTACGGCCGCGGCCGTCTCGCTCTGGGAGCCGCTCCTCGACGGCGCGGTGGTGGCGATCGGCAACGCGCCGACCGCGCTCTTCCACCTGCTCGAGATGGTGCTCGCCGGTGGGCCGCGCCCGGCGGCCGTCATCGGCTGCCCGGTCGGCTTCATCGGCGCGGCGGAGTCGAAGGCGGCGCTGGCATCCTTCGCCGACGACCACGGCATCGACCTCCCCTTCGTCACCGTCCGGGGTCGCCGCGGCGGCTCCGCGATGGCGTCCTCCGCGATCAACGCCCTGGCCCAGGAGGCGGAGTGACCACGACCGGACGCTTCTGGGGCGTCGGCGTCGGACCGGGCGACCCCGAGCTGATCACGCTGAAGGCCGCGCGCCTGATCTCGACCGCGGACGTCGTCGCCTTCCACGCCGGTGTCGGCAAGTCGTCGAACGCCCGCCGGATCGCCTCCTCGCTGATCCCGGACGGCGTGATCGAGGAGGAGCTGCGCTACCCGGTCACCACCGGCGCGACCGCGCACCCCGGTGGGTACGCCGGCGCGATGGCGGCGTTCTACGAGGAGTCGTCCGGACGGCTGGCCGAGCACCTCGCGGCCGGTCGCGACGTGGTGCTGCTGGCCGAGGGCGATCCGCTCTTCTACGGGTCGTTCATGTACATGCACGACCGGTTGAGCCCGACCTACGCCACCGAGATCGTGCCGGGCGTGCCGGCCTTCGCGGCCGCCGCCGCAGCGGTCGCCGCGCCGCTGGTGCGCCAGACCGACGTGCTCACGGTGCTGCCCGGCACCCTGCCCGAGGCGGAGCTCGCTCGCCGTCTCGCGGACACCGACGGCGCCATCATCATGAAGCTCGGGCGGACCTTCCCCGCCGTACGCCGAGCCCTCGCGACCGCCGGGCGGCTGGAGCACGCCGTCTACGTCGAGCGCGCGTCGATGCCGGCCGAGCGATGGCTTCCGGTGGCCGACGTCGACCCCGACTCGGTGCCCTACTTCTCGCTCATCGTGGTCGCCGGTGACTCGTTGCACGGTGCCGGGCGGCGGGGGGCCTCGGCGTCTCCCAACCCTGCGGTTTGGTCACCAACCGCAGGAAATCGGCCCGAAAACCTGCGGTTGGTGACCAAACCGCAGGTCGCCGAGCTGCTGGTGATCGGTCTCGGACCCGGCCCGCAGGAGTGGATCACCCCCGAGGTGACGACCGCGCTCGAGGGCGTCGACCACGTCGTCGGCTACGCGCCGTACGTCGCCCGCGTGCCGCACCGCGACGGCCTGAGCCGGCACGCGTCCGGCAACACCGTCGAGCTCGACCGGGCCCGGCTGGCCCTCGACCTGGCGCTGGCCGGCGAGCGCGTCGCGGTCGTCTCCGGTGGCGACGCGGGAGTCTTCGGGATGGCCACCGCCGTCTACGAGGCGGCGAGCGACCCGGCGTACGCCGCGGTGCCGATCCGGGTGCTCCCCGGGATCAGTGCGGTGCAGGCCGTCGCGGCCCGGGCGGGGGCGCCGATCGGCGGCGACTTCGCCGTGATGAGCCTCTCGGACCGGCTGAAGCCGTGGCCGGTCATCGAGCAACGGCTGCGAGCGGTGGCGCAGGCCGACCTGGTGCTGGCCGTCTACAACCCCGCGTCCCGCAGCCGCACCCACCAGGTGGTCGAGGCGCAGAAGGTGCTGCTCGAGCACCGTTCGCCGGACACGGTGGTGATCGTCGGGCGCGACGTCGGCCGGGCCGAGGAGTCACTGAACGTGACCACCCTGGCCGGGCTCGACGCCGACGCCGTCGACATGAAGTGCCTGCTGATCATCGGTGCGTCGCGCACCACCGTCAGCCCGACCGGCGCGGTCTGGACGCCGCGCTCGGTCGGCTGATGGGTCGGCTGACGGGTCGACTCAGTTGTCGGTGTCGGGCAGGTCGACGCCGGCGCACTTGGTGACCGAGTCGGAGGAGACCGTGGTCAGCGCCTTCGCGTCGTCCTTGCTCGGCTTGTAGTCCTCGTCGCTGTCGGCGATCGCCTGCAGGGCGTCGTCGGAGAGGTCGGAGTCGTGGAACGCCTTGGCCACGCAGTTGGCGATCTTGTCGCTCACGTCCCCGAGCGCGCCGCTGCCGCCCTGGATGCCGTCGGCGATCTCGTCCACCGACGGACGCCCGCCGCCGTCGCTGCCACCGCAGCCGGTCGCGAGGCTGAGGACGAAGGCAGCGGCGGCCGCTGCGGAGAGTACGCGCTTGTTCATGGGACCTCTTCCGAGTTCAGGGCACCGACCCGCCGTCTACGCGTCGGTCGCCCGATCATCTCTTTCCCGACGCTATCGTCCGTAACCACGGTCTAGACACCCGGGCTGCGGTCACGGGACCCCGCGTACAGCCAGGACTCACCCCCGTCGCGGGCCAGCGCCCGGCCGACCAGGATGACCGCTGCCTGACGGAGCCGAGCCTCCTCGACCTGGTCGGCGATGTCGCCGACCGTGCCCCGCAGGACGAGCTCGCCGGGCTGGGAGGCCCGGTGCACGACGACGACCGGGCAGTCCGAGCCGTACTCACCCTCGATCTCGCCCATCAGCTCGCGGGTGCGGGTGATCGCGAGGTGCAGCACCAGGGTCGCCCGGGTCGCCGCGAACGCCGCGAGCGACTCCGACTCCGGCATCGCGGACGAGCGGGCCTGGGTGCGGGTCAGCACGACGGACTGCGCGACGAGCGGGACGGTCAGCTCGCGACCGACCAGCGCGGCCGCCGCGGCGTACGCCGGGACCCCGGGGGTGACGTCCCACGGCACCCCGGCCGTGTCGAGGCGGCGGGTCTGCTCGGCGATCGCGGAGTAGACCGACGGGTCGCCGGAGGTCAGGCGTACGGCGTCGCGCCCGTCGGCGTCGGCAGCGACCAGCTCGGCGACGATGGCGTCGAGGTCGAGGTCCTGGGTGTCCACCAGGCGCGCATCCTCACGGCAGTGCGCGAGGACGGCTTCGTCGAGGTAGGTGCCCGGGTAGAGCACCACGTCCGCCGCCGCCAGCATGGTCGCCGCGCGCAGCGTGATCAGGTCGGCCGCACCCGGCCCGGCCCCGACGAAGTGCACCGTCACGGCTGCTCCTTGGTCCAGGCCCACTGGGTGACGGCGCGGGCGGGCGCCCAGCCGCTGAACGTCCCGATCGGGGCGGCATGCTCGACGGCGAGCCTGGTCAGCTCGCCACCGTGCTCGCCGTACGCCCCGGCCAGCAGCGACTCGGTCTCCAGCGTCACGCCGTGCACGACGAGCCGGCCGCCGGGCCGCAGTCGGTCCCGACAGGTGTCGAGGAGCCCGGACGCCGTCGCTCCCCCGCCGACGAAGATCGCGTCGGGGGCAGCGAGATCCCCGAGCGCGCTCGGGGCGCGGCCGTGGACGACGCGCAGTGCCGGCACGCCCAGCCGGGCAGCGTTGCGGCCGATCCGCGCGCCGCGCTCGGCGTCGGACTCCACCGCGATCGTCCAGCAGCGAGGGTGGGCACGCATCCACTCGATGCCGACCGAGCCCGCCCCGGCGCCGACGTCCCAGAGCAGCTGTCCGGGCTGGGGTGCCAGTCGGGCCAGGGCACTGGCGCGCAGGTCGCGCTTGGTGAGCTGACCGTCGTGCTCGAACGCGTCGTCCGGGAGTCCGGCGGCCCAGGCTCCCACCACCGGCCCGCGCAGGTCGAGGGCGATGACGTTGAGGGCCGGGGCCGGACCGGTCCACGTCGCGGCGGTGGCCTCGACCCGGGACTCCTCGGACGAGCCCAGGTCGCCGAGCACGGTCAGGCCGCTGCCGCCGTACCCGTGGTCGACGAGCAGGGCCGCCAGCTCAGCGGGCGTGCCGGCGTCGGAGGAGAGGACGAGCACCCGCCAGCCGGGCGCGAGCTCGCGCAGCACGGCGTGCAGGTCGCGACCGACGACGGTGACGACCACGCTCGACTCCGACGACCAGCCCATCCGCGCCCGCGCCAGCGCGACCGAGGACAGCGCGGGCTCGATCCGTACGGCGCCCTCGCCGAGCAGGGCGATCAGCGTCGAGCCGATGCCGGAGACCAGCGGATCCCCTGAGGCGAGCGCGACGACGTCCGACCCGGCGTGGCGTTGCAGCAGTGCCGGCAGCTTGTCGCGCAGTGGAGACGGCCACGGCTCGCGGACGACGTCGAGGGTGTCCGGGAGCATCGCGAGGTGGCGGGCGCCGCCGAGGATGACGTCGGCGGTCAGCAGCCGGCGCCGGCTCGCCTCCGGCACGCTGGTCCACCCGTCGGCGCCGATCCCGATCACGGTGATCAGCGGCTCGCGGTCGGTGGAGGTCGGCACGGGGCAAGACCCTAGCCGTAGGATTTCGCGGTGCTCTCGGCCACCGATCCCCTGCCCCGGCGCCCACGGCGCATCCTGGTGGCCGGGACCAGCGGCTCGGGCAAGACCACCCTCGCCGCTCGCATCGGTGGGCTCCTGGGCGTGCCGCACACCGAGATCGACGCGCTCTACCACGGCGCCGGGTGGACGCAGCGCCCCGAGTTCGAGGCCGACGTCGAGGGCTTCACGTCCGAGGACCGATGGGTCACCGAGTGGCAGTACTCGATCGTCCGCAACCTGCTCGCAGAGCGCGCGGACACGGTGGTGTGGCTCGACCTGCCCTACCCCATGGTGCTGGCTCGCGTCGTACGCCGGACCCTGCGTCGCCGGGTGCGTCGCGAGGAGCTCTGGAACGGGAACGTCGAGCCCCCGCTGCACACCTTCCTCACCGACCCCGAGCACGTCGTGCGGTGGTCGATCAGCACCCGGAACCTCAACCAGGAGCGCATCCCGGCGCTCGCCGCAGCGCACCCGCACCTGGTCGTCGTACGCCTGCGACGCCGGGGCGACGTGGACCGCTGGCTGCGCGACGTGCTCGTGCCGCTAGCCTGACCAACGGCACGAGGTGCCCCGAAGTCCGGGGAGAATCTGGGAAGCCGGTGAAAGTCCGGCACAGGCCCGCTGCGGTGACCGCGGCTCCGACATGGAGACCACGGAAGTCCGAAGACCGGCCCCGCGCCACGCATCATCCGATGTCCGTTGGCGAGCGAGCGGGAGCCTCTCATGCCACAGCAGTACCCCTTCAGCGCCGTCGTCGGCTCCGACGACATGGCCCTGGCCCTCATCCTGACCACGGTCTCGCCGGAGATCGGCGGGGTGCTCGTCCGCGGAGAGAAGGGCACCGCGAAGTCGACGATCGTCCGCGCACTCGCAGCGGTGCTGCCGCCGATCGACGTGGTCTCCGGCGACCGGTTCTCGAGCGATCCACGCGACCCGGCGCCGCTCTCGCCGGACGGCCCGTTCGCGTCCGGCGTCGCCACCGAGACCCGCGCCGTCCGCCTGGTCGAGCTGCCGGTCGGGGCGACCGAGGACCGGGTGCTCGGCTCGTTGCACCTCGAGCGGGCGCTGTCCGAGGGCAGGACGGAGTACGAGCCCGGGCTGCTCGCGAAGGCGCACCGCGGGATCCTCTACGTCGACGAGGTCAACCTGCTGCACGACCACCTCGTCGACCTGCTGCTCGACGCGGCCGCGATGGGCCGCTCCACGGTCGAGCGCGACGGGGTGTCGGTGGAGCACGCCGCCCGATTCGTGCTCGTCGGCACGATGAACCCCGAGGAGGGCGAGCTCCGACCACAGCTGCTCGACCGGTTCGGGCTCACCGTCGAGGTGGCGGCGCCGCGCGACCCCGCGCTGCGCGTCGACGTCGTACGCCGGCGGATGGCCTACGACGCCGACCCGGACGCCTTCGCCACGTCGTACGCCGACGCCGAGGCCTCCCTGACCGCACGGATCCAGGAAGCCCGGGCGCGGGTCGTCGACGTCGAGCTCTCCGACGCGATGCTGTTGCGCATCGCCGAGCTGTGCGCGGCCTGCGAGGTCGACGGGATGCGCGCCGACATCGTCACCGCCCGCACCGCCGTCGCGCACGCCGCCTGGCACGGGCGGTCCCGGGTCACGACCCAGGATGTCCGGGCCGCAGCCCTGTTGGCGCTGCCTCACCGCCGCCGCCGCAACCCGTTCGACGCGCCGGGACTGGACGAGGACCTGCTCGACGAGGTGCTCGGCGAGGACGGGCCGGAGCCTGATCCGGAGCCCGAGCCGCCGAGCGGCGGCGACGCCGACTCCGAGGGCGATGGAGGTCTCGAGACAGGCGCTGGCACCCCTTCTCCACCACCGGTGCCGGCCGCCCCGGCGAGCCCTCCTCGACCACCGGTGAGTCCACGGTCGGCGCCGGAGCGACGTACCGACCGAAGCTCTTCACCGTTCGCGGCACCGGCGCGGGTGAGGCCGGCAAGCGCAGCCGTGCGGTCACGGACCACGGGCGCAGGACCGGCGCGCGGACCGGTCGGCAGGGCGCCATCCACCTGACCGAGACGGTGCGCGCGGCCGCGCCGTACCAGCTGCTCCGCGGGCGCACCTCGGGCCGCCTGCTGCTGCGCCCTGAGGATCTCCGGGTCGCCGTCCGAGAGGGCCAGGAGTCCAACCTGGTGCTCTTCTGCGTCGACGCGTCCGGTTCGATGGCCGCACGCAAGCGGATGGAGCAGGTGAAGGCGGCGATCCTGTCGCTGCTGCTCGACGCCTACCAGCGACGCGACAAGGTCGGCCTGGTGACCTTCCGGGGCAGCCGCGCCGACCTCGTCCTGCCTCCCACGCACTCGGTCGACATCGCGGCCACCAGACTCGAGGATCTGCCCGCGGGTGGTCGCACCCCGCTCGCCGAGGGCCTGCTCGAGGCCTCCCGGGTCCTGGAGCTCGAACGCATCCGCGACCCCCGCCGCCGTCCTCTCCTCGTCGTGGTCACCGACGGCCGGGCGACCAGCGGCACTGACGCCGTACGCCGCTCCCGCGCCGCGGCCGACCGGCTCGCGCGAGCGCGGATCGACAGCCTGGTGATCGACTGCGAGAGCGGCTCGCTGCGCCTCGGGCTGGCCGCTGCGCTGGCCGAGCACCTCGAGGCCCAGCACGTTCCGATCGCCGAGGTCAGCGCCGAGGCCCTGACCGGCGCCGTCCGCGGACGGGCGGCCTGACATGCCGCAGGGGCAGCCGCTCGTCGTACCGGACGACGGCCTGACGACGGCGCAGCGGCGCAACCAGCCGCTGCTGATGGTGCACACCGGCGACGGCAAGGGGAAGTCGACCGCGGCCTTCGGACTCGCGATCCGGGCGTGGAACCAGGGCTGGGACGTCGGAGTCTTCCAGTTCGTGAAGTCCGCGAAGTGGCGCATCGGGGAGCAGACCGTGCTCGAGCGGCTCGGCGCGCTGCACACCGAGACCGGCGAGGGTGGTCCGGTCGAGTGGCACAAGATGGGCTCGGGCTGGTCGTGGTCGCGCAAGTCCGGCGAGGCCGAGGACCACGCCGCCGCTGCCGCCGCGGGCTGGGCAGAGATCAAGCGGCGGCTGGCCGCGGAGACCCACGACCTCTACGTGCTCGACGAGTTCACCTACCCGATGCAGTGGGGCTGGGTCGACGTGGACGACGTCGTCGAGACGCTCGCGAGCCGGCCCGGCAGGCAGTACGTCGTCGTCACCGGCCGCCGCGCCGACCCGCGCCTGGTCGAGGTCGCCGATCTGGTCACCGAGATGACCAAGGTCAAGCACCAGATGGACCGCGGTCAGAAGGGCCAGAAGGGCATCGAGTGGTGACGGCGCTCCCCCGCGTCGTCGTGGCCGCGCCCGCCACCGGGCAGGGCAAGACGACGGTCGCGGTCGGGCTGATGGCCGCGCTGCGCCGCGGCGGCCACGAGGTCAGCGGCCACAAGGTCGGGCCCGACTACATCGACCCCGGCTACCACGCCCTCGCGTGCGCTCGGCCCGGTCGCAACCTCGACCCGCACCTGGTCGGCGAGCAGCGCATCGTTCCGCTGCTGCTCCACGGCGCAGCCGGCGCCGACGTCGCCGTCGTCGAGGGCGTGATGGGCCTGTACGACGGCCGCGTCGGCGGGAGCGGCTTCGCCTCGACCGCCCACGTCGCGACCCTCACCCGGTCTCCGGTCGTGCTCGTCGCCGACATCTCCCGGTCGTCCCGGTCGATCGGCGCCGTCGTGCACGGCATGGCGACCTGGGACCCCGACGTCCGGATCGCCGGCGTGATCCTCAACCAGGCCGGCTCGCCCAGGCACGCGCGCGAGGTCGCCGCCTCGGTCAGTCTCCCGGTCCTGGGGACCATCGGACGCGACCCGGCGCTCGCCGTACCCTCACGGCACCTGGGCCTGGTGCCGGCCGCCGAACGGGACGAGGCCCAGCACGCGCTGGACACCCTCGCCGACCGCGTCGGCGAGCTCGTCGATCTCGACGCCGTCCTGAGCGTCGCCCGCGCCGCGCCGGACCTCGACGCGGAAGTGTGGGACCCGATGGCGGAGATGGGCGGTCTCGAGGCTCGCTTCGCTCGCACCTCGACCACCGGAACCTCCACCGCCGAGGGGCCGGTCGTGGCGATGGCGGGCGGGCGGGCGTTCACGTTCCGCTACGCCGAGACGGAGGAGCTGCTCCGGGCGGCCGGGTGCAGGGTGGTGTCCTTCGACCCGATGGTCGACCAGCGCCTGCCGGAGGGGACCGCGGGCATCTACCTCGGGGGCGGCTTCCCCGAGGTGCACGCCCGCGAGCTCACCGACAACGTGGGGCTCCGGCACGAGCTCGCGGAGGCGATCGCGGACGGCGTCCCGACCGTGGCCGAGTGCGCCGGGCTGCTCTACCTCTGCGACTCACTGGACTCCTCCCCCATGGTCGGCGCCGTCGCCGCCGACGCCGCGATGACCGGGCGGCTGACGTTGCGCTATCCCACGATGACGGCGACCACCGACAACCTGCTGACCCGAGCCGGCGAGACCGTGACGGCGCACGAGTTCCACCGGACCCGGGTCACGCCCGCGAGCAACGGTCGCGCGGCCTGGACGGTCGACGGCGAGACCGTCGGCTTCGCTTCGGACACCCTGCACGCGTCCTACCTGCACACCCACTGGGCCGGCCACCCGCAGCTCGCCCAGCGGTTCTCGGACGCGGTGCATGCCCGTGGATGAGCCGCTGCGCCACCACGGCGACGTCGAGGTCGGCGACGGGCTGCTCGACCTCGCCGTCAACGTGTACGACGGCCCGCGGCCCGCCTGGCTCGACGCCGCACTGCACGCCGGCCTGGATGCCGCCGGGAGCTACCCGTCGGCGTCCGATGCCGAGCGGGCGCTCGCCGTCCACCATGGCCGCGAGCCCGGTGACGTGCTCGCGACTGCCGGCGCCGCCGAGGCGTTCTCGCTGCTCGCCCGGCTCCGACCCTGGCATCGACCGGTGGTGGTGCATCCCCAGTTCACCGAGCCGCACGCCGCCCTGCTGCAGGCGGGACGCGACGTGACCGAGGTCGTGCTTCCCGAGCCCTTCGTCCTCGACCCGAACGCGGTGCCCGACGACGCCGACCTCGTCGTCATCGGCAACCCCACCAACCCGACCGGCGTCCTGCACCGCAGGGCCACGATCAAGGCACTGCTGAGGCCCGGGAGGCTCGTGGTCGTCGACGAGGCGTTCATGGACGCGGTCCCCGGTGAGAGCGAGACCCTGGCCGGCCACCGGCACCCCGGACTGCTGGTCATCCGCAGCCTCACCAAGCACTGGGGCATCCCCGGCGTCCGGGCGGGTTACCTCCTCGCGGGCCCAGCCACCGTCGCAGGTCTGCGGGCCGGTCAGGTGCCGTGGTCGGTGGCCAGCACGGCCGCTGCCGCGATGCTCGCGTGTGCGACCGACCGCGCGAGCGCCGAGTCCGCCCGACGAGCCGAAGAGATCGCGTCGTGGCGTCTCCACCTCGAGGAAACCCTGTCAACCATGGGGATCCACCACATCCCGTCGCGGGCGAGCTTCGTGCTCGCCCGTGTCGGCAAGGGGGTCCACGGCGCCCTGCGCGAGGCCGGGATCGCCGTCCGCCGAGCGGACACGTTCCCCGGCCTGGACGACTCGTGGGTGCGGATCGCCGTCCGTCCACCGGAGCGGACCACGGCCCTCACGGACGCCCTGTTGGCGGTCCGGTCCGATGCCCTAGGCTGACGCCGCGGGCACGAGGAAGCCGGTGAGACTCCGGCACAGTCGCGCTACTGTGACATCGCCTCCGCGCCACCCAGAGATGGGCTGGGCCGGAGTGCGGTGAAGTCAGACCCGAAGGTCCGCTTCCACCCATTCGAACAGGGACGCAGGTATCCCTGAGGAGGCACCATGTCGCAGTCGTCTGCCGCACCCATTTCCGGGTCCGCCGTCGAGATCCCCTCGATCCCCTTCCGCGAGATCGCCCCCTGGGCCGTCTTCTTCGGGCTCCTGGCGATCCTCGCCCTCTTCTTCATCAGCGCCGACCAGGGCGCCGTCTCGATCCCGTCCGGCAACGCGGTCCACGAGTGGGTCCACGACAGTCGGCATCTCCTCGGCTACCCCTGCCACTGAGAGCGGGGAGCAGACATGACCGCACGAGCACTGCTCGTGAGGGGGCTGCTCGTCGGCCTCCTCGCCGGCTTCGCCACGTTCCTGGTCGCCCACCAGGTCGGTGAGCCGCACGTCGAGACCGCGATCGCCCTCGAGGAGGCCGGCTCCGCAGCCGAGCCCGCCCACGAGGACGAGGCCGGCACCCCGGCCCACTCGCACGCCGAGGACGGCACCACCGTCTCCCGCCACGACCAGCGCACCTGGGGGCTGCTGACCGGCACCCTCGTCGTCGGCACCGCACTCGGCGGCATCGTCGCCCTGCTCGCCGCCGCCGCCATCGGCCGCCTGGGCCGGATGACACCGGGGCAGTCCACGGCCACGGTCGCCCTGATCGGCTTCATGTCGTTCGCGCTGGTTCCGTTCCTCAAGTACCCCGCCACCCCCCCGGCCGTCGGCAACGGCGAGACCATCGGCGACCGGACCAGCTGGTACTTCGCGTTCCTGCTGGTCTCGCTCGCCTTCGCCGCACTCTCGACCCTGCTGGCGGTGCGCGTCTCGGAGAACTCCGGTGCGTACGTCGGCGTCCTGTCCGGTGTCGGGCTGTACGTCGTCGCGATGGTCGTCACCGGCCAGCTGATGCCGACCGTCAACGAGATCGGGGACTTCCCCGCCGACGTGCTCTGGTACTTCCGCCGGGCCTCGCTGATCACCTCCGCCACGATGTGGGCCGTGATCGGCATCGGTCTCGCCGGACTGATCGGCCGGCTCCACCGCCGCGAGGTCGCCGAGGCCGAGCGGCGTGCGCTGGCGGTCAGCCTGTGACCCCGGGTCCGTCGATGGTCCGGCCGTCCGCGACCGTCGCTGCCGCCGCACAAGAGCGGCTGGCCGCCCTGGCGACCCCGCCCGGAGCGCTGGGCCGGCTGGGCGACCTCGCCGTGTGGCTGGCCGCCGCGCAGGGAGAGTGCCCGCCGAGGGAGCTCGTCAACGTGCGCCTGGTGATCTTCGCCGGCGACCACGGCGTCGCCCGGCACGGCGTCTCGGCGTACCCGCCTGCGATCACGGCCGCGATGGTCCGCACGTTCGTGGCCGGTCGGGCCGGGGTCTCGGCACTCGCCCGGGCGCACGGCGTCGCGGTCCGGGTGCTCGATCTCGGCGTCGACGACGACCTGGCCGGGGTGCCCGACGACGTACGCCGTCACCGGGTGCGTCGCTCGTCGGGGGCGATCCACCTCGAGGACGCACTCACCCCGGAGCAGACCCGACGGGCGCTTGAAGTCGGAGCCGTCGCCGCGCGGGAGGAGATCGAGGCCGGCGCGCAGCTGCTGCTCAGCGGCGACATGGGCATCGGCAACACCACGGCGGCAGCGGCCCTGGTCGCCGCCGGGCTCGGGGTGCCGGCCGCCGAGGTCGTCGGCCGCGGCACCGGCATCGACGACACCGCGCTCGCCCACAAGCAGGACGTGATCCAGCAGGCGCTCGACCGGGTCGGCGCCCGGGTCGACGACCCGGTCGCCTGCCTCACGGCTCTCGGCAGCGCCGACCTCGCCGCCAGCACCGGCTTCCTGCTCGAGGCCGCGCGACAGCGCGTGCCGGCGCTGCTCGACGGGCTGATGGCCGTCGCCTGCGGGCTGACCGCCGACCGGATCGCTCCCGGCGCGGCGGCCTGGTACGCCGCCGGACACCGCTCCACCGAACCTGCCCAGTCGCTCGCACTCGCCAAGCTCGGCCTCGAGCCGGTGCTCGACCTCGGCCTGCGCCTCGGCGAGGGCAGCGGTGCCGTCGCGGCCGTGCCCGTGCTGCGCAGCGCGGTCGCCCTGCTGCGCGACGTCGCGCTGCTCTCCGAGCTGACAGGACCCGGTGCCTGACGCGTGGCGGCTCGCGGTCGGGACGCTCACCGCGCTCCCGGTCGCGTCGCCCCGGCAGGTCACCCGCAGCACCGCACGCGGTGCGATCCTGCTGGCGCCGATCGCCGTGCTCCCGCTGGGCGCGCTCGTCGCGGCGATCCTGCTGGTCGGGCGGACGTGCCGGCCTGCCGCCTCTCGGGGTCGCCTTCGTCGCCCTCGGCGCGCTCGCCGCTGGATCCCGGGCACTGCACTGGGACGGGTTGTCCGACGTCGCCGACGGACTCACGGCGTCGTACGACCGCGAGCGCTCCCTGGCCGTGATGAAGACCGGCACCAGCGGACCCGCCGGGGTCGTCGCCACCGTGGTGGTCGCCGGCGTGCAGGCCGCCGCGCTGACGGCGTACGTCGACACCGCCGCGCTCGCCGTGCTCGCGGGCACGCTGGTGTGCCTGTCGCGGTGCGCGCTCTGGATCACCTGCTGCACACGGGTCCCGTCGGCCCGGCCCGAGGGGCTCGGCGACACCTACACCCGGACCGTCCCGCTCCCCCTCGCCGTGCTCGGCGGTCTCCTGCTCTCGGTCACCGGCGGAGCCGTCGTCACGCTGCTGGTCCGGCGTACGACGTCGCGCCTCGGCGGCGTCACCGGCGACGTCTTCGGCGCGGCCATCGAGCTCGCCCTCGCCACCACGCTCCTCACCTGGGCATGGCTGTGAGGTCCCCCTGATGTCAGAGCATCAGCACTCGACCCGCTACCACCAGGTGCACCTCGTCGCTGGCAGCGCCGAACCGCTGGTTGACCGACCCGAGCAGGTCGCGGAAGACCCGTCCCGACCGGTGTCCGGGCACCACCCCCATCCCGACCTCGTTGGTCACGAGGACCACGGTGCCACCGCCCACCGACAGTGCCTCGAGCGCTCGCTCGACACCCGCGTCGACGTACGCCGCCAGGTCCGGCATCGGCGCGTCCCACAGCCCTGCGTCGTCGACGAGCCGGGTCAGCCAGGTGCCGAGGCAGTCGACGAGCACGGCGTCCGGGGTGGTCAGCGCTGCCGCCAGGTCGCCGGTCTCGAGCGTCGTCCAGTGCTTCGGACGTCGCGCCCGGTGGACCGCGATCCGCTCCTGCCAGTCGGCGTCGTCGCGCACCGGGCCGGGTGCGACGTACCGCACCGCAGGCGCCTGCGCGAGCAGCGCCTCCGCGTGCCGCGACTTGCCCGACCGCACGCCCCCGGTGACCAGGACCTTCATCGATGACTCCGTTCCTCGGGCTCACGGCAGGCTTCGTCGCGGACCGGATCTGGGGCGACCCGTCGCGCTGGCACCCGGTCAGCGGTTTCGGCCGCACTGCTGCGGCCCTGGAGCGTCTGACGTACGCCGACCGGCGGCTCGACGGGGTCGTCCACGTGTGCATCCTCGTAGGTGGCGCGGCCGTGCTCGGGTCGCGCACGCCGGTGGCGCTCGCGACCTGGGCGGTGCTGGGCGGTCGCTCGCTCGATCGTGAGGCCGAGGCCGTCCAGCGGCTGCTGGAGGCCGGCGACCTGCCCGCCGCTCGTCAGCGGCTCACCCATCTCGTGGGTCGTGACACCCGTGACCTCGACGTGGCCGGCATCGCCCGGGCGGTCATCGAGTCGGTCGCGGAGAACACCTCCGACGCCGTCGTCGCCCCGCTCGTGTGGGGCGCTCTGCTCGGCACCCCCGGCCTGCTCGCCTACCGCGCGGCGAACACGCTCGACGCGATGATCGGTCACCGCAGTCCCCGCTACGAGCGCTTCGGCTGGGCGGCGGCTCGGCTGGACGACCTGCTCAACCTGCCCGGCTCCCGCCTCACCGCCGCCCTTGCGGTGCTTCTCGGCGACAACCACCGTGCGTCGTGGACGACCTGGCGACGCGACGCAGGCGGACACCCGAGCCCCAACGCCGGGCCGGTCGAGGCCGCCTTCGCCGGGGCGCTCGGGGTGCGGCTGGGAGGCGTCAACGTCTACGCGGGTCGCGTCGAGGATCGACACGTGCTCGGTGACGGTCGTGCTCCGGACGCCCACGACATCACCCGCGCACGCCGGCTGGCGGGCCGGGTCGGACTCGGTGCGCTGGTCCTGATCGCACCCATCGCGCTGCGGCCGCGACGTCGTTGACGGTCTCCACCCCGGCCGGCGTCGGCGGACGACGTACGACGACCACCGGGATGCCCAGCGCCTCCGCGGCCTCCATCTTCGGCCAGGTGTGCGCGCCGCCGGAGTCCTTGGTGACCAGCACGTCGGAGCCGTGCCGTCGCATCAGTGCAACCTCGTCCTCCAGGGCGTAGGGCCCGCGGTCCCGCAGGATCTGCCACGTGGCCGGCACCGGGACGGCCGGCGCATCGACGACCCGCACCAACGCGGCGCGATCGCCGAGGGGACCGGCGAACCGGTCGAGCGACTGCCGCCCGACGGTCAGGAACGGACGCTCCCCCAGCCGTGCTGCCGCGGCCGCCGCCGCGTCGTGGTCGTCGACCCAGGTCCAGTCGCCGGTCCAGCCGGGACGTTGGAGCCGCAGCAGGGGCACCTCGCGGCAGGCCTCGGCAGCGTGCGCGGAGATCTGTGCGGCGAAAGGATGCGTGGCGTCAACGACCGCGTCGAAGTCCTGGGCGTACGCCGCCAGCCCGGCCACGCCGCCGAAGCCGCCGATCCGCAGACCCCCGACCGGCAGTCGCGGCTCCGTGACCCGACCGGCGAGCGAGGTCACCACCTCGGCCCCGTCGGCGACGAGCGCCGCGGCGAGGGAGCGCGCCTCCGCCGTACCGCCCAGCACCAGGACCCTCACCGCCGGTCTCCCGGCGGCAGCACCGCGAGCCCGGCCGGAGCACCGGCCAGCGCAAGGTCCAGCAGAGCGTCGACGTCGAGGTGGTGCTCGACGAGGTCCCCGAGCAGGTCGAGACGGCGTTCACGGGCGGCCGCGAAGCTGACTTCCGACGGCGTCCACCGGTGGCCGGTCAAGCGGGCGACCTCGGCGAGGAGCGCGGCCCGGAAGTCGTCGTGCTCGAGGCACCCGTGCCACATGGTGCCGAAGACGTGCCCGGCGCGCGCGCCACCGAGGAAGTCGTCGCC
The DNA here is from genome assembly GCA_963717855.1 of uncultured Actinomycetota bacterium. GTDB lineage: Bacteria > Actinomycetota > Actinomycetes > Propionibacteriales > Nocardioidaceae > Nocardioides. The sequence continues at coordinate 62,861 of CAVQXF010000002.1, read as the reverse complement.
GGACCCGACGGTGACCCGGCCGTGGTGGATCTCGTAGCCGCCGACCGTGGCGCCGAGCGCCGTACCGTGTGGGAGCCGCAGCACCTTCTCAGGCGCGAAGGTCGTCTCGGCGTCGAGCAGCCCGAGTCCCTCGCTCGAGGTGCCGGCCGGGCCCTCGACGCCGTCGGGGTCGTGGACCGTCCGGCCGAGCATCTGGAAGCCGCCACAGATGCCGAGCACCGGCCGGCCGGCAGCCGCGTGTGCGAGGACGCCCCGGTCGAGACCCCGCGCCCGCATCCACTCGAGGTCGGCGAGGGTCGCGCGGGTCCCGGGCAGCACGATCAGGTCGGCGTCGGCGAGCGAACGGCCGTCAGAGGCGTAGACGACGTCGACGCCGGGCTCCAGACCGAGCGCGTCGATGTCGGTGAAGTTGCTGATCCGCGGCGACCGCACCACCGCGACACGCAGTGGCGGCGGGCCGTCCGTCACCCGCCGGTCCCCGACGTCGAGGGTGTCCTCGCTGTCGAGCCACACGTCGGAGCTGAACGGCAGCACGCCGTAGACCCGCCGGCCGGTGAGCTGCTCGAGCTCGGAGAGCCCTGGCCCCAGCAGCGACTCGTCGCCGCGGAACCGGTTGACCACGAACCCGGCCACCAGCCGCTGGTCCGCGGGCGACAGCAGGGCGACGCTGCCGAAGAGCGAGGCGAAGACGCCGCCCCGGTCGATGTCACCGACCAGGATCGTCGCTAGCCCGCCGTGCTGCGCGAGGCCCATGTTGACGTAGTCGCTGCCGCGCAGGTTGATCTCGGTCGGGCTGCCGGCGCCCTCCGCGACGACCACCTCGAAACGCGAGGCGAGGTCGTCGAAGGCGTCGTACGCCGCGGTCGCGAGGTGCCGCCGCCCGTCGACGAAGTCGCGCGACGAGACCTCGCCCGCCGGCTGGCCGAGCACCACGACGTGGCTGCGCTGGTCGCTTCCGGGCTTGAGCAGCACCGGGTTCATCGCGACCTCGGGCTCGACCTTCGCCGCCAGGGCCTGCACCCACTGGGCGCGGCCGATCTCGCCGGTGCCGCCGGGACCCTCGACGACCATCGAGTTGTTGGACATGTTCTGCGACTTGAACGGCGCGACCTTCACCCCGCGCCGCACGAAGGCCCGGCACAGCCCCGAGGTCACGATGCTCTTGCCGGCGTCGGAGGTGGTGCCGGCGACGAGTAGTCCGGTCATTCGCCGAGCTTCCACTCGTCGAGCACCCGGCAGTCGTCGTTGGCGTAACGGTGCAACGCAAGTCGGTCTGCGCGACACCGCGCCGGGACGGTCTGCCCGAGAGCCGCGCGCACGGAGGCGAGGTCGACGGTCTCGCAGCGCCGGTCGAGGGTCAGGTGCGGCACCAGCTCCGGATAGCGGCCGCCGTACGGCGGGCACTGCGGGAAGGCGGACGCCAGCCGCCGGGTGAGGCAGGTGAACGGAGTCGTCGGCTCGGGCAGCAGGTGGATGGTGCCGTCGGCGAACTCCCCCAGCGTCGCCAGGGCGAAGTCGAAGGCCCGGGTGGACTCGGCGATCCGCCGCACCCGGGCGATGTCGTCACCGCTCGGCTCGTCGACGAACGGCCCCAGCACCGTGACGTGGGCGTGCACGAAGGCCGGGTCCGCCGAGACGAACGACGCGTCGTAGTGACGGGTCCGTCCGAGGACGAACGCCTCCAGCTCCGGCACCGGGAGCACCAGGACCGTGTGCGCCATCAGGACCGCCGCAGCAGGAAGATGTCCATCACCCAGCCAGCAGCGACGCGCACGCGTTCCCGCGCCTCGTCGATGGCCGGCAGCACGTCGCCGACGCGGCCCGCGACGAGCTCCTCCGACGAGGTGCCGAGGTTGGCGCCCCACCAGATCCGCCAGTCCTCCAGCCCGTCGAGCTCGATCACCCGGTTGAGCATCACGACGATGTTGTCCTGCCCTTGCTCGAGAGCCTCCCGCAGCCGTCGGCCACTCGTGACGTGCAGTGCCTGACCGACCTCGTGGAGCACGATCTGGTGTCGCGCAGCGAGGACCTGGATGCTCGAGATGCCCGGGACGACGTCCAGTGCCAGCTCCAGCCGTCCGCGGTCCTGCAGCGACTGCAGGATCCGGATCGTCGAGTCGTAGAACGCCGGGTCGCCCCACACCAGGAAGCCCGCGTCACCCTCCTGGGAGAGCAGCGCCTCCTCGTACGCCGTCTGCCGCTCCTCGTGCCAGCGCGCCACAGCCGCGTCGTACTCCTCCTGCGTGGCGGTCCGGTCCGGCCGGCGCTCGCGCTCGGGGTCGTCGACGCGCACGATCACCGGTGACTTCTCGAGGTGCCGGTCGAGCAGTCGCTCCCGGGCGTTGACCAACGGGTCGGGCATCCCGCCGCGGCCGGACTTGTCGGTGACGACGAAGTAGGCGACCTCGCGCAGCGCGTGGACCGCCTCGATCGTGACCTGGTCGGGGTCCCCCGGACCCACGCCGATGATGCGGACGTGCTTCATCGGGGCTCCCGCGTCGCAGCGGTGAGCAGGCAACCGAAACCGTCGGAGCAGCGGTTGCTCACGCACCGCCGCTCAGGTTGGCCGCCGGACGGCGGTGAGCAGGCATCCGAACCCGGTGCCCGAACGGTTGTTGACGCACCGCTGCCCCGCTCGCTCACGCGCGGTCCTCGAGGTCACCCTCGAGCTCCAGGTAGACCTGCTGCATGGCAGCCAGCGTCTCCGGATCCGGCTCCTCCCACAACCCGCGGTCCTTCGCCTCGTGCAGCTTCTCGACGATCCCGCGCAGTGCCCAGGGGTTGGACTTCGTCATGAACTCCCGGTTGGCCGGGTCGAGGACGTACTCCTGCGCCAGCGACTCGTACATCCAGTCGTGCACGACGCCGGCAGTCGCGTCGAAGCCGAAGAGGTAGTCGACCGTCGCCGCCAGCTCGAACGCGCCCTTGTAGCCGTGTCGCTGCATCGCCGAGATCCAGCGCGGGTTGACCACCCGGGCCCGGAAGACGCGGTTGGTCTCCTCCTGGAGCGTCCGGGTGCGTACGGCGTCCGGCGTGGTCGAGTCCCCGACGTAGGCCTGGGGGGCGGCGCCGGTCAGCGCGCGGACCGTCGCGATCATCCCGCCGTGGTACTGGAAGTAGTCGTCGCTGTCGGCGATGTCGTGCTCGCGGGTGTCGATGTTCTTCGCGGCGACCTTGATCCGCCGGTAGTTGGCGCGCATGTCGTCGGCGGCCGGCGCCCCGTCGAGGTCGCGGCCGTAGGCGAACCCTCCCCAGGCCGTGTAGACCTCGGCGAGGTCGGCGTCGTCACGCCAGCTGCCCGACTCGATGGCCTGCAGGATCCCCGCGCCGTACGACCCGGGCTTGCTGCCGAAGATCCGCGTCGTCGCCCGGCGTTGGTCGCCGTGCTCGGCCAGGTCGGCCCGGGCGTGCGCCCGCACGAAGTTGGTGTCGTCGGGCTCGTCCAACGTGGCCACCATGCGTACGGCGTCGTCGAGCATGGTCACGACGTGCGGGAAGGCGTCGCGGAAGAACCCGGAGATCCGCACCGTGACGTCGATGCGCGGCCGACCCAGCTCGTCGAGCGGCACGACGGTCAGCTCGCTGACCCGACGCGACGCCTCGTCCCACTCCGGGCGTACGCCGAGCAGCGCGAGCACCTCGGCGATGTCGTCTCCCGACGTGCGCATCGCGGAGGTGCCCCAGATCGAGAGCCCGACCGATGTCGGGTAGTCGCCGGTGTCGGCGAGGTGCCGGTCCAGCAGCGAGGTCGCCATCGCCCGACCGGTGTCCCAGGCCAGACGCGACGGCACGGCCCGCGGGTCGACCGTGTAGAAGTTGCGCCCCGTCGGGAGCACGTTGACCAAGCCGCGCAGCGGCGAGCCCGACGGCCCGGCCGGCACGAACCCCCCGTCGAGCGCGTGCATCAGTGCACCGAGCTCGTCGGTCGTGCGGGCCAGTCGAGGCACCACCTGCTCGGCGGCGAAGCGCAGCACCCGCTGCACCTCCGGGTCGTCGTGCAGCGTGTCGGCCGCCGCGGGGGTCCAGGCGACGGCCTCCATCCGCTGCACCAGCTCACGTGCCTGCGTCTCGATCGCGTCCACGGCCGTGGTCGCCTCCCCGTCCTTGAGCCCCAGGGCGGCTCGCAGCCCCGGCACGGCAGCGGTCTGACCGCCCCACACCTGGGCCGCACGCAGGATCGACAGCACCAGGTTGACCCGGGCCTCACCCTCCGGCGCCTGGCCCAGGACGTGCAGTCCGTCGCGGATCTGCGCGTCCTTGATCTCGCAGAGCCAGCCGTCGACGTGCAGGATGAAGTCGTCGAACTCCTCGTCCACGGGTCGCTCGTCCAGACCCAGGTCGCGATGCATCTCGGCGGCGTGCATCAGCTGCCAGATCTCCCCGCGTACGGCGGGCAGCTTGGCCGGGTCCATCGCGGCGATGTTGGCGTGCTCGTCGAGCAGCTGCTCCAGGCGCGCGATGTCGCCGTACGACTCGGCGCGTGCCATCGGCGGGATCAGGTGGTCGATGATCGTGGCATGCGCGCGGCGCTTGGCCTGCGCGCCCTCGCCGGGGTCGTTGACCAGGAACGGGTAGATCAGCGGCAGGTTGCCGATCGCGGCATCGGTCGCGCAGGCGGCCGACAGCGCGGCGTTCTTGCCGGGCAGCCACTCCATCGAGCCGTGCTTGCCGAGGTGGACGACGGCGTGCGCGCCGAAGCCTCCGTCCTGAACAGCAGACCCCAGCCAGCGGTAGGCCGCCAGGTAGTGGTGCGACGGCGCCAGGTCGGGGTCGTGGTAGATCGCGACGGGGTTCTCGCCGAACCCCCGCGGCGGCTGGATCAGCAGCACGACGTTGCCGGCCTGGATCGTCGCCAGCACGATCTCGTCGTCGTCGTTGACGAAGAGCCGTCCCGGCGACTCTCCCCAGGCCTCGACCATGCCGTCCATCAGCGCGCGCGGGACGTCGGCGGTCCAGGCGTCGTAGTCGGCCTTGGTGATCCGCACGTGAGCATCCGTGAGCTGCGCGGTGGTGAGCCACTCCTCGTCCTGCCCACCGGCGGCGATCAGCGCGTGGATCAGCGCGTCACCGGCCTCGGTCTCATCGGTGAGGTCGAGGGCGGGGATGTGCCCGACGTCGTACCCGTCCTCCCGCATCCGCCGCAGCAAGCGCACGGCGCTGACGGGGGTGTCGAGACCGACGGCGTTGCCGACGCGGGAGTGCTTCGTGGGGTACGCCGACAGCATCAGCGCGATCCGGCGCTCACTGGTCGGAATGTGCCGCAACCGGGCGTGGTTGACCGCGATCCCCGCCACCCGGGCGCAGCGCTCAGGGTCGGCGACGTAGCGCGGCAGCCCGTCCTCGTCCACCTCCTTGAACGAGAACGGCGCCGTGATGATCCGCCCGTCGAACTCCGGGATGGCGATCTGGGTCGCCGAGTCGAGGGGTGTCACCCCGTCGCTGGATGCCTCCCACTCCTCGCGGCTGCTGGTCAGGCAGAGTCCTTGCAGGACAGGGATGTCGAGCTTGCGGAGCCGCTCCACGTCCCACGACTCGTCGTCCTCACCGGCACTCGCCCCAGCGGGCTTGCTGCCGCCGGCCGCCAGCACGGTGACCACGAGGGCATCAAGGGTGCCGAGCGCGTCGTACAGCTCGTCCGGCGCCGATCGCAGGCTGCCCGCGAAGACGGGTACGCCGACGGCCTGGCCGGTCTCGTCGATCGCGTCGACGAGCGCGTGCGCGAAGCCGGCGTTGCCGCTCGTCTCGTGGGCCCGGTAGTACAGGACGCCCACCCGAGGAAGCACGCTCCCGGTGGTCGAGTAGCGAGCGCCGGCGAGCGTATCGAGACCCCACTGCGGCACCACCACCGGTGCCTCGAACCCCTCCCCGGTCAACAGCACCGTGTCGGAGAGGAACGCGTGCAGCTGGCCGAGGTTGGCCGGTCCGCCCTCGGCGAGGTAGCGGTGTGCCTCCGCGGCGACCCCGACCGGGACGGTGGAGAGCTCCATCAGCTCGGCGCTCGGTTGCGCCTCACCGCCGAGCACGACCATCGGCATCCCGGCCTCGCGGATCCGCGCGAAGCCCGAGCACAGGTCCTGCGGAGAGCCCAGGATCCGTCCGAGGACCAGGTCGGCTCCCTCGATCACCTCGGCCATCGACTGGTGACCGGGCCGTGCCGGGTTGGCGAAGACGTAGTCGGCGCCGGAGGCCCTGGCGGAGAGCAGGTCCGTGTCGGATGTCGAGAGCAGCGCGATGCGCATGATGCCTCCTCGGGGTTCTCGCCCGTCGTTGGTCGGAGGTCTCGTGGCCAGTGTCTGGCTGAGGTCGCGCCGTCAGGCACGACCCTCACAGTGGCGGAACCGCCCCGGAGTCGCACCGGGTTCCTGCTCCACGAGACGTGATGACGTCAGCCTAGGGCAGACCACGCATCCCAGAGCTCGGCGTACCGTCCCGCGGCACCGACCAGCTCCTCGTGCGTGCCGCGCTCGACCACACGTCCGGCGTCCATCACCACGATCTCGTCGGCGGCGACCGCCTGGGTCAGCCGGTGCGCGATGGTGACCGAGGTCCGGTCGGCGGTGACGGCCAGGGCCGCCAGCTCGAGCGAACGCGCTCCGGCCGAGCCGGCCTCCGCGGTCGCCTCGTCGAGGACGACGACCCACGGGTCGACCAGGAGCACTCGCGCCAGGGCGATCTGCTGGGCCAGGGCGGGGGTCAGCGTCAGGGCGCCGTCACCGACCGGGGTGTCGAGGCCCTCCGGCAGGGCCTGCACCGCAGCCCATGCCCCGACCGCCGACAGCACCGGTCGCAGGTCCGAGTCCGCCGCCGACGGCGCCGCGAGCGTGAGGTTGTCGCGGAGCGTGCCGGCGAAGACGTGCACCTCCTGGCTCACGATCGACACCGCCGGTCGGCCGGCGCCGTCGACCCGCGCCAGGGGGACCGACCCGAGCGACACCGTGCCCCGGGTGGGCGCCAGCCGGCCGGCGATCGCGGCACCGAGCGTGGTCTTGCCCGCGCCCGAGGCACCGACGACGGCGACCCGGCGACCCGGTGCGACGTCGAGCGACACCTCGTCGACGGCCGGGCGCCCAGCGACGTACTCGTGGTGCAGGCCCCGTACGACGAGGTGCGCGTCCGCCGGGCGTTGCGGGTCCGGCACCGGCACCGGTGGCGGGAGCTGGGCGACGCCGACGAGACGCACCAGCGACGCGCCGACCGACTGCACCTCGTCGAAGAGACTCACGATGGCCCCGACCGGGTTGAACAGCCGGTGGAAGAGCAGCGCCGCCGAGGTCACCGCGCCCACCGTGATCTCGTCGGCGTCGACCAGCGCGAACCCGGTGCCGAGGATGAGCAGCAGACCGACCAGCTCAGCCCGGTTGTTGCGGCCGTAGAAGCGGGTCGCCAGGCGAAACACGTCGATGGAGAGCTGCGCCGAGCGCCACGACGCGGCCGTGGTCAGCTCCTGGTGGGCATCGGCGATGCCGTAGGCGCGCAGCGTGCGGCTGGCGTGGATCCCGGTCAGCAGCGCCTCGGCCCGCTCGCCGTTGGCCTCGCGCTCGCGGCGGTAGTAGGGGCCGGACCGCGGGAGGTACCAGCGCAGCGCGAGCACGTAGAACGGCACGGCACCGAGGCCGGCGAGGCCGAGCCGCCAGTCCAGGGCGAAGAGCCCCAACGCCGTGAAGACGACCGCCACGACCGAGTTGACCAGGATCGGGATGACCTCGGTGAAGGACTCGGTGACCAGGCGTACGTCGTCGCCGACCCGGGACAGCAGGTCACCGGCCCCGGACGCCTCCAGCTCGGCGGCCTCCAGCTCCAGCGCTCGCTCGACGACCGTCTCGCGCAGGTCGGCCAGCGCCGGCTCGGCGGTGCGGGCGAGGAGCGCGACCGACAGGTAGGTCGCGCAGCCACCGACCACGGCGGCGCCGATGATCCAGAGCACTGCGGTCGTGATCTCGGAACCGGACCCGCCGTCGAGCACGACGTCGACGATCCGACCGAGCATCCACGGCGCTACCAACCCGGCCAGGCCCTGGATGAGGAACATGGCCACGCACCCGGCGAGAGCCCAGGGTCGCCGGGTGAGCAGTCGTCGCGCGAGGTCGGTCGCCTCGCGCGCCGTGGAGACGGGCAGCAGCCGGCCGGTCACCGCAGCACCGCTGCCCGGTAGGCCTCGCCCGTGGAGAGCTCAGCGTGGGTCCCGACGGCCACGACCGACCCGGCGACGAGGTGCACGACCCGGTCGGCCCGCGCGAGCAGCGCAGGACTGCCGGTGAGGACGAGGGTGGCTCCGTCGCCGCGGCGTACGGCGTCGATTCCGTGCGCGATGCGCTGCTCGGTGACCGCGTCGACCGCCGTGGTCGGGTCGTGCAGCACCAGCACCGGCGGGTCGGCGGCCAGGGCGCGAGCCAGGCCGAGACGCTGCCGCTGCCCTCCTGAGAGCGTCGTGCCGTTGACGGTGACGGGGTCGTCGGGCAGGTCGGCCGCTGCCGAGGCGGCGAGCACCGCGCCGTACCGCTCCTCGTCGAGGTGCGCCCCGGCGTCGATGTTGGAGCGCAGCGTGCCCTCGAAGAGATCGACGTGGTGCTCGGCGACGACCAGCATCCGCTGAGACTCCTCGATCGTGAGCTCCGTCAGCGGCACCCCCGCAACCAGCACCCGGCCACCAGCCGGCGCGTCCTCGCCCCGGAGCAGGTGCATCAGGGACAGCGCGTCGGCCGGGTCCTCGGCGACCAGTGCGACCGTCTCACCGACGCCCACCTCGATCGTGACCGCCCGCAGCGAGCCGTCGCTCACGGACTCGATCGAGAGCGCACCGGGACCGGCCGCGGTACGGGAGCCGACCGCCACGAGGTGCTCCGCGGCCAGCAGCCCGACGATCCGTCGCGCGGACGCCCGGGAGCGGGCGAGCTTGGCGACGAGGTAGGCGATCATCCCCATCGGCTCGGCGACGAACTGGGCCAGCCCCACGACCGCCACCAGCTCGCCGATCGTCAGGTCGCCCTCGAGGGCGCGCCTGCCGGCCACCAGCGCGACGACCGCGAGGAAGGCGACGCTCATCGTCTGGGTGACCCCGTAGAGCAGGCCCTCCCAGCGTGCCGCCGAGATGCTCGCGCCCATCGCCTCCTGGCTCTGCTGCCGGTAGCGCCGGTGCGCGGTCTGCTCGGCGCCGATGCCCTTCAGCGGCCGGAGCCCGCGCACGAGGTCGGTGGCCAGTCCGGTCGCCCGTCCGATCGCCTCCTGGCGCTCGTGGGCGCGGTGCGCGAGCCGCGGTGCGAGCACCTGGGTGCAGACCAGGACCACCGGCACGCCGACCAGCACGACGACGGCGACCAACGGGTCGATCGTCGCGAGCACGACGGCGCTGACGACCAGGCCCGCGATCCCAGCGACGGTGTAGACGACCTGGTCGATGACCTCCGCGACCAGGTCCGCGTCCCCGGTCGCGACCGCGAGCACGTCTCCGGGCAGCCGGTCCACGCGGGCACCCCGAGGCGACAGCACGTGGGCCGAGACCTCCGTGCGCAGCAGGTGGCCCTCCTCCTGACCGGCGCGCACCCCGATCCGGGAGCCGAATCTGAAGGCCAGGCTCAGCACCGTGAACAGCACGCACAGCACCGCGCCCCACCACAGCAGCGAGGCGACGTCACCGGTCGCGACCGCCCGGTCGATGACGACACCGATCAGGACCGGTACGCCGGCCTCGCACACCTGCCACAGCGTGATCAGGGCGATCGCGCCGGCGAGCCTGCGTCGCTGCCGGCTCAGGGTGCGTCGGACAAGCGCGCCCGCGGTCGGCGGAGGGACGGGCATGCGGCCTGCTTTCGTAGGAAAGGGTATCCTAACTTCAAGCAGTCGAGGAGAGGAACCGAGCGTGGCCACCTGGCACGGACAGGTCGAGAGCACCGAGTGGCTGACCCCCACCCTCATCCGGGTCGTGCTGGGCGGTGACGGTCTCGCCGGGCTCACCATGCCTGACGCCACGGACACCTACGTCAACGTGGCGATCCCGCCCGCGGGTGCGCCGTACGCCGGAGCCTTCTCCCCCGCCGAGGTCCGCGAGACCCAGCCGAAGGAGCACTGGCCGGCGCGCCGGCGCTACACCGTGCGCAGCTGGGACGCCGCGACCGGGCTCCTGACGCTCGACTTCGTCGTGCACGGCGACCAGGGTGCTGCCGGGCCCTGGGCCGCGACCGCCGCCGTCGGCGACGTCCTGGTGTTCGAGGGCCCCGGCAGCGGCTTCCTGCCCGATCCCACCGCCGACTGGCACCTGCTCGTCGGGGACGAGTCGGCGCTGCCCGCGATCGCAGTGTCTCTCGAGAGGATCCCGGCCGGGGCGCGCGCCGTCGTACGCCTCGTCTGCGACGGCCCCGAGCACGAGGTCGAGCTGACCTGCCCCGGCGAGCTCGACCTGGTCTGGCTGCACCGCACCGGCTCGGTCGACGACGTCGACCTGCTCGCCGACGCGGTGGCGGACGTGGATTTCCCCGCGGGCCGGGTGCACGCCTTCGTGCACGGCGAGGCCGACGAGATCCGCGCGATCCGGCGACACCTGCTCAGCGACCGCAGCGTGCCCCGCGCCGACATGTCCTGCTCGCCGTACTGGCGGCGCACCATGACCGACGAGGCCTGGCGTGCGGTCAAGCGCGACTACGTCGCCGCGATGGACGCCGACGTCGCCTGATCGACTCGGCGGTGAGTCAGCAACCGAACGATCAGACCAGACGGTTGCTCACGCACCGCCGACCGGCCAGCACGTGCGGTTTGGTCACCAACCGCAGATTTCAGGCCCGGATCCGTGCGGTTGGTGACCAAACGTCGCGTCGACGGGCGTGAGGGGCCGCGGCGGTGAGTCAGCAACCGAACGAGCACACCAAACGGTTGCTCACGCACCGCCGACCGGCCAGCACGTGCGGTTTGGTCACCAACCGCAGATTTCAGCGCCCGCAACCTGCGTTCTCTGACCAATCGGCAACCCCGAGCGCCGCGACCCCCCACACATGACAGACGACGACATGCCAGACGACGACATGCCAGACGAGCCGGCCGCACCAGCGGCCGGCTCGTCCGTCGATCGTGGCGCCTAGGCGTCGTAGCGGATCAGGCCACGGATGTTCTTGCCGTCACGCATGTCCTGGTAGCCCTGGTTGATCTGGTCGAGGGTGTACTCCTGCGTGACCATCTCGTCGAGCTTGAGCTTGCCGTCCATGTAGAGGTCGAGCAGCCGCGGGATGTCGTAGCGCGGGTTCGCGTTGCCGAAGATGCAGCCCACGAGCTCCTTGCGCATCATCGAGAACTCGAAGAGGTTGAGCTTCACGTCGTCGGCCATCATGTTCGCCACCGAGGTGACGACGCCGCGACCGGCCTTCTTGACCAGCGACATCATCGGGGCGATGTGCTCGCCCTCCGCCAGTCCGAGCGCGAGGATCGCCTTGTCGGCCATCGCACCGTTGGTGATCTCGTTGATCAGCGGCTGGGCGTCCACCATGGACGGCGCGGTGTGCGTCGCGCCGAGCGTCAGCGCCTTCTCGCGCTTCCAGTCCACCGGGTCGATCGCCACGACGAACCGGGCACCGGCCATCGCCGCACCCTGCACCGCGCTCATGCCGATGCCGCCGAGGCCGACCACGGCCACGGTCTCACCGGACTGCACGTCGGCGGCGTACGTCGAGGATCCCCAGCCGGTCGTCACGCCGCAGCCCACGAGAGCGGCCTTCTCGAGCGGCACGTCCTTGCGGATCTTCACGGCGCTGTCGATGTTGACCACGGTGTACGGCGAGAACGTGCCGAGCCCGACCATGATGCCGAGGTCGCGACCGTCCTTGGCGTGGTGGCGGTTGGTGAAGTCCGAGAGCTGCAGGCCGCTGAGCAGGAAGGCGCCCAGGTCGCAGAGGTGCTGCTGGCCGATCGAGCACGACGGACACTTGCCACAGGACGGGATGAAGCTGAAGACGACGTGGTCGCCGACCTCGAAGCCGACCGTGCCCTCACCGACCTCCTGGACGACGCCGGCGCCCTCGTGGCCGCCGATGACCGGGAACTGCTTGAGCCCGAAGGCCTCGGCCAGCTCCGGGTCGAGGACCATGTCGCCGGTGACCATGTGCTCGTCGGAGTGGCACAGGCCGGAGGCGGCGAGCTTGACCAGGATCTCGCCCTTCTTGGGCGGGTCGAGCTCGATGTCCTCGACGCTCCAGTCGGTGTGCGGCTCCCACAGGATCGCGGCGCGGGTCTTCATGCTGGCTCCCTCGAACTAGAACAGGTTCTTGTCCCGTCAAGGTACTGCCCCGTGTGGCGCCTGTCACGCAAACACTCAGGGTGCGGGGTCCCCAGGCACCAGCCCCCGGAGGTGGACGACGAACCCGGGGTTCGTCAGCGCCCACGGGCCGCGAGCGTCGCGCACCGACGCGATCGCCTCGTCCGGCGTACGCCCGAGCTTGACGAGCGCCTCGGCCACCACCAGGCCGGACCGGTTCAGGCCGCCCGAACAGCGCACCAGCACCCGCCGCCCGTCCCGTACGGCGTCCGCGACCCGCCCGCTCACCTCGTCGACCCGCACCGCCGTCACCGGGTCGATCGCCGCGTCGGCGAGGCGCAGCACCACGTGCTCGACACCGTCGGCCGGGCCGTAGCCCTCACGGGTCGCCAGGCTCACCACGAGGTCGAACTCGTCACCGACGACGCAGGCCGACGCCGACTGCGAGCGCACGTCGTGACCGCCCTGCCAGAGGCCCGGCGCCACCTCGTTCCACGCGTCGGCGCACAGCGGCATCGACGTGGCGCGACCACTGCCGTGGCAGGGAGCGCAGTCCGGCATCAGCGCCGGCTCGGCATGACAGGCGTGGCAGAGCACGGCCCGCAACCTACCTCGCGTCTGTCAGGCCTTGAACGACGCCAGCACCTCGGCCTCGGTCTCGAGGATCGACGCCAGCCCGACCAGGTCGTTGAGCTCGTCGAGGCTCATCATCCGGTCCAGCCAGGTCCGGGAGTCGCCGGTACGCCGCAGCTCGCTGAAGAAGTCGGTCATCACCCGGGCGGCGATCCGCAGTGCCGACGTCGGGAAGAGCACCACGCCGAAGCCGATCTGGTGGAACTCCTCCGCCGAGAGCTGGGGCGTCAGCCCACTCTCGCTCATGTTGGCGAGCAGCACCACGTCCGGCAGGCCGGCCGCGATCGCCTCGAGGTCGTCGATGCTCGCCGGGGCGTCGATGAAGAGCGCGTCGGCGCCGGCATCGGCGTACCGCTTGGCCCGCTCGAGCGCGTCGTGCATCCCCCGGGGCGCGAGGGCGTCGGTGCGCGCGATGATCACGGTGTCCGGGTCCTGCCGCGCACGGACGGCGGCCATCACCTTGCGGGCGTGCTCCTCGGGCGCGATGACGGTCTTGTCCCGCATGTGGCCGCACTTCTTCGGCCACGACTGGTCCTCGATCTGGACCGCGCTGGCGCCCATCCGCTCGAGCCGCCGCACGGTGCGTACGACGTTGGCGACGTCGCCGTAGCCGGTGTCGGCATCGCAGAGGATCGGGACGTCGACGGCCTCGGCCACGCTCTCGAGCGCCACCGCCGTCTCCTCCAGGGCGGTCAACCCGATGTCCGGCTGGCCGTGGCGCCAGGCGGCCGTGGCATACCCGCTCTGGTAGACGGCCTCGAAGCCCGCCGCGACGGCGCACCTCGCCTCGAGGGGGGTGCCGATCCCCGCGACGACCAGCGGGTTGACGGCCAGGTCGGCGAAGCGGGCGCGCAGCGCCTGTCGCGGCGTCACTCGTCACCGTCCGACGGGAACGAGCCAGCTCGGCCGAGGAGCGCCGGCACGCTTTTCCCCAGATGGCGTCCGATGGTCTCGGCGATCGCCTCGACGGCCCGCCGGTCGATGCCGGTGTGGTGACCGCTTCTGCTGAGCAGGTACACGAGATCCTCCGTAGCGATGTTGCCGGTGGCGTTCGGGGCGAACGGGCAGCCGCCGAAGCCGCCGGCGCTGGCGTCGAGGGCGACGACCCCCGCGTCGAGGGCGGCGATCGCATTGGCGTAGCCGGTGTTGCGGGTGTTGTGGAAGTGCGCGCGCAACGGCAGTTGGCTGACCTCACGGACGGCCCCCACGAGGCGGTGCACATCGGCGGGCACCCCCACTCCGATCGTGTCGGCGAGCGCGATCTCGTGAGCCCCCGACTCCGACGCCCGCCGGGCGATGGTCGCGACCCGCTCGGTGGGCACCTCGCCCTCGAAGGGGCACCCGAAGGAGGCCCCGATGGTCGCGGAGACCTGGAGCCCGGCCGCGCGGGCCCCGGCCGCAATGGCGTCGAAGGCGCGCAGCCCCTCCTCGATGCTCATGTTCTGGTTGCGCTGGAAGAACGTCTCACTGGCCACGAGCACGACGTTGACCTCGTCGACCCCGGCGTCGAGGGCGCGCTGGAGCCCGCGCTCGTTGAGCACCAGGCCGATGTAGCTGACGGACTCCGACCGGGGTACGGCGGCCATCACCGCCTCGGCGTCGGCGAGCGCTGGAACCAGCCGCGGGTGGCCGAAGCCGACGGCCTCGATCCGCCGTACGCCCGCGTCGACCGCGGCCGCGATGAACGCGACCTTGTCCGCCGTCGCGAGATGGGTGGACTCGTTCTGCAGGCCGTCGCGCGGACCGACCTCGATCACCGTGGGAAACGCGATAGCCATGTGAAAGGTGTACACCTGATTTCCCATTGCATGCAATCGCTGTGTTAATTCTGCCGACGTTCGGTAATTCGCTCTTGTGGTGCCGGAACGCCTGTCGTAGTTTGCATTCATTCCCACCTCACTGAGACAAGGATGCATGCAATTGGCCGCCGTCGATCGAGCGCTCGAGACTCTCCGCGGCCGGATCCTGACGGGGGAGCTCGCCGGTGGCGATCGACTCGGCGAGGTCGAGCTGGCGAGCGAGCTGGGGATGAGCCGGACGCCGGTGCGGCAGGCGCTGCTGCGGCTGGCGGCCGAGGGACTGGTCGAGGTCGCTCCCAACCGGGGCGCCCGCGTGATCGTTCGCTCCGACCAGGAGCTGGAGCACGTCTTCGAGCTCCGTGCCCGACTCGAGGGGCTCGCTGCCCGGCAGTCGGCCACCCGCGCCACGGCCGAGCAGATCGAGATGCTCGACGACCTCGCGCACGAGATCGGCGTCTACGTCCGCAAGCGGGACATGGTCGTCGTCACCGAGCTCAACAGCCGGTTCCACAGCACCCTGATCGAGATCGCCAACAGCGCCACGCTCGCCACCTCGGTCGCCGGCCTGATGCACGCCTCGGTGCTGGCGCGGACCCAGGAGTCCTTCGACGATGCGGCGCACGAGCGAAGCATCGCCCACCACATCGAGATCGTCGCCGCCCTGCGGGCACGCGACGGCGCCTGGGCGGAGAGCGTCATGCACAGCCACCTGCTCTCGGCTCGCGCCTCGCTGCTCGGCCCCCGCCCACTCAACACCGCCGACGGAGAGCTGTGATGCCAGGATCCTCGAACGCCGACGGGCTCCCCCTGGACGACGTACGCGTGCTCGAGCTCGGCCAGCTCCTCGCCGGGCCGTTCTGCGGCCAGATCCTCGGCGACTTCGGCGCCGACGTGATCAAGGTCGAGGACCCCAGGACCGGCGACCCGATGCGCCAGTGGGGACGCGAGAAGCCGCACGGCCAGTCCCTGTGGTGGCCCGTCGTGGCCCGCAACAAGAAGTCGATCACCCTCAACCTGCGCTCGGAGGAGGGCCAGGGCCTGCTCCGCAGGCTGGTCGCCAGCAGCGACGTCCTGCTCGAGAACTTCCGCCCGGGGACGCTCGAGCGCTGGGGGCTCTCGCCGGAGGCGCTGTGGGAGATCAACCCCGGACTCGTCATCACCCGGGTCAGCGGCTACGGCCAGGACGGTCCCTACGCCTCGCGCGCCGGCTACGGCTCGATCGGGGAGGCGATGGGCGGCATCCGCTACGTCACCGGCGACCCGGACCAGCCGCCCTCGCGGGCCGGGATCTCGCTGGGCGACTCGCTTGCTGCCATCTTCGCGGCCGTCGGCACTCTGGTGGCACTGCACTCTCGCGAACGCACCGGCCGTGGCCAGATCGTCGACTCGGCGATCTACGAGGCGGTGCTCGGGATGATGGAGTCCCTGCTGCCGGAGTGGGATGTCGCCGGCTACCAGCGGGAACGGACCGGCAGCGTGCTGCCCAACGTGTCGCCCAGCAACATCTACCCGACCGCGGACGGCGAGATGGTGCTCCTCGCCGCCAACCAGGACACGGTCTTCCGGCGGCTCGCCGACGTGATGGGCCGACCCGAGCTCGCCCGGGACGAGCGGTACGCCACCCACGGCGCTCGCGGTGCCTCGATGGCCGAGCTCGACGACCTGATCGGCGCCTGGACCGCGACGTACGACGCGGACCCGCTCCTGGAGCTGCTCAACGAGGGCGGCGTGCCGTGCGGTCGGATCTACCGGGCCGTCGACATGCTCGCCGACCCCCACTTCGCCGCCCGTGAGGCCATCGTCCGGGTCGCGCACGCGCAGTTCGGCGAGCTGCCCATGCAGAACGTCTTCCCGAAGCTCTCGGCGACACCGGGACGGGTCCGCCGCGTCGGTCCCGAGCTCGGCGAGCACAACACGGCTGTCTACCAGGACCTCTTGGGTCTGCCCGTCAACGACCTCGATCGCCTCCGCGGCGACGGCGTCATCTAGGAGTGATTGTGAGCTATCGCTTGGGAGTCGACGTCGGTGGCACGTTCACCGATGTCCTGCTCATCGACACCACGTCCGGGGAGACCTGGCGCGCCAAGACCGCGTCGACCCCGGAGGACCAATCGATCGGCGTGCTGCGCGGCATCGAGAAGGCGTGCACGGCGGCCGGGGTCCAGGCCAGCGAGATCGCCGAGGTGCTGCACGGGACGACCGTGGCGACCAACGCGATCCTCGAGGGCAAGGGCGCCAAGGTCGGTCTGGTCACCACGCAGGGCTTCCGGCAGGTCCTCCAGATCGCCCGCTCCTTCGTGCCCGGCGGCCTGGCCGGCTGGATCATCTGGCCCAAGCCGGAGCCGCTGGCCGCCCTCGAGAACACCGTCGAGGCGATCGAACGGATCGCCACGGACGGGTCCGTGATCCTCGAGCTCGACGAGGCCGACATCCGCGCCAAGCTGGCGAGGTTGCGCGCGAGCGGCATCGAGTCGCTGTGCATCAGCCTGATCAACTCCTTCGCCAACGCCGACCACGAGGTCCGGATCGCCGCGCTCGCCGCGGAGGAGCTGCCCGGGGTCCCGATCTCGCTCTCCTCCACGGTGCTCCCTGAGATGCGCGAGTACGAGCGGACCATCACGACGGTCGCCAACGGCTACGTGCAGCCCCAGGTCGCGCGCTACGTGTCCTCCCTCGCCGACCAGCTGAGCTCCGCCGGAATCGACGCCGAGCTCTCCATCCTGCGCAGCGACGGTGGCCTCGCCAGCGCCACGGTCGCGGCCGACAACCCGGTCTCCCTGCTGCTCTCCGGTCCGGCCGGCGGCGTCACCGGCGCAGCCTGGGCCGCCGAGCAGGCCGGGTTCAGCGACTTCCTCACTTTCGACATGGGCGGCACGTCGACCGACGTCGGCCTGGTCCAGGACCTCAAGCCGCGGATCGGCCGCGAGACGACGGTCGCCGACCTCAAGGTGCGGGCGACCTCGGTCGACGTACGCACCGTGGGTGCCGGCGGCGGCTCGATCGCCCACGTGCCCGAGCTGACCCAGGCCCTCCGGGTCGGCCCGCAGTCGGCGGGTGCAGCGCCCGGCCCCGCGGCGTACGGCAAGGGCGGAGCCGAGCCGACCGTGACCGACGCCAACGTCGTGCTGGGCTACCTCCCGACCGAGCTCGCTGGCGGCGAGATCGCGCTCGACCTCGAGGCGGCCACCCGCGCGGTCCAGACGATCGCCGACTCGACCGCCCTCCCGGACGCCTACTCCGCGGCGGCGGGCATCGTCGACATCGTCAACGAGAACATGTTCGGCGCGCTGCGCCTGGTGTCGGTGCAGCAGGGCTTCGACCCCCGGGCCTTCGCGCTGGTGGCCTTCGGCGGCGCCGGTCCCCTGCACGCCAACGCGCTGGGCAAGCTGATCGGATCGTGGCCGGTGATCATCCCGCCGTCACCCGGCGTCCTCAACGCGTACGGCGACGCGATGACCAGCCTGCGCGACGAGGCCGCCCAGACCTTCATCACCGGTCTCGCCGGCCTCTCCGACCCCGACCTGGTGACCGTCCTGGACTCACTCTCCAGCACCGTGCGCGAGACCCTGAGCAAGCAGGGGGTGCCGGAGTCGGACCAGACCCTGACCTACCAGGCCGACGTCCGCTACCACGGTCAGGGCTTCGAGATCCCGATCGACATCGACCTGGCGGCGTACGGCGACCAGCGAGCCGGTCTCGAGGCGCTGGCCGCAGCGTTCGACGCCGAGCACGAGCGGCTCTTCTCGTTCCTGCTCGACAACGACCACGAGATCGTCAACGTGCGCGTCTCCGCCACCGGTCCTCGGCCGCGGATCGCCACGACCGAGCTGGCCTCCGGCACGGAGGACCCGTCGGGTGCTCTGCGCAGCACGTCGCCGATCTGGGTCGGCGGCGAACATCATGATGCCCATGTCTACGACCGGCCCCAGCTCCTCGCCGGCAACGTGGTCGTCGGTCCAGCGATCGTCGCCGAGATGGACTCCACCACCTTGGTCCTGCCGGGCCACGCCGCCACTGTCCACGCCAGCGGATGCCTCCTCATCCGCCCCACGGAAGGCTGACCCATGGCTCAGATCATCGAGACGAACACTTCTCCGTTCGAGGTCACCGACGTCGACGTGGTGACCCTGGACCTGATCGAGAACGGGCTGCGCAACGCCCGCTACGAGATGGACGAGGTGCTCTTCCGGACCGCCCTCTCCCCCGGCATCCGCGAGCAGCACGACGAGTTCCCGCTGATCGCCGACCGTGAGGGCCGGATGGTCGTCGGCCAGTTCGGACTCTCGGTCCCGGCGCTGCTCGACCGGTTCGAGGACACCATCGAGGAGGGCGACGTCCTCCTGACCTCCGACCCCTACGCCTGCGACGCCGCCATCAGCCACGCCAACGACTGGCTGGTCGTGATGCCGATCTTCCACGACGGCCGGATCGTGGGTTGGTCGGCGATGTTCGGCCACATGTCCGACGTCGGCGGCAAGACCCCGTCGTCGATGCCGACCGACGCCCGCACCATCTTCGAGGAGGGCGTGATCATCCCGCCCTTCAAGCTCTACCGGAAGGGCGTGCTCAGCGAGGACCCGCTGCGGATCATCCTCAACCAGGTCCGCCAGCCCGACTGGAACCGGGCCGACCTCAACGGCATCGTCGCGGCCTGCCGTACGGCGTCGCGCCGCGTGCAGGAGATGTGCGACCGCTTCGGGCCCGACACCTACGCGTCGGCCCTCGACGCGCTGCTCGAGCGCAACCACCGGGCGATGAAGGCGCTCCTGGAGATGATCTTCGCCGACGGCGAGACGATCTCCTTCAGCGACTACATCTGCGACGACGGCGTCGGATTCGGCCCCTACAAGCTGACGCTCAGCCTGACCCGCCAGGGCGAGAAGGTGATCCTCGACTTCGAGGGCAGCGCGCCGCAGGCGGCCGGGCCGATCAACTACTACATCAACGAGAACCTCGTGAAGATGTTCTTCGGCATCTACATGATCACCGTCGCCGACCCGCAGATCCTGTGGAACGACGGGTTCTACCCGCTGATCGAGGTGAAGATCCCCGACGAGTCGTTCTGGAAGCCGACGTACCCCGCAGCCCTCAACGCCCGCAACCACGGCATCGGCCGGGTCTTCGACCTCTTCGGTGGGCTCCTCGGCCAGAAGAACCCCGACCTGCTCAACGCGGCCGGCTTCTCCTCCTCCCCGCACTTCATGTACTCCGGGACGTACGGCGAGGGCGAGCGCAAGGGTGAGTGGTTCCAGCTCTACTCGATCGGCTTCGGCGGCATCCCCGGCCGCCCGATCGGCGACGGCCCCGACGGGCACTCGCTGTGGCCGAGCTTCGTCAACATCCCGTGCGAGTACCTCGAGAGCTACTACCCGCTGCGGATCGAGCGCTGGGAGACCATCCCCGACACCGGTGGCGCGGGGCTGCACCGTGGCGGCAATGGCGTCGACGTCGCCTACCGGTTCCTCGAGGAGGGCACGATCGCCATCCACGACGACCGTTGGCTCACCTACCCCTGGGGCGTCAACGGCGGCACGCCGGGAGCGCGGGGGCGCAAGTACGTCGACCGGGCCGACGGCACCACCGAGGTGCTGCCGAGCAAGACCCACGACGTACCGGTGCACGCCGGCGACGTCCTGCACTTCATCACCTGGGGCGGCGGCGGCTGGGGCGACCCGCTCGCCCGGGAGCCCGACCTGGTGGCTCTCGAGGTACGCCGCGGCCTGGTCAGCGCCGACGGTGCTGAGCGCTACGGCGTAGTCGTCGATGCGGACGGCGTCGTCGACGGCTCCGCCACGGACGCGCTGCGCGACCAGCTGCGCGCCGACCGGCCGGCCGAGCTGCCGACCTTCGACATGGGTCCGCCGATGGAGGTCATTCTCGAGCGCGCGCTCGAGGAGACCGGCCTGCCCGCGCCCCTGCCCCCGGTGCCGCGATGACCGACCCGCTCGACGACGACTACGCGCAGGCGGGCTTCGGGCGCACGCTCCAGCCCGGCGCCCGCCCTGCGCTGGTGCTGATCGACCTGGTGCGGGCGTACTTCGAGCCGGGTGCCGAGCTCTACATGGACTCCGACGCGTGCCTCGCCGAGGCCGCGACGGTGCTGGCGGCCGCTCGGGCCGCCGGCATCCCGGTCGTCCACACCAAGGTCTCCTTCAGCGCCGGAGGACTCGACGGCGGTGTCTTCTTCCGCAAGGTCGGCGCGCTGGACAAGTTCGTCGGTGACGGCGAGCTCGGCCAGATCATGCCCGGGGTCGCACCACGCGCGGACGAGGTCGTGATCACCAAGCAGTACGCCAGCGCCTTCTTCGGCACCACGCTCTCGGCGACCCTGACGGCGGCCGGCGTCGACACCCTCATCATCACCGGCGTCTCCACCAGCGGCTGCGTGCGCGCCTCCGCGGTCGACGCCATCCAGCACGGCTTCATCCCCCTGGTCGTGCGCGAGGCCGTCGGCGACCGGGACCCGCGCCCGCACGAGGCCAACCTGTTCGACCTGCAGGCGAAGTACGCCGAGGTCGTCTCCTCGGCGTACATCCAGTCGTACCTCTCCGAGCTCGAGCAGCAGTAAGGACCCTGCGATGACCCTGACCGAGAACGAGACCGAGGCCGTTGTCGGTCCCGGCCGCAGCGCCTCGGCGGCTGCCCGCGCCGGCCTCATCGTCGAGAAGTACGGCGTGATCGTCGCCTGGGTGGCCGTCATCATCTTCTTCTGCCTGATGCGCCCCGACACGTTCGCCCAGACCGCCACCATCCAGCTGGTGCTGAGGACGCAGACCGTCATCCTGGTCGCCGCCCTCGCACTGATGCTGACCCTCGCGGTCGGCGAGCTCGACCTGTCCATCGGCAGCGTGGTCGGCTTCGGCGGAGCCCTGATGGCGGTGCTCAACGGGGTGCACGGCATCCCCGCGGTCCCGGCCCTCGCCCTCACGCTCGTGATCTGCCTGGCCTTCGGCCTCGTCAACGCGATCCTGGTCGTGTACGTCGGCGTGCAGTCGATCATCGTCACGCTCGGCAGCGGCACCTTCCTGGCGGGCATCACCCTCGCGATCTCCAACTCCCAGGTGGTCACCGGGATCTCCCCATCGGTCGTAACCTTCATGACCGCGCCCCGGCTCTTCGGGGTGCCGGCGCCCTTCTACTGCGCGCTCGCCCTGACCTTCGTGCTCTGGTTCGTGCTGCAACACACGCCGCTCGGTCGACGGATGATCTTCATCTCGGAGAACCGTGAGGTCGCCCGGCTGGCCGGTCTCAAGGTCAACCGGATCCGGGCCGGCGCGCTGATCGCCACCTCGACCCTCGGCGGTCTGGCCGGCGTCGTGCTGGCCGGCTCCAACGGGGCCGCCAACCCGCAGTCGGGCTCCTACTACCTGATGCCCGCCTTCGCCGCGGTCTTCCTCGGCTCCACCACGATCGTCCCCGGCCGCTTCAACGCCTGGGGCACCTTCGTGGCCGTCTACTTCCTGGTCACCGGCATCACCGGCCTGCAGTACCTCGGGCAGGCCGGCTGGCCGGAGCAGGTCTTCTACGGCGCTTCTCTGGTCGCCGCAGTAACGCTCAGCCATCTGGTCGCACGGCGGCGTCTGTCAAAGGCGATCTGACCCGCACCCACCGCACACCACCACCACGGAGGCACGAATGTTCAACCACACAAGGAGTGGGCGCCGGTTCACTCTCGGCGCGGTCGCCGTCACGGCGACGCTGCTGCTGGCCGCTTGCGGGGGGTCCGACAGCTCCTCGGACGGCACGGGAGCCTCGGGAGGCGGTGGGTCCGACTCCGCCGGCGTCGCCGAGGCCCAGAAGATCGTCGACCAGTACAAGGAGCCGCCGACCTGGCAGGGACCCGACGCGCCGGTGGACATCTCCGGGCTGTCCGGCAAGAAGGTCACCTACATCAGCGTCTCCAACTCCATCCCGGTGCTGAAGTACTGGTCGGAGGAGGTGACCAAGCTGGCCAAGGACAACGCCGGTGTCGAGCTGGACGTCGTCGACGCCAAGGGCTCGGTCGACGAGGCCAACAAGGGCTTCCAGCAGGCGATCGCCTCGAAGGCCGACGCCATCGTCCTGGTCGCCTTCTCCACCGACCTCTTCAAGACGCAGATCGCCGACGCCAAGGCCGCCGGCATCAAGGTGATCACGGCCCAGTCCGGGATCCCGGGCAAGCTCGACGGAGGTCAGGACGCCGAGGTCAGCTTCGACTACGAGCTGGTGGGCAAGCTGATCGGTGACTGGGTCGTCGCCGACTCCGACGGCAAGGGCAAGGGCCTGGTCATCACCTCCGACGACGTACCGGCCTCGCAGCCGCAGGCCCAGGCCACGCTGGCCGAGTTCAAGCGGCTCTGCCCGGACTGCGACATGAAGACGGAGGACGTGCAGATCCCGCAGTGGGAGGCCTCGATCCCGACGCTCTTCCAGACCACGATCAACACCGACCCCGAGCGCACCTACCTGCTCCCGTTGTACGACGGGCAGGCACTCAGCGGTCTCGGCGCGATCCGCACGGCCGGCGCGGGTGAGAAGGTCAGCGTGGGTGCGTTCAATGCGACCCCGGGCATCGTCGAGCAGCTCAAGGACCCGAGCAGCGGCCTCAAGCTCGACATCGGCGGCCAGAACGAGTGGTGGGCCTACGCCTGCGCCGACACGATCTTCCGGGTGCTCAGCGGCACCGAGCCGGTGGAGAACTACCAGGTCGGCCTGCGCATCTTCGACACCGACAACGCCGACCTGATCGAGGGCAAGGACGAGCTGGCCTGGTACGGCGACGACGCCGACTACGCCGGCGAGTTCGCCAAGCTCTGGGGCCAGTAGCCCCCCGACCGACCTGTCCGGCCCCGTGGGCTCCCCCCGCACCGCGGGGCCGGACAGCACCACGTCCCCGACGTACCGACCCCCGAGGTGGGCCATGACCGAGACCCTGAGCGTCACCGGCGCCGCCAAGACCTTCACCGGCATCCGGGTCCTCGAGCCCGCCTCCTTCGACCTCCGCGCGGGTGAGATCTGTGCCCTGATCGGCCAGAACGGGTCCGGCAAGTCGACCCTGATCAAGATCCTGTCCGGCTTCCACCACGCCGACCCCGGCATGACGGTGCGGATGTGCGGCAAGGACATCAGCGGCCAGCTCGGCGACAGCGCCGCCCGTACCGGCATGGCCTTCATCCACCAGGACCTGGCGCTGGTGCCGTCGATGACGATCCTGGAGAACCTGCGGATCAACCGGTTCGAGACCGGGATCGGCGGCCGGATCCGGTGGAAGGAGGAGCGCGCCACGGTGGCCACCGCACTCGCGCGGGTCGGCCTGACCGTGTCCCCGGACCTGCCCGTCGGTGACCTCTCCGTGACCGAGCGCGCGCTGGTCGCGATCGCCCGCGGACTGTCGGAGATCGAGAGCACCGAGCACGACGGCCAGCTGCTCGTGCTCGACGAGCCCACGGCGTACCTGCCCCACTCGGGAGTCGAGCGACTCTTCGAGGTGATCCGCGGCCTGGCGAGCGACGGCGCCTCCATCCTCTTCGTCTCGCACCGGCTGGACGAGGTGATCACCTACTGCGACCGGGTCCTGGTGCTCCGCAACGGGCACCTCACCGCCGACGAGCCGGTCACCGGGCACACCAGCCGCTCGTTGGTCGACCTGATGCTCGGCCAGGCCTCGCAGGACCTCTACCCGGAGCGTGCTGAGCGCCGAGTCGAGCCGACCCCGGACGGCAGCGGCATCGACGTCGAGTCGCTGGTCGGCCGGCACTGCGAGGACGTGTCGTTCTCCGCTGCCGGCGGCGACATCGTCGGCTTCGTCGGCCTCCCGGGCGGCGGGTACGACGAGATCCCCTACCTGCTGGCCGGGGCGACGACGGCCCGCGGCGGCCGGGTCCAGGTGTCGGGTCGCAGCCGCGACGCGACCGCCCTGAGCCCGAAGGCCTCCCTCAAGCACGGCATCGCGATGCTGCCGGCAGACCGCAAGGGCGCGAGCGGCGCGGTGTCGCTGACGGCCGGCGAGAACATGACCCTGCCGACGCTCAACCGGTTCGCGCGGGGCGGCACGGTGCTGCGCGGTCGCAGCGAGAAGCAGGCCGTCGACGCCGAGATGCAGCGCTTCGACGTACGCCCGGCTCAGGGCGACCTGACCCTCGGGCTCATGAGCGGCGGCAACCAGCAGAAGGTGCTGCTCGCGAAGTGGATCATGGCCGGGCCCACGGTGCTCGCCCTCCACGAGCCCACGCAGGGGGTCGACCTCGGCGCCAAGCGGGAGGTCTTCGCCCACCTCGCCTCGATGGCCGCGGCCGGCAAGGTGGTGCTCATCAGCAGCGTGGAGTACGACGACCTCGCGCACCTCTGCGACCGCGTGCACATCGTCTCGGACGGCCGCATCGTGGCGACCCTCTCCGGCCCCGAGCTCACCGCCCACGCGCTCGCGACGGCGGTCTACGCGTGACGGCACCGCGCACGCTCACCGAGAAGATCTGGGACGCCCACGTCGTCCGCGCCGGCGAGGGCAGCGAGCCGGACCTGCTCTTCATCGACCTGCACCTCGTCCACGAGGTCTCCAGCCCCCAGGCCTTCGAGGGCCTCCGCACGGCGGGTCGCGGCGTACGACGCCCCGACCTGACCCTCGCGACCGAGGACCACAACGTCCCCACCGACGTGCTCACCCTCGGAGAGCCGATGAGTCGGGCCTCCGTGCTCGCACTGCGCCGCAACTGCGAGGACTTCGGGATCCCGTTGCACTCGATGGGCTCCCCCGGCCAGGGCATCGTGCACGTGATCGCTCCCGAGCGCGGTCTGAGCCAGCCCGGCATGACGATCGTCTGCGGTGACAGCCACACCAGCACGCACGGGGCCCTGGGCGCCCTGGCGTTCGGCATCGGCACCAGCGAGGTCGAGCACGTGCTCGCGACCCAGACGCTGCCCCAGCGCCGGCCGGGCTCGATGGTCGTGACTGTCGAGGGGACCCTGCCCGCCGGGGTCGGCGCCAAGGACCTGGTGCTCTCGCTGATCGCCGAGATCGGGACGGCGGGTGGTCGCGGGATGCTCGTGGAGTATCGCGGCGAGGCCGTCCGGGCGCTGTCGATGGAGGCCCGGATGACGATGTGCAACATGTCGATCGAGTTCGGCGCACGGGCCGGGCTGGTGGCTCCGGACCGGACCACGCTGGCCTACCTCCGCGGGCGTCCGGAGGCACCCACCGGTGCCGACTGGGACCGGGCGACGGCGGACTGGGCCGGGCTGCGCTCGGACCCCGACGCCGTCTTCGACCGTGAGGTCGTGATCGACGCGGCGGCGGTCACGCCGTACGTCACCTGGGGGACCAACCCCGGTCAGGGAGTCCCGCTCGCGGGGCAGGTCCCCGACCCGGACGAGCTGCCCGCCGGCGAGCTGCGCGACGCCGCCGTACGAGCCTTGGCCTACATGGACCTGGCGGCGGGCACCCCGATGCGCGAGATCGCTGTGGACACCGTCTTCGTCGGTTCGTGCACCAACAGCCGGATCGAGGACCTGCGCATCGTCGCCGGTGTCCTCGCCGGTCGCTCGGTCGCCACCGGGGTCCGGATGCTGGTGGTGCCCGGCTCGATGGCGGTCAAGGAGCAGGCCGAGTCGGAGGGCCTCGACGAGGTGTTCACCGCCGCCGGCGCGCAGTGGCGCAACGCCGGGTGCTCGATGTGCCTGGGCATGAACCCCGACCTGATGGCGCCTGGCGAGCGCAGCGCCTCGACGTCCAACCGCAACTTCGAGGGACGCCAGGGCAACGGCGCCCGCACCCACCTGGTCTCCCCCGCCGTCGCGGCCGCCACCGCGGTGACCGGTCACCTGGCAGCGCCGACCGACCTCTGAGTGCTTCAATGCGCCTGTGACCCAGGACACAGCACGACCCGTCCCCACCGCCCTGCGCCACGTCGACCGGGCCGTCAGCCGGTACGGCGCCGCCGGCTCGACCTGGCTCGCCGCGATGTGGCAGGCCGACGCGCTCGCCGACGCCGTCGTCAACGACCCCACCGGCCGCGGCGCCGCCCGTACCGTCCGCACCCTGATGACCGAGGGTCTGGCCGCCGTCACCGACCCGGAGCCGTCGGTGCAGGCCCTGCTCGAGCAGCTCACCGACGAGCCCGCCTGGCTCGACCGCGACCGGCTGGACCGGGCCAGCGACGTGCTCGTCCGCTACGGGGCGCAGTGGGGCCTGGTGCTCGGCGCCGCCTCGCTGCTCGCCGGCGCCGACAACTGGATCGCCGCGAAGCCGCTGCTACTCACCGGCCGGTACGGCGACCAGCCCGCCGTCCGCTCGATCGAGGTCGGCGAGTGGCTCTCCCGGGTCGTCGCGCCGGGGGGCATGGCCATCGACGCCCCGGGGTTCCAGCACACCGTGCGGGTGCGGATGATCCACGCGCACGTCCGCCGCCACATCCGCACCCACGCGGAGTGGGACGAGGCCGCCTGGGGCGTGCCGATCCCCCAGCCCTACATGGCCTTCACCCTGGCCGAGTTCGGGCACATCTCGCTCGCGGCGATGGCCGCCCTCGGCGTACGCCTGCGCGACTCGGAGCTGGCCGACGTCTACCACCTGTGGCGCTACGTCGGCCATGTGATCGGCGTCGACCCGGCACTCAACCCCGTCGACGAGTCCGACCACATCCGGATCGAGGAGCTCTACCACCTGACCTCGCCAGGGCCTGACCAGTACAGCCGCGAGTTCTGCCGGGCGCTGACCGAGGACTACCTCGCACCACAGCTCGCCACCATGCTCCCCGGGCCGGCGAGGTTCCGCGAGGACGTCGCGCGGCGCACCATGTACGGCATGTCCCGGGTGTTCCTCGGCGACCGGGCCGCGGATGCCCTCGGCGTACCGGACGGGTCGGCCAAGCACGTCGTCCGGGCCGCACGCCCAGCGCTCTTCGTGCTCGACCAGGCCCGGCTGCGGGTCCTCGGCCGCGACCGGGTGACCGCCCGGGGCTACGCCTCACGCAACGCCGAGCTCGCCCGGCTGAAGGCGGAGAACGGCATGACCCACGACCTCGTGGATGCCGTGCCCGGTGCGGTCGGCGCCAGCGTCTGAGCTCGGCCACCGCAGCTGAGACAGAGCCCGAACGCCGCGCTCACGCCGTCGTGCCCGGCTCCAGCCTCGCTCCCCCGGGCACCGTGACACCCTGGCCGATCGTCGACCCGCGGCCGATCAGCACGATCGCATCGGAGTCCTCCGGATCGGTCTCCGAGGAGCCGACCTCCGCGGAGGACCCGATGACGCAGTCCCGGTCGACGACCGTCCAGTCCAGGCGCGCTCCCTCCTCGACACGGGTGTCCTGGAAGACGACGCTGTCGCGCACCAGCGCCCCCGCTTCGACGACCACCCCCGGTCCGAGCACGCTGCGGATGACGGTGCCGCTGACGACCGCGCCCGGGCTCAGCAGGCTGTCGGACACCCGGGCTCCGTCGAGCACCCGGGCTGCGGCTCGCTGCTGCTGGTG
The DNA here is from genome assembly GCA_963717855.1 of uncultured Actinomycetota bacterium. Taxonomy (GTDB): domain Bacteria; phylum Actinomycetota; class Actinomycetes; order Propionibacteriales; family Nocardioidaceae; genus Nocardioides. The sequence continues at coordinate 34,749 of CAVQXF010000002.1, read as the reverse complement.
GCCCAGGATCGGCCAGTCCGGGTCACCCAGCACATCCAGGTCTCCGGTGAGCGCGTCGCGGTGCGCCGCCACGTACTTGTGCGGTTGCCCCAGGTCCTTCCAGTAGCCCTTCATCGGGTGGGCGAACACCTTCCCCCGTTCGACGAGATGCGGCACCAGGTGCTCGCCGTAGTCGCCGAGCCCCGTGTCGCCCTCGCCGGCCTCCGCACCCAGCTCCCGGTGGAGCTCTTCGAGCAACCGCACCAGCACCACCGGGTCGTAGACGAAGATCTCGGTCGCGACGGTCCCGGTGCTCGGGTCGTCCGGCTTGTACGCGAACCCGGTCACCCGGCCGTCGTCGTCGGTCTCGACCGTGGCGTGGTCGACCGCCTCGCCGATCGGCACCGTCGTGGTGACGACCGTGCACTCTGCGCCGGTACGCCGGTGCGTGGCGACGGCGTCCATCACGTCGAAGCGGTACACGTGGTCGGCGCTCATCACGACCACCAGGTCCGGAGCATCGGCCACCACCCGGTCCCGGAACCGGTAGAGCTCGTCGGCGTTGCCCTGCGCAAACCCCTCCCCGTCGCTCCCCCCGGTGCCCTCTTGCGGCATCAGCAGCCGCAGGCCACCCCGGTTGCGGTCGAGGTCCCACGGGCGACCGTTCGCCACCTCCTCGCCGAGACCCACCCCCTGGAACTGCACGGACAGCCAGACGTCGGTGATGCCGCTGTTGGCCAGGTTGGACAACGAGAAGTCGACCAGCTGGAAGACCCCGGCGAACGGGAGCGTCGGCTTCGCCCGCTCCCTCGTCAAGACGTCCATCCGACCGCCGGCACCGCCGGCCTGGACCAGGGCGAGGATGTGGGAACGAGTCACGACCGCACGGTGCCCGCACGGACCTCGGGACACACATCCGGATCAGGAAGGTGCTGCCGCGCGGAGCCTCTCGAGCAGCGGCGCGGCCGCTTCCGCGAGGAAGCGGTCCTGGCCGTCGTCGCCGATCTGGACCAGAGCGATGTCGGTGAACCCGGCCTCCCAGTAGGCGCTGACGGCCTGGACGACGGCGTCCAGGTCGGGGCCGCACGGGATGGATCCGGCGACGTCCTCGGGTCGGACGAACTGCGTCGCGCCCGCGAAACCGGCGGGCGTCGGCAGGTCCGCGTTGACCGCCCAGCCGCCGCCGAACCAGCGGAACTGCTCGTGCGCCTTGGCGACGGCAGTGTCCTTGTCCGGACCCCAGCAGATCGGGATCTGCCCGATCGCACGGGCGCCGCGGCCGATCTGGGAGGCACCCTCGACGGCGTTCCAGTCCGAGATCAGCGACGACTCCGGCTCCACGCCGACGAGATGGTCGGCGAGCGGTGCGAACACCCCGATGGCCCGCTCCCCGGCGACGGCGATGCCGATGTCGACGCCCTCGTCCGGCAGGTCCCAGATACGCGCGGAGTCGACCTGGAAGAACTCACCACGGTGATCGACCAGGTCTCCCGAGTGGAGCGCCCGGATGATCTCCACCGCCTCGGCGAGCATGTCCTGCCGGTCCTGGATCGCCGGCCAGCCGTCGCCGACGACGTGCTCGTTGAGGTTCTCGCCGCTGCCGAGGCCGAGGGTGAACCGGCCCTCGGCCAGGATCTGCAAGGTCGCGGCCTGCTGCGCCACGACCGCCGGGTGGTAGCGCAGAGTCGGGCAGGTCACATAGGTCATCAGACCGACCCGCGAGGTCGCGTGAGCCACCGCGCCGAGCGTCGTCCAGGCGTTCGGTGCGTGTCCCTGCTCAGTCAGCCAGGGCGAGTAGTGGTCGCTCATCACCTCGAAGTCGAAACCGAGACTCTCCGCAGCGACGGCGTACCGCACCAGCTCGCGCGGGCCGCTCTGCTCGGTCATCAAGGTGTAGCCGAAGTTCGTCATGACCCCGCGGTACCCGCCCGGCGTCGACGCACTCACCTCCGGTGCGCCAACGCCGGGCGGCGGGCTGTCCGTGCTTTGCTGACCAGGTGAGCTCCAGGAGCGTCCACGAACGCTCGGACCGTCGCGCAGCGGCCGGCGAGAACAGGCTGCCCCCGGCCTGCGCCGTGGTCGTCGCCGTGGTCGTCTACGCACTTCTGCCCAGCGCGGTCCTCTTCACCAACCGGCTGATCATCCCGGGCATCGAGGTCCTGCTGCTCGTCGCGCTCCTGGTGACCAACCCCAGGCGGATGACCCGGCAGACGCGCTGGTCACGCTCCGCGTCGATCGCGCTCTCGATGCTGCTCATCCTCAGCAACCTGGTCGCTCTGGGGCTGCTGGTCTCACAGCTGACCGGCGGGGAGAGCGGGGGCCACCTGCTCGTGGCGGCGATGCAGATCTGGCTGACCAACGTCATCGGCTTCGCCCTGCTCTACTGGGAGCTGGATCGGGGCGGACCCGTCGTACGCCGCGAAGCGAAGCGCGATGACCTCCCCGACGCGGACTGGCGCTTCTCGCAGGACGAGAACGACGGCGCCGTGATCGAGGTCAGCCGCACCTCCAGCACGCAGTCGGGCTGGGTCCCGATCTTCGTCGACTATCTGTACCTGTCCGTGACCAACTCCAGCGCCTTCAGTCCGACCGACACCATGCCGCTCACCAGCAGGGCCAAGATGCTGATGGGTCTGCAGGCCACCGCAGCGTTGCTCACCACCCTGGTGGTGGTGGCGTTCGCAGTCGGTTCGCTCGGCAGCTGAAGCAGTCAGTCGTGAGCGGGCTCGGCTGCCTCGTGACGGGGCACCGCGTTCGGCCCCACGCTGCCCTCCTGGACCTCGCCGCTCTCACCCGTCGGCGAGCCGGAGGTCGTGTCCTCGGACGAGATCTCGTCGGGCTCGCCGTCCATTCCCGACACCTCTGAAACCTGGCCGTCCGTGTTCTCGGTCGACTTGCGCTCGTCTGCCATGTCGTTGCGGTACCCGGGTCGGCGTAAGAGATGCCGCAACGGGTACGAACTCACCCATGACCACGATGCCGAACGAGCCGCTGCCCGACCCCGAGGTGATCCCCTCCGGTGACCCCGCCCCGATCGAGACCGATGACCCGGAGCCGGAGACGACGCCGCTCCCTTGATCACCGACTGGCGCAGCCGGTTCCGCGACCCGGTCCTCTGGACCGACGGGACCCAGCTCTTCAAGACCGTCCTGGCCGCGGTCCTGGCCTGGGTGCTGGCCACCGAGGTCTTCGCGCTGTCCCAGTCGTTCCTCGCGCCGTGGGCGGCGCTGCTGGTCGTGCACTCGACGGTCTACCGCACGGTTTCGCGCGGCCTGAAGCAGGTGACTGCGGCCGTCGCCGGCGTGGTGCTGGCCTGGGCTGTCGGCAACTCACTGGGGCTTGACACCGTCTCGGTCGCAGTCGTGCTGGCGCTCGGGCTCGCGGTCGGCGCGCTCCCCTGGTTCGGGGAGGAAGAGACCACGGTCGCCGCGACCGCCTTGGTCGTGCTGACGACCGGATTCTCGGGCGACGACTCGATGCTGCTGGACCGGCTGAGCGACACCGCGATCGGGATCGCCGTGGGCCTGCTGGTCAATGCGCTGGTCTGGCCACCGTTGCGCCGTCGTACGGCGATCACGGCACTCAACCGGATCGACGACGACATCGGCGGCCTCCTCGTGGACATGGGTGAACACCTGGCTGTCGGGTACGACGATGAGGACGTCGCCGACTGGATCGACCGGACCCGCTCGCTCGATGACGACATCGACCACGCCTGGGCGCTGGTGCGCCAGGCGCAGGAGAGCGGACGGATGAATCCGCGTCGGTCGGCTAGATCGCTGCGCGACCCGCGACACTCCCGATCACTACTGCGCCGCATGGAGCAGGCCCTGGCCGACACGCGCAGCATGGCACGCACCCTCAGCTACAGCTCGGCCAGCCGATCTCAGTGGCACCCCGGGTTCAGGGAACACTGGCCACACCTGCTCAGCGAGGCGGGACGGGCCATCGCCGCCGCCGATCCGGACGCCATCCGGACAACCCGCGAGCACCTCAACGCGCTGGTCGACGACATCGCGACGTCCAGCCCCGACTCTGCGCTGTGGCCGGTGCACGGCGCGCTCATCATCAATCTGCGCAACATCCTCGACGCCATGGACGAGGTCGCCGCGGTGAACCCGCTCGGTCAGCCACCCCTGCCCGGTGACCGGCTGCGTCACCTCGGCGCGCGCGGCAGAGCGAGGGTGATCCGTCCTCACAGTCGCACGGACCCGTGACCGGGGCGACGCAGACCTCCAGGACGTCGTTCATCGGTCCGCGCGGCGAACGCGGCCGTCCTCTTCGACATCGACGGCACCCTCCTACGCATCGCCCACCCGCCGACGTGAGGGTCCTCACCCCTGGCCGGGACCTTCGGCACTGGCGCAGGACCGCAGTCCCAGGTAGGACGGATGCAATGAGTCAGTCCAAGATTCGCGTCTATCTGCTCGATGACCACGAGGTCGTACGCCAAGGCCTCCGCACCCTCCTCGAGAGTGCGGGTGACATCGAGATCGTCGGCGAGTCCGGATCCGCGACCGAGGCGACCCACCGCATCCCCGCCCTGAAGCCAGACGTCGCCGTGCTCGACGGACGACTGCCCGACGGTTCCGGGATCGAGGTGTGCCGCGAGATCCGATCGGTCGACGCCACCATCCAGGCCCTCATCCTCACGTCATATGACGACGACGAGGCGCTCTTCGCTGCCATCATGGCCGGAGCCTCCGGCTACGTCCTCAAGGAGATCAAGGGCAGCGACCTCGTCGGAGCCGTGCGCCAGGTAGCAGCTGGGAACTCGCTCATCGATCCCTCCCTCATCGCCCGCGTTCTCGAGAGAGTGCGCCACCCCGGTGCCGTCGCATCGGAGTTCGCCAGCCTGACCGAGCAGGAGCTCAAGATCCTCGCCCATATCGCCGAGGGCATGACCAACCGGCAGATCGGCGAGCAGATGTTCCTCGCCGAGAAGACGGTCAAGAACTACGTCTCGAACATCCTGGCCAAGCTCGGCCTGGAGCGCCGCACCCAGGCTGCGGTCATGGCATCGAAACTCCTCGACCAACGGTCGCGCTGAGGCGATCCAGCGCCGGTGATGACGCCGAGAACGCCCTCCACACGGAGGACTGGGCGCGGGCACGGCACGCGTCAGCGCCGTCCGATCTCGGGCCAGCGACGACGCTTCTTCCTCGAGCCCCGCTGCGGGTCCTCGTCCTGTGCGGCTGGCCACGATGCAACCACCCGAGAAGTGGACACCATGACCGCAGAGGGACGTTCTACCGAGCCCGGAACAAACTCGGCATTCCCTACCGACGATTCGGAAAGTACGTTCGTCGTGTGTCCGACGTCGCGTTGTCGGTGGTAGACCGGCAGGAGATCGGTGAGCGCCCGGTGATCGGGTTCACCGGCTACCCGGAGCCGCGCCCGTTCTCCAGCGGTGACGGCGGCCTCAATCTCTTGTGTGGAGCATGCGGCTTCGTCATCGTGGCGGGGACGGACGCTGCAGCCGGACGGCCTCAGATGCTGATCCGATGCCCTGCCTGCGGCGGCTACAACGACTTGGCTCACTGACTCGCTGACCAGCCTCGCGAAGTGTGCAACGCGAGCGAAGAGAGCCGATCGCCTACCGAGATGGGCCATGCCTCGAGACCAACCGGTGTCGGCTGTCCGCTCCGGGTGCTGCGCATGGCGTGTCCCCCCGACGTTGGGTGAGTGTCGAACGCGTGGCAATCCGGCGCTCCTGGGAGTCGCGCCTCATTCTCCGAGCAGGGCTCGGAGGGCGGCGCGGTGTTGTTGGTAGGCCTGGCGGCCCCGCTTGGTGGTCTTGTACACCGTGGTCGATCCGCGACCACGGCCGCTCTTCGTGATGTATCCGGCCGACTCCAGCAGGCTCGCCTGCTTTTGACAGGTCCGAGTCGCTGACGCCGAGGTGGGATCGAAGAAAGGCGAACTCTGTCGAGGTCGAGCTCGTCAGGACGGCCATGATGCCCAGCCGCTTCGGGGCATTGAGGACTGGGTCGAGGCCATCGAAGGCGGAGGACGTGGTCCTCACTCCAGTCGCTCCCGCACCCGGGCTGCGATGGCGGCGTACGAGTGCTCCTACCAGGAGACGACGGCCCAGGCGCCGACGGCGGCGATGATCGCCGCCAGCCCGACGCTGAGCTGCTCGCCGACGAGCCAGGCGACACCCCCACGACGATGGCACCGAGCACGAGTCGGCCGATGGCGGGGCTGAGCTCACTCGGAGGACGCCCTGTCGGGTAGGTCCCACGGCGCCGCCGGTCCCAGACCATCGCCCCACCCATCACCGCGATCAGGCCGATCTCGATGACTGCCTGCGCGATCCCCTCGACGTAGCCGAGGGTCAGCGTGAGCACAGCGGCCCACAACCCGAATCCCACCGCCCACCAGGCCGGCGTACGAGGATAGACAACCCACGTAGCGCTCTCGCCGCGCTCGATCTCGTGGAGCTGCGACGGATTGTCGGAGGTGGGTGTCGAGTGTGGTCGATCAAGGCCCGCATCGAGGTTCGATCAGCGGTGCTTCGGCGATGAGAACATCAGGACAACCATGACAATGGTGAGCGCGACACTGGCCGAGACCAGGATCTTGATGCTTCCAGGCACGTCGACGAAGAAGGCCGGAAGCGAGGTCAAGGTGATCACGATGACGCTCGCTGCGGCCAACCGGGCAGCGGGGCGGCTTCCGGTGCGCCAAGCCACGATGGCTGCGATGAGACCGACGACAGCGAGGACGGAGCTGACGATGAGGATCGCCATCGGTGGGCCCTCGTCGCCGTCCGGGGTCGGAAACGCAACACTGGGGATGTTGGTGGCGGAGTAGAAGATGGCCAGGCCGAGCCCGATCTTGTTCTTGGTGCTCCAAGCGACGCGGGCGCCGGTGCTGGTCGTTGTGGTCGTGTCGGTCATGGGAAGCTCCTTCGATGGGTGGTGGTGGCACCAGGCTCATCGCCCGAAGGCCCGCCGACATCGGTGTGCGGTCCCCATTGTCCGGGAAGGCTCCCGGGACGGATAGGACCTGGATCCCGGGTCAAACCCGCCCGAAGGCGGGACTATGGGGCCATGAGCCCGATCCGTGTCGTCTTGGTTGACGATCACCCGGTCGTGCTCGGCGGGCTGCGCGCGTTGCTGGAGTCGCTGCCCGACTATGAGGTCGTCGGTGAGGCGAGAGACGGTGAGGCGGGCGTACGTGAGGTCCAGCTCATGGCGCCGGACGTCGTCCTCATGGACGTCCGGATGCCCGGCATCGACGGACTGGAAGCCACCCGTCGGATCCGTGCGGCAGGTCCCAACACAGCCGTTCTGGTGCTGACGATGTTCGACGACGACGACACCGTCTTCGGTGCGATGCGCGCAGGGGCGCAGGGCTATCTGCTCAAGGGAGCAGACCAGGTCGAGATCGATCGGGCGATCCGAGCAGTGGTGGCTGGTGAGGCGATCTTCAGTCCCGGTGTAGCCCAGCGAGTGTTGGGTTACTTCGCGGCGCCGCCTGCCCGGACTGCTGCGGAGCCGTTCCCGGAGCTGACAGGCCGGGAGCGCGAGGTGTTGGACCTGGTCGCAGCGGGCAAGCGGAACCAGGCGATCGCCGGCGAGCTCCTTCTCTCCCCCAAGACCGTCGCCAACCACATCTCCTCGATCTTCGTGAAGCTCGCTGTCGCTGACCGGTCCGCGGCCATCGTGCGGGCGAGACAGGGCGGACTGGGCGGAGCGGACGGAGGGTGAACGTCGTACTGGCCGCCGGCGCAGCGGTTGGCGTGGTGACAACGTCGTCCGGCTGGTTCGTTTGGCACAGCGGCCGATCGCGGATCTCCGCGGTCGCCCTGATGTTGGGTGGCGCTGCGCTCGTCCTCGGAGCCTCGGCGGCCGTGCTCGGCCTAGACGAGATCACTCCACCGGTCGTCCGGCTCGGTGGATGCCTGCTGCTGCCGCTCGCTGTGCTGGCCTACCCGCGGCTGGCCTGGCGGGATCCGCTCTCGTTCGTGCTGGCTGTCCTTGTGTTCGCAGCCGGGGCGCTCAGCGTGGTCTGGGCCGCCGCTGTCGAGCCGATGGGCTACGTGATCGTGATCGCCCTGCTCCTCCACGCCTGGTGGGCCTTTGAGCGGAGCGACGCCGAAGACCGGCGGGCTCTGACCTGGAGCTCACTGGCCTGGATCGGGGCCGGTCTGGTCGCGGGGTTTCTCGGCTTCCTCAGTGAGTCGGCCGGCACCGGCGGGGTGCCGGATCTGGCTGCGGTCTACATCGCCTGCCTGGCCGTCGGGCCGGTGGCGATGGTTGTCGGCGTGGTCCGTCCCGACGTCGTCGACGTTCGTGGACTGGTCACCCGCGCGGTGGTCGCCGCAACGGTTCTCACCGCGTACGTCGCCACGGCCATCGCATTGACCTCGGTTGTCGAGGAGATCGGCGGCCAGCCGCCGGGCGTGACCCCCGTGGTCGTGCTCTGCGCGGTGCTTGCGTTCGGGGTGCAGCCCTTACGGGTCATGCTTCGGGGCGTGGTCGACCAGTTGCTGTTCGGCGACCGTCCGGACCCGTTGACGGCCGCAACGTCCCTCGCGGACCGGATCGGTGACGATCCCGCCCTGGCACTGGACGCCATCCGGGAGGCGTTGCTGCTCCCCTACGCCAGCCTCCGCGTCGCTGACGAGGTGCTCGCGGTGTCCGGCTCGGAAGTCACCCACACCCGCGTCCTTCCCCTCCTGCTGGGCGAGGACGCTGTCGGCGAGGTCGTGGTCGGCTTGCGGGCCGGTGACCTGCGGCTCTCTCACGCTGACGAGGATGTTCTCCGGATCGTCGCACCCCTGCTCGCCCAGACCTTGCGTGCGCGGGCGATGAGCCGCGACCTGCAACGGTCGCGCGAGGCGGTCGTCACCGCCGTCGAGGAGGAGCGACGCCGACTCCGCCGCGATCTCCACGACGGACTCGGGCCTACCCTGAGCGGTGTCGCCTTCGCCACCGACGCAGCACGCAACCAACTCCGTTCAGACCCCGACAAGGCCGACGAGTTGTTGGTGCTGCTTCGCGCCGACACCGCCGGAGCGATCACGGAGATCCGTCGCCTGGTCGAAGGACTTCGACCGCCTGCGCTGGACGAGCTGGGTCTGGTCGAGGCGATCCGCCAGCACGCCGCCACCCTGCACTCCGCCTCCGGCGCGCCACTGCAGGTCCTCGTCGCGGTGCCCGTCTCACTCCCTCCATTGCCGGCCGCGAGTGAGGTGGCGGCCTATCGGATCGTCGTCGAAGCCCTGACAAATGTGGTCCGGCACGCCCGGGCGTCGTCCGCGGTCGTAGAGCAGTGTGACGGCGCACGACCTCGTCGGGTCGCGAGGTGATGGCCGCCAGCATCCGGAACTCCGTCGGCGTCAGCAGCACCTCGCCCTCCGGCGTACGCGCCGCGTGCCGGGCCGGATCGAGGTCCAGGCACCGCGATCGTGCATAGCGCGGGGCGACCGTGACGGCCGAGCGCCTCGACCCGAGCGATCAGATCCTTGAGCTCGAACGGCTTCGCGACGTAGTCGTCGCCGCCGGCGCCGAACCCGGCCAGCCGCTCGTGCATCGCGCCGAGCGCGGTGAGGAAGAGGACCGGAGCGTTCTGACCGGCGGAGCGCAGCGCCTGGCACACGTCGCGACCCGTCGAAGTCGGGCTGCCCGATGTCGACGACCAGGACGTCGATGCGCTGTCGGCGCCGAACTGTCGCAGCGCCTCGCCTCCGTCGTGGGCCATGACCGTCTCGTCCGGCGAACCGCAAGCGCCTCCGCCAGAAGCAGTCGGATCGACGGGTCGTCCTCACACACCCCGATGATCATGTCGACCATGTGTGACCCTGCGACCTGCCAACAGCCTGAATGCTCTGCTGGGATCGGCCGGTCGGGTAGGTCGTGACGATGCCGAGCCCCACGGCGGCAACCCCGATCGCGATGCCCGCGAGGTCGTCGACCACGAAGTGCCAGCCGAGGTAGATCGTCGCCACCACCGTGAGTGCGAGGTAGACCGCCAGAACGATGGCGGAGCGTCGCAGCCGGTAGTAGGCCGCCATCAGCACGATGACCGTCGTGAGGCCGACGTGCAGGCTCGCGAAGGCCGAGACCTGGGCGAACGCGTCGTGCGCCGTCGGGTCTGCGAGAAGGTGCTCCCGCTGCCCCATGTACGTCGCCTGGGTGGCCGTCACGATCGTGTGCGGGAGCCCGGCGAAGTCCTGGGGGCGGTCGTCGAACGGGCCGAGAGAGGGGACCGCGTAGTAGCAGGCCACGCCGAGGATCCATACCCAGATCGCCGACGCCAGGAAGACCGCGCCGTCGCGGAGCCGGTCGGCGAACACGACGCTCGCCACGAAGGCGATCGAGACCAGGGTCGGGAACGACTCGTAGACGACCACCAGGAAGTACGCCGACCAGTGCTCGCCCAGCACCGAGTGGAGCAGCACCGCCGGGGAGTGGCCGAGGAAGAGCGCCTGGTCGACCCTGGTCAGGGCCTGGTCGCGGGGCGCGTTCAGGACGTCCCAGCTCTTGAGGTTGTGATAGCTGGCGTAGACGAGGTGGTAGGCCAGCAACGCAGACGCGGCCAACAGGAGCCGGAGCGCCGGCCACCGGCGGTGCAACATCGCGAGCACCGGTCCTGGCCGGCGCTGACCTCGCGGCACGCGTCGTACGGCGTCCAGGAGCACCAGCCCGGCGAAGGTCCCCACCGTGATCGCGATCCGCGAGCGGAAGATCTCGCCACCTGGGTCGCGCACCGGGATGCCGACGACCGACGACCGCCACAGGGTCACGGCGCCGAAGGCGAGCGCGATCACCCAGATCCGGGCCAGCCACCCCAGGTCGGGTTCTTTGTCGCTGGCCCCGTCGTCGCCGACTGGCGATCCCGCGATGTACGGCGCGGACGGCAGGTTGACGGGCACCGGCCGAGGATCGTGCCGTGAACCTGCAGCCCGCCTGACCAGAATGCGCCAGACAGTCAGGTGGCGTTCAGGTAGGGCGGTCGACTCTGGGCCCGTGAACGTGACGACGACGGGACGCGGGCTGTTGGGCATCTGCCTGGCGATCGGGCTGCTGGCGCTGGCGCTGCCGCTGGCGACCGGTGTCCCATGGGCGAGCACCTGGGCGGTGATCGCGGCCGTCCCGGCCGCCGAGCTGGTGGGACTGGTTGCGCTGTGGGCGCTTGGCCTGGTGTCCCACACGATCACGCTGACCGCCGCCCTGCCGACACTGACGCACCGTCGGGCGCTGACCCTCAGCCTGACCGGTAGCGCGGTCGCGAACGTCCTCCCGCTCGGTGGCGCCGCGGGCATCGCACTGAACGGTCGGATGGCCCGTACCTGGGGATACGGCGTCGACCAGTTCGCCGCCTTCACCGTGATCACCAACGTCTGGGATGTGCTGGCCAAGCTCGCGCTCCCGCTGACCGTCGCTCCCGTCATCGCCCTCGCGACCGGAGTGTCGATCGGTCCGGTGCTCGGCCCGGCAGCCCTTGCCTCGCTCGGGCTTGCAGTCGTCTGCGCCGTGGTCGTCGTCGTGCTGGCCCGTCCGTCGGCGGCCGCGCGCGTCGGTGATGCCATCGACCTGGTCGCGCACGGCGTCCTGCGCGCGGTGCACTCGCCACGCCGGGTGCGGGTCCGCTCCACGCTGGTCGACCTGCAGGCGAGCTGCAGCACCGTCGTTCGGGCGCGCTGGATGCGACTCAGCCTCGGGATGGTGCTCTACACCGCGCTGCTTCTCGCGCTCCTCTGGGCATGCCTCAGCGTCGCGGGCGCCGCGCTCGCGCCTGCGGCCGTGCTGGCCGGGTTCACGGTCGAGCGGCTGCTGACGCTGGCCGGGCTGACCCCGGGCGGGGCCGGCGTGGTCGAGGTCGGTCTGACCGGTGCACTGATCGGGCTCGGTGGGGCGCCGGGGAGCGTCGTCGCCGGCGTCCTCCTCTACCGGGCGCTCACCTACGGCCTCGAGATCCCGGTCGGGGGCGTCGGGCTGGCGCTCTGGCTCTGGCTCCGGCGCGGCTCATCGGCCGGGCCGACCGAGGCGGTGGTCTGATGCGCATCCTGCACGTCAGCGACTGCTACCTCCCGCGCCTGGGTGGAATCGAGATCCACCTGCGCGACCTGGTCCAGCACCAGAGGATCGAGGGGCACGACACCCACGTGGTCACGACGACCCCGGCCACGACGGGAGCCGCCGACGACCCGTGGTTGCACCGGGTCGTCAGCACCGCCGGCCACCTGGGCGGAGTGGTCCGCGCCGACGTCGCCCTGCGCCGGTTGCTCGACGACCTCGAGCCCGACGTCGTGCACGTCCACGTCTCAGTGCTCTCCCCGTTCGCCTCCATCGCGGCCCGCCGGGCATCCTCGGCCGGCTACCCGACCCTGGTGACGGTCCACTCGATGTGGTCCCGCCTGGGCCCGCTCCCGGCGGCCGCCCATGGCCTGCTCCGACTCGGTTCCTGGCCGGTGGCGTGGTCAGCCGTCAGCGAGCCCGCCGCCGCCCCGCTGCGGAAGATGCTCGGTCCGGACACTCCCCTGCACGTGCTGCCCAACGCCGTCGACCCCGAACGGTGGCGCCCGACGGTCACGGCAACGGCGCCGGAAGTCCCAACCATCGTCAGCGTGATGCGACTGACACACACCAAGCGCACGCTCCCGCTGGCGCGGATCCTCGCCGACGTACGACGCCGGGTGCCAGACGACGTGCCGTTGCGGGCCGTCGTCGTCGGCGACGGCCCGCAACGTCAGGCACTGGAGCGGTTCCTGCGCCGGCACCGGATGGACGACTGGGTCGAGATGCCCGGTCGCGTCGACCATGCGGAGATCCGCCAGGTGCTCACCGACGCCTCGGTCTTCGTCGCGCCCGCCGAGCTGGAGTCGTTCGGCATCGCGGCCCTCGAGGCTCGCACCGCCGGTCTGCCCATCGTCGCCAGCTCCCTCAGCGGCGTCGTGGAGTTCGTCGAGCACGGTGCCAACGGCCTGCTAGGCGCCACCGACCAGGCGCTGGCCACCCATCTCGCCCGGTTGGTCACCGACACACGGCTACGGGACCGGATCGCGCACCACAACGCGACCGTCCCGACGCGGCACGACTGGGTCGAGGCGCGACGCCGTACCCAGGAGCTGTACGCCGAGGCCGCCGCCGCAGCAGCCGTCCGGCCGATCATCCGACGTCTCGCACCGTTGAGTGCCGCATGAGCGCGCGACGCTTCACGGTCGTGTCCTTTCACGCACACCCCGACGACGAAGCACTCCTGACCGCGGGCACCCTCGCCCGCGCCACGAACGACGGCCACCGGGTGGTGCTGGTCGTCGCAACCGCCGGCGAGGCTGGGCTCGCGACACCGGACGAGATCGCCGACCTGGCCGAACGACGCACCCGCGAGCTGGCGGCCTCCGCGCAGGCGCTCGGCATCGCCCGCGTCGAGGTGCTCGGCTATCCCGACTCGGGATGGGGCCAGCGCAGCAGCGCCGGCCCGACGTTCAGCGACCTCGCGCCCGAAGTGGCCGCCGGCCGACTGGCGAGGATCCTGCGCGAGGAGCAGGCGCACGTCCTGACGACGTACGACGCCGCCGGTGGTTACGGCCACGCCGACCACCTCCAGGTCCACCGAGTCGGACGGCTCGCAGCAGAGCTGGCCGAGACCCCGGTCGTGCTCGAGGCGACCCTCGACCGCAGGCTGATCGACCGGGTGGTGCGGATCCTCCGGCAGGCGTCCCGGGTGCTCCCGATGCCCGAACTGCCCGACACGAGCCAGGCGTTCACAGCTCACGCCGATCTCACCCACGAGGTCGACGTACGCGCCCACCTGGACGCCAAGCTCGCCTCGCTGCGTGCCCACGCGACCCAGGCCGACGGCGGGGACCGTCCACGGACCCTCGCCTTCCTGCTCCGCCTCCCCCGCCCGCTGGCGCGGCGGGTGCTGGGCCGGGAATGGTTCCGCGAGGTCGGGCGCCGACCGGGCGCCGACCTCGAGGACGACATCTTCGCCAGTCTCCGCACCACCCCGACCGGTGTCCGATGACGTCGCGGCACAGCCGGGTCTTCGCACCATCGTCTGGGCCGCCGGAGGGCACGACTGGGAACGCCGCACCCGGGCGGCACGTTCCTCCTCCACGACACCGGCCGTACTGCTGCTCCGGACTCCTGGCGGCGGGCCCTCGCTGGCAGCGAGCAGCGTCTCTCAGCCCACGACCTGACGGCGGTCAGGTTGTCGGCAGACAGGACCACTCAGGATGCACGCTGTGATGACTACACGAGTCGATGCCGGCCACCGTCAGATGCTCAACAAGGTGCCTGAGGTCACCGTCTTCTTCTGGATCATCAAGATCCTGTGCACCACAGTCGGCGAGAGCCTCGCCGACTACATCAACGAGACCCTCGGGTTCGGACTGACGAACACCACGGTCCTCTTCAGCGTCGCGCTGGTCGTCGCCCTGGTCGCGCAGTTCCGGCTGGATCGCTACGTGCCCGGGCCCTACTGGCTCGCCGTCGTGCTGATCAGCGTCGTCGGCACGTTGTTGACCGACAACCTGACCGATGCGCGCGGCGTGCCACTCTGGGCCAGCTCGACAGTCTTCGCGGTGCTGCTCGCTGCGGTGTTCACCGCCTGGTACCTCCGGGAGGGGACGCTCTCGATCCACTCGATCAACACCACCGCGCGTGAGAGCTGGTACTGGCTGGTGGTCCTCGTGACCTTCGCCTTCGGCACCGCCATCGGCGACTGGACCGTCGAGCTCACCGGCTGGTCGCCGGGCGCCTCGATCCTGATCCCGGCCGGCCTCATCACGGCAGTTGCGATCGCGTGGCGGATGGGCCTGAACCCGGTGCTGTCCTTCTGGCTCGCCTACATCCTGACCCGGCCGCTGGGCGCCAACATCGGCGACTTCCTCTCCGCACCACGCAGTGAGGGTGGGCTCGGGCTCGGCACGCTCGTGACGAGCCTGCTCTTCCTCGGGACCATCCTTGCGACTGTGATCTACCTGAGCGTGACGAAGGTCGACCGGACCGAGCTCCGGCAGCACGACACCGATCCGACCACTGACGCCGTCCGGTAGCCCCCGTACTGCAGACACCAAGCAGTCAGGTCGGTGACAGGTGGCCAGGAGGAACGTCGGTGGCAGCCACCCACCATCTTCGAAGGGAGTTGCCATGTCCGACGTCCGCCCGCAGCGCATCCTGGTCGTCACCGACCACTGCGAGCCGAGCCGTGCGCTGCTGGAGGCGCTGCGGGTCCGTGCCGAGGAGGGGCTGGTCCAGTTCCGGCTCGTCGTCCTCAACCCGGCCCGCGCGGAGGTGCACCTGCTCCACCCGGAACGCCATGACAAGGCAGACCAGGCGGAGGTGACACTGCATCTCTCCCTGCCGCGGATCGAGGAGGCGACGAACACCCGGGTGGTGGGATCGGTCTCGGTGCGCCACGACCCGATGGACGCCATCGAGGCGACCCTGGCCGACGAGCCGATCGACGAGATCATCCTCGCGCTTCCCGAGCACCACCTCGCGACCCGGCTCCACCAGGATCTCGCGCACCGGCTCACGCACTGGGGTCTACCCGTGCAGACGGTGTCGCCGGACCCCGAGCCGGCGGGCAACCAGTCGCAGTAGGTTGCACGGGTGTCGTCACCTGCCGCGCTCATCTGGTTCGGTCTGGGCCTGTTAAGCCTGGTGGGCGCGACGATCGGCATCGCCCGGGCAGCGGGTATCGGACTCGGCTGGACCCCGCTCTCCTCCTTGCTGCGGGCGACCATCCAGCTCACGATCGTCGCGCTGCTGCTGCGCGGCATCCTCGCAGTCGAGTGGACGGTGGTGGCGTTCCTCGTGCTGATGCTGACGACCGCTTCCTGGACCTCCGCGCGCAGGCTGCAAGAACTCTGGCACGGGCGTCGGGCTGCTGTCGCCGGGGTCGTGGTCGGTGCGGCCCTGTCGCTGACGCTGATCTTCCTCGTCCAGCTCGTCGACCTCGAGGTCAGGTACGTCGTCGCGATCGCCGGCATCATCATCGGCAACGCAATGAGCGCCGCGACGCTCTCCGGCCGCAACTTCTTGCGCGGCGTACGCCATCGCCGCGACGAGGTGGAGGCGTGGCTCGCCCTAGGCGCCACGCCCTCGCGCGCCCACCTCGAGATCGGGCAGGAGGCCGTCCGGGAGTCGCTGCTTCCAAGCCTGGACCAGGCCCGCTCGACCGGCCTGGTCACTCTTCCCGGTGCGTTCGTCGGAGCGCTCTTCGGGGGCGCGAGCCCCGGAACGGCGGCCCAGTTCCAGCTGGTCGTGCTCGCCGGCATCGCCCTGGCAATGACCGCCTGTGGCGTGGTCGTGACCCGGCTGCTGGGAGCCTCGCCGTACCTGCCGGCCCTGGCAGGCAAGGACTGACTGCGACGGCCAGGCTTCAGGGTTGGTGGAGAGTTTCTGACCAGCATGTTCGCTCGGCCAGAGCCGGGTTCACTTCGGTCCGGCTGACAGGATCTGAACCTGCGACCTTTGGAGGATTTCGGGCCGCTCGGACGCATTCTGGGGCGTCCGGCCACCACGAGCGAAACTGGCCGGCCGCGACGGTAAGCACTCCCCCCACCCACCCGAGGCACCGAGTTTGGAGAGACGGTCAAACCGCCTGTCGGCGCTGCCGGGCCGCCCCCGCGGCGCTGGTTCTCTTCAGGCCAGGGCAGCTTCGATGGCCTCGACGAACGCCGGCAAGTCGTCGGGGTTGCGACTGGTGATCAAGGTGCCGTCCACGACGACTTCCTCGTCGACCCAGTCCCCACCAGCATTGCGCACATCGTCGGCCAGGCTGTGATAGCTCGTCAGCCGGCGATCACGCACCAAGCCCGCAGAGACGAGGAGCCACGGCCCGTGGCAGATCACGGCGAGCGGCTTGCCTGCGTCGAGGACCTCGCGAGCGATCGTCTGGGCACGCTCCTCGATCCGGATCCGGTCGGCGTTCACCGTGCCGCCCGGGACGACCACCGCATCGATGCTCGACACGTCAAGGTCCTCCAGCGTCCCGTCGACCTCCACTTTCTGGGTGGGCGTCGTGTCACCTTCGACCGCCTGGATGGCATCCGTCCCGGTTGAGTAGACCTTCACCTCGGCCCCCGCGTCCCGGAGTCGGTCGCGGGGCTCGACGAGCTCGGCCTCCTCGAAGAAGTCGGTTGCGATGATGGCTACCTTCTTGCCGCTGAGATCCGTCATGCAGGGGTCAGTACCCGACCCCGCCCCACAGATTCATCGGTCTGCAACGCAATCTCGCATCAGCTCGAACCACCGCGGTCCGGCGACATCGTTCGGATCGATCACCCAGTTCGCCATTCCGACCACACGTAAGAGATCAACGAGGCCGTCAGCAATGCTCTGAGCCGCAGGAAGGCACCGTCTCCACGTGACCGTTCTTACGCGATGGTTGTTGGTTACGCGACGTCGACGTGGGTGGCGGCGACCGCACGCTCCCTCATCTGGCCCAGGATGCGAGTCAGCAGACGCGAGACCTGCATCTGAGTCACACCCAGCTCGTCGCCGATCTCAGACTGTGTCCTACCCTCCACAAATCGAAGGAACAAGATCAGCCGGTCACGGGGCTTGAGGTCTCGGGCAAGGGTGCTCAGGATCGTGCGCGCCTCCACAACGGCATACTCGTCGAACTCGTCGTCGACCAGGTTGACCCCGAGGGAGTCGCCGCCCTCACGAGTGGGGACGTCCAACGACGTCGGGCAGAAGCAACCTTGCGCGCTGCGCGCCGATCGCACCTCGTCAGGACTCACGCCCAACTGGGTCGCCAGTTCGTCATCGGACAGCTCGTGGGTGGCGTGAGCGACCAGCTCGCCGATCGCCGCTTGCAACTCCTGGATGGGTCGCGGGGGCCGGACGACCCAGCCCTGATCACGGAAGTACCGCCGCACCTCGCCGCGGATGGTCGGTACGGCGTACGACAGGAAGTCCTCGGCCTTCGCCGGGTCGAACTGGTTGGCTGCCTTCACCAGAGCCACGCAGGCCACCTGCTCGAGGTCTTCGGAGAGAATCCCGCGGTTGCGATAGCGGCGAGCGACAGAGCGCGCCACGTCGATGTTGGCGACGATGACCTCGTCGATGAGGCGCTGTCGCTCTGACGGACCAGCCTGCTGAGCGGCGCGCAGCAACCGGTTGGTCGTGGACTGACGGATCCGGGCTGCGTGCGCCCCTTCAACCTCCGCGGTGGACATGCCCTCCACGTCCCCCACCGACTGGGGGACAAAACAGGCCCGCCTTCACCCGAACGGGTCTTTTTCTGAGTTCCGTCGTCAGCGGCCGGGCTGCCTACCAGCCGGTCGGCGTACGACCGGACCTTGCCATGCGCAAGCAGTGCCCGCGGTCGCCGTCAGGCAAGCAGGCGCCACCCGCCTGTGCCGAGTTCCTCAGACGGGGTCCGACGAAGGCTGCGCTCGTGAGCGTCCTCTACTGGGTCGACCCGACCATCGCAAGCGACGACCCGCACGGTTCCTCCACCGACGTCGGGTCTTCGGACGTTCAGCGGTCCTCAGGGTGTTCCTCGTCGGCGATAGGACGCTCGACCGCAGGCTCTTCGAACTGCTGACGCTCGTCCTCGCTCATGTCGGGCTGGTCGGGACGGCTGAGCTGATCGTCGGGGTCCTGAGCGAGTCGCTCGGCGACGTCGGCGCCCGACCTTCCCTCTGCCCCCAACCCCTCGGTCTCCAGCTGGCGATGGTCCTCCACCGCCCGGTGAATGTGCTTGCCGCTGTGCTCGTTGTCACCCATATGGATTCGGTACCCGCCGAAAGCTGTGTCATGCCGGAGGAGACCTGGGGTACGGCGATGGCATGGACGCCCCGAACTCGGCCGTGCTCTTCGACATCGACGGAACCCTGGTCGACTCGACCTACCACCATGCCGTCGCCTGGCACCGCGCCTTTGCTCGGCTCGACCTGACACCACCGCCCCTGTGGCGGATCCACCGGGCCATCGGAATGGGTGGCGACAAGCTGGTGGCACAGCTGACGAGCGAAGAGGTCGAGCACGAGCACGGCGATGACCTGCGGGACTGGTGGCGCGCCGAGTATCTCGACCTGAGAGCAGAGGTCGTCGCGTTGGCTGGTGCGAGCGATGTCGTGCGCCGACTGCGCGCGCACGGCTTCCGCATTGCGCTCGCCTCATCGGGCGATCCGCAGTTCGCCCGCGAAGCCGTGGATCTACTCGGAATCGGCGGCGACGTCGAGGTGCTGGTGACCTCCGAGGACGTGGACGCCTCCAAGCCGGAACCCGACCTCATCGGTGAGACACTCCGAAGGCTGAACGGTGCCGAGCGGGCCGTGTTCGTCGGCGACACGGTGTACGACGTCGAGGCTGCCGAGCGCGCCGGGATCGGCTGCATCGGACTGCGGTCCGGGGGCTTCGGTAGCGCGGAGTTGGAGAACGCCGACGCCGCGCTGGTCGTCGATGGGCCGTCGGATCTGGTCGACCTGGACTGGTCGCCGTACCTGAGCTCGTTCTGAGTCCGAGCGCCTCCGTGACGCCGCCTCGCGATGTGTACTCGGCGGCGAGCCGATGAGGTAGCACCACCAGCAGAAGCACCAGGACGACAGCGATGCTGCTCGCCGCGACCGCCCACGTGCGGTCGAGGGCCATGTCGACATTGGACGTCACCACGCCAGCCACGAGAAGAGCGATTGCAGCAAGAGCGCAGTAGTCCGCGCGCGAGACCGTAGCCATCAGAGCACCCCGACCACCCGCACGGGTGGGGGTAGCTGCGTCCAGCTCGGATACCTACCAGACGAGCTGGGTCGATCCGTTCCCTGTGGACACCGTGTCCGCGACGGCTCACCGGCGAGACCCGGTGTCATTCGGGAGCGGCACGCGGGCGGACAGGAAGGTGGCAGAAGCATGACGCACAAGGTGGCGGCGAGGTTCGAGATCTTCAAGGACGACGCCGGCGGCTTCCACTGGCGACTTGTCGCCGCGACCGGCGAGACTGTGGCGCAGAGCGACAGGTATCTGCTGAAGGCGAGCGCGATCACCAGCGCTCGGGCCGTGCAGACCGCGGCCGCCGAAGCCGCGTTCCAGGACCTGACGGAGGCAGCCGAGTACGACGCCTAGGAAGGCGAAGGCGTGTGGGAGTGCGTTCACGGATCAGTGGCTGGCGTACTCAGGCGACCCGATCCTGGCCGAGGATCTGCTGTTCCGTCCCGCGCACTCCCTGATCGAGCAGAGCCTTCATTCCCGCGTGGGAGTCACCAGCACGAACGGTGACGGCCTCCGGATCGGTTGGTACGGCGACGGGCGCTCGGCCCGCTCCTTTCAAGAGCATCGACCGGGCGTGGAACGACCATGATGCTCGCCGCCGATCCGGCCCTCTACGCGGACGCCGAGGGCTCCACCGACTCGGAGGCACTGTTCTTCCTCGCCATCACCTTCGGGTTGGCAAGGAGTCCATCTCCCACCCCCAACGCATCTGCTGAGACGGCCGAAGGTCTCGTTCGGCTGGGACAGCAGATCGATCTGAGCGCGCGTCTGCCGCTCTCAGGGACGCCTACACGTCTGGCCAGGACTGTCGGTCATGAACGGCGGAGACAACGGCCTCGGCCACCTGGACCTCACTCAGGCCGGCGCGCTGTGCCGCGTCGAGAAGTCGCCGGTGGGCCTCGTCGGCTGAGACCTCCGCGGCTGCCATCACGAATCCGGCTGCCGTCTCGACGAGAGCCTTGTCGGCAAGCACACGCGGCGCTTGGCGGGCAAGATCCAGGGTGGAGAACGAGAGGTCGGCATTCGTCGTCGCACCTGCCGCCCAGCCGCCGAGCACCGATGCGAGCGCCCGATGATGGCGATCAAACGCATGAGGCGAAGTCGCGTAGAGGTTGACCGATCCGGTCACCTCTCCGCCGACGACGACTGGAAGTGTCAGCGTCGAACCAACACCAGCGGCGGCCGCGCCTTGGGCGAACAGTTGCCACGACTCCTCGTTGAGCAGGTCGTCGATGCTCAGCGCAAACACGTCGCCGACCTCGACCGCCTCGATACATGGTCCGCTGTTGAGGTACTGCAGCGCATCGAGGACAGCAGCCTGACGCGTCGTCGCCACCAAGGTGAGCGTGACCCCGAGATCGCGACGGGCCACGCTCATGCCGAAGCAATCGGGGACGAGAGCGGTCACCCGCTCACTGTGCCTGCGAAGGTCGTCCAGAAGCTTGACCTCGTCCACGTCGGGGTCGAGCTCGGCAGCGGCACGTAAAGACTCTTCAATCGGTTCCATGGCTGGTGGGCCGCGGTAGCCCGACCTCCTCCAACGCCTGTGGTTCGGTCTGGTTGCCAGTGGCGCGTGTCCAGCAACGGGCGGGGCCAGTACCTCCGTGTCAGAGCGCGCCAATGGTGCGGTACCCGAACGAGGCGCTGCTACGCCCGCCACAGATCCGCCCGATCGGATGAATTTGTCGACGCGGTCAGCACGTGCATTCGCGCTACGAAGGGTCCCACCGCTCGGGCACGAGCGCATCGTGATCTGGCTCCGCCGGCCGCACCAACCTGCCGACGATGCAGTACGAATTGGCAGGAGGTACGGGTGGGAGAAGCCTCGACTCGCCTTTTCGTGCGTGAACCTGATCATCCGATCCTGCGTAGGCTTTCGCCATGCCTGTTGATCCTGCCTCACAGACCCCGGTCCGTGTCGCCATCAATGACGACTACGACATCGTCGTGACCGGGGTGGCTGCCATGCTTGACCCCTACTCGGACCGAGTTGAAGTCATCGAGCTCGACTCGAACGAAGAGACCATCAGCGACGTAGACATCATTCTGTACGACACCTTCGGTCAGGCCCAGGGCGAGCACATGGACCTCGCCAGTATCACTCGATCCGCTGAAATCGAGAGTGGTGGTCTTCACCTGGAACGTGGACCGGGCGCTGGTTGACGGGGCTCTCGCGGCGGGTGCCGCCGGATACCTCTGGAAGGGCATGCCCGCAGAGGACATCGTTGCGGCCATCGAGACCGTTCACGCAGGCGAGACGGTGACGCCGTCCGACGACGCCCGCCCCGACCTCGAGACCGGCACCTGGCCGGGGCAGAAATTCGGGCTCTCGGCCCGGGAGGCCGAGGTCATTGCCCTGGTCACCCAGGGTCTGACCAACCAGGAGATCGCCGACAAGGTGTACCTCAGCATCAACTCCGTCAAGACCTACATTCGCACCGCGTACCGAAAGATGGAGGTGCGAACTCGATCCCAGGCGGTCGCATGGGGAATGAACCACGGGTTCGTCCCCGACCACGTGCGCCACTTGAATCCTGGCCGTCCAGACGTCGCCGACTGACGAACCGCCCATTGACGCGGCGGGGTTGAACACGGTTGATCTCTACGACGCTCCGATTCGGAGAGTGCTGTCCGGTTCGTCGGCACTGTCGTGGGACAGCCTCCAGAGCATGATCGCGCTGCACACGACAACGCCGATGATGACGAACAGGATGACGGACCAGCGTGTGCGGAACGATCGGCGGGATGCCTTCGGTGCGGATCGGGTCATCGACCGATCCTGCCCCTGAACGGCCGGTTCACCACGTGCCCGACGGCCGGGTCGTGGGCTGATTGCACGGCGTGACCGCACAAGCAGGCGGGAGAGCTGGCGTCGGGTTTCATCTGAGTTCCTCTCAGAGCACGGTCGGGAGTAGATCTAGCGCGGTACCCGGCCGGTGAACCTCCATGTGCCATCCGTCTGACGGTCGCCTGCTGATGGCTACGGAACGCGTGGCGCCTCCCCCGTCGATCCGCTTGGTCGCCCGGGGTTCGGGGTACGGCCCGGTAGAGCCCGCGAGCGACAGGAGACCGACATGGCCGTCACCAGTTTTCAGGACCTCCCTCTGGCCGAGCGGGATCGGAGCTGGGATGGCGCTGCTGCCGAGCAGCGAGTGCGCCGTTGGGCGAGTGCCGAGGACGAGCCGAACGCGAAGTACCGTGACGCCCACGTCTGGTACGACGCTGACAACAAGGACAACTTCACGGCCTACAAGCTCTTGATCGCCGACGTCATTGACGGCCGCCTGACGGTTGTCCCGCGCGGAGTCATGGCCGCCGGGAACGTGATGCAGGGATCGAGAGGCGGAGCCGACCTGCCCCGACGAGATATCGAGCGAGTCAAGAGCCATCTGGCCAAGTACTACACCAAGTTCGGAGACGACGCCCCCTGGGACCGGGACTGACCGGCGGACTCAGCAGACGAACCGATCGGCCTGCCGGACATCTACCCGCCCCGGTCCGTGTCAATAGTGTGTAGAACCGTCGGAACGGCCGACCCGTACGGCCTCTCCGGAGCGGATTCTCTGTCCCCGTCGTTCTCGTAGGCGATCACGGACGTAGACATCGGCGAAGTCGCGGGCCTCGGCTCGGCCGAAGAGCGCCAGCAGCGTGCGGCCTGCCAGCTCGAGCGGCGCCAACGTGGGCCCGAGCACGGTCATCGTCGTGCGGCTATGCGGAGGCGAGTCCATGGCCAGGTCCACCAACGTCTCCTCCCCCGCCCGAGTGACGACCAGCGGCAGAACGTCGCCGAGTCCTGATCACGAGCACCTCGTAGCCCTGCTTCCCCAGCGCGGCTTGAAGAGCAGCGAGGCAGCCGAGACCGATGTGGTCGGCGCCGAGGCGAACAGATCGATGTCCTCGGTCTGCCTCGCGATCAGATCCGAGGTCGCGAGCGCGGCGCAGCTGCCACCTGGAAGCCGACCGCCTCGTCGAGTCCGAAGAAGGTCTCGCCCACCGCAACCTAGCGCGCGCCCCCACCAACGGGGACGGGCGCCTCACCTGCCTATTTCGGAAATTGCCTACACATCAGCTGCGTTGCTAGCCGTCGATCCAGATCCGCGGCTCCCCCGGTGCGACACTCATGTCCCTGAAGGTCGGGACCCTCTTGAGCGTGGCGGGCTTGTACGGCACCAGCACGACGAGCGCGATGCCGTCTCGGTGCTCGAGCTCGACCTGGACTGCGTCGGATCCCTTGATGAGGACGTCGGAGACGAACGCCGCTGCCCGGTTCTCGCCTGCGGTGGCACGTGCTCCGTCGTACACGCCGGCCAGGACCCGGTCCGGTTGCGGGTGATCACCCGCCCCCGCGTCGGACGCGGTGAGCGACGCCTCGCCGTCGGTCGAGACCGAGGCGCCGAACGGGTAGAACTGTCCGTTCTTGCCGAGCAGCTCCTGGGCCAGAGGTAGCACGAGGTTGAGGAGACCGTCCAGGTCCTCCTGCGCTGAGGCCGATGCAGTGTCGCGCCAAGAGGTCATGACTTGGGATCTTGGCACACCGTCCCTCGACCGATCAGGCTCAGGAGTCCTCGCGCCACACGGTCGGGAAGTGCACGCTCACTCCCGACCGGGTAGAGCTCGTCGATGACCTCGCGAGGTGACGTCGAGGTCGTCGCCGGGTAGGGGGCAGCGCCCGCGGCTCGCGATCGAGCCTGATCCGTCGGCTGCGCATGTGGCCCGTCCTAGCGTCCCTTGCTCAGAGTCGTTGCTGATGGTGGGCCTTATCTGCCTGCCGCCGCGCTTCGGACAATGGTCTGCGACAGCGGTACGTGTTCGCGTGCGTCGACCGTGGCCCGCTTGAGCAACCGAGCCGCGATTGATCCCTGACCGTCGCGGAGCGCGCACTGCGCGGCACGCCAGCGGCAGTAGGCCGCGTCGTGGGGGCGGCTGAGACCGTCCCATCTCTGGACTGCCGCGAGCCACATCTCCATGGTGTCCTGACCTCGGAGCCTCGCGAGCTCGGCGGACCACTGGGGCCCGGCGGCCCGGTCCGCCCGCACAGCCGGTGGGTCGTAGGGGTCGTGGTGCAGGCGAGCTCGGAGCCCGAGCAACGATCTGATCACGTCATGGCGCTGCGACGAAGAGGACCGCACGGCACTGTCCGCTGCCGCGCGGGCACCCAGCGCCAGTAGGTCGCCGACCGTCCCAGGGGAGATCTCCTCGTGACGCGAGTCGATCAGGGTCTCGAACCTGCGGAACGCGTCAGCCGGGTCTCCCATCCAAATGTCGTAGTGCATCTGTGCTTCTGCGATGAGCGCGTCCGTGACCTGATGACGGCCCGGCCTGAAGTACGACAGTCGGTGACGAGCGGCCTCCGTGTTGCCCCGCAGCAGATCCAGCAGGGCCCGCTCGATGTGAGGCCAGAGCAAGCCGGGTCCCGGGTCCTGGACCTCGGTGTCTCCAGCAAGGACCTGGAGAGCGCGTCCGAGGTGTCCGGCCCGCCTCCAAGCCAGTGCGACGTTGGCCTTCACGATCCTGACGCGGTGGTCGTCGAGGTCCCTCCGCTCGGCGCGGTCGATCTCTCGTCTGGCAGCGTGATCGACGTCACTAGCTGACCGGCAGTTCATGACGAGGATGTCGGTGTGGCGGATGGCGACGTCAAGGTCCTGTTCGAGGTCGCTGCCGCCCGGGAGGTGCGTCTGGAGGGTCTCGATCTCCTCCACGGCACCGTCGTCTCCGGAGACGGCCAGCTGCCAGGCTCGACGGGCTCGAACCAGGCGCTGCAACGGGACGTCCCCAGTAAGTGATGCCACCTGCACGGCTTCAGTGATGGCCGCGGTCGCCTCCTCCCGGCGGCCACGCCACTCGAGCTCAGCCGATTTCCACACCAGCGCCGTCGCCAGACCGCTCGACGGCGGTAGCGTCCGGAAGAGGGCGATCGATTGGTCGATGTACTCCAGGCCACGGCCAGCCGCGGTCCATTGGGTGGAGTTGACGCGGGCGAAGAGACGCAGGAGGTCGGCACGCTCGGCCGCCTCGAACTCGTCCGGTGCGGAGAGGGCCGCTTCCAGCACCGGCGCTTCCTCGATGACCCGTCCTCCCAGGTCTAGTTGATTGACCGCGCCGGCAACGGCTTCGTGGCGACGAAGCGGAGGATCGCCGGCCACTGAAATACCTGCCGGCCACAGGCTCAGGGTCCGCAGCCAGTGATCCGCCGCCTGGGATGCGGAGAATCGTTCAGCTGCTGCCCGGGCGGCTCGTATCCGCCAGATCAGTTCCTCGGCCGGCTCTGCAGCGTGCTGCCAGTGGATGGCGACCTCGGCCGGTTCGGCGCCCGGTTCTGCCGACATGGCACGCGCGAGCCGCTGGTGCGTGTCGGTGGTCTCGCCAGGCATCAAACGGCGCCGTACCGCCTCCGCGAGCAGCGGGTGACGCAGGTGGAGGGTGTCGCCCGAGACCTCCAACAGCCGTCGGTCGCGGAGCTCGCGCAACGTCTCCGCGAGCTGGCGCCGGCCAATGCCGGTGGCATCCCGAACAAGGTCTTCTGCAAGAGGACGGTCCCCTACACCGAGTACGGATGCCACCCGCCACGCGTGCCGCCGCAGGGGGCTGATGCGACGGTCGAGGAGGTCGTCGAGGTAGGGGGAGGAAGGGCCGGGCGCGTCCAGCAGCTGCTCGGTGAACAGTGGCTGACCTTGGCTTCGTTCGTGAATCAGCCGTGCCTGGTCGTCCGTGATGTCGAAGCGGAGGAGACGCAGCTGCATGGTGCTGTCCTCGAGTGAGAGCGGCTGCAGCTCGATGCAGTCCACACGCCGCTGCGCGCGGGCCAGCCAGTCGCGCCGGCGGGTGGGGACGTCGGGGTCGTGGAGACGCCAGGACCCGACGACCCTGACGGGCGAGGTCTGCGCCATCTGCTCGAGGAGATCGAGGCTGTCGGCGTCTGCCCAGTGAAGGTCCTCGATGATCAAGGCGGTCGGGCGCTTGCGGTGGAGGACTTCGAGCACTGTGCGGATCGCCGCGAACAGCCATTCGTGGGACCACTGGTGGTCGGGGACGCCGAGGTGGCTGGTCACGGTGAGTGTCGGCAGCAGTCTGGTCAGCGAGGGAGCGACGTACTCGGGGCACTCGCGCAGCACGTCCCTGAGGGTCCTTCCGCTGTCCTCTTCGTACACTGAGCGGAGCACCTCAGCGAATGGAAGCAACGGGATCTCCGTCGAGAGTGGCAGGCAGTGACCGACGAGGACGACGGACCGCGCACTCCCCGCCGCCGTCGTCACCAACGTCGTCTTCCCCATTCCGGCCTCGCCTGTGACCAGCAGGAGGCCGTTGCCCTTCTCGAGGTGGCTGGCAACGGCAGTGAGCTCGGCGCGCCGCCCGGCGATGTGCGGCGCGGAGGTCAGGTCCGCGCGTTCGTCCTTGATCGGGCGCGACGCCGCGAGCCAGAGACCTTGGAAGGCTGCGGGATCTCCACCAAGGGCGACGACGAGAACCTGGAGTGTCCCCCACGAGGGAAGGGTGGGTCCCGAGAACGTCTTGGACACGGTGGTGTGGGAGACGCCTGTCTCGCGGGCGAGAGTGCGCAGTGAGGGCCAGCCCGCCCGGTGGTGCAGGTCGTGAAGGGCGTCGTACAAAGGCGCCGCCGCACCCGACACGTCGGGCCGGGGAAGTGCACTCATGGAGCCCTCCAAACAACCACTCCTGAAATGAGGATCCCCTGAGCACGCTGGTCCGGCAACCCGATTGCCGTGTGTCCGTTCGGCTACGCTCCACCTCTTGTCCTGAACGATCACCAGTTCCTGGCTTGGCTGAGCAACGGCGTGCCACGGCCCGCGGCTAAAATCAACGTCGGGTTTGACGGCACCCGTCAGTGAGAAAGGGAGCCGATCCCGCCCAGGTCGTCACCCACTGGCGAGGTCGGTGACACCGTCACGAAGCCGGTCTGTGGTTCGTCGGGCTCTGGCCACGACCGTCTTTGCGCTGCCGGAGCGGCGCCCGCCGAATCACCTGATCCCGTCTCGGGCGCGCTCCGATGCAGGCGGTTCGCGGGTCTCCGGCCTCGGGGAAGTGGATCGCGGCACGGGTCCTGAGGCGAGCTTCGATCCGCGGCGAGGTGGGAGCCTTCAACGGTTAGCCGCCAGCTCTCGCGCGTGAGCGGCCCGGTAGCGAGCGTACTCGGCCTTTCGAGTGTCCACGAGGTACGCGATGTCGGGGGCCAGGCTCTCGACCCGGCTGGTGCCGGTCGGGCGTTGCGCGGCGGCCGCCGTGGTCCGGTTCTGGCAGACCGCGATCTTGTGTTCGGTGACGACGTCGACACTGTCGGACCAAGCCGTTGCGGGAGCGGTGGCACTCGCGGGTCCGGTCGGCAACAGGTCGCGTTGCGCGTTGGCGGCGGGCGCGACGAGCACGGTTGCGGCGGCGATGCCGATCGTGGCGGCGGTGACCCGATTGAGAATGGTGGAGGTGTTCATGATGAGCCCTTTCGGAGGAACTGGGATCTCCACCGTCAAGCCGCCGACACACCTGTTGACGAAGACTGACAGAACTGGACGCCAAACCATCTGCGGTTAAACCGGGAGCGGAGGAGATAGCGGAGGGAGTTCGACGATTGCGCGAAAAGTTCCTCGGGCCGCTGGATGTTGGCGACTTGGTCCGCATCAACAGAGCGCGGCCGCTCGATGTCGGCTCGATGGCTGCACAGGTGCGCTCCCATATGAGGGCCGGTCATCCTCGGCAGCGCGACTAGTGGGTCCAGACCCCGACGATGTGAGCGCCTGCCCCGGGGATGATCCCCCACTTCACCATCCATGCCCGGCCTTGGCCACAGGTCACGTTCGTCACGACCAATGAGACCGTCTGGGTACGACCTGCCCGCCCACAGACGCCCTCGCCGTCGTTGACCCTGGGGAGCGGGCTGGTCGGAGCGACGTAATGAACGGCTGGCGTTCGCGACGACGTGTAGCCCATCATGCGCGCCGGGAATCCTGCCGCTACTGCTCGGCGGCCGTGGTGCTGGCGGCCAACTTCTGGCACCTCTCCACACTGCTGGCAACCCGCAGGATCGGGGTAGCAAAGAGGCCGCTCCGGTTGCCCGAAACGGCCTCTGACCTGCGGTTTCTTCGGTCGGGCTGACAGGATTTGAACCTGCGACCCCTTGACCCCCAGTCAAGTGCGCTACCAAGCTGCGCTACAGCCCGAACGGTCGCCGCCTCGTGAGCAGCGAACCGGCGTGAAGACTACCGCAGGCGGGGCGCTCTCCTGGAATCGGGTCAGCCCATCGACTTCTGGCCGTCGATGGTCTCGCGGATGATGTCGGCGTGGCCGGCGTGTTGGGCGGTCTCGGCCGCGACGTGAAGGAACGCCCGTCGGGCCGACCAGCTGGCACCAGCCTCGAACCACGGCGCCACCGGGAGCGGGTGCCGGGCGTCCAGGTCGACGGTGGCGACGAGGTCGTCGGTGGCGGCAGCGACCTCGGCGTACGCCGCGAGCAGGCCGGTCACGGTGTCCCCCTCGACCATCCGGAAGGCGTTCTGGTGCTCGAGCACCACGGCCGGCGGGTTCGACCAGTCGATGTTGGCCCAGTCGACGTCCGGCTGGTCGGCCGGGCCGTTGACCGCGAAGTCCGCCCAGTTCCTCTCGACGGCGCTCACGTGCTTCACGAGGCCGCCGAGGCAGAGCTCGCTGACTGTCGGGGTCGCCGCGGCCTGCTCGTCGCTCAGGTCGCGGACCGTGTAGAGGAAGAGCTCACGGTGCTTGCGGAGGAGGTCCAGGATGTCGTCGCGCTCAGTGGTCATGTCGACGACTCTAGGAGCCGATCAGGTCAGGAGCTGACCTCAATCGGAGATCAGCGCTTGCGCTTCTCCCGCGGCCGCTGCTGCAGGATGATCGGCGTCCCGACGAAGCCGAACTCCTCGCGCAGGCGGCGCTCGATGAACCGCTCGTACGACGCGTCCAGCTTGCCGCTCGTGAAGAGCACGAACGTCGGCGGCGCGGTCGAGGCCTGGGTGCCGAAGAGCACCTTCGGCTGCTTGCCGCTGCGCACCGGGTGCGGGTGCTCGGCCACCAGGCGACCCAGGAAGCCGTTGAGCGTGCCGGTGGAGATGCGGGTCTCCCAACCGGCGATCGCCTTCTCCAGCGCCGGCACCAGCCGGTCGATGTGCCAGCCCGTCCGGGCGGTGAAGTTGATCCGCGGCGCCCACTGCACCTGCACGAGCTCGCGCTCGATCTCGCGCTCGAGGTAGTAGCGGCGCTCCTCGTCGACCAGGTCCCACTTGTTGAACGCGATGACCAGCGCCCGACCGGCCTCGCGCACGGTCTGCAGGATGCGCACGTCCTGCTCGGAGATCGACTGCTCCGCATCGAGGACGAGTACGGCGACCTCGGCGCGGTCGATCGCGGTCGACGTGCGCAGCGACGCGTAGTACTCGTGCCCCGACGCCTCCTTGACCCGCTTGCGCAGGCCCGCGGTGTCGATGAAGCGCCAGACCTGGCCGCCGAGGTCGATCAGCTCGTCGACCGGGTCGACGGTGGTGCCGGCGACGTTGTCGACGACGACCCGGTCCTCACCGGCGAGCATGTTGAGCAGGGAGGACTTGCCGACGTTGGGCTTGCCGACGATCGCGATGCGGCGCGGTCCGCGGACCTCGCCGATCCGCTCGGGCGGCAGCTCGGGCAGGGCCGCAAGGACCGCGTCGAGCATGTCGCCGGAGCCGCGCCCGTGGAGGGCGGAGACCGGGAAGGGCTCGCCGAGCCCGAGGTTCCAGAGACCGTACGTCTCGGCCTCGGTGCGCTGGTCGTCGACCTTGTTGGCGGCGAGCACGACGGGCTTGCCCGACGCGCGCAGGATCTTGACGACCGCCTCGTCGTGGTCGGTGACGCCGACAGTGGCGTCGACGACGAAGAGCACCGCGTCGGCGAGGCCGACCGCGATCTCGGCCTGGGCGCGGATCGAGGCGGCGAGGCCGCGGCCGTCGGGGTCCCAGCCACCGGTGTCGACGACGGTGAAGCCGCGGCCGGCCCAGTTGGCGTCGTACGAGACCCGGTCCCGGGTCACGCCGGGGACGTCCTCGACGACGGCCTCGCGGCGGCCGATGATGCGGTTGACGAGGGTGGACTTGCCGACGTTGGGGCGACCGACGACGGCGAGGATCGGGACGGGCCCGGTGTCCTCATCCAGGCCCTCCGCCGAATGTTGCGGGGCGGGGTCGTGCTCGGTCATGGTGCTCCTTGATCGGTGACCCCGGTCTGGGGGTCGGTATCTACGTCGGTTGGCGGCAGCGGACCCGGGAGTTCCCGGCCGGTCGACGCGCGCGCCCGGTCCAATTGGACCATCATGTGCTCACGGAGCAACAACGACGCCTTCTCCACTTGTTCCCGGGTGCGCGGCCACGGCGCGGCGTCGACCCGGTAGACCTCGCCGAAGACCATGTCGATGCGCGCTCCCCGACCGGGCAGCGAGCCGCTGGTGCCGCCGGGTTCGCGGCTCCCCAGGGTCGTCAGGGGTACGACGGGCGCTCCCGAGACCAGGGCCAGGTAGGCCGCTCCGCGGTGGAACCGCTCGAGGTCACCGGCGCCGCGACTGCCTTCGGGATAGATGCCGATCGTGCGGCCGTCGCGCAGGGCCTTGAGGCAGGTCTTCACCGCCCGCGGGTCGGGGTGGTAGCGGTCCAGCGGGATCTGGCCGGAGCGCCACAGGAAGAAGCCGACGATGCCCCGGAACATCTCCATCTTGGTCAGCACGTGCACAGCGCGCGGCGAGTACACCGCCAGCAACGGGCCGTCGATGACGCCGACGTGGTTGGAGGCGAAGATCACCGGCCCAGAGGTCGGGATCTGCTCGCTGCCGTGCACCTGCACGTCGTACCGGCGCCGCAGGAGCCACCGCGCGATCGGGCGCAGCGAGTGCAGCAGGTAGCGCGGTGCCCGCTGGACCTGGTCGCTCCGGGGCCGTTCGAGGTGCGCGCGCGGGTTGCTCACCGGTGTGCCCCCACATCCTCGACGAGTGCGACGACCAGGTCGATGACCTGGTCGAGGGAGTACGGCGTCGTGTCGATGTGCACGGCGCCGTCGGCCATGGTGAGCGGGGCCGTGGCCCGGCCCGAGTCGATCTTGTCGCGGGCCAGCAGGGACTCCTGGGTGGCCGCGACGTCGGCCCCGCCCTGCTCCGCAGCACGGCGGGCGGCGCGGGCGGCCGGGTCGGCGCTGATGTAGAGCTTGACCGGAGCGTCCGGCACGACGACCGAGCCGATGTCACGGCCCTCGACGACGATCCCACCGCGTGCAGCCTCCTCCGCGATCACGGCGCGCTGCAGCTCGAGGAGGCGGGTGCGCACCTCGGGCACGGCGCTGACCGGGGAGACCGCCGCGTTGACCTCGTCGCTGCGGATCCCGATCGCGACGTCGACTCCGTCGACGGTGATCGTCGGGTTCAGCGGGTCGGTGCCGGAGACGATCTCAGGCTCGCCCGCCCGCGCGGCGACGGCCGCCGGGTCGTGGATGTCGACCCCGGCGCGCAGCAGCCACCAGGTCATCGCGCGGAACATCGCACCGGTGTCGAGGTAGCGCAGACCGAGCCGGTCGGCCGCTCCCCGCGACGTGCTCGACTTGCCCGATCCCGAGGTGCCGTCCACGGCGACGACGAGACCGGAGGCGAGCGGGTGCGCAGAGCTGTTCACGGGGCCGCAGCCTACCGGTGTGTCACCCAGCCGCGGGATTCGAGCGATCCGAGCAGGTGGTCGGCGCGGGCCTCTTCGACCAGCAGCTCCACGAGCCCGACCGGCCGACCCGGGTCGTGGTCGATGTAGACGTCCTCGATGTTGACCTCGCTGGCGCCCGCGTCGGCGAAGAGCCGGGCCAGCTCGCCGGGGTGGTCGGGCACGGAGACGAAGACCGAACGCGTCGGCCGCACCGGAGCGCCGTGCTTGCCCGGGATCGCCCGGGTGCCGGCCACTCCCTGCTCCAGGAGCGCGCCGAGGCCGGCCCTGTTGCCGCTCGCGATCGCCTCGATCAGCACGTCCAGCTCGCCGCGGACCTCGCCGAGGAGACCGAGCACGGCGTCCGCGTTGGCGGTCACGATCTGGCCGTACAGCGCGGGGTCGCCGGCCGCGACGCGCGTCACGTCGCGGACGCCCTGACCGCTGAGGGCCAGGTGCTGCTCGGGCGCGTCCGCCAGCCGCGCCGCGACCAACGAGGCCAGGAGGTGCGGCACGTGCGACGTCCGCGCGACCGCACGGTCGTGCTCGGCGGGACTCAGTCGCACGGGTACGGCGCCGCAGAGCAGCGCCAGCGCCTCGACCAGGGCGACCGCGTCCGGACGAGAGGCGTCGTGCGGTGTCACGGCCCAGGGGCGGCCGTCGAAGAGGGCGGCCGTCGCAGCCAACGGTCCGGAGCGCTCGCTGCCGGCCATCGGGTGCCCGCCGACGTACCTCTCGACCGTCGGCAGGTCGGCCACGGCCGCCAACGGTCCGGTCTTCACGCTGCCCACGTCGGTGACCACCGCGTCGGAGGCCGCGAGGGCCCGGGCGATCTCGGTGCCGAGGTGGTCCGGCGGCACCGCGACGACGACCAGCTGCGGTCGGTCCTGCGCCGTGCGGGGCCGACCGGCCCCGAGGCCGGACGCCGTCCGCAGGTGCTCGGAGGACGCGTCGCTCAGCAGCACGTCGATCCCGGCCCGACGGCACGCCAGCGCGATCGAGGTGCCGAGCAGGCCGGTGCCGACGACCTCGACCGGGCCCACCAGCGCGGAGGCCTCAGGCATCGTCGGGCACCGCGCGCACGCGGGTGAGGTCGCGACGCAGCGCGGCGGCGCCGTGCAGGTAGACGTGCGTGATGTCGGCGCGCGGGAGGTCGGTCTCGATGTGCGCCATCATCCGCACCACCCGCGGCATCGAGCCCTCGATCTCGAGCTCGCGTGCGCAGATCAGGGGCACGTCGCCGAACCCGAGGCGCCGGGCGGCGTACGCCGGGAACTCCGACTGCAGGTCGGACGTCGCGGTGAAGATCACCGAGATGAAGTCGTCCACCTCCAGCCCGTTGGACTCCATGACGTCGGTGACCATCTCGGCCACACGCTCGAGCATGTGGTCCCGCACGTCGTCCTCGAGCTGGGTCGCTCCTCGCACTGCCCTGACTGCCACGCGGTCACACTATCGAGGCTGATAGCTCCCGAACGACCACTGGTTGCCTTCTGGATCCTCAACGGTGCCGCCGCGACCTCCGTAGTCCTGGTCCACCATCGCTCGCACGACCGTGGCGCCGGCCGCCACCGCCCGGTCGAAGACGGCGTCCGGGTCGTCCATCACGAGGTACGCCGCGGAGCCGCCGACGTTCGTCACCACCCCGTCCGGCCGCTGGCTGCCGAACATCACTCCCCCGCCGCCGGACCACAACCACTCGGCGTGCACGACGACGGTCGGGTCGGTCTCGTCGCGGTACGTCGCGTGCTCGGTGAACCCGATCGCGCTCAGCCAGCGCATCATCGCGTCGGCGTCGCGGAAGCTGAGGGTCTGCCAGTGCTTGACGTTCGCTGCTTCGCTCATGACCTCAGCGTGCCTCCTCCTCGGCGTGGTGGTCTTGAAGAAATGGGAACTCCTCGCGCAGCCAGGTGGTCGGGGTGCAGCCGGCGAGGGCGACCCACTCCCGCGTGAGATGCGCCTGGTCGGCGTACCCGCACGACGTCGCCACCTCCGCCAGAGACACGGTGCCGAGCAGCGATCTGGACGTCTCGAACCGTCCGATCCGCTGCACCGCCTTGGGGGTCAGCCCGCACTCCGCGCGCACCAGCGAGGTGAGGTGCCGACGGCTGTAGCCCACGTCGTCGGCGACCCGCTGGATGCTGGCGCCCCGGGTCAGGCCCGCCAAGGCCCTGCCTACCTCGCGGCTCCGGCGCGTCGTGGCGGGCCAGCTCGGCGGTCAGCGCCCGCTCGACCACGGCCACCCGCTCCGCGGCCGGGCACCCGGCAAGCTGCTCCGGCAGGTGCCGCAACCCCGGCGCTGTCTCCGGCAGCTCGAGCATCTCCCCCGCCAGCTCAGCGGCCGGGAGCCCAAGAGTGCCCGCGCACCGGCTGTCGTGAGCGCCAGCTGGAGACCGTGCTGGGAGCCGTCGTGGTGGATC
>CAVQXF010000001.1:0-634371 GCA_963717855.1 uncultured Actinomycetota bacterium | reverse complement strand
CCGAACTGGCCGACCGGATGGCCGAGATGGCGATGAACCCGGCCCCGATCCTGCTCACCCACCAGGGCCCGGCAGCCCTGCGGGAGCTGCTCGGCTCCGTCCGCGACTCCACCGCGGATCGTCAGTTCACCGACACGTCCGGCCAGTACCACCGCATCTGGGCGCTCCGCGATCCGGCCGTGCTCGCCGACGTGCGCAGCAGCCTGAGCGAGGCTCGAGCGCTGATCGCGGACGGCCACCACCGCTACGCCGCCTACGGACGACTGCGCACCCACCACCCCGAGCTAGCGCCGGCGAGCGATGCCGGGCTCGCGATGCTGGTCGACCAGGACGACACGCCGCTCTACCTCGGCGCGATCCACCGCGTCCTGGCAGGACTCACCCTGAGCGATCTCTACCGCCTCGGCAGCTCGGTGCGCCCGGCAACCGGCCCCGAGGACGCGATCGCCGCCCTGGCTCCCGACACCCTCGTCGCGACCGACGGTCGCGACTGGGCGACCATCACCCTCGAGCTCAACGGCACCCGACTCGCCGTCGAGCTTCTCCACGACGACGTACTGCCGGCGCTCGCTCACCCAACGGGCATCAGCAGCTACGCGCACTCCGTCGACGAGGCACTGAGTGCTGTCGCACGCCGCCGCGGGGTCGCGATCCTGATGCCCGCTGCGGACTTCACAGATGTGCTGCGAGCCGCCGAGCTGGGCCGACTGCTGCCCGAGAAGGCCACCTCGTTCCAGCCGAAGCCGAGCGTGGGCGTGCTCATCCGCTCCCTGCACGACGGATGAGGCGTCCGCGCACCATCTCCACCTCGACGCGCGACGCGGCCCCCGACCCCGTCCGGAAGAACCGGCGCCGAACGGCGCCGGACACCTCGACGACGTCGTCGGGTTGCCACGAGGCCACCGAGCGACGGGCTCGGGCGCTCCAGGCCGCGCACTCGAGGGCATCCACCGCGCGACGCCCGGCCACCTCGGGCCGAGGGATCACGACCCGGAACGTCCAGAGCACGTCCCCGCTGGGCAGCACCCGCTCCTGCGGCGTCTGAGAGATCCGGCCCAGGAGCCGCACCTCGTTGATCGCGGCCTCCGGGACCGCTTCCTTCTTCTGCTGTGCTGACATGCACATCACCTCCACCGAGCACGGTCCCTGCCGGCACCGACACCCGGCGACCGAGATCCTGGGACCGGTGCAAAGCGTGGTCTCCGACCGACCTGTGGACACAAAGTGGCACGCGACATTCCGGGGAGAAGTCCTGAAAATGCAAAACAGGGCCACCCCGCGAGGGGTGGCCCTGTTTCGAAAGAATGTCCGGCGGCGTCCTACTCTCCCACAACCTCTCGGTTGCAGTACCATCGGCGCTGAAAGGCTTAACTTCCGGGTTCGGGATGGGACCGGGTGTTTCCCTTTCGCTATGGCCGCCGTAACTCTTGCGACCGACAGTGGTGGTGGGTGCTCACACGCACTGTCGACCAAGCTCATATATTGAGTTTGCTCTTGTGTGTCTGTGTAGTGGACGCGAACATGGGTGTTCGTCTGCGCGGTTTGTCGTTTTGGTTGAGGGTTTGTGTGACAAGCCCTCGGCCTATTAGTACCGGTCGGCTAGGCATTGCTGCTGTACACCTCCGGCCTATCAACCCAGTGTTCTGCTGGGGGCCTTACCCGGTTACCCGGTGGGAAACCTCATCTTGAAACGTGCTTCCCGCTTAGATGCATTCAGCGGTTATCACTTCCGAACGTAGCCAACCAGCCGTGCCCCTGGCGGGACAACTGGCACACCAGAGGTTCGTCCATCCCGGTCCTCTCGTACTAGGGACAGCCTTTCTCAAGTTTCCTGCGCGCGCGGCGGATAGGGACCGAACTGTCTCACGACGTTCTAAACCCAGCTCGCGTGCCGCTTTAATGGGCGAACAGCCCAACCCTTGGGACCTACTCCAGCCCCAGGATGCGACGAGCCGACATCGAGGTGCCAAACCATCCCGTCGATATGGACTCTTGGGGAAGATCAGCCTGTTATCCCCGGGGTACCTTTTATCCGTTGAGCGACGCCGCTTCCACATGCCGACGCCGGATCACTAGTTCCGACTTTCGTCCCTGCTCGACATGTCTGTCTCACAGTCAAGCTCCCTTGTGCACTTACACTCAACACCTGATTGCCAACCAGGCTGAGGGAACCTTTGAGCGCCTCCGTTACATTTTAGGAGGCAACCGCCCCAGTTAAACTACCCATCAGGCACTGTCCCTGAACCAGATAATGGTCCTAGGTTAGACATCTAGTACGACCAGAGTGGTATTTCAACGTTGACTCCACACTCACTGGCGTGAATGCTTCAAAGTCTCCCACCTATCCTACACAAGCCGAACCAAACACCAATACCAAACTATAGTAAAGGTCCCGGGGTCTTTCCGTCCTGCCGCGCGTAACGAGCATCTTTACTCGTACTGCAATTTCGCCGAGTCCATGGTTGAGACAGCGCCCAAGTCGTTACTCCATTCGTGCAGGTCGGAACTTACCCGACAAGGAATTTCGCTACCTTAGGATGGTTATAGTTACCACCGCCGTTTACTGGGGCTTAAGTTCTCAGCTTCGACACTTACGTGTCTTACCGGTCCCCTTAACCTTCCAGCACCGGGCAGGAGTCAGTCCGTATACATCGTCTTACAACTTCGCACGGACCTGTGTTTTTAGTAAACAGTCGCTTGGGCCTGGTCTCTGCGGCCTTCAACGCTTCCCCACGCAAGGTGGTTCACGTATCCGGCCCCCCTTCTCCCGAAGTTACGGGGGCATTTTGCCGAGTTCCTTAACCATGGTTCGCTCGATCGCCTTAGTATTCTCTACCTGATCACCTGAGTCGGTTTGGGGTACGGGCGGCGCGTAGCTCGCTAGAGGTTTTTCTCGACAGCATAGGATTACCCACTTCACCCATACGGGCTCGGCATCACATCTCAGGGCCGTGATCGAACACAAGACGACGGATTTGCCTATCGTCTCCCCTACATGCTTACCCACAGACAACCATCGCTGTGGTTGGGCTACCTTCCTGCGTCACCCCATCGCTTGACTACTACCGGATCGGATCCCACGCTCCACACCAGCGCCTCACCCCGAAGGGATCGGTCAACGGTGCTTCGGGTGGTTAGCATCACCGGGTTCGTCATGGGCGCTACTTTGCCGGTACGGGAATATCAACCCGTTGTCCATCGACTACGCCTGTCGGCCTCGCCTTAGGTCCCGACTTACCCAGGGCAGATTAGCTTGACCCTGGAACCCTTGATCATTCGGCGCACGGGTTTCTCGCCCGTGATTCGCTACTCATGCCTGCATTCTCACTCGTGTCGCGTCCACCCCTGGATCACTCCGGAGCTTCACTCGCGACACGACGCTCCCCTACCCATCCACACACCTGGACCACATTCGTGGCCGGGTTAACGCATGAATGCCATAGCTTCGGCGGATGACTTGAGCCCCGCTACATTGTCGGCGCGGAATCACTTGACCAGTGAGCTATTACGCACTCTTTCAAGGGTGGCTGCTTCCAAGCCAACCTCCTGGTTGTCACTGCGACTCCACATCCTTTTCCACTTAGTCACCGCTTAGGGGCCTTAGCTGATGGTCTGGGCTGTTTCCCTCTCGACAATGGAGCTTATCCCCCACTGTCTCACTGCCGCGCTCTCACTTACCGGCATTCGGAGTTTGGCTAACGTCAGTAACCTTGTAGGGCCCATTAGCTATCCAGTGCTCTACCTCCGGCAAGAAACACGCGACGCTGCACCTAAATGCATTTCGGGGAGAACCAGCTATCACGAAGTTTGATTGGCCTTTCACCCCTATCCACAGGTCATCCCCTCAGTTTTCAACCTAAGTGGGTTCGGTCCTCCACGCGGTCTTACCCGCGCTTCAACCTGCCCATGGATAGATCACTTCGCTTCGGGTCTTGAGCGTGCTACTCAGACGCCCTATTAGGACTCGCTTTCGCTACGGCTTCCCCACACGGGTTAACCTCGCAACACACCGCAAACTCGCAGGCTCATTCTTCAAAAGGCACGCCATCACCCCAACAACCCCATTGCAAAGAGGGGGCCAGCCGGGCTCTGACGGATTGTAGGCACACGGTTTCAGGTACTATTTCACTCCCCGCCAGGGGTACTTTTCACCTTTCCCTCACGGTACTTGTCCGCTATCGGTCATCAAGGAGTATTTAGGCTTAACGGGTGGTCCCGCCAGATTCACACGGAATTTCAGGGGTTCCGTGTTACTTGGGATGACACTCAACAGAGCTGGACTTACACTTACGGGGCTATCACCCTCTACGGCGCCACTTTCCAATGGACTTCAACTTCAACCAGCTTTTCTTACTGTTTGACCGGCCGGCAGACCGATCCAAGTGGTCCCACAACCCCCCACGCACAACCCCTGCCGGGTATCACATGCGCAAGGTTTAGCCTCATCCGATTTCGCTCGCCACTACTCTCGGAATCACTTTTGTTTTCTCTTCCTACCGGTACTGAGATGTTTCACTTCCCGGCGTTCCCTCCACACACCCTATATATTCAGGCGTGGGTAACACGACATGACTCGTGCTGGGTTCCCCCATTCGGACACCCCCGGATCACAGCTCGGTTGCCAACTCCCCAGGGCTTATCGCAGGCTCCTACGTCCTTCATCGGCTCTTGATGCCAAGGCATCCACCATGTGCCCTTCATAGCTTGTCGCACAAACACTCAACAAAAACTACAAAAGATTCAGACGAACAACAGCCCCTCTGTTTACAGCACCAACACCTGATGGACTCACCAGGGCCAGCACAGAGACTGCCATTCAAAAATTCTGCGCCAAACAACACCCCCAGACCACCAACCCCACCCCGCACCCACCCCCCGAAGAGAGCAAGAACAGCACAGAAGCCGGCACCCCAAGGGCGCGCAATTTGACGCAAAAGATGCTCGCGTCCACTATCCAGTTCACAAGATCCACACCCACCCGAGCCAACCCACCACACACGCGGCGAACCGGTCCCGAAGGGCCACAGAGAAACAGCCTCACGACTGATATCTCAGGACTCAACAGTGTGTCACGACCACTCCCACCCCCTCCAACCACCAGGTTCCACACCCACCAGCAGAGCTGGACAGGCAGTACTGAGGCAACCAGAGAAGACAGTCACGACCATTCATCGACGATTCCACTAGTGAACACCACCAGTGCCAGCCACACGGACCGACCAGAAGACCTGGACGGTTGGCGACTGTGCGGGGTATGTGCTCCTTAGAAAGGAGGTGATCCAGCCGCACCTTCCGGTACGGCTACCTTGTTACGACTTCGTCCCAATCGCCAGCCCCACCTTCGACGGCTCCATCCCACAAGGGGTTAGGCCACCGGCTTCGGGTGTTGCCGACTTTCGTGACGTGACGGGCGGTGTGTACAAGGCCCGGGAACGTATTCACCGCAGCGTTGCTGATCTGCGATTACTAGCGACTCCGACTTCATGGGGTCGAGTTGCAGACCCCAATCCGAACTGAGACCGGCTTTTTGGGATTCGCTCCACCTTACGGTATCGCAGCCCTTTGTACCGGCCATTGTAGCATGCGTGAAGCCCTGGACATAAGGGGCATGATGACTTGACGTCATCCCCACCTTCCTCCGAGTTGACCCCGGCAGTCTCCTATGAGTCCCCACCATTACGTGCTGGCAACATAGAACGAGGGTTGCGCTCGTTGCGGGACTTAACCCAACATCTCACGACACGAGCTGACGACAGCCATGCACCACCTGTATACCGACAAAAGGGGCCGTATCTCTACAGCTTTCCGGCATATGTCAAACCCAGGTAAGGTTCTTCGCGTTGCATCGAATTAATCCGCATGCTCCGCCGCTTGTGCGGGCCCCCGTCAATTCCTTTGAGTTTTAGCCTTGCGGCCGTACTCCCCAGGCGGGGCGCTTAATGCGTTAGCTGCGGCACGGAACCCATGGAATAGGCCCCACACCTAGCGCCCAACGTTTACGGTGTGGACTACCAGGGTATCTAATCCTGTTCGCTCCCCACACTTTCGCTCCTCAGCGTCAGGTAATGCCCAGAGAACCGCCTTCGCCACCGGTGTTCCTCCTGATATCTGCGCATTTCACCGCTACACCAGGAATTCCGTTCTCCCCTGCATACCTCTAGTCTGCCCGTATCGAAAGCAAGCCCAGAGTTAAGCCCTGGGTTTTCACTCCCGACGCGACAAACCGCCTACGAGCCCTTTACGCCCAATAATTCCGGACAACGCTCGCACCCTACGTATTACCGCGGCTGCTGGCACGTAGTTGGCCGGTGCTTCTTCTGTACCTACCGTCACCACCATCATCGGCGCTTCGTCGATACTGAAAGAGGTTTACAACCCGAAGGCCGTCATCCCTCACGCGGCGTTGCTGGATCAGGCTTCCGCCCATTGTCCAATATTCCCCACTGCTGCCTCCCGTAGGAGTCTGGGCCGTGTCTCAGTCCCAGTGTGGCCGGTCACCCTCTCAGGCCGGCTACCCGTCGAAGCCTTGGTAGGCCATTACCCCACCAACAAGCTGATAGGCCGCGAGCACATCCCTGGCCGAAAAAACTTTCCACAACCAGCCCATGCAGGCGGTCGTCGTATCCGGTATTAGCCACCGTTTCCGGTAGTTATCCCAAAGCCAAGGGCAGATTACTCACGTGTTACTCACCCGTTCGCCGCTCGAGTACCCCGAAGGGCCTTTCCGCTCGACTTGCATGTGTTAAGCACGCCGCCAGCGTTCGTCCTGAGCCAGGATCAAACTCTCCGTTGAAAAACAAAAAGTAACCCCGACAAAAAACGAAACTGACAATAATTGCCAGAATCATCAATCATCAAAGAAAACCGTCACCACATCCCCACCCCAAAAAGGGCAGAAACACAGAAGACGGGTACAAACTAATTCGTCGACTATGACACACTGTTGAGTTCTCAAACATCAGACGCACACCGGAGCAAGACCCTTGTGAGGGCCGCCGCCGGGGCAACCTGCAGAAACTTACCGGTTCCGATCCACCCCGTCAACTTGCGGGCCGATCCTCACCTTGGCCGGGCGTGCGAGTGCTCCGTCCATGTGGCCTTGCGGCCCGAGGGGGAGTCGCTCACCGCGACGTAGAGAAACTTAGCAGCGTCCGGGGCGGACTCACAAATCGGGTCGTGTCCGGCGCTTGGCGGGCGCTGCCGGGCGGTACGTCGACACGCTCCGCTCCCCCGTGATCCAGGCTCGCCAGGGTCGTTCCGGAGCGTTGCGGAGTCCCACCCGTGGGCCGGTCGAGATGGTCTCCACGGGCTCGCCGAGCCGCAGCGTGATGGGGCCGGCGACGAGGTCGGAGCCGTCGTGCGCGAGCTCGATGTCCAGAGCGCGACACAGACGCGCCGGGCCACGGGCCAGGTCACGGTCACTGGCGCGCGGGCGACGCTCGCGCGCCAGGTCCAGCCCGGAGACCACGTCCCCGGCGCGGAGCAGGACGGCGCCCGCAGTGCCCTCGGGTCCGCAGACGACGTTGCAGCAGACGTGCATCCCGTAGGTGAAGTAGCAGTAGAGCCGTCCGGGGGCTTCGTACATCGTCGCGTTGCGACGGGTCCGGCCCCGGAAGGCGTGGGATCCGGGGTCGTCCGCGCCGCCGTACGCCTCGACCTCGGTGATGCGGACGGCGACGTCACCGTGCCGGAGCACGGAGCCGAGCAGCCGCGGCGCGGCCTCGAGGGCCGACCCGGCGAGCACGTCGCGAAGCTCAGCCGAGCCGGGCACGGTGCTGGTCGACGACGGCGGTGACCTCGCCGAGCTGCTCGCGGACCCGTCGGGGAGCGGTGCCGCCGCGTCCCTCCCGGGACGACACCGACCCCTCGATCGTGAGGACCTCGCGGACAGCCGGGGTGAGCGCCGGTGAGATGTCGGCGAACTGCTCGTCGGTCAGCTCCTCCAGCTCGATCCCGAGCTCCTCGCAGCGGCGAACGCACGCGCCGGCGACCTCGTGGGCGATCCGGAAGGCGACCCCCTCGCGCACCAGCCACTCGGCGACGTCGGTGGCGAGGGAGAAGCCCTGCGGCGCGAGCTCGGTCATCCGCGCGGTGTCGAAGGTCAGGGTGGCGACCATGCCGGTGAAGGCAGGCAGCAGCACCTCGAGGGTGTCGACCGAGTCGAAGACCGGCTCCTTGTCCTCCTGGAGATCACGGTTGTACGCGAGCGGCAACGCCTTCAGCGTGGCG
Source organism: uncultured Actinomycetota bacterium (assembly GCA_963717855.1). GTDB lineage: Bacteria > Actinomycetota > Actinomycetes > Propionibacteriales > Nocardioidaceae > Nocardioides. The sequence continues at coordinate 626,142 of CAVQXF010000001.1, read as the reverse complement.
AGGAGGCCGGACAGGTTGCCGATCAGGCGACCGGCCTTGCCGCGCGCGAGCTCGGCGATATCGGGGTTCTTCTTCTGCGGCATGATGCTCGACCCGGTCGACCAGGAGTCGTGGAGCGTCACGAAGCCGAACTCGCGGGTCGACCAGAGGATGACCTCCTCGGCGAACCGGCTGATGTCGACGCCGATCTGCGCGGCGACGAAGGCGAACTCCGCCACGAAGTCGCGGGCGGCCGTGCCGTCGATCGAGTTGGCCGTCGAGCCCGTGAAGCCCAGCTCCGCGGCGACTCCCTCGGGGTCCAGGCCGAGGCTGGAGCCGGCGAGCGCACCGGAGCCGTACGGCGAGTCCGCGGCCACCCGGGCGTCCCAGTCACGCAGTCGGTCGACGTCACGCAGCAGCGGCCAGGCGTGGGCGAGCAGGTGGTGCGACAACAGCACGGGCTGGGCGTGCTGCAGGTGCGTGCGGCCCGGCATGACCACGTCGAGGTGGCCACGAGCCTGCGCGGTGAGGGCATCGACGAGGTCGAGGACCTGGCTCGCGATCACTGCTGCGTGGTCGCGCAGGAACACCTTGAACAGCGTCGCGATCTGGTCGTTGCGACTGCGTCCGGCGCGCAGCCGGCCACCGACGTCGGCACCGACCTCGTCGACGAGCAGCCGCTCGAGCGCACCGTGCACGTCCTCGTCGGTCGGGTCGGGGACCAGGTCGCCGGCGGCGTACCGCTCCCCCAGCGCGTCGAGCCCGCGCAGCAGCTCGGCGTGGTCGGCATCGCTGAGGAGACCGGCGCGGTGCAGGGCGTTGGCGTGGGCGCTCGAGCCGGCGAGGTCGTACGGCGTGAGTCGCCAGTCGAAGTGGGTCGAGCGCGAGAGCGCGTCGAGCTCGGGCGAAGGGCCACCCGCGAAGCGGCCGCCCCAGAGCTTGCCGGTGTTGGTGGTGCTCACTGCTGTCCTCTCACTGCGGCGATCGCCGCTGTCATGATCACGGCCAGGTCGGAGGTGCGAAGCTCGCCTCGACGTCGTGGTCCATCAGTCGGTCCCGAACTCCATGGCGGCGTAGTCGAGCGCCTCGTCCTCGCCCGCCTCCTGCTCGGCCTTCGGGTTGCGGGCGATCCGGTCGGCGCCGCCGGACTCGATCTCGCCGAACAGGGTGCCGTTCTCGACGAGGACCTGACCCTGGTCGAGCGGCTGCGACGCGTAGAGCTCGAGCTTGGCGCGCGAGTCGGCGATGTCGAGGTTGCGCATCGTCAGCTGGCCGATGCGGTCGGTCGGACCGAAGGCAGCGTTCTCGGTGCGCTCCATCGAGAGCTTGTCAGGGTGGTAGGAGAACGCCGGGCCGTCGGTGCGGAGCACGGTGTAGTCCTCACCGCGACGCAGCCGCAGCGTCACCTCGCCGGTCACCAGCGAGGCGATCCAGCGCTGGATGGACTCACGGATCATCAGTGCCTGCGGGTCGAGCCAGCGACCCTCGTACATCAGCCGGCCCAGCTGGCGGCCCTGGGCGTGGTAGTTGGCGATCGTGTCCTCGTTGTGGATCGCGTTGAGCAGGCGCTCGTACGCCGTCCACAGCAGCGCCATCGCGGGCGCCTCGTAGATGCCGCGCGACTTGGCCTCGATGATGCGGTTCTCGATCTGGTCGGACATGCCCAGGCCGTGGCGTCCGCCGATCACGTTGGCCTGGTGCACCAGGGCGACCGGGTCGTCGTACCGCGTGCCGTTGATCGCGACGGGGCGACCCTGCTCGAAGCGGACGGTCACGTCCTCGGTCTCGATGGCGACGCTGGGGTCCCAGAACTTCACGCCCATGATCGGCTCGACGGTCTCGAGGGAGACGTCGAGGTGCTCGAGGGTCTTGGCCTCGTGGGTGGCGCCCCAGATGTTGGCGTCGGTGGAGTAGGCCTTCTCCTGGCTGTCGCGGTAGGGCAGCTTGTTGTCGACCAGCCATTGGCTCATCTCGTGGCGACCGCCCAACTCGGTGACGAAGTCGGCGTCGAGCCACGGCTTGTAGATGCGCAGGTCGGGGTTGGCGAGCAGGCCGTAGCGGTAGAAGCGCTCGATGTCGTTGCCCTTGAACGTCGAGCCGTCGCCCCAGATGTCGACGCCGTCCTCGTGCATGGCGCGCACCAGCATGGTGCCGGTGACGGCGCGGCCCAGCGGCGTGGTGTTGAAGTAGGTCCGCGCTCCGGAGCGGATGTGGAACGCGCCGCAGGCGATCGCGGCGAGACCCTCCTCGACGAGCGGGAGCCGGCAGTCCACGGCGCGGGCGATCTCGGCGCCGTACTGCAGCGCCCGGTCCGGAACCCCGCTGATGTCGGGTTCGTCGTACTGCCCGATGTCGGCGGTGTACGTGCACGGGACGGCGCCCTTGGCGCGCATCCAGGCCACGGCGACCGAGGTGTCGAGCCCGCCCGAGAACGCGATGCCGACGCGCTCGCCGACGGGAAGGGAGGTCAGGACCTTGCTCACGGGGTGTCTTCCTTCTGGTGGTGGGTGTCGGCCAGGGCGAGGAACCGGCGGGCGAGGTCGTCGCCGCCGCCCGGCTCGCGGCCGATCACGAGAACGGTGTCGTCGCCGGCGATGGTGCCGAGGATGTCGGGAAACTCTGCCTTGTCGAACGCAGAGGCGAGGAACTGGGCGGCGCCGGGCGGGGTGCGCAGCACGACCAGATTGGCGCTGGCGTCGGCGCTGACGAGCAGCTCACCGCACAGCCGGGCCAGCCGGGCGGACGCTGCGGCGGTCTCCCCCGGCGCCGCGGGTCGCCGGTCGCCACCCTCGGCGGGTACGGCGTAGACGAGCGCGCCCGTCGCCGTACGCACCTTGACGGCGTCGAGCTCGACGAGGTCGCGCGACAGCGTGGCCTGCGTGACGCGCAGCCCGCTCTCGGCGAGCAGGGCGGCCAGCTCGCCCTGCGAGCGGACCTCGTGCTGGGTGACGATCTCCACGATGCGCTGGTGGCGGGCGTTCTTGGTCGTCGGCCGGATGGCGGTGTTCATGGCAGGTCCGCGGCGAGGAAGGTCAGGATCGCCTTCTGGGCGTGCCGCCGGTTCTCGGCCTCGTCCCAGACCACGCTCTGCGGTCCGTCGATGACCTCGGCGTCGATCTCCTTGCCGCGGTAGGCGGGCAGGCAGTGCATCGCGATCGCGTCGGGCTTGGCCTGCTCGAAGAGCGTGGTCGTGAGGGAGTACGGCGCGAAGACCGCCGCGCGGGCCGCCGCCTCGTCCTCCTTGCCCATCGAGATCCAGGTGTCGGTGACGACCACGTCGGCACCGGTGACGGCGGCGACCGGGTCGGGCTGGAGCGTCGCCGAGCCGCCGGTCGTCGAGGCGATGGCGGCGGCGCGGTCGACCATCTCCGCGGACGGCGCATAGCCGTCGGGCGAGCTGACCCGCACGTGCATGCCCGCCGTCGCACCGGCGATCAGCCAGGAGTTGCCCATGTTGCAGGCACCGTCGCCGACGAAGGCCACCGTCAGACCGGCCAGCTGCTGCTTGTGCTCCTGGATCGTGAGCAGGTCGGCGAGCAGCTGGCAGGGGTGGAAGTCGTCGGTCAGCGCGTTGACGACCGGCACCCCGGACTGCTCGGCCATCTCCTCCAGGTTGCTCTGCGCGTAGGTGCGCCACACGATCATCGACGCCTGCCGCCCGAGCACGCGAGCGACGTCGTGCACGGACTCGCGCACGCCGATCCCGGCGAGGGCGCCGTCGACCAGCATCGGAAAACCTCCGAGCTCGGCGATGCCGGCGGCGAACGACGACTGCGTGCGCAGGGTCTGCTTGTCGAAGATCATCGCGACCGTGCGGGGGCCGGCGAGCGGCTTGGCGTCGTACGGCGCGTGCTTGAGCTGGGCCGCGAGCGCGAGCACCTGGGCCTGCTCGGCGGGGCTCAGGTCGTCGTCAGCCAGGAAGTGCCTCACTGCTCCGCCCCCATCGCCTCGTCGAGGATCCCGGGCCAGGCAGCGAGGAACGCCTGGGCGTCGTCGTCGGTGAGCACGAGCGGTGGCGCGAGCCGGATCCGCTTCGGCGTCGGGTTGTTGACGATGAAGCCGGCCGCGAGTGCTGCGGCCGCAACCTCAGCGGAGACGTCCGCGGACAGGTCGAGCCCGATGAACAGGCCCTCTCCCCGGACCTCGGTGACGCGCGGGTCGGCGGCGAGGCCGTCGCGGAGCTTCTGCCCGAGGACGGTCACGTGCTCGAGCAGGTGCTCGTCGTCGATCGTGCGGATGACGGCGAGTGCGGCCGCGCAGGCCACGGGGTTGCCGCCGAACGTGGTGCCGTGGTTGCCGGGCTCCAGCAGCAGCCCCGCGTCCCCGACACCGATGCAGGCACCGATCGGGAAGCCACCGCCCAGGCCCTTGGCGACGGTGACGATGTCGGGACGGACCTCGGCGTCGTGGGCGAACCACTTGCCGGTGCGACCCAGGCCCGACTGGATCTCGTCGAGCCACAGCAGCGCGCCGTGCTCGTCGGCGACCGCGCGGGCGGCCGCGAGGTAGCCCTCGGGCGGTACGACCACACCGGCCTCGCCCTGGATCGGCTCCAGCAGGATCGCGGCGGTCTCGTCGGTGACGGCGGCGGCGAGGGCCTCGGCGTCGCCGTACGGGACGAACGTGACGTCGCCGGGCAGCGGCTCGAAGGGAGCCCGGTAGGCCTCCTTCGAGGTCAGCGCCAGCGCGCCCATCGTGCGACCGTGGAAACCGCCCTCGGCCACCACGACGTGGGTGCGTCCGGTGCGACGGGTGAGCTTGAACGCGGCCTCGTTGGCCTCGGTGCCGGAGTTGGTGAAGAAGACCTTGCCCTGGCCCGGGGCGAGGCCGAGGAGGCCGAGCAGCGCCTCGGCCAGCTCGACCTGCGGGGCACTGGTGAAGAAGTTGGAGATGTGTCCGAGGGTGCCGAGCTGGGTGGTGACGGCCTCGACCACCGCGGGGTGCGCATGGCCGAGCGCGTTGACGGCGATGCCGCCGAGCAGGTCGACGTACTCCTTGCCGTCGGTGTCCCACACGTGCGCGCCCTCGCCTCTGGCGAGCACCAGCTTGGGCGGGCCGAAGGTGTTCATCAGGCTGGCGGCGTACCGGTCGCCGTAGTCCGTGCCGGTCACTGGGAGTCCCTCGCCTTCCGGGTCTTGGTCTCGACGCCGGGCAGCACCTGGGTGCCGACGCCCTCGTTGGTGAACAGCTCGAGGAGCACGGCGTGCGGCTCGCGGCCGTCGACCACGGTCGCGCGCGGAACGCCGTTCTGCACGGCGAGCAGGCAGGCGCCCATCTTCGGGACCATGCCGCTCGCGAGCGTGGGGATGATCTCGCTGAGCGCCTCGGGGCTGATCTCGCCGATCACGTCGTCGGAGTTGGGCCAGTCGAGGTAGAGGCCCTCGACGTCGGTGAGTACGAGCAGCTTCTCGGCCTTGAGCGCGACAGCCAGCGCTGCTGCGGCCGAGTCGGCGTTGACGTTGTGGATGACGCCGTCCGCGTCGGGCGCGACGCTCGAGACGACCGGGATCCGGCCGGCCTCGATCAGGTCGAGGACGGACTCCGGACGTACGTGGGCGACCTCGCCGACGAGGCCGAGATCGACCTCCTGACCGTCGACGAACGTGCTCGCAGGCTCGGCCGTGAAGAGACCGGCGTCCTCCCCCGAGCAACCCACGGCGAGCGGTCCGTGCTCGTTGATCAGCCCGACGAGCTCGCGCTGGACCTGACCCACGAGCACCATGCGGACGACGTCCATCGCCTCGGGGGTGGTGACCCGGAGGCCGCCACGGAACTCGGACTCGATGCCCAGGCGATCCAGCATGGTGGAGATCTGGGGGCCGCCACCGTGCACGACGACGGGCTTGAAGCCGGCGAAGCGCAGGAACGCGATGTCCTCGGCGAACGCGCGCTTCAGCTTGTCGTCGGTCATGGCGTTGCCGCCGTACTTCACCACCACGATCTTGCCGTGATAGGCCATCAGCCACGGGAGGGCCGCCGCGAGGGTGCGGGCCTTGGCCTGGTCGGGCCTGCTGGTGTCGAACTCGCCGGAGCTGGAGTCGTTCATGCGGGATCCCTGGGCAGAGCGGAGCGAAGCGAGCATCTGTCCGGGGTGCTCATGAGGAGTACGCGCTGTTCTCGTGGACGTAGGCGTGCGTCAGGTCGTTGGTCCAGACCGTCGCCCGCTCGGGGCCGGACTTCAGGTCGATGGTCACGCTCACCTCACGCGGCTCGAGGTCGACGGTTGCCGGGTCGGCGTGGGGGGTCGACTGCCTGCAGACCCAGATGCCGTTCATGGCGACGTCGAGGTCGGCGGGGTCGAACTGCGCGTTCGTCGTACCGATGCTCGCCAGCACCCGGCCCCAGTTGGGGTCGTTGCCGAAGACCGCCGCCTTGAAGAGATTGGAGCGGGCGACGCTGCGAGCGGCCTCGACCGCGTCGTCCTCGGTCGCCGCGTTGAGCACGGTGATGGCGATCTCGTGGTCGGCGCCCTCGGCGTCGCGGAGAAGCTGCATGGCGAGGTCGGTGCAGGCCTGGGTGAGCGCGTCGGTGAAGTCGGGGAGCGACGGCGTGATTCCGCTCGCTCCACTCGCCAGCACCGTGACGGTGTCGTTGGTCGACATGCAGCCGTCGGAGTCGAGTCGGTCGAAGCTGACCCGGGTCGCTGCCCTCAGCGCGGTGTCCAGGTCGGCAGCGGGTACGACGGCGTCCGTGGTGAGCACCACCAGCATCGTCGCCAGCTGCGGCGCGAGCATGCCGGCGCCCTTGGCCATCCCGCCGATCGACCAGCCGGCGCCCTCGACGACGACCTGCTTGCTGACCGAGTCGGTGGTCATGATCGCCTCGGCCGCCTGCTGACCGCCGTCGGCCGCGAGGTCGTCGTACGCCGCCACCGCGCCGGCGAGGACCTGGTCGCGGTCGTTGGTCAGCCCGATCAGGCCGGTCGAGCAGACGACGACGTCGAGCGCACCGATGCCGAGCCGGCCGGCCACCGTCTCGGCGACCGCGTGGGTCGTCTGGAAGCCCTCGGGGCCGGTGTAGCAGTTGGCGCCGCCGGAGTTGAGGAAGACCGCGCGCACGGTGCCGTCCTTGACGACCTCCTGGCTCCAGAGCACGGGGTTGGCCTTGCAGCGGTTGGCGGTGAAGACGCTGGCGGAGTCGAAGGTCGGGCCGTCGTTGACGACGAGCGCGACGTCCTTGGCGCCGGTGGACTTCAGGCCGGCGACGACGCCGGCGGCCCGGAAGCCTGTGGGAGTGGTGATGCTCATGGGGCGATTCCTACCGTGGTGAGGCCCAGGCCTTCGTCGAGGCCGAGCGCGAGGTTCATGCACTGGACGGCAGCGCCGGCGGTGCCCTTGGACAGGTTGTCCACGGCTCCGACGGCGACGAGTCGTCGGGCGTCCTCGTCGACCGTGACCTGCAGGTGCACGGCGTTGGAGCCGGTCACCGACTTGGTCTGGGGCCACTGGCCCTGCGGAAGCAGGTGGATGAAGGGCTCGTCGGCGTACGCCTTCGCGTAGACGTCGTACGCCTCGTCGGCGGTGACGCTGCCGACGACGTCGGCGGTGCAGGTCGCAAGGATGCCGCGCGGCATCGGGACCAGCAGCGGGGTGAAGCTGACCCGGACGGCGTCGTCGACGAGCGCGGACAGGTTCTGGATGATCTCCGGCGTGTGCCGGTGGACGCCACCGACGCCGTACGCACTGGCGTTGCCCATGATCTCGCTGCCCAGCAGGTGCGACTTGGCGGCCTTGCCGGCGCCGCTGGTGCCGGACGCGGCGACGACGGTGACGTCGGGCTCGATGATGCCGGCGGCGATGGCGGGGGCGAGCGAGAGGCTGGAGACAGTCGGGTAGCAGCCGGGGACTGCGACCCTGGTCGCGCCTCGCAGCACCTGGCGCTGGCCGGGGAGCTCCGGCAGGCCGTAGGGCCAGGTGCCGGCGTGGTCGCCGCCGTAGAACCTCGCCCACGCGGCGGGGTCGGCGAGCCGGAAGTCGGCACCGCAGTCGATGACGACGGTTCCCTCCCCCAGCTGGGCCGCGATCGCGCCGGACTGGCCGTGCGGGAGAGCGAGGAAGACCACGTCGTGGCCCGAGAGGGTTTCGAGGTTGGTCTCCTCGAGCACCCTGTCAGCGAGGGGCACCAGGTGCGGCTGCAGACCACCGAGCGGCTGTCCGGCGTTGGACCCCCCGGTCAGGGCGCCGATCTCCACGCCGGGGTGACCCAGCAGCAGGCGGAGCAGCTCACCACCGGCGTACCCGCTGGCTCCGGCGACGGCGACGCGCTTCCTGGTCATGTGCATGACTATACAGACGCTCGCATGTTCATTTGCATCGGGTCGGATACTCCGGTGCGGCCGGTCGGTGCCGATGGCTACCTTGCTCCTCATGGCGAGATTGAGCAACGGCGACTACCTGAGCCACCTCGAGCACGACTCCGCGCGTCTTCGCGCGGTGCTCGCCGGGTGTGACCCCCAGGTACGGGTGCCGAGCTGCCCCGACTGGACGGCTGCCGACCTGCTCGGCCACCACGGCGGCGTGCTGCACTTCTGGGCCACGATCGTGGAGCAGCGGCCGGTCGGACCGGAGGACCTGACGGAGCCGGAGCTGCCCACGTCGTACGGCGACCTCCTCGCCTTCCACGAGCAGCAGGCCGCGCGGCTCGTGGCGGCGCTCGGGGGCGCCGACCCCGCCGAGCGGGCGTGGACCTGGTCCACGGAGCAGACCGTCGGCTTCACCTACCGTCGACAGGCGCACGAGGCGCTGATCCACCGGCTCGACGCGGAGCAGACTGCCGGACGGGTGTCACCGCTCGACCCGGAGCTGGCCGCCGACGGGGTCGACGAGTGCCTCGACGTGATGTTCGGTGGAAAGCCGTCGTGGGGCGAGTTCGCGCCGCTCCCCCACTTCGTGCGGGTCGACCTCACCGACCGGGACGAGTCCGTGTGGGTCCAGCTCGGCCGCTTCACCGGCACGCATCCCGACGGCGAGCACCACGACGTCGAGGACATCGACGTCGTGACCGCCCCCGAGGCTGAGGCCGATGTCGTCGTCAGCGGACCGGCCGGCGCGCTGGACACCTGGCTGTGGCGCCGCGGCGACGACAGTCAGGTCCGGGTCACCGGGGACCGGGGGATCTACGACCGGTTCCGGATCGCGGTCGACCACCCGATCACCTGATCCGTCCGGGCACGGGTGCCGGTCAGCTCGCTCCGAAGAGACCGTCTGTCGCCTTCGCCAGCGACTCCGCGAGAGCTGGGCGCGTGGTCTCGGCGTAGGTGTCGCCGAGGTGGGTCCCGGAGCGGTAGACCAGGACGTTGCCGATCACCGCAGGGCAGGTCTTCCCGTCGGGACAGACCTCGGACGACATGTCGACCACGCGTGCCTCCGGGACCTTCGCGGCCGCCTCCTCCTGCGCGGCGGCGCCCGAGCGCTGCACCCCGTCGGCCTTGGCATACGCGCAGCGGGTGAGTCGCTTCAGGTTGTCCTGGACGCACTCCGGCACGGCTACGCGTGGCCCCGGCGTGTCGAGGATGGGCACCAGCTTCGCCCCGGTGTCGACGATCTCCTGCCAGTACCGCGTCAGACCGTCGACCATCGGCGCCTGGGCGTAGTCGCCCGCGCTCGTGCTCCCGGGCGGCAGCGCGGTGCCGTAGTGGCTGACCGTGAGCACGACGTCGGCCTTGATCTCCTTGAGCTTGGCCAGGGCCTTGGCGGCCCACGCCTTGCACGTGGCGTTGGGGCGGCTGCCGAGGAGACGGGGGGCGTCCGCGAACGCGCAGGTGTTCTTGCCGATCACCACCAGCCGCCAGCCTTCACGCCGGGCGATCTCCTCGACCGGGGTGAACCACTGCACCGCCTTGGAGTCGCCGACCAGGGCCACGGTGCGATCGCCGTCGACGTCCCCGAACTCGCAGGCCTCGAAGCGGTCCGAGTCCTCCGGCACGACGCAGTCGGTGTCGTAGATGGCAGGAATGTCGACCGCAAACGAGAGCGGCGAGGGCCGGAGCTCGGTCACCTCGTCGACCGTCGTCCAGTCGACGCCCGCGCCCTCGATGACCTGGGCACCGCGAGCATCTCCGGCAGAAGCGACGTCGACCGTCTTGACCAGACCGAAGGATGCGACCACAGCGGCCCCGGCGACCGTCGCCACCACCATGCTGAAAGCCCCGGCGAGGAGCGCGGGTCGAGACAGGGCCAACCGCGGCGCACGGCGCATCGGGTCCTCGACGTAGCGGAACGAGAGCCACGCCGGCACGACCGACGCCAGCACCACGAGCAGGCCGGCGGGCACGCTCAGGTCGCCCCAGACACCCTCGGCCGCGACCAGCAGCGGCCAGTGCCAGAGGTAGAGGGAGTACGAGATCCCACCGATCCACACCGCCGGACCCAGGCTGAGGACGCGACCGACTCCGCGTCGGGCCAGGCCGCCGGCGCCGCCGAGGATGGCCGCGGCCGTCCCGAGCACGGGCAGCAGCGTCGCCGTACCCGGCCAGGTGGTCGACCCGTCGAGGGTGAGGATCCCGACCGCGATCAGGGCGAGGCCGACCCAGCCCAGGGAGAGCCGGACCAGACGGGGAAGTCGCCTCAGCACCGGGTAGGCGATCGCCAGCAGCGCGCCGACCCCGAGCTCCCACACGCGGGTGGTCGAGAAGAAGAAGGCCAGCCCCGGCCGGGCGACGGAGAAGTCGAGCGCATAGACGAACGAGACGATCGAGACCGCCGCGATCCCGAGCAGGAGAGCGAGCCGGCGGCGCTTCGGGAAGGTGGCCACGAGCACCGTGATCAGCAGCGGCCAGACCAGGTAGAACTGCTCCTCCACCGCCAACGACCAGTAGTGCTGGACCGGCGAGGCCCCGACGTTCTCCGCCAGGTAGTCGACCTCACGGAGCCCCAGTCGCCAGTTCACGACGTACCAAGCGGCGGCGATGATGTCGCCCCCGAACGCCTTGCGGGTCGTGACCGGCAACCACAGGAGCGTCACGACTGCGCTGAAGAGGAGCACCAGCGTGCTGGCTGGGAGGAGGCGCCTGGCCCGACGGGCCCAGAAGCTCGCGAGCCGCAGGCGCCCGTCTCGCTCGATCTCGCGCATCATCAGCGAGGTGATCAGGAACCCCGAGATCACGAAGAAGACGTCGACACCGACGAAGCCGCCGGGGAGCCAGGTCAGTCCTGCGTGGTAGAGCAGCACGGCCACGACGGCGACGGCCCGGAGCCCCTCGATGTCCGGGCGGAAGCCGGACTTCGGCGTCGTGGGCACTGCTCTCCCGATCACGTGAATAATGTTACTTGACCAATTTACTTCTCTATTGTTTCAGCGTATCTCATCAGTGTTATCACGTAGCCTCACGCGCGGTGCCAGCAGGAGGCACGACCCACGACCGACGCACCTGGAGCCCCGCGCATGCTCGTCTCGCGCATCGCCCCGCTCAGCCGGGCACTCGCCATCGCCGCCGTCACCACGGCGCTCATCGCCCCGAGCACGACGACGGTCTCCCCCGCCGACGCCCAACCGGTCGACCGTCGAGCGGCAACGAACCCGACAGGCACGGCTGCCGGAAGCGCCGCGAATGGCACCGGCTACCTCAGGCTGAGCCTCTCCACGCTCGCCGACGGCCGAGTGCGGGTCGGCTGGACCAACCCGGCGCCGACCCGGAGGACGAAGAAGTTCATCATCAAGGTCGGTGCGAACCGGCTCCTGGACTCCCAGGTGCGCACCTACCACGTCAAGCGGACGAAGCGGAGCGTGATCGTCCCCACGGCGTACGGCGCGACGCCGTACTCCGGGAACTTCTCGTTCGTGAAGGTCTACCGGGTGCTCAGGGACGGACGGGCGGGCAGCAGCCCGACGAAATGGATCCAGGCGTCACTGCGGGCCTCGTGCACGGCGAGCCCCGCCCATCGCGTGACGGTCGGCACCTTCAACGTGCGCACCTGGAGCCTCGACCGTGGGACCGACGCCACGAACCACGGCTGGGGTGTGCGAGGTGGCCGCGTCGTCGCGGAGATCCTGCGCAGCGGAGCGCGGGTGATCGCCGTCCAGGAGGCGAGCGGCCAGGCGAACGTCGCCTTCGGCAACGTGCGCCAGCACCGGTGGATCCTCGATCGTCTCAACGACACCGACGCGAGCCGCGGCCACCGCTGGGCGGACGCCGTGGGCGACGACGCCTACCGACGCGGCGGCGGCCTCGTCGGGACGCGCATCCTCTACGACGCCGGCAGGTACGAGCACCTGGCGTCCGGCCTCGTCCGCATCAGGGACGCGGCCGCGCCCGGCGACTCGCTGCTCCCCTGGGCCCGGCTGCAGGCGGTCGGGCAGACGCAGCCGGCGTTCACGTTCGCCAGCGCCCACCTGGGCACCGGGGACGACCGCACCGCGTACGACGTCCGTGGACGCCAGATTGCCACGATCATCTCGGTGCTCAAGGCGAAGAGCGCCGCCGGAGGGCAGGTGATCCTCGGTGGCGACCTGAACTCGACGGTGAACTCGAAGCCCAGCAACAACGCGCAGGTCGCGCTGCTGCGGGCCGGCTTCTACGACGCGTTCGCGACGACGACCATCGTCAACTCGAGGTTCGGAACGACCAACAACTTCCACTTCCCGATCCGGGCCACGCCGTACCGCCGCGACTACCTCATGACCCTGGGGCCGGTGAAGGGCTCGTGCTCGTACGTCAACCGGGCCTACCAGTCGGACTCGCAGCTCGCGTCCGACCACTTCATGCAGGTGGCGACCCTGCCCCTGGCGACGGACTGACCGCTGGTCGCTCGGGTTACGGTGGTGGTGCGCCAGTGTCCGATCCACACCTCGACGACTACCGGGAGTCGACCGATGTCCGCGCCTCTCCTCGGCCGAGCCACGACGTACGCCGTCCTGACAGCGGTGGCCGTGACGTCCCTCAGCGTCGCGCCCGCCGCGGCGGGCTCGCCCGATGCTCCTCGTCGCGGCAACCCCACCGGGGCCGCTGCCGGCAGCCGGGCCAACGGGTCGGCCTACCTGAAGCTCAGCCTCGTCACGACCGCTGACGGTCGCATCCGGGTCTCCTGGAAGCGGCCAGCGCCCACCGCCAGGCTCAAGAAGTTCGTGGTGCGCGTGGGCATGAACCGGCTTCTGGACGCACGGGTCCACCACTACGACGTACGACGCTCGCGGCAGTCGGTCGTCGTCCCCCAAGCCTTCGGTGCCACCCCGGCCTCCGGGAATTTCTCGTTCGTCAAGATCACCGTCGTGCGGCGCGACGGCAGTCGTGGCTCCTCCCCCACCAAGTGGATCCAGGCGCCGATCGCAGCCGCCTGCCCGGCCGGGACCGACCTCGCCACCGTCGGCTCCTTCAACGTCCGCTCGTGGAACGTCGACCGGCGAGGCGGCAACCCCCGCTTCGACTGGCGCCAGCGTGGCCCGCGGGTCGTCCAAGAGCTGCTGCGCAGCGGCGCGCACGCCGTCGCGATCCAGGAGGCGAGCGGGCAGCGGGGCCTCGGCTACGGGGGTCTCCGCCAGAGTCAGTGGCTGCTGAGCCGCCTCAACGCGAGCGACCCCGACCCGGGCGCCCGTTGGGTCGACGCCATGCCTCAGGACTCCTACTCGGGCGGTCTCGTCGGCACCCGGGTCTTCTACGACGCGAGCAAGTACCGGAGGCTCGCGTCCGGCTTCGCCCGCCTCAGGGTCGCGCGTACGCCGAACGCGTACGCGCCCTGGGTCAGGTTGCGCGCCGTGGACGGCGTCTCCGCGCCGTTCGTCATGATCTCGACGCACCTGACGGCCGGTGACGGCCGACGAGCCGCCGTGGCCCGCAACGAGCAGTCCCGGCAGGTGATCGCGCTGGCCCGGCGCCTGCGGCAGAGCTTCGGTGGGCAGGTGGTCCTGGGCGGCGACCTGAACTCGACGGTGAACACCAAGCCGTACAACACCGCGCAGCAGGCGCTGCTGCGCGCCGGCTTCTACGACGCGTTCGCGACGGACCGGCTGGTCAACTCGAGGTACGGGACGACCAACAGCTTCGACTTCCCGATCCGCTCCACGCCGTACCGCCGCGACTACATCTTGACGCTGGGCGACGCGCAAGGATCCTGCCGTTACGTCAACCGGGCCTACCGCACGGCGTCCCGCGTCGCGTCGGACCACTTCATGCAGGTGGCGACCGTCCCGCTGTGAAACCGGCGTGAAGGCGGCATGAAACCACAGCCGCGCACGCTGCAGTCATGACACCAGCACCTGACACCGACCTGGCCGTCGCGGCCTCCGGGCTCGTCAAGACGTTCGACGACTTCCGCGCGGTCGACGGGATCGACCTCGAGGTCCGTCGCGGAGAGGTCTTCGGCGTGCTCGGCCCCAACGGCGCGGGCAAGACCACCACCCTCAAGATGCTCGCCACCCTGCTCCCGATGGACGGGGGTGAGGCGAGCATCTTCGGCGTCGACGTACGCCGCAACCCGCACATGATCCGCCAGCTCGTCGGTGTGACCGGGCAGTACGCCTCGGTCGACGAGAACCTGACCGGCGCGGAGAACCTGTGGCTCTTCGGGCGCCTCCAGGGCCTGTCGTCGGCGAGGTCCAAGGCGACCGCCGCCGACCTGCTGGAGCGGTTCGGCCTCACCGAGGCCCGCGACAAGCAGATCTCCACCTTCTCCGGCGGCATGCGCCGCCGGCTCGACCTGGCCGCCAGCCTCATCTCGCGGCCTCCGCTGATCTTCCTCGACGAGCCGACGACCGGCCTGGATCCGCGGACCCGCGGCCAGATGTGGGAGACGATCCGTGACCTGATCCGTGACGGCAGCACCGTGCTGCTGACCACGCAGTACCTCGATGAGGCCGACCAGCTGGCCGACCGGATCGCGGTGATCGACCGCGGCATCAAGGTCGCCGAGGGCACGCCGGACGAGCTCAAGAGCTCGGTCGGCAGCTCGACGCTCCAGCTGCGGATGTCCGACCCGGACGAGGCGAGCAGTGCCGCAGCCGTCGTACGACGCGTCCTCGGCGAGCCGCCCGTCCTGACCCCGGAGTCCGGCGGCATGAACGCCGCCCTCACGGACGCCAACCAGGCCGCCGACGTGCTGATCGCACTCCGGCAGTCGGGCCTCTCGATCGCCAGCGCGACCGTCCAGAAGCCCACCCTCGACGAGGTCTTCATGGCCATCACCGGCCACGGCGCCGAGGACGAGACCCACGAGCTCACCCTGGAGGTGACCCGATGACCACCACCCTGCTCCCCGAGCACGAGAGCACCCAGGTGCTCGACCGCACCCTCGTCACTCGTCCGTCGCTGCGCGACACGATCGACCAGAGCCTGGCGATGGCGTGGCGGGCTCTCAAGAAGATGCGTCGCAACCCCGAGCAATGGTTCGACGTCACGCTCCAGCCGCTGCTCTTCACCGCGATGTTCGCCTACATCTTCGGTGGCGCGATCTCCGGCAGTGTGCAGGACTACCTGCCGATCGTGATCACCGGCATCCTCGTCCAGACCGCGCTGACGGCGTCCATGGCCACCGGCATCCAGCTCCGCGAGGACATGGACAAGGGCGTCTTCGACCGCTTCAAGTCCCTGCCGATCGCCCGGATCGCTCCACTCGTCGGGCCGGCGCTGGCCGACCTGGTCCGCTACGCCACCGCGGCGACGCTGACCATCCTGGCCGGGCTCGCGATGGGCTACCGGCCCGCTGGCGGGTTCTTCGGCGTGCTCGCCGGCTGGACGCTGACGATCATCGCGGGCTGGTCCCTCGCCTGGATCTTCACCTACCTCGGCACCCGGGCCCGCAGCGCCCAGGCCGTGCAGGGCATCTCCATGATGATCATGTTTCCGCTGACCTTCCTGTCGAACGCCTTCGTGCCGGCCGAGTCCCTGCCGAGCTGGCTCGAGGCCTTCGTCAACGTCAACCCGGTCTCGCTCGTGATCACCGCGATCCGCGACCTGATGAACGACGGCGCCTTCACCGCCAGCGTCGGCTGGGCCCTGCTCGGCTGCAGCGTCCTGGTCGCGGTCTTCCTGCCGCTCTCCGTCAGGTCCTACAGCCGGAAGATGTGACACGAGCAGCCGGGCGCGAGGAACGAGCACCCGGCGTGGGCTCGGCCAGATCGAGCAAGCGAACCGACTGAGGAATCAGCTGAGCTCCGCGACGAGGTCCGTGACCTCGTCGCGGAGCTCAGGTGCCTTCCGGCCCTCGAGCTTCGCACGCAGCCGGTCCACCTCACCCGGCATGACCCGCTCCGCCATGGCGAGGCCTGGCTCCCAGGCCAGGCTCGGCATCTGCCGGTTGTAGCCGAAGCGGTCGGCGTAGACGAGCAGGCGTACGGCGCGCGCCGCACGCTCCGGGTCCGGCTCCGACGCGAGCTCCCAGATCGCGAGCGCGAACAGCACCGAGCCGAACGCCGGGTAGTCCAGGAACCCCGCCGTCCCGACGAGGAGGTTCGGGGACTTGCTCAGCAGATCCCGCCGGAGGCCCTCCGCGTCGTCCAGGTGGCCGTGCCGGACATGTGCGGCGACGGCAGCGCCCTCGGTGTAGAGGACCCACGGCTCCAGTCCGGGGAAGTCACCGAAGACGGGGAAGGTGCGCGAGGACAGCGTCGCCACCGCGTTGCGGTAGCCGAGCAGGCCGGCCTCGACCCGGCCGGCCGCCAGCTCCAGCTCGGGCCGGCCGCACAGCAGGATGATCGCGGCACCGAAGATCCCCGCGCCGACGTCGGCCGCCTCGATCTCGTCGAAGATGCGCTGGGCCTCGTCGATCCTGCCGTCCTGCATGGCACCTACGGCCAGGACCGCCTTGAGCTGAGCTGCGTCCTCGTCCGCGCCCAGCGCCTCCATCACCGGGATCGCGGCCCGCGCGTGCCCGATCGCGTCGGCCATGTCACCGATCTGCATCGTCAGGCCGGCGAGCTGGGCCTGGACCAGGGCACGTGTCCACGGACCGTCGCTCTCGTCGGCCAGTGAAAGCGCCTCGAGCGCGCACTCCTGGGCACGGCGTACGTCACCCTGGTTCTCGTGGAACTGGCTCGACCACTGGAGCGCGATCTGGGCGACCGCGGGGTTGGGGTCCCGGCAGAGCTCCTCGAGCCCGTCGAGGCGGTCCAGGCGGTCCCCGGTGACGCTGTGCCGGGCGATGAGCAGCACCCTGGCCATCACCTCGCTGCGCGTCTGCCCGTCGCTCGCGCCGAGCCGCTCGAGACGGTCGAACGCCCGGCCCTCCATCGAGTCGGAGAAGATCATCGTGTTGAAGGCGACGGCGACGAGCGTGGTCCGGAGCGCGTTCGTGTACGACGGGCTCACGGCTGCCTCGGCGACGACGTCCTCGACGTCGCGGGCGAGGTTGATCACCTTCAGGTGACTGCCCTCGATCGTCCAGAAGTCCGACAGGCAGGCCATCAGCGCCGCAGCCGCGTCGGCGTCCCGGTCGCGCAGGGCGGCCCGGAGCACGTCGATCAGGTTGCCCTCCTCGGCACGGATCTCGCCCATCATCGCGACCTGCTCCGGCCCGAACAGCCGGGAAGCAGCATCGACCGCGAACCCGACGGCCCAGTCGCGTAGACGACGGCGGCACTCGAGCTCGTCGGACGCCTCGGCCAGCCGCAGCTGTCCGAACTCACGCACGGTCTCCAACTGGCGGTAGCGCAGCTCGACCGTGCCCTCCAGGACGGTCACCAGCGACTGGTCGACCAGGGCCGACAGCGGCACCACCGCGTCACCGCCGACGACGGTGTCGGCACCCGTGAGCGAGAATCCGTCGCGGAACACCGACAGTCGACGCAGCGCCGTACGTTGCTCGTCGTCGAGGAGGTTCCAGCTCCAGTCGATGACGGCCAAGAGGGTCTGGTGCCGCTCCGGCACCTCCCTCGCACCGCCGCGCAGCAGCGCGAAGCGGTCCGACAGGCGGCGCTCGATCTCGGCCACCGACATCACCCGGACCTTGGCTGCTGCCAGCTCCACGGCCAGCGGCAGGCCATCGAGCCGTGCAACCAACGTGCGGACCTCGTCCGGCTCGAGCCGGACGCCGGGTCGAGCCGCTGTCGCCCTCTCGGTGAACAGCTCGACCGCGTCGTCGAGGCCGAGCTGGGGCAGCTGGTAGACCCGCTCGGCAGCGATGCCGAGTGGTGCACGCGTGGTCGTGAGCACCCGGAGCGCAGGGGTGCGCGTCACGAGCACCTGGACGAGCTCGGCGACGGCCTCGACGAGGTGCTCGCAGTTGTCGAGGATCAGCAGCGCCGGTGCGGTGCCGATCTGGTCGAGGATGCGGCTGAGCAGATCGGTACGACGCGCCGCGACCGCGAGCCGACTGGCGACCGCCTCGCGAACACCGAGCACGTCGCCGACCTCGACGGCGACGCCGTCGGGGGACGTGACGCCCGCCAGCTCGACGAAGTGCACGACCGGCTGCTCGGCGAGGCGGCCCATCAGGTGGGCCAGCCGGGTCTTGCCGAGCCCACCGGGCCCGACGATCGAGGTGACCCGCGAGGTCCGGATCGTCTCGGCGAGAGCGGCGACGTCGCTGTCGCGACCGATCAGCCGCGACGCCTCGTACAGGAGGCCTTCACGGACCGGCCGGTCCCGCGCGAGCAGCTCGGCGTACATGGCCTGGAGCTCCGGGCCGGGATCGACGCCGAGCTCGTCGGCGTACCGCTCCCGCACCTGCTCGTACCGCTCGAGAGCGGCGGGCACGCCGCGGACCGCGGCCTCGCTCCGCAGCAGGGCCAGCACGTTGCGCTCGGTCGGCTCGCTGGCCTCGAGGACCTCGAGCGCCTCGTCGTGGTGGCCGAGCGCGGACAGCCCGCGGCCGAGCAGGTCGCGGGTCGCGGCTCGCATTCCGAGGGCGTCCATCCGCAGGGCGTGGAGCTCGCCCTCCCCCGCCTCGGAGATGATGAGCTCGGTGGCCGGACGGGCGGCGTTGACGACGCCCTGCCAGTCACCGGAGCGCTCGGCGTCGGTGGCGCGCGCGTAGTGGCTGCGCAAGGTGGACACGTCGGTGTCGCCGACAGCGAGCCGGTAGCCGTGCGGGGTGCGCGCGATGGCGTCCGCACTGGTGGCGGTGCGGGCGCGCGACACGACGACCTGGAGCGCCTTGGTGGGGTTGGCGGGGACGCCGTCCTCACCCCACAGCTCGTCGATCAGGCGGCGCTCGCTGACGCCTTCGTCGGGCGTCGCCGCGAGAACCGCGAGCAGCGCCTGGGAGCGCTCGCCCGTCACGGGCACGCCGTGCCAGCGGACGTCGGGGAGCAGCGTCAGGGCCGGGGTCGCGCCGGCGCTGCCGTCAGCTCCGCTGGACCGCACCGGTCCGCTCGGAGGCGAGCGCGACGGCTGCGTCGCGCGCGGCCGTCGTCTCCTCCTCGGTGAGGGTGCGGTCGGCGGCCCGGAACCGAAGCGCGAACGCGAGTGACTTGCGCCCCTCCCCCACCTGGTCGCCGGTGTAGAGGTCGAAGAGCCGGATCGACTCGAGCAGCTCCCCGGCGCCCTCGCGCAGGGCCGACTCGACCGCCGCGGTGGGGACGGCGGCGTCGACGGTGAGGGCGACGTCCTCCTTCGCCAGCGGGTACGACGAGAAGTCGGGTCCAGGAGTCACGTCGCGGGCGTGCCGCATCAGGAAGTCGAGGTCGACCTCCACCGCGGCGCTGCGCGCGGGCAGGCCGAACGCCTGGCAGACCTTGGGGTGCAGCTCGCCGGCGTGGCCGAACTCGACGCCGTCGAGGAGCACCTGGGCGCAGCGGCCCGGGTGCCACGGCGCCCGCGAGGCCGACACGACCTCGACGTCGAGGCCCAGCTCGGTGCCGAGCCGACGCACGATGCCGATCGCGTCGGACCAGCTCGCCTCCCGACCCGCGCCCCACCAGCCGGCGCGCTCGCGCTCGCCCGCAAGGACGACGGCGAGGTGCAGCGGCTGCTCCGGGAGCGCATCGAACAGCTTGGCGAGCTCGGCGTCACTGGGACGCCACTCGACGCCGTAGATCGGCGCCGGCCCGCGGTCGACCGGGAACGCGACCGTGCCGGTCTCGAAGAGCGACACCCCGGCCGCACCGCGGCCGAGGTTGCGGGCCGCGGCCTTGAGCAGACCCGGCAGGAGCGTGGTCGTGTACGACGGGTCCTCGCTGGAGAGCGGGTTGGCGAGACGCACCGTCTTGCGGAGCACGTCGTCGGCGGACAGTCCCAGCGCGTCGAAGGCGGCGTCGCCGACGAAGGGGAAGCTGATCGTCTCGACACACCCGGCACCGGCCAGCATCCGACCGACCCGACGGCGCAGGCGCTGCTCGCGGGTCAGGCCGCGTCCGGCCGCCTCCCGGGGCAGCACGGACGGCACCTGGTCGTAGCCGACGATGCGGGCGACCTCCTCGACCAGGTCGAAGGGGTCAGCGAGGTCGGGCCGCCACGGCGGCGTGGTCGCGGTCAGCGTGCTGTCGTGCCGCTCGAGCACGCAGCCCACCGCTTCGAGGTTGGCGACGGTGGTCTCCGCGTCGATGGCCATGCCGGTCACCCGTGCGGGCAGGTCGTAGGCCATCTCGATCGTGGGCTGCGACGGGGCCGTGCCGACGACCGTGACGCCAGCATCGGCCGTGCCGCCGCCGTACGTCGTGAGCAGCTCGACCACGCGGTCGGCCGCGGCCTGGGTGACGACCGGGTCGACGCCGCGCTCGTTGCGCTTGCCGGCCTCGGAGGTGAGCTTGTGGCGCTTGCCGGTGCGGAACATCGACGTGGCGTCCCAGTGGGCCGCCTCGACCAGCACCGACGTCGTGGTCGACGACATCTCGGTGGTCTCGCCCCCCATCACGCCGCCCAGACCGATGATCCCGGAGTCGTCGGTGACCACGAGGTCCTCGGGTGAGAGCGCGCGGTCGGCGCCGTCGAGCGTCGTGAGTCGCTCGCCGTCGCTGGCGCGGCGGACCCGGATCGGTCCGGTGAGCTTGTCGGCGTCGTACCCGTGGATCGGCCGGCCGATCTCGAGCATCACGTAGTTGGTGACGTCGACCGCGAGCGAGATCGGGCGCATGCCCGCCTGCGTCAACCGGCGCACCATCCAGTCCGGGGAGGCCGCGGCCGGGTCGAATCCGGTGACCTTGCGCGCGACGAAGACCGGGCAGCCCGCGGGGTCGGCGATCTCGACCGGGTAGCCGTCGGTGTTGGGCTCGGGGATCGCGCGCTCGGCCGGGTCGCGGTACGGCGCGCCGTACGCCAGGGCGGCCTCACGGGCCACGCCGCGCAGCGAGAGTGCATACGCGCGGTCGGGGTTGATCTCGAACTCGATGACCTCGTCGTCGAGCCCCAGCACGGGGAACGCACTGTCCCCGGGGACGCCAGCACCCTCGGGGAGCACGATGATGCCGTCGTGATCCTCACCCAGGCCGAGCTCGCGGGCCGAGCAGATCATGCCGGCGGAGAGGTGGCCGTAGGTCTTGCGCGCGGAGATCGCGAAGTCGCCCGGCAGCACCGCGCCCGGGAGCACGACGACGACCAGGTCGCCGGGCTGGAAGTTGTGGGCCCCGCAGACGATGCCCTGGGGCTCGCCGGTGCCGTTGGCGTCGGCCACGTCGACGGTGCACCAGTTGATCGTCTTGCCGTTCTTCTGCGGCTCGGGCTCCATGGTGAGCACCTTGCCGACCACGAGCGGGCCGGTGATCTGGTCGCCGGGCTTCTCAATAGCCTCGAGCTTGAGGCCGAGTGCGGTCAGGCGCTCGGTGAGGTCCTCGGTGGTGACGCCGTCCGGCAGGTCGACGTACTCCCGGATCCAGGAGACAGGGGCCTTCATGATTCAGAGTTCCGTTCCGAAAGCAGTGGTGAAGCGGATATCGCCCTCGAAGAGCTCACGCAGGTCCTCGATGCCGTGGCGGAACATCAGCGTGCGGTCGATGCCCATCCCGAACGCGAAGCCGGTGTAGCGCTCGGAGTCGATGCCGCAGGCGGCCAGCACCCGCGGGTTGACGACGCCGCAGCCACCCCACTCGATCCAGCCCTCGCCACGACAGGTGCGGCACGGCGAACCGTCGAGCACGCCGGCGCCGCGGCAGACGAAGCAGACCAGGTCGACCTCGGCGCTCGGCTCGGTGAAGGGGAAGTACGACGGGCGGAAGCGGGTGTTGATGCCCTCGCCGAACATGGCGGCGGCGAAGTGGTCGAGCGTGCCCTTGAGGTTGGCCATCGTGATGCCCTCGTCGATCGCGAGGCCCTCGACCTGGTGGAAGACCGGGCTGTGCGTGGCGTCGTACTCGTCGGTGCGGAAGACCCGACCGGGGCACACGACGTAGATCGGGGGCTTGCGGGAGAGCATCGTGCGCGCCTGCACCGGAGAGGTGTGGGTGCGCAGCACGAGGTGGTTCTCAGGCGGCTCGGTCCAGAACGTGTCCTGCATGGTGCGGGCCGGGTGGTCGGGACCGAGGTTGAGCGCGTCGAAGTTGAGCCACTCGGCCTCGATGACCGGGCCCTCGGCGACCTCCCAGCCCATCGCGACGAAGATGTCGGCGATCAGCTCGGCGCCGGTGGTGAGCGGGTGCCGGGCACCGGTGGGCACCCGGTCGGTGGGCAGCGTGACGTCGACGGTCTCCTCGACCAGCATCCGCTCCTCGTGCTCGGCCTCGAGCACGGCCTGCCGCTTGCCCAGCGCCTGGTTGACCGCACCGCGGGCCTGGCCGATGCGCTGGCCGGCCTCCTTGCGGGCCTGGGGCGGCAGCGCGCCGATCTCGCGGTTCGCCAGCGCCAACGGCGACCGGTCGCCCGTGTGGTCGATCCGCACCTGCTTCAGCTCGGCGAGGTCGGTCGCAGCCGCGATCGCAGCGAGCGCTGCGTCACGGGCGGCCTCGACCTCCTCCGACTTCAACGGGGTGACCTCCACGGGGTCGTAATCGGTGTTGGGTCCAGACACGTCAGTTCTCTCGTCGCTTCGTCATCGATGTCAACCACCGAAGTCTATGGAGGTCGGGTGCGCCAGGGCGAACCGGTTCCCCCCGCGCCGACGACGAGCCGCTGGCTACCGTGGTCGTGTGACCGACGTGAGCCTCGCCCGCGCCGCGATCCGCGTCTCGGGGCGCGGTACGGCGCAGGTGGCGCGCTTCGCGTGGCTGGAGCTGCAGTCGTGCGTCTTCGCGGTCGCTGTCTTCGCCGGGCTGCTGGTGGCGTACGCCGTCCCGCTGCCGATCGCGACGTACGACGCCCTCCTCATCTGGTGCGTCGCCGTCACCCTCGCCTTCTGGGCCCTCGGCCTCGAGAGCTGGCGCGAGGTGCTGGTGATCTGCGCCTTCCACGCTCTGGGTCTGGGGCTCGAGCTCTTCAAGGTCCACGTCGGATCCTGGGCCTACCCCGGCGACGCGGTCACGAAGATCGCCGGCGTCCCGCTCTTCGCGGGCTTCATGTACGCCGCGGTCGGGTCCTACATCTGCCAGGCGTGGCGCCGCTTCGACCTCCGCGTCACGCACTACCCGGCGTTCGCGACGTCGCTCGTGGCGCTGGCGATCTACGCCAACTTCTTCACCCACCACTGGATCATCGACCTCCGGGTGGCCCTGGCGGTGCTGGGACTGGTCGTGCTGCGTCGCTCGTTCGTGCACTTCAGCGTCGGTGACGCCCGCTACCGGATGCCGCTCGCCCTGTCGTTCGTGCTGATCGGGCTGTTCCTGTGGCTGGCCGAGAACGTAGCCACGTACCTCGAGGCGTGGCAGTACCCGGGCCAGGAGCACGCCTGGCGGGCGGTCCACGCCGCGAAGATCGGCGCCTGGGCGCTGCTGGTGACGATGAGCTTCGTGCTGGTCGCCACGGTCAAGGCGCAGGAGGGTCGGCTCTACCACGTGTCGGGCAAAGGAGAGCCGACCTCACTCCGGTGACGCCGGCAGCTCCACGTCGACCCGGGCACCGCCACCGTCGGCCTCGCCGATGGTGACCGTGCCGCCGTGCGCCTTCACCAAGCCGTTGACGAGGTAGAGACCGAGCCCGGAGCCACCACTGCCGCCGCCCTTCCAGAACTTCGTGAAGACGCGGCGACGCAGCTCCGGCGAGATGCCCTCCCCCTCGTCCTCCACCCGGAGTCGCAGACCGGTCACCTCCGGCGTGCCCACGGCGCTCAGGTCGACCCGAACGACGTCCGAGCCGTGTCGTACGGCGTTCTCGACCAGGTTGGTGACCACCTGGGTGAACTTGTCGGGATCGACGGTCACCTCCGGAAGGTCGTCGGCGGCCGTCAGCTCGATCGGGCGGCTGGTCCCCGCCGAGACCGAGTCGACGACCCGGCGCACCAACACCGCCGCGTCGGAGGGCCGCGGGTAGAGCTGCAGCCGGCCGGTGTCGATCCGGGCCACGTCGAGCAGCTCGGCGATCAGCCGGCTGAGCCGGTCGGAGTCGGCGCTGACGGTGGTGAGCATCAGCTTCTTCTGGTCGTCGTTGAGCTTGTCCCAGCGATTCAGCAGCGCCTGCACGAATCCCTTGACGCCGGTGAGCGGCGAGCGCAGCTCGTGGGCGACGGTGGCGACCAGGTCGGATCGCTCACGGTCGAGCCGGGCACGGCCGCGCCCCGAGCGCAGGCTCACGGCGACCCCGGCGACCGGTCGGTCGAGGGCCGGGCGGTGGATCCGCGCGACGACCAGCACCTCGGTGCCGTCGGGCAGCAACCACGGCTGCTCGGGCACGGCGGAGCGGGTCGGCAGGCCGTCGTACGGGAGGTTGTACGAGCACCAGTCCCGGCCGTCGTGGTCCTGCAGCGCGAGCACCTCCTCGAGCGGCAGTCCCACAGCAGCGCCCGGGTCGGCGCCCAGCCAGGACGCTGCCACGGCGTTGAGGACCGTCACGATCCCGTCGCCGTCAGCGAGCACCACCCCGTCGGCAAGCAGGTCGAGGTCGGCTGGCTGCACGCCGCACACCCTAGGCGGTGTCGCGGTCAGCGGCGTTGGATCCGCGCCGAGGCGTAGAGGCACAGGGCGGCGGCGGTCGAGAGGTTGAGGCTCTCGGCGCGGCCGTGGATCGGGATCCGGACCCGATGGTCGGCGAGGGCGGCGAGCTCAGCCGGCAGGCCCCACGCCTCGTTGCCGAACAGCCAGGCCGTCGGCGCGGCCAACAGTTCGTCGGCGTGGTCCAGGTCGACTTCGCCGGCGCCGTCGG
This sequence comes from uncultured Actinomycetota bacterium, assembly GCA_963717855.1. Classification (GTDB taxonomy): domain Bacteria; phylum Actinomycetota; class Actinomycetes; order Propionibacteriales; family Nocardioidaceae; genus Nocardioides. The sequence continues at coordinate 601,136 of CAVQXF010000001.1, read as the reverse complement.
CGGCCAGCACCTGGAGGCCGGCGGCGCGGGCGGCGCGTACGGCGGCCACCGGGTCGGTCTCGATCGCCACCGGGAGGTGGAAGAGGCTGCCCACACTGGCCCGGACGGTCTTCGGGTTGTAGACGTCGACCGACTGGCCGGCGAACACGACCCCGTCGGCGCCGGCCGCGTCGGCGCAGCGGATGACGGTGCCTGCGTTGCCAGGGTCGCGTACGTCGGCGCAGATCGCCACGAGTCGGGGTTTCGAGACGGGACTTCGTCCCTCCTCAGCCACCGGAAGGAGGACGTCCGTGGCGGGACGGTCGAGGAAGCGGCAGAGACCGACCAGACCGGCCGGGCTGACGCTGTCACTGAGCGAGGCCAGCGCCCGGTCGTCGACGAGGGTCCACTGCGGAGCCGCCGCGGCGAGCGCGGCGTACTGCTCGGTGGCGGCGACGGTGGCGAAGACCTCCACGACGCAGCCAGGCACCGCGAGGGCGCCCTCGACGGCCTTGGGGCCGTCGGCAAGGAAGAGCCGCCGCTCGGAGCGTTCCGAGCGGCGGCTGAGCTTCCGCGTCTCCTTGACCCGGGCGTTGCCCGTGGTCAGGGGTACGACGGTCAGGCCGACACCTTGGGCGCGTTGACGTCCTCGGGCAGCGCGGCCTTGGCGGCCTCGACGAGGACGTTGAACGCCGCGACGTCGTTGACGGCGAGCTCGGCGAGGATCTTGCGGTCGACCTCGATACCGGCGAGGTTCAGACCCTGGATGAACCGGTTGTAGGTCATCCCCTGGGCGCGGGCCGCAGCGTTGATCCGCTGGATCCACAGCTTGCGGAAGTTGCCCTTGTTCTTGCGCCGGTCGTTGTAGCTGTAGACCAACGAGTGGGTGACCTGCTCCTTGGCCTTGCGGTACAGCCGCGAGCGCTGGCCGCGGTAGCCGCTGGCCCGCTCGAGGACGACCCGGCGCTTCTTCTGGGCGTTTACCGCCCGCTTGACGCGTGCCACGATTTACTCCTTGTTGCTGAAAAACTTCTTGGGTGCGGGGGTCTCGACAAGCTCGACCACCGAAGGGCGGGGCTGGTCAGAGACCGAGCATCTTCTTCGCGCGCGGGACGTCGGCCTTGGCGACCTCGACGGTGCCGGTCAGGCGCCGGGTGACCTTGGAGGCCTTCTTCTCGAGGTTGTGGCGCTTGCCGGCCTTCTCGCGAAGGATCTTGCCGGAACCGGTCACCTTGAAGCGCTTGCTGGCACCGGAGTGCGTCTTGTTCTTCGGCATCTCTGCTCTCTCTTCTCGTCCTGCTGGCGTGCTCGCCGCGGGGGCGAACGCCCGCGTTGTTCCGACGGTCCGAGGACCGCCGAGGTCTCAGGCCTCGATCTCGGGATCGAGGTTCTCGGAGCGGCCTCGCTCCTTCTTCTGGGCGACCGGACCAGCAGCGTGCGCGGCGTCGCGCTCGGCCTGCTCGTCGGCGACCAGCGCTGCCCGCTCGGCAGCCTTGGCGTCCTTCTCGGCCTTGAGGTCGACCTTGGCGTCGGCCTTCTTCTTGTGCGGGCCGAGCACCATGATCATGTTGCGGCCGTCCTGCTTCGGCGAGGACTCGACGAAGCCCAGCTCCGTCACGTCCTCGGCCAGCTTCTGCAGCAGCCGGAAGCCCAGCTCGGGGCGGTGCTGCTCACGACCGCGGAACATGATCGTGATCTTGACCTTGTCCCCGGCGCGCAGGAACCGCACGACGTGACCCTTCTTGGTCTCGTAGTCGTGCGCGTCGATCTTCGGACGAAGCTTCATCTCCTTGATGATCACGTTCGTCTGGTTGCGACGGGCCTCGCGAGCCTTCTGGGCGTTCTCGTACTTGAACTTGCCGTAGTCCATGAGCTTGCAGACTGGCGGCTTGCCCTGCGGGGCGATCTCGACGAGGTCGAGGTCAGCCTCCTGGGCAAGCTTCAGGGCCTGGTCGGTCGGCACGATGCCGACCGTCTCCCCGTTGGGTCCAACGAGTCGGACCTCGGGAACCCGGATCCTGTCGTTGATGCGCAGCTCGGTGCTGATGTGTCCTCCTGATGGCCATGTGACCGGAAGTCCCTGCCGGCACCGGTCCTCGGAGGAGGTCCGAAATCAACGAAGGCTTCCGCTTGTGCAAGCGGAAGCCAGTCGCGGCGCCCCCCACGCCAGTGGGAGTGCCATCGAAGGCCGGGAGGCTCACGCCGAGGAACACGTCCACGCCGCAGGCCAAGCCTTCGGGACCGGACCCGACGATCTGTGGTGCTCCCTACCCAAACTTCTGGGCAGCTGCTGGGCGATCGATGCGGGTGGGAGACGATGCTGCTGGCTCCGCTTGTGAGATCTGCTCCGACTCGGCCGCGAACGGTCGGGACGGAACTGATCGGTCAACGCTAGATGCTAGCCGAAGATTCCTGCCCCGGCCGAATCCACGCGACACCGCCGGCGACCCGGGCCAGCATCCAGCCCTCGGCCAGGCCACGCAGGTCGTCGGCCTCGACGACGAACCGAACGGGTCCGGCCAGGTCGACGACCAGAGCCGCAGCGTCCTCCTGGAGCGCGGACTGCGCCGCGACCTGCGCGCTGACGGGGACCGGCCGCGCCTGGGGGTCCCAGCTCGCGAGCTCGGCACTGCCGGTGAAGGCGAGCAGCGCCAGCCGACCGTCGGCGCCCCGGATCAGGACGGTGGCCATGTCGCTGTCCTTCTCGCGGGCGAGCCCGGCGGCGTCGTGCTCCACCTCGCCGAGGATCGCGACGACCGGCACCAGCAGCCGGCAGCGCTGGAGCGCCGCCAGGGCCTCGGGGTACGTCGACGGGTCGCGCTGCCAGCCGACCAGCGCCGCGGCCAGAGCAATCGGTGCCGACCCGTCGTCGCCCGCGAACCCGGGATCGGGGATCACGCGGGAACGGGTGGGGTCGGGCTCGAGCACGCGCCCATTCTCGTCCGGCGCTCGCCCAGCAGCGAATCGGCCGGCGGCGGAGCACCGCAGGACACGAAGGTCACGGCCTTTCGCCTGACGCGGTCCCTCACCTGTCGTATGGGACGCTGGAACCGTGGACGACGCAGCGTGGGCGGCACTCACCCTCAGCCTGACCGTGGCCGGTGGCATCTGGACCTGGTTCGCCTTCCGCAGCCGTGGTCTGGCTTCCGGCGTACGGGCGCTGGGGTTCACCCTGCTGCCGCTCGCTGCGTACCTGACCAACACCCTGCAGATGTTCACCGGCATCGTCACCGAGATCGGGGACTGGGCGAGCAGCCTCGTCTTCAGCCCGGTCGTGTGGATGGGCGTGGTGCTCGCCGGCATCTCTGTCGTGCTGATCGGGGTGGGTGGGCGGCTGCGTGCTCGCGAGGTCGGTCCATCCTCCGACCAGGACGGGAAGGAGCTGCCCTCAGCAGGACCCGCTCGCAAGGGTCGTCCGGCGTTGGCCGAAGATAACGACATGGCAGACATCGAGGCACTCCTGCGCAAGCGAGGCATCAGCTGATGCCAACGACCGACGTGGACCGCAACAAGCTGTGGTCCCGACTGGGTGACGCCGTCGCGAAGCTGGGCGTCGCGGTGCCCACCCCCGTCTTCGTCGTCGACCTGGACGCGTTCGACGCCAACGCCGACGACCTCGTGCGCCGAGCCGGCGGCCTGCCCGTGCGGGTGGCCTCGAAGTCGCTGCGCATCCCCGCCCTGATCGAGCGCGCGCTCGCGCACGACGGCTTCCAGGGCGTGCTGGCGTTCACCCTGCGTGAGGCCCTGTGGCTGCACGCCCAGGGCATCAGCGACGACATCGTGGTGGCCTACCCCACCGTCGACCGCGGCGCCCTCGCCGAGCTGGTCGCCTCGCCCACCTCCGCCGCCGCGATCACCCTGATGGTCGACAGCACCGACCACCTCGACGTGATCGACAGCGTCCGGGTCTCCCCCACGGTGCCCGTGCGCATCGCCCTCGACGTCGACGCCGGGCTCCAGATGGCCGGACAGCACGTCGGCCCGAAGCGCTCCCCCTTGAAGGACACGGCCTCCATCGTGGCCCTGGCCCGCGCCATCTCGGACCGCAACGGGTTCCGGCTCGTCGGCGCGATGACCTACGAGGGTCAGGTGGCCGGCCTCCAGGACGCCGTACCCACGGCTCGGGCGCGGTCGGTGATCCTGCGCCGGATCAAGTCCCTGTCGCTGTCGCAGCTCGCCGTACGCCGTCGCGAGATCGCCGATGCGCTGCGTGAGATCGCCGACCTGGAGTTCTGGAACGCCGGCGGCTCGGGCTCGGTCGCCGAGACCGCCGCCGACCCGGTCGTGACCGAGATCGCGGCCGGCTCCGGCCTGCTGGTCCCGACGCTCTTCGACCACTACCGCTCCTTCGAGCCGCGGCCTGCGTCGTACTTCGGGCTGCCGGTCGTACGACGCCCCGCCGCCGGGATGGTCACCGTGCACGGCGGCGGCCTGATCGCGTCAGGACCTGCCGGTCCCGACCGGCTGCCGACCCCCTGGGCGCCCGCCGGTCTGGAGCTGCTCAGCCTCGAGGGCGCGGGCGAGGTGCAGACCCCGCTGACCGGTCAGCCGACGAGCCTGCTGGAGATCGGCGACCTGGTGTGGTTCCGGCCGGCGAAGTCGGGCGAACCCTTCGAGCACGCCCTCAGCGTGCACCTGCTCTCGGGCAGCGAGTTCGTGGAGTCCGTGCCCAGCTATCGCGGGTGTGGCCAAGCCTTCTGAGCCGGCGGCGCGGACGGTCCTCGACCTGGTCCGCAGCCGGCCCCCGACCCTCGGGCCCGGTCGGCTGGTCTGCGTCGACGGTCCGTCCGGGTCGGGCAAGACGACGCTCGCCGCAGCGATCGCCGAGCTCGAGCCGGACGCCCGCGTGGTGCACATGGACGACCTCATCGAGGGCTGGGACGGGCTGCCGCACGTCGACGCGCAGCTGGGCGGAGTGCTCCGGCCGCTCGCCGAGGGACGACCGGGCGCCTTCCGTCGCTACGACTGGATCCTCGGTGCGTACGCCGAGGAGGTGTCGGTGCCGCTCGCGCCGCTGGTCGTGCTCGAGGGGGTCGGATCGGGCTCGCGCACCGTCGCCGACCTGGTGACCGCGCTCGTCTGGGTCGAGGCGCCGCGCGCGGACCGGATGAGGCGGGGGCTCGAGCGCGACGGCGAGGCCTTCGCGCCCTACTGGGAGGCGTGGGCCGTCGCCGAGCAGGAGCACTTCGACCGGCACGGCACCCGATCCCGCGCGGACCTGGTCGTCGAGACCTCCGGCGTGTCCTAGGCGGTCTGCTGCTCGGCGAGGGCGCGCAGCTGGCGCACCGCCGTACGCGCCCGGTCACCGTCGGATCCCTGGATGCCCATCGCGGCGACCGAGGTGCCGTCGGCCAGGTCGAGGGTCACCCACGGCGCGCCGGGCGGCAGGTGCACCCCGACCAGCTGGGCCCACTCGAACTCACGGCGCCGGTAGCCGTTGACGACGACCAGCCGCTCGACCTCGGCGACGACCCGTGAGCGCACCAGGGCGTACCACAGCGTGAAGGCGAACAGACCGAGCGCGATCACGGTGCCACGCTGGAACCCGGTGAACTTGGAGCGGGTCTCGTCGTCGAAGCCGACCCAGGCAAGGGCGCAGACCACGATCAGTCCCCCGCCCAGGACGGCCCCGGCCAGTCGGACGCCGAAGGGGCGCCAGGTGTGCGGCAGGGCCGGCACCGGCGGGCGGTCAGAGGCGGCAGGCATGGATGTCGGTCAGCAGGATGCCGCGAGCACCGATGTCGAACAGCTCGTCCATCAGGCGCTGGGAGCCGTCGCGCGGGACCATCGCCCGGACCGCTACCCAGCCGTCGCGATGAAGCGGCGCGATGGTCGGGCCCTCGATCCCGGGCGTGAGGGCGACCGCTGCCGTCACGTTCGCGGACTCGATGTCGTAGTCCATCATCACGTAGCTGCGGGCGACCAGGACGCCGTCGACGCGGCGCTTGAAGACCTCGAAGCCGGTAGGCACCGAGCCACCGCGGGTGACGAGCACGGCCTCCGAGTCGAGGATCGTCTCGCCGAAGGTCTCCAGGCCCGCCTGCCGCAGCGTGCTGCCGGTCTCGACGACATCGGCGATCACGTCGGCGACGCCGAGCTGGATGCTGGTCTCGACGGCGCCGTCGAGGCGTACGACGGTCGCGTCGATGTGGCGTTCTTCGAGGAACGAGCGGACCACCCCGACGTACGACGTGGCGATGCGGGTGCCGGCGAGCTCAGCGAGGTCGGTGTAGGCCCCGGCCGGTCCGGCGAAGCGGAACCGGCTGCGACCGAACCCGAGGCCGGTGACCTCCTCGGCCTTGGCGCCGGAGTCGCGCAGCAGGTCGCGACCGGTGATCCCGACGTCGAGCGTGCCCTCCCCGACGTACAGCGCGATGTCGCGCGGGCGCAGGTAGAAGAACTCGACGCCGTTCTCGGCGTCGATCAGGGTCAGCTGCTTGGAGTCCTCGCGCTGCCGGTAGCCGGCCTCGCGCAGGATCTCGGTGGCGGACTGGGACAGCGATCCCTTGTTGGGGACCGCTACGCGGAGAAGTGCCATCGACTGTTCCTCAGAGGTGGGCGTAGACGTCGTCGAGCTCGATGCCGGTCGCGAGCATGAGCACCTGGGCGTGGTAGAGCAGCTGGCTGATCTCCTCGGCCGCGCGCTCCTTGCCCTCGTGCTCGGCCGCCATCCAGGACTCGGCGGCCTCCTCGACCAGCTTCTTGCCGATGAAATGGACGCCGGCGTCGAGCTCGCGCACGGTGCCGGATCCCTCAGGGCGGGTCCGAGCCTTGGCCTGCAGCTCGGTCCAGAGCTCGTCGAACGTCTTCACGAGCGACCAGCCTACGGCGTGGTCGCGGCGATCTTCCGCAGGGTCCTTGCCGTGAGAAGAGCGGCAGCCGTCGCCTCGTAGCCCTTGTCCTCCTTCGAGCCGGCCAGCCCGGCCCGGTCGAGCGCCTGCTGGTCGTCGTCGCAGGTGAGCACGCCGAACCCGACGGCGACCGTGTGGTCGAGACCGACGCGGACCAGGCCGTCGGTCGCGGCGTTGCAGACGTAGTCGAAGTGCGGCGTCCCACCGCGGACCACCACGCCGAGCGCGACGACGGCGTCGTACCCCTGAGCCGCCAGCGCGCTCGCGACGACCGGCAGCTCGAAGGTCCCGGGGACGCGGACCACCTGCTGCTCGCTCACCTGGAAGTCCGCCAGGGCGCGCTCGGCGCCGGCGAGCAGGCCGTCCATGACCTGGGTGTGCCAGCTGGCCGCGACGACCGCGACCCTGAGGTCGCTGCAGTCGACGGGCTCCTGGTCCGGGGCTCCGTGTCCGGCCATGGTCAGGCTCCGTTCTTGGCGAGGTCGGCTGCGTCGGCGGCGAGGTTGGGCAGGTCGTGGCCCATCCGGTCGCGCTTGGTCAGCAGGTAGGCGATGTTGTGGTCGTTGGGGTGCGGCGTGAGGGCGACCCGTTCGGCGACGTGGACGCCGAAGTCCTCGAGGTTGTCGACCTTGTCGGGGTTGTTGGTCATCAGGCGCACGTTGGTGACGCCGAGGTCACGCAGGACCTGGGTCGCGGTGCCGTAGTGACGCGCGTCGGCCGGCAGGCCGAGGTCGAGGTTGGCGTCCACGGTGTCGCGGCCGCCGTCCTGGAGCTGGTAGGCCTGCAGCTTGGCGACCAGCCCGATCCCCCGGCCCTCGTGGCCGCGCAGGTAGACGACGACGCCGCGCCCCTCCTCGACGATGCGCTCCAGAGCCTCGTCGAGCTGCGGACCGCAGTCGCAGCGGGCGCTGCCGAAGACGTCGCCGGTCAGGCACTCGGAGTGCACCCGGGTCAGCACCGGCTGCTCGCTTCCCCCAGATGCAGCACTGACGTCGCCGTACACCAGCGCGATGTGCTCGGAGCCGTCGACGGTGATCCGGTAGCCGTACGCCGTGAAGTCGCCGTGGCGGGTCGGCAGCCGCGTCTCGGCGACGCGCTCGACGAGGTTCTCGTGGCGCCGGCGGTAGCGGACCAGGTCGTCGATCGAGATCATCGCGAGGTCGTGCTCGTCGGCGAACGCGCGCAGCTCCGGCGCGCGCTTCATGGTGCCGTCGTCGTTGACGACCTCGACGAGGACCCCGGCCGGGGTGAGCCCGGCGAGGGTGGCCAGGTCGACCGCCGCCTCGGTGTGACCCCGGCGTACGAGCACGCCGCCCTCGCGGTAGCGCAGCGGGAAGACGTGACCGGGACGGGTGATCTCCCACGGCTCGGTCGCCGAGTCGGCGAGGACCCGGGCCGTGTGGGCGCGGTCCTTCGCGGAGATGCCGGTGCTGACGCCGTCACGGGCGTCGACCGAGATCGTGTACGCCGTGCGCAGCTTGTCCTTGTTGTGCGGCGTCATCAGCGGGATCTCGAGGCGGTCGAGCATGTCGGCGGGCATCGGGACGCAGATGACCCCGCTGCTGTGCCGGATCGTGAACGCCATCAGCTCCGGTGTCGCCTTGCTGGCGGCGAAGATGATGTCGCCCTCGTTCTCGCGGGTCTCGTCGTCCACGACGATGACGGCCTTGCCGGCAGCGATGTCGGCGATCGCGCGCTCGATGCTGTCGAGCCGAACACCGTCGTGCTGCGCTTCTTGCTGGCTCATGCTGGAACCTTCTCTCGCTGTTGCTGGCCGGGTGCGGCCGCGGTGGCGCGCCACCAGGTGATGAAGCCGGCGATGCAGAGAGCGCCGTAGAAGACGTAGAGGATCGCGGACGGGAAGTAGCCGGAGTGCCACAGCAGGGGCACGCCCACCAGGTCGACCGCGATCCAGGCGAGCCAGAAGTCGTTCCAGCCCCGGGCCATCGCGTACGTCGCCAGCATGGAGCCGACGAAGATCCAGGCGTCGCACCAGTAGTACCAACGCGGTGCCGGCCACCCGGCCCCGACGACGGAGAAGACCCACTGGCAGAGGAGGACGCCGGCAGCGGCGGCCACCAGGTAGGCGACCCGCTCGCGGGCGGTCGCCCACCGTGGGTCGATGGCCGGCACGTCGCCGCCACCGTGGGCCTGCTTGGCCTGCTGCCAGCGGTGCCAGCCGTAGATGCTGGTGATGATGAAGAAGACCTGGCGACCGGCCTGGCCGAAGAGCGGCTGCTGGGCCTGCGCGTCGAAGGTCGCGGCGATGAAGACCGTGAAGAGCAGCACGTTGCCGACGATGCCGACCGGCCAGGCCCAGACCCGGCGGCGCAGGCCACCTACGGCCGACGCGAACCCGAACCCGTTGCCGACGATCTCGCGCCAGGTGATCGGGTGGCCGGAGATGGTCAGGTGGGCGTCGTACAACGCCGAGAAGGTGCTCATGCCTGGCTCCCTCCGCTGTAGGGCAGCAGGCGCTCGACGTACTTGGCGATGATGTCGACCTCGAGGTTGACCCGGTCGCCGGGTCGGCGGCCGCCGAGCGTGGTGCGAGCGAGGGTCTCAGGGATCAGGCTGACCGTGAACCGGTCGTCGCCGGCCTCCACGACGGTGAGGCTGACCCCGTCGACGGTGATCGAGCCCTTGTCGACCAGGTAGCGGCTGAGCTCGGTCGGCAGCGCGATCTCGACGACCTCCCAGTGCTCGCTGGGCGTGCGGCTCAGGACGGTGCCGACGCCGTCGACGTGACCCTGGACGATGTGGCCGCCGAGGCGCTTGTCGGCGGTGACCGCGCGCTCGAGGTTGACGCGGTCGCCGGGGCGGACGCCGTACAGGCTGGTCTTGTCGAGGGTCTCCTGCATGACGTCGGCGGTCCAGGTGCCGGCGTCGTACGTCGTGATGGTCAGGCAGCAGCCGTTGACCGAGATGGAGTCACCGAGCCCGGCGTCCTCGAGCACGGTCGATGCGTGGATGCTGAGGCGGATCGCGTCGCCCTGGTCCTCGATGGCTGCGACGGTGCCGAGCTCCTCGACGATGCCGGTGAACATGTCAGTGCCTCTCAGGGGTCAGGGTCAGGCGGACGTTGGGCTGCTCGCCCTCGCCCTGCCCATCCGGGGCGTCGAGCACGGTGATGTCCGTGACCCGGGGTCGGAACGCATCGGCGATCGTGGTGATTCCGAGGTCGGCGACGGCGTCACGGCCGGCGCCCAGCAGCATCGGGGCGACGTACACGACGATCTCGTCGACCAGGCCGGCCCGCAGGAAGGCCGCGGCCAGCGTCGGCCCACCCTCGAGGAAGACATGCTGGCGGTCGCGCGCGTAGAGCTCGGCGAGGGCGGTGTGCGGGTCTCGGGTGCGCAGGTGGACGCTCTCGGCATCGGCGTTGAAGATGCGGCGACCAGGGTCGAGGTCACGCTCCCCCATCACCGCGCGCAGGGGCTGGCGCTCGAGCGGCTGGTCGAGGTCGTCGCGGACCGTGAGCAGCGGGTCGTCGACGGCGACCGTGTTCGTGCCGACCAGCATGACGTCGCAGAGCGCCCGCAGGCGGTGGGTGTCGAGGCGCGAAGCCCTGCTGGACACCCAGCGGCTGGTGCCGTCGGCCGCCGCACTGCGACCGTCGAGCGTCGTGGCGAACTTCCAGGTCACGAACGGGCGGCCGTGCTCGACCGCGAAGGTCCAGACCCTGTTCAGAAGTCCCGACTCGACCGCCAGAAGTCCCGACTCGACCTCGACGCCGGCGGCCCGCAGCGTCTGCGCTCCCCCGGCCGCGGTCGGGTTGGGATCGGCCTGGGCGAACACCACCCGTCGTACGCCGGCCGCGACCAGCGCCTGCGCGCACGGGGCGGTACGACCGGTGTGGTTGCAGGGCTCGAGCGTCACGACGGCGGTCGTGCCTGCTGCCCGTGCCCCGGCCCGGGCCAAGGCGTCGGCCTCGGCGTGCGGGGTGCCCGCACCCCCGTGGTGACCCTCGGCGACGGTCGCGCCGTCGTCGTCGATCAGAACGCAGCCGACGCGGGGGTTGGGCCCGAGCGGCACGCCAGGGGTCGCCGCGAGCACGAGGGCGCGCCGCATGGCGGCCTGCTCGGCGGCGGTGCTGCTCATGGCTGGGCCCCTCATGTCCGATCACGGACTCCGGGGCTGGACAGGTCGCACACGTACGACGTACGTGAGGACACCTGCGTGCGCTTCCCATCCGGACTTTCACCGTCGGTCCAGGAGTCTCACCTGGTCAACCGGTCACTGGCTGTGACCGGGTCGCGGACTTCCGATCTCTCGATCAGTCACCGCCGGCTCGGAATTACACCGACCCCAGAGCACGCGAGCTGAAAACTCGTCGGGGCGAGTCTGCCACAAGGGGGCCTCCTGCCACCTCGTGTGCCGTGTCACATCACGAGACGCTTGCGGGTCTTCGACCTGCGGTTTGGTCACCAACCGCAGATTTCAGGCCGCAGAACGTGCGGTTGGTGACCAAACGACGACCTGACGACCACCAGTGCCGGGCGGTGAGCCAGCAACCGTTCCGACACCGAGATCGGTGGCACACTCACCGCCGCGCCGACCAGACCTGCGGTTTGGTCACCAACCGCAGATTTCAGGCCGCAGAACGCGCGGTTGGTGACCAAACGACGACCTCACCCAGAGACGGCGGACTCGGCCTTCGCGCGCAGCTCACCGATCATCCGGTCGGGGTCGTCGGCGGAGTAGACGGCCGAGCCGGCGACGAAGACGTCGGCACCGGCGTCGGCGCAGCGCTCGATCGTCTCGAGCGATACCCCGCCGTCGACCTGGAGCCAGGTCTCGACGCCGTGCTTGTCCATCAGCTCGCGCGCCCGTCGGATCTTCGGCAGCACCAGGTCGAGGAACTTCTGCCCGCCGAAGCCCGGCTCGACGGTCATCAGCAGCAGCATGTCGAGCTCGGCGAGCAGGTCCTCGTACGGGTCGATCGGCGTCGCCGGCTTCAGCGCCATGCTCGCGCGGGCACCGTGGGCGCGGATCTCCCGGGCCAGTCGCACCGGCGCCCTGGTGGCCTCGACGTGGAAGGTCACCGAGCCGCAGCCGGCCTCGACGTAGGCCAGTGCCTCGCGGTCGGCGTCCTCGATCATCAGGTGCGCGTCCAGCGGGACGTCGGTCGAGCGGGCCAGCGCCTCGACCATGGTCGGGCCGAAGGTCAGGTTGGGCACGAAGTGGTTGTCCATCACGTCCACGTGCACCCAGTCGGCGCTGCCGATGCGGGCGACCTCCTCGCCCAACCGGGCGAAGTCGGCGTTCAGGATGCTCGGAGTGATCTGGATGTGGCCCACGCGCCGGAGTCTAGTGAGGCGCTAGCGTGAACCGGTGGCCACCTTCCACCAGTACGTCGAGTCCGTCACCGACCCAGCGTCGCGAGCCGCTCTACGGCACGCGTGGGACGTCGCTGCCGCTGCGGCTCCCGACGCGGTGGAGGGTGCCAGCTACGGGATGCCGGCTCTCAAGCTCGGGGGCTCTCCCCTGTTCTCGGTGCAGGCGACCGCGAAGCACCTCTCGCTCTACCCGTTCAGCCCGCCCGTGCTCGAGGCCCTCGCCGACAGGCTCACCGACTTCAAGCGGTCCAAGGGATCGGTGCAGTTCTCGGCCGAGCACCCGATCCCCGACGACGTGCTGCGCGAGATCGTGGCACTGAGGGCGGCTGAGATCTCAGCCTGACGTCAGCCGTCCCCCGCGAGGCAGAGCGATCACCGGCACCGGGGCGTTGCGCAGGATCTTGGAGGCACGCGAGCCGAGGACGAGCGAGGCGAGCGGACTCTGCGAGCCCGCCCCCACGACGAGGACGTCGTCGCTGGCCCAGTCGCCCTTCCTGATGGCCTCGCTCCATCCGTGGCCGTCGCCGATCAGGATCTCGAGCGGTCGGGGCACGTCCGGCAGGTCCTGCACCTCGAGGAGGCGATCGCGCAGGACCGTCTCGGTGCGCTCGAACCAATGGTCGAGCACGACCTCCTCCCCCGAACCGGCCAGGGTGGAGGCGAACACCATCCGGGGCCGGACCGAGAACGACGCGATCCGGAAGGCCGACGACACGGCCGCTGCGTAGTGAGCCGCTGCGGTGATGAGCTCGCGGTCGCGCTGCGCGCCGCCGTACGCCGCCGTGACCCGACCGACCCGTCCGCCCGGCACCGCCCGGAAGCCCCGGGGGGCGAAGGCCACCGGGATCCCCGAGCCGTGGACGACGCGATATGCGACCGAACCGAGCGCGACGTGACCGAGGCCGCCGCTCTCGGCCGAGCCCAGCACCAGCACGCTCGCGCCGTGCGCAACCCCGACCTCGAGCAGGCCGACGGGGATCGAGGCGGCGTGGTGGACGACGAACTCGGTGCTGACGTCGTCCGGCATCCAGCGCCGGGCCTGGTCGAGGGTCTCCTGCGCCCGCCTGGCCAGGAACGCGCGGTAGTCGATGTCGACCCGCTCGGGGCTCGGCGGCCACGCCGCGGCGACGACGACGGCGACGACGACGTCCTCACCGGAGGAGCGGGCGAGCTGCGCAGCGAGGGAGAGCGAGGCGGCGCCACTCTCCCGGACGCCGCACCCGGCAAGGACTGTCATGACCTACCGGCGACCGCTGCAGGCTCGACCACGACGTGCGTCACCGGGACGTCGTACGCCGCGCGTGCCCGCTCGACGACGTCGTAGCGCTGCCACACCGAGTCGGCGAGCGGTCGCGTGGCGATCACGATCTGGTCCGGCTCGAAGGTCCTCACGGCCTCGGCCAGCGCGCGCAGCGGCCGGAAGTCGCCGAGCGCGCCCTCGGCGCTCAGGCCCTCCGAGTGCAGCGTCTCCAGCATCGCGTCGAGCCGCGCCTGCGCAGCCGCCGCCGTCGCGTCCCACACCTGCAGCGGACCGTGCACTTCTGCCTGCCCGGTCTCGACCGGGCTCGCCGGCACGGACACGAAGTACGTCGCGCCACCGTCGGCGTCGATCCGCCGCAGCTCCTCCAGCAGCTCAGCGGAGCGGACCGTCTCGTTGGCCAGCACCAGGACCCTCGTCGCCGCACCCCCCGTCACCTCTGCCTCGTCACGAGGCGTCCGGCCCAGGACGTAGCGGTTGACGACGTACAGGACCAGCACCACCGCCCAGGACAGCAGGCTGAGGATCAGCTGCGAGCGGACGTCGCTCTGCAGCGCCATCTGCACCAGCACGGCGACGATCCCGAGCGCAGTGAGGATCGACAGCACCGGGAAGAGCCACATCTTGACCTTCAGGGTCGAGTCGTCGACGCGGCGGCGAAGCGTGATCTGGGAGATGGCGATCAGCAGGTAGACGAAGAGGATGATCGCGCCGGAGGAGTTGAGGAGGAACGTGAAGACGCCGTCCTCGTCGATCGCCGCCGCGATGACGCAGAGGAACCCGACCACCGAGGACGCGAGGATGGCCGGCATCGGCACGCCGCGGCGGTTGACCGTGACCAGCACGGCCGGGGCCTCGCGACGAGCGGCGAGCACGAAGAGCATCCGCGAGGAGGTGTAGAGCCCGGAGTTCAGGCAGGAGAGGACTGCGGTGAGCACGACCGCGTTCATCAGGTCGGCGGCGTACGGGATCCCCATCTCGTTGAAGGCGGCGACGAATGGCGAGGATCCGAGGCTGACGTCGTTCCACGGCAGGATCACGGTCAGCAGGAAGATCGAGCCGACGAAGAACAGCGAGATCCGCAGGATCACGGAGTTCGCCGCCTTGGCGACCGCCTTCTCCGGGTTCTCCGACTCCGCCGCGGCGATCGTGGCCACCTCGGCGCCGACCATGGAGAAGATGACGGTCACGACTCCGGCGGTCAGCGCGCTCGGTCCCTCCGGCAGGAAGCCGCCGTGGGACCAGAGGTTGCTGAAGTCCAGGCTCTTGTTGGGCCAGATGCCCAGCACGAACAGGCTGCCGATGGCGATGAAGAAGATGATGGCGGCGACTTTGATGCCGGCGAACCAGAACTCGAACTCGCCGAACGACGACACCGAGATCAGGTTCGTCGCCGTCATCAGCGTCATCAGGATGAGGGCCGAGATCCACAGGGGCACGTCGATCCAGTACTGGATGATCTTGGCCCCGGCCACCGCCTCGAAGCCGACGACGATCACCCAGAAGTACCAGTAGAGCCAGGCGACCGAGAACCCGGCCCAGCCACCGAGGGCCTCGCGCGAGTAGTCGGCGAACGAGCCGGTGGACGGGTTGGCGACCGCCATCTCGGCCAGCATCCGCATCACCATGATGATCAGGACGCCGGTGATCGCATAGGTGATGAAGGCACCCGGACCGGCGGCGGCGATCACCGCTCCGGAGCCGACGAACAGGCCGGCACCGATCACGCCACCCATCGCGATCATCGAGAGCTGGCGCTGGGTCAGGGTCTTCTGGAGCTCGGGTCCTGCCGCCATGGTGTCTCCCGGGATCGACGCGGTGGGCTAGTGGGCACTATCCGCGCATCGGAGGGTGGCCACAAGGGGTCAGTGCCAGGGTCACCGGGTTCCTCATTCCTCCGGCTCCGCCGGTGTCTCCGCGCCGTCTCTCTCGTCCCGCTCAGCCCACTCGAGGAGAGGCGCGATGTCGAAGACGTGCTCGTCGATGTCGGAGTGCAGGTCGCCGAGGTCGGCGAACCGGTCGGGCACGGTGAAGATCGTGAAGTCGCGAGGATCGGCGTCGTCGACCTCGTCCCAGCGGATCGGGGTGGAGACCCGAGCGTCGGGCAGCCCGCGCACCGAGTACGCCGCGGCGATGGTGTGGTCGCGCGCGTTCTGGTTGTAGTCGACGAAGAGGTGGTGCGGGTCGCGGTCCTTGCGCCACCACTGCGTCGTGACGTCGTCGGGCGCCCGGCGCTCGACCTCCCGGGCGAAGGCGAGCGCGGCCCGCCGTACCTCCTTGAACCCGTGGTCGGGGCGGATCCGCACGTAGACGTGCATCCCCTTGCTGCCGCTGGTCTTGGGGTGACCGACCGCCCCGAGCTCGTCGAGCACCTCGTGGGCGACGTGGGCGACCCGGCGCACCTGGTCGTAGTCGCTCAACGGACCCGGGTCGAGGTCGATGCGCCACTCGTCGGGTCTCTCCGTGTCCTCGCGCCGGCTGTTCCACGGGTGGAACTCCACTGTCGACATCTGCACCGCCCAGATCACGGCGGCCAGCTCGGTGACGCAGAGCTCGTCGGCGGTGCGGTTCCAGCGCGGGAAGTGCAGCTGCACGGTCTCGAGCCAGGGCGGCGCGCCGGAGGGGATCCGCTTCTGGTGCACCTTGTCGCCGGCCAGTCCCTTGGGGAAGCGGTGCAGCATGCACGGCCGCTCGAAGAGCGCGTTGACGATGCCGGGGCCGACGGCGAGGTAGTACTCGACCAGGTCGAGCTTGGTCGCGCCACTCTCCGGGAAGTAGACCCGGTCGGGGTTGCTGACCCGCACGACCCGGTCGTCGACCTCGATCTCGACCGCCGGCGGCTTCGTGGGCATGCGCTCCAATCTAGGGGCTGGCAGCGCCTACGGTTCGGACATGGACTTCGACCAGCCTCCCGTCGTCCGTGTCGAGGTGGACCCGGAGCGCCGCCCGGACCCGCGCGCCTGGCCGATGACGATCCCCGCCGTCTCCCAGCTCGCCGGCGAGGGTTTGGAGCTCTCCCGCGGCGTCACGTTCCTCGTCGGCGAGAACGGGTCGGGGAAGTCCACGCTCGTCGAGGCGGTCGCGACGGCGTACGGCCTGGGCGCCGAAGGCGGCTCGACCGGAAGCCGGCACGCCACCCGGGCGACGGAGTCAGAGCTGGGCTCGACGCTGCGGCTGCAGCGCGGCATCGGGTCCGCCCGGTGGGGGTTCTTCCTGCGCGCCGAGACCATGCACGGCTTCTACTCGTACCTGGAGGACAACCCGGGCCGCAACGAGCCTCGGTTCCACGAGATGAGCCACGGGGAGTCGTTCCTCGCGGTGCTGCGCACCCGCTTCGACTCGCCCGGCTTCTACTGCCTCGACGAGCCTGAGGCGGCACTGTCGTTCTCCTCGACCCTGGGCCTGATCTCTGTCCTCCACCGCATCGTCGAGGACGGCGGACAGGTGCTCTGCGCAACCCACTCCCCGGTGCTCGCCGCCATGCCCGGTGCGACGGTCCTCGAGGTCGGCGACTGGGGCTACCGGCGTACCTCCTGGGAGGAGCTGGAGCTCGTCCACCACTGGAAGGCCTACCTGGACGCCCCGGGCCGCTACCTGCGGCACGTGCTCAGCGACGACTGAAGGATCAGCGCCTGCGCAGCAGCGCCAGGAACATCGCGTCGGTGCCGTGCCGGTGCGGCCACAGCTGGAGCGTGCCCGGCAGCGGACCGTGGGCATCAGGTAGGTCGGGAAGGACGGGGCCGAGGTCCTCGAGCACCACGTCCTCGCGACGGCCGAGGACGGCTGACACCACCCCGCTCGTCTCGGCCAGCACCGGCGAGCAGGTCGCGTACAGCACCACGCCTCCGGGCCGGGTGACGTCCAGTGCGGACCCGAGCAGCCGCTCCTGGAGCTGCACCAGCTCGACCACGTCCTTCGGACGTCGGCGCCAGCGGGCCTCGGGCCGCCGGCGCAGCGCGCCCAGGCCGGTGCAGGGCGCGTCGACCAGCACGCGGTCGAAGGAGGCCGGACGGTACGGCGGGGCGGTGCCGTCGGCGGTCACGATCCCGGTGACGCCGGCTGCTCGTCGCAGCGCCCGCTTCACCAGGAGCGCGCGGTGCGGCTGTCGCTCTGACGCGACCAGGCCGGCGCCACGCTCCGCGGCCAGCGCGGCGAGCAGGGCGGCCTTGCCCCCGGGTCCGGCACACAGGTCGAGCCACCGCGCGTCAGCGCCCTCGACCGGCGCGGCCGCGGCCGCGATCGCGACCAGCTGCGAGCCTTCGTCCTGCACGCCTGCCCGGCCCTTGGCGACCGCCGGGACCTGCCCGGGGTCGCCACCCGCCAGCACGACGCCGTACGGCGAGAACACGGTCGGCTCCCCCGGCAGCTCCGCACGCGATGAGCGTCCCGGTCGAGCCACGAGGGTGACCTTCGGCGGCTCGTTGTCGGCGCTCAGCAACGCCTCGAGCTCGTCGTCGCGGCCGAGTGCGGCACGCAGCTCGTCGACGACCCACGCCGGGTGGCTGTATGCCGTGGCCGGGTCGGGCGCGACCTGCGCGATCCAGGCAGCCAGGTCCTGAGCGGAGACCTTGCGGAGCACCGCGTTGGCGAAGCCGGCGGCCCCCGAGCTGACCCGGAAGCGCACGAGGTCGACGGTCGTGCTGATCGCCGCGTGCGACGGCACCCGCATCGCGAGCAGCTGGTGGGTGCCCAGCCGGAGTGCGTCGAGCACCTTCGACTCGACCTTGCTGAGCTGACGGTCGATGCAGGCGGCGAGGATCGCGTCGTAGGTGCCCTGCCACCGGATCGTCCCCGACGCCAGCTCGGTCGCGAACGCCGCGTCCCGTCCACTCAGCCCCTCCTGGCGGAGCAGGGCGGGCAGCACGAGGTTGGTGTACGCGTCCTCGACGCGCACGGCCTTGAGCACCTCGAAGGCGACCAGACGAGCCGGGTCGATCCGGGCCCGGCCGCTCATGTCCCCAACACCGCTCCGGCCTCGAACCGGAGGCCGCGCGCCCAGTCGGCGGCCGCCATCTGCTTCTTGCCGTGGGCCTGCACGTCGCCGAGGCGTACGGCATGGGTGCCGGTGCCCACCAGCACGTCCTTCTTGCCGACCTCGAGCACGCCGGGTTCGAGCACCTGGTCGGTGAGAGTCACCGGACCGAGCTTGACCCGCTCCCCGGCGTACGTCGTCCACGCCCCGGGCGCCGGTGTGCATGCGCGCACCTGACAGTCGACGGCGATCGCGGGCCGGGACCAGTCGACGCGGGCGTCCTCGACCTGGATCTTCGGGGCGAAGGAGATGCCCTCGGCCTGCTGCGCGCGCTCGTAGAGCGAGCCGTCGGCGATCCCGTCGAGCGTGGCGACGAGCAGCCCGGCGCCACCCTCGGCCAGCCGACCCAGCAGGTCGCCGGAGGTGTCGTTGGGCCGGATCCGCTCCGTCATCACGCCGAACGTCGGGCCGGCGTCGAGCTCCTTGACGATCCGGAAGGTCGTGGCGCCCGTGACCTCGTCGTTGTTCCAGATGGCGTGCTGCACGGGCGCTGCCCCGCGCCAGTGCGGCAGCACGGAGAAGTGCAGGTTGACCCACCCGTGCGGTGGGATGTCGAGCGCCGACTGTGGCAGCAGCGCGCCGTACGCCACCACCGGGCAGCAGTCCGGTTCCAGCGCACGCAGGGCGTCCTGGAAGTCCGGGTCGCGGGGGTGCTCGGGCTTGAGCACGGGGACGCCCAGCTCCTCGGCGCGCAGTGCGACCGGGCTCGGGGTCAGCCTGCGACCACGACCGGACGGCGCGTCCGGGCGGGTGACGACGCCGACGAGCTCGTGCCCGGAGTCGGCGACGGCGTCGAGGGCCGGTACGGCGACCTCGGGGGTCCCGGCGAAGACGACGCGCATCAGAGACCGAACCCGTTCGTGGCGTGCGGGGAGACCTTCACCCGTGGTTGCTCGAGACCGAACCAGTCGGCCTCCCGGATCGCCTTCATCGCCGCCTTGCGGGAGTCGGTGTCGAGCCGGTCGATGAAGAGGATCCCGTCGAGGTGGTCGGTCTCGTGCTGGATCGCGCGGGCGAGCAGCTCGGAGCCCGCGATCGTCACCGGCTCACCGTGCATGGAGAAGCCGTGGGCGACCACGGAGAGCGCGCGGGTGCAGTCGAAGCTCAGGTCCGGGATCGACAGGCAGCCCTCGGAGCCGTGCTGGGTGTCCTCGGACAGCTCCAGGCGCGGGTTGACCAGGTGGCCGAGCTCGCCCTCGACGTGCCAGGTGAAGACCCGCAGGCCCACCCCGATCTGCGGAGCCGCAAGGCCCGCACCGGGTGCCTCCAGCATGGTGTCGGTGAGGTCCTCGACGAGGCGGCGCAGCTCCTTGTCGAAGTCCACCACCTCGAGCGCGGGCTTGCGGAGCACAGGGTCGCCGAAGAGGCGGATGGGCTGGATGGGCACGGGCCGAGTCTAGTGAGCGGCCGATGCTCACAGGGTCGGTGGATCCACCTGGATGCGTACGGCGTCGAGCTTGCGCGCCGAGCGGAGCCGCTGGAGCTCCCCGAGCGCCTGGGAGAGAGCGGCACCCTCGGCTCGCGGCACCCGCACCACCACCCGGCTCTCGCCCTCGGTGACGTCGACCGGGCCGAGCAGCTCGGCCGAGGCCGGAGCAGCCAGCAGGGTCAGCGCGTCGTCGACGGCCCCGGGCTCACCGGTGATCGTGGCGAGCCGGCTGGCCGGCGGCAGGTGGGCAGCCACGCGCTCGTCGGTCTCGCGCTCGGCGTGGCCGGCCGGGTCCCACCGGACCAGGGCCTGGAGCGTCGGGTGCGCCGGATCGCCGACCGCGACCACCCGGCCGCCGGGCCGGACCAGCGCGGCCGCGTCGGCCCAGCGCCGCAGTGCCTCCTCCCCCGCCCGCAGGTCGATCCGGGAGAGCAGCAGCCACGTGTCGAGCAGCACCACCGCGGCATAGCCACCCTCGGCGACCGGCTCGGCGCCGGGCGTCGCGACCACCACCTGCTTCGCCGCCGAGACTGTCGCGAGCACGGTGTCTCCGGAGCTGGTGCGCACGCGCGTGTTGGGCAGCGCGCGACCGAGCTCCTCGGCGGTGCGGGCGTCACCGAGGATCGGCGCCCGCAGGCCGCGATGACCGCACTCGCGGCAGGCCCAGGCCTCGTCCAGGGTGCCGCACCAGCGGCACGCGGGTGGGGTCGCCGGACCGGTCAGGGCCAGCGGGCCCTGGCAGGACTGACACCGCGCCGGCGTCCGGCAGCGCTCACAGGCGAGCACGTTGACGTAGCCGAGCCGGGGGGTCTGGACGAGCACCGGCCCGATCTCCAGGGCGTCGCGCACGGCCAGGTGGACCTCGCGCGGGATGCGCGCCCCGCCGCGAGTGCGGTCGGTCTCCTCGCCGGCGATCTGCACGCTCACCCGGCGGCGCACCTCCGCCCGGTCCGCGCCGATCTCCTGCGCCCATCCGGTGCGGAGCAGGTACGCCGCCTCGACGGTGCGCACGAAGCCACCGATCAGGGCACCGGTGCCCTCGCTCTCGGCTCGCAGCAGCAACGTCTCGCGGGTGTGCGGGTACGGCGCCCGCGGCTCGGCGTGCAGGTCATCGCCGTCGTCCCAGATGACGACGAGGCCGAGGTCGCGGACCGGCGCGAAGCTCGCGGCGCGGGTGCCGATCACGATCCTCCGGGCCCCTCTGCTGACGGCGAGGAAGTCGCGGTAGCGCCGAGCCGGCCCGGCGTCGGCGGTGAGCGTCACGTGCTGGCCCTCGCCCAGCGTCGCCAGCAGGGCGCGGTCGACTCGCGCCACGTCCTTGCCGTCGGGCACGCAGATCACCACACCACGGCCCGAGGCCAGGGTCGCGGCCGCCGCGTGCGCGACGAGCATCGGCCAGTCGGTGGCAGGCGCGGCCGACCAGACCGCCCGCGGGCTGCCACCGGCGGTCAGGTGGCGCAGGAACGCCGGACCGGGCTGGTGCTCGAGCCAGGCCGACTCGCCGGCGCCAGGGTCGTGGTGCCACGGCCCGGCAGGCGGCGACGGCTCCTTCTCGGTGGTGGCGTGCCGCTGGGGCACCGCGAGGCGCAGCACGTCGGAGCGGGTGCCGGCGTACCGCTGCGCCAGCTCGCCCGCGAGCGCGGCGACCGCCGGATGGAGCACGGGTTCGGAGCTGACCACCCGGCGCAGCGGGCTCAGCCGACCCGTGTGGTCGCTCTCGGCCCCGCGCGCGAGCACGAAGCCGTCGACGTCCTGACCGGCGAACCGGACCTTCACCCGCGCACCCGGCACCGCGGTCTCGGCCATGGCCGCCGGGACGCCGTAGTCGAAGGTGCGGTCGAGGTGAGCCAGGGGCACGTCGACCAGGACCCGGGCCACCGGGTCGAGCGCTGCTGGCTCGGCCGCAGCCGCCTTGCGCGCGCGGGTGGCCCGAGCCTTCGCCTGGGACGCCTTCACCGACGCGCGGGCCATGCCCGGCAGCAGCTCGGGGTCCTCGGGATCGGCCATGGCGGCAGTTGTACCAGTCGCCGCCGACCCCGAGGACGCCGTGCTCAGCGCTTCTTCTTGACCTTGGCGGTGCGCTGCGACGTCACCGTCTTGATGGCGTAACCCGACTTGCTGCCCGTGACCCGCACCGAGATCCGCTTGCCCTGGTCGGCCTTGGCCAGCTTGTACGTGCGCTTGGTGGCCTTCTTGATGGCCTTGCCGTTGCGCAGCCAGCGGTAGCCGAGCTTGACGCCGGAGGGTGCCCAGACGCCGGGGCGCGCGGTCAGCCGCTTCCCGACCTGCGCCTTGCCGACCACCTTCGGCGCGTTGGCGCGCAGCTTCGGGAGGTCGCAGGTGTAGACGGTGATGTCGTCGACGGCCCAGCCGATGTAGGAGACCGCGTTGTCGGTGTTCATGGTGAAGCGCGGCTTGACCGTGGCGCCCGCGAAGGCCGTCAGGTCGACCCGGCTGGCGACGTAGCCGCGGCTGTCCCCGCCGAACCCCTTGCGCCCGGCCGCCGGGTTGCCGTAGCCCGTGTAGATGGTGTTCGTGGGACCGTTCACCCAGGGCTGGCGGGCGACATCGACAGGTCCACGGGCATCGCCGGTGTTGTCCACCTCGACGGTGCCGGCGTCGTACGCGTTGCCCTGGGCGAAGTCGAGGACCCGCCACTGCTGGAAGTGGAGGTAGGTCCGCTGCCGAGCCGGCAGCCGGAGACCGGACCGGAACACCAGCGAGTTCGCACCGATCTTCTTGGGCTCGCCGGAGCCCCACGTCGAGCCCGAGCGCGCGAGCGCCCTGCCCCGGCCCCAGGACGACGACGCCCAGGCGCCCGTGCTCGGCACGAACTTGGACGTGACGTTGCCGCTCTCGCTGCTGAAGAGCACGCGCTTGCTCGTCCCGGTCGGGCAGGTGGCCGCGGCGTCGGCCGGCTGCGGGTTCCTCGTCGGGGTCACGCGCAGCTCGGTGGCCAGGCCCGCCTTGTGCACGTTGGCGCACGTGGTGGCGGTGAACCCGGTCGTACGACGGGCGACCAACGCCTGGCAGCTCTGGTCGAGCACGGCTGCGACGTCGGCGTAGTCACTGCCCGACGACAACGACTGGTCGACCAGCAGCCACAGCTTGGCCGACTTCGTCAGGGTCGCGTCCCCGACGTCGATGCCGGCGATCGCCTGGCCGTTGAAGGTGCCGCCCTGGGAGATCAGGTAGAAGGTCTTGTTGCCGACGCCGGAGTTGGTGTGCACGCCGTCACTGTCCGGGTAGCACGTCGCCGCGGTGTTCGGGTTCTCGCAGGTCTCCGGGGCGGCGTAGTAGGTGCTCGTCATCTTGTCCGGGTCGCTGAACGCCGGCGGGTTGGCCATGTTCCGCAGGCCGTTCGGCTTGCCTGGGATCGTCTCGCCGAGCGCCCAGTTCGTCGCTGCGTCGCCCGAAGAGGCGTAGCGGTGGTCGATGATCTCGCCCATGATGTCGGAGATCGACTCGTTGATCGCCCCGGACTGACCCCAGTAGAAGAGGCCCGAGTTGCGCTCGGTGACGCCGTGGGTCATCTCGTGGCCGACGACGTCGTCAGCGCCGGCGTACCCCTGGCCGTAGTACATCTGCTGGCCGTTCCAGAAGGCATTCGGGTACGCGCACGGGTTGGCGGTGCCGGTGTAGCACCAGCGGACGGTGGAGGCCAGCTTCTTGCCCGAGGACGTCGCGACCCCCAGCAGGTTGGTGAGGTCGATGCCGCCGACCTGCTGGTAGAACGTCGACACGACGTCGCTGAGGGCGAACGCGGTGTTGACGTCGGCGACAGCGCTTGCCGCACCCCCGGTGTAGCCCGAGGTGCACGCGAGGTCGGAGGCCTGTCGGACGTTGGCGTTGTCGCACACGACACGCGGCGCGGCGTGCTGGATCTGGTCGACGTCCATGACGATGGCGCCGGTGCGGTCGTCGACCATGATCTGGCGGCGCTCGCCGGCGCCGCGGGTGAGCTCGAAGCGCCAGACCGTGCGGTCGGGCGTCTGGGCGCTGCCGCCTACCAGCGAGGCGTCGAGGAGCCAGCGGCCCTGGGACTCGACGGTGGCGTCGCCACCGTGACCGGCACTCTTCTCGAACGCCGCACGCGCCTGCGCGGTGGCGTCGGCCTCACTGACGCTCGCTGCGGGCAGCACGGTCCGGTCGGAGGTGTGTGAGAGCACGGAGGACAGCTCGCCGTCCTCGCGAAGCCCGACCACGACGTCGCCGCCCACCACGGGGACGCCGTCGACGTGCTGCTGGTAGCGGACCACGTCGCCGGCCAGGGTCGGCCGCACGGCGGTGCGCTCCAAGGTGGTGCCCGGCTGGTCCGCCCCGACGGCCGCGCCGTAGCGAGCGAGGTGCCGGTCCGCTGCAGCGGCCACCCCGGTCGTCGACGTGACCGTCGGGTTGTCGACCTCCGCGGAGGCGGGCACCCCGACGAACTCGACAGCGTCGGACCCGTTGCGCCGGATGGTCAGCGTGCCGTCGGCGTCCTGGCCCAGTCGGCTGAGGGCCAGCGCCTCGGGGTCGGCAGCCAGCGCCGGCGCCGAGCCGAGGGCGACGAGCGAGCCGCAGACGAGGGCTGCGCTGAGCAGCGAGGGTACGAGCAGACGGGCGCGGGTCATACAGATCTCCTGGGCGCGACGAGCGATAGGGCGTCCGGGTCGTCGTTGGACCCCGAGGCAAGGCAGAAAAGGGAGGGCGGACAAAGGCTAGGACAACGTGAAGCCGCCCCGACATGCCCCGTTCGGGGCATGTCGGGGCGCTGACTGGCTATCGGTCAGATGCCGGCCGCGGCCTTCAGGGCATCCGCGCGGTCGGTGCGCTCCCAGGTGAACTCGGGCAGCTCGCGGCCGAAGTGGCCGTACGCAGCGGTCTTCGCGTAGATCGGGCGCAGCAGGTCGAGGTCGCGGATGATCGCTGCCGGGCGCAGGTCGAACACCTCGAGCACGGCCGCCTGGATGGTCTCGTCATCCACGACGCCGGTGCCGAAGGTCTCGATGAAGACCCCGACGGGCTGCGCCTTGCCGATCGCGTAGGCGACCTGGGCCTCGCAGCGGCGGGCCAGGCCGGCGGCCACGACGTTCTTGGCGACCCAGCGCATGGCGTACGCCGCGGAGCGGTCGACCTTCGACGGGTCCTTGCCGGAGAAGGCGCCGCCACCGTGACGGGCCATGCCGCCGTACGTGTCGACGATGATCTTGCGGCCGGTCAGGCCGGCGTCGCCCATCGGGCCGCCGACCACGAAGCGACCGGTCGGGTTGACCAGCAGGCGGTAGCCCTCCGACGGGATCGAGAAGTCCTCGAGCACGGGGTCGATGACGTGCTTCTTGATGTCGATCTCGAGGGCGTCGAGCTCGGTCTCCTCGGAGTGCTGCGTGGAGAGCACCACCGTGTCGACGCGCACGGGCCGGTTGTCGGCGTCGTACTCGATCGTGACCTGGGTCTTGCCGTCGGGACGCAGGTAGGGCAGCGTGCCGTCCTTGCGGACCTCGCTCAGCTGCTCGGCCAGGCGCTGGGCGATCACGATCGGCAGCGGCATCAGCACGTCGGTGTCGTCGCAGGCGTAGCCGAACATCAGGCCCTGGTCGCCGGCGCCCTGCTTGTCCATCGCGTCCACGGAGCCGGTGCGGCTCTCGTGACCGGTGTCGACGCCCTGAGCGATGTCACCGGACTGTCCGCCGATCGCGACCATCACGCCGCAGGACGCTCCGTCGAAGCCCTTGATCGAGGAGTCGTAGCCGATCGCGAGGATGCGGTCGCGGACCTTCTGCTTGATGTCGACGTAGCCGGTGGTGGTCACCTCACCGGCGACCACGACCAGTCCGGTCGTCAGCAGCGTCTCGACCGCGACCCGGCTGTAGGGGTCCTGCTCGAGCATCGCGTCGAGGACCGAGTCGCTGATCTGGTCGGCGATCTTGTCCGGGTGACCCTCGGTCACCGATTCCGACGTGAAGAGGCGTCCAGTCACTGCTGCTCCTTGTTGCGCGCGGATGTTGCGAGCCACCTTAACGGGCCGTCCAGATGTCGGTACGGCGGTCTCAGCGACTCAGCCGAGGCGTCGGCTGACCTGGTCCCAGATGACGTTGGCCAGCGCCGCCTTCGAGCCGCGAGCGACCTCGACGGCGGCACCGTCGGCGGCCAGGATCACGGCCTCGTTGTCGGGGCTCCCGAAGACCGCTCCCCCACTGACGTCGTTGACGACGAGCAGGTCGCAGCCCTTGCGGGCCAGCTTGGCGCGAGCCAGGTCGAGCACGGACCCGCTGTCGTCGCCGGTCTCGGCGGCGAAGCCCACGATCACCTGGCCCGTGCGGGCCCGGTCGGTGGCGATCTCGTGCAGGATGTCGGGGTTCTGGGTGAGGTCGATGCCCGGCGCCGAACCGTCCGCGGCCTTCTTGATCTTGGCCTCGCTGACCGCGACGGGCCGGAAGTCGGCCGGCGCCGCGGCCATCACGACCACGTCCGCCGAGGCGGCGGCGGTCACGACCTCCTGGCGCAGCTGCGCCGTGGTCTCCACCCGCACCACCTTGACCCCGGCCGGGTCGGGCAGCGCGACGTTGGCGGCGACCAGGGTCACCTCGGCTCCCCGCGCGGCCGCGGCCCGGGCCAGCGCGTAGCCCTGGAGGCCGGACGAGCGGTTGCCGAGGAAGCGCACCGGGTCGAGGTACTCACGGGTGCCACCGGCCGACACGACCACGGAGCGCCCGGCGAGGTCGGTGAGCTCGGCGGTCGAGCCGGTCGCCGCTCCGCGCGCGAGCACCTCCAGGCAGGTCTCGAAGATCTCGGCGGGCTCGGGCAGCCGGCCCTTGCCGGTGTCCTTGCCGGTGAGGCGCCCCTCGGCGGGCTCGATGACCAGCGCGCCCCGGGAGCGCAGCGTGGCGACGTTGGCCCGGGTCGCGGGGTGCTCCCACATCTCGGTGTGCATGGCCGGCGCGAAGACCACCGGGCAGCGCGCGGTCAGCAGCGTGCTGGTCAGCAGGTCGTCGGCCAGGCCGTGGGTGGCCTTGGCGAGCAGGTCGGCGGTCGCGGGCGCGACGACCACCAGGTCGGCCGCCTGGCCGATCCGGACGTGGGGCACCTCGTGGACGCCGGTCCACACGTCGGTGGCGACCGGCTTGCCGGAGAGCGCCGCCCAGGTCGGGGCGCCGACGAACTCGAGCGCCGCCGCGGTCGGGACGACGGTGACGTCGTGGCCGGACTCGGTGAGGCGCCGGAGCAGCTCGCAGGCCTTGTAGGCGGCGATCCCGCCCGACACCCCGAGAACGACACGTGGCCGCCTCCCGGGGGAAACGGCCACGTCGTGGGTCTCGGTCATCGACCGGTCAGGTCACTTGCCCGCAGCGAAGCCGGCCTCGGCGGCAGCCTGGGCGGCGGCCTCCTCGGCAGCGATCTCAGCGGGGTCGATGTCCTCACAGACGAGCAGGTCGTCGTTGATCTCGCGCAGCGCGATCGACAGCGGCTTCTCCTGCACGTGCGTGTCGACGAGCGGGCCGACGTACTCGAGCAGGCCCTCGCCCAGCTGCGAGTAGTAGGCGTTGATCTGCCGGGCGCGCTTGGCGCTGAAGAGAACCAACTTGTACTTGCTGTCGGTCTTGGTGAGCAGGTCGTCGATCGAGGGGTTGGTGACACCCTCACCGGCGATTTTCGGGGCAGACACGCAGAGGCCTCACAGAGTTGTCGGGGATTGCAACATCAAGGCTACCAACTCCTCGGCTGCAGCGTGAACTTCGTGGTTCACGATGCTCACGTCGAACTCGGTCTCGGCGGCCAGTTCCTCGCGCGCGGTGACGAGGCGACGCTCCCGCTCCTCCTCGGTCTCGGTCCCCCGGCCCACCAGCCGGCGGACCAGCTCGTCCCACGAGGGCGGCTTCAGGAAGACGAACAGCGCGTCCGACATGCTCGCGCGCACCTGCCGAGCGCCCTGGAGATCGATCTCCAGCATCGCCGAGCGGCCTTCGGCGAGCACCTTCTCGACGGGCTTGCGCGGAGTGCCGTAGCGGGCCGCCCGGTGGACCACGGCCCACTCGAGCAGATCGCCGTTCTCGATCATCGCGTCGAACTGGGCGTCGTCGACGAACCAGTAGTGCACGCCGTCCAGCTCACCGGGGCGCGGCAGCCGGGTGGTGGCGGACACCGAGATCCAGACCTCGGGGTGCCGCTGTCGTACGTCGGCCGCGACCGTCCCCTTGCCGACGGCGGTCGGGCCGGCGAGGACGACGAGCCGGGAGCGCCGCGCCACGGGCTCGGCGGGAGCCGCGTCAGTCACGCGCCGCGAACTCCTTCTCGAGCGCGGCCACCTGCTTGGTGCCGAGACCCCGCACCCGGCGGCTCTCGGCGATGCCGAGCCGTTCCATCAGCTGGCGGGCGCGTACCTTGCCCAGGCCGGGCATCGCCTGCAGCAGGTCGACGACCCGCATCTTGCCGACCACCTCGTTGCGCTGACCCTCCTCGAGCACGTCGGCGATCGAGGCGCCGGAGTTCTTCAGTCGGTTCTTGACCTCGGCCCGCTCTCTCCGGGAGGCGGCGGCCTTGTCGAGGGCCGCCTGACGCTGTTCAGGGGTGAGCGGGGGCAGAGCCACGAGCGTGGGTCCTTCGGGTCGGCGAGGCGGAGTGGTGCTGGTCAGGGACGTAAGTGGCCAATCTAGTCAGAACCCCGGACGGGCAGCAATCGAAGTCCGCCGCGGACGACTACAGCGAGAGCGGGGTGTGGCAAACGTCTCGGGCCTGCTGGTCGAGGTCCTTGATCGCCTGGAGGGTCTCGGCGCCGCCGACCCGTGCTGCCGCGTCGTCGATGGACTTCTTCTCCGCGGCGCTCAGGCCCGCCGGCGGCTCGTCCCGGTCGTACGTCGAGGCGTCGACGTCCGCGTCGTCCAGCGCCTGCTGGAGTGCCTCGACGCTGCCGGTGACCTGCTCCCACTCGTCGGAGACGTCGGCCGGCGCCCGGTCGGCCAGGTCCTGGAAGATGGCGAGCGCCTGGAGCATCGCGTCGGGCTCGCCGCCACTGACGATCTCGCTGAGCTCCTGCTGGTGGTCCTCGACGGCATCGCAGTAGCCGTCGGTGTCCGAGCCGCACGCCGCCAGCAGCGGCACCACCAGGGCCCCGACCAGGAGCCGGCAGGCGGCTCGCCTCACGCGCGCAGCTCGTCGTTGGTGCGTCGTACGGCGTCGCGCATCGCGGTCGGGTCCGGGCCGAGCCGGAGCACCTCGCGCGACGAGCTCGCCAGGACGGCGCCGGTGCCGCCGAAGATCCGGCGCAGGTCGGCGGTCGTCCCGCCCTGCGCGCCGTACCCGGGCGCCAGGATGGGGCCGTTGAACGCGAAGTCCTCGCCGGAGTCGGCGATCGTCGCACCGATCACCGCGCCGAACGAGCCGAGGGGCTCGGCGTCGGCGTTGAGCCGGCGCAGCCGCTCGAGGACACCTCCCGCGACGGTGCCGCCGCCCGCGGCCATGGCGTGCTGCACCTCGGGACCCTCCTTGTTGGAGGTCAGTGCGAGCACGAAGACGCCGGCGTC
This sequence comes from uncultured Actinomycetota bacterium, assembly GCA_963717855.1. Taxonomy (GTDB): domain Bacteria; phylum Actinomycetota; class Actinomycetes; order Propionibacteriales; family Nocardioidaceae; genus Nocardioides. The sequence goes on along the minus strand of CAVQXF010000001.1, from coordinate 571,748 downwards.
GTGGCGGCGAGCGGTGTCGATCATCGGGTCGAGCGAGCCGAAGCCGAGGTAGGGGCTGGCGGTGATCGCGTCGGAGGCCAGCGGCGAGGTCGGGTCGAGGTAGGCATCGGCGTACGCCTGGCTGGTCGAGCCGATGTCGCCGCGCTTGACGTCGAGCAGCACCAGCGCGCCGGCGGCGCGCGAGTCGGCGATGACCCGCTCGAGCACCGCGATCCCCCGGCTGCCGAACCGCTCGTAGAACGCCGACTGCGGTTTGACCACGGAGACGTGCGGCGCGACCGCCTCGACGACCGTCAGCGCGAACCGCTCGAGCCCGGCGACGTCGTCGCTCAGCCCCCAGTCGGCGAGCAGGGCGGCGTGCGGGTCGATGCCGACGCAGAACGATCCGCGCGCATCGATCGCGGCGTGCAGGCGGGCTCCGAAGGTCATCGGGTCACTCCTTGCTGATGCGGGCGGCCGTGGGTCTCGGTCGGCGGCGGTGTGCAATCCACCGTCCGGGACGTCAGGAAGGTCGATGACCCACCGCTGGCCGGGATCACGACTCCAGTCCCCGCACGATCCGGCGGGGCCACCCGGGCCCTCGTAGATGAAGGCCGTGTAGCCCTGAAGCAGGGTGGCACCCGCGTCGAGGCGGGCCTGGGCGTCCTCGACCGTGGAGATGCCGCCGACGCCGATCAGGGCCAGGTCCGGGCCGACGCGGCCGCGCAGCAGCCGCAGCACCTCCAGCGAGCGCTCGGTGAGCGGACGCCCGGAGAGGCCGCCGACGCCGATCTTCTCGACCTGGGCGGCCGGGGTGCGCAGGTCAGCTCGGGAGATGGTGGTGTTGGTCGCGATGATGCCGTCGAGGCCGATCGCGAGCGCCATGTCGGCCACCCCGAGCACGTCGTCGTCCGCGAGGTCGGGCGCGATCTTCACCAGCAGCGGGACCCGGCGCTCGGTCGAGGCAGCGTCCGCGGTGCGGCGTACGTGCTCGAGCAGGGGCTGGAGCTTCTCCACCGCCTGGAGGTTGCGCAGTCCCGGGGTGTTGGGCGAGCTGACGTTGACGACGAGGTAGTCGGCGTACGGCGTGAGCAGGCGGGCGCTCTTCTCGTAGTCAGCCTCGACCGCGGCCTGGTCGTCGTCGGGGACGACCTTGGTCTTGCCGATGTTGACCCCGAGGATCGGCCCCGACCGACGGCCGCGTGCCTTCAGTCGGGCGGCGACCACCTCGGCGCCGTCGTTGTTGAAGCCCATCCGGTTGACCACCGCGCGGTCCTCGGGCAGCCGGAAGAGCCGCGGCGTGGGGTTGCCGGGCTGCCCCTCGCCCGTGACCGTGCCGATCTCGACGTGCCCGAAGCCAAGGGCCGCCAGGGCATCGATGCCGACGGCGTTCTTGTCGAAGCCCGCAGCCAGGCCCAGCACGTTGGGGAAGGTCAGCCCGAGCGCGGATACCGGCGTGCCCGGCGTACGTCGCCGTGCCGTCACCGGCCGAGCCGCCCGGATCGCGCGGAAGGCGGTGTGGTGCGCCTTCTCCGGGTCGGTACGGGTCAGGACGCGGTCGAAGAACGTGCGGTACATCAGCGGCGGGCCCAGTCCTGCAGCGACCGTACGCCGATCTCGCCGCGCTCCAGCGCCTCGATGCCCTGCACCGCGGCACCGAGCCCCTGGACCGTCGTGATGCACGGGATGTTGGCCATGATGGCGGCGGTCCGGATCTCGTAGCCGTCGACCCGCGCGGACGAGCCGCTCGTCGAGCCGTTGGGCGTGTTGATCACCAGCTGGATGTCACCGTCGAGGATCAGCTGGACGGTGGTCTTCTCGCCGTTCGGACCCTCGCCCTCCCAGTGCTTGCGGACCACCTCGGTCCGGACGCCGTTGCGCCGCAGCACCTCCGCCGTGCCCTGGGTCGCGAGGATCTCGAAGCCGTGGTCGGCAAGCACCTTGATCGGGAAGATCATGTGCCGCTTGTCACGGTTGGCCATGCTGACGAACACCTTGCCGCCGCTCGGCAGCGGACCGAAGGCACCGGCCTGCGCCTTGGCGAACGCGGTCCCGAAGTCGGCGTCCAGGCCCATCACCTCGCCGGTCGACTTCATCTCCGGGCCGAGCACCGTGTCGACCTGCTTGCCGTCCGGGCTGCGGAACCGGTTGAACGGCATCACCGCCTCCTTGACCGCGATCGGCTGGTCGGCCGGCAGGGTGCCACCGTCGCCCGTCGCGGGCAGCACCCCCGCCGCACGCAGCCCGGCGATCGTCTCGCCGAGCATCACCCGGGCGGCGGCCTTCGCCAGTGGCGTCGCGGTCGCCTTCGACACGAACGGCACCGTCCGGCTGGCGCGCGGGTTGGCCTCGAGCACGTAGAGGACGTCGGAGCCGAGCGCGAACTGGATGTTGAGCAGCCCGAGCACGCCGACACCCTGCGCGATGGCCTCGGTCGCTGTCCGGATCCGGTCGATCTCAGCCCGCCCGAGCGTGATCGGTGGCAGCGCGCAGGACGAGTCGCCGGAGTGGATGCCGGCCTCCTCGATGTGCTCCATCACGCCGCCGAGGAAGAGCTCCGTGCCGTCGTACAGCGCGTCGACGTCGATCTCGACCGCGTCGTCGATGAAGCGGTCGACCAGCACCGGGTGCGCCGGACCGATCTCGGTCGAGCGCCCGATGTAGCCCTCGAGCGCGGCGTCGTCGTACACGATCTCCATGCCGCGCCCGCCCAGGACGTACGACGGACGCACCATCACCGGGTAGCCGATCTCGGCCGCGATGCGGTGGGCGTCGGGGAAGCTGGTCGCCATGCCGTACTTCGGCGCGGGCAGCCCAGCGTCGGCGAGCACCCGCCCGAAGGCACCGCGCTCCTCGGCCAGGTGGATCGCCTCGGGCGAGGTGCCCAGGATCGTCACCCCGTTGTCCTTCAGCCCCTGCGCGAGCCCGAGCGGGGTCTGCCCACCGAGCTGGCAGATCACACCGGCGACCGGGCCGGCCTGCTCCTCCGCGTGCACGATCTCGAGGACGTCCTCCAGGGTGAGTGGCTCGAAGTAGAGCCGGTCGGAGGTGTCGTAGTCGGTCGAGACCGTCTCCGGGTTGCAGTTGACCATGATCGTCTCGTAGCCGGCCTCACTGAGCGTGAGCGCGGCATGCACGCACGAGTAGTCGAACTCGATGCCCTGGCCGATCCGGTTGGGACCCGAGCCGAGGATGATCACCGCCTGCCTCTCGCGCGGCGCGACCTCGGTCTCCTCGTCGTAGGACGAGTAGTGGTACGGCGTGGCCGCGGCGAACTCGGCGGCACACGTATCGACCGTCTTGTAGACGGGGCGGATGCCGAGGGCGTGCCGCACGCCGCGGACCACGTCGGGCGTCATGCCGCGGATCTTGCCGATCTGCACGTCGGAGAAGCCGTGTCGCTTGGCCCTGCGCAGCAGCTCGGGCGTGAGCTCGGGGGCTGCGGTGACCTCCTCGGCGATCTCGTTGATCAGCAGCAGCTGGTCGACGTACCAGGGGTCGATCTTGGTGTGGTCGAAGACCTCCTCGGCGGTCGCGCCGGCGCGCAGCGCGTCCATCACCTTCTTGAGGCGGCCGTCGTGCGGGACCTCGATCTCGGCGAGCAGCGCGTCCTTGTCGAGCTCGACCCACTCCTGGTGCCAGTCGAAGGCGGCGTCCTTGGACTCCAGCGAGCGCAGCGCCTTCTGCAGGGCCTCGGTGAAGTTGCGGCCGATCGCCATCGCCTCGCCGACCGACTTCATGTGCGTCGTCAGCCGCGGGTCGGCGCCCGGGAACTTCTCGAACGCGAACCGCGGCACCTTCACCACGACGTAGTCGAGCGTCGGCTCGAACGCCGCCGGTGTGCTGGAGCCGTCGGCGCGCACGGTGATGTCGTTGGGGATCTCGTCGAGGGTGTAGCCGATCGCGACCTTGGCCGCGATCTTCGCGATCGGGAAGCCGGTCGCCTTGGAGGCCAGGGCGCTCGAGCGGGAGACGCGGGGGTTCATCTCGATGACGATGACCCGGCCGTCGGCCGGGTTGACGGCGTACTGGATGTTGCAGCCGCCGGTGTCGACGCCGACCTCGCGGATGATGCCGATGGCGAGGTCGCGCAGGTGCTGGTACTCCCGGTCGGTGAGCGTCATCGCCGGCGCGACCGTGATCGAGTCGCCGGTGTGCACGCCCATCGGGTCGAGGTTCTCGATCGAGCAGATGATGACGACGTTGTCGGCCTTGTCGCGCATCACCTCCAGCTCGTACTCCTTCCAGCCGATGATCGACTCCTCGATGAGGACCTCGGTCGTCGGGCTGGCGGCGAGGCCCGCGCCCGCGATGCGGGCCAGGTCGTCGACGCTGTAGGCGATGCCGGAGCCGGTGCCGCCCATCGTGAACGACGGCCGCACGACCACCGGGTAGCCGAGCTCGACCGTGGCCTTCTCACAGTCCTCGAGGGTGTGACACACGAAGCTGCGGGCGGTCTCGCCCCCGACCTTCTCGACGATGGCGTTGAAGAGCTCGCGGTTCTCGCCGCGGTGGATCGCGTCGAAGCTGGCCCCGATCATCTCGACGCCGTACTTCTCCAGCACCCCGTTCTCGTGCAGCGCGATCGCGGCGTTGAGGGCGGTCTGGCCCCCGAGCGTCGGCAGCAGGGCGTCGGGACGCTCCTTGGCGATCACCTTCTCGACGAAGTCCGGCGTGATCGGCTCGATGTACGTCGCGTCGGCGAACTCCGGGTCGGTCATGATCGTGGCCGGGTTGGAGTTGACCAGGATGACGCGGATGCCCTCGGCCTTGAGCACCCGGCAGGCCTGGGTGCCGGAGTAGTCGAACTCGCAGGCCTGGCCGATGATGATCGGCCCGGAGCCGATCACCATGACCGACTTGATGTCCTCGCGCTTCGGCATCAGACGCCCTCGCTCTCGGTGGTCGACCCCATCAGCTGAACGAACCGGTCGAAGAGGTACGCCGCGTCGTGCGGGCCGGCGGCGGCCTCGGGGTGGTACTGGACGGAGAAGCCCTTGAGGTTGCCGCGCTCGTCGCGGAGCTCGAGGCCCTCGACCACGTCGTCGTTGAGGCAGACGTGGCTGACGCTCGCCTCGCCGTACGGCGTCGCGGTGGTGCCGTCGAGGGGTGCGTCGACCGCGAAGCCGTGGTTGTGGGCGGTGACCTCGGTCTTGCCGGTCGTGCGGTCCATCACCGGCTGGTTGATGCCGCGGTGGCCGTACTTCAGCTTGTAGGTGCCGAAGCCGAGCGCCCGTCCGAAGAGCTGGTTGCCGAAGCAGATGCCGAAGTAGGGCACCCCGTCGGCGAGCGCGCCCTGGAGCACCTCGATCTGGTGGGTGGTCGCGGCCGGGTCACCGGGGCCGTTGGAGTAGAAGAGCCCGTCGGGCCCGACCGCCTTGATCTCCTCGAGCGTCGCGGTCGCGGGAAGGACGTGCACCTCGATGCCGCGCTCGGCCATCAGGTACGGCGTCATCGCCTTGATGCCCAGGTCGAGCGCGGCGACGGTGAACCGCTTCTCGCCGACGGCCGGGACGACGTACGTCTGGTCCGTCGAGACCTCGGAGGCGAGCTCGGCGCCGGTCATCTCACCCGACTCGCGGACCCGTTGCAGGAGCGCGCCCGGGTCGGTCTCGGTCGTGGAGATGCCGACCCGCATCGCACCGCGCTCGCGCAGGTGGCGGGTCAGCGCGCGGGTGTCGATCCCCGAGATCCCGACGACGCCCTGAGCCCTGAGATCGTCGTCGAGGGTGCGCGTGGCCCGCCAGCTGGACGCGCGCCTGGCCGGGTCACGCACGACGTATCCGGCTACCCAGATCCGGTCGGACTCCGAGTCCTCGTCGTTGACCCCGGTGTTGCCGATGTGCGGGGCCGTCATGACGACGACCTGGCGGTGGTACGACGGGTCGGTGAGCGTCTCCTGGTAGCCGGTCATGCCGGTGTTGAAGACCGCCTCGCCGAAGGTCTCCCCCTCGGCGCCGTACGCCTCGCCGGTGAACGTGCGCCCGTCCTCGAGGACCAGCAGTGCCGACTTCTGGCGGGCGGCGCTCATGCGAGCTTCCCGTCCAGCACGGTGGCCTTGCCGCGCAGGAACGTCGCGACCACGCGCCCGGGCAGCTCCATCCCGCGGTACGGCGTGTTGCGGCTCAGGCTCGCCGACTCCGAGGGGTCGATCGTGCGGGTCGCGGCGGGGTCGTAGAGCACCACGTTGGCCGGGGCGCCCACCTCGATCGGCTGACCGTGCTCGGTCAACCGGCCGATCCGGGCCGGGGCGTAGGACATCCGCTCGGCGACACCCGCCCAGTCGAGCCGACCCGCGTCGACCATCGTGTGCTGGACGATCGAGAGGGCGGTCTCGAGACCGAGCATCCCGAACGCTGCGGCCGCCCACTCGCAGTCCTTGTCCTCGTGCGGGTGCGGGGCGTGGTCGGTGGCGACGATGTCGATGGTGCCGTCAGCCAGCCCCTCGCGCAGCGCCTCGACGTCGGTCTGGGCGCGCAGCGGCGGGTTGACCTTGTAGATCGGGTCGTACGTCGCGGCCAGCTCGTCGGTCAGGAGCAGGTGGTGCGGGCAGGCCTCGGCCGTCACGTCCCAGCCCTTGCTCTTGGCCCAGCGCACGATCTCGACCGATCCCGCGGTGGAGACGTGGCAGACGTGCAGCCGCGAGCCGACATGGGCCGCGAGCAGACAGTCGCGGGCGATGATCGCCTCCTCGGCGACCGCCGGCCAGCCGGCCAGCCCGAGGCGTCCGGACAGCTCGCCCTCGTTCATCTGCGCGCCCTCGGTGAGCCGAGGCTCCTGGGCGTGCTGGGCGATGACGCCGTCGAACGCCTTGACGTACTCCAGCGCCCGTCGCATCAGCACCGCGTCGCTGACGCACTTGCCGTCGTCGGAGAAGACCCGGACGCCGGCGGCCGAGTCGGCCATCGCGCCCAGCTCGGCGAGGCGCTCGCCGGCCAGCCCGACGGTGACGGCGCCGACCGGGTAGACGTCGCAGTGGCCGGCCTCGCGGCCGAGCCGCCAGACCTGCTCGACGACGCCGGCGGTGTCGGCGACCGGCTCGGTGTTGGCCATCGCGAAGACGGCGGTGAAGCCGCCCAGCGCCGCAGCCTGGGTGCCGGTGTCGACCGTCTCGGCGTCCTCGCGTCCCGGCTCACGCAGGTGCGTGTGCAGGTCGACCAGACCGGGAAGGGCGATCAGCCCGGTCGCGTCGACCACCTCGGCGTCGGCCGGCGCGTCGGCGGCATCTGCGACGACGCCGTCGCGCAGCAGCAGGTCACTCGGCTCGCCACCGAGGATGCTGACGTTCTTGATCAGGTACGTGCTCACTCTTCTCCTCCGACAGCCGGCTCGGACCCACCGAGCAGCAGGTACAGGACGGCCATCCGGACGGCGACGCCGTTGGTGACCTGCTCGACGATCACCGAGCGGTCGCTGTCGGCGACGTCCGCGGTGATCTCCATCCCCCGGACCATCGGGCCCGGGTGCATCACGATCGTGTGGTCCTGGAGCATCGCCATCCGCTTGCCGTCGAGGCCGTAGCGGCGCGAGTACTCCCGCGCGGTCGGGAAGAACCCGCCGTGCATCCGCTCGCGCTGGACCCGCAGCATCATCACGGCGTCGGCCTTGGGCAGCACGCTGTCCAGGTCGTACGACGTCTCGACCGGCCAGCCCTCGATGCCGACCGGCAGCAGGGTCGGTGGAGCGACCAGGGTGACCTCCGCGCCGAGGGTGCGCAGCAGCAGCGCGTTGGAGCGTGCGACCCGGCTGTGCAGGACGTCACCGACGATCGCGATCCGGCGACCGTCGAGCCGGCCGAGGTGCTTCCACATCGTGAACGCGTCGAGCAGCGCCTGCGTCGGGTGCTCGTGCGTGCCGTCTCCGGCGTTGACGACGCTGGAACGCACCCAGCCGGAGTTGGCCAGCCGGTGCGGGGCACCGCTCGAGCCGTGGCGGACGACGACCGCGTCGGCGCCCATCGCCTCCAGCGTCAGCGCGGTGTCCTTGAGGCTCTCGCCCTTGGAGACGCTCGAGCCCTTGGCCGCGAAGTTGATCACGTCGGCGCTCAGCCGCTTGGCGGCGGCCTCGAACGAGATCCGGGTGCGGGTCGAGTCCTCGAAGAAGAGGTTGACCACGGTGCGTCCGCGCAGCGCGGGGAGCTTCTTGATCGGCCGGTCCGCCAGCGAGCGCATCTCGTCGGCGGTCTCGAGGACCAGCTCGGCGTCGTCGCGGGTCAGGTCCGCCGCACTCAGCAGGTGCCGCTTCATGCACCCACCCCCTGGATGGTCACGGCGTCGAGGTCGTCGACCCCGGCCAGGCTGACCCGGACCCGCTCGACCAGCGAGGTGGGCAGGTTCTTGCCGACGAAGTCGGCGCGGATCGGCAGCTCGCGGTGGCCACGGTCGACCAGGACCGCGAGCCGGACCGCCTTGGGCCGGCCGATGTCGTTGAGCGCGTCGAGCGCGGCGCGGATGGTGCGCCCGGAGAACAGCACGTCGTCGACGAGCACGACCACCTTGCCGTCGATGCCGCCGGCCGGGATCTGGGTGGGCATGAGCGCGCGGGCCGGCTTCATCCGCAGGTCGTCGCGGTACATCGTCACGTCGATCGAGCCGACCGGGACGTCGTACCCCTCCACGGCGGCCATCCGCTCGGCGATCCGCTCGGCCAGGGGTACGCCGCGGCTGGGGATGCCGAGCAGGACGAGGTCGCCCGCTCCGCGGTTGCGCTCGAGGATCTCGTGGGAGATCCGAGTCAGGGCCCGGGTGATGTCACGGGCATCGAGGACGACACGGCCGTCGCTCGATGGTTCGGGGGCAGCAGGCTGAGCACACACCAGTGCTGAGACCTCCTTCTCCGCCTCACAGGACGGCTCGTTAAAGGATGTCGATCGGGATGAACCCTACCTGCGGCACCGCCCTCCGAGCCAACCGGCCGGACGGGTTCTCAGGGGCTGGACCGCGTGGTGGTGGTTGAGGTGCGAGGAGCGCTAGCTCCGAGCCTCGAAACCACCCGCACCCGCGTCGTCGGTCTCGTCCGCCCAGGCAGCGTGCTCGACGCGCGCCCAGTGCGCGGAGACCCGCCCGGTGCGCATCCCGCGGCGGGCCTCGGGGTCCTTCATCGCGTAGGCGATGTGGCCGATCACCAGCAGGCCCAGTCCGAGCGCGAACCAGTCGTGGACGAAGGTGGCGCCGGAGCGCCACGAGAGGCGCACCAGCCCGGTCCAGTACATGACGGCGCCGGTGCCGAGCAGGACCCCGGTCGATCCGGCGACCAGCCAGGCGTTGATCTTCTGGCCGGCGTTGAACTTGCCGACCCGGATCGTGCCGTCCCGCCGGCTGCGGCTCCGCAGCCACCGCCAGTCGGCGGGGGTGAACCTGTTGAGCCGGCGTACGTCGGCGCGGTAGGCCGCCGACACGGCGCCGAGCAGCATCGGCACCGGCAGCGCGAGACCGCTCCAGACGTGGACCGTCTCGACCAGGTGCCGGTGGCCGACCGCCATCATCAGCGAGCCGTTGTAGAGGATCGCCGCGGTGACCAGGCAGAGCCCCATCAGGATCGCCACCGATCGGTGCACCAGTCGCTCGGCGGGAGCGAACCGGTGCAGCGACTCACTCACCGATGTACCCGTCGAGCGGGTAGCCGCGGTCTTCCCAGTATCCGGGGTCGTTGGTGGGGGTGATCTCGATCTCGGAGAGCCACTTGGTGCTCTTGTAGCCGTACATCGACCCCGAGTAGATCCGCACCGGTCCCCCGTGGTCGTGGGTCACCGGCTTGCCGTACATCTGCAGCGCGACGACCACGTCGTCGGCCCGGGCCTGGTCGAGGGTCATGTTGACCGAGTAGGTGCCGTCGAACGAGCGGAACCGCACACCCACGGCCTCGCTCGTCGGCGCGGCGCCGTCGAGCAGGTCGGCCACCCGGACGCCGGTCCACGGCACGTCGGGCACGTGCCAGCCGGTCACGCACTGGAAGGTGTCGGTGAACGAGAGTTGCGGCAGCGCCTTCAGATCGCCCAGTGAGTACGTCGCCGGGCGGTCGACGAGGCCCGAGACCTTCAGGGCGTACGACGCGTCGTCGCGCGGCTTCACCGCCCCGGTCACGGAGTAGTAGCGCCAGGTGTTGCCGAGCGGCACCAGCGAGGTGAACCCGGTCGGGTCGCGCAGCTGGACGGGCGCGAGCAACCGGCTCAGCCCGCCCTGGACCGCGCTGCCGGTGACGACACCGACGGCGCCGAGCCCGAAGAGACCCAGCACGACCCGGCGGCCGACCGGCTTCCCGTCAGGGTCTACGGCCACGGATGCCGACCGACATGACGACCCCGCCGACCAGCAGCACGATCGGCCCGATGATCGACCACGTCGTGGTGCCGCTCATCGAGCTGCCCTCGATGACGCCGGTCCCCTGCAGGGTCCACAGCAGCCCGAGGAGCACGAGGACCACACCCACGACGACCCACAGCGGTTTGGCCATGTCCCCACTCAACCACGAGGTGCCTGAGCGCGGCGCCGGTCCGCCTTACGAGTCCGTGACGTCGATCACGACCTTGCCGACGGCTCCCCGCTCGACCGCGTCCTGGGCGGCCGCCGTCTGCTCGAGCGGGAAGTGGTGCAGGGGTACGCCGGCCTCCTCGCCGACGCGGAGCGCACCGGCCGCCACCGCGGCGTTCACGTCCTCGACCGCCGCCCGGACCAGCGCGGCGTGGAGCGTGTACAGGATGAGGAACTGGAAGCGCAGGTTCTTGCCGAACGCCGCGCGCAGCGGCATGGTCAGCTCGTCGCCGCCGTTGTTGGCGTAGATCGAGACCAGGCCGTGGACCTTCACGACGTCGAGATCGATGCCGATGTTCTGCGCGGGTGCCACCTCCACGGCGATGTCGACCCCGTCGGGTGCGATCGCCCGGATCTCCTGCGTCGCGTCACTCTCGCGGTAGTTGACGACGTGCTGCGCGCCCGCCGCCCGCGCCAGCACTGCCTTGTCCTCGCTGCTCACCGTCGTGACCACGGTCGCGCCGGCCCAGCGCGCCAGCTGGATCGCCGCGTTGCCGACCGCGCCCGCTCCCCCGGCCACGAGCACCACCTTGCCCTCGAGTGCCCCCGGCGCCAGCCGGCCAGGTCCGTCCTCCGACGCGGTCAGTGCTCGGTGCGCCGTGACCGCCGGCACCCCCAGGCTCGCACCGAGGTCGTACGACGCCGCGTCGGCCAGCGGCGCCACTCGCTCGACCGACTGCACGGTGTAGTCAGCAGCGGTCCCGTAGGGCCGACCGTGCTGCGCCAGCACCAGCCAGACCCGGTCGCCGACGGCGTACGTCGTGACCCCCTCGCCGATCGCGTCGACCACGCCGGCGCCGTCCTGCCCGGGGACGACCTCGTCGTGCCCGGCCATCATGCCCGCGCGGAACTTCCAGTCCGTCGGGTTCACCCCCGACCGGATCACCCGCACCCGGACCTCGCCCGGACCCGGCTCGGGAAGGTCGCGATCGACGACCTCCAGGACGGACGACGGACCGGTCTCGCGGTAGACGACTGCACGCACGGTTGCACCTTCTCGTTCGGGGACTCTGGTTTGGGGGTAACCCGGAAGCTGATGGATCCATGCCCCCACGTTTGGTCACGAACCGCACGTCGACGGCCCGAAAATCTGCGGTTGGTGACCAAACCGCAGGTCCGAGTCGCCCCGGAGGGCAACCGGGTCAGGGTGCGGGGGTCGGGTGGCTGGGTACAGGATCGACCTACCCCTAGGAGGACCCATGCCCGACCTGCCGTTCCCAGACGACGTCCGCGCGCTGCTGACCAAGGCCAACCCGGCGGTGGTGACGACGCTGCGCTCCGACGGTCAGCCGATCTCCGTCGCGACCTGGTACCTGCTCGAGGACGATGACCGGGTGCTGCTCAACATGGACGACACCCGGGTCCGTCTCAAGCACCTGCGGCGCGACCCGCGGGTGACGCTGACCGTCCTCGACGAGGACAGCTGGTACACCCATGTCTCGCTGATCGGCCACGTCGAGGGGCTGACGCCGGACGACGGGCTCGCCGACATCGACCGCCTGAGCGTCCACTACGGCGGTGACCCTTATCCCGACCGGGAGAGCCCCCGCACCAGCGCGTGGCTCCGGGTCGAGACGTGGCACGGCTGGGGCGCCGCGAAGGCCTGACGCCGTCCCGCCACCGCCGGCCGGGTCGAGCGACCAGCGGTGGCGGGACAGCGGGTCAGAGCGCGGCGGCCATCCCCGCGCAGGCCTTGAGCCACTGCATCCGGGTGTTCTCGGAGAGCTGGGCGTAGGGCACGACCGAGCCGGCGACCAGGGCCGGGTCGTACGGCACGCGGTAGACCGCGCGGGTGCGCTGCTGGTAGACGTCGACCAGGTCGCTGGCGAGCTTGGCGTCGACGTTGGCCGACGGGTCCGAGAGCACCGTCACGGTCTTGTGCTTGAGGTCCTGGTAGCCGGCGTCCTGCAACGCATCGAGCATCCACAGGCCGCTGTAGCCGGTGTCCTCGCGGACTGTCGACGTGACGACCAGCAGGTCCGCGGCACCGGCTGCGGCGAGCCAGTTCTCGGCCCGCATGTTGTTGCCGGTGTCGATCAGGATGACCCGGTAGAAGCGCTCCAGCAGCTTGTGCACGGAGTCGAAGTCGGAGGCCCGGATGGTGCCGGTCACGTCGGGGCGCTCGTCGGAGGCGAGCACGTCGAAGTGGGCGTCACCCTGCGAGCGGACGAAGGCCCCCAGGTCGCCGATGCGCGACTGGTAGACGTCGGTGAACCGCTCGAGGTCCTCCAGCAGCTCCCGGGTGGTGTTGCGGTGGGCACTGCGGGTGCCCCGGATGCCGAGGGTGCCACGGGTCTCGTTGTTGTCCCAGGCGACCACGCCGCCACCGCGCACGGTGCCGAAGGTGTAGCCGGCTGCGAGGACGCCGGTCGTCTTGGCGGCACCGCCCTTGGGGTTGATGAACGCGATCGTGCGGGGACCGTCGAAGTCCTTCTGGATCGTCGTGCGGTCCTCCTCGTAGGCCAGCTCGTCGGGGCCCATCCGCGGCGCGATCAGGCCGCCACTCCAGCGGCGCACCTTGCCGCGCCAGCCCCAGGTCGCCGGGCCGTGCTCCTGATCGGCATCGCGGCGGTCCAGGAAGTCGGTGGCGCTCATGAAGCGGCGCGGGTCACCCGACGGGTCCTCGGCCGACGGCTGGGCGGGCGCCGGCCTGGCGACCGGCGGGGCCGGTGCAGCGGCGACCGGCGTTGCCTCGACGGGCGGCCGAAGAGCGGGCGGCGGACCGGCCGGCGGCGGGGTCGAGGGCCGGTACGCCGGCGGCGGGCTCGTCGGCTGTGCCGGGGCAGGCGCCTGGGGTGGGGCCGGCGGCAGGTCACCGGCCGGCGGCTGCGCGGACAGGACCGGATCGCCCAACGGGTCGTTCAGCGGATCAGTCAGCGGATCGCCGTACGTCATCGGCTCGCGGCCACCAGCGGAGCCGTCGCGAACCTCGCGGCGAGCGGCGTAGGCCTGGAAGTCCTCCGGCGTGTAGAGCCGGTCGCTCGTGTCGTCGGCGTCGTGTCGCGAGCCCCCGGAGCTCCATGCTTCCTGCGACATCGGTTCCTCCCTCAGAGCCGGGTCCGTCCTGGCTCACGGAGGTCTTTCCCCGAAAACCCTGGAGTCACACGCGCCGGTCGAGGCAGATCGGAGGCTGTTCAGAGGTCACCGAGGGCGGCGGCGATCGCGCGGTGGAAGGTGGGGTAGGCGAAGTGCATCCCCCGCAGCGTCTCGACCGGGATCTCGGCGTGGACGGCCGCGCTCAGCAGGCCCAGCACCTCCCCGCCGTACGGCGCGACGACGGTCCCGCCGACCAGCACGCCGCGGTCGGCATCGGCCACCACCTTGACGGTCCCGTCGGCCTCGTTGATCCAGCCCCGGGCCGCGCGCGGGATGTCGGCGTGGCCGACCGTGACCCGGATGCCGGCCTCGCGGGCCTGCTTCTCGGTGAGCCCGACCGCACCGACCTCGGGATCGGTGAAGGTCACCCGGCTGACGGCGCGGTAGTCCGCAGCCGGCGCGTCGGCGCCGAGGAGGTCGCGCACGACGACCTTCGCCTGGTAGAGCGAGACGTGCGTGAACGCGCCCTTCCCGGTGATGTCGCCGATCGCCCAGAGGCGCTCGGCCGCCCGCAGGCGCTCGTCGGTCTCGAGGTGCTCGACGTCAGCCGAGAGCCCCACCGTCTCCAGCCCGATGTCGTCGAGGTTGAGCTTGCGCCCCACCGCCACGAGGAGGTGCGCGGACGTCAGGGTCTCGCCGCCGACCTCGAGCACGAACCCACCGTCGTGCTCGACCCGGGTGACCTCGGTGCCGACGCGCACGTCCACGGCGTCGGCACGAAGCGCCCGCGTGACGACCTCCGCGGCCTCCGGCTCCTCGGGGCCGAGCAGCCGGTCCTCGGCCTCCACCAGCGTCACGAGCGTCCCGAACCGGGCGAAGGCCTGCGCCAGCTCGCACCCGATCGGGCCGCCGCCGAGCACGACCAGCGACGTCGGCGCCTCGGTCTGCCGCATCACCTCGCGGTTGGTCCAGTACGGCGTGCCGACGAGCCCGTCGACCGGCGGCACGGCCGGCTCGGTGCCGGTGTCGAGGACGACGCCGAGGCGAGCGACGTACGTCGTGCCGTCGACCTCGACCCGCCCGGGTCCGGCCAGCCGGCCGTGGCCGCGGACGATGCGCACCCCGGCCTCCTCGAGCGGGCCGGCGTGCTGCTCGTCGTGCCAGTCGTGGTTGGCCTCGCGGATCCGGGCCGCGGCGCGCGCGAACCCCTGCCGCTCGTGGGCGGAGTGGATCATCAGCTTCGACGGCGTGCATCCCCAGAACGGGCACTCCCCGCCGACCAGCTCGCGCTCCACCCCGACGACGTCCAGGCCTGCCTCGGCGAGCTTGCGGGCGGCGTACTCACCGCCGGCGCCGAGCCCGAGGACGACGACGTCGATCTCGACCGGATCGCTCATCTCGACAGGTGTCGGGCCCGGGCCAGGGTGAACAGCCCGTAGCAGAAGAGCCCGACCGCGATCAGGCACAGCATCACCGGGCCGAAGGGCTTGTCGAGCACCTCGAAGAGCGCCTGGTCCAGGCCGCCGGACTTCTTGGCGTCGTGGGTGATCGCGGCGTAGCCGAACAACCCGCCCACGATCACGAGCGCGACCCCGCGGGCGGCATACCCGGCCTTGCCGAAGGCGATGTACGCCGTGCCGGACTTGCCGCTGCGGCCCTCGCCGTCGAGCTTCTCGGCGAACTTCTCGGTCCAGGCCTGGACGATCTGGTAGATCCCGTAGGCGATGATCGCCAGCCCGATGATCCCGACGAGGAGCTGCCCGCCGGTGACGTTCATCAGTTTGGCCGTCATCGTCTCCTGGCCCTTGCTGCCGGACGAGCCGGCACCGATGGCGATCTTGACGCCGCTGATGCCGATGACCGCGTACAGCACGGCCTTGCCGGCGGACATGGCGCGCTTGGCGGCGCGCTTGCCGCCCTCCTCGTCGCGGTGTCCGAAGCCGGCCTCGACCGCCTGCCAGATCACCAGCAGGAACATCCCGATGGAGATCACCCAGATCAGCACCCCGCCGAACGGCTGCTGCGCCACCTCGCGCAGCGCGCCACTGCTCGACGGCGCACCCTCGCGGTCGCCGAGGGCCAGCTGGAACGCGAGCCAGCCGATCATGAGGTAGACGACGCCGTTCGCGATCAGTCCGGCGCGAGCGACCCAGTCGATCCAGTCGCTGTCGCGGGCTCGCTCGGCGGTGCCCTGGGCGCGGTCGGAGACGCTCACGTCAGGTCAGCCAGCGCGGACTCGATGGCCCGGTGGAAGGTGGGGTAGGCGTAGATCATGGTCCTGAGGGTGTCGACGGGGACCTCCGCATGGACCGCGACGGCCAGGAACCCGAGGATCTCGCCGCCCGCCGGCCCCATCGCAGTCGCGCCGACGAGCACCCCGCGGTCGGCATCCTCGACGACCTTGATCACTCCCTGCCCACCCGGACCGTGGGTGAAACCGCGCGACGACTGGTCCAGATGGGTGAGGCCGGTGCGCACGCTCAGCCCGGCGTCGCGGGCCTGGCGCTCGGTCATCCCGACCCCGCCGATCTCCGGGTCCGTGAAGGTCGCGTGCGGGACCGCGTGGTAGCGCGCGGCGGGTCCGCCCTGGCCGAGGATGTCGCGCAGCGCGACCGCCGACTGGTACATCGAGACGTGCGTGAACGCCCCCTTGCCGGTGACGTCGCCGATCGCCCAGATCCCGTCCTGCACGCGCAAGTGGTCGTCGACCTCGAGGGTGCGAGCCGCCGGGTCGAGACCGACGGTCCCCAGACCGAGGTCATCGAGGTTGGGCGTCCGTCCGGCGGCGATCAGCAGCTTGTCCGACCTCAGCTCCTCGCCGGAGTCGAGTGCCAGGGTGAAGGCGCCATCGGCGTACGACGCCCGCTGCAGCTCGACGTCGGTGAGAACGCGGATGCCCTCGTCCACGAACACCTTCGCCAGCAGCTCGGCCGCCTCGGGCTCGTTGCCCGGGACCAGCCGCGGTCCGTGCTGCACGACCGTGACCCGGACGCCGAAGCGGGCGAAGACCTGGGCCAGCTCGCAGCCGATCGGTCCCCCACCGACCACGACCAGCGACCCGGGCAGCTCGGTGAGCTGCACGGCGTCGCGGTTGGTCCAGTAGGGCGTGCCCGCGAGCCCCTCGACTGGCGGCACCGCCGGCCGGGTGCCCGGGTTGAGCACCACGCCGCGGGTGGTCGCGTAGCTGAGGACCGCCCCCTCGGCCGTCGTCACCTCGACCAGGCCCGGGCCGGCCAGCCGACCGACGCCGTGCTGCACCGTGGCGCCGGCATCCCTCAGCCGGTCGACCGCGATCGTGTCGTCCCAGCCGGCGGTGGCCTCCTCGTCGATGCGCTTGTGCACCGGCGCCCAGGAGGTGGTGATGGTGGCGTCGCCCGCGAGGGCTGCGGCCCGGCGCACCTCGGCGACGGCGTCGCTCGCGCGCACCATCATCTTGGTCGGGATGCACCCGTAGTAGGGGCACTCGCCCCCGACGAGGTGCTTGTCCACGGCGACGACCGCCAGGCCCGCCTTGGCGGCGCCGGTCGCGAGGGCCTCGCCCCCGGGTCCGGTGCCGATGACGACCAGGTCCACTTCCTGAGGGCTCATGCCCTCAGACTAGGGACTCCTTGTTGCGCTGCACCGCGCCGAGCACGCCGTTGACGAACTGCGGCGACTCATCGGTCGACAGGTCGCTCACCAGCGCCATCGCCTCGCTGATCGCGACGTTGTCGGGCACGTCCGCGGCGTACAGCAGCTCCCAGACGCCGAGCCGCAGCACGTTGCGGTCCACCGCGGGCATCCGCTGGAGGGTCCAGCCCTCGGCGTACTGCGTCAGGACCTCGTCGATGTGGCCGCGGTGCTCGTCGACCCCACGCACCAGGACGGCGGTGTAGTCGTTGGTGGGCCCCTCGCCGTCCGAGATCGCGGTCTCGAGGGCCGCGGTCGCGGACTCGCCCCGCACGTCGGAGGCGAAGAGGACGTCGAGCGCGCGCTTGCGGGCCTTGGAGCGAGCTGACATCAGGACTTGACGCGACCCATGTAGGAAGAGTCGCGGGTGTCGACCTTGACCTTCTCGCCCTGGTTGATGAAGAGCGGGACCTGGATCTCGTGGTCGGTCTCGAGCGTCGCCGGCTTGGTGCGTCCGGTGGCCGAGTCGCCGGCGAGGCCGGGCTCGGTGAAGGTCACGACGAGCTCGACCGAGGCCGGGAGCTCGATGAAGAGCACGCGGCCCTCGTTGGTGGCCACGACGGCCTCCTGGTTCTCCAGGAGGAAGTTGGCGTTGCTGCCGACGATCTCGGGAGCGATCTCGATCTGCTCGTAGTCGGAGACGTCCATGAAGACGAACGACGAGCCGTCGTTGTAGAGGTACTGCATCGTACGGCGGTCGACCGTGGCGGTCTCGACCTTGGTGCCGGCGTTGAACGTCTTGTCGACGGTCTTGTTGGACTCGACGTTCTTCAGCTTGGTGCGCACGAACGCGGGGCCCTTGCCCGGCTTCACGTGCTGGAACTCGATGACGGCCCAGAGCTGGCCTTCGATGTTGAGAACCATGCCGTTCTTCAGGTCGTTCGTCGTTGCCATGCGCGCGTGCCAGCCTTCGTACGTCGGGTGGGGTTCCTGGGGCCGCCCACCGAGTGGGCACCAGCGCAGGAGTCTATCGGCTCGCGCCCGACGGGTTGAATCCGGACTTGCGGCGGTCGAGTCGAGACTTCAGCACTCTCGACTCAACCTTGACGGGCGACGATCTCCAGGGCCCGGCGGTAGCCGTCGATGCCGTGGCCGGCGACCACCTCGACGGCGTACGGCGTGACGACGGAGGTGTGCCGGAACTCCTCGGGCCGCTGGTGGGGGTCCGAGATGTGCACCTCGACCAGGGGGGCGACCAGCTGCGCGCACGCGTCGAAGACGGCGTACGAGTAGTGGGTCCAGGCCGCGGCGTTGAGCACGACCGGGACGGCGTCGTCCGCGGCAGCGTTGAGCCAGTCGAGCATCTCGCCCTCGTGGTTGGTCTGGCGTACCTCGACGTCGAGTCCGAGGTCACGACCCCAGCCGACGCAGAGGTCGGCGAGCTCGGCGTGCGTCGTGCTCCCGTAGATCTCGGGCTGCCGGCGACCGAGCCGGCCGAGGTTGGGCCCGTTGAGGACCAGTGCCTTCTTCACGCGGGGCCTCCGATGGCGACGTACGCGGCCCGCAGGTCGTCCTCGGCGGGGCCGGCGAGGACGGTCGGTCGGGACACGTCGGTGAGCACGACGAGACGCAGCAGGTTGCCGCGCGACTTCTTGTCGACCTTCATGGCGGCGTGCAGCGTCTCGAACGGCGCGCCGCCGTACGTCGTGGGCAGGCCGACCCGGGCGAACGCGGTGTGGTGCCGGGCCACGACGTCGGGGGCCAGCAGCCCGGCGCGGCCGGCGACCTCGGCGACGAAGACGCAGCCGATGGCCACGGCCTCACCGTGCCGGATCCCGTAGTCCTCCGTGCGCTCGATCGCGTGCGCCAAGGTGTGGCCGTAGTTGAGGGCCTCGCGTCCGGGGTGACTCCCTGGGCTCCCCCGGTCTCCTTGAGGTCCCCGGCGACGACCTCGGCCTTGACCCGGATGGACCGCTCGACGAGCTCGCGGAGCACCGCGGAGTCGGCGGTCAGGTCGGCCGGGTCGGTCGCCTCGACCAGGTCGAGGATCACCGGGTCGGCGATGAACCCGCACTTCACGACCTCGCCGAGGCCGGCGACCAGCTCCGCGCGCGGGAGGGTCTCGAGCGTCGCCAGGTCGCAGAGGACGCCGGTGGGCTCGTGGAAGGAGCCGACGAGGTTCTTCCCGGCGCCGGTGTTGATGCCGGTCTTGCCTCCGACCGCGGCGTCGACCATCGCCAGCAGCGTGGTAGGCACGTGCACGACCTTCACCCCGCGCAGCCAGGTGGCCGCGACGAACCCGCCGAGATCGGTGGTCGCGCCGCCCCCGTAGGTCACGACGGCGTCGGAGCGGGTGAAGCCCGCCTCGCCCAGGACCTCCCAGCACGCGGCGGCGACCGTGGCCGCCTTGGCGCTCTCGCCGTTCGGGATCTCGATGCCGACGACCTCGTAGTCGCGCTCGAGCGCGCCGATGATCGCGTCGGCCTCCAGGCCCTCCGGGTGGATCACGGCCACCCGAGTGACCCCGTCGCCCAACAGGGCGGGCAGGCGGTCCGCGACGCCGTGACCGACCACGACGTCGTACGGCGCCGGGCCGTCGACCCGGATGACGGTCTCCGTCATGCTCGTGCTCCCAGGGCTGCGACGATCTCGTCGGCGATCTCGTGCGGCTCCCGCCCGTCGGTCTCGACAACGAGGGTGGCCACGGACTCGTAGACGGGGGTGCGCTCGTCGAGCAGGCTCTTGATCCGGCTGCGGACGTTGCCGAGCAGCAGCGGTCGACCGGTGCCGAGCCCGACCCGCTTCACGGCGTCGGAGAGCCCGACGCGCAGGAACACCACGTCGTGGCCGACGAGCAGCTCACGGGTGTCCGGGTCGAGCACCGCGCCCCCACCGAGCGCGAGCACACCGTCGTGGGTGGCGAGCGCCTCGGCGACAGCGGCCCGCTCGAGCACGCGGAAGGCGGCCTCACCGTCGTCGACGAAGATCTCGGAGATCTCCCGGCCCGCCGTCGCCTCGACGTCGTGGTCGGTGTCGCGCACGGACGTCTCGAGCCGCTCGGCCACCAGACCGCCGACCGTCGTCTTGCCGGAGCCCATCGGGCCGATCAGCACGATCATCGGCGGCTCACCTGTAGCGGAGCGTGTCGAGGTAGGACTGCGCGTTGCGCCGGGTCTCCTGGACCGAGTCGCCACCGAACTTCTCCAGCACCGCCTCGGCCAGCACCAGGGCCACCATCGCCTCGGCGACGATGCCGGCCGCCGGCACCGCGCAGACGTCGGAGCGCTGGTGGTGGGCGACGGTCGCCTCGCCGGTGGCGAGGTCGACGGTGCGCAGCGCGCGCGGCACGGTCGCGATCGGCTTCATCGCCGCCCGCACCCGCAGGATCTCGCCGGTCGTCATGCCGCCCTCGGTGCCTCCGGAGCGGCCGCTCACGCGGCGGATGCCGTCGGCGGTCGGGACGATCTCGTCGTGCGCGAGCGAGCCGGGGGTGGCGGCGAGCTCGAAGCCGTCTCCGACCTCGACGCCCTTGATCGCCTGGATGCCCATCAGCGCGCCGGCGAGACGCGAGTCGAGACGGCGGTCCCAGTGCACGTGCGAGCCGAGGCCTGGCGGGAGCCCGTGCACGACCACCTCGACGACGCCACCCAAGGTGTCGCCGTCCTTGTGGGCCTGGTCGATGCGCTCGACCATCTGCTTGCTGGTGTCGGCGTCGAGGCAGCGCACCTCGTCGGCGTCCAGCCGCGCGACGTCGTCGGGCACCGGCCACAGGCCCGCCGGGGCGCGGACGCCGCCGAGCTCGATCACGTGCGAGACGATGCGGGCGCCGACCGCCTGCTCGACGAAGTTGCTGGCGACCCGGCCCAGCGCCACCCGGGCGGCGGTCTCGCGGGCCGAGGCGCGCTCGAGGATCGGTCGGGCGTCGTCGAAGTCGTACTTCTGCATGCCGGCCAGGTCGGCGTGACCGGGTCGCGGACGGGTCAGCGGCGCGTTGCGCGCCATCGCCTCGAGCTCGACCGGGTCGACGGGGTCGGCCGCCATCACCTTGTCCCACTTGGGCCACTCGGTGTTGCCGACCTGGACGGCGACCGGGCCGCCCTGCGTCTTCCCGTGCCTGACGCCGCCGACGAGGGTGACCTCGTCCTGCTCGAACTTCATCCGGGCGCCCCGGCCGTAGCCGAGGCGACGCCGGGCGAGCGCGTCCGCGATGTCGTCAGAGGTCACCTGGACATGGGCGGGGAGCCCCTCGAGGATCGCGACCAGGGAGGGGCCGTGGGACTCGCCCGCGGTGAGCCAACGCAGCATGGGTGCAGTGTTTCACGGCGCGCTCAGCAGCTTCAGCCGGTCACCCGGAGACGAGATGTCCCCAGAGCGGATCACCCAGCAGGATCCCGAGGAGCACCCCGCCCAGCAGGAAGGGTCCGAAGGGCAGCGGCGTACGCAGCGTGTCCCGGTCACGACGCGCCAGGGCGAGCGCCACACCGAGCACGGAGAAGATCAGGAAGGCGCCGTACACACCGACCAGGAGCTCTGCCCAGCCGAGGTAGCCGAGCACGAACCCGACGATCGAGGAGAGCCGGACGTCCCCGTAGCCCATGCCTCTGGGGTAGATCCACCAGAGCCCGTGGAAGACCGCGAACACCACGGCGCCGCCGATGACGGCGCGCAGCAGCGCTCGCGGATCGCCGTCGGCCAGGGCAGCGACGCCGGCGAGCAGCGCGGTGAGCGCCAGCGTCGGCCAGATGACCTTGGTCGGGAGCAGGTGCGTGTGCAGGTCGATGATGGCCAGCGCGACCGACACCGGGACGAGCGGGAGCAGGAAGAGCAGCGGCCAGTCGATGCCGATGGCGCCTCCGACCACGGCACCGACGACGGCGGCCACCAGGGCGGCTCGCAGCGAGAGTCCCGGCAGGGCCGCCACCGGGGCGTACGTCGGGGTGGTCTCCTCACCCTCCTTGGGCAGCGGCTCCGGGATCCGCGCGATCAGGGCAGGGACCCCCGCGCCGGCGGCGCCGCAGAGGAGCGCGCCGAGGACGGCGCCCGCGACGTCCACGCTCATCCGGCGTGCCGCGCGGTGAGCTCTGCCTCGCCGGCGGCCCGCATCGCGGCCAACGGCGCGGGTACGCCGGTGAAGAGCTGGAACTGCAGGACCGCCTGGTGGACGAGGAGGTCGAGGCCGGAGACGAGCACCCGGTCCCCCGCGGCCGCGGCGATAGGCGTGGGCCACGGGTCGTAGATCACCTCGAAGACCACCGGGACCTCCGCGCAGCGTGCGACCAGCGGGTGGTCCTGCGCCTCGGCCGGGATGGTGGCGACGACGACGTCGCCGTCGACCTTGCCCGCGGCCAGCGTGTCGACCTCGACGGTCGGCGCCGACGGGTGGGCGGCCACGGCCGCCGCCGCCCACGCGGCCCGGTCCGCGCTCCGGGCCAGGATTCGGATCCGCCGGGCACCCAGATCGCACATCGCCAGCGCCGTCGAGGCAGCCGTCGCCCCACTGCCGAGCACGGTCGCAGCCCGCACCGGTCCGTCGTACCGCTCACGGACGGCGGCAGCGGCCCCGGGCAGGTCGGTGTTGTCGGCCAGCACGACCGCACCGCTCTCGAGCACCAGGGTGTTCGCGCCCCCGGCCAGGCGCGCGCGGTCGGTGACCGTGCCGCCGAGGTCGAGCGCCCGCCGCTTGAGCGGCATCGTCAGGGACAGCCCACGCCAACTCGCGTCGAGGCCCGCGACATAGGCCGCCAGCCCGTCCTCCGGCATGCGGACGACGTCGTACGAGATGTCGTCGAGGCCGGCGGCGGCGTACCCGGCCCGGTGCAGGGTCGGCGAGAGCGAGTGGGCGATCGGGTCACCCAGGACGGCACAGCGCATCGTCGTCCCGCTCAGCAACGGTCGGACTGGGTGTCGCAGTACTCGTCGAGCTCCCGCTTGAAGCGCAGGAACTCGTCGTAGTCGCCGGTGAACTTCGTCTTGGCGGTCTCGAGGTTGACCGTCACGTAGAACAACCAGTCCCCCTCAGCCGGGTTCGCGGCGGCCGCGATGGCCTCGTCGCCCGGAGACTCGATCGGCGTCGGCGGCAGGCCGGGCTGGGTGTAGGTGTTGTACGGCGAGTCGGAGACCGAGTCGATCTCCTCCTGCGTCAACCGCGCGACGCCCGGCCTGTCGAGCGCGTAGTTGACCGAGGCGTCGACCTGGAGCAGGCCATTCGTCACTCCGTTGTCGGGGTTCTCGATGCGGTTGTAGATGACCCTGGCGATCTTGGGCATGTCGTCGCCCCGGCCCTCGGCCTGCACCAGGCTCGCGACGGTCATGATCTCCTGCGGCGTGTAGCCGAGCGCTGCGGCCGAGTCCTCCAGCTTGGCCTCGTCGGCAGCCTGGCGCCAGCGCTTGACCATCGCGGTGAGCATCGACGTCGGGGTGGCGTCCGGCCCGAAGTCGTAGGTCGCTGGAAAGAGGTAACCCTCGGGGTTGTCGTCCGCATAGTCGGGCAGCCCGAGCTTGCCGGGGTTCTTCAGCACCTTGTTGAAGGCGGCCTTCGGGAACTTCGTCTTCTTCGCGAGGATCGCGACGGTCTCCTCGACCCGGAGCCCCTCCGGGATGGTGACGGTCGACTTCACCATGTTGCCCGGGTCGACCAGGACCTCGACGACGTCCGCGGACGCCATCTCCTTCATCAGGGGGAAGAAGCCCGCCTGGATGCCGCTGGACTCCTGGTTGGCGCTCGCGGCGTCGATGAACGCCTGCACCGAGGCCACCACGCCGGCGTCCTTGAGGTTGCGGCCCATCGCGGCGACGGAGTCGCCCTGCTTGACCTGGAAGGTGACCTCGCCGCTCCCCGGACCGGGGTAGTCCTCGGCCGAGGAGAACTGGTCGCTGATCTTGTCGATGCCGCGCGTCACGACGAAGTAGAAGCCGCCCACGACGACCGCCAGCGCCACCAGCACGGCGATGCAGCCGGGCACGTTCCGCCGGCGTCGCGCGCCGCGCCGGCTGCCGCCGTCGTACGACAACGCGTCGCTCCCGTGGTCCGTCGGCTCGTCAGCCAGGGGCGGTGTCTCGTGGTCGTGGTCCGCGTCGTACTCGTCCGTCATTGACTCTCCTCGAGGATCTCCCCGGGCGCGCTCCCAGTCGCGCGCTCGGTGTCCAGTGCGTGCTGCAGGATCAGGACGGCGGCGGCCTGGTCGACCACGGCTCGCCGCTTGCTCCCCTTGCGACCAAGGTCCCGCAGCATAGCCTCAGCCGACACGGTGGTCATGCGCTCGTCGACCAGCCGCACCGGGATCGGCGCGACCCGCCGGGCCAGGGTCCGGGCGAACTCGCGGACCTTGCCCGCCGCCGGCCCCTCGCCGCCCGAGAGCGAGCGGGGCAGGCCCATGACGACCTCGATGACGGTCGACGCCTCCTGCTCCGCGGCGAGGATCTTCGCGATCCGGGCCAGGTCTCCCTTGCCGCGCCGTACGGTCTCGACCGGGCTGGCGAGGAAGCCCGATGGGTCGCTGCGAGCGACCCCGATCCGGGCATCGCCAGGGTCGATGCCGAGGCGTACGCCGTGGCGCATGTCGGGTCCCGTCAGCCGGCCGCGACGCGGCCGACCTCCGCCGTCACGACCGCCAGCGCCTCATCGATCCGCGAGACGTCGGTGCCGCCGCCCTGGGCGACGTCGGCCTTGCCGCCGCCCTTGCCGCCGACCAGCGGGCCGACCGCGCGCACCAGGTCGTTGGCGCTGAGCCCCCGGGCGCGCGCCTCGTCGTTGGTCGCGGCGACCACCGCCACCTTGCCGTCGGCGGCACCGATGATGACCACGACACCCGGCTCGCCCTGGGGCAGCCGGCCGCGCACGTCGAGAGCGAGGGTGCGTACGTCGCCGCCTCCCGCTCCGTCGGCGCGGTGCGCCACGACGTTGACCGGACCGACCTTGGTGGCGCCCGCAGCGAGGTCCCCGCCGGCGGACAGCAGCTGCCCGACCCGGACCTTCTCGATCTCCTTCTCGGCCGCCCGCAGCCGCTCGACCAGGTCGCCGACGCGGCCGACCAGGTCGTCGGGCTGCGTCTTGAGCAGGCCGGTCAGCTGAGCGACGACGTCGCGCTCGCGGGCGAGGTAGGCGAAGCCCTCGACCCCGGTATAGGCCTCGATGCGTCGGTTGCCCGACCCGACCGATGCCTCCCCGGTGACGACGACCGTCCCGATCTGCGAGGAGTGGTCCACGTGCGTGCCACCGCACAGCTCACGCGACCATGGCCCGCCGATCTCAACGACCCGCACCTTGGTGTTGTCGTAGGTCTCACCGAAGAGGGCGATCGCGCCCCAGTCCTTGGCCTCGGACAAGGTCATGAACTGCGCCCCGACCGGGAGGTCGGCGCGCAGCGCCTCGTTGGAGACCCGCTCGATGTCGCGCACCTGCTCCGACGACAGGCCCGTGGTCCAGCCGAAGTCGAGGCGCAGGTAGCCGGGTCGGTTGTAGGAACCGGACTGCAGCGCCGAGGGGCCGAGCACCTCGCGCAGCGCCGCGTGCACGACGTGCGTGCCCGAGTGCGCCTGACGGGCGCCGGTGCGCCACTCGGGGTCCACCCGCGCGTGCAGCTGGTGGCCGGGCGTGAACTCGCCGTCGACGACGCGGACCTGGTGGACGACCAGACCCTTGATCGGCCGCTGCACGTCGAGCACCTCGAGCCGGCCGCCGTCGAACTCGATCGTGCCGGCGTCGGCCGCCTGGCCGCCGGACTCGGCGTAGAACGGCGTGCGGTCGAGCACGAGCTCGCCGACGTCGCCGGGCGTCAGCGATGTCGCCGGAGCACCGCCGACGAGCAGCGCGAGCGCGCGGGACTCGGTCTCGAGCGTCTCGTACGCGAGCCACTCGGTAGGGCCGTTCGCGTCGAGGACCGTGCGGTAGGCGCCGGTGTCGGCGTGCTGGCCGCGCTTGGCGCGTGCGTCTGCCTTGGCCCGCTCGCGCTGCTCGGCCATCAGCGAGCGGAAGCCCGGCTCGTCGACGGCGATCCCGGCCTCGGACGCCATCTCGAGCGTCAGGTCGATCGGGAAGCCGTAGGTGTCGTGCAGTGCGAACGCCTGGTCGCCCGAGAGCGTGGTGCTCCCCGACTTCTTCACGTCGAGCGCCGCGAGGTCGAAGATCTGGGTGCCGGCCTGGAGGGTCTTGCGGAACGTCTCCTCCTCGGCGTACGCGACCCGCGAGATCCGCTCCCAGTCGGTGTGCAGGTCGGCGTACGTCTCCCCCATCTTGTCGCGGCTGACGGGGAACAGCTCCGGCAGGGCCGGGTCCTCGTAGCCCAGCAGCCGGATCGAGCGGACCGCGCGCCGCAGCAGGCGGCGCAGCACGTAGCCGCGCGCCTCGTTGCCGGGCGTGACACCGTCGCTGATCAGCATCATCGAGCTGCGCACGTGGTCGGCGATGACGCGGAAGCGGACGTCGTCCTCCCAAGAGTCGGGACCCGTGTTGGCGCCGTAGCGTCGGCCGGTGAGCTGCTCGGCCATCTGGATGACCGGGAACATCACGTCGATCTCGTACATGTTCTCGACGCCCTGGGTCATGAACGCGACCCGCTCGAGGCCCATGCCGGTGTCGATGTTCTTCTTCGGCAGCGACCCCGAGATGTCGAAGTCCTCCTTGCTGCGGACCGCGCTGAGCTCGTCCTGCATGAAGACCAGGTTCCAGAACTCCAGGTAGCGGTCCTCGGCGGAGAAGTCCCCGTCGGCGCCGTACGCCGGCCCTCGGTCGATGAGGATCTCCGAGCACGGACCGCCGGGGCCGGGCACGCCCATGGACCAGTAGTTCTCGGACTTGCCGAGCCGCGCAATGCGGTCATCCGGCAGGCCGGTGATCTTGCGCCACAGCGCCACCGCCTCCGGGTCGTCCACGTACACGCTCGGGTAGAGCTTGGCCTCGTCGAAGCCCCAGCCGCCCTCGGACTGCGGCTTCGTGACCAGGTCCCACGCGAGCTCGATCGCGTGCTCCTTGAAGTAGTCACCGAAGGAGAAGTTGCCGCACATCTCGAAGAACGTGCCGTGCCGGGTCGTCTTGCCGACGTCCTCGATGTCCGGGGTGCGCACGCACTTCTGCACGCTGGTCGCGCGGTCGTACGGCGGCGTCTCCTGGCCGAGGAAGTACGGCTTGAAAGGGACCATGCCGGCGTTGACGAAGAGCAGGTTCGGGTCGTCGAGCAACAGCGAGGCCGAGGGCACCGGGGTGTGGCCGTCGCGCTCGAAGTGAGCCACGAACCTCCGGCGGATCTCCGCGGTGTCCATCAGTTGCTGCCTTCCTGACTTTCGGTGGTGGAGCCTGTCGATGCCGGAGCGACCGCCCGGTGGCGGCCCTCGGTGAGTTCTGGAGCTCCAGGAGGCACCAGGCCCAGTCGCTCGCGCAACTGCGATTCCTTGTCCGCCTGGCCCTGAGCGACCTCGTCGCGGAAGATCCGCGCGCCCACCTCGAGCGCGCCGATCCGGTCCTTGAGTCCGTCGACGGTGAACACCTCGGCCGCGCGCCGACCCCGCACCATCGCATAGACGGCGGTGCCGGCTCCGGCGGCGAACCAGAGCCCGCGCTTCATGCGGCGTCGTCCTGGCTGTCGCGATCGCCGACATCGGCGCGCTGGCGCGCCTCCCACTCCCGGCGGGCTTCCCGGGTGTCGGCACGCCGCTGCTTGCGCGCTCGCTTGACCTCGCGCTTCATCTCGAACCTGATCCGGTTGCGCGTCTCCGGGTCGAGTGCCCGCCGTACGCCGTGGGCGAGCGAGGCGGCCTTCACGACCGTCTCGCGGAGCACCAGGTCGGCGAAGAGTGCGGGCTCGACGTGCGGCGAGGGCTCGTCATCCTCAGCGGTCTGCTCGAGACCCAGGCCGGTGATCACGAACGACCCTTCCGGCGCCGGCTTGGGCCGGTCCAGCCGACGCTCCAGCGCCGCGACCTGGTCACGGAGCGCGGCCGTCTCGGCCTGGGTCTGCACCAACACCCGCTCGGTGCGGGACCGCGCTCGTAGCAGCGCGACCCCGAGGGCCAGCGCCACCAGCGCAAGCACCCCGGCGACGGCGGGCGCGATCCAGTCCTGCATGGTGACCGACCCTATCGCGGGGGGTTTCGCCCGGCTCACCTGCCGCGGATGATCCGGCGGACCCGCTCCCAGCGCTCCTTGATCGCCGACTCCGCACCGAGCGAGGTGGGCCGGTAGTACTCACGGTCCAGGACGACGTCGGGGGCGTACTGCTGCTCGGCGACGCCGAAGGGCTCGTCGTGGCTGTACTTGTACGTCGAGCCGTGGCCGATCTTCTTCGCTCCGGCGTAGTGCGCGTCGCGCAGGTGGGGCGGCACCTGCCCGATCTTGCCGGCGCGGACGTCGGCGATGGCCGCGCCGATCGCGGTCGTCACGGCGTTGGACTTCGGCGCCACGGCGAGGGCGATCGTCGCGTGGGCCAAGGTCAGCTGTGCCTCGGGCATGCCGATGAGCTGCACCGTCTGTGCCGCTGCGACGGCGGTCGCCAGCGCGCTCGAGTCGGCGAGGCCGATGTCCTCCGAGGCCAGGATCATCAGGCGCCGAGCGATGAACCGTGGGTCCTCCCCCGCCTCGATCATCCGGGCCAGGTAGTGCAGCGCGGCGTCGGCGTCGGAGCCGCGGACCGACTTGATGAAGGCGCTGACGACGTCGTAGTGCTGGTCGCCCTGGCGGTCGTAGCGCACCGCGGCGCGGTCGACGGCCGTCTCGGCCGTGCTCAGGTCGACGGTGTCGAGGCCCTGTGACGTGGCAGCACCCGCCGAGGCCTCGAGATAGGTCAACGACCGCCGGGCGTCCCCACCGGCCAGACGCACCAGGTGCTCCAGCGCCTCGTTCTCGACCTTCACCGAGCCGCCGAGGCCACGCTCGTCCACGATGGCCTGGTCCAGGACGGCGCGTACGTCGTCGTCGGTCAGCGACTCGAGGCGCAGCAGCAGGCTGCGTGAGAGCAGCGGCGAGATCACGCTGAAGAACGGGTTCTCGGTCGTCGCGGCGATCAGGGTCACCCAGCGGTTCTCGACGCCCGGCAGGAGGCCGTCCTGCTGGGCCTTGCTGAAGCGGTGGACCTCGTCGACGAACAGCACCGTCTCGCGACCCGTCGCGACCAGCTCGGCGCGCGCCGCGTCGATGGCGGCCCGCACCTCCTTGACGCCGGCCGACACCGCAGAGACCTCGACGAAGCGGCGGTCGGTCTGCTGACTGACGATCGAGGCGATCGTGGTCTTGCCGGTGCCCGGCGGTCCCCACAGGAGCAGCGACATCGACTGGTCGCCCTCGACGAGCCGTCGCAGCGGCGAGCCGGGAGCACGCAGCTGCGCCTGGCCGACGAGCTCGTCGAGGGTCCGCGGACGCATCCGGACCGCGAGCGGTGCGGAGGCGTGCGTGTTCGCGTTGAGCGAGCCGCCCCCGGTCCGGGCGGCCGCACCGGGGGTCTCGAACAGTCCGTCTTCCACGACGTCAGGTTAGGCGTACGACGAAGCGCCCGCTGACCGGCTCAGGCAGAGGCCATGGTCTTGCGCTCGAGGTCGAACCACGTGTCGGCGTACCCGGGCTCGTTGCCGATCGCGGGCGACGGGGTCGCACCCGCGTCCGGTGCACCGGAGTCGTCGACGCCCAGCAGCCCGGCCGTGACGGGCTTGTCCGGGTGGTGGCCCAGCTCGCCGGCGAAGTGGCACGCGACCTTGTGACGCTGCCCGATCTGCAGCAACGGCGGCTCGACCCGCGCGCAGATCTCCTGCGCGATCGGGCACCGGGTGCGGAAGCGGCAACCGGAGGGCGGGTTGATCGGGCTCGGGACGTCGCCCTCCAGCCGGATCCGCTCCCGCCGGCCGCCGACGGCGGCCTGCTTCACGTCCGGGACCGCCGAGAGCAGCGCCTGCGTGTACGGGTGGTTGGGCCGGTTGTAGAGCGTCTCCCGGTCGGCGATCTCGACGATCTTGCCGAGGTACATCACCGCGACCTCGGGGCAGAAGTGCCGGACGATCGCGAGGTCGTGGGCGATGAAGAGGAACGCGATGTCGAACTCGCGCTGCAGGTCTTGCATCAGGTTGATGACCTGGGCCTGGATCGACACGTCGAGCGCGGAGACCGGCTCGTCGGCAACGAGCAGCTTGGGCTGCAACGTCAGCGCCCGGGCGATGCCGATGCGCTGGCGCTGGCCGCCGGAGAACTCATGCGGGTAGCGGTTGTAGTGCTCGGGGTTGAGACCGACGATCTCGAGCAGCTCCTGGACCCGCGGGAGCACCTTGTCCTTGGGCAGCACATCGTGGATCAGCAGCGGCGCGCCGATGATCGAGCCGACCGTGTGCCGCGGGTTCAGCGACGTGTAGGGGTCCTGGAAGATCATCTGGATGTCGCGCCGCAGCGGCTTGAGCGCGCGGACGCTGGTCTTGGTGATGTCCTGACCCTCGAACGCGATGGAGCCACCGGTCGGCTCGTAGAGCCGGGTGACCAGGCGACCGGTGGTCGACTTGCCGCAGCCCGACTCGCCGACCAGGCCGAGCGCACCGCCCTTGGGCACCTGGAACGAGATCCCGTCCACGGCCTGGACGTGGCCGATGGTGCGCCGGATCAGACCGGCCGACTTCACCGGGAAGTACATCTTGAGGTCGCGAACCTCGAGGATCGGGGGCCCGTCGAGGTGGGCGGCCGTGGGCCCGTGCGGGGAGCTCACGGTGGGGCCGTAGACCACGTCGGCCGAGGTCGGGTCCTCCTGGCCGGACCACGGGTCCTCGTTCGGCATTCCGGCGTGGGAGGGCATCGGCAGCTGGTTGTCGCTCATCGGTTCTCCACGAGGTCCGGCGCGATCTCCGGCAGGACTTCGGTCTCGTACACGGCATCGGGGTTGGTCAGGTGGCACCGCTTCAGGTGGCCTTCGTACCGAGTGCCGGGCAACAGGTCGGGAAGAGTCGTACGGCAGAGATCACCGGGGACCTTGTCGCGGTGCGTGCAGCGCGGCTCGAACGCACACCCGGGCGGCGGGTCCAGCAGGCTCGGCGGGTTGCCGGGGATCGGCAGCAGCTTCGCGCTGGTGTCGCCGGTGACATCGGGGACGCTGGAGAGCAGGCCCCAGGTGTAGGGCATCTCCGGGTGGGTCAGGAGCTCCTTGGTGGCGCCGTACTCGACCGCGCGGCCGGCGTACATGACCAGCACGTCGTCAGCCATCTCGGCCACGACCCCGAGGTCGTGGGTGATGATCATGACGGCGGCGTCGAAGTCACGCTGCAGGTCCTGGAGCAGGTCCAGGATCTGCGCCTGGACGGTGACGTCGAGGGCGGTCGTCGGCTCGTCGGCGATCAGCAGGCTGGGGTTGTTGATCAGCGCCATGGCGATCATCGCCCGCTGCCGCATGCCGCCGGAGAACTGGTGGGGGTAGTCGTCGACCCGGCGGTTGGGCTGCGGGATCCCGACCCGCTCGAGCATCTCGATCGTGCGGGTCTTGGCCGCCTTCTTCGAGACGCTGTGGTGGACCCGGTAGGCCTCGGCGATCTGGTTGCCGACCGTGTAGTAAGGGTGCATCGCCGACAGCGGGTCCTGGAAGATCATGGCGACCTCGGAGCCACGCTTGCGGCGCATCTCCTCGTCGCTGATCGCGAGCAGGTCGATGCCCTCGAGCAGGATGCTCCCGCTCACGACGGCGTTGGAGCCGCGATGCAGGCCGAGGATCGCCGACGACGAGACCGACTTGCCGGAGCCCGACTCCCCCACGATGCCGAGGGTCTTGCCCTTCTCGAGGTTGAACGAGAGCCCGTCAGTCGCCTTCACGACGCCGTCGGCGGTCGGGAAGTGGACCTTGAGGTCCTGGACGGAGAGGAATGGCGTCGTCATCAAGGATTCCTAACCGCGCTCAGTCGAGCCGGACACGGGGGTCGATGTAGGCGTAGAGCACGTCCACCACGATATTGGCCACGATCACGAACGTACCTGCCAGCAGCAGCAGTCCGATCAGGACCGGCAGGTCGTAGGAGACGTTGGCTCGCACGGCCAGCGCTCCTAGGCCGTAGAAGCTGAAGACCGTCTCGGTGATGATCGCGCCGCCCAGCAGACCTGCGAAGTCGAGGCCGATCATGGTCACCAGCGGCGTCAGCGCGGCCCGCAGACCGTGCTTGAAAAGGACCTTGCGCGGCGCCAGGCCCTTGGCCTTCGCGGTGCGGATGTAGTCCTCGGAGAGTGACTCGAGCACGAAGGCTCGCGTCATCCGCACGTAGCTGGCGAGGTAGAACAAGGCGAGTGTCGTCGCTGGTAGCAGGAGGTTGAGGAACCACTGCCCGACACCCCCCTCCGCGATCGAGACGTACTGGGGGAAGGGTACGAGGCCCCATTTGATGGAGACGTACTTGAGCAGGAAGATCCCCACGAAGAACGTGGGGAACGCATAGACGACCAGCGTCAGGCCCACGATGCCTCGGTCGATCAGCGAGCCCTTCCTCACGGCTGCTATGAGCCCGAAGAGGACTCCGAACACGACCCAGATGACGAGCGCGACCATGGCGAGAGAGATCGAGACCGGTGCAGCTTCCTTGACCAGCTCGTTGACGGTCGTCGCGTTGACCTGTGAGTAGCCGAAGCACGGGGCCGGGCAGTGCGTGACGATGTCCGGCGCAGCCGCCTGGAGCTCGGGGTCGTCGGGATAGTCGCGACCGACGACGATCCCCTTCAAGAAGTCGGTCCACTGCTCGACCACCGGCTTGTCGTAGCCGAGGGCCTTCTCCGTGGTGGCGCGCTTCTCGGGTGTGCAGTTCTTGCCGCACGCGAACCGGGTCACGTCGACCGGGGAGGCGAAGAAGAGGAAGAACGTCATCAGGCTCAGCGCGAGCAGCAGGATGATGCCGACGAAGATGCGGCGCACGAGATAGGCAAGCAAGGCCGGGTCTGCCTTCAGGTCGGGTGGGCACCAGGTGCCCCGGAGAGGCGGGGGCCCGGCGAACCGGGCCCCCGCCCTGCTCGGTCTAGTGAACTAGACCGAGCAAGGGATCACTTCGTGACGCCGATCGGACCGAGGTCCGGGTACGACGACGACGCGGCATCAGTCATGAAGTTCGTGATGCCCGAGCCGTAGAGCCAGTAGAACGAGCTCGTGTCCAGCGGGATGTAGGCGGTGTCGTTCGCGAGAACAGTGTCCGCCTGGGTGAGCAGGTCGTTCTGGCTGTCGATGTCCGGCGCTGCGGCGGCCTTGTCGATCAGCCCCTCGAACTCGTCGCTCTGGTAGTAGCCGTAGTCCTGGCCGAGGTTGGTGACCTTGCCGGCCTTGTCCCGAGCGAAGTTCTGACGGGAGTCGAACAGCGGCGGCAGCACCGTCATGGCCGACGGCCAGTCAGCACCCCAACCGGCCCAGACAACGTCGCTGTCCTTGTCGGGCTGGTTGATGACGTCGTAGTAGGTGTCGGCGAGCGGGTCGAGCTTGACCTTGAAGCCAGCCTTCTCCCAGCCCTCCTTGAGCACAGCCGCGGTCTTGTCCTGGGTCTCGGACTGACCGTAGGTGTAGGTGATCGGGTACGGCAGAGTGACGCCGGCCTCCTCGAGGAGAGCCTTCGCCTTCTCCGGGTCACCAGCGTTGGAGCCGGAGAAGGCCTCCTGCTCGGTGAAGCCCGGCAGGCCCGGGTTGATGATCGACTCGGCGGGAACGCCGGCCTTGTCGCCACCCTCGGCCTTGGTGTAGCCGTCGACGTCCGTCGCCATCGCGAGAGCCTGACGGACCTTCGGGTCCTTCAGCTTCTGCTGGTTGGGCACCAGGTAGTTGGTGTACGGCGACTCGACCAGTGCGGTGCGGTCCGCGATCGGGCCCTCGACCTGGCTGAAGTACGCCGGGGCGATGCGGGCCGAGGTGACAGCGTTCTTGTCGTCACCGGCGTCCGCGACCAGGCGGTCCAGGATCGGCTCGGCGGCCGTGAAGATCTGGTAGTCGATCTGGTCCGGGTTCGCCTCGCGCAGCTTGTCCGGAGTGTCCGTCGCAGCGTCGTAGTTGTCGTTGCGAACCAGGGTCGCGCCCTTGCTCACGTCCCACTTGCCACCCTCGACCTTGTACGGGCCGTTGGAGAGGACGACCCACTTGGACTTGTCGCCCTTGTCGATGTCCTTCTTGTACGGGTCGGTCGCCATCAGCGACGCCACCGACAGCGGGAAGTCCGGCCACGGCTTGTTGAACTTGTACGTGATCGTCTTGCCGTCGCAGGTGACAGCCTTGTCGAACAGCTCCTGGCCGGTGCCGATGTACGGCCCCTTGTAAGCCGAGCCGCCCTTCGGGTCCGCCGGGATGTCGAGGTAGCCCTTGAGGTAGAAGCCCGCGCCGCCGGTCAGGACGTCGTCGGCGAACGCACGCGAGGCGCCGTACTTGAAGTCCTCACACGTGATCTCGGAGCCGTCCTCCCACTTGATGCCGTCCTTCAGCGTGAAGGACCACACCTTGCCGCCCTCGCTGGAGGTACCGGTGTCGGTCGCCAGGTCGGGGACCGGCGTGTTCGCGACGTCGTTGTCCTTGTCGAACGGGAACCCGACGAGCGAGCGGTAGAGAGTGCGACGGAAGTTCGCCAGCTCGACGCCGTAGTAGATCCGCTGCGGGTCGGTGCTCTCGAAGGGGAAGTGCTGCAGGTACTGCAGCGTCCCACCCTTGGCGCTGGTCTCGCCCGAAGAGCCACCATCGCTCTTCGAGTCATCGGATCCGCCGCCGCACGCCGCGAGGGCAGCCGTCAAGGCCGCCGCAGCACTCAGGGCGACCATCCGCTTTCGCATCTTGGCCATTGATTCTCCTTGGATGTGTGTCGCGCCGAGAACGGCGGCACTTTCGGCGACGCGGTGTCGCCGAAGACTGGGGGTTAGCGATCGCCCTTGGGATCGAGCGCGTCGCGCATGCCGTCGCCGAGCAGGTTGAACGAGACGACGATGACGGCGATCAGGAAGGCCGGGGCGAAGAAGTACAGGAAGTCGCCGCTGGCGTACTGGATCGAGTCCTTCAGGATGTTGCCGAGCGTCGGCGTCGGCGGCCGCACGCTCACGCCGAGGTAGGCCAGCGCCGCCTCCGCCGAGATGAAGGCCGGCATGTAGAGGGTGAACGTGACGAGGATCGGCGCCCACAGGTTGGGGAGCAGCTCCTTGAACCAGATCCGGCGCCGGCTCGCGCCGAACAGCTTCGCGGCGTCGACGAACTCACGCTCGCGCAGGGAGAGGACCTGACCGCGGATCAGGCGCGCCGTGCCGGTCCAGCCGAAGAAGC
Source organism: uncultured Actinomycetota bacterium (assembly GCA_963717855.1). GTDB lineage: Bacteria > Actinomycetota > Actinomycetes > Propionibacteriales > Nocardioidaceae > Nocardioides. The sequence goes on along the minus strand of CAVQXF010000001.1, from coordinate 536,389 downwards.
CGAGGACCAGGATCACGAAGAGCCCCTGGGCAACCGCTCCCTCGGGGACGTGGAGGGTCTCGGTCAGCACCGCGATGCCGACCGGGGCCGCCGCGAGCAGCAGCAGGGTCTGCGGGAATGCGAGGACCAGGTCGGTCAGCCGACCGATGATCGAGTCGGTCAGGCCACCGGAGAAGCCGGCGATGATGCCGAGCACCACGCCCAGCCCCACGGCGATGAACGAGGCCGAGACGGCCACCACCAGCGAGAAGCTGATACCGAGCCAGATCCGGCTGAGGACGTCGCGGCCGATGCCGGGCTCGACGCCGAGCGGGTGGTCCCAGGTGATGCCCCAGAACTTGCCGATCGGGAGCGCGTCGGCACCGATCAGGTCCGGGTGGATCTTCAGCGGGTCCAGGACGTCCAACGCCAGGAAGATCGGACCGAGCAGACCGGCCACGAAGTAGAGGATCACGACCACGAGCGCCGCCATGGACTTCTTGTCCTTGCGGAACCGCGCCATGGCGAGCTTCGTCGGAGACTTGCTCTCGACGGCCTGGGCCTGGAACTCGTCGCGCGGGTCGGGAGTCCGTCCCTCGAGCTCGTTCAGCGGCGTGGCGGTCATGTCACCTCTGTCTGGTCGGAACTTGTGTGCGTGGCAGCACTGGTCCGGATCACGGTCCAGCGCGGTCAACGCCGAAGCGACTGTATGTGACGCCACCGGCGGATCGGGTCTTCCGCGTGTAACGATCTGGTCTCGACCCTGAGGCCCTGCCGTCCTCCCGGAGGGGGCTTCGACGCGAGACCCTGCGCCCGTCGGCGATCCTCACCGTGGACCTTGCGCCGAAGCCGCGGCTACGCCAGAGGACGTACGGCGCGACGCCCAGGCTCGGCTCGAGCCAGCGACTCAGGTCGGGCGATCAATCCGTTACGCCGGGTCGGTCGCCGGGGCCGGCGACCAGTCGACGCCGGCCTCCTTGCGCTGCGCAGGAGTGATCGGCGCCGGGGCCGCCGTGAGCGGGTCGAAGCCGCCACCGGACTTGGGGAACGCGATCACGTCGCGGATCGAGTCGCTCCCGGAGAGCAGCGCCACGATGCGGTCCCAGCCGAACGCGATGCCGCCGTGCGGCGGCGCGCCGTACTTGAACGCGTCGAGCAGGAAGCCGAACTTCTCCTGCGCCTCGTCCTCGGCGATGCCCATGATCGCGAAGACCCGCTTCTGGATGTCCTCGCGGTGGATACGGATCGATCCGCCGCCGATCTCGTTGCCGTTGCAGACGATGTCGTAGGCCCACGCGAGGGCGTTGCCCGGGTCGGAGTCGAACGTGTCGAGGTCCTGCGGCGAGGTGAACGCGTGGTGCACGGCGGTCCAGGCGCCGTCCCCGACGGCGACGTCACCGGCCGCGGTCGCGTCGTCGGCCGGCTCGAAGAGCGGCGCGTCGACGACCCACAGGAAGCTCCACGCGCTCTCGTCGATCAGACCGCCGCGGCGGCCGATCTCGAGGCGGGCCGCGCCGAGCAGCGCCCGGCTGGACTTCACCGCGCCGGCGGCGAAGAAGATGCAGTCGCCCGGCTGGGCGCCGACGTGCGCGGCCAGGCCGGCCTTCTCCTCGTCGGTGATGTTCTTGGCGACCGGGCCGCCGAGCGCGCCGTCCTCCTGGACCAGCACGTACGCGAGCCCGCGGGCACCGCGCTGCTTGGCCCACTCCTGCCAGGCGTCGAGCTGCTTGCGGGGCTGGCTCGCTCCCCCGGGCATCACGACCGCGCCGACGTACGGCGCCTGGAAGACCCGGAACGGGCGTGTCCTTGAAGTAGTCCGTGCACTCGACGAGCTCGAGGCCCATCCGCAGGTCCGGCTTGTCGGAGCCGTAGCGGGCCATCGACTCGGCGTACGTCATCCGCGGCAGCGGGACGGGTACGTCGTACCCGACGAGGCGCCACAGCGCGACCAGGATGTCCTCGGCGACGGCGATCACGTCGTCCTGCTCGACGAAGCTCATCTCGATGTCGAGCTGGGTGAACTCCGGCTGCCGGTCGGCGCGGAAGTCCTCGTCGCGGTAGCAGCGCGCGATCTGGAAGTAGCGCTCCATGCCGGCGACCATCAGCAGCTGCTTGAACAGCTGCGGGCTCTGCGGCAGGGCGTACCAGCTGCCCGGCTGCAGCCGCGCCGGCACCAGGAAGTCGCGCGCGCCCTCGGGGGTCGACCGGGTCAGCGTCGGCGTCTCGATCTCGACGAAGTCGCGGGCGTCGAGCACGTCGCGCGCGGCCTTGTTGACCTTGCTGCGCAGGCGGATCGCGTTGTTGGGCCCGCTGCGGCGCAGGTCGAGGTAGCGGTGCTTGAGCCGCGCCTCCTCGCCGACGTCGATGTGGTCGCTGATCGGGAAGGGCAGCGGAGCAGCGGCGCTGAGCACCTCGACGTCGGTCGGCGACGACCTCGATCGCGCCGGTCGCCAGGTTGGGGTTCTCGTTGCCCTCCTTGCGGGCGGTGACCTCGCCGGTGACCTTCAGGCAGTACTCCGCGCGCAGCTGGTGGGCGACGTCCTCGTCACGGATCACGACCTGGACGACGCCGCTGGCCTCGCGCAGGTCGATGAAGGCGACACCGCCGTGATCGCGTCGGTTGGCCACCCATCCGGCGAGGGTCACGGTCTGGCCGGCGTGCTCGGCGCGCAGGGCGCCGGCGTCATGGGTGCGGATCACGAGCTTGTCTCCGTAACGTTGGTTGAACTGACTTCGCTGGTCGAGCTTGTCGAGACCACCTGCGGTCGCAGGTCTTCGCTCGGGTGGGGTCCAGGTCGCCGGATCTGCGGCCACCTGCTCCCCCGATCGGATGTCCTTGACCTCGTGCCCGCCGTCGGCGTTGGTGAACCACACGTACGGGATGCCGCGGCGCTCGGCGTACCGGATCTGCTTGCCGAACTTCTGAGCGCTGGCCACGACCTCACAGGGGATGTCGCGCGCCCGCAAGGCGTTTGCGATGGCGTTGCTGGCGGCGCGCGAGTCCTCGTCGGCCAGGGCGACGAGCACGGCGCTCGGCACCTTGCGGTCGGCGCTCAGCCCGGTGCGTGCCATCAGGGGCACGACGACGCGGCTGACGCCGAGCGAGATGCCGACGCCGGGGTACGTCGTGCGCCCGTCGGACGCGAGCGCGTCGTAGCGGCCACCGGAGCAGATCGACCCCATCGACTCGTAGCCGTCGAGGCGGGTCTCGAAGACCGTACCGGTGTAGTAGTCCAGGCCGCGCGCGATCGACAGGTCGGCCTCGACGCGCACCCGGTCGCTGACCAGGTCGGCGCAGGAGCGCACGAGCTCTCCGAGCTCGGCGAGGCCCTCGTCGAGCAGCTCGTGCTCGACCCCGAGGGCCCGCACCTCGGCGACGAAGGAGTCGTCGGTGGCCCGGATCGTGGCCAGCGCCAGCACCCGGTCGGCCGTGGCTCCGTCCAGGCCGGACTCCCCCACCAACATCTCGCGGACCTTGTCGACCGGCACCTTGTCGAGCTTGTCGACGACCCGCATCACCTCGTCGGTGTCCGCGATGTCCAGGCCGGCGTAGAAGCCCTGGATCAGCTTGCGGTTGTTGACCTGCAGCCGGAAGCCCGGCAGGAAGGTGAGCCGGGTCAGGGCGTCGACCATGACCCGGGTGACCTCGACGTCGTGGTGGAAGGGCAGCTCGTCGCGGCCGACGATGTCGATGTCGGCCTGGGTGAACTCCCGGAACCGGCCCTCCTGGGGCCGTTCGCCGCGCCATGCCTTCTGGATCTGGTAGCGCCGGAACGGGAACTCCAGCCTGCCGGCGTTCTCGAGCACGTAGCGCGCGAACGGGACGGTCAGGTCGAAGTGCAGACCGATGCCCGCGTGGCCCTCGGCCGACTCCTCGTGCAGGCGGCGCAGGAGGTAGACCTCCTTGGAGGTGTCGCCCTTGCGCAGGAGCTGGTCGAGCGGCTCGACGGCACGGGTCTCGATGCCCGCGAAGCCGTGCAGCTCGAAGGTACGCCGCAGCCCGTCGACGACCTGCTGCTCGACGAAGCGCTGCTCGGGCAGGAGCTCGGGGAACCCGCTGAGCGGGGTGGTCTTGGCCATGTCAGAGGTCCTGCAGGTAGGGGTTGGTTGCGCGCTCACGGCCGATCGAGGTCTGCTCGCCGTGTCCGGGAAGCACCACGATGTCGTCGGCCAGTGGGAGCACCTTGGTGGTGAGGCTGCGCAGCATGGTCGGATGGTCGCCGCCGGGCAGGTCGGTGCGGCCGATCGAGCCCGCGAAGAGCAGGTCGCCCGAGAACATCACCTCGGAGATGTCCGCGCGGTCGTACGGCGTCCGAAACACCACCGATCCCTCGGTGTGGCCCGGGGTGTGGTCGACGACGAGGCGCAGGCCCGCGAGCTCGAGCTCCTGGGCATCGGACAGCTCGCGCACGTCATCGGGCTCCGCGAACTCGTAGTTGCCGCCGAGCATCATCTGGGTGGTCTCCGGCGACATCCCGGCCATCGGGTTCGCGAGCAGGTGGCGGTCGGCGGGGTGGATCCAGGCGGTGGCGTCGTACGTGCCGGCGACCGGCGCGACGCACCACATGTGGTCGACGTGACCGTGCGTGACGAGCACCGCGACGGGCTTGAGCCGGTGCTCGCGCACCACCTCGGCGACGCCCGCGGCCGAGTCCTTGCCGGGGTCGATGACGACGCACTCGCTGCCGGGTGCGGTCGCGGCGACGTAGCAGTTGGTGCCCCACGGACCCGCGGGGAAGCCGGCAATCAACACGTCCGCAGACTATCGAGCCGACGCCGGGCGCGTCGCACCGGTGCTTGCTCGAGGCGCGGACACGCCCGCGGGCCTCGCTAGCATGGTCCCGGGCGTCCCGATGGGGACGGCGCCGTGGCAGCCAAATAACGCATCGAGCGGGAGTGCACCAGTGACGAGTCATCAGTGGGGTCGAGTCGACGACGACGGAACCGTCTACGTGAAGACTGCCGAGGGCGAACGCTCCGTGGGTCAGTACGCCGAGGGTTCGCCTGACGAGGCGCTGAAGTTCTTCACCGAGCGGTACGACGCCCTCGCGTTCGAGGTCGAGCTGCTCGAGAAGCGGGTCACCAGCGGCGTGATGTCGCCCGAGGAGGCGGCGACGTCGGTGAAGACGGTTCGCGAGCAGGTCACCTCGGCCAACGCCGTCGGCGACCTGCCCGCCCTGACCGCCCGGCTCGACGCGTTGGAGCCGGTGCTGGAGCAGCAGCGCGAGGCCCGCAAGGTCGAGCGCGCCCAGCGCGCCGCCGAGTCCCGCGAGGGCAAGGAGAAGATCGTCGCCGAGGCCGAGAGGCTCGCGGAGGGCTCGGACTGGCGCAACGGCGCCAACCGGATGCGCGACCTGCTCGAGGAGTGGAAGGCGCTCCCCCGCATCGACCGGTCGTCCGACGACGCCCTGTGGCGCCGCTTCTCGACCGCGCGCACGGCGTACACCCGACGCCGCAAGGCGCACTTCTCCGAGCAGCACGAGAAGCGGGACGCCGCTCGGAGCGTCAAGGAGAAGCTCGCGACCGAGGCCGAGAGCCTCGCCACCTCGACCGACTGGGGTGGCACGGCCGGCCGCTACCGCGACCTGATGCGGCAGTGGAAGGCCGCCGGACCTGCCCCGCGCGACGTCGACGAGGCGCTGTGGAAGCGCTTCCGCGGCGCCCAGGACACCTTCTTCGGCGCCCGCGACGCGGCCGCAGCCGAGCAGGACGAGGAGTTCGCCGCCAACGCCGAGGCCAAGGAGGCGCTGCTGCTCGAGGCCGAGAAGCTGGTCCCGGTGACCGACCTCGACGCCGCGAAGCGCGCCTTCCGCGACATCGCCGACCGCTGGGACGCCGCCGGCAAGGTGCCGCGCGACCGGATGAAGGACCTCGAGGCCCGGATCCGCCGCATCGAGACCGAGATCCGCGGCGTCGAGGACGACCAGTGGAAGCGCTCCGACCCCGAGAAGTCGGCCCGCGCCGACGACATGGTCGGCAAGCTCGAGGCCGCCATCGCCCAGGTCGAGGCCGACCTGGAGAAGGCGAAGGCCGCAGGGAACGCCAAGAAGATCAAGGAGCTCGAGGACAACCTCGAGTCCCGCCAGTCGTTCCTCGAGATGGCCAAGCGCGCCAGCGCGGACTTCTCCGGCTGACAGTGGTCTCGATACGCTCGCTGGCGCTCGCTACTCGACCCACGAGTCGGTGGTCGAGGGGCCGCCGAGGAACGAGGGGCGTATCGAGACCTACTGGGTGACGCGGTAGGCGTCGAAGACGCCGGGTACCGAGCGCACCGCCTTGAGGACGGTGTCGAGGTGCTTGGCCTCGGCCATCTCGAAGGTGAACCGACTCTTGGCGACCCGGTCACGCGAGGTCGAGAGGTTGGCGCTGAGGATGTCGACGTGGGCGTCGGAGAGCGCCATCGTGATGTCGGAGAGCAGCCGGGCCCGGTCGAGCGCCTCGACCTGGATGTTGACCAGGAAGCTGGACTGACCGGTCGGTGCCCACTCGACGTCGAGCAGCCGCTCGGGCTGGGACTGCAGGCTGGCGGCGTTCGTACAGCTCTGGCGGTGCACCGACACTCCCCCGCCCTTGGTGACGAAGCCGAGGATCGGGTCGGGCGGGACCGGCGTACAACACTTCGCGAGCTTGACCCACACATCGGGCGCGCCCTTGACGATCACGCCGGAGTCGCCGCCCGGCTGCGCCTTGGCGCGGCCGCGACGGCCGGTGATCGTGACGCCCTCGGCGAGGTCCTCCGCAGCCCCGTCGTCGCCGCCGTGCAGGTCGATGACCCGGCGTACGACGGCCTGGGCGCTGAGGTTGCCCTCGCCGACGGACGCGTAGAGCGCCGAGACGTCGGCCAGCTTGAAGTGGACGGCCGCGAGCATCAGCGACTCGTGGGACATCAACCGCTTGAGCGGCAGTCCCTCCTTGCGCATCAGCTTGGCGATCTGCTCCTTGCCCTGGTCGATCGCCTCCTCGCGCCGTTCCTTGGTGAACCACTGGCGGATCTTCGATCGCGCGCGCGGCGACTTCACGAAGCCGAGCCAGTCGCGCGACGGCGCGGCGGTCGGTGACTTGGAGGTGAAGACCTCGACCACGTCGCCGTTCTCGAGCCCGGACTCGAGCGGCACGAGCCGCCCGTTGACCCGAGCACCGATGGTGTGGTGACCGACCTCGGTGTGGACGGCGTACGCGAAGTCGACGGGCGTCGCGCCGGTCGGCAGGGCGATCACGTCGCCGCGCGGCGTGAAGACGTAGACCTCGGCCCGGTTGATCTCGAAGCGCAAGGACTCCAGGAACTCGCCCGGGTCCTCGACCTCGTTCTGCCAGTCGAGCAGCTGGCGCACCCAGGTCATGTCGTCGAGGTCACCGGCCCGCTCGGTGTCGACACCGGTGCGGCCGTCCTCCTTGTACTTCCAGTGCGCGGCGACGCCGTACTCGGCACGTCGGTGCATCGCGAAGGTCCGGATCTGCAGCTCGACCGGCTTGCCCTGCGGACCCATGACGGTCGTGTGCAGCGACTGGTACATGTTGAACTTCGGCATCGCCACGTAGTCCTTGAACCGCCCGAGCACGGGGTTCCAGCGCGAGTGCAGCACGCCGAGGACGGTGTAGCAGTCGCGGTCGTCGTCGACGAGGACGCGGATGCCCACCAGGTCGTAGATGTCGGAGAACTCGCGGCCGCCGACGATCATCTTCTGGTAGATCGAGTAGTAGTGCTTGGGTCGGCCGGTGACCTTGGCCTTGACCTTGGCCTCGCGCAGGTCGACCTCGACCTGGGTGATCACCTCGGCGAGGAACTGGTCGCGCGACGGCGCGCGCTCGGCGACCATCCGGACGATCTCGTCGTAGATCTTGGGGTGCAGCGTCGCGAACGCGAGGTCCTCGAGCTCCCACTTGATCGTGTTCATACCGAGCCGGTGGGCCAGCGGGGCGTAGATGTCGAGGGTCTCGCGGGCGACCCGTTCCTGGGTCTCCTGCTTGACGTAGCGCAGCGTGCGCATGTTGTGCAGGCGGTCGGCGAGCTTGATGACGAGCACCCGGATGTCGCGCGACATCGCGACGATCATCTTGCGGATGGTCTCGGCCTGCGCCGAGTCGCCGTACTTGACCTTGTCGAGCTTGGTCACGCCGTCGACCAGCTGGGCGACCTCGTCGCCGAAGTCCTGGCGCACCTGCTCGAGCGTGTACGGCGTGTCCTCGACGGTGTCGTGGAGCAGGGCCGCGGCCAGGGTCGGCTCGGTCATGCCGATGTCGGCGAGGATCGTCGTCACCGCGAGCGGGTGGGTGATGTACGGGTCACCGGACTTGCGCGTCTGCGTGCCGTGCATCTTCTCGGCGGTCAGGTAGGCGCGCTCGAGAAGCGCCAGGTCCGCCTTCGGGTGGTTGTTGCGCACCGACCGGAAGAGCGGCTCCAGGACCGGGTTGGCCGACTGGCCCCGGGTGCCCATCCGCGCCAGCCGGGCGCGCATGCTGCGGGTGGACGGACCGGGTTCGGACGCACGGCGCGGGCCGGTGGGAACCGGCGGGGCTGTGGTTTCGTCGGTCACGCTTCGCAGTCTAGGTCGTCGGGGTGCGGCGCTAGACGGTCAGGAGTGTCGTGAGCTCGGCGTCGCCCAGAGCGGCGCGGCCGGACAGGAAGCCGAGCTCCATCAGCATCGCGATCCCGTGCACGCTCGCCCCACACTTCTCGACGAGCTCCACGGTGGCCCGGGCGGTGCCGCCGGTGGCCAGCACGTCGTCGACGAGCAGCACCCGCTCTCCCGGCTGCAACGCGTCCTGGTGGATCTCGAGGGTCGCCTCGCCGTACTCCAGGGCATAGGACACGGCGTACGTCGCGCGCGGGAGCTTGCCGGCCTTGCGGACCGGCACGAACCCGACCCCGAGCGCCAGGGCGACCGGGGTGCCGAGGATGAAGCCACGCGACTCCATCCCGAGCACCTTGTCGACGACCGGACGTCCGTCGGCGTCACGCCCCGCCGCAGCGAGGGCGTCGACGACCGCCAGCAGCGCCTGGTGGTCAGCGAGGAGGGGGGTGATGTCCTTGAAGAGGACCCCGGGCTCGGGGAAGTCGGGGACGTCCGCGATCAGCGCGAGCGCTGTCTCCAGCCCCGGCCCGGGCTCAGTCACGGGTGGAGGTCACTTCTTGCCGCGCTTGGACTTCGTCTGCCGGCTCGGCTGCTGGCGTCCCGACGAGGCACTCGGCTGCACCGGGCCCCGCGGCTGCGGGGCGATCCGGCCACGACCGGCGGCCTCCGGTGGCCGCGGCTCGGCGCTGGTGGGCGCCGAACGCGAGATCGGAGCACCCTCCCCGAGATCACCCTCGGCCTCGTCGACCAGGCCCGGCTCCTCCTGGACCGGCAGGTCCTCGGTGAAGACCGGCACGGCGGCGTAGCGATCCGCGTCAGCCCGAGCGCGCGCCTTGGCCCGCTTGTCGGCCAGCTTGACCTCGGACTCGCCCATCTTCATCTGCACCAGGATCCGCGGTGCGATGAAGACCGACGAGAAGACACCTGCGGCCATGCCGACGAACTGTGCCAGCGCGAGGTCCTTCAGCGAGCTGGCGCCCAGCTGGACGGCACTGACGTAGAGGATCGCGCCGATCGGGATGAGCGCCACGATCGAGGTGTTGATGGAGCGCACCAGCGTCTGGTTGACGGCCAGGTTGGCCGCCTGCGCATAGCTGTGCCGGGTGGAGCGTCGCTCGTGGGTGTTCTCCCGGATCTTGTCGAAGACGACCACGGTGTCGTACATCGAGAAGCCGAGGATCGCCAGCAGTCCGGTCACCGCCGCAGGCGTGACCGGGAAGCCCGACAGTGCGTAGACACCGATGGTGAGGGCGATGTCGTGGAAGAGCGCGATCAGCGCGGCGACCGACATCTTCCACTCGCGGAAGTAGCCCCAGATGAAGAGCACCACGAGCGTCAGGAAGATGCTGACACCGATCAGCGCCCGCTGGGCGACCTCGCGGCCCCAGCTCGGGCCGACCTCGGTCTTGGAGATCTGCTCGTCGGTGGCACCGGTGACGTCCTGGATGATCGCGCGGACCTGGCGATCGCCGGCCACGTTGAGATCCTCGGTCTGGACGGTGATGCCGTTGCTGCCGGAGGTCGTGACCTGCGGGGCGGCCGCGCCGCCGACGGAGGAGTTGCCGATCTCCGAGCTGAGCTCGTCGGCGGTCTCCTGGGTCGCGACGCTCGAGGAGAGGTCGCTGACCTGGTACTGCGTGCCGCCGGTGAACTCGATGCCGAAGTTCAGCCCCTTCACCACGACGACCAGGATGGCCAGCCCGACAAGCGTGCCGGAGATGGTGTACCAGAGCGCGCGGTGGCCGACGAAGTCGTAGGACTTGCGACCCTGGTAGAGATCGTTGCCGAGCCGTGAGAACTTGCCCATCAGGCCTTACCTCCCGAGGCGACGCGGTCGATGCCGAGCGTATTCGCGCTCAGACCGGAGAGCTCGCCGCCACCGTTGAAGAACTTGCGTCGTGCCAGGACGGTCACCATCGGCTTGGTGAACCAGAAGAGGATCGCGAGGTCGATGAACGTGGAGAGACCCAGCGCGAAGCCGAAGCCCTTCACGACGCCGGTCGCGAACAGGTAGAGGACCGCTGCCGAGAGCAACGAGACCACGTTGGCGGCCAGTCGGGTCTTCTTCGCCCGGACCCAGCCGGTCTCGACGGCCACCCGCATCGACCTGCCCTCACGCATCTCGTCTCGGATGCGTTCGAAGAAGATGATGAAGGAGTCGGCGGTGACACCGACGCCGATGATCAGACCGGCGATGCCGGGCAGGGTGAGCGTGAAGCCCGCCGTGTTGCCGAGGAGCAGCACCATGCCGTACGTGATCGCGGCCGCGGTGAGCAGCGAAGCGAGCACGACCAGGCCGAGGCCGCGGTAGTAGATCAGGCAGTAGATCAGGACGAGCAGCAGTCCGAGCGCTCCTGCGGTCAGTCCGGCCTGGAGCTGGTTACCGGCGAGCGAGGGCCCGATCTGCTCGACCTGGGTCCCGTCCTTCTCGAAGGCGATCGGCAGCGCGCCGAACTTCAGGCTGGTGGCCAGGCTCTCGGCGCTCGTCTTGTTGAAGCTGCCGGTGATCTGGGCGTTGCCGTCCGGGATCCGGCCGTTGAACGTCGGGTCGGAGATGACCTGGCCGTCGAGGACGACCGCGAACTGCTGACCGCTGCCCGCCATCGCCTCGGACAGGTCGGCGAACACCTTCTGGCCGTCGCCTCCCAGCTCGAGGTTGACCTGCCAGACGGCGGACTGCTGGCCCGGCGGCTGCGCCGAGGCGCTCTTCAGGTCGGTGCCCTCGATCGCGGCCGGTGAGAGCAGGAACTTGGTCGCGGCCTGGTCGTCGACGCCACAGGTGACCAACCAGGTGGTCGGGTCGTCGACCGGCGGCGTGGTCGCCGGGCAGGTGTAGGCGTTGTAGGCGTCGATCGCCTCCTGCGGAGGCGCGGTGATGAAGGCCAGCGCCTCCTGCGCGCTCGCACCCACCGTGCCGGCAGGAGCCGAAGGCGTCGCGGTGGGCGAGCCCGTCGGCGACCCGGTGGGCGACTCGGTAGGCGACCCGGTGGGCGACGGCGAGGTCGACTCGTCGTCAGCCCTGAACGCCGGGCGGTTCTTCGCGGTCGGGCTGGGGGTCGTGGACGTCTCGGCGGAGGGGCTGGGCGTCGTGGACGCCTCCGCGGACGGGCTCGAGGTCGTCGACGCCTCGGCGGACGGCGACGGGCTCGCCGGCAGGGTCACCCCCGCACCGGGCTCGGCGGTCGCGCCGGCGCTCGGGTCGAGCGGGGTGGCCGCCGTACCGCAGGGACCCGGCGCCGTGCTGCTGCAGGCGACCGTGCGGAAGCGGAGCTGGGCCTGGCGCTTCACGGTGTCGACCAGCGAGTTGTCGGTGTCACCGGGGATCTCGACCACGATGTACTTGTTGCCCTGCGTGGTCACCTCGGCCTCAGCGACGCCGGTGCCGTTGACCCGCTTGTCGATGATGGAGGCGGCCTCCTCGAGGTTCTCCTTGGTGGGATTGCCACTGGCGGTCAGCGTGATGCGCGTGCCGCCCTGGAGGTCGAGGCCCAGTGCGGGCTTCCAGTTGCCGCCGAGAGCGACCAGCCCGAAGAGCACGACGATGCCGAGTCCGAAGACGATGAGCGTGCGGCCCGCGTGCGCAGCGGCGTTGCGTGCCATGTCAGTTCCCTTCCGGGCCGTCGGCGCTTGCGCCCGGCTTGTCGTTCGATACCTCGGGGTCGACCGTCTCGTCGCCGGGCTCGTCCTCGTACTGCTCGATCTTGGAGCCGACCGCGCCGCGCGCCACCTTGATGACGACGCCCTCCGCGATCTCGACCTTGACGTGGTCGTCCTCGATCTCGCGCACGGTGGCGAAGACCCCCGAGGTCAGCATGACCTCGTCCTGCACGGACAACGACGACTGCATGTTCCGAAGTTCCTTCTGCCGACGAGATTGTGGCCGAATGATGAAGAGCCAGAAGAGCAGCACGATGCCGACGAGCGGCAGCAGGGTGGCCACGACGAAAAGACCTCTCGAGCAGAAAGCAGGGCTGCGGCGGCCCAGAGCGGGCCGACCGACGGGCAAGTGTAACCAGCGGGGTGGTCCGGATCACGAACCCGGGTCACCCCTTCGGGTCCCCGCCGCTCAGTCCTCGAACAGCGCGTCCTCCCTTTCGGGCGTCTGCTGCGCCGGTGGCGCGGTCAGGCCGAGGTGGTGCCAGGCCGCCGGAGTGGCGACCCGCCCCCGCGGCGTACGGGCCAGGAAGCCGGTGCGGACGAGGAAGGGCTCGGCGACCTCCTCGACGGTCTCGCGCTCCTCACCCACCGCCACGGCGAGCGTGGAGACGCCGACCGGACCGCCTCCGAAGCGCCGGCACAGGGCGTCGAGCACGGCGCGGTCCAGTCGGTCGAGACCGAGCTCGTCGACCTCGTACAGCTCGAGCGCGGCGCGCGCGACCGGGAGCGTGACGATCCCGTCGGCTCGCACCTGGGCGTAGTCGCGGACGCGGCGCAGCAGCCGGTTGGCGATCCGCGGGGTGCCGCGTGAGCGCGAGGCGATCTCGGCGGTGCCGTCGTCGAGGACGTCGACGTCGAGCAGCTTGGCCGAGCGCTGCACGATCAGGTCGAGCTCGTGCGGCTCGTAGTACTCGAGATGGGCGGTGAAGCCGAAGCGGTCACGCAGCGGCCCGGGGAGCAGCCCCGCCCGGGTGGTGGCGCCGACGAGCGTGAACGGCGGGATCTCCAGCGGGATCGCAGTCGCACCGGGGCCCTTGCCGATGATGACGTCGACCCGAAAGTCCTCCATCGCCATGTAGAGCATCTCCTCGGCGGGCCGCGACATCCGGTGGATCTCGTCGACGAAGAGCACGTCGCCCTCGTTCATGCCCGACAGGATCGCCGCGAGGTCGCCGGCGTGGGTGATAGCCGGCCCGCTGGTGAGCCGCAGCGGCGCCGTCATCTCCGCCGAGATGATCATCGCCAGCGTCGTCTTGCCCAGACCGGGCGGACCCGAGAGCAGCACGTGGTCGGGGGCTCGGCCGCGGCGGCGGGCTGCCTCGAGCACCAGGCCGAGCTGGTCGCGGACCCGGACCTGGCCCACGACCTCGTCGAGGGTCTTCGGCCGGAGCGCCGCTTCGACGGCCCGCTCGTCGCCCTCGGCCTCGGCGGCGGTGAGCGAACGGAAGTGCGTGGTCTCGGCCTCGTCGAGGTCGTCCTCGTGGAAGGGCACCGGGTCAGGCCTTGCTCAGGCTGCGCAGCGCCGCGCGCAGCAGGGCCGCGACGTCGGGGACGTCCCCGGCCTCGGGAGCGACGGCGTCCACGGCCTTCTCGGCGTCGCGGACCGGCCAGCCCAGGCCGACGAGACCTTGGTGGACCTGGTCGCGCCACGGCGCCTCGGCACCGGTGGGCGTGGCGGCGTACCGAGTGCCGGTCGGGGCACCGATCCGGTCCTTGAGCTCGAGCACGATCCGCTGGGCGCCCTTCTGCCCGATGCCGGGCACCCGGGTGAGCGTCTTGATGTCGTCGGCAGCGATGGCGCGGCGCAGGTCGTCCGGAGAGAGGACGGCGAGCATCGACTGCGCGACCTTGGGCCCGACCCCGGACGCGGTCTGCACGAGCTCGAAGGTCTGCTTCTCGTCGTCGTCGACGAAGCCGAAGAGTGTCAACGAGTCCTCCCGCACCACCATGCTCGTCGGGAGCGTGGCCGACTCACCGGTGCGCAGCGTGGCGAGCGTGCCCGGCGTACACATCAGCTCGAGGCCGACACCGCCGACCTCGACCACGGCACTGGACAGCGTCAGCGCGGCCACCCGGCCGCGGACGAAGGCGATCATCTGGGGCCTCTCATTGCTGGTCTCCTGGACGCGGCGAGCGCAGCGTCGATGCGGGCCTGGGCACCGCCGCGCCAGATGTGGGTGATCGCCAGGGCCAGCGCGTCGGCGGCGTCGGCCGGCTTGGGCGGCGCGTCGAGTCGCAGGATGCGGGTCACCATCGCCCCGACCTGGGCCTTGTCGGCCCGGCCGTTGCCCGACACCGCCGCCTTGACCTCGCTCGGCGTGTGCAGCGCGACGGGCAGTCCACGGCGGGCGGCGCAGACCATCGCGATGCCGCTCGCCTGGGCCGTGCCCATGACGGTGCTGACGTCGGAGCGCGCGAAGACCCGCTCGATCGCGACCGCGTCGGGCCGGTACTCGTCGAGCCAGGCGTCGACGCCCTTCTCGATGGTCACCAACCGGTCCGGCACCGGCAGGTCGGACGACGTACGCAGCACGTTGACGTCCACCAGGCTCAGCGGCCGGCCGACCGAGCCCTCGACCACGCCCATGCCGCAACGGGTCAGCCCGGGGTCGATCCCCAGCACGCGCATGCGTCAGCCCTTCCGTCCGAACAGGTGTTCGGAGGCAACGCTAACCGTCCACTCCCCTGGTGGCCGGTGCGACACGCGGGGTGTCGGCGATCGGGCATGTAACGCCGGGTTACTGACTCTTCCCGGGCGCTGCAACACCGCCGGTAGTGCCAGTAACCCGGCGTTACAGCCGGCTCGGGACAGCCGCCCCGGGCCGGCGCCGATCAGGCGTCCTCGTCGATGGACTCCAGCACGTCGTCGGGGATGTCAGCGTTGCTGTAGACGTTCTGCACGTCGTCGAGGTCGTCCAGGACGTCCACGAGCCGGAAGACCTTGCCGGCGACGTCGACGTCGGCGACCGGGATGTCCATGGTCGCCACGAACTGCACCTCGGCGGATTCGTAGTCGATGCCGGCGGCCTGCAGCGCGGTCCGGACCGCGACGACGTCGCCGGACTCGGACTGGATCTCGAAGGTGTCACCGTGGTCGTTGACGTCCTCGGCGCCCGCGTCGAGGGTCGCCTCGAGCACGTCGTCCTCGCTGACCTCCCACGGCTGGCCACCGCGCTCCTGGCTCTTGTCGACCACGACGACGCCCTTGCGGGTGAACAGCCGGGAGACGGAGCCGGGGTCGGCCATGGTGCCGCCGTTGCGGGTCACCGCGGTGCGGACCTCCATCGCCGCGCGGTTGCGGTTGTCGGTGAGGCACTCGACGAGCAGCGCCACGCCCTGAGGGCCGTAGACCTCGTACATGATCGTCTCGTAGTTGACGCCGCCGCCGTCGAGGCCACCGCCGCGCTTGACCGCGGAGTCGATGTTCTTGTTGGGGACCGACTGCTTCTTCGCCTTCTGGACGGCGTCGTAGAGCGTCGGGTTGCCGGACAGGTCGGGGCCGCCCATCTTGGCCGCGATCTCGATGTTCTTGATCAGCTTGGCGAACAGCTTGCCGCGCTTGGCGTCGACGATCGCCTTCTTGTGCTTCGTGGTCGCCCACTTGGAGTGGCCAGACATGCGGTCCCTCTTCTACTCAGCTCTGGTGGTCGCGCTGGTCACCAGATCCACGAACAACTGGTGCACCCGGGAGTCGCCCCCCACCTCGGGGTGGAACGACGTCGCCATCAGCGGACCCTGACGAACGGCGACGATCCTACCCGCGGCCGCTCCGTGCTCGACGCGAGCGAGCACCTCGACGCCCGAACCGACCGACTCGACCCACGGCGCCCGGATGAAGACGGCGTGCACCGGCGCATCGAACCCGACGAAGGTCAGGTCTGACTCGAAGGAGTCGACCTGGCGGCCGAACGCGTTGCGGCGCACCGTGAGGTCCAGACCGCCGAGCGTCTCCTGACCCCTTGCGCCGTCCTCGATCCGGTCGGCCAGCATGATCATCCCGGCGCAGGTGCCCAAGGCGGGCATCCCGTCCTTGATCCGCTGCCGGATCGGCTCGACGAGGTCGAAGGTACGGGCGAGCTTGGCCATCGTGGTCGACTCCCCACCGGGGATCACCAGGCCGTCGCACGCCTCGAGCTCGGAGGTACGCCGCACGGTCAGCGCGCGTACGCCGAGGCCGTCGAGCATCCGGACGTGCTCACGCACGTCGCCCTGGACGGCGAGGACGCCGATGGTCACGGTCACGATCGGCAAGCCTAGAGCGGGGCCGCGCCCTACCATCGACCGCATGCGTTCAGCCCGCCCGACCGCGCTTCTGACGGCCGTGCTCGTCGGACTCCTGCTGGCGGGCTGCTCGGGCTCCGACGGCGCGCCCGCGGAGTCCGCGCCGACACGCTCGGTCGCCGCCAGCGCACCGCCACCGGTCCTGGTCGACGGCTGGCCGAAGGCGGACCCGGCCGCCCTGGGTTTCCGCCCCGAGCGCCTGACTCACCTCGCGCAGGACGCGAAGCGGCTGGACAGCTCCTGCTACGCGGTGGTCCGCAACGGCCGCCTGGTCGGCGACTGGAACTGGGGCCTGCAACGCCTCGCGCCGCGGGAGGTGTTCTCGGTGACGAAGTCCGTGACCAGCGCCCTCGTCGGCATCGCCGTGCGCGACGGATCGCTCAGACTGGGCGACCGAGTCTCCCGCTATGTGCCGTCCTGGCGCGGCACCGACTCGCAGTCGGTGACCGTGCGGCACCTGCTCTCCAACGACAGCGGCCGCTTCTGGTCCGAGCAGTCCGACTACGTCGACATGACCGGGGCGCGCGACCGGACGGCGTACGCCGTCGCGCTGAGCCAGCAGCACCCACCCGGCAGCGCCTGGGCGTACAACAACGCCGCGATCCAGGTGCTCGATCGGGTGCTCGAGCAGGCAACCGGCATGCCGACCGCCGACTTCGCCGCGAAGCGGCTCTTCGCACCGCTGGCCATGACGCACACACAGATGACCAGGGACGCGAGCGGCCGGTCGACCAACTCCTACTTCGGGCTCCAGACCACCTGCCTCGACCTGGCCCGCTTCGCCCGTCTCTACCTCGAGGAGGGCACGGTCGACGGCCGGCGGATCCTCCCCCGCGCCTACGTCGAGGCCTCGGTCGGCGCGTCCTCGACGACGCTGAACGCGGCGTACGGCTACCTGTGGTGGCTCAACCGCTACGGCAGCCTCCGCGGCGCGACCGACGAGGTCGACGCGGCCGGCCAGCCGGTCGAACCGTACGTCGGGCGCCTGGCGCCAGCCGCCGCACCGTCGCTCTACTCCGCGATCGGCCTCGGCGGCCAGATCGCGATGGTGGACCCGCGGTCCGGCACGATCGTGGTCCGCCTGGGCAAGGCCTCACCGGGGGTGCAGCCCTACGGACTGCGCAACGCCGCGAAGGTCGTCACCTGGGCGCTGGACTGACTACCAGCCGCGCTCGGCGAGCCGGTGCGGCTGCGGGATGTCCTCGACGTTGATGCCGACCATCGCCTCGCCCAGACCGCGCGACACCTTGGCGACCATGTCGGGGTCGTCGTGGAAGGTCGTGGCCTTGACGATGGCCTCGGCGCGCTGGGCAGGGTTGCCGGCCTTGAAGATGCCGGAGCCGACGAAGACGCCCTCGGCGCCGAGCTGCATCATCATCGCCGCGTCGGCCGGGGTCGCGATGCCGCCGGCGGTGAAGAGCACGACGGGGAGCTTGCCCGCCTCGGCGACCTCCTTGACCAGGTCGTACGGCGCCTGCAGCTCCTTGGCGGCGACGTACAGCTCGTCGTCCTCCAGTGCGCCGAGCCGGCGGATCTGCTTGCGGATCGTGCGCATGTGGGTCACGGCGTTCGAGACGTCACCGGTGCCGGCCTCGCCCTTGGAGCGGATCATGGCCGCACCCTCGGTGATGCGTCGCAGCGCCTCGCCCAGGTTGGTCGCACCGCAGACGAAGGGGATCGTGAACGCCCACTTGTCGATGTGGTTCTCGTAGTCCGCGGGGGTCAGCACCTCGGACTCGTCGATGTAGTCGACGCCCAGGCTCTGGAGCACCTGCGCCTCGGCGAAGTGGCCGATGCGGGCCTTGGCCATCACGGGGATCGAGACGGCGTCGATGATGCCGTCGATCATGTCCGGGTCGCTCATCCGCGAGACGCCGCCCTGGGCGCGGATGTCGGCCGGGACCCGTTCGAGCGCCATCACGGCGACGGCGCCGGCATCCTCGGCGATCTTGGCCTGCTCGGCGTTGACGACGTCCATGATCACGCCGCCCTTGAGCATCTCCGCCATGCCGCGCTTGACCCGGGTGGTGCCGGTGCTTTCACTCATGGGGAGAGGGTAGTGCGGCCTGCGCCAGAGCCTGCTTCCGGACCACCCACACGCGCTGGCACACGGTCACGGTCGAGGCGATCGCCAACGCCCACAGCGCGATGTAGAGCAGCACCGGGAGGTCCAGGACAGCACTGAAGAACGTGAGCACGAGGATCGCGACCAGGCGGTCGGCCCGCTCGGCGATGCCGACCTTGACGTCGAACCCCAGCGTCTCACCGCGGGCGCGGGCGTACGACGTGACGCCGCCCATCAGCAGGCAGACCAGGCTCAGCACCAGGTAGAGCCGGCTCGGCTCCTCCCACGCGAAGTAGAGGGCCAGCCCGATGAAGATCGCACCGTCGCCGATCCGGTCGAGGGTCGAGTCCCAGAAGGCTCCGAACGGGCTGACGCGGCCGCTGGTGCGGGCCATGGTGCCGTCGAGCAGGTCGCTGAAGACGAACGCGGTGATCACCAGCACCCCGGTGGCCAGCTTCCCCTGGGGGAAGAAGACCAGGGCGCCGGCGGCGACGCCGAGCGTGCCGACGAGCGTGACGGCGTCCGGGCTCACGCCGAGCTTGAGCAGCAGGTGGGCAACGGGCGAGATGACCTTCGTGAAGAAGGCGCGGAAACGTTCCATCATGGCGGCAGCAGGCTACCGCGCTCACACAGCGTGCGGGACAGCCTGGGGGTGGTCGAGCACCGGCCCGAAGGCCAGCTCGGCCGCCCCGATCAGCGGCGAGTCGTCGCCCAGACGGGCGGACCTGATGATCGTCTCGTCGCGCGGAGAGATCAGCGCACCGCGCTGGATGGCGATGTCGACCTTGGTCTCCGCGGCCCGCCAGACCTGGGCGAGGCAGCCGCCGAGCACGACGACCTCGGGGTTGAAGAGGTTGACGATGGCGCGGATCCCGACGCCGCACCAGTCGGCGACGTGGTCGACCGCCTCCGCGGCCCGGGCCTCTCCCGCCTGAGCAGCGGCGATCACCTCGGCGACCGCCTGGGGGCCACCGCCGGAGAGCCGGCCGGCCCGCATCAGCAGCACGTTCTCCCCGACCTTCATCTCCCAGCAGCCGACCGAGCCGCACCGGCAGACCAGCCCGTGGCTGTCCACCTGCATGTGTCCGACCTCGCCGGCGTACCCGCGAGACCCGGCGAGCGGGCGCCCCGCGACCAGGAAGCCACCGCCGATGCCGACGCTGGCGTTGAGGTAGGCCACCTCGGAGTAGCCGACGGCGGCGCCCCGGATGTGCTCGGCGAGCACGCCGAGGTTGGCGTCGTTGGCGGTCGAGACCGGCCGGTCCAGCCGCGCGGCGAGCATCTCGGTGAAAGGCTCCTCCACCCAGCCGAGGTTGGGTGCGAAGCGCACCATCCCGTCCGCGGCCCGCACCGCGCCGGGCACGGCGACGCCGACACCCAGGCACCGCTGGTGCCTCGAGCCGGCGAGCGTCTCCTCGATCATCTGCGCGACCGACTCGACGACGTGGTTGACGTCGTGCTCGCCGCGCTGGTGGCCCCGGGTACGACGGTCCAGGACCTCGCCCCCGAGACCGACCATCGCCACGGCGATCCGGTCGACGCCGACGTCGACCGCGACCACCACGTTGCCCTCGCTGGGCACCACCAGGTGCGACGGACGTCCGCGCCCACCCACCACCGCCGTCTGCTCGGTCACGAGACCGAGCGACTGCAGCTCACCGGTCAGCGCGCCGATCGTGCTCCGGTTCAGCCCGAGCTGTTTCGTGAGTACCGCGCGCGTGGTCGGTCCGTGCGTGTGCACCGTCTGGAGAATGGCGCGCAGATTAGCGCGCCGGAGCTCCTCGGTGCCGACGCCGGTGGGGGTGGGCATCGGGCTAGGTCCGTCCGGATGCTGCTGCGCGTCGCCTGCTGATGGCGTCGACGGAGGCCGCGAGCAGCAGCACCGCCCCGGTCACCATGTAGACGGTGGCAGCGGGCTGGTTGAGCAGACCCATGCCGTTGTTGATCACGGCGATCACCAGGCCACCGACGACGGCGTCGGTGATCCGGCCCTTGCCGCCGAAGAGGCTGGTGCCACCGATGACGGCAGCGCCGACCGCGAACAGCAGCGTCTGTTGTCCACCGGTCGCCGGCGACACGGAGTTGTCCCGGCTCGCGATCAGGATGCCTGCGACCGCGGCCAGCGTGGAACACGTGACGAAGCACGAGATCTTCAGCCAGGCCACGTTGATGCCGGCCCGGCGGGCAGCCTCGGCGTTGCCGCCGACGGCGTACACGTGCCGACCCCACGAGGTGCGCGAGAGCACGTAGCCCAGGATCACCACGAGCACCAGGATCACGACCACGACGTTGGGGACGCCCTTGAGCGACTTCAGCGTCGGATTGGGGCTGCGCTCCTGGGAGAGGAACGCTGTGAACGCGATGACCCCGATCGCGAGGGCACCCGACTTGATCCCCCAGAGCAGCATCGGCTGCGTCGCCAGGTTCTGCCGGCGCCGGCTCCGCAGCGTCAGCAGACTGGTCCCGCTGTACCCGATGATCACGAGCGCCGCGAGCGTCCAGCCGGCCCACAACGGCAGGGAGCCGTTGTTGAGCTTGAGCACGAACTCGTTGCGGTAGCCGATCGTGCCGCCCTCGCCGATGATCTTGAGGATGACGCCCTGCAGACCGAGGAACGCGGCCAGCGTGACGACGAACGACGGGATGCCGACCTTCGCGACCGCGAGGCCGATGAGGAAGCCGATGAGCGTGCCCGTCAGGAGTCCGACGAGGAGCGACAGCGGCCAGTTCCAGCCGTGGTTGCTCATGACCACACCGACCATGGCGGCTGCGACGCCGCCGGTGTAGCCCGCCGACAGGTCGATCTCGCCCAGCAGCAGCACGAAGATCAGACCCATGGCCAGCACCATCACGCCGGCCGACTGGCCGATCAGGCCGGCCAGGTTGAGCGGGGTGGTGAAGGTGTCGGGACGCAGTGCCGAGAAGGCCACGACCAGCACGACCAGGCCGAGCACGGCGGGCAGGGACCCGACGTCACCGCCCCTGATCTTGGCCAGGTAGGCGCTCGCGATGCTGCCGACACTGTTCTGCTCTTCGGGAGGAGTCGTCGAGGTGCTCATGACTCGCCACCGTTCTTCTCGGACTTGCCGGTGGTGATCAGCTCGACCACCTCGCCCCGGGTGACCTCGTCGCGACGGACCTGAGCGACGAGCTGTCCCAGGTAGAGCACCGCGATGTCGTCAGCAACCTCGAACACGTCGTTGAGGTTGTGGCTGATCAGGACGACGCCCAGACCGCGGTCGGCGAGGCGACGGACCAGCAGGAGGACCTGCTCGGTCTGCGCGACGCCGAGGGCTGCGGTCGGCTCGTCGAGGATGACGATTCGGGAGTTCCAGAGCACGGCGCGGGCGATGGCGACGGTCTGGCGCTGTCCGCCGGACAGCGCAGACACGTGAGTGCGCACCGACTTCAGGGTGCGCACCGACAGGCCGTCGAGGGTCTCGCGAGCCCGCAGCTCCATCGCGGTGTCGTCGAGCTTGAACTTCGACCCGACCTCGCGGCCGAGGAACATGTTGTCGACGACGTCCAGGTTGTCGCAGAGCGCGAGGTCCTGATAGACGACCTCGATGCCGAGGTCGGCCGCGTCCTTGGGTCCGTGGACCTTCACGGGCTTGCCGTCGAAGGTGTACTCGCCCTCGTCGAAGGCGTGGATGCCGGCGATGCCCTTGATCAGGGTGCTCTTGCCGGCACCGTTGTCGCCGACCAGGGCGGTGACCTGGCCGGGTCGTACGTCGAGGTCGACGCCGCGCAGCACGTGCACGGCTCCGAAGCTCTTCTGGATGCCCCGCAGGCTGAGCAGCGGCTCATTGGACACTGCTGGCGCTGCCTGTTCGGTAGCTGGGACGGACACAGGGATCTCCTCCGCCGGTGGATTGGTGGCTCGAGCAGCCAAACGACGCGGCGCCCGAGGGTGGAAAGGAACTCGGGGGCCTGTCCCGGAAGGAACAGGCCCCCGAGCCGGAGGCTGGTGCTACTTGATGCCGGCCGCCGTGCAGTCCTTCGCGAACTCGTCGACGCAGATGTCCGCCGCGGTGGCGAACCCGTCGTCGATCACGGTCTGGACGTTGTCCTTCGTGACCCACACCGGGGTGGCCAGGGCGGACGGGACGTCCTTGCCGGTCTCGGTGTCGGCGACGGTCTTGGTCGCCAGTGCGGCGGCCCCGTCCTTGTCACCCTTGATCAGCGCGATGGCCAGGTCCGAGGCCGTCTTGGCCTCGAGGTTGGTGTTCTTGTAGACCGTGCCGCACTGGTTGCCGGCGAGCACGTTCTGCAGACCCTCGGTGGAGGCGTCCTGGCCGGTGACCGGGACCTCTCCAGCAGTGCCGTTGTCCTTCATGCGGGCGATGATGCCGCCGGCCATCGTGTCGTTGGCCGACACGACGCCGTCGATCTTGCCCTTGTTCTGGGTGTACATCTGCTCGTAGGCCGTGCCGGCCTTCGTCGCGTCCCAGAAACCGCTCTGGTCGCCGACCAGGGTGTAGTCACCCGAGTCGATCTTCGGCTTGAGCGCCTCTTCGTAGCCGGACTTGAACAGCGCGGCGTTGTTGTCGCTCGGGTCACCGTTGACGTACACGATGTTGGCCTTGGTCTTGCCGGCCTCGTCCAGGCAGGCGGTGAGGCCGGTGCCCATCAGCTTGCCGACCTCGACGTTGTCGAACGAGACGTAGTACGACGCGCCGCCACCCAGGGTGAGGCGGTCGTAGTCGATGCTCTGCACACCGGCCTCGGAGGCCTTGGTCAGACACGCCTTGCCGGACTCCGAGTCGAGGTTGACGATCATGATGACCGTGACCTTCTCGTTGATCATGCTGTCGCAGATCTGACCGAACTTGGCCTTGTCGCCACCTGCGTTGTCGATGATCGACTCGACGCCGGCATCCTTGAACGCCTTCTCCAGGCTGGGACGGTCGTTGGCCTCCCAGCGCGGCGACGTGGTGGTGTCGGGCAGGATCACCCCGACCTTGCCCTTGGCAGCGGCGTCGCTTCCGCCGTCGCTGCCTTCGCTGTCGCTGCCACCGCATGCCGCAAGGGCACCGAACGCAAGCACGCCCACTGCCGCGAGGGACGCGATGCGCGCACCCTTATTCCTGACCATTTCCTCGACCTCCATGGTTCGGATCCCCGTGACGCTCGTCATGTGACGGCAGTCACGGTATATGTTGTCCGGGACAACATACTCAGGTTGGATAGGCGCGGCAAGCAGTTCTGAGAGCGTGTTTTGTTGCACGTTCAAACCAAGTGCTTTCACGCCTGAGCGTGATCGAATCGTGATGGAGACGAGGACCCCGATGGGCGACAGCAGTACCGACACGGCAGCCTTCACCCCGACCCGGGAAGACCAGTTCTCCTTCGGTCTCTGGACGGTGGGCTGGCAGGGCGTCGACGTCTTCGGCGGCGCCGTGCGCCCCGAGCTCGACCCGGCCGAGGCGATCCACAAGCTGAGCGATCTCGGCGCGTACGGGATCACCTTCCACGACAACGACGTCTTCCCCTTCGACGCCGACGCGGCGACCAGGGAGAAGCACCTCGCGCCCTTCCGCAAGGCGCTCGACGAGACCGGCCTCGTCGTCCCCATGGTGACGACGAACCTCTTCTCGCACCCGGTCTTCCGCGACGGCGGCTTCACCAACAACGACCGCGACGTACGTCGCTTCGCCATCAGCAAGGCCGCCGACCAGGTCGACCTGGCCGCCGAGCTGGGCGCCAAGCTCTTCGTCGCCTGGGGCGGCCGCGAGGGCGCCGAGTCCGGCGCCGCCAAGGACGTGAAGTCCGCGCTGGATCGCTACGCCGAGGCGTTCAACACCCTGGGTGCCTACGTGCTCGAGCAGGGCTATGACATCAAGTTCGCGATCGAGCCCAAGCCCAACGAGCCCCGCGGCGACATCCTGCTGCCGACGATCGGCCACGCGCTGGCGTTCATCAACGAGCTCGACCACCCCGAGCTCGTCGGCCTCAACCCCGAGACCGGGCACGAGGAGATGGCCGGGCTCAACTACGCCCACGGCCTGGCCCAGGCGCTGTGGCACGGCAAGCTCTTCCACATCGACCTCAACGGTCAGACCGGTCCTCGTTTCGACCAGGACCTGCGCTTCGGCGCCGGCAACGCGCGCGGCGCCTTCTGGACCGTCGACATCGTGGAGCACGGCGGCTACGAGGGTCCGCGGCACTTCGACTACAAGCCGCCACGCACCGAGGACATGGACGGCGTGTGGGCCTCCGCCCGGGGCTGCATGCGCAACTACCTGATCCTGCGCGACAAGGTCCGTGCCTTCCGCGCCGACCCCGAGGTGCAGGAGGCGCTGAAGGCTGCGCGCGTCGACGAGCTCGCCGTGTCCAGCCTCGCGGCCGGCGAGACCGTGGCCGACCTGCGGGCCGAGTCCTTCGACCCCGACGCCGCCGCCCTGCGTGGCATGGCGTTCGAGCACCTGGACCAGCTGGCGCTGGAGCACCTGTACGGCGTACGCGGCTGATCCACCGCTGACACCTGCGCCCTCGCCCGCGACCGACGTCGCGAGCGAGGGCGTAGTGTCGAAGAACGGGAGCCGGTCAGGCTTCCCCCTCAGAGAGATCCCCATGAGCGACAAGTCGCCGCGCCAGGGCATGACCAAGAAGTCCAGCAAGTCCATCAAGGAGAAGCGGGCCGAGAAGCGCGACAAGGGATCGACCGACTCCTTCTCCGACCAGGTCCACCCGTCGAAGAAGAAGTGACACTCCTGACGCTCGGCGTCGTGGGGTCCTCGGCCAAGGAGAATGAGTTCCGGCTCCCGCTGCACCCCGAGCACCTCCCCCAGCTCGATCCCGACCTACGGGCGCAGATCACCCTCGAGCACGGGTACGGCGAGCGGTTCGGGGCCTCCGACGAGTCCCTCGCCGCCCACGTCGCCGGTTTCGCCTCCCGCGACGAGATCCTGGCCGGCTCCGACGTCGTGCTGCTGCCCAAGCCGCAGCACGCCGACGTCGCGGCGCTCTCCCCCGGCCAGGTGCTGTGGGGCTGGCCGCACTGCGTCCAGGACGCCGAGGTCACGCAGCTGGCCATCGATCAACGGCTGACGCTGATCGCCTTCGAGGCGATGAACCACTGGACCCGCGACGGCCGGGTCGGCCTGCACGTCTTCCACAAGAACAACGAGATCGCCGGCTATGCCTCGGTGCTGCACGCGCTCCAGCTCGCCGGCCTCACCGGCGACTACGGTCGCCGACTCACCGCGATCGTGATCGGGTTCGGTGCGACGGCTCGTGGCGCCGTGACCGCGCTCAACGCCCACGGTGTCCACGAGGTCGCCGTCCTGACCAACCGCGAGGTGGCAGCCGTGGGATCGCCGATCCACTCGGTCCGGATCCGGCAGTTCGACCACGAGCCGGACGGCGACCACGAGAGCCATGTCATCACCGAGCGTGGCCGGGAGCCGCTGGCGGCGTACCTCGCCGAGAACGACATCATCGTCAACTGCACGCTCCAGGACACCGCCCACCCGCTCACCTACCTGCACAACGAGGACCTGGCGGCGTTCCGGCCCGGCAGCCTGATCGTCGACGTCTCCTGCGACCTCGGGATGGGCTTCGAGTGGGCGCGACCGACCGGCTTCGACGACCCCACCTTCCTGGTGGGTGACCACGTCCTCTACTACGCCGTCGACCACAGCCCGTCGTACCTCTGGAACTCGGCGACCTGGGACAACAGCAACGCCCTCATCCCCTTCCTGCGACCGGTCCTCGAGGGGTCGGCCTCGTGGGACGCGGACGAGACGCTCAGCCACGCCATCGAGATCCGCGAGGGACGGGTCGTCAACCCCAGCATCCTCGCCTTCCAGGGTCGCGCCGCGGAGTGGCCGTACGCACTGGTCTGACCCTGCTGGGGGAATCCGGCGCGCTCCGGCGCCAGTCTGTGGATACTGAGCCCACCCAGCGGCGGAGACGGGGAGGGACGACGTGCAGCGCGACACCGACGAGCACCAGCTCCTGGATGCGTTGAGCATCTCGGTGCTCGCCTCCGACGGCGCCGGTGTCGTGAGCTTCGCGAACGCCGCGGCGACCCGGCTCTTCCGTACGACGACCGCGGGGCTGGTCGGCCACCGCGTCGGCGACCTGGTCGAGGCCAGCCCCGCCACGGACCAGGCGCTGCTCGACGTCCTCGAGGGCACGCGGTGGCAGGGCGACCTGACCATCCGGCTGGCGGGCGAGGAGACCCTGGTCGCCGCGGTCACGATCACGCCGATCCGCGACCCCGCCGAGGCGGTCGTGGGGTCGATCATCGCGCTCGAGGACATGACCGAGATCCGTCTCGCCGAGGCGCAGGCAGCCGAGAGCGAGCAGCGGCTGCGGCTGGCGCACGCAGCCGCAGAGCTCGGCACCTGGCACTGGAGCGCCCTCGACGGCTCCAACGTGTGGGACGAGCAGATGCACCACATCTACGGGCTCGCGCCGGGAGGCTTCGACGGCACCTGGGACGCCTGGCTGGCCACTATCCATCCCGAGGACCGCGACGAGGTGATGGCGGTCGTGCAGCAGGCCATGGACGAGCGCTCCACCTACGTGCTGCGCCACCGGATCGTGCGACCTGACGGGAGGATCCGCTGGATCGAGGCGCACGGCAAGGTGCTCGTCGGCGCGGACGGCGAGCCGGCTGGCACCATCGGCTGCCTCCAGGACGTGACCCCGCGGATCCGGATGGAGCGACGCCAGGAGGACGCGGCCGCGCGGGCACTGCTGCTCCAGGAGGTCACCGCCGACTTCTCGCGGGCACTGACGCCCGACCAGGTCGTGGCGGTGCACGACGCCAGCATGGCGCGGGTCCAGGCGATCGTCGGCGCCGACCGACCGCTGAGCCTGGAGGACGAGCAGCTGCTGGACACCCTCGTCTGGCAACGGGCGATCGCGGAAGAGCGCGCCGAGCTCTTCCGCCACACGACCGCGATCTCCGAGGAGCTCCAGTTCAGCCTGGCCGCGAGTCCCCTGCCTGAGCTGGAGCGCTTCGAGATCGCGGCGTACTACGCTCCGGGCGGCGACGATCTCGAGCACGTGGGCGGCGACTGGTACGACGCGGTCGCCACCTCCACCGGCGGGCTGGTCCTGGTGGTCGGGGATGTGATGGGCCGAGGCGTCAGGGCGGCGACCACGATGATCCACGTGCGGGCCGGTATCCGCGGCCTGCTCACGGTGGAGCCCTCACCCGCGGCCCTGCTCCAGGCAGCCGACGAGCTGATGACGCGGGACGCGCCGGACCAGTTCGTGACGGCAGCCGCCGTCCTCGTGGATCCGGACACCGCGACCCTCGAGCTGGCGAACGCCGGTCACGTGCCGCTGGTGCTCATCGGGCCGGACGGGGCCACGACGGTGATCGAGCGCGGGTCCGGCGCACCGCTGGGCGTGCTGCCGGGACTGGGCCGCACCACCGAGCAGATCGCGCTCGAGCCGGGCAGCACCATCCTCCTGGTCACCGACGGCGTCGTGGAGTCCCGCGACCACGACATCGACGAGGGCATCGCCGCTCTCGCCCGGCGCGCCTCCGAGCTGAGTGAGCGACCACTCGAGGAGCTGGTCGCGGGGGTCGCCGCGCTGGCCGACGGACGGCTGCACGACGACGTCACCGTCGTCGCCGCCCGGTTGCTCTAGAGCCCTCCGGCCAGGGCGCGGCAGGCATCGTCCACCGCAGTCGGCGCCCCGGCGACGTACCACTCGACGCCGGCGGCCTGGACCCGGCGGGTCACTCCCCCGGCGCCCCGGATGATCGCGGCACCCGGCAGCTCGTCCCACGGCGGCACCGAGTGCTGGCAGAGCAGGTGCAGCCGGCCCTCGGCGATCGCCATCGCGTCCATCGTCCCCGAGCCCAGCATCCTCACGGTCGCCGCGCCGCCGACCATCCGACCGAAGGCCGCCCCCACCTCGGTGCCGAAGAAGGGCGGGTGCAGGTAGGTCGTGACGCACGACTGTGCCAGCGGTCGGTCCACGATCGGGGCGAGCGGGCGGCCGTCGACGGTCGGCGGCAGGGAGGGTCCACCGATGAACGTGCGGCCGGACGCCGGGTGGTGCACGGCTCCCAGAACGAGGTCGTCGCCGTCGGTCAGTGCGATCGCCGAGCACCACCAGTCCAGGCCGGCCACGAAGTTGTAGGTGCCGTCGACCGGGTCGATCACCCAGGTGCGACCGCTCGTCCCGTCGCGGCTCGCGCCCTCCTCACCGAGGACTCCATCGTCGCGACGCTCGGCGAGCAGCGTCGCGACGACCAGCTCCTCGGCGGCCCGGTCGGCTGCGGTGACCAGGTCGGAGATCGACGACTTGGTCTCGGCGTCGATGCCGTCGCC
Organism: uncultured Actinomycetota bacterium; assembly: GCA_963717855.1. GTDB lineage: Bacteria > Actinomycetota > Actinomycetes > Propionibacteriales > Nocardioidaceae > Nocardioides. The sequence continues at coordinate 507,533 of CAVQXF010000001.1, read as the reverse complement.
TCGCATCCGATGGGCGAGTGCGCCCGCCTCACCCACCAGTCGTACGGCGAGCGCGCCGTCGTCAGCCGGCGCTGGGGTGCTCAAGTCCATGCCTCCGCGAGCAGTGCGCGGGTGTCGGAGAGCAGCTGCGGCAGCGTCTTGGTGCCGCCGAGCACGGTGATGAAGTTGGCGTCGCCCGACCACCGGGGCACGACGTGCTGGTGGAGATGCTGCGAGAGCGACCCTCCGGCCACCCCGCCGAGGTTGAGCCCGACGTTGAAGGCGTGCGGTCCGCTGACCTCCCGAATCACCCGCACGGCCTGTTGGGTGGTCGTCATCAGCTCGCCGGCCTCCACCGCGGTCAGGTCCTCCAGCTCGGCCACATGCCGGTGCGGCAGCACCATCAGGTGACCGGGGTTGTAGGGGTGCAGGTTGAGGACCGCGAAGCAGGTCTCGCCGCGGTGCACGACGAGGCTCTCCTCGAGCGGCTGCTCCCCCATCGCGCAGAAGGGACAGCCCTGGTCCGTCGGCCGGCTCGGCGCGACGTACGCCATCCGGTGCGGGGTCCAGAGCCGGTCGAAGCCCTCGAACCCGTCGCGGTCGTGGCCGGCGGGATCGCTCATGGGGGCAACCCTAGGGTGACCGCACTAGTACTGCCGGAACCACCTCGCGAGGTCGGTCGTCCCGGGGCAGGTGACGTCGAGGTCGCGCTGCCCCTGCACCCACTGCCCGAGCACCGCCGACCCGCCCTGGATCTGCCAGTCCTCGTCGCAGCGTGACAGCGCCTCGGCCTGCGACGTCTGCCCGGCGGCGCGCCACTCCGGCAGCCCGAGCGCGAGGTCCCCGACGACCTGGCGCCAGAGGTGTGGCGTGGAGTAGATGCCGACCTCGTAGCCGGCGTCGGCGTACCCCCGGGTAGCGCCCTGCACCACCGCGCCGTTGGCCTCGAGGTCGGCGCTCCACTCGAAGTCGGGCACGTGCTCGACGTCGACCCAGATCACCGGAGAGGCGAGGCCGGCAGCACGCATCGTGGCGACGTTGGCGAGCGCCTGCTGGTAGCCGGTGTTCGCGAGGGCGCCGAGCTCGGTGTCGCCGGGGAACGGTCCGCGATCACCGTGCTCGGCCAGCGTGGCGGCGTCCGGCCGGCTGACGACGGCGTACGCCGCGGCGAGCAGGTGCCGCTGCCGGATCCAGTCGACCTGCGAGCGCAGGCACGGGTTGGCGGTGAAGCCCGGTCCGTTGGTCAGCCCGACGACGACGTACGCCGCCTCCGGGAGCGGCATCGGCAGCCCGAGCGCTCGGCGCTCCGGGATGCCCATCCCCTTCGGGCACTGCGGCCAGCTGATGTCACCGCCCAGGACGGGCTGCTCGACGACGACCGTGGACGCCGGCGCGCTCGGCAGCGCGGCGGCCTGCTCCTCGGCGAGCTGCGCCAGCGCCTGCAGGCGGGCGGTCTCGGCGTCTTCCGTCGGAGTCACGACGGCGGTCGGCCGGGGCGACGAGGGCGTGGGCGAGGGAGCGACGGACGACGGGTCCGAGCTCGAGCACGCCGTGAGCAGTGCGGCCGCGGCCACCAGGGCCGCGGCGCGCCCGATCACGACGTCGACTCAGACCTGCTCGCGCGACGCGACCGCGTCGATGACGCGCCTGATCGCCTCGTCGATCGGGACCCCGTTGTCCTGACGCCCGTCGCGGTAGCGGAAGGAGACGGCGCCGGCAGCGACGTCGTCAGCGCCGGCGATCATCATGAACGGCACCTTCTGCAGCTGGGCGTTGCGGATCTTCTTCTGCATCCGGTCGTCGGAGTCGTCGACCTCGACCCGCAGGCCCTGCGCCTTCATCTGCTTCGCGACGTCGTACAGGTAGTCGGAGAAGGTGTCGGCCACCGGGATCGCCTGCACCTGCACGGGCGCGAGCCAGGGCGGGAAGGCGCCGGCATAGTGCTCCACCAGGACGCCCATGAAGCGCTCGATGGAGCCGAACTTCGCCGAGTGGATCATCACCGGCTGCTGGCGGGAGCCGTCGGAGGAGACGTACTCGAGGTTGAAGCGCGGCGGCGACGGCATGTTGAAGTCGTACTGGATCGTCGACATCTGCCAGGTGCGGCCGATCGCGTCGCGTGCCTGGACCGAGACCTTGGGGCCGTAGTACGCCGCGCCGCCGGGGTCGGGCACCAGCTCGAGGCCGGTCTCCACGCACACATCCTCGAGCACCTTGGTCGCGACCGCCCACTCCTCGTCGGAGCCGATGAACTTGTCGGGCTTGGAGTCGTCGCGCGTCGAGAGCTCCAGGTAGAAGTCGTCGAGCCCGAAGTCGCGCAGCAGGCTCAGCACGAAGTCGAGCAGGTGCCGGATCTCGTCGGGTGCCTGCTCCGGGGTGACGTAGGAGTGCGAGTCGTCCTGGGCGAAGCCGCGCACCCGGGTCAGGCCGTGGATCACGCCGGACTTCTCGTTGCGGTAGACGTGGCCGAACTCGAAGAGCCGCAGCGGCAGCTCCCGGTAGGAGCGCTGCCGCGACCGGAAGATGAGGTTGTGCATCGGGCAGTTCATCGCCTTGAGGCGGTAGTCCATGCCGTCGAGGTCGAGCGCCGGGAACATCCCCTCGCCGTAGTACGGCAGGTGTCCGGAGGTGTAGAACAGCCCCTCCTTGGCGATGTGCGGCGTGCCGACGTACTCGAAACCCTCCTCGATGTGCCGACGGCGGACGTAGTCCTCCATCTCCCGCTTGATCACCCCGCCCTTGGGGTGGAAGACGGGCAGGCCGGAGCCGATCTCGTCGGGGAAGCTGAAGAGGTCGAGGTCGCGGCCGAGCTTGCGGTGGTCGCGGCGCTCGGCCTCCTCGATCCGGTGCAGGTGCTCCTCGAGCGCCTCCTTGGACTCCCAGGCGGTGCCGTAGATCCGCTGGAGCTGCTTGTTCTTCTCGTCCCCGCGCCAGTACGCCGCCGCGCTGCGCATCAGCTTGAAGGCCGGGATCCGCTTGGTGGTGGGGAGGTGGGGGCCGCGGCACAGGTCGCTCCACGCGACCTCACCCTTGCGGTTGACGTTGTCGTAGATGGTCAGCTCGCCCGCGCCGACCTCGACGCTCGCTCCCTCGGCCGCGTCGTCGGACTTCCCGGAGCCCTTGAGCCCGATCAGCTCGATCTTGTACGGCTCGTCCTGGAGCTCGTTGATCGCGTCGGCGTCGGAGGTGACCCTGCGCTCGAAGCGCTGGCCCTCCTTGATGATCTTCCGCATCGCGGTCTCGATCTTCGCCAGGTCGTCGGGCACGAACGGGGTCTCGACGTCGAAGTCGTAGTAGAAGCCGTTCTCGATCGGCGGCCCGATGCCCAGCTTGGCGTCGGGGAAGAGCTGTTGCACGGCCTGCGCCATCACGTGGGCGGTGGAGTGCCGCAGGATGTCGTGGCCGTCCTTGCTGTCGATCGCCACGCCCTCGACGACGTCGCCGTCCTGCAGCTCGTAGGCGAGGTCCTTGAGCTGACCGGCGACCCGCGCCGCGACCACGTCGGAGTCGTCGCGGAAGAGCTCCCAGGCCTTGGTGCCCGTCGTGACCGTGGTCTCCGCACGCTGATCTGCGTGGATGCGGACGACCTGGATGTCGGACACGGGAGCTCCTTGAGAGGTGGGACGGATGTCCCGCCGAGCCTATCGGCAGGAGTCCGTCGACCTCACCCCGGTTTCGCGGTGCTCGTCCGCTGCGCGCCGTACGTCGGGGTCGGGCGGGATCACCGTCGTCGAGCAGGTCGGGCAGCGCGCCGCCTACACGACGCTCAGTAGCCCGTCCCCATCTTGATCTGAGCCTTCTCGGCCGGATGCGCGCCGCCCTTGAGGTCGAGCGTGTCGCAGGCGTCGACGATGTCCTGGGTCAGCCGGTCCACCTGGCCGCGGCTCATCGTCTCCTTCACCAGGGCGCGCATGATCTTCACGTCCTGCGCGTCTGGCGGCAGCGTGTACGCCGGCACCATCCACCCGCGCTCGGCCGAGAGCTGCCAGGCGATGTCCGACTCGTCGTAGGGAAGGTCTCGGTCGAGCAGTCGGAAGGCGACCAGCGGCAGCTGCTCGAGGTCGTCGCCGATGACCTCGAAGCGGCCGGTGGCCCGCAGGTTGGCCGCCAGCACCTTGGCGTTCTGCTGCATCTGCTCCATGACGTAGGTGTAGCCCTCGCGCCCGAGCCGGACGAAGTTGTAGTACTGCGCCAGCACCATGGAGGCACCGGTGGAGAAGTTGAGGGTGAAGGTCGCGTCGACCTTGCCGAGGTAGTTCTCGTAGAAGACGAGGTCCTGTGCGAGATCCGACTCCTCGCGGAAGATCAGCCACCCGATGCCGGGGTAGACCAAGCCGTACTTGTGGCCGGAGACGTTGATCGAGCGGACCTGCTCGAGCCGGAAGTCCCACTTCGAGTCGGGGTAGAGGAAGGGCCACACGAAGCCTCCGCTCGCGCCGTCGACGTGGAGCGGGATATCGAGCCCCTTCTCGGCCTTGAGCGCGACGAGCAGGTCGTTGATCCCCACGATGTCGTCCATGTGACCCGTGAACGTCGTGCCGAGGACCGCGGCGACCCCGATGGTGTTCTCGTCGAGGTACGGCGCCACGTCGTCCGGGCCGATCGTGTACTTGCCCTCGGCGAGCGGGATGATCCGGGGCTCGACGTCGAAGTAGCGGCAGAACTTCTCCCAGACCACGTGCACGTCCCCGCCGAAGACCAGGTTCGGCTGGGTGGTCGGCAGGTCGGCCGCCTCCCGGCGCTCCTTCCACTTCCACTTCAGGGAGAGCGCGCCGAGCATGATCGCCTCGGAGGACCCCTGCGTGCGGCAGCCGGTCGTCTCCCCCGGCGCGTTGAAGAGGTCGGCCAGCATCCGGATGCAGCGCTGCTCGATCTCGGCCGAGACCGGGTACTCGGCGTGGTCGATGAAGTTGCGGTGCAGGTTCTCGGCGATGATCCGCTGCGCCTCCGGCTCCATCCAGGTCGTCACGAAGGTGGCCAGGTTGCGTGCCGGGTCACCCTCGAGGGCGAGGTCCTCGCCGACCAGCCGCATCGCGTCGGTCGCACTCGACCCGGATACGGGGAAGGTCGTCGACGGCACCTCCTCGGTCAGGAAGCGGTTGCCGAAGAGGGCAGTCGTACGTTCGTTGGGAGCGGAGGTGGCCATGCCTTCGAGTGAAGCACTGCTCGCGCTCGCGCGGATCGTTCGAAACGGGTGAGGCGGGAAGCGCTAGGACGTGGGTGCAGCCGGGCGCTCGACCAGCTGGAGCGCACCGCCGATCACGAAGCAGACCGCCCCTGCGAAGGTGCCCCAGTCGACGAGACCGAGGTTGATCGCGGTCGAGGTGGCAGGCCTGGTGAACGCCGCGATCCCGGCCAGGAAGAACAGCACCGACCCGAGCTGGTTGACAGCGACGATCCACCAGCCGAGGTCGTGGAGGCGTACGCCGGGGCGCCCGTGGCAGACCTCGACGAGGGCGAGGTGGCCGGAGACGAGGAAGCAGACGCACCCGACCATGTCCGGGAGCCAGATCCAGCCGTTGGTCTGTCGGGCGGTCAGGTCCTGGGCGAACGCCGCCACCAGGCTGACCCCGAAGAACAGCGTCCCGGCGAACAGCACGGCCGCACTGAGCCAGCCGATCTCCCCGGGCCGCCAGCCCCACCAGCGCCACCGCGGCGCGCTGAGCGCACCGAGGTCATCGATCTCCGTGGGCGAGTTGAGGGCCTGCAGCACCGACACGAGGCCACCGAGGCTGAAGAAGACTCCGCCGACCAGGTAGACCACGTCGATCCTGTGGACGCTGCTGGAGCCGACCTCTGCGAGCAGCGGCCCGACCGCGAAGAACGTACCGCCGAGCACGAACGACACTGCGGCCACGATGTTGGCCCGGGCGAGCCGACGAGCGGTCGCCGGTTCGGCCTCTACCACTCCCAGAGATGCTCCCGCCGCGTCTCGGAGCTCGACCCGACCACGTCGACGGGCGGTCCGCGAGGCCCAGCGCACCGTGGACCCGTCGCCCAGGTGCCAGGAGATCCGGGTGACGAACCAGGCCGACCGCTCGATGCGGCCGAGCACCCACCGTGCCGGGTGCGTCACTGCCAGACCGCTGGAGCCTTCGTCCGTCACCGTCGGAACGTAGCAGGGTCGCCGGCTCGCCATGGCCCAGTTGGAGCGCGCGCAGGGGTGGATGGACTACGTGCAGGAACAGCCGAACGGCCGACGCGACAACGGTCACGGACTGGTTGTCTAGACGCGTGGGGTGCATCTCCCCGGTATCTCCCCCGGTGCCGGGGAGGCGCCCCCAGACCTCCGAGTAGACGGAACCGCCCTGGCACCACGGATGCGAGGGCGGTTCTGTTTCGTTTGCCAGCCATCAAACGAACGGGACCCACCGGCGGCTATCGACGCCATCACCGGCCACTGGCCCGCGACCGGGCGAACCGTGCACCTGGGTGAGCTCATCCCGACCAAGGGGTGTCCTCAGTGACAGCAGATGGCAGCAGTGGACGCCACCTTCTGTGCCCCGGACCGCTCGACTGGAAGGTTCGTGCAGCACTCCTGACCGTCAGCTTCTCCGTTAGGGGTTGGGCTGTCGGCCAGGACGGTGTAGATCTCCCAGCGTTCGCCGTCGGGTGCGCCTTGGACCCAGAACTTGTCCTGCTTGGCGTAGCAGCAGGTGGTGCCGCGCTCGTCGACCGAGGCGAGTCCTGCTTCGGCGAGGCGAGTCTGTTCGGCGTCGACGGTCTCGAGGTCGGCGACCTCGAGACCGAGGTGGTTGAGGCTGCCGCCTTGGCCGGCGTTCTCCAACAGGACCAGTTTGAGCGGCGGCCGGGTGAGGGCGTAGTTCGCGTAGCCGGGTCGACGCTTCGCCGGCTCGGTGCCGAACAGTGCGGAGTAGAAGGCGACGGCGTCGTCGAGGTTGTCGACGTTGAGAGCCAACTGGACTCGCGAGTGCCCGAAGGACTCGACCTGATCCTGGGTTTGGTCTGGGGGCTGTGACATTGCGGCGCCTCCTGGATATTGACGATTGTCGATGTGTCACGCATCTTGCGCCCGGAGATCGACACCTGTCAATATTGATGCATGTCGAACTCCCTGCTGGAGCTGACGCCGGTCGAGACCGTCGCGTGCTGCTCCCCACTCATGAGGGACCCGCTGTCGCAACAGCAGGCCGGGCAGATCGCGCCGCTGCTCAAGGCTCTCGCTGACCCCGTCCGGCTCCGGCTGCTGTCCCTGGTCGCGTCGCATGCAGACGGCGAGGCGTGCGTGTGCGACCTCAACGACGCCTTCGATCTCTCCCAGCCGACCATCAGCCACCACCTCAAGGTGCTGCACGAGGTCGGCCTGCTGGCCCGCAGCAAGCGTGGCGTGTGGGTCTACTACTCCGTCAACCGAGAGGCGCTTGCCGACCTCGGCGCGCTCATCGGCGGCGTCGCCGCGTGAACCCCGACCACCCGCGCACCGATCTGGGTCGGCGGGCGGCGGCTGAACTGGTCGGCACCGCGTTCCTGGTCGCGGCCGTCATCGGCTCCGGGATCGCCGCCAGCCGCCTGTCCCCCGACGATGTCGGGCTGCAACTGCTGGAGAACAGCATCGCGACCGGCGCCGTGCTCGTGGCGCTCATCCTTGCCCTGCAACCCGTCTCGGCGGCGTTCAACCCCGTCGTCACCCTCGTCGAGCGCGGCTTCGGGCTCATCACCACCAGGACCGCCGCCGTCCTCATCGCCGCCCAGGTCATGGGCGGCATCACCGGTGTCGTCGTTGCGAACCTGATGTTCGACCTCGACGCGATCACCATCGCCACCCATGACCGCACCGGCGCGCACCTGCTCCTGTCCGAGGTCGTCGCGACCATCGGACTGGTCGTGATCATCTTCGGAGCCGTGCGCACCGGCAGGACCGACACCATCGCGTTCGCGGTCGGCGGCTACATCACCGCGGCCTACTGGTTCACGTCCTCAACCAGTTTCGCCAACCCGGCCGTCACGATTGCCCGAATGTTCTCCGACACCTTCGCGGGCATCAGCCCCTCCTCGGTGCCGTGGTTCGTCCTCGCGCAACTCGCTGGCGGTCTCCTCGCCGCGTTGCTGGTCCGCTACCTCTACCCGATCACCGCAGCACCTGACTTCACCGGCATCCAGGAGACCTCATGACCCACCCAGACCCCATGACACCGGCGGCTGGGAAGCCGACGGTGCTGTTCGTGTGCGTCCACAACGCCGGGCGCTCCCAGATGGCGGCCGGATGGCTCCAGCACCTCGCTGGAGATCGCATCGAAGTCCTCTCCGCAGGTTCCGAACCCGCTGACCAGATCAACCCCGTCGCCGTCGCGGCGATGGCTGAGGTCGGCATCGACATCACCTCCGCCGACCCCAAGATCCTGACCACCGAGGCCGTCCAGCATTCCGACGTCGTCATCACGATGGGCTGCGGCGACGCCTGTCCCTTCTTCCCCGGCAAGCGCTACGAGGACTGGGCCCTCGACGACCCCGCCGGAGCCGACATCCACGCCGTCCGGCCCATCCGCGACGAGATCAAACGCCGAATCGAGACCCTCATCCGGTCACTCTGACCCCCAGCTCACCCCTCCCGGATCTGTCGGAGACAACGCGAGTCATTCCGCTGGGCGACGAACCTGGCCATCAGCGTGGTGATGGGCACCGTGTTGATCCTGGGTGAGGAGATCGGATGGCGCGGCTACCTGCGTCCCAGGATGCAGCAGATGGTCCCGGACAGGCGACGGGCGGCACTAGTGACCGGTCTGGTGCACGGCGAGACCACCCGGCTGGATTCCAGTCGCCGCCGCGTTCGCGGCCTGGATCTCCGGAACGTGCGCCTCGGCCCAGAGTCGCACAGCGCGCAACGGCTCGAGCAGGGAGCGGCCGAGCTCGGTGAGCTCGTACTCGACCCGGGGCGGGTTCACCTCGTAGTCGGTGCGAGCGATCAGGCCGTCGCGCTCGAGGGTCCGCAGTGTCTCGGTGAGGACTTTCGCGGTGATGCCCTGGATATGCGTCTTCAGCTCGACGAAGCGCTTCGGCCCGTGCTCGAGCGCGTTGATGATGAAGACCGTCCAGCGGGCACCGATGCGGTGGAGCACAACGCGGGAGGGGCAGGTTAGAGCCATCACGTCGTAGTCCATCGGGCATCCTTCGGTTCCCTTGCAGTAACTCGGTATCCAAAGCATACCGTCGCGCCATGACAGAACTAGACGGACAGCGAGTCCTGGTGATCGGCGGCGGACGGGGCATCGGTGCGGCCATCGCAGCGCGGGCGCGACAAGTGGGCATGGACGTGGTGATCGGGGCACGCGACTCGCAGACGATCGAGGGCGCCGTACACCTCGATCTCACCGACGAGGCATCGATCGCCGCCGCCGCCGCGAGGATCGGCGCCGTCGACCACGTCGTGAGCCTCGGCTCAGACCCATACGGCGCCACGATCGCGGACCTGGACCGCGACCGGTTCGTCGCCGCGTTCGAGACGAAGGTGATCGGCCCACTTCTCGTCGCGAAGCACTTCGAGATCCGCCACTCGATGACGCTCTTCGCTGGTGTTGTCGGCTGGCGACCAGGGCCGGGGTCGATCGTCAAGGGAATCACCAACGGTGCGGTCGACTTCGCCGTCCGCCACCTCGCCGCGAACCTCGCGCCCGTCCGGGTCAACGCGATCGCGCCGGGCATCATCGACAGCGGTGCCTGGGATGGCAAGGGCGAGGCGAAACCGGCGTTCCTCGCCGAAGCGACCGAGCAGACCCTTGTCGGCCGGTACGGCGAACTGGACGACGTCGTCGACACAGCTATCTGGCTCATCCGCTCGAGCTACATCGATGGCCAGACGATCCACGTCGATGGCGGCCGGCGCTGATCGGCCGCTCACCGTGCGTGCTGCTGGCGTGACGCGGACCTGCTGTCAGGGGTCTGTGTTCCAGAATCGCCACTGTCGAGAAGCGGTCAGGATTCGAGAAGTCTCCGCCCGCAGACGGTCCTAGAGTCAGGCCATGGCTACCAAGACCAACACATCCGATTCCGGCTTCTCCGAGGACGAGCTGGCCGCCATGAAGCAGCGCGCCGCCGAGCTGCGGGCAGAGAAGAAGGGCGGCGCGAAGAAGGCCGACGAGGCCGAGGCGTGCGTCGAGGCAATCACGTCGCTGCCGCAGCCCGACCGCGGGCTCGCCGAGGCGATCCACCGGATCGTGCTCGACGTCGCCCCAGGCCTGGACCCGAAGACCTGGTACGGCTTCCCGTCCTACGCCCGCGATGGCAAGGTCGTCGTCTTCTTCAAGCCTGCGACGAAGTTCAAGTCCCGCTACGCCACCCTCGGGTTCGAGGAGGCCGCCCAGCTCGACGACGGTGCGATGTGGGTGACGTCGTACGCCGTGATCGAGATCGGCCCGGCCGAGGAGAAGCTGATCCGCAAACTGGTCAAGAAGGCAGCCGGCTAGGCCCCAGCGCTGGTCACACTCCTGGCCTCCGTGCGCGGTGTGAGCCCCTGGGGACGAACAAAGAGGGCGCTTGGGGCTTTCCTCACATGTCGCGGTAGCGCTGAGCTGCCTGAAGCTCTGGCTCCAGCATCGCCGCGGTCACCGGACGCGCCGTCCAGGTCGGGTACGTGGTGCCGGGCAAGGCGTAGGGCTGCACGTACGCCGCCGTGTCCCGCTGGAATCGCCAGCCCTCGGCGAGGGGGCCGACGTCGAAGGCGTCGTAGCCGATCGAGTCGAGGAACTGGGTGACTGAGTTCTTGGCCGCTGGGTCGTCGCCGGCGATGGCGAGGACGGATCGCTCCGGGTCGCCGGCGGGACGGTGGAGCGTGGCGAGGTGTTCGACGTAGATGTTGTTGAACGCCTTCACCACCCGAGAGTCAGGAAGATGGGACTGCAGGAGCTCGCTGGTCGTCGTTGACTCGTCGTCGAGCTCGGCAATGTGGCCGTCGCGGTCGGGGTAGTAGTTGTTGGTGTCGATGACAACTTTCCCTCGAAGCGGCTCGACCGGCACGTCGCGGTACGCGTTGAGCGGGACGGTGACGACAATGATGTCGCCCGCCGCCGCAGCTTCGGTCGGTGTGGCTGCTCTCGCCCGCGGTCCGAGCTCCGAGACCAGCCCGACGAGCGTGTCGGGACCGCGTCGGTTGCTGAGCACGACCTCGTGACCCGCACCCACCGAAAGTCGCGCCACGGTACCGCCGATGTTTCCACTCCCAATGAGTCCAATGATCATGCCCGTCTGAACCAGCGGCAGCGCGAAAGGATTCCACCGCAAACCGGCGCACGCTTCGCGGCATGAGCGGATGGTGCGCCCTAGACGGAATCACCGCAGTGGTGTGGCAACGCCGCGCCCGTGTGGTGTGGACGGGCAGACGCCGACCCGGTGCAGAATCTGCACCGGGTCGGCGTCCCCCCACCATGACGCGACCGGATCAGGCGGCGGTGGTGCTGCTGTTCGCCGTCTCGCAGTCGGTCAGACGCTGGGTGGCCTTGGCGAGCCGCATCTGCTGAGCCTTCTTCGCCTTGGCGACCTTCTCCTTCTTCACCTTGGCGGCGTGCAGCGCAGCCACGGCCTTGGCCCGCTCGGAGCGGTTGTCGGCGTGCTTGACGTCCGCGCGGGCGTGGGCCACGTGCTTCTTCTGCTTGGCGAAGACTGCCGTCACACGGGCGAGTGCGTCCTCGGCCTTCTGGACCTGCGCCTCCTGCTTGGCACACGGCTCGCGGTCGGGCTTGTCAGCGTGGGCCGCGAACGGTGCTGCTCCCACGGTGAGGGCGACGGTCGAGAGAAGGGCGACGGTGGTCGTCCGGATGCGATGCATGGGCAACTCCTTGATCTGGGGCCTCGGCGGCCCTGGACTGTCAGTGAGACATGTCGCCGGACTGGCGGGGCGTTACAGCACCCACAACCCGGGTGTTCCGGGCTCGGACGGTCTGGCGGGTGTGTGTCAGGCCCACATCGGCACGAGGGATGACTGTCGGCGGCCGCCCATAGCGTCATCCCATGGCCTCCAGAAGCAACGTCACCGATGGAACCCTGATCGCTCAACTCGACGGCCGCGCCCGATACCACCTCCAACACAAGACTCCGCACGCCGAGGCCCTCGCCGCGCTCCGTGATGTCGGAGCTCCACCTGAGATCGTCCGCCAGGTCGCGGACTCGGCACGTGAGCGCTACCTTGCCGAGCCGGCGTCTCACTGGCAGGACGGCGACGTCGCGCGGCTTCTGGACCACCTCTGACCGACGCCGGAGTCCAGCCTTTCGGGTGGTCCGCATGAGCGCCGGTTGGCGTCACGATGGCGGGACAACTGAACAGTCCGCCCCTCACTTCGATGATTCACCTCAGGGCGGACCACGTCATCCACGGAACAACGGAACCGCCCGGCCTTCACTGGGAGTGACGCCAGGCGGTTCCGTTTCGGTCCGGGTCGGCGCATAGTGGTTAGTCAGCCGCGGCCCGCCGTCCCGAGTGGCCGCAACCCCCATGGGCGGCTACATCCGGCGGACCGCGGCCCTCCAAGGGCAACCCTCTGGGGTGAGCCCGAACTCCTCGCCGACTGCTTTCGTAGGTGCTGGCGGGGTCTCTGGGAGCCGATCCGTGACGGCGACCCGCGCGCAACAGAACACAGAACCGCCCGGGAGCCATGGGGACCCGGGCGGTTCTGTGCGTTACGGGTTGACCGTGCTGCGCCTCGAGCTCGGCCTTCTGGTACGTCGCCCTTGGTGGTTCCTTTCGGTTGAAGGAACCTCACGCATCTGGCATGTAGATGGCAAGAGGCCGGTTCCAAGAACTGGAAACCGGCCCCTCACCTGCACGAATTCAAAGTGGGCGATACTGGGTTCGAACCAGTGACCTCTTCGGTGTGAACGAAGCGCGCTACCACTGCGCCAATCGCCCCGGTTGTGCGGTCGCAGACTCTAGCCTACCGACGTCGGCCGATCACATTCGGGGCGGGCGATCTGGCGTCACGCTCGACCCGGTCGGCGAGGGCGACGTCCAGCTGTCGCCGAGCATCGACGAGGACGTCCAAGCCGCGTCGTCGTCGGGCTCAGCTCTCCCAACGACCGCCTGGTCACCCCGCTCGCGACGCACGGGCTTCGACGCGTTCCTGGTCCGGACCCAGGCGGTCGTGCCAGAAGGTGCCGAGTCGATCGACCTCGACCTCGACCTGATGGTCGAGTCGCTCATCCGTTCAGAGACCTAGGAGGCCGGGCTCCCGCCGACGCCACAGCGCGGCCGCCTCCGCGGTCACCGGCCCCGGAGCCGGGAGCTCGCGCTCGTCCCACCTGGCCACGGCCTGGACGTCACGCGTCGTCGACGCCAGGAACACCTCGCTCGCCCGCTCGATGACCGCGATGGGCTCGTCGACCTCGCGGCCGCCGTACCACTCCAGGATGAGGGCCCTGGTCACGCCGGCCAGGCAGCCACTCGCCAGCGTCGGCGTGCGCAGCTCGCCGTCCACGACGTAGAAGACGTTGGAGCCGGTGCCCTCGCAGAGGTGGCCGGCGAGGTTCTCGAAGATCGCCTCGCTCGCGCCGACCTTCTGGGCGGCCGCCAGGGCGACGACGTTCTCGGCGTACGACGTCGTCTTGAGCCCGGCCAGCGCCCCGCGCTCGTTGCGCGGCCACGGGACCGTCGCCACGGCCGTCGACTCGGGCCACGGCTGCATCGCGTCAGCCACGACGACGATCGTCGGGGCCGCGTCACCCCGGCCTGACCCCATCGGCGCCGGCCCACCGGTCACGGTGATCCGGACCCGTCCCAGCGGCAGGTCACCGCCCTCGAGCACAGCAGCGACTCCTCGGCGCACGACGCCGTCGTCGACACCCTCGAGCCCCAAGCCCGCAGCCGAGCGCTGCAGCCGCGCGAGGTGCAGGTCGAGCGCGAACGGAAGTCCACCCACGACCTTGATCGCCTCGAAGACCCCGTCCCCCACTGTGAGCCCGTGATCGGTGACGGACACCGCCGGACTGCTCGCGTCGGGCAGAAGCTCACCGTTGATCCACGCACGCATGGGGCCACCCTAGGACGCAGCCAACGCGCGTCCCGTCCACGCCACACGCGTCACAACGCGCCGGCGGGGACCGGATTTTGCACGGTCTGGGGCATCGGCTACTGTTCTCACGCATGCCAACCGGGCAACTGGTTGGAAGCAGGCGGACATAGCTCAGTTGGTAGAGCGCAACCTTGCCAAGGTTGAGGTCGCGAGTTCGAGTCTCGTTGTCCGCTCGGAGAGGTTTCTCTCTTGTTTGGCCTCGATGGTGGGTTGGCCGAGAGGCGAGGCAACGGACTGCAAATCCGTGTACACGGGTTCAAATCCCGTACCCACCTCCATGCAGTCCCACAATTCAAGACCTGGGCGATTGGCGCAGCGGTAGCGCGCTTCCCTGACACGGAAGAGGTCACTGGTTCAAACCCAGTATCGCCCACCAGCGTTTCCGCAGGTCAGAGCCCCTCCCCCGGTTTCGGGTGGGGGGCTCTCTCCGTTCCGGCGGGAACATCGGCGGAACATCCGCCGCGGCACCGGCTCAGCGGCCGCCGGCGTCCCGACGAGCAGCCTCGAGCGTTCCGCGCACCGTGCGGTACCTCCCGCACCCACAGGTCACGACCACGCAACCTGGGGAGGCGTCGAAGACGCCCGGTCCTCCGAGCATGACACCTCGTCGAATTGACCTCGCCAACCGCCCGGCGTCCTAGTGCACAGGCGGGGATAAACCTGTGGATAACTACATGGTTGTAATTCACGAGATCAACAGAACCACCCAACGCCTCGCAGTGCTGGGGTGGTTCTGTTTCCGTTGGTGCGGATACTCCCGGCGCCGGCCTGCCACCCGTCACAGAACATCCTGAGCACCCCCCAAATGGGGGACAGCACCTCGATGTCGGATTCCGTCCGTCGAGGTCGCCCAGGTCATCGCTTAATGCTGACCGATCACAACAGAACCGCCCCGGCATGCAGAGGTCGGGGCGGTTCTTGTGTTCCGTTGGCGCGGATCTCCGGCAATCTAGGTGCAGCAGAGATCCGCCGAGATCCACGGAACCACACCACACCGCCCCTCGCCTCGTCCAGGTTGGGGAATCCGGTCAGAGGAGTCCGGAGAGCAGGTCGATTACGGCCTTGTGCTGGAAGGCGGGTCACATGGTTCGCCTCAGCCGCACGACGAGCCCCGGCGGTCGCTTCCTCCACAGCCGCCCGGTCCGCGCCGATCTCGCGGAGGCCAGAAACTGCCATCGGCCGAACTTGCCGGTGATGCCACTCACGGGACGAATCTTCCCCCGCGACCATGCAGGAGCGCGAGTACCTCGCCCGCACGTCGGATGGTTCCCAAGATCTCACCCGAAAGGGCATTCCCTGAACGGGGGTCGGCATGGCTAACTGGTACAGCCAGGTCCCGATTGGGAGCTCTGGTCGTCGGTGGGACTTGCGTCGGCGAAAGCCTTACGGGGGTAGGCAGCATGCGCATTACTGAACTTGTCGATCAATCCGCGGCCGTGGCGTTGGAGCACGCAGCGACGCTGCAGGACCATCTACGCTCGGCGAGCGAAGGTGATGAGACCGAGCTCCGCCGGTGTCGCGCTGAGCTGCACACGTTGGTCGGCGACATCGTCTCTCTGCGGAACGCAGCCGAGCTGCTCAAGCGGGAGCACCTGTCAGACGTCGCTTGAGCCGAGATCCGCGGTAGCGGAGTCAGCCTCAGACCCGACCCTTCCACCGGCTAACGCTGCCCGCACGATTCGACGCTCCGACGTCGGCGAGAGGTTGTGTCGACCCGCACTCGCGTCAGCAGGCACGGGCAGGTCGTGGTTCCGCGGCTGACTCGAGACCGACAAGGAGCCGAGCTCACCAGGCGAGCAGGACGGCGACAAGCGCGAGTAACGCCGGCACCGCCTGCACGACCAGGATCCGCCTGCTGACGGTGATCGCGCCGTACACCCCGGCCACGATCACACAGCCAAGGAAGAACACGCAGACGTCGTACCGCTGTCCGACCAGGCCCCACACCAGCCCGGCGACCAGGAACCCGTTGTAGAGGCCCTGATTGGCCGCGAGCACCTTGCTGGCCTCGGCGAACTCCGGCGTGTTGCCGAACGTCTTGAGGCCGAGGGGCTTGGTCCACAGGAACATCTCGAGCACCAGGAAGTAGAGGTGCAGCGCGGCCACCAGGCCCACGAGCACGTACGCGACGACATCCATACCCGGAGCATGGCAGGAGTCAGGTCGGCGGGGAGACCTCTTCGGCATCATCCTCGCATCGGTACCGGCGATGGCACCCGGTAGGTCGGGAGGGACATCCGAATCTGCCGAGGAGCGGACGGGGCCATGGCGGTCAGAAGTTCGGCGGACCCGGGAACGACGACGGCCCGCCCCTCGATGGGGACGGGCCGTCGTACGCGGAACGAGGCTCAGGCGTTGCGGATCGCGGAGACGTCGAACTCGAGCTTGACCTTCTCGGAGACCAGGACGCCGCCGGTCTCGAGCGCGGCGTTGTAGGACAGGCCCCAGTCCTTGCGGTTGATCGAGGTCGCGCCCTCGAAGCCGACGCGGAGGTTGCCGAACGGGTCGCGCGCGGAGCCGGTGGGCTCGAAGACGATGGTGACCGGCTTCGTGACGTCCTTGATGGTCAGGTCGCCGGTGATCACCCAGTCGTCGCCGTCGCGCTCGACCAGGGTGGAGGAGAAGGTGATCTCGTTGAAGTTGTCGGCGTCGAAGAAGTCGGCCGACTTGAGGTGGCCGTCGCGGTCGGCGACACCGGTCTCGATGCTGCCGGGTTCGATGGCCAGGTGGACCCGCGAGTTCGCCGGGGTGGCGGCGTCGATGGTGGCCGTGCCGGTGAAGGTGCTGAACTGGCCGCGGACCGTGGTGACCATCGCGTGCCGGACGCTGAAGCCCAGGCGGGTGTGGGTCGGGTCGATGACGTAGTCGCCGGAGATGTCCTCGACGGCGGTGGTCGGGGCGTCGAACTGCTCGGCGGGCTTGCGGGTGAAGATGGACATGATGCTCCTGTTGTGGGTGCGTGCGGACGTCTGAATGCTCTAACCGGACCGTGGTCCGTTTTGTTCCGGGGTTGGCCGGTGCAGTCCAGGACACGCGGTGCTCGCCGGGAGTTCGGCTCAGCGTTGCGACAGAGGCAGGCCGAGGGAGTCGACGTCAGCGAAGAAGGACGAGGGACTCGTTGGTGGTCCCTGGGACCCATGAGGTCCTCGGTGCGGGGTCGCAGGGTCGGGATCCCGGCGGCCTCGAGCTTGCGGGAGACAACGTCGATGGAGTCGACGACGAAGAGGATCTTGGCGTCCCGGAGCTGACGAGCACCGCGCGTCGGTCGTTGGGAGCGGCGGATCGCGCGGGCCGAGCAGGTCTGACCCGTTGTCCGGCCAGAACCGCCCGGTGTCCTCCCCCAGGACCCCGGGCGGTTCTGTCATTTGCGAACGCTTCACCTTAAGCACCGCTCAGTCAGTGCCGCCTCACCCGACCGGGTAAGCACCGTCAACGCGCAGGACCGCTCCGACAGACGTGGTGATCGACAGGTTCCGGTGCTCCACACCGGCATTCGCAACGGTGGCGGGACTGGCGGACGTCCGCTACTTTGGCGCCAGCTGAGCGCACCCGCGCGAGCCCGGACGAGTGCGTCGTACCCGGCAAAGACAAGACGACGCATGGGGGGCGGCCGTGCGCATTCATCTCGTCACTCGTCCGCTGTTCGACCGTCGCCGGTGGTCGAGGTGACTGGCCGCGGGCCGCTGCCAGCGCTCCACGCAGGTGGTGCGTTGTTGCCGCGTGAGGAGTACGCAGCCCTGGACGAGTCCACCTACCTGAACCAGGCATCGCTCGGACTGGTGCCCCGGTCATCGGTCGATGCCATGACCGAGTTCCTGCGTGAGGTGGGGCAGCACGGCAACGTGCGCTTGTCCGACGCGGACGAGACCAGCGTTCTCGACGGAGTGCGGTCTGGGGCCGCCCAGCTCCTGGACGCGCCGGTGGAGTCCGTCGCCGTGCTCGGCGGAGCGAGTGAGGGCTTGGGGCAGATCGCTGCAGTCCTGGCGGCACAGATGACACATCCCGCGCCGGAGATCGTGTTGGTCAGCACCGACTTTCCGAGCGTGACCTACCCGTGGCTGGCGGCGGCCCAGCGTCCGTTGTCGTCAGTGACACCGGTGCTGCGGTGGGTGCACGACGAGCCCAGCAGCAGCTTGACCGCGCAGGTGGTCGACGCGATCGGTGACCGTACGGCAGTGGTATGCGTCAGCGCGGTGCAGTACTCGACTGGGACAGCCGTCGACATGGAGGCGATCGTTGCGGCCGCCCGCGATGTCGGAGCCCGCGTGGTCGCAGACGTGACTCAGGTGGCGGGTGCCGGACCGGTGAGCCTGCGAACATGGGGCGTCGACGCGATGGTGTGCAGCGGGTACAAGTGGCTCTCAGCCCACGGCGGAGTTGCCGTTGCAGCCATGACCGAGGAGATGTGTTCCGCGGTTCCACCGGTCGTCGGCTGGATGGGAGCAGAAGAGCCCTTCGAGTTCGACGCCACCGCCCTTCACCTGGCCCGCGGCGCGCGCCGCTACGAGCTGTCGACGATGTCCTACGCCTCGGCTATCGGGCTCCAGAGATCCCTCGGGCTGCTCAACGGGATCGGCATGCCCGCGCTCGCCGATCACGCCCGCCATCTGGCTGAGGATCTGGTCGATCTGGTGGCCCCCGCAGGTTGGCGGCCGTTCCGACCTCTGCACGATGCCTCTGCCAGCCCTCACATCGTGTCGCTGCGACACGACGAGATTCCCGGACCTGCAGCACAGGCAGCGCTCGCACGAGAACACCGCGTCTTCACAAGCTCCCGGCTTGACGGTGTACGGGTCTCCCTCCACGGCTACAACACAACGGCCGACGTCCATGCGCTCGTGGACGCACTGAGCGAATTCACACGGCAGAGATAGGGCACCTCGGAAGTCGGATACAGAATCCCAAGGTCCCGCTTGCACGTATCGGTGTCAGCCCGGCCTGCCTCGGTCGCTCCACGACACTCGCGGACCTAGCCGATGAGTACGGCGTCTCCGGGGAGTCTGATGGCCATGCCCCCTTACAACTTGGTCATCGCCCTGCCGACCGCGGATCGGTCCCGCGCCTACGCGTTCGCCCGGGCATTGGGGCTGGGGACGCCGGGCGAGTTGGCCGAGGACGGCGTTCCCGAACCGCTGCGGGTTGAGCTCAACGAGCAGGCCTCGGTGATGTACGTCCCGGTCGGTGGGTTCGGCTGGATCACCGGAGGCCGCGCCACGGCCGCCCCCGCGTCATCAGAGTGTCTGCTCAGCCTGCAGGTCGGCACCAGCACCGAGGTCGACCACATCGTCGGGCTCGTCGAGGCGGCCGGCGGCACGGTCGCCTCGGCTCCTGAGCAGAAGGCCTGGGGCTACACCGCGACGTTCACCGACCCAGACGGCCACCTCTGGGAAGCCATCGTCTCGGCGATCTGACTCGGTCGTTCGGGTCATACGCGGGCGGGTCTGGTTCCTTGCCATCGGTCGAGCGAGCTCAACTGCCTGGATGAGCGTGCCCTTCGATGGGCCGAAGCCGGCGAGCCCCGGATCAATGCTGGCGTGGCGCGGTCCCGCCGTCAGGGGTCTGTGTTCCAGAATCGCCACTGTCGAGAAGCGGTCAGGATTCGAGAAGTCTCCGCCCGCAGACGGTCCTAGAGTCAGGCCATGGCTACCAAGACCAACACATCCGATTCCGGCTTCTCCGAGGACGAGCTGGCCGCCATGAAGCAGCGCGCCGCCGAGCTGCGGGCAGAGAAGAAGGGCGGCGCGAAGAAGGCCGACGAGGCCGAGGCGTGCGTCGAGGCAATCACGTCGCTGCCGCAGCCCGACCGCGGGCTCGCCGAGGCGATCCACCGGATCGTGCTCGACGTCGCCCCAGGCCTGGACCCGAAGACCTGGTACGGCTTCCCGTCCTACGCCCGCGATGGCAAGGTCGTCGTCTTCTTCAAGCCTGCGACGAAGTTCAAGTCCCGCTACGCGACCCTCGGGTTCGAGGAGGCCGCCCAGCTCGACGACGGTGCGATGTGGGTGACGTCGTACGCCGTGATCGAGATCGGCCCGGCCGAGGAGAAGCTGATCCGCAAGCTGGTCAAGAAGGCAGCCGGCTAGGCCCCAGCGCTGGTCACACTCCTGGCCTCCGTGTGTGCCCAGCTGCCGCGGTCCACGCGGCTGCGAGGGTGCGGGCTCTGCGCATGAAGGAGACCCCCGATAGCGTCCTGGGGTGGCCAGTCCTCGCCGATCCGGTGCTCGTCGACGCAGCGGGTCCCCACGCCGGAGTGGGGCGCGGCAGCCACCGCGGCCGTTGCCGGCCCCCGGGCCCGGTGAGCGGCTGTGGGTGCTCGACGTGCCCTACGCGACACAGGTCGACGACGCCACCTGGCACCCGGGGGTGAGGACCCACCTGTACGTCGGGCGCGCCCTGCCCGCGCACCTCGCGCCCTACGCTCCGGGCCCGTACACGCTCGGGCGGTTCATCGAGAACGCCCTCAACCCCGAGCATCCGACGCCCAGCCCCGAGCCGACCGACGAGCTCGAGCCCCGAAGGATCCAGTTCGAAGCGGCTGATGCGATCGCGGCGCGCGCCATGGCGGGCGGACGGCAGTTCCTGCTCGCCGACGAGCCCGGCGTCGGCAAGACGATCGCCGCGGTACTCGGAGCGACAGCGGCGGCCGACCTCCGCGATGCGCAACGGGTGCTCGTCGTCGCCGACCGACCCGCCGCGATCACGATCGGCCACTGGTGCCGGACCATCGCAGCGCTGGGCGACGGCGGTCTCGAGTGGGTCGTGATCACCTGGGACCGGCTGGAGAAGGTCAAGGACCACACGTGGGATGTGATCATTGCCGACGAGGCCCACGCGCTGCGACGTACGACGACGAAACGCTGGAAGCTCTGGGCGCGGATCTCTGGTCACGGGCGGCCGCACGACAAGGCGCCGTTCGTGATCGCGACGACCGCGACGCCCGGACACACGCCGCTCGAGCTGCCTTACCTCGCCCCGGCCTATGCGCAGGTCCTCGGCGAGCCGATGTCCGAGTGGACCTCCGCAACGCAGCCCGGGGCCGCGTTCGCCACCGCGCTCGAGCGCCACGGCGTCGGGGTCGAGCAGGGACGCTACGGCGCCACGTGGACCACCGACCCGACCCGGCGCGGCGCGGACCTCAAGCTGGTGCGCAGCTGGCTCGCCGACGAGCGGCCCCCAGCGATGCTGCATCGGGCCGCGCCGTGGGGGCCGGTGCCGATCTCCGGCATGCCGGTGGCGCTCACGCCGGCGGAGCGCACGGCCTACGAGGCCGAGTGGGGAGAGTTCTGTCATGAGATGGACCTCGCGCGACGCGGCCGCAACATCGCGAAAGGCCGCGCCGCGCTGCTGCGATTCCGGCAGAAGGCCGGTCTGATCCGCGTCGACTCGACGGTCGACTGGATCGCCCAGCAGGTCCAGGCCGAGCGACAGGTGGCGTGCTCGGTCGAGTTCATATCGACCGCCGCCGACCCCATCGCCAACCGGCTACGCGACTCCGGCGTCGACGTCGCCACCATCTACGGCGGTGACCGGTTCGAGCCCGAGGCCGAGCGGCTCCGGTTCCAGACCGGGCAGGCGAAGGTCTGCGTCTTCACCACGGTCGCATCGATCAGCCTGCACGCCGGCGAAACCCTCCCCGACGGCCGCCGAGCGAGCTCCGAACCCAGGGTCGGAGTCTTCCACCAGGCCCGCTTCTCGGGCATCGCCGCACGGCAGGTGACCGGCCGCACCCACCGCGACCACCAGGTCTCGCCATGGCACATCGCCTACGCCGAGGGCACCGTCGAGGAGCAGGTCGGCAAGGTGATGGTCGAGCGGATCGCCGCCGCCTCCGACACGGTGGGAAGCGACACCACCGGCCTCACCGCCCTCGCCCAGCTCCTCGGCGCCGACTGGCTTCCCTCCACCACCCTGACCGATGGTGGTGCCTGACCCGCGAAACCGCTGGTCCGGGGCTTTCCTCATGCGCGGCGCCAGAACACTCCCGACCGCAGGCCGAGTGCTTGCAGCTCACGCCACGCGATCAAGGACCACTGCGACCAGGACAGCCACGCAGGACCACCGGCTGGCCCCGCCACCAAGCATCGATGCGGCGGTACGTGGGTAAGGACGGGCATGACCCGCTTCACTGCCGACACCCAGGCCGAGGCCGTCGTGGCCGCGCCACCCGCCGAGATCTGGGCCGCGCTGACCGATCCGACCCTGGTCGCCGAGCTCACGCCGTTCGTCCGCGGGATCACCGCGACGGGCGATCACTGGCATTGGCAGCTCAGCGGGCTCAAGGTCCTCGGGGTCGGGGTGGCGCCGGCGTTCACCGAGCTGATGGTGCTCGACGAGCCCGAACGGATCGATTTCCGGCACGACCCGCCTGAGGGAGAGACCGAGATCGCGGGGGTAGAGGGGTGGTACACCCTCACCGAGCGCGCCGAGGGCACCCTCCTGGTGACCTCGCTCGAGATCACACTCGATCTGCCGCTCCCTCGCGCATCGAGGCGGGCCGTGGAAGCGGCCATGCGACGCGTCATCGACCAGATGGGTGAGCGGTTCTCGACGAACCTGCTGAAGCAACTGGGCGCGACCGAGATCGTCTAGCGCAGAACCGCCCCGCCACCAGTGCGATGACGGGACGCTGCCCCGACCGAGCCGCTGCCTCCTCGGGGTGGCAGCGACGCGGTCAGGCTCGATCCGTCCCTCCCGTCCCCCGAACGAGACCGATCCCCCAATCGGTCGTCCGTCGGCAAGAGCAGATCATGTGGCCTAACGAGGCCAGGGGGCGGACGTTACGCCCGGATTCGCCGGTTGGCCAGGATGGTGGTCCAGAAATGGCTCAACTGAACGAAAAATCGCGACCCCGTCACCCACGGGGGAATGAGGACGGAGACGCGACCACCCAAAGTAACCACGGAAAACGGACTAGTCCCATCGCCCAGATAGGTGATCCGGCTAGCCCGACTCGCCGGTCCTAGGCGCCCTGCTCGGCGGCGGCGTCCCAGCCGCGTCGGGTGGCGACCTCGTTGTTGACCAGGTCGACGAACCTGCGGGCATCCTCGACCTGGCTCCGCTTGACCTTCAGGGCGTGCGGGTCGCGCTTGCGGTCCGCCACCGGCGCGACGCCGGCCACCTGCACGACCACCACTGGCTTGCCCTTGCCCGACCGCTCGACGGCGGCCGCCTCGATCGACGCCCACTCGATGCTGTGCAGGCGCTCGACGCCGCGGGTCGCGGCCGCGGACGTCGTCCGGCGGAAGATGAGGCCGTCGAGCGTGAACTCGAGTCGTCCATTGGTGCCCAAGAGGTGCGCGCTCGACATGGCGCGAGTTGAGCACAACAAGATGAACGACGGCCGGTTCTGGACCAGCCCTGGGACGCGTCATCTGCGTTCAGGTGGCATCGCTAGGGTCCGAGGCATGCTGCGGGACGTCAGGGAGTACATCGACCGGCTTCACATCGACGGCCACACGATCGGCGAGGACCACGACGACGACCCGGTGCTCATCGACGCCGACGGACGCGCCGTGGACACCTGGCGGGAGAGCTACCCGTACGCCGAGCGGCTGCCGCGCGACGAGTACGACGAGGCGAAGTACCTGCTCCAGGTCGAGCTGCTCAAGTTCCAGAGCTGGGCCGCCGACTCGGGCACCAGCCACGTGCTGCTCTTCGAGGGCCGCGACGCCGCCGGCAAGGGCGGGACCATCAAGCGGTTCGTCGAGCACCTCAACCCGCGCTACGCCCGCACGGTCGCTCTGACCAAGCCCAACGACCGCGAGCAGAACCAGTGGTACTTCCAGCGCTACGTCAAGCACCTGCCGACCGCCGGCGAGATGGTTCTCTTCGACCGCTCCTGGTACAACCGCGCCGGCGTCGAGCGGGTGATGGGCTTCGCCTCTCCGCCCGAGTACGACCAGTTCATGACGCAGGCTCCGCTCTTCGAGCGGATGCTCGTCGACAGCGGGATCTCGCTGACGAAGTTCTGGTTCTCGGTGACCCAGTCCGAGCAGCGGACCCGGTTCATCATCCGCCAGGTCGACCCGGTGCGGCAGTGGAAGCTCTCCCCCATCGACCTCGAGTCGCTGGACAAGTGGGAGGACTACACGGCCGCGAAGGAGGCGATGATCCGGCGTACCGACACCGAGTGGGCGCCGTGGACGACGATCAGGAGCAACGACAAGAAGCGGGCCCGGGTCAACGCGATGCGGCACTTCCTGTCGCGCTTCGAGTACGACGGCAAGGACCACGCCGTCGTCGGTACGCCGGACCCGCTGATCGTGCAGCGTGGGATCGACGACGTCGCCGACTGAGCAGCCGGCAACGGGTGTGTGAACGTCCGGCGAACTAGCCGGCCGACGCGTTTCGGTCCGAGGTCGACGGCGCACTGGAGATTCGTGACAGCCGCAACCCTCATCCTGATCCTGGTGATCGTCGACCGCTCTGGCGTTCGACTTCACCAATGGCTTCCACGACACCGGCAACGCGATGGCCACCTCGATCGCCACCGGTGCCCTGCGACCCAAGGTCGCCGTCGCCCTCTCCGCCGTGCTCAACCTCGTCGGCGCGTTCCTGTCGGTCGAGGTGGCGCTGACCGTCACCAACTCGGTGATCAAGATCCAGGACTCCTCCGGCGCGCCGCAGGACAGCCTGACCGCCGACGGCGGCTACGACCTGCTCCTGATCATCCTGGCGGGACTGGTCGGCGGGATCGTCTGGAACCTGACGACCTGGGTGATCGGCCTGCCGTCGTCGTCCTCGCACGCGCTCTTCGGTGGCCTGATCGGCAGCGCCATCGCGGCGCTCGGCCTCGAGCGGCGTCAACTGGAACGGCGACGGCACCAAGCTGGACGGCGTCATCGGCAAGGTGATCCTGCCGGCGATCGCCTCGCCGGTCATCGCCGGCGTCGTCGCCGCCGTCGGCACCTGGCTGATCTTCCGGGTGGTCGCCGGCGTCGCCGAGCAGTTCGCCGAGACCGGCTTCCGCTGGGGCCAGATCGGGAGCGCATCCCTGGTCTCGCTCGCCCACGGCACCAACGACGCCCAGAAGACCATGGGCGTGATCACGCTCGCCCTGATCGCCGGCGGCAGGTGGACCGACCCGGGCGGCGTGCCGTTCTGGGTCAAGCTGAGCTGCGCGCTGGCGATCTCCGCCGGCACGTACGCCGGCGGGTGGCGCGTCATGCGGACCCTCGGCAAGGGCCTGGTCGAGCTCCGCTCACCCCAGGGGATGGCCGCCGAGAGCTCCTCGGCCGCCGTCATCCTGGCGTCCAGCCACTTCGGGTTCGCGCTCTCGACCACCCAGGTCGTGACCGGCTCGATCATCGGCAGCGGAGTCGGGAAGCCGGGCGCCGACGTCCGGTGGGGGGTCGCCGGACGGATGGTGGTCGGCTGGCTGTTCACGATGCCCGCGGCGGGCCTCGTGGGCGCCGCGATGTGGTGGCTCGGCGACCTCCTCGGCGGGTACGCCGGCCCGATCGCCGTGGTCGGCGTGCTGCTGGTGGCCGCGGGCTTCCTCTACTTCCGGTCGACGCTGCAGCCGGTGTCGGCCGACAACGTCAACGACGAGTGGACCGGTACGCCGAAGGCCGGCCGGGCCAAGGAGGAGGCAGCAGCATGATCGACAACCTTCAGTTCGCCTTCGACGGTGCCTGGCGGGTGCTGCTCGCCGGACTCGTCTTCGGCGCGGGGCTCCCGGTCGTCTTCGCGCTCGGGATCCGCTCGCTACGCCTGGGGAGCCGGAGGCTCCGCCGAGGTCAGCGGGGCGGCCGGCAACCCGGTCGGGCAAGGTGATCGCCGGGGTGTGCCTGGCCGTCGTGCTCGCCGGGGTCGTCCTCGGCATCACGATCATCGCGGCGTCCGGGTTCGGCAAGTCCGTGTCGTTCGAGCACGGCTACCCCACGATCGTCGCGAAGGAGAGCTGAGATGAGTCCCGACCAGGCCGACCAGAACGCCGCGGTCACCGGTCGTCTGCGCGGCATCCTCGACTGGCTCCGCGAGGGCTACCCGGCCGGCGTACCCCCGAAGGACTACATCCCCCTGCTCGCGCTGCTGCGTCGACGGCTGTCGGAGGACGAGGTGCGCGAGATCGCCCGCGAGATCGCCCGCACCGCGGGCGCCGACACCGCCGACATCGCCGTTCACATCACCAAGATCACCGACGCCCTGCCCGAGCGACCGAGGACGTCGCACGGGTCGAGGCCCGGCTCACCAGCCAGCACGGCTGGCCCGACGGCTCCTGACGTGCCCGGGTCACAGCCTCGGCGATGCCAGGTCGGACCCCCACGCGCCCGACAATGGAGGCAGGGACGACCCGTCCCGGACCGTCGTCAAGCGCGCGTGGAAAGCAAGGTAGTCAGGAATGAACAAGTCGTCACCGGAGTCGCGACCCTCGCCCTCCTCGGCACCTCCGTGGCGCTCACCTCCGGCGCCGAGGCCGCTGCGCCTCGGCCGAAGGAGTCAAGAACTGCACGGCGCTGAACAAGGTCTACCCGCACGGCGTCGGCCGCGCCGGCGCGAAGGACAAGACGTCGGGTACGCCGGTGCGGACCTTCGCCAGAAGCCGGCCGTCTACAAGCTCAACACCAAGAGCGACCGCGACCGCGACGGCATCGCCTGCGAGAAGGCCTGACCTTCCGCCTCGCAGTCGCCCGGGTCGTACGGCGGCCGGGGTGTCAGCCGTCGCTCCACGGGGTAGTCGACCCGCAGGGACATCCAGCACCTGAGCTGTGAGATCACCCGATGCCCGGCCTGCGGGCGGCGGTCGATGGTGGTGACCTACGAGGGTCTCGCAGCGTGACCCCGATGAGGCTGGACTAGACCCCCTCACCCCGACCATCACCCCGGCGGGTGTGCCGCGTTGGGTGGTATGTGGGATATCAAGGACACAGACCCGAGAGCTTCTCGCGATTCGCTGCCCCTGGCGCCTCTGTACCCGGTCGTTCCACCGACGGACCGGACACCACCATGGACCTCTCGATCGATATGACCCTCGATCCGCCCACCGGCATCCTGGCCGCCAACGGCGAGCTCGACATCTTCTCGGCTCACGACGTCGCGATCAGCCTGCGTGAGGCCCTGGCCCTCGGCTGCTCGCGCATCGTCATCGACGTCGCGGGCGTCTCGTTCATCGACGCCTCCGCCCTCGGCGTCTTCGCTCGGGCCCATGCCTCACTCGCCGCCGAGGGTGGGACGATTGAGTTCGTCGAGGCCAGTCCTCAGTTCCTGCGACTGTGCTCGATCGTCCGCCTCGACAAGGTGTTCGGGCTTCCCGAGGCCGTCGTCAGTCCGCGGGCGGCGTTCGCCGGCGGTTTCGCAGGCTGAGCAGCACCAGGCCGATCGCGACCGTCGTCACGAAGCCGGACATCACCACGGAGGCCATGGGGTACTCCCCCAGGGCCTGGCCGATCTTGTAGGCCAGGACACAGGTGTAGACGCTCCACAGCACCCCGCTCACGACCGACCACAGCACGAACCGTCGGTACGGGATGTCGGAGAGGCCCATGGTCGCGTTCACGACGAACCGCAGGCCCGGGACGTAGCGACCGCCGACGATCAGGATGGGGGCGCTCGAGTCCAGGAGGTCGAGGGCCTGGGCCACCCTCGGGTTGGCGCGCGCCTTGTCGACCTGGGGCCGGACCCGTGGGGCGTAGCGTCGCGCCAGCCAGAAGAGCGCCGAGTCGCCGACGACGGCACCGAGGGCGCCCGCCACGATGACCGGCAACAGCTCGAGGACGCCCTGGGCCGCCGCCGTCGACGCGGCGTTGAGGGTCGTCTCGCCGGGAAAGATCGGCACCACCCCGTCCAGGGTGACGAGCAGGAAAACCAGGACGTACGACGCCGTCGGGCTCGACGCGTCGACGACCGAGATGCCGTCGCGGTCGAGCGCATATCGCAGCGCTGCGAGCGCCACGAGGAGAACCGCCGCGGACGCGACGACCACCCACACCCGGCGCATCCGCGGGAGTCGGTGCCACCAGAGCCGGAGCCCGCTCAGCATGGTTCGCTCACGGACCAACGCTAGGGGCTGCGAGCAGCCGTGGAGTCATCCACGCCGGACGGGTTGTGCGGCGCCTCGGGAGGTGGACACCCGGCGACGGCACATCTGCCCGGATCCCCGAGATCCGAGACCGGTGTGCACGCCGCCGGGGCCAGCTCAGGATGCAGCGTCCGGGCCCGACGCGGCTCACCCCGACGGATGAGGACCCGGGCGATCAGGCGGCGAAGCCATTCGGCCGACGTGCGGGCCGTTCAGTCGTCGGTCGCGAGCTCCTCGTTGTGAGTGCCCGGACGCGGGGCCCAGGGCAGCTCGCGCGCCGGTCGTACGACGATCAACCGGTCGCCGCGGGCCAGCTGGGTGACCACGGGGTCGAAGTAGCGGTAGACCTTCTCGTCGCGGACGACGGAGATCACCTGGTCGGGCAGCTGCTGGGGCTGTTTGCCCACCTCGGAGACGATCAGCTCGCGCTCGGCGACCTCGAGGCCCTCGCCGTACGTCAGCAGGTCCTCCATCACCTGACCGAGCGTGGGCGACAGCGAGGAGAGTCCCAGGAGACGGCCGACCGCGTCGGAGGAGGTGATGACCGAGTTGGCGCCGGACTGCCGCATCAGGGCGACGTTCTCCTGCTCACGGCAGGCGGCCACGATCCAGACCTCTGGGTTGAGCTGGCGGACCGTGAGCGTGGCCAGCACGTTGGAGTCGTCGCGGTTGGTGGTGATGATGACCTGGTCGGCCTCGCTCACCCCCGCACGGCGGAGCACGTCGCGCCGGGTGGCGTCACCCGTGACGACCGCGAGACCGTCGGCATGCGCCTCCTGGAGCGCCTCGGCTCCCGGGTCGACCACGACGATCGACTCACGGTTCAGGCCGTTGTTGACGATCGTGTCGACGGCGGCCCGGCCCTTGGTGCCGTAGCCGATCACCACCACGTGGGCTGACATGCGCTTCCTCCAACGGGAGATGCGGAAAATCTCACGACCCTGCGAGGCGAGCACCTCGAGGGTGGTCCCGATCAACAGCACCAGGAAGGCGATGCGGAGCGGGGTGACGACGAACGCGTTGATCAGCCGGGCGTGCGGCGCGACCGGGGCGATGTCGCCGTACCCGGTCGTGCTCAGGGTGACCGTCGTGTAGTAGATCGAGTCGACCAGGTCGACCCCGAAGTAGGGCGGGTCGTTGCCGTCGCGGTAGGCCGCGCGGTCGAAGTAGACGATCAGGACCGTGCCGAACAGGATGACGAATGCCAGCAGCAGCCGTTTGCCGAGCTGCCACCACGGGGACTGCGCCGGGTCGGGCAGCGAGATCAGCCCGACGCTGCGGCCCGTGCCCTGCCCGATCTCGCTGGAGTCATCCGCCACGGGGGTGAATCTAGTCGGTCTCCTGACGCGAACCGATGCGACGTAGCCGCTGCACGAGCTCGGATCTCGCGAGCATCGTCGTGGTCTGCGGGAACACGGTGTCGAAGGCGGCATTGACCGCGGCCCCGATGAGCACCGCGACGGAGACCAGGTAGAGCCACAGCAGCACCGCGATCGGAGCAGCGAGCGGTCCGTAGATCGAGCGCGAGTCCGCCGACGTGGCGGTCAGGAACCAGCGCAGCAGGAAGCTTCCGAACACCCAGCAGAAGAGCGCGAACGTCGCACCCGGGAGGTTGAAGCTCCAGTTGGTCCGCACCGGCACGGACACGTGATAGAGCGTCGCGAGGAAGCAGATGCTGACGACCACGACGAGCGGCCAGTAGAAGTGGATCAGGAAGTCCAGCCGCTGCGGCAGCCACTCCTGGACCAGTCCCGGCCCGGCCACGACCAGCGGGACCATGAAGACGCCGAGGACCATCGCCAGGACGTAGAGACCGAAGGACAGCGCCCGGGTCTTCACGATCCCCCGGTGACCGCCGAGTCCGTGCATGATCGTGATGGTGTCGACGAAGACGTGCATCGCACGCGAGCCCGACCACAGCGCCAGCACGAAGCCGAGCGAGATCACGTCGAAGCGGCCGCCGGCGAGCACGTCGTCGATCGTCGGCACGATGATCTTGTTGACCGCGCCCTGGGTCAGCGCCTGTTCCGAGAGGTCGATGACCGCCTGGCGCACGTTGTCGACCTGCGCCGGGCTGAACTGGTCGGTGACGAAGCCGATCATGCCCGCCATCGCGAAGATGAGCGGCGGTACCGACAGCACCGCGAAGAAGGCGGCCTCGGCTGCCAGGCCCGTCACCCGGTAGCGCATGCAGCTGCCGACGGTGGCGACCACGAGCCGCCACACCAGGTCGCGGCTACGCCGCAGCCACGCCACGAACGCTGCCTGAGTGGTCACGTCGGGAGCGGTGGGAGGACTCTCCGCACGCTCCGCCGCACCCATGGCTCTACCGTAGACACATGGGTTCCGACATCCGGGTAGCCACGAACCAAGCACCCCTTCTCGTTGGTCACAACATCGTCACGGGCGATGCCGCACTGGTCGAGGCGGTGACCCGGCACGCGTCCGCGGAGGTGGTCGACGACCTGGCCCCGATCGGCGCGCTCGCCGGGACGGCGGAGGCGCGCGAGCACGGGATGCTCGCCAACGAGCACCACCCGCGGCTCACGACCTACGACCGCTACGGCAACCGGATCGACGAGGTCGAGTTCCACCCCTCGTGGCACTGGTTGATGGAGCGCGCCGTCGGCCAGGGGCTGGCGGCGACGCCGTGGGAGACCGACGCTCCGCACGCGCACGTACGCCGGGCCGCGGGGTTCATGGCCTGGTCGCACACCGAGCCGGGCCACGGCTGCCCGATCTCGATGACGTATGCCGCGGTGCCGGCGCTGCGCGCCGACGACGCGCTGGCCAAGGAGTGGACGCCGTTGCTGGCGTCGACGACGTACGACCCCGGCGTCCGCGCCTCCTCCACCAAGCTCGGTGCGCTCGCCGGCATGGGGATGACCGAGAAGCAGGGCGGCTCCGACGTCCGCGCCAACGTCACCGAGGCGCGCCGCACCTCCGTCGACGGCGAGTACACGCTGCACGGGCACAAGTGGTTCACCTCGGCGCCGATGAACGACATCTTCCTGGTGTTGGCGCAGGCTGAGGGTGGGGTGACCTGCTTCGTCGTGCCGCGCGTGCTGGCCGACGGGACGCGCAACCGACTCGACGTCGTACGCCTGAAGGACAAGCTGGGCAACCGGTCCAACGCCTCCTCTGAGCTCGAGTTCGAGGGCACGCTCGCGCACCGGCTGGGCGACGAGGGCCGCGGCGTCCGCACGATCATCGAGATGGTCGCCGCGACCCGGCTGGACTGCGTGCTCGGCTCGACCTCGCTGATCCGGCGGGCTGTCAACGAGGCGACCTGGCACGCCGCGCACCGCTCGGCCTTCGGGTCGCTGCTGATCGACAAGCCGCTGATGCAGAACGTGCTGGCCGACCTCGCCGTCGAGGCGGAGGCCGCCACGGCGCTCGCTGTCCGGCTCGCCTCGGCCGTCGACAACCTCCACGACCCGCACGAGGCCGCACTGCGCCGGATCGCGCTGCCGCTCTCGAAGTTCTGGGTCTGCAAGCGCACCCCGGCCGCGGTCGCGGAGGCGCTTGGAGTGCCTCGGCGGCAACGGGTACGTCGAGGAGTCCGGGATGCCGCTGCTCTATCGCGAGGCGCCGCTCAACTCGGTCTGGGAGGGCTCCGGCAACGTCAACGCGCTCGACGTGCTCCGTGCCCTCGGCCGCGAGCCCGACGTGCTCGACGCCTGGATCATCGAGGTCGGTCGCGCGCAGGGTGGCGACGCCCGGCTGGACCGCGCGATCCAGGACACCCTGGCGCTGCTCGGCTCGCTGATGGGCGATCCGGCGTTCGATGGAGGTCAACGCCCGCCGGCTCGCCGTACGCATGGCGCTGTGCCTGCAGGGCTCCCTCCTGGTGCGCTTCGCCCCTCCCGAGGTCGCCGACGTCTTCTGCGCCTCGCGGCTGGGCACGTCGTACGACGGGGTCTTCGGCACCCTCGACGGTGGGGACCTGCGGATGATCGTGGAGCGTGCGACGCCGGTCACTGGTTGAGTCCGGCGGACGCCCCCGCAGGTTGCCGCTCGGGCTCCCGGTCGCGCTCGAGGTCGTCGTCGCCGTAGTCGACCATGGTGGCCTCGTCGAAGGGCAGGTCGCCGGCGAGCACCTTGTCGAGGCGCTCGCGGTCGAGGCCACCCGTCCAGTGGCCGATCAGCACGGTGGCGATCGCGTTGCCCGAGAAGTTGGTGAGGGCGCGGGCCTCGGACATGAAGCGGTCGATGCCGACGATCAGGCCGACGCCGTCGACCAGCTCCGGGCGGTGGGAGCTGCAGGCCGCCCGCGAGGGTCGCCATGCCGGCGCCCGAGACGCCCGCGGCGCCCTTGGACGCGATGATCATGAAGCCCAGCAGCGAGATCTGCTCGCCGATCGACAGCGGGTCGCCCATCGCCTCTGCGATGAAGAGGGTCGCCATGGTCAGGTAGATCGCGGTGCCGTCGAGATTGAAGGAGTAGCCGGTCGGCACGACGACGCCGACCGTGGTCTTGTCGACTCCGGCGTGCTCCATCTTCGCGATCAGTCGCGGCAGCGCGGTCTCGGAGGACGAGGTGGAGACGATCAGCAGGAACTCGCGCGCGAGGTACTTCAGCAGGCTGAAGATGTTGACGCCCGAGGCGAGCCGCAGGACGGTGCCGAGCACGAAGAAGACGAAGATCGCGCAGGTGATGTAGAAGGCCACCATCAGCAGGGCCAGGCTCTTGAGCGCATCGGCCCCGGTCGCACCGACGACGGCCGCCATCGCGCCGAACGCCCCGACGGGCGCAGCCCACATGATCATCGCCAGGATCCGGAAGACCAGCCGCTGCAGGTGCTCGACGACGTGCAGGATCGGCTTGCCAGCGCGACCCATCCCCTGGAGTGCGAAGCCGACGAGCAGCGCCACGAACAGGGCCTGGAGAACGTCGCCCGAGGTCAGCGCCGAGAACAGCGAGGTCGGGATGATCCCGAGCGCGAACTCGGTGGTGCTGCCGTGTCCCGCGGCCGCCTGGTCCTGGCCCGCCGAGGACAGCGCCTCGGTGACCTGGAGGCCCGCACCCGGCTTGATCAGGTTGCCGACGACCAGGCCGATCGCCAGCGCGAAGGTCGACATCGTCAGGAAGTAGGCGAGCGCCAGCCCGCCGACCTTCCCGACGCGCGCCGCGCTGGCGACGGAGCCGACGCCGATGACGATCGTGCAGAAGATGACCGGCTGGATCATCATCTTGACCAGCGCCACGAAACCGGTGCCGAGGGGCGCGAGCTTCACGGCGAAGTCCGGGAACGCGAAGCCCACCAGGATGCCGAGCACCACGGCCACGATGACCGCCATGTACAGGTAGCGGGTCTTGTCCTTCTTGGGCGGTGGCGGCGCGATCTGCTGGTCTAGGTCGGCTTGTGACATAGGACACGCGTACCCGACGGTCGCGACCGCAAACGGTGTCCTCGTCCCACGACGGGCCCCACGACGCCTCCCGTTCACCCGGAGCCGGGACAATGCACCCGTGACCGGCTCCCCCACGACGATGCTGCCGGAGCTGCTCGCCGCCAGCCGCGCGCCGGAGCCGCGGACGCTCGCCGACATCCTGGCCGCCACGACCGAGTCGCACCCGCACGCACTCGCGCTCGACAGCGGTGTCGACGTGCTCACCTACCTCGAGCTCGAGGAGGCGGCCGGAGAGCTGGGCGCCCGGCTGCGGGAGGCCGGCGTCCGCCGCGGCGACCGGGTCGGCATCCGGGTCAAGTCGGGCACCACCGACCTCTACGTGGCCATCGTCGCGACGATCCTCACCGGCGCGGCCTACGTGCCCGTCGACGCCGACGACCCCGACGAGCGCGCCCGCACGGTCTTCGACGAGGCCGAGGTCGCCGCCGTCATCGGCAACGAGCTGGCGATCGCGAGCCGCCGTACCCCGCCCGAGGACGGCGCGGAGGACGACCCCGGGGCACACCTGCCGGATCTCACGGACGACGCCTGGATCATCTTCACCTCGGGCTCGACCGGCACCCCGAAGGGCGTCGCGGTCACGCACCGCAACGCCGCGGCCTTCGTCGACGCCGAGTCCCGGTGGTACCTCCAGGACGCCCCCATCGGCCCCGGCGACCGGGTGATGGCCGGACTGTCGGTCGCCTTCGACGCGAGCTGCGAGGAGATGTGGCTGGCCTGGGCGTACGGCGCCTGCCTGGTCCCGGCCCCGCGCTCGCTGGTGCGCTCCGGGGTCGACGTCGGACCCTGGCTCGTGGCCAACGACATCACCGTCGTCTCGACCGTGCCGACCCTGGTCGCGCTGTGGCCGGCGGCGTCGCTGGCGACGGTGCGGCTGCTGATCATGGGCGGCGAGGCGTGCCCGGCCGAGCTGGCCGCCCGCCTCCAGGCGCCGGGTCGCGAGGTCTGGAACACCTACGGCCCCACCGAGGCGACGGTCGTCGCCTGCGGGACGATCCTCGACGGCACCGACCCGGTCCGCATCGGTCTCCCGCTCGACGGCTGGGACCTCGCGGTCGTCGACGCCGCGGGTCACCCCGTCGCCGAGGGCGAGACCGGCGAGCTGATCATCGGCGGCGTCGGGCTGGCCCGCTACCTCGACCCCGCCAAGGACGCCGAGAAGTACGCGCCGATGCCGACCCTGGGCTGGGACCGCGCCTACCGGTCCGGCGACGTCGTCCGCAACGACCCGGCCGGGCTCGTCTTCGGCGGCCGCGCCGACGACCAGATCAAGCTCGGCGGTCGCCGGATCGAGCTCGGCGAGATCGACGGCCAGCTGCTCCGGCTGCCGGGCGTCGTCTCGGCCGCCGCAGCGGTCCGGTCCACCAAGTCGGGCAACCAGCTCCTGGTCGGCTACCTCACCGTCGACGCGACGTACGACGACGCGCGGCCGCTCGAGCTGCTGCGCGCTCGGATGCCGGCCGCGCTGGTGCCGCGCCTCGCCGTCGTCGACAGCCTGCCCACCCGTACGTCGGGCAAGGTCGACCGCGACGCGCTGCCGTGGCCGCATCCCGGGAGCCGGTCGGGCGGGTACGCCGACCGGTCTCACCGACACCCAGGCCTGGATCGCCGAGATCTGGGCCGACGTCCTCGGCGCCGAGGTCACCTCCGTCGCGCGACGACTTCTTCGACTTCGGCGGCGGCTCGCTGACCGCGGCCCAGGTGGTCGGCCGGCTGCGCGAGCGCTTCCCGGAGGTCGCCGTCGGCGACCTCTACGCCCACCCGCGGGTCGGCGCGCTGTCGGCAGCGCTCGAGGAGCTCGGCGGCACCACGGCGCGCACCGACCGCAAGGTCTTCCCGATCCCCCGCAAGACCCAGGGCGGCCAGCTGGCCGCCCTGGTCGGCCTGCGCGCCCTCGCCGCCGCCCGGTGGCTGAGCTGGCTCGCGCTCGGCTCGACGGTGGCGGCGCAGCAGCTCGACTACCTGCCGTCGTACCCCGTCTGGGTCCTGATCCTCACCACCTGGTTCTTCCTCACCCCACCCGGACGGATGGCGCTCGCCGCCGGGCTCGCCCGGCTGGTGCTGCGCGGCATCGAGCCCGGCGCCTACCCGCGCGGCGGCAAGGTGCACCTGCGGGTCTGGCTCGCCGGCCGGATCCAGGAGGAGCTGGCTGGCTGCCGGCGTCGCGGGAGCGCCGTGGTTCACGACGTACGCCCGCCTCCTCGGCGCCCGGATCGGCAGCGGCACGCGACCTGCACGCGCTGCCGCCGGTGACCGGTTTCCTGCGCGTCGGCGACGGCGCCGCGATCGAGCCCGAGGTCGACCTGACCGGCCACTGGATCGACGGCGACATCTTCCACCTCGGCGAGATCCGGGTCGGCCGCGGCGCCCGGGTCGGCGCCCGCAGCACCCTCGCCCCCGGCGCCGTGGTCCGGGCCAACGCCGAGGTCGCCCCGGGTTCCCTGGTCGTCGGCGAGGTGCCGGCGGCCGAGTACTGGTCGGGCTCCCCCGCCGAGCGCCAGGCCACCCACGCCCGCGGGCCGTGGCACGAGCAGGCTCCCCCGCCGGGACGCGGCTGGCTGCGCGGCGTACGGCCGTCGATGGCGGTCGTCATCGGCGCGCTGCCCGGCGCCGGCGTGCTGTCCGGGCTGCTGGTGGTGCTCGGGCCGGTCCGCGGCGCCGACTCGCTCTGCCGGCGCCGCGTGGGCGGCCCTGCCGTGGCTGCCCCTGGCCGCCCTTGTCGGGTACGCCGTGCTCGCGCTGCTGATCCTCGCACTGGTGCGGACGCTGTCCTTCGGGATCAGCGCCGGCGTCCACCCGGTCCGCTCGCGCGCCGGGGTCTGCATCTGGGGCACCTTCCGGGTGCTCGACGACGCGCGCACCTGGCTCTTCCCGCTCTACTCCAGCGCGCTCACCCCGACCTGGCTGCGCCTCCTCGGCGCGCGCATCGGCCAGGGGGTCGAGGCCTCCACGGTGCTGCTGCTGCCCAAGTTCGCCAGCGTCAACGACCACGCGTTCCTCGCCGACGACACCCTGATCGGCTGCTACGAGCTCGGCGGCGGCTGGGTGCGGGTCGAGGACGTCAAGATCGGCAAGCGCGCCTTCATCGGCAACTCCGGCATGGCCGCCGCCGGCCGCAAGGTGCCCAAGGCCTCGCTGGTCGCCGTGCTGTCGGCCGCGCCCCACCGCGCGGTCGCCAAGGCCGGGACGTCCTGGCTCGGCAGCCCGCCGACCCGGCTGCGCCGGGCCGTCGGGCACCAGGACGACAGCCGCACCTACGCCCCACCGCGCCGCCTGCGGACCTACCGCGGGCTGGTCGAGGCCGCGCGCGTCGTACCGATGGTGCTGGCAGTCGCTGCTCGGCGCGACGGTCGCCCTGGTGCTGCTCGCCCTGCTGGCGGTCGAGCCCTGGGTCGCCGTCGTCCTCGGCGGCCCCGTGCTGCTCGTCGGGGGCGTCGCTCGCCGCCCTGGTCACGGCCGCGGCCAAGTGGGCGATCGTCGGGCGGCACCGGCCGTCCGAGCACCCGCTGTGGAGCGGCTTCGTGTGGCGCAACGAGCTCGCCGACACCTTCACCGAGGTGCTGGCCGCGCCGTGGTTCGCCTCCGTCACCCAGGGCACGGTCGCGCTCAACGTCTGGCTCCGCCTGCTCGGCGCGCGGATCGGCACGGGCGTCTGGTGCGACACCTACTGGCTGCCCGAGACCGACCTCGTCGAGCTGCAGCGACGGCAGCACGGTCAACCACGGCTGCGTCGTGCAGACCCACCTCTTCCACGACCGCGTGCTCGCCATGGATGCGGTCGTGCTGAAGGCAGGTGCGACCCTGGGACCCAACAGCGTTATCCTTCCCGCCGCGACGATCGGGCGTCACGCCACCGTGGGTCCGGCGTCGCTCGTCATGCGGGGGGAAGGTGTCCCCAGCCGCACCCGGTGGATCGGGAACCCGGTCGGGCCGTGGGAGGGGGAATGCTGAATGACAGGGACTGACCCGTACGTGCCCGGGCACGGGGACGCGTCGTACGACGTCCAGCACTACGACCTCGAGCTCGGCTACCGCCCCGACGGCAACCGGCTCGACGGCGAGGCCACGCTGACCTGCACCGCCGTCGACGACGTCGTGCGGCTGCGCCTCGACCTCCACCAGCTGCGGGTCGCGCGGGTGAGCGTCAACGGTCGGCCGCCGGCGCGCTACACCCACCGCGACAGCGGACTCGCCGTCTGGCTCGACGACCCCGATCCCGGCAGGCACCGAGTTCGAGGTCAAGGTGAAGTACTCCGGCCAGCCGGAGGTGCTGACGAGCAAGACCCTCGGCGACGCCGGCTGGGAGGAGCTCACCGACGGCGTCATCGTGGCGGCCCAGCCGCACGGTGCACCGACCTGGTTCCCCTGCAACGACCGGCCCGACGACAAGGCGACGTACGCCTTCGCGGTCACGGCGCCCGCGGGCTACGCGGTCGCGATGAGCGGCGACCTGGTCGACTCGTCGCGCCGCAGCTCGGCGGTGACCTGGCGCTACGAGCAGCGCTCCCCCATGGCGACCTACCTCGCCACCTGCCAGATCGGGCGGTACGACGTCGTCGAGCAGGACGGTCCGGTGCCGCTGCGGGTGCTCGCGCCCGCCGACGTCGCGGGCGACGGCTTCGACGCCGCCTTCGGGCGCCAGCCGGACATGATGAGGTTCTTCGTCGACCGGTTCGGCGACTACCCCTTCGACGGCTACACGACGGTGATCACCGACGACGACCTCGAGATCCCACTGGAGTCGCAGTCGCTGTCGACCTTCGGTCGCAACTTCTGCGCCGACTCCTGGCACACCATCCGGCTGGTCGCGCACGAGATGGCGCACCAGTGGTTCGGCAACGCGGTGACCCTGCGGCGCTGGCAGGACATCTGGCTGCACGAGGGCTTCGCCTGCTACGCCGAGTGGCTGTGGTCCGAGGAGTCCGGCGGCGACACCGCCGACGAGTGGGCGCGCCAGCACCACAAGAAGCTCGACCGGCAAGAGCCAGGACCTGGTGCTCGCCGACCCGGGGCCGGAGCTGATGTTCGACGACCGCGTCTACAAGCGCGGCGCGCTCACCCTGCACGCGCTGCGGATCGAGGTCGGCGACGAGCCCTTCTTCGACCTGCTCCGCGGCTGGGTCGCCGCCCACACCGGCGGCTCGGTGACCACCGAGGACTTCATCGCCTACTGCCAGGACGAGACCGGCGACGACCTCACCGATCTGTTCGACGCGTGGCTCTTCCAGACGGACCTGCCGCCGCTGCCCGCTTCGGTGTGATCCAGGAGACCGCCCCGACGTAGCCCTCGGGCGCCTCGAGGTCGGTCCACGCCTCGGCACCGAGGTGGACGGAGGTCATCGGCCGGTCCAGCCCGACGCCGTACATCTTCAGCACAGCCTCCTTGCGCGCCCAGGTCAGCGCCCGCTCGAGCGGGTCGTCTGCGCTCTCGCCGGGCGCCAGCACCAGCCTGGGCTGCCAGCGCGCCGCGACCTCGGCCACCGACTCGACGTCCACGCCGATCGCGCCGTCCTCGCGGAGCGCCGTCACCAGGTGCGGTCCGGAGCGCGCGAGCGAGACCGGGACGTCACGGCCGTCGTACGTCGCCCACGGTCGGCCGTGCTCGGCCGACCCGCAGCGGGCGCAGAGCCGCCCGATCTGCACCTCGCCGTCGCCGTACGCCCAGCCCAGGTGGGCCGTCAGCGCAGAGTCCGCGCCGCGACCGGCCTCGTGCCACGCGACGTCCACCGCCGTCTCAGGCCAGGTCGAGACCGGGGTAGAGCGGGTGCTTGTCGAGCATCTCGGCCGAGGCGTCCTTGACCTTGTCGGCGATGCCGTCACCCAGCACGTACGACGCCTTCGACGGCCCGCCCGCCTTGGTGGTGCCGGCCTCGGTGTTCTGCAGCACGTGGACGATCAGCTCGGCGACGTTGTCGAACTCGTCGTGCCCGAAGCCGCGGGTCGTCAGCGCCGGCGTGCCGAGGCGGACGCCGGAGGTGTACCAAGCGCCGTTGGCGTCGTTGGGCACCGAGTTGCGGTTGGTGACGATGCCCGCGTCGAGCAGCGCCGACTCGGCCTGGCGGCCGGTCAGGCCGAACGACGAGACGTCGAGCAGCACGAGGTGGTTGTCGGTGCCGCCGGTGACCAGGTTGGCGCCGCGGGTGAGGAAGCCGTCGGCGAGCGACTTCGCGTTGTCGGCGATCTGCTGGGCGTAGGCCTGGAACGACGGCTGGCGGGCCTCGGCGAGCGCCACGGCCTTGGCGGCCATCACGTGCGAGAGCGGCCCGCCGAGCACCATCGGGCAGCCGCGGTCGACGTCGGCGGCGTACTCCTCCTGCGCCAGCACCATGCCGCCGCGCGGACCGCGCAGCGACTTGTGGGTGGTGGTCGTGGTGATGTGGGCGTGCGGCACCGGGTCCTCGTCGCCGGTGAAGACCTTGCCCGCGACCAGGCCGGCGAAGTGCGCCATGTCGACCATCAGGGTGGCGCCGACCTCGTCGGCGATCTCGCGCATCTTGGCGAAGTTCACGCGACGTGGGTAGGCCGAGTAGCCCGCCACCAGGATCAGCGGCTTGAACTCCTTGGCCTTGGCGCGCACCACGTCGTAGTCGAGCAGCCCGGTCACCGGGTCGGTGCCGTACTGCTGCTGGTGGAACATCTTGCCGCTGATGTTGGGCCGGAAGCCGTGCGTCAGGTGGCCGCCGGCGTCGAGCGACATCCCGAGCAGGCGCTGGTTGCCGAGCTCGTGGCGCAGCGTCTCCCAGTCGGCGTCGGTCAGCTCGTTGACGTTCTTGGCGCCGAGCTTCGCCAGCGCCGGCGTCTCGACCCGGTGAGCCAGGATCGACCAGAAGGCGACCAGGTTGGCGTCGATGCCCGAGTGCGGCTGCACATAGGCGTACGGCGCGCCGAACAGCTCGCGAGCGTGCTCGGCGGCGAGGCTCTCCACGGTGTCGACGTTCTGGCAGCCGGCGTAGAAGCGGTGACCGACCGTGCCCTCGGCGTACTTGTCGCTGAACCAGGTGCCCATCGTGAGCAGCACCGCGGGCGAGGCGTAGTTCTCGCTGGCGATCAGCTTGAGCGAGCCGCGCTGGTCGGTCAGCTCCTGACGCGTCGCCTCCGCGATCCGCGGCTCGACCGAGGCGATCACCTCGAGGGCCTGCTGGTAGGCGCTGCTGGTCAGGGCGGAGAGGTGCGGGTCGCTCATGCAGCCAGACTAGTGCTGGCGAACGGCGTCGATCGAGCGGCTCGCACCGCACCCGCGATGTGACCTGGGTCGCATGCTGGACCGACGGCAGCACCCGCACTCCGACCGTGTCTCACATAATGGATCGCGGTCTCACATCATGGGATTCGAATTTGTGGGAAGGGCGTCCGGACCGTGAGACTGCTTGACATGACCGCTGCGACGCAGACGTACCTCGTGGTTCGACGCCACGTGGACCTCGGGCGTACCCGCAGCTCCATGTGTTGGCCTTCCTGACGCACCAAGCCTGACCAGCCGCCCACCCGCAGCTGACCCGCCGGACACCGAAGTCCGGTTCGAGTGTCGCTGCCACCGTCAAGGAACGCCCACCCTGATGTCTGACCTGCGCTACACCGCCAAGGCCGCCACCAAGACCGAGATCCCGCGCCCCAAGCGCGGCGAGGGTCAGTGGGCGCTCGGCTACACCGAGCCGCTGAACAAGAACGAGCAGTCCAAGAAGGACGACAGCCCGCTCAACGTCCGCGACCGGATCCTCTACACCTACTCCAAGCGCGGCTTCGCCTCGATCGACCCGGCCGACCTGCGCGGCCGCTTCCGCTGGATGGGCCTCTACACGCAGCGCGCTCCGGGCTTCGACGGCGGCAAGACCGCGATGCTCGAGGAGGAGGAGCTCGACGACGAGTTCTTCATGATGCGGGTCCGCTCCGACGGTGCGCTGCTCTCGCACGACGCCGTACGCGCCCTCGGCACGATCGGCGTCGACTTCGCCCGCGACACCGCCGACGTCACCGACCGCGAGAACATCCAGTACCACTGGATCCGGATCGAGGACGTCCCGGCGATCTGGGAGCGCCTCGAGGCGGCCGGGCTCGACACCATGGAGGCCTGCGGCGACTCGCCGCGGCCGTTCCTCGGCTCGCCGGTCGCCGGCGTCGCCAAGGACGAGATCATCGACGGCACCTCGGCGCTCGAGGAGATCAAGCGCCGCTACATCGGCAACCCCGACTTCGCGAACTTCCCGCGCAAGTTCAAGACCGCGCTGACCGGGCACCCGGGCCACGACGTCTCGCCGGAGACCAACGACATCTCCTTCGTCGGCACCGTGCACCCCGAGCTGGGCCCGGGCTTCGACCTCTGGGTCGGCGGCGGGCTGTCCACCAACCCGATGCTCGCCCAGAAGATGGGCGTCTGGATCCCGGTCGACGAGGTCGCTGACGCCTGGGAGGGCGTCGCGTCGATCTTCCGCGACTACGGCTACCGCCGGCTGCGCTCGCGCGCCCGCCTGAAGTTCCTGGTCGCCGACTGGGGCATCGAGAAGTTCCGCGAGGTGCTCGAGAACGAGTACCTCGACCGGCAGCTCGTCTCCAACCCCTCCCCCGAGTCGCCCGTCGGCCACCGCGACCACATCGGCGTCCACGAGCAGCAGGACGGCAAGCTGTACGTCGGTATCGCGCCGACCGCCGGCCGCGTCTCCGGCACCATGCTGGTCCAGCTCGCCGACCTGATCGAGGAGTACGACGTCGCCGGCGCCCGCCTCACGCCGTACCAGAAGATCGTCCTGGTCGGCGTCGAGCCGGCCGTCCTCGAGGCGCTGATCGAGCGACTCGACGAGATCGGGCTCTCGGCCCGGCCCTCCAACTGGCGGCGCAACACGATGGCCTGCACGGGCATCGAGTTCTGCAAGCTGGCGATCGTCGACACCAAGGAGCGCGCGCGCAGCCTGGTCGGCGAGCTCGAGAAGCGGTTCCCCGGGCTCGACACCCCGATCACGGTCAACGTCAACGGCTGCCCCAACGCCTGTGCCCGCACCCAGATCGCCGACATCGGCCTCAAGGGCCAGCTCGTCATGCACGAGGGCGAGCAGGTCGAGGGCTTCCAGGTGCACCTCGGTGGCGCCACCGGGCTGCAGGCCAACTTCGGCCGCAAGCTGCGCGCCCACAAGGTCACCAGCGCCGGGCTCGACGACTACATCACCGCGGTCGTCACCAACTTCCTGCACCAGCGCGAGGACGGCGAGCTGTTCGCGACCTGGGTCGCGCGCGCCGACGAGGAGCTGCTGCGCGGCGACAAGGTGCTGGAGAGCGTGCCGACATGAGCGAACGCGCCATTCCCTTCCACTGCCCCTTCTGTGGGGAGCAGGACCTGCGCCCCCACGAGGTCGTCTCGGAGAGTGGCGAGGTCAGCTCTCCGCACGGCACCTGGGAATGCCGCGGGTGCCTGCGCGCCTTCAGCCTGAAGATGCTCGGTTTGATCCGACCCTCAGCCGCGAAGGGGGGAGCTCAGTCATGACTGCTGCTACCACCACGACCGCCCGCAACAAGCGCGGGACCGACACCACCGGCCGCTCGCCGGAGGAGCTGCGCGAGCTGGTGTCCCACTGGGGCGCCGAGCTCGAGCTGGCCCCCGCCGAGGTCATCGTCGAGTGGGCCGTCGCCACGTTCGGCGACCGGTTCTGCGTGACCTCCTCGATGGGTGACGCGGTGCTCGCCGACATCGCGGGCAAGGTCGCACCCGGCGTCGACGTGGTCTTCCTGGACACCGGCTACCACTTCGTCGAGACCATCGGCACCCGCGATGCGGTC
The DNA here is from genome assembly GCA_963717855.1 of uncultured Actinomycetota bacterium. Taxonomy (GTDB): domain Bacteria; phylum Actinomycetota; class Actinomycetes; order Propionibacteriales; family Nocardioidaceae; genus Nocardioides. The sequence goes on along the minus strand of CAVQXF010000001.1, from coordinate 464,339 downwards.
GAGGCCACGATGCCGGTCAACCTGCTCACGATCACGCCGGTGCAATCGGTCGCCGAGCAGGACGCGACGTACGGCAAGGACCTCTACAAGACCGACCCGGACCTGTGCTGCAAGCTGCGCAAGGTCCAGCCGCTGGCCGACTCGCTCGACAACTACGACGCCTGGGCGACCGGGCTCCGACGCGCGGAGAACCACAACCGCGTGATCGCGCCGGTGATCGGCTGGGACGCCAAGAAGCAGAAGGTCAAGGTCTCCCCCATCGCCCGGTGGAGCGACGAGCAGGTCGAGAGCTACATCGCCGAGCACGGCGTGCTGGTCAACCCGCTCGTCTACGACGGCTACCCCTCGATCGGCTGCTGGCCGTGCACCCGGCGGGTGGCGCCCGGCGACGACCCGCGCAGCGGTCGCTGGGCCGGCACCAACAAGACCGAGTGCGGGATCCACTCGTGAGGATCTCCACCGAGCGGGCCGGCAGCGTGGCCGGCCGCGTCTCGACGACAGGCACCACCCCCGAAGGAACACGCACAGGTAAGGAGGCGGCGTAGTGGCTGCTCCTGCTCTGGTGGCGCTGGCGCACGGAAGCCGTGACCCGCGATCCGCCGCAACGATCAAGGCCCTCGTCGAGGAGGTCAAGGCGATGCGCCCCGACCTCCGGGTCGAGGCCGCCTTCCTCGAGCTCTCGAAGCCGTCCTTCCAGACGGTGGTCGACCGCCTCGTGAAGGCCGGGCACGACGAGATCGTCGTCGTACCCCTCCTGCTCACCGAGGCCTACCACGCGAAGGTCGACGTCCCGAGCGCCGTCGCCGAGGCGACCTCGCGGCACCCCGGCGTACAGATCCGGGCGACCTCGATCCTCGGCCTGGAGCCGCACTTCCTCGAGGTGCTCGACCTGCGGATGCGCGAGGCGCTCGCGAGCTCGCGGGTGCGCGAGCTCGACGCCCTCGTCCTGGCCGCTGCCGGGTCGAGCGACCCGCTCGCCAACCAGGCCGTCGCCCGGCTGGCCCGGGTCTGGGGTGCGCGGCACAAGCTGCCGGTCACCGCGGCCTTCGCCTCGGCGTCCCCTCCGGCCACCGGCGAGGCCGTCCGGGCGTTCCGCGCTGAGGGTCGTCGCCACATCGCGGTCGCCTCGCTCTTCCTGGCTCCCGGGTTCCTCCCGGACCGGGCCGGCGAGCTGGCGATCGAGGCCGGCGCGATCGCCGTCTCGGCGCCGCTGGGTGCCCACCCGGAGCTGGCCCGCACGATCCTGGCCCGGTACGCCGTCGGCGCCGTCGAGCTGGTCCCCGTCTGATCGCCGAGTCGGCGCAGCTTCACCCTCGAGTCGGCGCTGTTTCACCCGTCTGAGGGTGAAACAGCGCCGACTCGGCACTTGGGGGCAGTCGGGCGGTACCTGAGGTGGAGGCGGGTGGGGTCGCCCGCTTCGTAGCGTCGGAGCATGACGATCCTGCTGTCGGACGAGCGCGTCCACGCCGTACCCGTGATCGAGTCGGGCGAGCCACTGGTGCGCCTCCCACACGACCTCTCCCCCGTCGGCGCGCTGGTACGCGCCGACATCGCCCGTCGTCTGGCGGCCGCGGACCGGCTGCTCCCGCCGGGCCTCCGACTGCGCGTGGTCGAGGGCTACCGCCCGGTCGAGAAGCAGCGCGCCATCATCACGGCGTACGCCGCGCAGGTGCGTGTGCACCACCCCGCGGCCGACGACGCGGAGCTGGCGCGCCTGACCAGTCGGTTCGTCTCCCCGGTCGACGTCGCGCCGCACGTCGCAGGCGCGGCCGTCGACCTGACCCTGGTCGACGTGTGCGGCGAGGAGCTCGATCTCGGCACCGCGATCGATGCGACGCCGGAGGACAGCGACGGTCGGTGCTACTTCGCTGCTGCCGGCATCGGCGCGGACGCCCGAGCACACCGTGAGCTGCTGGGCGCCGTGCTGGCCGGACAGGGCCTGGTGAACTACCCGACCGAGTGGTGGCACTGGAGCTTCGGGGACCGCTACTGGGCGCTGCAGACCGGCGCCCGGCACGCGCTCTACGGTCCGCTGAGCGCGGCGGTGGCGGCGTGACGCGCCTCGCGGTCGCCGCCCGCACCTCCGCCGGGAGCCGCGCAGCACTGGACGTCGACCTCGACGCTGTCGCGCACAACACCCGGCTGCTGGCCGACCGGGCCGCCGGCGAGCTGATGGCCGTGGTGAAGGCGGACGGGTTCGGTCACGGCGCGGTCGACGTCGCGCGGACGGCACTCGCCCACGGCGCCACCCGGCTCGGCGTCACCACCCTCGACGAGGCGTGGCCACTGCGCGACGCCGGCCTCGGTGCACCGCTGCTGAGCTGGCTCAACCCGGTGGACGCCGACTATGCGACGGCAGCAGCGCGCGACATCGACGTCGCGGTCCCGAGCCTCCAGCACCTGGTCGCCGTCGCGGCGGCGAGCGGCCGCAGCCGGGTGCACCTGCACCTCGACGCCGGCATGGCGCGCGACGGCGCCGACCCGGCGAGCTGGGCCGCCCTGTGCCGGGCCGCTCGGCGGGCCGAGCAGCGCGGCGAGGTCGAGGTCGTCGGGGTGATGGGTCACCTCGGCTGTGCCGACGAGCCGGGCGACGACTGCAACGCGCTCGCGCGGACCAGGTTCGCCTGGGCGCTCGAGACGGCGCGGAGCGTCGGCCTGCGCCCGCGCGACCGGCACCTCGCCGCCACGGCGGCGACGCTCACCGATCCCCGCAGCCACCACACGATGAGCCGCGTGGGGGCCGGTCTCGTCGGCATCGACCCGTCGCGGTCGACCTCTCTGCGCCCCGCGATGACGCTGACCGCGCCGGTCGTCCAGGTACGGCGCGTCCGCGGCGGCACCCCGGTCGGCTACGGGCACGCGCACCGGACGGCTTGCGCGACGTACCTCGCACTGGTGCCGATCGGCTACGCCGACGGCCTACCTCGCCTTGCCTCCGGGCGCGCCGAGGTTCAGGTCCGTGGCGTACGGCGACCCGTGGTCGGTCGCCTCTCGATGGACCAGCTGGTCGTCGACCTCGGGGCCCGCGGCATCGACCTGGGCGAGACCGTCACGGTCTTCGGCCCCGGCACCCACGGCGAGCCGACCGTCACCGAGTGGGCCGCCTGGGCCGACACGATCGAGCACGAGATCGTCACCGGCATCGGCGCCCGGGTCGCGCGTCGCACGTCGACCACGCCGCACCTGCGGAGCCTGCCGTGAGGACCCGGGTCGCCGTGATCGGCGGCGGACAGAGCTGCGAGCACGACGTCTCGCTGGCCTCCGCAGCCTCGGTGGCCGGCGGCCTCGATCCCGCGACGTACGACGTCGTCGTGCTCACCATCGGGCGCGACGGCACCTGGCGCGACCGCGGGCTCAGGCCGATCGGGCTGTGCGGGGCCGCCCACGTCCTGCGCAGCTGCGACGTCGTCTTCCCCGTCGTGCACGGGCCGCGCGGCGAGGACGGGGCGCTCGCCGCCTTGTGTGAGATCGCCGGGCTCCCCTACGTCGGCTCCGGGATCCGAGCGGGAGCACTCGCCATGGACAAGTGGGCGGCGAAGCTCGTCGCCGAGGCGGTGGGCATCGCCACCGCGCCCGGTCACCTGGTGACGGCCGGGTCGGCGGTCCACGAGCGCTGGACCCACCCGGTCGTCGTGAAGCCGGTGGCCGCGGGCTCCAGTCTCGGCGTCAGCCTGGTGTCCGAGCCGGGCGGCCTCCGCCCGGCGCTGGACGCTGCGCTCGCACTCGACAGCCGGGCGCTGGTCGAGGACGTCGTCGTCGGCCGCGAGATCGACGTGGCGGTCCTGCGCCGAGCCGACGGCTCCCTCCTCGTGCCGCCGGCACTGGAGATCGTGACCGACGGGCTGTTCGACTACGACGCGAAGTACGGCGGCCGCGCCGACTTCCGCATCCCCGCGCGGCTCGACGAGGTCGAGGCGAAGACCCTCGAGGACGCGGCCGTCACGGCGTACGACGCCCTCGGCTGCTCGGGTGTCGCCCGGGTCGACTTCTTCCTGACCGAGCACGGCCCGGTGCTCAACGAGGTCAACACCGTGCCCGGGATGACCGCGCACTCGCAGGTGCCGCGGATGTTCGCCGCGGCCGGCACGTCGTACGCCGTGCTCCTCGACGAGCTCGTCCGTGGCGCCCACCGGTGACCGCAGCGCCGAGCATGGTTCCATTGCGGGGTGGTGACGGCATGACCTCCTGGCGCCGGTGGGCGCCCGACGTCGGGGCGGGTCTGGTGGTCCTCCTGATCGGTCTCACCGAGGTCTTCAGCATGGACACCCGCTACTACGAGACCAACCCGCGCGTCGGCACCGCACTCGTGGCCGTCGCGATGGCGATGGCGGTGACGCTGTGTCGTCACCATCCGGCGGCGGCGCTCGCGCTGGTCTGGGTCACCTGCACGGCGCAGGTGCTGACCGGGACGCAGCTGCTCATGGTCGAGCTCGCGATCTGCGTCGTCGCGTTCGGGGCGGCCCGGTGGGGCCGCGTCGGCACCGTCCTGGCCAGTGCTCTGTCGATCCCTGTCGCCGCCGTCATCACCGTCCTCTGGATCGACCCGAGCGTCTTCTACCGGGCCCTCGAGACGGCCGGCTTCACGGCACTCATCGAGACGACGTCGCGGTTCAGCGACCGCTGGCAGCTCAGCGCAGCCGTCCTCGGGATGTCGGTGCTCGGGGTGCCGTGGCTGGCCGGGCTCTCGTTCCGCTTCTCCGACCGGGCCAAGGAGTCGCAGGTCTCCCAGGTGACCGCCGAGGCCCAGCGCGACCAGGCCGAGGAGATCGCCGAGCTGCGGGAGGAGCAGGCCCGCCTGGCCCGCGACGTCCACGACGTGGTCGGGCACTCCTTGGCCGTGATCCTGGCGCAGGCCGAGTCGGCGCAGTACCTCGAGGACGTCGACACCACCGCCCTGAAGCAGACGATGACCAACATCGCGACGACGGCGCGGACCTCGCTGCAAGACGTGCGCCAGGTGCTCAGCGCGACCAACGGCACGGTCGCCCCCCTGGCCCGGCACGGCAGCCTCGACGACCTCGTCGACGGCGTACGCGCGGCGGGCCACGAGGTCGCCGCGACCGAGGTCGGCACGCCGCAGCCGTTGCCGCCCGAGCTCGACGGGGTGGCCTTCCGGGTGCTGCAGGAGATGCTCACCAACGCGATCAAGCACGGGCAGCGGGGCGAGCCGATCCTCGTGGAGCGGCACTGGGAGGGCGAGCTGCGGATCGAGGTGCGCAACGTGATCGACACCAGCGCACCCGAGACCCAACCGCTGGTGATGGCGCAGCCGATTCCCGAGCACGTCGGCCAGGGGCTCGAGGGCATGCGGCGCCGGCTCGAGTCGGTCGGCGGGCGGCTCGACGTACGGCGTCGCTCGGAGGCGGGCGGGCCGACCTTCACCGCCACGGCCTGGGTGCCGGTGCGTGCGCGATGACGATCCGGGTCCTGCTGGTCGACGACCAGGAGCTCTTCCGCGAAGGCGTGCGCGTGATCGTCGACGCCCAAGAAGGCATGGAGGTGGTCGGTGCTGCGGCGGACGGCCTGGAGGCGGTGCGGCTCGTCGACGACCTCTCCCCCGACGTGGTGCTGATGGACATCCGGATGCCGGAGATGGACGGCGTCGAGGCCACCCGCCAGATCTTCCTGCCCGACCGCGCCGCACGGCGCGAGAGGCCGGTCCGGGTCGTGGTGCTGACCACCTTCAACCTCGACGACCGGGCCGCGACCGCCATCCGGTACGGCGCCAGCGGCTTCCTCCTCAAGGGCACCACCCCGGTGATGCTGAGCGATGCGATCCGCACCGTGCACGCGGGCAACGCCGTCCTCGCGCCGGCGGACCTGTCGACCCTGCTCGAGGGGCAGTTCCGGACCCAGACACCGACCCCGGCGGTGTACCTCACGCTCACGGACAAGGAGCGCGAGGTGTTCGGTGCCGTCGCCCGCGGGATGTCGAACACCGAGATCGCGGGCCTGGTCTTCGCGAGCGAGTCGACGGTGAAGACCCACGTGGGTGCCATCCTGCGCAAGCTCGGCCTGCGCGACCGGGTGCAGATCGTGGTCTTCGCCCACGAGCACGGCCTCGTCGGCTAGCGTGACGGCATGACTTCTCAGCAGCACTAGGTCGTCTCACGGCTCGCATCACCAGATGCGGCCGCCCGAGACCCATTCGTCGCCGCGCTCTGTGCCGCGGTGAGACCTAGATCCGGAGAACCCTCATGCTCGGCGTCACCCGCGCCGGGAGCATCCGTGCCGTCCTGTCGGGCCACTCGGTGCGCCGGACGTTCGCGTTCGCGCTCGTCGGCCGACTTGCCTACGGACTGCTCCCGCTCTGCCTGCTCTTCACCATCCGCGAGGCGAGCGGATCATTCGCGGTCGCTGCCTCCTCCTCGGCCGCGCTGGCCCTGGCCGCCCTGTCGATGCCCCTCCAGTCCCGGCTCGTGGACCGGTACGGCCAGCGACGCGTCCTGCCGCTCTATGCCACGACCTACGTCATCGCCCTGATCACCACCGCGGTCCTCAGTACCGCGACCCACCCGGACTGGCTCTGGCTCGTCCTGGGAGGTGCGCTCGGCGTCAGCGGTCCCGCCCTCGGCCCCGCGATGCGGGCGCAGTGGCGTGAGATCGCCGAGGAAGGGCAGACCCGCCGGGTCGCCTACTCCCTCGACTCCGTGGCGGAGGAGTCGCTCTACCTGATCGGACCGGTCATGGCGAGCGTCGTGCTGGCGACCGGATCGCCGTGGATCGGCCTGGTCGTGGCCGCGACCTTCGTCGCGATCGGCACGACGGCGCTCGTCATCTCGCCGTACGTCCCCGAGTCCGGTCCGTGGGCCCTTCCGGTCGACTCAGCGCCTCGCGTCTCGCCCTCGAGAGCGCTGGGGCAGGGGGGCTTCCGAAGGCTGCTGGCCCTGATGGTCATGTTCGGCGCTGCGTCCGCGGCCTGCTTCGTCGGGACGGCCGCTCTCGCCGACCGGGCGGGCACGCCCGCGGCGCTGGGGATGATCGAGGCCGCGGCAGCCGTGGGAGCGATCGCCGCCGGAGTGGCCTGGACGCGGCTCCGGCGGGAGCCGTCGTGGATCCCCGCCCTGGGCGGGCTGCTACTGGTCACCGCGACCGCGCATGTGGGAGCACTGCTCGCTGCTCCCCACCTGGTCCTGATCGGCGGGTTCCTCGTGCTGTCGGGAGCTGCCGCGGCGCCGGTCTACGTGGTCGCCTACACAGCGGCCGACGAGCTGGTGCCACCCGCCCGACGAACGGAGGCGTCGACCTGGGTGACCACCTCGATCAACGCCGGCAGTGCCGCGGGCACGGCCGGCGCGGGGTTGGCCCTCGCGGCCGGTGGCCACGTCCCCTTCGCGCTGGCCGCGATCCTCTCGGCCACCGCAGCAACCGTCCTGCTCGCTGCTCGCCCCTAGCCGACGAGGCGCTCCAGGAGGTGCACGAGCTGGCGCGCGGGGTCGTCGGTCATGCCGCCGTGCACCGGCCCGGGCTGGAGGACCGTGCTGCGCGGGGCCTTGAGGAAGCCGAAGCGCGGGCCGAGCGGGCCGGTGGCCGCAGACCCACCGCGAACGTCGCCGGCGCAGACCGCCGAGACGAACCGGAGGGCGTCGCCGACCGAGTCGAGGTCGAGGCCCGGCGCGAGCGCGCTCAGCCGGTCGCGGTCGACGTGCCACGCCACGTCGAGGAAGTCCGTGGCCTGGCAGTAGAGGACGACGCCGACGTTGACGAACTCCTCACGATCCACGCGCGGGACGCAGCGGAGCACGACGTACTGGTAGGCCACGACGCTCATCGCGACGCCGCCGTCGGCAGCCACTGACGGGTCGCCAGGCGTGCGGAGAGGAAGGAGACGTAAGCCGCCCGCACCTGGTCGGGGGTCTCCGCGCCGGGCACCGGGTCGAGCCAGGCGTCCGGCACCTCGGCGAGCACCTGGGCGAAGACGTCGTCCGACAGCACCGAGCTGAGCTTCTCGTCGGCCTCCGGCAGTCCGGACGCGTAGTCCTTCAGCACATGGTCGTCGGAGCTCCAGGGTTGGGCCGCGAACCTGCCGGCCGCTCCTTCCTTCACCAGGGCGCCTCCGGGCCAGGCGTGGTGGAAGTACAGCGAGGCGCCGTGGTCGATCAGCCAGAGCCTGCGGTGCCAGACCAGCAGGTTGGGGTTGCGCCACGAGCGATCGACGTTGGCCGTGAACGCGTCCAGCCAGAGCACCTGGGCGCCGACGCCACCCTCGGCCGGGCCGTCCCCGGTCTGCTCGCTGCCGTCGTACCCGAACGAGCCGCCGAGGAAGTCGACGCCGAGGTTGAGCCCGGCGCTGGCGTTGAGCAGGTCCTGGACCTCCTCGTCGGCCTCGTAGCGGGCGATCCGTGGATCGAGGTCGAGGGCGACCAGCCGGGGGGTGAGCAGGCCGAGGCGGCGGGCGAGCTCGGCCACCACGACCTCCGCCACGAGCACCCGCGGGCCCTGTCCGGCTCCGCGGAACTTGCAGACGTAGGTGCCGAGGTCGTCACCCTCGACGATGCCCGGCAGGCTGCCGCCCTCCCGCAACGGAGTGACGTAGCGGGTCACGGACACGGTCTCAATCACGGGGATCAGCCTATGGCCACGGCTTGCTCGGGTTACGGTTTGGCGACTACCCCCGTCGGGTAGTCGCTTTCTTGGCATCCGGTGGGGATGCCACTCCCGGGAGGACACCTTGATGAACGCACGCCGAATCCTCGGCTCACTGCTCGCGACCACGATGGCCGCGACTGCTCTGGTCGCTGGAACCGTCGCGACCGCCGAAGCCGATACGACCTACCAGACCCGGATCGTGGGCTACTCGGGCCCCGCGATCGACCGCGGCTACCAGAGCCAGCCGGGTGTGACTGCCAGCGGCACCAGCCTGTACATCTCGGTCAAGGTCGAGGCGAACATCGACGGCGCCTGGACTCGTGTCTACGACGGCGCCGTCACCGTGCAGCGCCGCCTCGCGGGCAGCTCGACCTGGTCGACTCTGGGTAGCGGGTCCTCCGGGTCCGCCTTCGTCACCACGAAGGCGGTGAAGACCGCCGCCTACCGATACGTCTACGCGGGCGCCAACGTCACCTACCCCACGACGGCTACCTACCAGGGCCTCGTCGCGAGCCAGACCGTGCCGGTCCAGCGCGCAATCACCTCCGACGTCAGGTCGGGCCGCCTGGCCACGTACCACGGCAAGATCAAGCCGCGGGCGGGCAAGGCGGTCATCCAGATCAAGAAGTCCAAGCACGGCAAGTGGAAGAAGTTCAAGCGGGTCAGCGTCAAGAAGAACGGCGCCTGGACGGTCAAGGTGACCGGTCCCCGCAAGGGCGTGTGGTACTACCGCGTCGTCGTCTCGGCCGGCGGTGGCTTCTCCAAGTCGACCAGTGCCGTGACGGGCATCATCCGACGCACTTTCTGACAGTCGTCAGCCCGAACGGGTCAGGTGCTCGCGTCCGCCGCGAGCAACCTGGCCCGTTCTGCTTCCACGTCGAAGTCGGCGAGCGGCCAGCCCAGGTCCATGTCCTTGAGCGCACCGAGCAGCAGCTGGCCGATGGCCAGGTTGCGGAACCACTTGCGGTCGCTGGGAACGACGTGCCAGGGCGCGTGCTCGGTGTTGGTCCGCTCCAGGACGGTCCGGTAGGCGTCCTGGTAGGCGTCCCAGTGCGCCCGTGAGTCGAGGTCGCTGGGGTTGTACTTCCAGTGCTTCTCCGGCGTGTCGAGCCGGGCGAGCAGCCGCTCCCGCTGGGTCTGCTTGCTGATGTGGAGCATGCACTTCAGGACCACGGTCCCGTTGTCGACGAGCCTCTTCTCGAAGGCGTTGATCGCCTTGAAGCGGCGCTCGATCTCCTCGGCACTCGCCAATGACTCGACCCGGGCGATCAGCACGTCCTCGTAGTGCGAGCGGTCGAACACGCCGAGGTAGCCGGGCTCGGGGACGGCCCGCTTGATCCGCCACAGGAAGTCGTGCGCGAGCTCCTGCTTGGTCGGCGCCTTGAACGAGGTGATCCGCACGCCCTGCGGGTCGACCAACCCGACCGTGTGCTTGAGCACACCGCCCTTGCCCGAGGTGTCCATGCCCTGGAGCACCAGCAGGACCCGGCGCGGCGAGCCGGTCGCCCGGCCTTCCGCGAAGAGACGCTCCTGGAGATCGGCGAGCTCGGGACCGATGGCGGACAGCGTCGCCTTGCCCTTGCGTTTGCTCCCCTGGAAGCCAGGGGTCGAGTCGGTGGCGATGTCATCGAGATCGACGGGGCCGGAGGGGACGCGCAACGGGTGAGCAGTCATCCCGCGATCATCGCAGGACGCGAGCCACATCGAGGGAGCAGCCGACCACCGTCTCGACGGTGCCGTCCTCCTGCGGCTCGTCGAACCACAGCCCGGCCGTGAACCCCGCCTTGGCCAGCATCCGCAACGAGGCGGTGTTGCGATGGTCCGGGGCGGCGAAGTAGGTCGACGCGTCGGGGAACCGGTGCCGGGTCCGGAGCATCCACGCCCAGAGGATCCGTGGTCCGAGCCCGCGACCGCTCCACTCCTCGGCGAGGGCGTAGTCCACGCCGACAGCGGCCGGGTCGGGGCCGAGCAGGGCATAGTCCGGGTAGTCGGCGATCCGGTAGTCCTGGAGGAAGCCGACGGAGCGCCCGTTGACCTCCGCGACCCACATCCGGGTCGGGCTCATTCCGTCGATGCACGGCCCGTAGCGCTCCGCGATGCCGTCGGCGGTCGGCTCACCCTCCGCGGCCCACCAGCGACGGATGTGCTCGGTGCGCCGCCACCGCAGCACGTCGGGCAGGTCACCGCGCGTCATCGCACGCACCGTCAGTCGCTCGTCGTGGTCGACGACGAACTCCTTGACCACACCGGACAGGTCCCGAGGCGCCGGCTCGGCGTGCACGCTGGCGCAGGTGCGGCGTGCTGCCGCTGCCCAGGACTCCCCCGGGCGTACGACGCCGGACAGGTCACGCCCGCGGTCGTGCACGACGACCCGGACCGGCTCGTCGCTCACGACCCCGGCTTGGCCCGGTGCACCAGCGGCGGTGCCGCCGACCACGGGAAGTCGATCCAGGCCTCGGTGCGCCGCCACACGTACTCCGGCTTGATCACCGTCCACGGTTTCTCGTAGATCACCGCGGTGCGGGCCTCGGCCACCTGGTCGGCCACGAAGTCGCGCACCACCTCGAGGGTCTTGCCGGTGTCGGCGACGTCGTCGGCGATCAGGATCCGCAGGCCGGCGAGGTCGACCGCCGCCGGCGTCGGCGGCAGCATGATCGGCACGTCGAGGCGTTGGTCGACGCCGGTGTAGAACTCGACATTGACCGCCGACAGGTTCTTCACGTCCAGTGCGTAGCCCAGTCCCATCCCGAGGCCGAGGCCGCCGCGGGCGATCGAGAGGATCAGGTCGGGCTCGTAGCCCGAGTCGACCACCTGCTGGGCCAGGTCCCGCACCGAGGTGCCGAACAGCTCGTACGTCAGGATCTCGCGCTCAGTCGCCACCCGGGCATTCTTGCTCACGCCCGGCCAGCTCGTCGCGCACGACCGCGAAAGCCAGCCCGGCACCGTAGCCCTTGCGGGCCAGCATCCCCACCAGTCGCCGGGTGGCCTTGGTGTCATCGACCCGGGCCACCGACCGCAGCTTGCCGCGCACCAGCGCGCGGGCCGCGGCCTCCTCGTCGGCGGGCTCGATCTCGTCGAGGGCCTCGCGGGCGACCTCGCGGTCGATCCCCTTGCGGTGCAGCTCCTGGGCCAGCGCCCGCTTGGCGAGCCGTCGCCCGGCCTCGGAGCCGGCCGAGCCCCGTGATGCGATCCAGGCGCGCGCGAAGGCCTCGTCGTCGATCAGGCCGACCTCCTCGAACCGGTCGAGGAGGCGGACCGCGACGTCGTCGGGCACGTTCTTGGCCGCGAGCCTGTCGGCCAGCTCCTTGCGGCTGCGCGCCTGGCCGGTCAGCTGGTCGAGCAGGATCTTGCGGGCCACTGCCTCGGGGTCGGCCTCGAGTGCTTGGGCCGCCTTGTCAGGGGGTGGTGGGGCCGGGGTGGACGCGTCCGGCACAGACGAGCGCCGGGTCCACGCGTCCACCCCGGACGAGACATCACCCAGCCAGTCCGGCGGCGGCCGGTCTTCGTACATCGACATGGGGACTCCCTCCGCGACGGTGGGGTGGTCTCGAGGCTCAGGCCTGGCGGCCTTCACACCTCAACCGACATCGGTGGTCGAGGTGCGAGGAGCGCTAGCGACGAGCCTCGAAACCACCGTCAGAAGGAGTCGACACCGATCGGCTCGTCGGAGAGCGGAGCCTCCTGGTCGACCTGCGGGCCGACGCCGAGCTTCTCGAGGATCTTCTTCTCCAGCTCGTTGGCCAGGTCGGGGTTGTCCTTGAGGAACTTGCGGGAGTTCTCCTTGCCCTGGCCGAGCTGATCGCCCTCGTAGGTGTACCAAGCACCCGCCTTGCGGACCAGGCCCGCCTCGACGCCCACGTCGATCAGGCCGCCCTCGCGGCTGATGCCCTTGCCGTACATGATGTCGAACTCCGCCTGCTTGAACGGCGGGGCCACCTTGTTCTTGACGACCTTGACGCGGGTGCGGTTGCCGACCATGTCGGTGCCGTCCTTGAGCGTCTCGATGCGGCGTACGTCGAGGCGGACCGAGGAGTAGAACTTCAGCGCCCGACCACCGGTCGTGGTCTCGGGCGAGCCGAACATCACGCCGATCTTCTCGCGCAGCTGGTTGATGAAGATCGCCGTGGTGCCCGAGTTGCTGAGCGCACCGGTCATCTTGCGCAGCGCCTGGCTCATCAGGCGGGCCTGCAGACCGACGTGGCTGTCACCCATCTCGCCCTCGATCTCGGCGCGCGGCACGAGCGCGGCCACCGAGTCGATGACGATCAGGTCGAGCGCACCCGAGCGGACCAGCATGTCGGCGATCTCCAGCGCCTGCTCACCGGAGTCGGGCTGGGAGACCAGCAGCGCGTCGGTGTCGACACCGAGGGCCGCGGCGTAGTCGGGGTCGAGCGCGTGCTCGGCGTCGATGAACGCCACGATGCCGCCGGCCGCCTGGGCGTTGGCCACCGCGTGCAGGGCGACGGTCGTCTTGCCGGAGGACTCCGGTCCGTAGATCTCGACCACCCGACCGCGAGGCAGGCCACCGAGGCCCAGCGCGACGTCGAGAGCGATCGACCCGGTCGGGATGATCTCCATCGGGGCGCGGGTCTCGTCGCCGAGGCGCATCACGGATCCCTTGCCGAACTGACGCTCGATGTTGGCGAGTGCGGCGTCCAACGCCTTGTCGCGGTCTCCACCAGCCATGGTGTGGTTCCTTTTCTCTCGTCGGGTGTCAGGCACGTCGACGACGCTAGAGCGAGCCACCGACAGCGCCTGATCAGCGCCGTCACGACCTGTGGACAACCTCGTCCGCGTCATGCCTGTGGACACAACGTAGCCCGAACACCTGTTCGATACGACCTTCGAGCGCGGCGTGTCGTCCGCCAGATCGGCGACGCCGCTCAGACCGGCAGGCGCACCAGGAACCGGCATCCCGCCGGCGTGGGCATGCCGACGTTCTCGACCCGGACGTTGCCGTGGTGCGCCTCGACGATCCCCTTCACGATGGCCAGCCCGAGGCCGGCCCCGCGGATCTCGCCAGTCTCCGCCCCGAGGGCCGGCATCGGCGTTCGCGCCGGCTCGCCGCGCCAGGCCAGGTCGAAGACCCGGAGCATGTCGTCCTCGGACAGTCCGCCGCACTCGTCGCTGACGCTCAGCTCCACGGAGTCGACCAGGGCCCGGCCGCGGATCTCGACGACGCCGTCGGCCGGGGTGTGCCTGATCGCGTTCATGATCAGGTTGGTCATCACCCGGGACATCCCCGCGGGGTCTGCGGTGAGCACGACGCCGTCCTCGACGGTGCCTCCGAGGCGGACGCTGCGCGCTCGGGCGACCGGGTCGGCTCCCGCGATCGCCTCGCTGACCAGGTCGCGGAGCATCACCGGCTCCGGGCTGATCCGCAGCACCCCGGCATGGATCCGGGAGAGCTCGAAGAGGTCGTCGACCATCCGCACCATCCGGTCCACCTCGGAGCGGATCTGGCGGTGGTAGCGCGCCGGATCGGCAGCCATCCCGTCCTCGAGCGCCTCGGTCATCGCGCGCATGCCGGCGAGCGGCGTACGCAGGTCGTGGGACACCCAGGAGATCAGCTCGCGCCGGGACTCCTCGAGCCGGCCCTCGCGCAGACGCGACTCCTCGAGCCGCTCGCTGGTGCGGGCGAGCTCCTCCGACAGCGCCTGCAGCTCGCTCGGTCCGCGGCTGCTCGCGACGTACGTGCCGTGCGCGTCGAGCAGGCCGGCGTCGCGGCGCAGCGCCTCGGACCACCGGGAGATCGCGACCCCCACGGCGACGGCGACCAGCAGGGAGACCGCGGCGGCCACGGTGGCGACGAGCGTGATGACGCCCCAGTCGTGACCCGAGATGAACATCATCCGCGCGGCCGCGACGATGCCGGCGATCACCGAGCCGATGGCGACGATCACGATCAGGCCCAGCTGCCACCGGATCGAGCGGTGTCGCAGCAGCCAGGCGGCCACGAGCCCGAGAGCACCGACCCCGACGGCGCACAGGGCGGCGACGGCGACGATCTGCAGCTGGTCCGAGCTCATGACGCGGCCTCCCACCGGTAGCCCACGCCCCACACCGTCTGCAGCCGCTCGGGGCGGGTCGGGTCCGGCTCGACCTTCTCCCGGAGTCGACGCACGTGCACGGTGACGGTGGAGTGGTCGCCGATCGACCAGCCCCAGACGTGGTGGAGCAGGTCCTCGCGCGAGTACGCCGTGCCCGGGTGGGCCAGCAGGAAGCGGAGCAGGTCGAACTCCCGCACGGTGAGCGCCAGGACCTCGCCGCCGCGGGTCGCCGTGTGCGCCGCCTCGTCGACGACCAGGTCGCCGTCGACCAGCACCTGGTGGGCGGGCGCGGCGCCGGTGCGGCGCAGCACGGAGTCGACCCGCAGCGCGAGCTCGCGTGGGCTGAACGGCTTGGTGACGTAGTCGTCCGCCCCGGTCTCGAGACCCACCACGCGGTCGGTCTCGTCGCCCAGGGCGGTCAGCATGATGACGGGGACGTCGCTGGCGGTGCGCAACCGGCGGCAGACCTCGAGCCCGTCGATGCCGGGCAGCATCAGGTCGAGGACCACGAGGTCGGCCGGCGCGTCGCGCATCGACCGGAGCGCTGTCTCACCGTCGGCGGCCTCGACCACCTCGTGGTCGTGGGCGCGCAGGTAGGAGACGACCACCTCACGCACGGTGTGGTCGTCGTCGACCACGAGGACGCGGGCCACGGACACCTCCATCGTCGTGGGCTGCTCGCGAGCGTAGGACCGAGGCGACGACGACCGCCACCAGGGTGAGTCCGGCCAGCACCAGCCAGGCGGTCGTGTAGTCGCGGTCGAGCAGGGTGGCGTTGTCGGGACGGGCTCCGAACCGTCCGAGCACGGGTACGGCGAGCAGGGTGAGCGATCCGAGCACCACGAAACCGACCACGGCCGGCCCGCGCGCCACCGCCGGGAGCAGGCGCAGGACCACGGCGGCGAGCAGCAACGTCACCACCGCCAGCACACCGTCGTGCAGGACGACGCCGGTGGCCAGCCAGACGGCAGCGCTCACCAGCTGGTCGAGGTCCTGGCGGCTGAGGAGCAGCCAGGCGCCGTACGCCCCCACCACGACGCCGACGGCGGCGATCGCGGCCCTCATGTCGACACCTCCAGCCGGGTGACCCACTTCGTCTGGAGCACGCCGGGACGGTTGGGAGCGATCATCCGGGCCGGGTAGCCGTGGTCGAGCGCGAGCGGCTCGCCCTCCAGCGCCAGAGCCAGCAGGGTGCGGTCGTCGTCGGCGAAGTTCCCCTGCAGGAGGGTCCGTCGATAGGGCCCGGACTCCTGCAGCGACACGACCAGCACGTCGCTGCCGCCCGGAGCGCCGACCAGGTCGAGCAGGGCCCGCACGCGTACGCCGGTCCAGGTGCCGCTCGCGCTCCAGCCCTCGACGCAGGCGATCGGCAGGGTGTGGCTCGTCTGCTCCATCGCGAGCAGCTCCTCGCGGGTCATCGACACCTCGCGGGCGCCGTACGCCACGGTGAAGCGGTAGCCACCGCTCATCGCCGCCGGCGTGACCTTGGCCGCGGCCGCCGACTTGTTGATCGGGATGCCGGCCGGACCGTCACCGGAGCGGACGCCGAAGACCGAGACCTTGCGCAGCAGCGGCACGGTGCTGCCCGCGGTCGCCAGGACGGCGACCCCGGCAGCCACCCAGGTGGTCCGGAGGAGACCGCGTCGCGAGAGCGGACCGGGCTCGGTCGCCGTCGGCCGGTCGTACGTCGTGTCCTCGACGTCCGAGGTGAGCGCGCCGCGGATGATCGGCAGCTTCACCGCGATGTGCACGACCAGCGCGCCGATCGTGATCCAGGCGATCGCGTAGTGGGTGGCCCGGAAGGAGAAGTTCCACGGGTACCACTGCGACGCGTTGGCCAGTCCCGACGCGAGCTGGAAGATCGCGCCTGCGACCAGCACCGCGATCGAGCCGCGCTCGAGCACCTCCAGCAGCAGCTTCCGGCCGCCGCGCGGCGGCCGGATGAAGAGCCGCGGGTAGACGGTCCAGAGCTTGACGAGCAGCAGCGGGACGGCCGCCGTGCCGGTGATGACGTGCAGGCCCTGGGTCACCCGGTAGCCCCAGGACGGGCTGGTCGGGAACGGGATCGGCTGGGAGACGTTCTGCGCGTAGTGGCTGATCAGTCCCGTCACGAAGCAGATGGTGAAGGAGATGCCGAGCCAGGTGCCGACCCGGGCGGTGACGGCCGCGCTGCGCAGCCGGGAGGAGAAGTCGGTCTCGTCCGGGACCTTCACGCCGGCACCTCGAGCACGGCGCACCACCGCTCACGGCCCCGACGTACGTCGGTGACGGCAAGGCCGGCGCGGGCCGCGATCTCGTGGACCACGTCGATCCCGACGACGGACCAGCGGAAGGGCCGGCTGCGGGTCTGGTTGCACTCGAGCGCGGCCCAGACGGTGCGCAGGCCCGTGCCCGGGGGATCCACCTCGACGACGATACGGCCGCCGGGCTCGATCAGCTCCCGTGCACGGAGCAGCAGTGCGACCGGGTCTCCGCCGATGCCGATGTTGCCGTCGGCGAGGAGCGCGGTGCGCCACCGACCCTCGCCGGGCAGGGGCTGGAAGACGTCGCGGACGATGGCGGACGCGCCGCGCCGGCGGGCCTGGTGCACCGCCTCGTGCACGACGTCGACGCCGAGGACGACGTGGCCGAGCTCGGCGAGACGGGCCGTGAGCCGGCCCGGCCCGCACCCGATGTCGACGGTGGCGCCGACGCACTCGTCGATGAGCAGGTCGTCGGAGTCGTCCGCCGGTCGGACCCAGTCGGCCATCGGCAGCGGCCGCGGCTCGTCGCCGAGTCCGGTCACCGCGCACGCGTGCCCGCGCAGCGCCTCGGAGAACACGGTGGAGAACGAGCCCGCCGTCATCTCGACGGTCATCGCGACTCCCACGCGCGGGCGAAGTGGCTGCCCGGGACGCTCGCCGCGACGGCGTCCGCGTCGGCCACCGTGTCGACGTCGCGGAGGGTGGTCGCGGTGACCACGTCGAGGCCCTCCCCGACGAGCGCGCGCCGGGTCTCGTCGTACGTCGTCGGGGTGGACATGGGTACGTCGTGCAGCGACCGCGCAGCCGTGGGGCGCCGCAGGGCGAGCACCCACCAGCCCCCGTCCTCGGCCGGCCCGAGGACCGCGTCGTGGTGCTCGGCCGTCTCGGCGACCTCCCTCAACAGGTCCGAGGTCAGCTGCGGGGTATCCATGCCCACCTGGACGACCGGCCCCCCAGCCGGGACGTCCAGGTGGGCATTGGCCAGCCGCTCGGCGAAGGTGCTCCCCCGTTGCCGTGCGACCGACCAGCCTTGGGCTGCCCGGATCAGCTCGTCGCCGCGTACGGCGTCGGCGAAGTCACCGGACAGCGAGAGCAGACAGGCGTCCACGCCGAAGGACTCACGGCAGACCGCCATCGTGTCCATCAGCGCCGCGGCAGCGATCTCGGCGGCGGTGGCCATGCCGATCTCGGCGCCCAGACGTGTCTTGACCTGGCCCGCGACCGGAGCCTTCGCGACCACCAGCACCCGGGTGCTCATGTGAGCACCCGCCAGAAGTCACGGGCGGCGCGCACCGTGCCGCGCACGGATCCGGAGACCTTGGAGCGGGTGCCGACCGCGCGCGGCCGGTAGGTCACGTCGCGCTCGGCCAGCCGCCACTGGGCGCGGGTCGCCTTCTGCAGCAGTTCCACGGGATAGCCGAACCTTCGGTCGAGGACGTCGAGTGACGAGGAGTTCGTCGCGGCGGCTGATCCGGATGGGTGCGATGTCGTGCGCGTCCATGCCGATCCGGCGGCGCAGCCACCAGACGATCAGCCCGTTGCCCAGCCGCGCGTGCCACGGCCAGACACCGCGCGACACGGGACGTCGGCGGCCGACGGCGAGGTCGGCACGCCCGGAGCTGACGTCCTCGAGCATGGGGAGCAGCTCGACGGGGTCGAAGGAGTCGTCGCCGTCCATGAACGCGACGTAGTCGCGGGTGGCGGCGAGCAGGCCGGCGTGCACGGCGGCGCCGTATCCGGGGGTCGGCTCGGTGACCACCGTGGCGCCGAGGCGGCGGGCGACGTCCGCCGTACCGTCCGAGGAGCCGTTGTCCACCACGATCACCGCGAACTCGGGCGGCACCGCCGGCAGCAGCGCGGTGAGCGCGGCAGCCTCGTCCCGGCACGGGAGGACGAGGTCGCAGGTCGGTTGCATGTGTTGGAGGTTCACAGTTCGAGGCCCTGCGAAACGGTGTGAGAACTTACGAACCGGTGACGGCCGCGGTGTGTCCTACTGTCTGAGCATGCCGACGAGCCGAGCCCGACGCGCCGTGGGTCGGCCTGATCGTCGCGGTGGTGCTGGTGGCCGTGGCGTTGGCGGTGCCACCGCTCTTCGACTGGCAGGTGTGGCCGCGCGCGCCGCGGAGCATCGCCGCCGGTGAGCTCGCGCCGCTGCACGGCTACTGGTCGCCGAAGCTCCTCGGCCCGGGCACGCTCCCGGCGATCGCGATCGCGTTCCTCGGCTGGCGCTACGCCGTCGACCTGGCGGAGCGGCTGTCGTGGCCGCGGCTGCTGACGACGTCGTACGTCGTCGGCCTGGCGTGGCTGCTCGCGCTGGCGCTCGTCGACGGGACGTCGGGCATCTCGCGGGTGCTGGGCGACAAGTACGAGTACCTGCGCTCGGCCCGGGCGGTCACCGACGTGCACGCGCTGCTGCAGACGTACGTCGACCGGATCCCCTACTCGGCACCGGACAACTGGCCGACCCATCCAGCCGGGCACCCGCCGGGCGCGCTGCTCTTCTTCGTCGGGCTGGTGAAGGTCGGCCTCGGCGGCGACCTGGCCGCCGGCCTGGTGGTCACCGTGATCGCGGCGACGACGGCGCTCGCGGTGATGGTGACGTTGCGGGCGCTCGGCGCTGAGGCGATCGCCCGGCGGGCGGCGCCCTTCCTGGTGCTCACCCCCGCGGCGGTCTTCATGGCCGTCTCGGCGGACGCCGTCTTCGCCGCCGTGGCGGCGTGGGGGCTGGCCTGCCTGGCGATCGCCGCGACCCGTTCGTCTCGTGGGTCGATGGTGGCGTGGTCGGTGGCGGCCGGGCTGCTGCTCGGCTGCGGCGTGATGATGTCGTACGGCCTGCCGCTGATGGGGCTGCTCGCGCTCGCCGTCCTGGTGCTTGCTCGGTCGTGGCTGCCGCTGCCCGTCGCCGCGCTGTCCGCGCTGGCCGTCGTGCTGGCGTTCGCGGCCGGGGGCTTCTCGTGGTGGTCGGCGTACCCGGTCCTCAACGACCGCTACTGGGACGGCATCGCCGCGGACCGCCCCGCGTCGTACTGGATGTGGGGCAACCTGGCCGCTCTCGTCGTCTGCGCCGGTCCGCTGCTCGGGGCGGGCCTGGCGCAGGTGGTCGTCGCTGGGTCGGCGCGCGGACCGGGTGGTGCTGCTGCTCGTCTCCGCCGCGGCCGCCGCGATCGTGGTCGCCGACCTGTCCCGGATGAGCAAGGCCGAGGTGGAGCGGATCTGGCTGCCGTTCGTGCCGTGGCTGATGATCTCCACCGCACTGCTGCCGGAGCGCTGGCGGCGGGCGGGCGTGGCGGTCCAGGTGGTCACCGCCCTGCTCGTGCAGCAGCTGCTCTACACGAGCTGGTGAGCTCGTGCCGAGGGCCACTTCTCAGGCCCTCCCTGCACTTCTCAGGGGTTGCAACGCCTGAGAAGTGCAGGGATTCCCGGTGCACCGGGGATCCCCGCAGACCGACCTCAGGCCCGCAGCGGCGCGGTGGCGAACTCCCGCAGCCCGTCGGCGGGACGCACGGACGCGGCGAAGCCGAGCTCGGCGCGCGCCCGCTCGGGAGAGGCGACGATGTGCCGGACGTCGCCGAGGCGGTAGCCGCCGGTGACCTCGGGGGCGATCCCCGACGGCGTGCCGGCGCCGACCATCTCGGCGACCTCGAGGATGCGCACCGGTTCGCCGGAGGCGACGTTGTAGGCGTCGTACCGCCCGCTGCCCGAGGCCACGACCGACTCCAGCGCCGCGACGTTGCAGCGGGCGACGTCGGCGACGTGCACGAAGTCGCGCATCTGGCCGCCGTCCTCGTAGACCTGCGGCGCCTCGCCCCGCTCGAGCGAGGAGCGGAACATCGCCGCGACGCCGGAGTACGGCGTGTCCCGCGGCATCCCCGGCCCGTAGACGTTGTGGTACCTCAGCGCGACGCGCCGAGGCGTCCGCCTGCCGCACCCAGGCCGAGGTGAAGTGCTCCTGCGCGAGCTTGCTGGCGGCGTACGACGAGCGCGGGTCGAGGCGGGCGTCCTCGTCGACGAGCGCCCAGCCGAGGACCGAGCCGCAGACCGGGCAGTGGTTCTCGAAGTCGCCGCCGTCGAGCGCCTCGCGGGCCCGCGGCGGCGGCGTCCGGTCGCCGTGCTCGGGACAGGTGTAGCGCCCCTCGCCGTAGACGACCATCGACGAGGCCAGCACCAGCCGGCGTACGTCGGCCTCGTGCATCGCGGCCAGCAGCACGGCGGTGCCGAGGTCGTTGTGGCTCGCGTAGTCGGGCAGGTCGCCGACCTTCACGCCCGCACCGACGACCGCGGCCTGGTGGCAGACCGCGTCGACACCGTCGAGCAGGTCGCCCCACGAGTCGGCCCGTCGTACGTCGAGCTGGTGGGTCCCGTCCGGCGGCGAGGACGAGCCGTGCGCCATCGGCAGCATCAGGTCGACGCGGACGACCTCGTGGCCGTCGGCCTCCAGCGCCGCGCCGATCGCCGTACCGATGAAGCCGGCGGAGCCGGTGAGCAGCACCCTCATGGCACGTCGTAGGTGAGGTCGATGCCGTCGGCCCAGGTCGAGCACGAGCATCCGTCGGGGTCGGGGATCGTGTCGATGGTCCGGGTGAGAATCCCGGTCAGCCGCTGGAGATTCGCCTTGAACAGCGCGAACACCTCCTCCTGACCGACACCGTCGCCGCTCTCGGCGCCGGCGTCCATGTCGGTCACCAGCGCGATCGCGGAGTAGCACATCCGCATCTCCCGGGCGAGCATCGCCTCGGGCGCCCCGGTCATGTTGATCAGCGTCCAGCCCTGCTCGGCGTAGTGCCGCGACTCGGCGCGGGTCGAGAAGCGCGGACCCTCGATGACCACCATCGCTCCCCCCGACCTGATGCCCGGGTCGGCGGCGGTGATCGCCGCCGACAGCCGGTCGCAGTAGGGGTCGCCGAAGGGCAGGTGCACGGCGCCGGTCTCGACGTACGACGAGATCCGCCGGTGCGTCCGGTCGACGAGCTGGTCGGGCACGACGACGTCGCCGGGTGCGACCTCGGCGCGCAGGCCGCCGACGGCGCACGGCGCCAGCACCTGGCGTACGCCGAGGGAGCGCAGCGCCCAGAGGTTGGCGCGGTACGGGATCGAGTGCGGCGGGTGCTCGTGGTGCGGGCCGTGCCGCGGGAGGAACGCGACCGAGCGGCCGGCGACGGTCCCGACCGCGATCGGGGCCGAGGGTGCGCCGTACGGCGTCTCGACGGCGTGCTCCTCGTAGTCGTCGAGGAACGAGTAGAAGCCCGTGCCACCGATGACGGCGACGTCAGCGATGCTCATGGACTCACCCTGTCAGTCGCGGGCAACCGCGTCGTGGCCCGGGCGCCGAGCGCGGCGATGGCGACCAGCGCGACCAGCCCGGTCGAGCACACCGTGAGCGCGGGGTAGCCCCACGCGCCGACGACCAGGCCGGCCAGTCCCCCGGCGACCGCAGCGGTCAGTCCCATCACGAGATCGGTCGCGCCCTGGACGTCGGTGCGGACCTCCAGCGGCGCGTGCTGGGCGATCAACGTGGACGCCGACACGGTCGCGAACGACCAGCCGAGGCCGAGGAGGAAGAGCCCGGCGAAGATCTGCCACGAGCTGCCCTCCGGCGAGCGGGCGCACAGCACCATCGCGGCGAGCAGCAGGACGGCGCCGGCGCCGAGCGTCGTCGAGCGGCCGAAGCGGTCGGCGAGGAGGCCGACCACCGGCGAGAACGCGAACATGCCCAGCACGTGCAGGCTGATCACCAGCCCGATCACCTCGAGCTCGGCGTGGCCGTGCTCCATGTGGAGCGGGGTCATGATCATCACGCCGACCATCGCCGCGTGGGCGCAGGCCATCCCGAGCGTGGCGAAGAGCAAGCACCGGTCGAGCGCGACCCGCGGCGACCGCGCGGGCCCAGGCCGTGCCGGTCGGGGGCACTTCGGCGACACCCGCCACCTCGCGGGCGAGGAGCAGCGGGTCGGGGCGCAGCAGCACCCCGACCACCACGGCGGCGACGACCATGCCGATGGCGCCGAGCGCGAAGGGGCCGGTCAGCTCGGGGATCCCCAGCAGGTCGGCCAGGGCACCGGCAGGACCGGTGAGGTTGGGGCCGATCACTGCACCGATGGTCGTCGCCCAGACCACCGTCGACAGGGCGCGCCCCTTGTGGGCGTCCTCGGCCAGGTCGGTGGCGGCGTACCGCGCGCTGTTGTTGGCGGCGGTGGTCGACCCGAGCAGGAGCGCGCCGACGAGCAGCAACGCCATCGAGCCGACCACCCCGGCGACCACCGCGAGCACGGCTCCCCCGGCACCGAGGAGGTAGCCCGTCACCAGGCCGATCCGCCGGCCGCGGTGGGACATCAGCCGGGCGAGGAGGTACGCCGCGAACGCCGTGCCGAGCACCTGAGCGGTCTGGGCGAAGCCGGCCTGGCTCTCGGACCCCGAGATGTCGCGCGCCAGCAAGGACGCCGTGGCGATCCCGATCGTGATGCCGAGGGCGCCGACCGCCTGGACCACCACGAGAGTGCGGATGGTGCGACGCTGGACCTCGGCGAGGTCCACGGCCCCTCCCGGCAGGCTCATTTCTGGTTGAAGGGCAGGTCGAGGGTCCGCCAGACCGCCTCCCACACCTCCTTGGGAGGCACCCCGGCGTCGAGCGCCTGCGACGCCGTCCGACCGCCGAGCTCGCGCATCACGAACATGCTCGCCCAGGAGCGGGCGTACGACGCCCCGAGCGCCTGCTCCATCCGGGCCCAGAACTCGGTGTGCCGCACCTCAGCCCCGCCTCGCTGCCCGGACGTCGAGCCACGGCTGCCCGGACGTCTGCCCCGACAGGTGCCGCACCTGCTCGGGCAGCCAGCCGGCGGTCTCGAGCACCGCGCGCAGCGGCTCCTCGCGCCAGTAGACGACGTGCCGCGGCGCCTCGATGCTGCCGTGCACCGACGCCGCCTCGCCGTCGCCCTCCTTCAGCGACAGGTGCAGCCGTCCGCCGGGCCGGGTGGCCTCGGCGAGGCGCGCCAGCACGATCGGCAGGTCGGCGCGGGCGACGTGCAGCAGGCAGGCGCTCGCCCACACCCCGTCGTACGGCGTCCCCGGCCGCGCCGGGTCGTCGAGGTCGTCGGTGAGCGGGTCGAGCAGGTCGGCGTCGAAGCCGTCGGCGCGCATCAGCTCGACGAACGCCGGGGTGATGTCGGTGCGCCGCACGCTGAGCCCGCCCTCCTCGAGCGCTCGCGCGTCGCGGCCCGGGCCGCTGCCGATCTCGAGCACCCGCGCGCCCGGGCCGAGCGCGGCGGCGTACGCCCCGAGCTCGTCGGCGACCAGCGACGGCATGCTCGCCGTGCCGTCGCGGTACGACGTGGCGTGCGCGTCGTACGCCTCGACGGTGGCGCGGGCGACCGCGGCCCGGACGTCCCAGGCGTGGTGGACCAGGTCGTGGAGGTGGTAGATCCCGATGCTCTCGACGGTGAACTCGCTGCCGTTGCTGCGGTAGCCGCGGCGGCCCCACGCTCCGGGCGGCACCGACTCGTAGCGCTCGGCCACGGCCTCGGCGGCGTCGATCAGCTCGGTGGCGACGGTGGCCGGGGTCCTGCTCGGCGTACCGCTCGGCGACGGCGGTCTCGTCCTGGTCCCAGTTGGCGAAGGTCGGGTCGTCCTGGTCGAGCATCAGCCCGACCCGGACGTCGAAGATGCGGTGGACGTCGCGGACGTGGGCGGCGTACTCCAGCGGCGACCAGGTGCTCGGCTCCGGCCGGGCCGCGGCGTCGTCGAGCGTCAGCACCGCCTCCCAGGCGGTCGCGTTGTCGCGGATCACCTCGGGGATCCGGTCGACGGTGATCGTCGACGCCTCGAAGCCGCACTCGGGGCACGGCCGGTCGAGCACCCAGGTCCAGTCCTTGGTGTCCGGATCGATGATCGCCTCGCTCATGGGCGACATCCTCCCAGGAGGGTCCGACGGGGCGCGCGCGAGATCCGGCCAGCATCCGGGAAGATGGCGCCATGAGTGGTGCGGTGCGGCCGGCGACCGAGGCCGATCTGCCCGCGCTCGAGGCGATCTACGACGTCGAGGTGCCGCGACGGCATCTCGACCTTCGCGACCGAGCCGCCCGGTCTCGACTACTGGCGCGAGCGGCTCGAGCTGCACCCACCCCGGAGACCACCTGCTCGTCGCGAGCCGACGGCGACGACGTCCTCGGCTACGCCTTCTCGGGCGACTACCGCCCGCGCACCGCGTACCAGCACACCCGCGAGACGTCGGTCTACCTCGCCTCGACGGTGCGCGGTGCGGGGCTCGGGCGGGCGCTGTACGACGAGCTGATGCCGCTTGATGCGCACCGACGGCGTGCACCTCGTCGTGGCCGTGATCGCGCTGCCCAACCCCGGCAGCCAGGGTCTGCACCGGGCCTGTGGCTTCGAGCGCGCCGGGGTGCTGCACGACGTGGGCAACAAGTTCGGCCGGTGGATCGACACCGAGCTCTGGGAGCTGCGGCTCGCTACGTGAGCAGCAGCTTGTCCAGCCGGCGGCGTACGACGAGCAGCCCGATGACCCCCATCGCGACCAGGTAGACGACCGAGACCGCGCTCCCCCAGGACAGGGCGCCGGTGGTGAGCTCGCGGCAGAGCACCACCCCGCGGTAGAGCGGGGTGCACTCCACGACCCAGCGCAGCCCGACGGGGAAGGCGGTGATCGGGAAGAAGGTCGCCGAGAAGAGGAACATCGGCATCGTCGCGAGGGTGACGAACTCGAAGTCCTGCCAGGACCGCATGAACGTCGTCAGCGCCATGCACACGCCGCCGAACGCGAGCCCGATCAGCAGCGCCGCGGGCACGACCAGCACCGCCCACCACGACGACACCAGGTCCATCGCGACCATGATCACCAGGAACGCGGCGGCGTAGATCCCGCCCCGCAGCAGCGACCAGCTCAGCTCGCCGCGGGCGATGTCCATGGTGGTCAGCGGCGTCGCCAGCATCTGGTCGAAGAGCTTGTTGTACTTCAGCTTGAAGAAGAAGTTGAAGGTGGCGTCCATCAGCGTGCCGTTCATCGCCGACGCGGCGAGCATGCCCGGGGCGACGAACTCGGCGTACGGGATGGTCTGCCCGTTGAACTCGAAGCCGCTGATCAGAGCACCGACGCCGACGCCGATCGAGAAGAGGTAGAGGACCGGCTCGAGGAAGCCGCTCACGAAGATGTACCAGCCGCGGCGGTAGGCGAGGTAGTTGCGGTAGAGCAGCAGCCCGGTGGCCTGGCGGGACGAGATCGGCGTCCGCGCGGCACGACCGACCGCCGCGTTCAGAAGCGCCATGTCAGCTCACCATCCGCTTCGTGAGGCGCCGGACCGCCCAGAACCAGCCGAGCGTCGCGAGCACGACCAGGTAGACCACGTGGACGGCGGCCAGCGGCCAGTCCATCTCACCCAGCGTGAGCATCCGGGTCAGGTCGACGCCGTGCCACAGCGGCGTGGCCTTGGCGAGCACCTGGAGCCAGCGGTCGAGGTTGGCGATGGGGAAGAACGCGCCGGAGAAGAGGAAGAGCGGCATCATCCCGAGCCGGAAGACCAGCGCGAACGGGCTCTCGTCCTTCAGCCCGGCCGAGAGCGCGTAGATCGGCGTCGCGAACGCCAGCCCGACGAGCAGTGACACCAGGAACGCACCGACCGCACCCGCGACCGACGCGAACACCCCGAAGGGAGCCATCACCACGACGAACACCGCGCACGAGACCGCGACCCGGAAGAGCGCGAAGCCGAGGTGGGCGACGATCACGTCGGGCACCCCCAGCGGCGTGGCGGTCATGCCGAAGTAGGTCTTGTGCCACTTGACCATCCCCATCACGGGGTAGGTCACCTCGCCGAAGACGATGGTCATCGCCTGCGCGGCGAGCAGCCCGGGTGCGACGAAGTCGAGGTACGACGTCGCGCCCTCGAGCTGGCTGGGGTCGCTGTCGACGTAGCCGCCGAGCAGCACGCCCATCGCGAGCACGTAGAGCAGCGGCGACACGAAGGACGTGATGACGCTGCCCTTCCAGGTCCGCTTGTAGGCGATCGCCCAGTAGTCGAGCATCCGCGCGGCGCCGGCGAAGGTGCTCGTGGGGGCCGTGGCCCGCCCGTCCAGGTGCTCGAGGTCGCTCATCAGTCGACCAACGTCCGGCCGGTGAGCCGCAGGAAGACATCCTCGAGCGTGGAGCGACGCACCAGCGTCGCCACCGGCTCGAGCCCGCGCTCGTGCACCTTGGCCACCGTCTCCTCGCCGTCGGCGGTGTAGAGCAGCAGCCGGTCGGGCAGCACCTCGACCCGGTCGGCCAGGTCCTCGACCTTGCGACGCCAGCGCCTCGTGGGTGTTGCCCTCCTCCGCGACGCCGAAGCGCAGCTCCGCGACCTCGCGGGTCGAGTGCTCGGCGATCAGGCTGAGCGGGGAGCCCTCGGCGACGATCAGGCCCTTGTCCATGACGACCAACCGGTCGGAGAGCTGCTCGGCCTCGTCCATGTAGTGCGTGGTCAGCACGATGGTCACGCCTTGCTGCTTGAGCCGGAAGAGCCGGTCCCAGACGACGTGTCGGGCCTGCGGGTCGAGCCCGGTGGTCGGCTCGTCGAGGAGCAGGATCTCGGGGCGGTTGATCAGGCTGCGCGCGATCGTGAGCCGACGCTTCATCCCGCCCGAGAGGTCCTCGACCATCGCGTCGGCCTTCTCGGTGAGCTGGACGAACTCCAGCAGCTCGTCGACCCGGTCGCGCACCACCTTGCGACCGAGCCCGAAGTAACGGCCGTAGACGAACAGGTTGTCGCGGACGGTCAGCTCCGTGTCGAGGGTGTCCTCCTGCGGGCAGACCCCGATCCGGGAGCGGATCTCCGGCCCGTCGGTCGCGGGGTCGAGGCCGAGGATCCGCAGCGTGCCGCCGCTCACGGGCGACACCGAGGCCACCATCCGCATCGTGCTCGACTTGCCGGCACCGTTGGGGCCGAGGAACCCGAACGACTCGCCCCGGCGTACGTCGACGTCGATGCCCTTCACCGCCTCGAAGTCGCCGAACGACTTGCGCAGGCCCTGGGCGAGGATCATCGAGTCGGAGTCAGCCACGTGGCGAAACCCTAGACGTGATCGCCGACAGGTCCCACTGGGTTTCCTTCCTGACGAGGCACGATGGGACGCGTGCCCCCGCCGACACTGCCCTCGCCGACGCTGCACACAGCCCGTCTGCGCCTGCGCCCCTTCACGGCCGCGGACGCGCCCGCACTCTTCGCTCTGCACAGCGACGCCCACGTGCTGCGCTACTGGGACGCGCCGCCCTGGAGCGAACCGGCCCGCGCCGACCGCTTCGTCGCGGCCTGCGCCGAGATGGCCGAGGAAGGCAGCGGCGCGCGACTGGCGATCGACCGGGCGTCCGACGAGGCGTTCATCGGCTGGTGCAGCCTGACCCGGTGGGACCCGGTCCACCGCAGCGCGTCGATGGGCTACTGCCTCGACGACACGGCCTGGGGTCACGGCTACGCGACGGAGGCCGCACGGGCCGTGCTGGTCTGGGCGTTCGAGGCGCTGGACCTGAACCGGGTCCAGGCCGAGACCGACACCCGCAACACCGCGTCGGCCCACGTCCTGGAGAAGCTCGGGTTCGTGCGCGAAGGCACGTTGCGCGAGGACTGCATCGTGGACGGCGAGGTGTCGGACTCGTGGGTCTACGGCCTGATCAGGCGGGAGTGGCTGCCGCCGTCCTAGCGCCGGGCGTGACGCGATCGACAGCTGCGGCGATGGTGGGAACCGGTCGCCGTACGGCGACCATGGAGAGGTGCTCCGCAGAGTCCCCGCCCTCGCCGTCGCCCTCCTCGTCGTGCTCGGCGCCCTGGTCGCCGTGGTCCCGGTGGAGGCTGCGCAGGCCGCGCAGGTCCATGTCCGGCTGCGGACGGCGATCAAGCAGCTGCCGGTGGCCCCCGAGCGGTCGGCGGGCTACGACCGGGACAAGTTCAAGCTCTGGGTCGACGCCGACGGCGACTGCCGCGACACCCGCGACGAGGTGCTCGCCGCCGAGTCGAGGACCGAGGTCAGCGCCGGCTGCGACGTCGTCCGGGGCCGCTGGTTCTCCTACTACGACCGGGTGACGTGGACCAAGGCGTCCGACGTCGACATCGACCACCTGGTGCCCCTCAAGGAGGCCTGGGACTCCGGCGCACGCGGGTGGAGCTCGCAGACACGCGAGCGCTACGCCAACGACCTCGGCGACCGCCGCACCCTCGTCGCCGTGACCGACAACGTCAACCAGTCGAAGTCGGACCGCGACCCGGCCGAGTGGCTGCCGACGTACAGCAGGTGCACCTACGTCAAGCAGTGGACCGCCGTGAAGATCCGCTGGCGCCTGAAGGTCGATGCCGCCGAGAAGGCCACCCTGACGCGCATCGCGAAGCGCTGCTCGAACTCCTGGATCAACGTCGCGCCCGCCAAGATCACGAAGGGCAGCGCAAGCGCCCCCAGCACCAACACCGGCGGCAACGCTGGCAACGGCGGCGGGGGCACCGACCCGCGGTTCAGCTACTGCTACGAGGCGATCGCCGCCGGCTACGGCCCGTACTACCGCGGCCGGGACCCGGAGTACGCGTGGTACCGCGACTCAGACGGCGACGGCGTCGTCTGCGAGTGATCAGGTCGTCCTGATCACCTCGGCGACGACCCGTCCGAGCTCCGAGCCGGCGTCCTCCTGGAGGAAGTGACCGGCCCCGCCGATCGTCACGTGCGCCCGGCCCCGGGCCCCGGGCACCCGCTCCTGGAACACCTGGTCCCAGCCGCGCGTAGCCGGGTCGCCGTCGGAGTAGGCGGTCACGAACGGTCGGTCGAACTGCTCGAGCGCCCGCATCGTCCGACGACCGATCCGGGCGCCGACGTCGTTACGGGTCAGCGGAAGCAGCGCCGTCATCTGCCGCAGCCCGGCGGTGTGCTCGACGGTCGGGTACGGCGCGTCGTACGCCGCCAGCACCTCGGCGCTCAGCGGCGTCATGGTGGCCGCGCCGATGAAGTCGCTCGCGCGCAGCTCGGGCGCGCGCTGGGTGTAGAGCAGGTAGTCCACCAGCGCCTGCTCGAGCACGACCCGCGACTCGCCCTCGCCGTGGACCGCCCAGGTGAGCCGGTCGGCCAGCGCGGGGTCCGCGGTGTGCAGGATCGTGTTGGTCGCGACGACGCGGGCGAACCGGTCCGGCTCGGCGGCCAGGACGCTGAACCCGATCGGACCGCCCCAGTCCTGGGCGACGAGTGTGATGTTGCGGAGGTCGAGCCCGGTCACCAGGCTCCGGGCCCACTCGATGTGCCGCGCAAAGGTGTAGTCCGTCGCCCGCGTCGGCTTGTCGGAGCGACCGAAGCCGATGTTGTCGGGGGCGATCACCCGGATCCCCGCGGCGACGAGCACCGGCACGACCTTCCGGTAGAGGTAGGACCAGGTGGGCTGCCCGTGCAGCAGCAGCGCCACCGGCCCGTCCGAGGGTCCCTCGTCGAGGTAGTGCATCCGCAGCGGATCCATGCCGTCAGCCTCGACCTCGACGTACCGCGGTGAGAAGGGGTAGCCCGGCAGGCCCACGAACCGGTCATCGGGGGTACGCAGCAGATCGCTCACGCGCGTCAGTGTTGCTCAGGGTGGTCGGGCAACGCTTTCGGCTCGCCAACGCGTCTTGGTAGCGATGTCAGCAGGCCGCTCGGGAGCCTCCCCACCACCGGCCCCCTCCTGCGGGGCGAGGGCCACCGAAGGGACACCCGCCATGAGCCTCACCGCCAGCATCGGACACTCCTTCCACACCGTCTTCGAGCACTCCGGCCACGTCCACCGCCCGACCGCACGGACTGCGGACGTGGTCGCCACTGACCACCCAGCCCCCGAGCCGCGGCGTACGCCGGCGGACGTCGGAGGAAATCTGGCGCGCTATCGCGAACCCGTCACGTCCGGCGACCTGGTGCGCACCATGATGATCGGCTTCAACGGCAGGTAGGACACGGTCGAGGGTCCGCGGCCACGTGCACCCACACGGGATCCCGGCATACTGATTCGTGATGACCGACGACCCGGACGCCGCCGAGAAGGTGGAGATCGACTGGACCCGAGTGGTCGCGGGAGCCCTGGCTGCCGTGGCCTCGGCGGTCCTGCTCTCGACGCTCGGAGCCGCCGGCACGATCATCGGTGCGGCGATCGGCAGTCTTGTGGTGTCCGTGGGCAGCGCCTGGTTCGCGCAGGGACTGTCGACGAGCAAGCGCTCGTTGACGAAGAAGCAGAAGGGCGCGGCCGAGAAGGTCGGCGTCGCCCGGGCCGAGGTGCTGCGGGCAACAGCCGCCGATGACACCGAGGTCCGGGACAGCCATCTCGACCATGCCGAGGAGCGGCTCGAGGAAGCGCAGCAGGACCTCGACGAGGCGAGCACGGAGGCCCCGGTCGGGTGGGGAGAACGGCTGACCCAGCTGCCGTGGAAGCGCGTCGTGCTCGTGACCGTGGCATTGTTCCTCGTCACCCTGGCGGTGATCACCGCTGTCGAGCTGGTTGCCGGCCGCAGCGTCTCCTCGATGACCGGCGGATCCGGCTCTGGTGACACCACGATCGGGGAGGTCAGCGGGCAGGACTCCGGCGGCGACGACCCGCAGGACCAGCCGGATCCCGACGACGGAGCCACGGGATCCACCGACCCGAGCGAGACCCCGGAGCCCTCCGGAGAGCCGACGGAGACCACGTCGTCCTCGCCCGGAGCGGAGCCGACCAGCTCCGACTCAGGGTCCGCGTCCGTCTCACCGGCACCGAGCCCGACGCCTGCGGAGTCGGCCTCGCCCTGACTCGGGGGAAGGAGCGTCGTCGGTGCCGTGAGCAAGGATGGTTCCGTGACCGATCCCCTCGCCCGTTTCAGCGAGGCGACGCGCACCTGGTTCGGTGCGGCGTTCGCCGAGCCGACGCCTGCCCAGGCGGGTGCCTGGGACGCCATCGGCGCGGGTCGGCACGCGCTCGTGGTCGCGCCGACCGGCTCCGGCAAGACCCTGAGCGCCTTCCTGTGGTCCATCGACCGGCTGCTCACCACACCTCCGCCGGAGGACAAGCGGCACCGCTGTCGGGTCCTCTACATCTCCCCGCTCAAGGCGCTCGGCGTCGACGTCGAGCGCAACCTGCGGGCACCGCTCACCGGCATCCGGCACACCGCCGACCGGCTGGGCACCCCGATGCCGGAGCTGAGCGTCGGCGTCCGCTCCGGCGACACCCCGGCGGCTGACCGTCGCAAGCTGACGACGGCGCCGCCGGACATCCTCATCACGACCCCTGAGTCGCTCTTCCTGATGCTGACCAGCCAGGCACGTGAGTCGCTGCGCGGCGTCGAGACGGTGATCGTCGACGAGGTGCACGCCGTCGCCGGCACCAAGCGCGGCGCCCACCTCGCGGTGAGCCTGGAGCGGCTCGACGCGCTCCTCGACCGGCCGGCTCAACGGATCGGGCTCTCCGCCACCGTGCGCCCGCTCGACGAGGTCGCCCGGTTCCTCGGCGGCACCGCCCCGGTCGAGATCGTCGCTCCCCCTTCGGCGAAGGAGTGGGACCTCACCGTCGTCGTCCCCGTCGAGGACATGACCGCCCCCGGTGAGTACGACGAGGAGAGCGAGGACCCGTCGCGCGCGCAGAGCATCTGGCCGCACGTCGAGGAGCGGGTCGTCGACCTGATCGAGCAGCACCAGTCGACGATCGTCTTCGCCAACTCGCGTCGGCTCGCCGAGCGACTGACCGCGCGGTTCAACGAGATCGCGGGTGAGCGGGCCGGTCTCGCGCTCGCGACGAACGGCGCGGTGCCGGCGCAGGTGATGGCTCAGTCGGGGCAGGCGGACGGTGCTCCGGCGCTCATCGCGAAGGCGCACCACGGGTCGGTGTCCAAGGAGCAGCGCGCGCTGATCGAGGACGACCTCAAGCGCGGTCGGCTGCCCTGCGTCGTCGCGACCAGCAGCCTCGAGCTCGGCATCGACATGGGTGCCGTCGACCTGGTGATCCAGATCGAGTCGCCGCCGTCGGTGGCCAGCGCCCTGCAGCGGGTCGGCCGGGCCGGCCACCAGGTCGGGGAGGTCTCCCGTGGGGTGCTCTTCCCCAAGCACCGCGGTGATCTCGCCCAGACCGCCGTAGCCGTGGGTCGCATGCGCACCGGCGCGATCGAGTCGCTCCGGGTCCCGACCAATCCCCTGGACGTGCTTGCCCAGCAGGTCGTGGCGACCACCGCCCTCGAGGCCTGGTCCGTCGACGACCTCTTCGAGCTCGTGAAGCGGAGTGCGCCGTTCGCCCAGCTCCCGCGCAGCGCGTACGACGCGACACTCGACCTGCTGAGCGGTCGTTACCCCTCCGACGAGTTCGCCGAGCTGCGCCCGCGCATCGTCTGGGACCGCGTCACCGGCACCCTGACCGGGCGACCGGGCTCGCAGCGGCTGGCCGTCACGAGCGGCGGCACGATCCCCGACCGCGGGCTCTTCGGCGTCTTCCTCGTCGGGGGCGAGGGCCCGGGCCGGCGCGTCGGCGAGCTCGACGAGGAGATGGTCTACGAGTCCCGGATCGGCGACATCTTCGCGCTCGGCGCCACCAGCTGGCGGATCGAGGACATCACCCACGACCGGGTGCTCGTGACCCCCGCGCCCGGCATCCCCGGACGGCTGCCGTTCTGGAAGGGCGACACCCTCGGCCGCCCCGCCGAGCTCGGCGCCGCGATCGGCGCCTTCACCCGCGAGCTCGGCGCGCTCCCCCGCGAGCGCGCCGAGGAGCGCGCCCGCGCCGACGGCCTCGACGAGTACGCCGCCGCCAACCTGGTCGGCTACCTCCACGAGCAGCTCGAGGCCACCAACCTGCTGCCCAGCGACCAGACGCTCGTCGTCGAGCGCTTCCGCGACGAGCTCGGCGACTGGCGGCTCGTCGTCCACTCGCCGTACGGCGTCCCGGTGCACGCGCCGTGGGCTCTCGCGATCAACGCCCGGCTGCGGGAGCGCTACGGCGTCGACGGGCAGGCCGTGGCCTCCGACGACGGCATCGTGATCCGGATCCCCGACACCGACGCCGAGCCGCCGGCGGGCGACGTGATCATCTTCGAGCCCGACGAGATCGACGCGCTGGTCACCCAGGAGGTCGGCGGTTCCGCCCTCTTCGCCTCCCGCTTCCGCGAGTGCGCGGCGCGCGCGCTGCTGCTCCCGCGACGCGACCCCGGCCGGCGATCGCCCCTGTGGCAGCAACGCCAGCGCTCGGCCGCGCTGCTCGAGGTCGCCGTGCAGTACCCGTCGTTCCCCATCGTCCTCGAGGCCGTGCGCGAGTGTCTGCAGGACGTCTACGACCTGCCCGCCCTGACCGCCCTGATGCGGGGCATCGACCGGCGCGAGGTGCAGGTCGTGGACGTGGCGACCCACCAGCCCTCGCCGTTCGCCCGCACGCTCCTCTTCGGCTACGTCGCCCAGTTCATGTACGAGGGCGACTCGCCCATCGCCGAGCGCCGGGCTGCCGCGCTCGCCCTCGACCAGGGGCTGCTCGCCGAGCTGCTCGGCCGCGCCGAGCTGCGCGAGCTGCTCGACCCCGACGTGCTCGCCGAGGTCGAGGCCGAGCTCCAACGTCTCGCCCCCGACCGGCAGGCCCGTGACGCCGAGGGCGTCGCCGACCTGCTGCGCCTGCTCGGACCGCTGTCGAGCGCCGAGATCGCCGCCCGTGCGATCGACGGCGCGGACCCGACCGACTGGCTGGGTGCCCTGTCCCAGAGCCGACGCGTGGTCGAGGTCCGGATGGCGGGTGACGAGCGCTGGGTGGCGATCGAGGACGTCGGCCGTCTCCGCGACGGTCTCGGCGTGCCCGTGCCACCCGGCACCCCTGACGTCTTCGCCGAGCCCGTCGACGACCCGCTGGCCGACCTGGT
The DNA here is from genome assembly GCA_963717855.1 of uncultured Actinomycetota bacterium. Classification (GTDB taxonomy): domain Bacteria; phylum Actinomycetota; class Actinomycetes; order Propionibacteriales; family Nocardioidaceae; genus Nocardioides. Next base: position 429,626 of record CAVQXF010000001.1, on the reverse strand, counting down.
CGCCCGCTACGCCCGCACGCACGGACCGTTCACCACCGACGACGTGGCGGCTCGCCTGGGGCTGGGCGCAGCCGTCGTACGCCACACCCTGCAGCGGCTCGCAGCGCAGGGGCGGGTGCTCGACGGGGAGTTCCGCCCCTCCGGCTCCGGCACCGAGTGGTGTGACGCCGAGGTGCTGCGCAAGCTCCGCCGGCGCTCGCTGGCCCGGCTGCGCCAGGAGATCGAGCCGGTCGAGCCCGAGTCCCTCGGTCGGTTCCTGACCGCGTGGCAGCACGTGGGTGGGCGGCTCCGGGGCGTCGATGGCGTGCTCAGCGTGATCGACCAGCTGGCCGGCTGCGCCGTACCCGCCTCGGCGCTCGAGCCGCTGGTGCTGGGTGCGCGGGTGCGCGACTACGAGCCGTCCTACCTCGACGAGCTGACCGCCTCCGGTGAGGTGATCTGGGCGGGTCACGCGGCACTCCCCGGGGCTGACGGCTGGGTCTCGCTGCACCTCGCCGACCAAGCGCCGCTCACGCTGCCCGACCACCTGCCCTTCGAGCACAGCGAGCTGCACCAGGCCGTGCTCGACGCGCTCGCACCCGGCGGGGCGTGGTTCTTCCGCCAGCTCTCCGATGCCGTCGGCGCGAACGACGACGCCGCGCTCTCCGCGGCCCTGTGGGAGCTGGTGTGGGCGGGCCGGGTCAGCAACGACACCCTCACCCCGCTGCGTGCGCTCACCCGGGGCGGCAAGCCTGCGCACCGCAGCCGTCGTCCGCCGCCACGGGTGCGGATGTCCAGCACGACCGGTGGTCGCGGCCGGATGCCGGCGCGCACCGGCCCCCCGGAGACGGCCGGGCGGTGGGCCCTCCTACCCGAGCTCGACACCGACCCGACCCGACGGGCCCACGCAACCGCCGAGCGACTGCTCGACCGGCACGGTGTCGTGATCCGCGGAGCCGTGGTGAGCGAACGGGTCCCCGGCGGCTTCGCCGCCGTCTACAAGGTGCTCTCGGCGTTCGAGGACTCCGGCCGCTGCCGACGCGGCTACTTCGTCGACGGGCTCGGGGCGGCGCAGTTCGGCACCGCCGGCGCGGTCGACCGGCTGCGCACCTTCGCTGACGTCCCTCCGGACGCCAAGCCGTCCGCCGTCGCGCTGGCGGCGACCGACCCCGCCAACCCGTACGGTGCCGCCCTCCCCTGGCCTGGTTCGACGGGCTCGCCCACCGAGAAGCCCGCCGGTCACCGTCCCGGCCGCAAGGCCGGCGCGATCGTGGTGCTCGTCGACGGCGTGCTCACGCTGTACGTCGAGCGCGGCGGCCGCACCCTCCTGACCTGGAGCGACGACGCCGACCTGCTGATCCCGGCGGCGGCCTCGCTCGCGGACGCCGTACGACGGGGCTCGCTCGGCCGGCTCACGGTCGAGAAGGCCGACGGCGAGCAGCTGCTCGGCTCCGGGTCGACGCCGCTGCGACAGGCGCTGCAGGACGCCGGATTCGTGGCCACCCCCAAGGGACTGCGGCTGAGGGCCCCCGGTGCCTGAGGGCGACGCGGTCTGGCGCACGGCGCAGCGCCTCCAGCGTGGCCTCGCCGGTCGACAGCTCACCCGCACCGACTTCCGGGTCCCCCAGCACGCCACCGTCGACCTCAGTGGCGGCACGGTCATCGAGACCGTGTCGCGGGGCAAGCACCTGCTCACCCGCATCGACGCCCCGGACGGCCCGGTCACCCTGCACACTCACCTCAAGATGGAGGGCTCGTGGCGGGTCTTCCGGCCGAGCGAGCGCTGGGGCAAGCCGGACCACCTGGTGCGGGTGGTGCTGGGCACGGCCGAGCGCACCGCGGTCGGCTTCCAGCTCGGGGTGGTCGAGCTGATCGCGCGCGAGCGCGAGCACGACGTCGTCGGTCATCTGGGGCCCGACCTGCTGGGCGCGGACTGGGACGAGGCGGAGGCCGTACGCCGCCTGCTCGCCGACCCGGCCCGGCCGCTCGGCGAGGCGCTGCTCGACCAGCGCAACCTGGCCGGGATCGGCACGATCTACCGCACCGAGCTGTGCTTCCTCACCGGCTACGACCCGCGTACGCCGGTGGGCGCCGTCACCGACCCGCTGCGCATGGTGCGGCTCGCCCGCTCGATGCTCGACCAGAACCGCCAGCAGCCGCAGATCTGCACCACCGGCGACAAGCGTCGTGGCCGCAGCCTGTGGGTCTATGGACGCCTGCACGAACGCTGCCTGCGGTGCGGGACGCCGATCCAGCACGCCGAGCTCGGCGAGGAAGGCCGTGCTCGCGTCGCCTACTGGTGCCCGCGCTGCCAGCCGCCGCGCTGATCGAGAGGGGTTCGTCGGACTGCCGACCAACTCCCTGAGTGATCAAGCGGCGGAGTTGACGACCTGACGGGCCCGCGGGGCGACCGGGATGCGGGTGATCGCGGCGGCGGCCTCTTCGAGGGCGACCAGGTCGGAGACGTCACGCAGCACGTCGGAGAGCGGGATGTCGAGGGCGGTGCACAGCGAGGCGAGCAGCTCCGAGGACGCTTCCTTCTGGCCGCGCTCGATCTCGGAGATGTAGCCGAGGCTGACCCGGGCCTCCGCGGAGACCTCGCGCAGCGTCAGGCCGCGCTGCATCCGGACGTCGCGAAGCACATCGCCGAGGAACCGACGAAACAGCACCATGCGCGCCTCCTTGTACTACGAACATCGGCCCACGTCGAGTCGACCTGTGGGGCAACGCTACCGGAGTGGTGTTTCTTCCCGTCGCAAGACCTGCTCGAACGACGTCAACGCCTCTCGACAGGTGCGGTCCTGGATCTGTCCGCGCTTGCCGTGCAGCTCCAGGACCACCGTCACCAGCAGGTCCGCACCGGCGATCCCGACGAACACCGTGCCCGGCGGCTTGCCGTCCTGCGACGACGGGCCGGCGACTCCGGTCGTCGAGAGGCCGTACGTCGCCCCCGTCAGCAGCCGGACCCCGGAGGCCATCGCCTGGGCGCACTCCGAGGAGACCACCCCGTGCGTCTCGATGACGTGCTCGGACACGCCGAGCAGCGACGCCTTGAGCTCGGTCGCGTAGGTGACCACACCCCCGACGTACACGTCCGAGGCACCCGCCGGCGCGGTGAGCGCCGCCGCGAGCCGGCCGCCGGTGAGCGACTCGGCCGTGGCGAGCGTCTGCCCGGCCTCCCGGAGCAGCCGGTGGACGCGCTCGGCAGGGTCTGTCACGACACCAAGGCTAGTGTCCGAGCATGGCGTTGCCGATCGAGGAGTATGCGTTGGTCGGTGACCGGCGCAGCGGCGCCCTGATCGGGAGCAACGGCTCGGTCGACTGGCTGTGCCTTCCACGCTTCGACTCGGCCGCCTGCTTCGCCGCGCTGCTCGGCACCGATGAGCACGGCCACTGGCAGCTCTGCCCGGTCGACGAGTACGACGTGCGACGCCGCTACGTCGAGGCGTCGGCCGTGCTGGAGACGACCTTCACGACCGCGAGCGGGGAGGTCACGCTCACCGATGCGATGCCGCGCGGCGACGACCGCTCCGACCTGGTCCGCCGGGTCGAGGGGGTGCGCGGGACGGTGCGGATGCGTCACGAGTGGATGGTGCGCCTCGACTACGGCGAGATCGTGCCCTGGGTGCGCCGCCAGAGGATCCACGGGGAGGCGGTGATCACCGCGATCGGCGGCCCGGACCGGCTGGTGCTGCGCGGACCACGGCTCCCCCGGGCCAGCGACCACCGCCACGTCGACGAGTTCGACGTCACGACCGGTGACGTGCTGACCTTCTCGACGACCTGGCTGCCGTCGTACGCGCCCCTCGACGGCATCGGCCCTCCCGACACGGACATCGAGGAGTCGGTCCGCGCCGACGTCCGCTGGTCGGACCAGTGCCGCGAGGACGTGCCGCACGTCGACGTCGTACGCCGCTCCCTGCTCACCCTGCGGATGCTCACCGACGAGGAGACCGGCGGCATCGTCGCCGCGCCCACCACCTCGCTGCCCGAGGACCCGGGCGGCGAGCGCAACTGGGACTACCGCTACTGCTGGCTGCGCGACGCCGCGCTCACGATCAGCGCGCTGATCCGGGCCGGGCACACCGACGAGGCCGCGCTGTGGCGCTCCTGGCTGCTGCGCGCCGTCGCGGGAGACCCCGAGGACCTGCAGATCATGTACGCCGTGGACGGCGGCCGCCGCCTGCCCGAGCACACGCTCCCCCACCTGCCCGGCTACGCCGACTCGACGCCGGTGCGGATCGGCAACGGCGCGACGCTCCAGCGCCAGCTCGACGTGCTCGGCGAGGTGATGATCGCGCTCGAGCACACCCGCCACGCCGCCGGGCACGCCGACCGCGACGCCTGGGCGCTCCAGCGCGCGCTGGTGGAGAACCTCGCCAAGACCTGGCGCCGCAAGGACCACGGCCTCTGGGAGATCCGCGGCCCCCAGCAGCGGTTCACCCACTCCCAGGCGATGGTGTGGGCCGCGTTCGACCGTGCGGTGCGCGCGGTCGAGGAGTTCGACCTCGACGGGCCGGTCGATCGCTGGCGGACCCTGCGGGACAAGGCTCGCACCGAGGTCCTCGACCAGGGGTACGACGCCGAGCGCAACACGTTCGTGCAGTTCTACGGCAGCACCGAGGTCGACGCCGCGCTCCTGGTCCTCCCCCAGATCGGCATCGTCGCCGGTGACGACCCGCGGATGCTGGGCACCATCGAGGCGATCGAGCGCGACCTGATGCGCGACGGGCTGCTGCTGCGCTACCGGACCCAGTCCGGCGTCGACGGCCTAGCAGGCGACGAGCACCCGTTCCTGGCGTGCTCCTTCTGGCTGGTCTCGGCGTACGCCGGTGCCGGCCGGCTCGACGACGCCGCCGCCCTCTTCGACCGGCTCTGCGGACTGGTCAACGACGTCGGCCTGCTCTCCGAGGAGTACGACGTGTCCGGGCGCCGGATGGTGGGCAACTTCCCGCAGGCCTTCAGCCACCTCACTCTCGTGCACGCGGCGATCGACCTCGCGGAGGCACAGGAGCGAGCCCGAGAAGCACACTGACCCGCCCGCCTCGGATCGAGGCAGACGGGTCAGCGGTGTGCTGCTACTTCTTGACGACCCTGACGACCACGGTGTCGACGCTGGCCTTCAGGAAGGTGTTGCCGGGGTAGGTGACCCGGATCGTCTTGCGTCCGGTGCTGGAGAACTTCGCCAGCTTCAGCGTCGCCTGACCGTTGCGCAGGGTCAGCCGCTTGGTGCCCTGACCCGGGATCTTGACCGTGACCTTGCCGGTCGGAGCCACACCCGGCTGGCCCTTGACCGTGATCCGCAGCGTGACCTTGGTCTTCTTGACCGTGGCCTTCCCCGGGCTCGCCGTCACCTTCGTGGACGAGGCGGCCTTGGCCACCGACGCCCGGAAGGTGTCCGTGCGCGCGTTGAACCGGCTGTTCCCGGAGTACGCCGCAATCAGGGTCGTGGTCCCAGGCTTGAGCGAGCGTGCGGGCAGGGTCACCTTCGCGACTCCGCCGGACACCGTCGCCGTACCGAGCACCTTGGAGCCGGCCAGGACCTTGACCGTGCCCGTCGCCGTACTCGGACCGACCTTCACGATGACCGTCGCCGCCTTGCCGTAGGTCAGCGAGACGTCGCTCGCCACCACCGTCGGCGTCGCCTTGGTGACGGTCACGACGACCTCGTCGGTCGCGTCCGGGTAGTTGCCGTCGGAGTACTCGACGCGCAGGGTGTGCGCACCGGGCTCCAGCGATCCCACCGGGAGCGTGGCCTTGCCGTCGACCAGCGTCACCGGGACACCGATCGCCGTGGTGCCCTCGAACAGCTGCACCGTGCCGGTCGCCACCGCGCCGTTGCCGGTCACCTCGACCGGGATCGACGCCGCCTGGCCCCAGGCGACCGTCTGGTCGCCACCGGCCGAGACCGTGGCTGCAGGAGCGGCCGCCGCGACCTCGATCTTGAACGGCACCTCGGTGCCGGTCTGGTTGCCGACGAGGCGGAACTCGGTCAGGCCGGCCGGGGTGCCAGCGGGCACCACGAAGGTCACCGGCGCGGTGCCGTACTCGTCGTACACCGCGGTCCCGATGGTGTTGTCGACCGCCGTGGTGCGGAGCGGCTCGTTGCCGAGCCAGACCGTGACGTTGGGGTCCTTCTTGTCCGCCGCGGTCGAGAACGCCAGCGAGGACGCCGAGAACGCCACCTCGTCACCTGGCTTGTACGACGCCGGCGCGTCGGCCGGGAAGGTCACCCCGACCGAGCGCTGGGTGAAGTCCGGGATCACCGGAGCGGTGGCGGCGGCCATGTAGTCGACCATCGCCTCGAGGTCCACCTTGCCGGTGTCCTGCTTGCCGGTGCCGTTGGCGAGCTCCCGGAAGTTGTCGCCACCGGAGGCCAGGAACGAGTTGACCGTCACCGAGTACGTCGCCGTCGGGGCTGATCGGCTCGCCGTTGAGCCACATCCCGGTGATCCTGCCCAGCTTCTGACCGGGCTTCGCCGGGTCGTCGTACTGGCTGTAGGTGTAGGTGAAGCCCTTCGAGATGCCGAGCCGCAGGAACGGTCGCGACGGCACGTTGTTGCTGGCGTCGCGCTGCCACTGCTGCTCGAGCACGGTCTTGATCTGGGCACCGGTCAGATCCAGGTTCACCAGGGTGTTGGCGAAGGGCTGGACCACCGCGGCCTGCTTGTAGGTCAGGTCGCGCGGGAAGGCACCGGTGCCGGTGCCGACCATGTCGGCCCGCAGACCGCCCGGGTTCATGAACGCGATCTGCGCCGAGCCGGACTCCGTGCTGCGGGTCGCCCAGCGCTGGACCTCGGCGACCAGGTTGCCGAGGGTCGACTCGCCACCGCGGTTCTCGGTGGTGCCGTCGGCCAGCTTCGCCCGGTTGAAGGCGCCGCCGAGCTCACCGAGCTTCTGCGCACCGAGGACCTCGGCCTGCGCGACCGCGTCCGCGACGATCGTCGCCGTGGCGGGGTCGGCCGGGTAGTTGGTGCATGCGGTCGCGTTGGTGCAGGACTTCAGCTTCAGGATCACCTGGCTCTTGGCCTGGACCTTGCCCGTCGTCCGGTCGACCTTGAAGACGAGCTGGTTGAGGTTGGCGCCGTACTGACCGGCCGAGACCACCGGGCGCTCCTTGACCGGGCGGTCGGACCAGCCGGCGACCGGGAAGGAGCAGTTGTACTCGAGGTGGGTGTGACCCGAGACGATCGCATCGACGTCGTCACTGACGCCGTTGACGATGTTGGCCCAGGTCCCGCCACCGGTGTTCATGGTGGCGCAGGCCGTGGTCGGAGCACCCTCGTGCACCAGCATCACCACGACGTCCGCGCCCTCGGCCTTGAGGTCCGCGGTAGCGGCGTTGACCGAGCTGACGATCGGGTCGACCCGCAGGTCGGCGATGCCGGCCGGGCTGACCAGGGACGGCAGGTCCTCGGTGACCGCTCCGACGAAACCGATGTCGACGCCGTCCATCGTCTTCATGAACGTCGCCGGCACGGCCGGGTCGCCGGTCGTCTTCATCTTGAGGTTGGCGGCGATGTACTTCCAGTTCGCGCCACCCTGGGGGTTGTCTGCCGACTCCGCCGCCATCACCCGGTTGATCAGGTCGTCGTAGCCCTTGTCCAGCTCGTGGTTGCCCACCGCCGAGACCTCGAGGCCAGCCTCGTTGAGCGCGTCGATCGTCGGCTTGTCCTTCTGGATGAAGGACTCGAACGTCGAGGCGCCGATCAGGTCACCTGCCGCCGCGAACACCGTGTCGGGGTTCGCCGCCCGGAGCTGCTTGACCGCGCCCGAGAGGACCGCAGCACCGGCAGCCGCGCTGGCGCTGTCGTTCTGGATGCGACCGTGGAAGTCGTTGGTCGCGAGCACCTGGATGTCCGCGAGACCGTCCTCCACGACGACGGTGACCGGGACCTCGGTGCCGGTCGTGGCACCGACCAGGGTCAGCGTCGCCGTGCCGTCGGGCAGGTTGGGCGGCAGGACCACGTCCACCGACGCGGTGCCCACGTTGTCGAAGCCGGGCAGCGCCGTCTGGAGGGTGCTGGTGACGGGCGCGGTGCCGAGCGTGGTGTCGCCCAGCTTGACCTGGAGCTCGGTGTCCTTGACGTCACCGGGTCCCGTCATCGACCAGGACGACACGTCGAACACGACATGGTCACCCGGCTTGTACGACCGCCGGGGCGATGGCCGGGAAGGTGACCCCGACGCTGTTCTGCTTGTAGTCGACCGGGACCTTGTCGGGGTCGGCGCCGAACGCCGCCATGTAGTCGACCATGCCCTGCAGGTCGGTCTTGCCGGTGTCCTGCTTGCTGGCGCCGTTGTTGAGCTCCAGGAAGTTGTCACCGCCCGTGGCCAGGAACGAGTTCACCGTCACCGAGTAGACGGTGGCGGGCACGACCGGGGCGCCGTTGAGCCACATCCCCGTGATCCGGGAGCCCACCGGCTTCGACTCGTCGAAGGTGTACGTGAACCCCTTCGAGATGCCCAGCTTCAGGAACGGCCGCGACGAACCGGTCGGCTGCCACTGCTGCTCGAGCACGGTCTTGATCTGCGACCCGGTCAGCTTCTCGTTGACCAGGGTGTTGGCGAAGGGCTGGACGTTGGCCGCCTGCTTGTAGGTCAGCGTCCGCGGGAACGCGCCGGTGCCGTCACCGACCATGTCGGCCCGCAGACCACCGGGGTTCATGAAGGCGATCTGCGCCGAGCCGGACTCCGGGTTGCGGGTGCTCCACCGCTGCACCTCGGCGACCAGGTTGCCCAGGGTCGACTCGCCACCACGGTTCTCGGTCGTGCCGTCCGCGAGCTTCGCTCGGTAGAACGCGCCGCCGATCTTGCCCAGCGGCTGGGCGCCGAGCACGTTGGCGTTGTTGACCGCGTTGGTGACGATCGTCTGGGTGGCCGAGTCGACCGGGTAGTTGAAGGTGCTCCCCGTCGTACCGACCTTCAGCGGCAGCAGCGCCTGGGTCTTCGCCTGGACCTGACCGGTGGCGGTGTCGACCGTGAAGACCAGCTTGTTCAGCGCCATGCCGTACTGGCCGGCCGAGACCACCGGGCGCTCCTTGACCGGGCGGTCGGACCAGCCGGCGACCGGGAAGGAGCAGTTGTAGGCCAGGTGGGTGTGGCCCGACACGATCGCGTCGACCTTGTCGTTGACCCCGGCGATGATCGAGCCGAAGTCCGAGGTCGGGTTGTCGGCCATCGTGGCGCAGTCGGTGCCGGCGGCACCCTCGTGGACCAGCAGCACGATCACGTCCGCGCCGTCGGCCTTGAGGTCGTTGGCCGAGGCGTTGACGTCGGTGACGATGTCGGTCACGTCCAGCTGGGAGATCCCACCGGGCGACACGAGCTCCGGAAGGTGCTCGGTGACGGCACCCACGAAGCCCACCTTCACGGTGCCGAACGTCTTCGTGAACGTCGGCGCCAGCGCGTGGCTGTGGTCGCTCTTGAGCCGCAGGTTTGCGGCGATGTACTTCCAGCTCGCCCCGCCGTACGGGTTCGAGTCGGCGTTGTACGGCGCCATCACCCGGTTGACCAGGTCGTCGTAGCCCTGGTCGAACTCGTGGTTGCCCGCCGCCGAGACCTCGAGACCCGCCTCGTTCAGCGCATCGATGGTCGGCTTGTCCTTCGCGATGAACGACTCGAACGTCGAGGCACCGATCAGGTCACCCGCGGCAGCGAACACCGTGTCCGGGTTGGCCGCACGCAACTGCTTCACCGCACCGGCCAGGACCGCGGCCCCGGCGGACGCCGACGTCGTGTCGTTCTGGATCCGGCCGTGGAAGTCGTTCGTGCCCAGGATCTGGATGTCCCTGGTGGCCGGCTCGCTGGCCACGTTGATGCCGACGATCTCGGGGCTGTGGTCGGAGGACCGGAACGGGCCGCCTGCGTAGAGGTCGGTGACGTTGTAGTTGTAGCGGCTGTACTCGTAGTAGACGGACTCGTAGCCGTTGATCGGCCACACGTCGGCGCCGCTGACGTCAGCCAGGGCGGCGGCGTTGGCGAGCACGTGGTCGAGCGAGCCGATCTGCCCGTCGAAGTTGTAGGTCTCCTCGTTGGCGTCGGTGGTCGAGTGCACCTCGGTGTAGCCACCCGCGACCAGGCGGTCGATCGGGTCCTCGTGGGAGTAGGCGTTGAAGTCGCCGACCAGGAAGACCTTGGTCAGGCCGCGCGCGGTCTTGAAGTCGTTGGCGAAGCTGACCAGCGCGTCCGCCTGAGCGATGCGGTCCGGGTTGGCGTTGCCCTGCCCGGTGCCGTCGTTGACGCCCGAGCCCTTGGACTTGAAGTGGTTGACGATCACTGCGAAGGCAGTGCTGTCCGCCGAGCCCGCCTTCTTGAACGCCTGGGCGAGCGGCTCGCGGGCGTTGCCGAAGGGCGCGCTGCCGACCAGGACCTTGGAGGCGCCGACCAGCGACACCCGGGCCGGCTGGTAGATGAAGCCGGTGCGGATCACGTCCTGCTCGGCCAGGGCCGGCAGGTCGGCCGCGGCCGGCGAGGGGGCGAAGGCCCACTTGCCGGGGGTCGCCGACGTTGAGCGCGTTGACCAGCTCGGTGATCGCGAAGTCGCGGTCCTTGCCGAACTGGACCGAGTTCTCGAGCTCCTCGAGGGAGACGATGTCGGCGTTGGCGGTGTTGATCGCCGAGACGATCTTGTCGCGCTGGCGGATCAGGTTGGCCGTGTTGGCCGCACCGCGGGGACCGTTGGGCGTGCAGCTGTTGTTGGTGATCTGGTTGCCGGCGCGGTCGGTGAAGTAGGTGCAGGCGTTGCCGCCGCCCATGGCGGCGTACTCGTTGCCGGTGGTCGGGAAGAAGTTCAGCACGTTGAAGGTGGCGAGCTTGAGGTCACCGCCGACGTCTGCGGGCGTCGCGTTGGCCGCGCGCGTCTGCTGCAGCTGCGGCTGGGTGCTCGACGGCTGGCCGACGACCTGGCTGCTCGGCAGCAGCCGCCACTGGCTGAAGTCGCTGATCAGGATCGCGGGGGCGGGGAAGGTGATGGCCGCACCCACCCGCGGGACGTACGATCGACGTCATCCACGGGACCGGCGTGCCGGTGTTGGCCGCCGACGTGTAGTTGAGGCTGGAGCCGTCGTCGACGATGATCCGGTGCGCGTCGTTCCACTTCTTGCGGTTCGCGAGCTCGGCTGGCCTGGGTCTGCACGTCGAAGAGCTCGGTCGGGCGCGATCAGGGCCGTGCTGCTCTCCGCGGCCACGCCGAGCTCACCGAAGTTGGAGCTCGAGTTGGTGCCGACCGTGTAGGCGGGACCACCGTCGTAGACGTCGGTCAGCGGTCCAGTTGCCGGTCGGCTGGAACGCCTCGCCCTCGGCCGCCTCGCGGGCGGTGTCGAGCGCGGCGGCGGTCGTCGCAGGTGTTGCCGGGCAGCGGGCAGTCGGTGCCCGGGACCACGGTCTTGGGGGTCACCGTGCCGAGGCTGGAGCCGTGCGCCGTCCAGGTCGACGCCGGTGAGCTCGGTCAGACCGAAGTTCTCGGCGACGGTGCCGGTCACGTCGACCGAGTCACCGATCGCCGGGTAGGTGCCGAAGCCGCTCGCGCCGCCGTAGACGAAGATCGCGTCGGAGGCGTCGGCCGTGTCGGCACCGGGGGTCTGGACGTAGAAGCCGTTGATGCCGCCGGTCGGGTACGACGCGGTCACGACGCCCTGCGTCGACACCGTCTGGCCGGTGATCGGCGAGCTGGTGCCCGTGCCCTGGATGTCCTTGATCGCCGTCACGCCGGTGGGCGCGGCGTTGACCGTCCAGATGAAGCTCTTGCTGTCCGTCGCCGGGCGTGCTCGCGCTGTCGGTCACCGTCACGGTGACGGTCGGGGTGCCCGCGGTGGTCGGGGTGCCGGAGATGACGCCGGCGGTGCGTGATCGACAGGCCGTCCGGCAGGTTGGTCGCGCTGAACGTGTACGGCGTGGTGCCGCCGGTCGCAGCGAGGTTGACCGGCGTGATCGCGTGCGCCGACGGTGCTGGTCTTGCGCACCGGGGTTGGTCAGCGACAGCGCGGCCGGTGCCGGCCGCGGTCGGGCGTCGGGGCGGCGACGGCTGAAGTCGGCGGCGTTGATGTCGGTGTCGGCGCCGGTGGCACTGCGGTTCAGCGACTGAGGTCGTGTTGACGCCGCAGCGGTGCCGACGCGCGCCGTCTCGAAGGTGGTGCCGATGCCGCCGCAGCCGACCGATGTCGGTGACGTTCGCGGTCCCGCGCCAGATTGCCGGATCGAGCGCGGTCGCGCCGTGCTCGCCAGGATCACCTGTCCAGCCCGCGGCAGCCATGCCGATGGCCGGCGAGGCCACCGTCGGGCGTCGGCAGCGCGGACCCGCTGCCGCCGGTGCCGGCGCTCATCTGGACCAGGTAGTGAGCCATGCCGCCGGGACGTTGCCCGCTGGCAGCGCCGTCGGGTGCCGCCGACGCTGCCGGTGGCGGAGCGGTACTGGATGGACAGCCCGTCGACGCGTGATGGCCGCGTCCGTCGGGTTGTAGAGCTCGACGAAGTCGTTGTTGTACGTCGCGCCAGTGTTGCCGCCGCCGCCGTACACCTCGCTGATGACGAGACCGGTGCCGGCCGGGTTCGCCGAGGCGGGTGCGAGCGGGAGGAGCGCGAGACCACTGGCGACGACGGCGAGCGCGACGGCCCCCGTGAATCGCTTGTAGGAAGCAAGCATGAAGAACGATTCTCCGAACGGTAGGCAGGACCGGGCAACGCCATCGAACCGAGTCGTCGGGAAGCATCCTCAGCAGGTCGGAGAACGACAGTAGAAATCTCCGAGAACTGATGGACGCGTGGGAAGCCCTCCGGCCGGGACCGAGAAGGGAAGATAACCCCGAAACGTCCGTCTCTCGCAAGGGTTTCCGGTGAACTAGTTGTTACAGATTGGCACCGGGAGCGTGTCCACCGCTCAGGAGGTCACCTGCGGAGCGTCGCGCGCTGCTTCCAGACGTCGCGGTAGAACTCCCAGCCCGACCAGAGCGTGAGCGCGACCGCGACCGCCAGGCACACCTGGGCGACGTAGAAGAGGACTTCCCCGGGGGTCTGGAGGGCGTCCGGGAGGTCGGGGTCGCGCAGCGGCAGGCACAGCGTCGCCAGGGCGACCGCCTGGAAGGTGGTCTTGATCTTGCCGAGGTCGGCGGCCGCGATGACGACCTTCTTGAGGATCGACAGCCGGAGCAGCGTCACGCTCCACTCGCGGATCAGCACGATGATCGTCACCCACCACCAGACGTCGCCGACGATCGAGAGTCCGATGAAGGCCATCCCGGTGACCGCCTTGTCGGCGATCGGGTCGGCGATCTTGCCGAAGTTGGTGATCAGGTTGTGCTTGCGGGCCAGGTCACCGTCGATCTTGTCGGTGATCATCGCGACCGTGAAGATCGCGAACGCCACGCAGCGCCAGGTGATCGATTCGCCGTCGTCCATCAGCAGCGCCCAGGCGAAGAACGGCACCGCGACGATCCGCGCCGTGGTCAGCACGTTGGGGACGTTCCAGTTGCTGGGCTGGGTCTGCGTGGACTCGCTCATCACAGGGCCTGAGCGTAGAGGTCGGCACCCTCGGAATCGACCACGACCGCGCGGACCAGGTCACCGACCTTCGCGTCAGAGTCGAGGAGGTACGTCGAGCCGTCGACCTCGGGCCCCTGGTGGGCGGCACGACCCTCGACGCTGCCGTCGTCGACGCGCTCGACCAGCACCTCGACCGTCTCGTCGATGCGGTCGGCCGCTCGCTGGGAGGTGAGCTCCTCGACGAGTGCGCCGACGTGCTCGACGCGGGCTCGCACCTCGTCCTCGTCGAGCTTGCCGTCGTACGTCGCCGCCTCGGTGCCGTCCTCGTCGGAGTAGCCGAACACGCCGGTGACGTCGAGGCGCGCGTCGACCAGGAAGTCGCACAGGGTCTGCAGGTCCTCGTCGCTCTCACCGGGGAAGCCGACGATCACGTTGCTGCGCACCCCGGCCTCCGGCGCCAGGGTGCGGATCTGCTCGAGCAGACCCAGGAAGCTCTCGGGGTCGCCGAAGCGACGCATCCGACGCAGCACGTCGCCGCTGGCGTGCTGGAAGGACAGGTCGAAGTACGGCGTGACGCCGGGCGTGCCGGCGATGGCCTGGACCAGGCCGGGGCGGGTCTCGGCGGGCTGGAGGTAGGAGACCCGCACGCGCTCGACGCCGTCGACGGCGGCCAGCTCGGGCAGCAGCGTCTCGAGCAGCCGCAGGTCACCGAGGTCCTTGCCGTAGGACGTGGAGTTCTCGCTGACCAGGAAGAGCTCGCGCACACCCTGCTCCCCCAGCCAGCGCGCCTCCTGCAGCACGTCGGAGGGACGGCGGCTGACGAACGAGCCGCGGAAGGACGGGATCGCGCAGAAGGAGCAGCGCCGGTCGCAGCCGCTCGCGAGCTTGAGCGACGCGGTGGGGCCGGAGTCGAGGCGGCGGCGCAGCGAGGCCGGGCCGGACGCGTGCCCGGGCACCGGGGCCGTGGACAGGGCGCGCTCGACCGGAGTGATCGGCAGCAGCTTGCGACGGTCCTGCGGGGTGTGCGCCTCGTGGGTCTCTCCCGCGACGATCGAGCGCAGTCGGTCCGCGATGTCGGGGTAGTCGTCGAAGCCCAGCACGGCGTCGGCCTCGGGGAGCGACTCGGCCAGCTCCTTGCCGTAGCGCTCGGCCATGCAGCCCACGGCGACGACGGCCTGCGTGTGGCCGGTGGACTTGAGGTCCGCGGCGGCGAGCAGGGTGTCGACCGAGTCCTTCTTCGCGGACTCCACGAAACCGCACGTGTTGACGACGACCGTGTCCGCGTCGGCCGGGTCCTCCACCAGCCGGAAGCCGCCGGCCTCCAGCCGTCCGGCGAGCTCCTCGGAGTCCACCTCGTTGCGGGCACACCCGAGGGTCACCATGGCGACCGAGAGCAGGTCGGCGGTCGGGGCACTTGTTTCAGTCGTCATGTCCGTCCGAGTATGGCAACCCGGGGCCGCTCGCGGCGAACTCACACCGGCTCAGGCCGGCTTGACCGCCAGCACCGGGCAGTGCGCGCCGAGCAGGATCCGCTGCGCGACACTGCCCATGATCAGCTTGCCGACCGGCGTACGACGGCGCAGCCCGAGCACCACGAGGGCGGCGTCGACCTCGGTCGCGACGGCCAGCACCTGGTCGCCGACGTCAGCGCCGACGGTCTGACGCACGTCGTACGACAGGCCTGCCTCCGCCAGCCCGGCGCGCACGCCGTCGAGGTCGTCGTCACTCGCGAACCGGTCGTCGACCAGGGCGTCGCCCCGGCTGGCGTTGACCACCACGACCCCCAGTCCGCGCAGTCTGGCCTCCGCGACCGCATGGGTCAGCGCCGCGCGCCCGTACTCGTCCGGCGACCACGCCACCACTATCCGGCTCATCGATCCACCCTCTCGTCGTCCTGCTCGGCTCGTGCACGGGCGACCTCGGCCGCAGGGGTGTCCGTGCCGGGACGCACCCGCTTGAGCACCACCGGCACCACGACCACCAGAGCCGTGAGCAGGTAGACGGCGACGGCCAACGGCTCGCTCCACAGGCCGGACAGGTCTCCGTCGGAGATCGTCAGTGCCTCGCGCAGCTTCAGCTCCATGATCGGCCCGAGGATGACGCCCAGGATCAGCGGCAGCACCGGAAGTCCGAAGCGCCGCATCGCCAGCCCCAGCAGGCCGAACAGCAGCAGCAGGAAGATGTCGAACGCGTCCTGGTTGGCCGCGAACGCACCGAGGCAGGCGAAGAACAGGATGCCGGCGTAGAGCTGCGGACGCGGGATCCGGAGCAGCTTGGCCCACAGCGGCGCCAGCGGCAGGTTCAGCACCAGCAGGAGGGTGTTGCCGATCAGCAGGCTGGCGAGCAGCGTCCACACCAGGTCGGACTGCTCCGTCATCAGCTGCGGACCGGGCTGGATGCCATAGCTGGTGAGCGCCGCCAGCATCACCGAGGCCGTGGCCGTGACCGGGATGCCCAGCGCGAGCAGGGGCACGAACATGCCCGCCGCCGATGCGTTGTTGGCAGCCTCCGGACCGGCGACGCCCTCGATGGCGCCCTTGCCGAACTCGTCGCCGTGCTTCGAGAGCCGCCGCTCGGTGATGTAGGACAAGAACGTCGGGATCTCCGCACCGCCGGCGGGGATCGCGCCGAACGGGAAGCCCAGCGCAGTGCCGCGCAGCCAGGGCTTCCAGGACCGGCCCCAGTCGGCGCGACCCATCCACGGCCGGCCGACCGGCACCACCTGGAGCGGCTTGCGGCGCAGGTGCGCCGCCACCCAGAAGGCCTCACCGAGGGCGAAGATCCCGACGGCGACCGCAACGATCTCCAGCGGGTCCCGTAGCTGCGCGAAGCCCAGGCTGAGCCGGGCCTGCCCGGTGTTGAGGTCGAGACCGACGAGCCCGATGGTCAACCCCAGGAAGAGCGCCAGGAAGCCGCGGATCTTCGACGAGCCGAGGAGCGTGGTCGTCATCACCAGCGCGAAGAGCAGGATCGCGAAGTACGACGGTGCTCCGATCGTGACCGCGACCTCGGCCAGCATCGGCGCGAAGAAGGCGACCAGCAAGGTCCCGATGGTGCCCGCGACGAAGGAGCCGATGGCCGCGGTGGCGAGCGCCTGAGCGGCTCGACCGGCCTTGGCCATCTTGTTGCCCTCGAGCGCCGTCATCACCGACGCCGACTCCCCCGGTGTGTTCAGCAGGATCGAGGTGGTGGAGCCGCCGTACATGCCGCCGTAGTAGATGCCGGCGAACATGATGAACGCCGAGGTCGGCTCGAGGCTGAAGGTCACCGGCAGCAGCAGCGCGACCGCCATCGCCGGGCCGATGCCGGGCAGCACCCCGACGAAGGTGCCGAGCAGGACGCCGATGGCGGCGTACATCAGGTTCTCGGGGGTGGCGGCGGACTGCAGGCCACCCAAGAGGAGATCGAGGTTGCCCATCAGAGGATCCCGTCCAGGATGCCCGCGCTCAGCGGGATGCCGAGACCGACGTAGAAGGCGTACCAGCTGACGACCGACAGGATGCAGCCCACGATCACGTCACGGATCAGGGTCCGGCTTCCCAGAGCCCAGGTGGATCCGGCGAAGAGGATCGCGCCGCTGATCGCCCAGCCGAGGATCCCGATCGTGGCGATCGTGATCCCGATGATGCCGACCAGCTTGGCGACGGTCACCCAGTCGGCCCGGAGGTCGAGGTCGACGTCCTCGCCGCCCTCGGCCTCGGGCCGGTCCCCGCGCAGGGCCGCGATCACGAGCAGCACGCTGGTGATCAGCAGCCCGGCGCCGACGGCGTACGGGAAGAGCCGGGGGCCGACCGGGTCGGCGAAGCCGACCTGGAGGGTGCTGGCGTCGTAGATCGTGTAGGCGCCGACCACCCCGGTGACGGCGGCCAGCCCGACCTGGGCGAGGTCGCGCCGCGGGGCGTCGGGATCCGTTGCTTCGTCGTGGTGCGTGGTCGCGCTCATATGAGTCCCAGCTCCTCGAGGGTCGAAGAGACCCGGTCGTCCTGCTCCTGCAGGAAGGTCGTGAAGTCGTCGCCGGTGACGAAGGCATCGGTCCAGCCGTACTTGTCCAGGGTCTGCTGCCACTCGGGGCTGTCGTGCATCTCGGTGAGGTAGGCGATCAGCTCGGCCCGGCGCTCGTCCGAGATGCCCGGCGGTGCGAGCACGCCGCGCCAGTTGGTGAAGACGAGGTCGATGCCGGACTCGGTCAGGGTGGGGATGTCCTCGAGCGTGTCGCTCTCGAGCCGGTCCTCCCCCGAGACCGCGAGGGCGCGCAGCTCTCCCGACTCGATCTGCCCCTCGAACTCGCCCAGTCCCGAGAAGCCGACCTTGATCTTCTCGCCGAGCAGCGCGCTGGTCAGCGGCCCGCCACCGTCGTACGGGACGTAGAGCACGTCCTTGGGGTCGATCCCGACGGTCTCGGCCAGCTGCATCGGGAAGAGGTGGTCGGGGCCGCCCGGTGAGGAGCCGCCACCGACCGCGATCGAGCGCGGGTCCTTCTTCCAGGCGGCGACGAAGTCGTCGATGGTCTTGAAGGGCGAGTCGGCCGGCACCAGCACGCCCTCCTGGTCCTCGATCAGCTGAGCGAGCGGGGTGGCGTCATCGAGCCGGTCGTCGAGTCCGAACGAGTAGAGCGAGCCGACCACCCCCAGCCCGACGGTCATCATCGTGTGCTCGTCACCCTCGGCGCCCATCAGCCGGGTCATCGCGACCGAGCCGCCCGCGCCGAGGATGTTGGTGACCTCGAAGTTGCCGCCGGTGACGTCGCCCTGCTCCATCACCGACACCGCCGCGCGACCGGTCTGGTCGTAGCCACCACCCGGGCTGTTCGGCACCCACATGGCCAGGTCGCGGTTGTCGTCGCCGCGGGTCACGCCGCAAGAGGACAGGGCCGCGGTCAGGGCGAGCGCCGTCAGCGCGGCGAGAGCGGGGCGTCCGGGTCTGCGTCGCGCTCGCGGTCGGGTGGCCATGGCAGGCTCCTCTCGGTGGATCACGTCCCCACGGTGCACCCGCGCTGTGGCGGTCGTCACCCTTGGGGAACCAAAGGAGGTTGCGGAACTTGTGGTCATTCGCGCGGACCCCGCGACCACGGACCCTCGCGGGCCAGTTCCTGGCCCTCCAGGTGGTGCTGCTCCTGCTTGTCGTCGCGGTGACCAGCGTCGTGTCCTTCCGCCAGAGCGACGCCGACTTCCGTGACGCGCGTGGCGCCCGGCTCCGCGCGAGCGCGGAGAACCTCGCCAGCACCGGCGCGGTGCAGGCCGGCATCACCGATCCCGGCCAGCGTGTCCCCCTCGCTTTCTACGCCCAGCAGCGCCAGGACGACGTGGGCGCCTCCGCGGTCTACCTGACCGACCTCGACGGCCGGGTCGTCGTGTCCACCGACCCCACCCGGGTCGGGGACCAGGTCGACCTCGGACCCGGCGACGCGGGTCTCGGACGCGCGTGGGCGGGCGACATCCAGGACCGGGGCGATCGGGCCATCGTCGCCGAGGTCCCGATCTACAGTCCCGGCGACGCCGCGGCCGACCCGCCGGTGGCGCCGACCCAGGTCGGCATCGCGGTCGTCACCGAGCAGTACCCCTCGCTGACGGAACGGCTACGCCAGACCCTCCCCGACCTTCTCGCGTTCCTCGGCGTCGGTCTCGCGCTCGGACTCGTCGGGGCGTGGCTGCTCGCGCGCCTGATCAAACGCCGCACCCGGGGTCTCGAGCCCGCCGAGATCGCCGACCTCGCCGACCAGCGCGAGGCGCTGCTCACCTCGTTGCGCGAGGGCGTCCTCGCGGTCAACGAGGCCGGCGTCGTCACGCTCCTGAGCGAGAGCGCCCGCGACCTCCTCGAACTGCCCGCGGACAGCCAGGGACAGCTGCTCGTCGACCTCGACCTGCCCCTGCGGGTGCTCGAGCTGCTGCTCGGCAGCGACGACGTGCGCGACGCCGTCGTGGTCGTGTCCGGCCGGGTGCTGGTCCTCAACTGCAACCGCGTCGTGCAGCACGGTCGCGCGGCCGGCACCGTCACCACCCTGCGCGACCGGACCGAGCTCCTCGCGATGCAGAGCCAGCTGAGCGCTCGCGAGAGCGTCACCGACACCCTGCGCGCCCAGACGCACGAGTTCGCCAACCAGCTGCACACGATCTCGGGGCTGCTCGAGCTCGAGGAGTACGACGAGGTGAGCCAGCTGATCGGCACGCTGACCCGACGCCGTGCAGAGATCAGCGACTTCGTGCTCCGGCGGGTCGAGGACCCCGCCGTCGCCGCACTGCTCGTCGCGAAGACCAGCCTCGCCGTCGAGCGTCGGGTCGAGCTCGCGCTGAGCGAGGACAGCAGGCTCCCGCGGCTGGATCCGGACCTGTCCGCCGACGTCGGCACCGTCCTCGGCAACCTCGTCGACAACGCGGTCGACGCGGCCGCGGGCAGCGACGGCGCGCGCGTCGACGTACGCCTCACCACCGACGGTCCGGTCACGCTGGTCCACGTCGCAGACTCCGGGCCGGGCATCGCAGCCGACCGGATCGGCGACATCTTCGACCGGGGATACTCCACCAAGCCCAGCGGCGCCAGTGGTCGTGGGGTCGGACTCGCGCTCGTGCAGGTCGTCTGCGAGCGCCGGGGCGGCTCGGTGTCGGTGCACAATGACGGCGGCGCCGTCTTCACCGCGCGTCTTCCCGCCGCCCACGAGGACCCGGATGCCTGACCCCGCTGAGCTCACGGTGCTCGTCGTCGACGACGACTTCATGGTCGCGTCCATCCACACCCGCTTCGTGGAGCGCACCCCGGGCTACCGGGTGGTCGGGACCGCCGCGACCGGCGCCACCGCTCTCGCCGAGATCGCCCGCCTCGCCCCCGACCTCGTGCTGCTCGACGTCCACCTGCCCGATGTCAGCGGGATCGAGGTGCTGCGCCTGCTCCGCGGAGCAGGCAACGACGTCGGCGTCCTGGTCGTCACGGCCGCGCGCGAGGCCGACACGGTGCGCGCGGCGGCCGCGGCGGGTGCCGCGCACTACCTGGTGAAGCCGTTCGAGTACGACGACCTCGCGGCCCGCCTCGACGCCTTCCGCAAGACGCACCTGGCCCTCACCGGTGTCGACCGGGCAGGGCAGGACGACATCGACGCGTTCTTCGCCCCGCTCGGTCGTGGGCGCGAGGTGCTGCCGAAGGGCCTCAGCGCCGAGACGGCCGACGCCGTCCTGGCCACGCTCACCGGGGGCCGGGAGGTCTCCGCCACCGAGTGCGCCGAGGACGTCGGCCTGTCCCGCGTCAGCGCCCGCCGCTACCTCGAGCACCTCGTCGCGCGCGACCAGGCGGTCGTGCGGCTCCAGTACGGAGGGACCGGGCGCCCCGAGCGGCGCTACCGCCTGCGCAGCTGAGACCTACTTCGTCGCCGCGAAGGTGTTCTGGGCCGGCTGGCCCTCGGCACCGATCGACCCGCGCTTCGTGCCGTCGACGCTGACCCGGAGACCACCGTCGGAGGACTGCACCCGGACCGGAGGCGAGGCCTTCACGGTCCGCTTCTCACCGAAGGCGAGGTCACCGTTGTAGACGGTCTCGCCGGCGCCGTCGCGGACGACGACGTGGGTGCCACCGGAGGCGGCGTCGAGCAGCACGGGCACGGCCGGGCCGAGCTTGGTCTGCGACGACGGGGAGCCGTTGAGCACCGGCTTGTTGGTGAGCTCGACCGGGCTGTCCATGATCAGCCGGGCGATCGACCAGATCAGCACCAGCGCCATCACGGCGGCGATCAGCACCGACCAGTTGGGTCCGCCGCGCATGCCGCGGATCGGGCCCTCGGCGCCGGTCGCGAGCTCGGCCTCGAAGACCCGGCGGGCGTTGATCGGGGCGTCGGCGTAGCGCTCGTCGTACGACGCGAGCAGCGGTGCCGCGTCGACGCCGAGCACCCGGGCGAGGGTGCGCAGGTGGCCGCGTGCGTAGAAGTCGCCGCCGCACGGTGCGAAGTCGTCGACCTCGATCGACTCGATGACGTGCGGGCGGATCCGGGTGCGCTCGGCGAGCTGGTCGACCGAGAGCCCCAGCCGGGTCCGGGCCGCCGCGAGCTCCGGGCCCACGACGGGGTCCTCGGCCGGCTCCGCGGCGAGGTCGTCGATCACGAGCTGCTCGACCGGGTGGCCGGGACGGGAGATCGGGTGGACACCCTCGGCCCAGACCACGGTCTCGTCGTGCTCGTGGCCGCGGCGCAGCTCTCCCAGCTCGGGCAGGCCGGAGGTCGTCGTGTCGTCGACGTCGGCGGTGTCGAGCTGGAGCGCCGCCGCACCCTCGAAGCGGGCCTCGACGCGGGCGCCGCCGACCGGGTCGCGCAGCGGCAGCGGGGTCGCGCTCGCAACCATCGGCAGTGCCACGGTCGGCTCGGGCGCGGTCTCGGTCTCGGTCTCGGTCTCGGCGGGCGGACGGCGCAGCCGCAGCTTGTCGGCCAGGAAGTCGAGCCCGCGGGCCACCGTGGGCCGGGGGTCGGGCAGCACCGGGTGGTCGTCGCTGTGCCACTCGTCCTCGACGTCGTCCTCGGCCTCGACCTCGTGCTCGACGTCCTGGGGCTCGCCCTCAGAATCCGCCCAAGCCTCGTCGATCGGGCGCTCGTCCAGCTCGATCACGCGTGCAGGATCACCGGAGAGGTGCTCCAGGGCTCAGGGTCAGGTCGTCGCCGGCCCCGGAGACCCAGGTGGACAGCGACAGCGGGATAGCGAACGGGGCGCCGTGCAGGCGCTGCGCGATCGCGACCTGACGTCGGCCCGACGCGTCGAGATCGGCCAGCAGGGGCGCGGGATCCGCCGCGACGACCACCACCCGACCGTCGCGCAGGAGGCCGCGCCGGGGGCGGTGCTCGACACAGTCGATCTCGTCCCACGGGACGCCGCGCCAGGTCCTGCCGAGCCGGATCCGGATGCCCTGCGCGTCCGCCACCAGGAGCGGCGTACGCGCGTCGGCGAAGGCGGAGAGGTAGGCGGCGCCGACGGCGCCCATCGCCAGCGCCAGCACCCAGTCGAGCCAGGAGCCGCCGCCGATGGCGCGGGACAGGTAGGCGAGCGCGACGACGGCCGCGACCACCCCGATGCCGCCCGAGAGCGCGCCGTTGCGACGGATCTCGAGTCGTTCCGGGGCGTCCTCGACGGCCGGTTCGTCGGTGTGCTGGAGGTCGGCTGCTGCGCTGAGGTTGCTCACATCTCCCCCTGAAGGGTCATGATCACGGCGTCGATCTCATCGGGCTTGACCAGGACGTCGCGGGCCTTCGAGCCTTCGCTCGGCCCCACCACTCCCCGGCTCTCCATGATGTCCATCAGCCGGCCCGCCTTCGCGAACCCGACCCGGAGCTTGCGCTGCAGCATCGAGGTGGACCCGAACTGCGTGGACACGACGAGCTCGATCGCCTGGATGACCAGGTCCATGTCGTCGCCGATGTCGTCGTCGATCTCCCGCTTGCTCGCGGCGGGTGCCGTGACGTCCTCGCGGTAGGTCGGCTCGAGCTGGGACTTGCAGTGCTTGACGACCTGGGCGATCTCAGCCTCGGTGACCCAGGACCCCTGCACACGCACGGCCTTCGACGAGCCCATGGGCAGGAAGAGACCGTCACCCTGACCCACGAGCTTCTCGGCACCCGGCTGATCGAGGATGACCCGGCTGTCGGTCACCGAGGAGGTCGCGAAGGCCAGCCGCGACGGGACGTTGGCCTTGATCAGCCCGGTGACGACGTCGACGCTGGGTCGCTGGGTGGCGAGGACCAGGTGGATGCCCGCGGCCCGCGCCAGCTGCGTGATCCGCACGATCGCGTCCTCGACGTCGCGCGGCGCCACCATCATCAGGTCGGCGAGCTCGTCGACGATGACCAGCAGGTAGGGGTACGGCGCCAGGACCCGCTCGCTGCCGGGCGGCACCTGCACCTTGCCCGCACGGACGGCCTTGTTGAAGTCGTCGATGTGCCGGAACCCGAAGTTGGCGAGGTCGTCGTACCTCATGTCCATCTCGCGCACCACCCAGGCCAGTGCCTCGGCGGCCTTCTTGGGGTTGGTGATGATCGGCGTGATCAGGTGCGGGACGCCCTCGTAGGCGTTCAGCTCGACCCGCTTCGGGTCGACCATGATCATCCGGACCTCATCGGGCGTGGACCGCATCAGGATCGAGGTGATCATCGAGTTGATGAAGCTGGACTTGCCGGAGCCGGTGGCGCCGGCGACCAGCAGGTGCGGCATCTTCGACAGGTTGGCGACGACGAAGCCGCCCTCGACGTCCTTGCCGAGCCCGGCGACCATCGGGTGGTGGTCGGAGCGGGCCGTGTTGGAGCGGAGGACGTCGCCGAGGGAGACGATCTCCTTGTCGACGTTGGGGATCTCGATGCCGATCGCCGACTTGCCGGGGATCGGGCTGAGGATCCGGACGTCGGCCGAGGCGACGGCGTACGCGATGTTCTTGGAGAGCGCGGTGACCTTCTCGACCTTGACGGCGGGGCCGAGCTCCACCTCGTAGCGCGTCACCGTCGGGCCGCGGGTGTAGCCCGTGACCTGCGCGTCGATGTTGAACTCCTCCAGCACCTGGGTGAGTCGGTCGACGACCGCGTCGCTCGCCTTGGAGCGCGCCTTGTGGACCGAGCCCGGCTTGAGGACCTCGTTGGCCGGCAGCGAGTAGACGATGTCGCCGGAGAGCGCGAGCTGCTCGACGCGCGGCGGCAGCGGCGTGTGGGGCGGCGGCTGCAGGTCGGCCTTCGGCTCCTCCATCTCGGGGACGACGGCCACCGCGTCGGGGGCGAAGATGTCGAGACCGTCCTCGGTCGTCTCCAGCCGCTTCTTGCGCTTGCGCAGCTCGCGGTCGGCCAGGACGGGGCTGTCGTACGGCTCATCGCCCATGTCCGGGTCGATCTCGTCGTCGACCTGGTCCGACTTCTTGCGACGGCTGCGGGTCGCGGGGATCGCCTGGGCAGGGTCCGGGTCCTCCTCGGCGTGCGTCTCGCGGCCGAGCAGGCGGTCGCGGGCCTCGGCCAAGCGCACCGGCACCTGGTAGAGCGGCGTCGAGGTGATGATCAGGACGCCGAAGAAGGCGAGCAGCGCGAGCAGCGGCACCACGACGTACGGCGAGCGCAGCAGGTCGAGCAGCAGGCTGGCCACGATGTAGCCGACCGCGCCGCCGGCGCTCTGCAGGTCGCTGGTGTCGCCGAGGTTCGGCTGCGGGTTGCGCTCGGCGATCTGGACGATGCCGAGGACGCCGAAGGACAGCGAGGTCCAGCCGATGACCTGGCGACCGGCCGGGCCGACGTGCTCCGGGTCGCGCATCGTGCGCCAGCCGACGTAGAGCAGCGCGAGCGGGACCAGGAAGCCGACCTTGCCGACCGAGCCCAGGACCACCGTGCGGGCCAGCTCCATGACCGAGCCCGGGAGCTGCCACCACACGGCGGCGGCGACCACGACGGCCGATCCGACGAGGAAGAGCCCGAAGCCGTCGCGCCGGTGCTCCGGATCGAGGTCGCGAGCGGTGTGGCCGATGCCGCGGGCGACGGCACCGAGGCCGTGGGCGACCGCGAGCCAGATCGCCGCGATGCCGCGGAAGACCATCGTGAAGAAGCGGGCCAGAGGTCCCGGTCCGCTGCGTACGGCGCGCGGCGCGGGCCGCTTCGGTGCCGGCCGCTTCGCAGCAGGCTTGCGCCCGCCCGAGCTTCTTGGGGGCAGGCTTGCGCTTCGGACTGGTACTCCGGGATCGGGTGCTCGAGGTCGTCTTGCCCGGACTACGGGTGGTGCTCGCAGTACGGGTGGAGGACGTGCTCTTGCTCCGCGACCCCGGCGGGGAAGACGTACGGGTCGCCATAGTCCCCACCCTACGCACGGGCCACACCAGTCACACGCACCACAGGAGTGCGTGTCTTCCCTGGCAGGCTGGTGGACCCGACGCCGAGGAGGACGACCATGAGCACCCCGCCGACCCGACCGCCGACCAGGCCCAGCGATGTCTTCGTGCCCGTCACGGTCACCGGCACGATCATCAGCGCGGTCGAGGACGGGAGCGTCGAGCTCGAGGACGACGCGGGCGTCCGCTGGCGGCTGCTCGGCGAGGTCGACCACCTCGGCGTGGGTGTGCGGGTGCGTGCCAGCGGCACGCCCAGGCCCTCCCGAGACCGGGCCGACCACTCCCCCACCGACGGCGCGCCGCTCGCCGTCCGCTCGATCGAGGTGCTGCCCGGAGCCTGATCGGGACGCCGAAGGGCCGGGGACGTCGAGTCCCCGGCCCTCCGGTCTGGTCGATCAGCGAGTGATCAGTAGATCCGCACCTTCATCGTGGTGGCGTTCTGCTTGAGCACCCGGATCTTCACTCCGGCACCCGCGACCTTGACGCCGACCCGCGGCAGACCTGCTGCGGCGAACGGAGCGAAGTAGCGGTCGGGGTTGGTGTCGTCGAACACCGGGTTGGCGGCCTGGCCCCGCACGTAGCTGGCCTTGCCGTTCACGTGGAGCGTGAACGAGTCGGCCTTCTGCGTCGAGAACGGGGCGTCGTAGTTCTGGATCCGCCCCCGCCACGGAGCACCCTCGAGGTTGTAGTGGACCTGCGGGTGTCCGTCCACCGGCAGCACCAGACCGTGGCCCGGGTGCTGGCTGGTGTTGTTGTCGGTGTAGGACGTGTCCCAGTAGTTGACGAGCAGGCCGTCCTGGTACGGGAACTTCTCGGCGAAGTCCGGGCGAGCCGGGAACCCGAAGTTGTACGGGCCCGTCTTCAGGTACTTGTCGAAGCCCGTGTAGGCGCGGTAGCTGGCCAGGTAGAACTGGTCGTAGGCCTTCACGTCGTTGGCACCGACCGACGAGAAGCCGGACAGCGTCCAGCCGTTCGGCGGGTTCTCGGCACCGTCGGCGAGGACCGTCGTCGCACCGGCGGTGACCTTGATGTCGTCCACGAACAGCCCGGACCAGCCGAGGCTGGGGTCCTGTCCCTGGGCGGCACCGTCGGTCGCGTAGCGCGCCCGGAACCCGATGGTCTGGCCGGCGTACGGCGTGAGGTCGTACGTCGCCGGCACGTAGCCGGCACTCACGCCGTCGATGCCGGTCTCGTCGGCGGCGGTGCCGGCGTCACTGTCGATCGCCGTCGTCGGGAGCTGGACCCAGTTGCCGCTGCCGGCAGGGACCTCCGCCTCGAACCACGCGTAGTCGTAGTCCTCCTCGATGTTGTAGGCGACCTTCAGGGACAGGCTCGCCCCACCGGCGGGGACGGCGATGTCGCTGCGCGACATGCTGGCGCGGTAGTCGTCACCGCTGCCGCTCCACCACTGCTTCGAGCCCTCCGCGGGAGTCGGGAACGGGGTCGCGACCTCCTTGTCGGGCAGCACCACAGCGACGCCCTGGGGCTTCGCGGTGTTGTACTCGTGCGGCCCGAGGTTGAGGGTCTTCTTCTGCCCGGCCACGACGGTCTCGTAGTCGAGCCAGCCGAGCTGGAACTTGTCCCACACACCGAGGTCGGCCGCGTGCGTGCCGATGCCCTGGTCGCCGGTGTCGGACACCCGGCTCTGGGCCATCAGCGTCCACCAGCTGACCGGGTTGTCGCCGCTGGCCGCGGTGTCGTAGTGGTCCGGCAGACCGAGGTCGTGTCCGTACTCGTGGGCGACGACCGAGATCCCGCCGTTCTCCGGCTGGATCGTGTAGTCGCCGACCCAGATGCCGGTGTTGCCGATCTGGGTGCCGCCGAGCTTGTTGTCGCCGGGGCCGGTCGCACCCTGGTCGGTGTAGTAGGCGTACCAGCGGTGGCTCCAGATCGCGTCCTCGCCCTGGGACGGGTCGCCGTCGGCCTGGTCGCCGCCGGCGTGGATGATCTGGAAGCGGTCGATGTAGCCGTCGGGCTCGTCGAAGTTGCCGTCACCGTCGAAGTCGTAGCGGTCGAGCTTGTCGTACGACGCGACCTTGGCCTTGATCTGGGCGTCGGTCCTGCCGGCCGCCTTCTGGTCGGCGACCCACTTCTGCAGGCCGTCGGTGATGAGCTGCCAGGTGTTGCTGCAGACGATGTCGTCGAGCGCGCAGCTGACGCCGGCGAAGGTGCCCTCGAAGGGGCGACCGTAGCGGGCCTCGTTGTAGGGCACCTTGACGACGTCGGTGACCTCGCCCTCGACGCTGTAGCGACCGGAGGACTGCTTCTCGTAGTAGCTCTTCAGCGACTCGACGCCCTTGCCCTCGCCGAAGTAGAGGTCGTTGTAGTAGGCCTTGTCGAAGTTCGGGCGCCACTGCGTGGAGTTGTCGTCCGCGGCGGGCTTGGGGATCTGGTTGAACAGCGGGCCGTCGAAGCGTGTCGGGCCGGGGGTGGCCGGGTCGACGTCCTTGTCGGGGAACGCCGGATCACGCTGGTCGCCGAACTCGACGAGGAAGGTGAAGACCTTGTCGGTGCGCTCGTTGGCGAGCTCGACGTACTGGTCCTGGGTGGCCTTGCCGGACTTGCGGGCCTTGGCGCTGGCGGTGGCTGCGGGCTCGCGGCCGACCTTGACGACGGTGTTGCCGTTGATCTTCTGCGGCTTGGCCTCGCCGCTCAGGACGTCGGCCAGCGCCTGCTGGCGCAGGTCCGACTGCTTGTCGGCGATCGGGTTCGGGAGCGAGTCGGCAGGTTGGGCCGGCTTCGCCTCAGAGGGGTGTGGGCCTGACGCCGGAGGCGTCGCGGCCCCGGCGGGCAGCTGACTGAGTGTGCCCAGTCCAGCCATCAGAGCCAGGCCGGTGAGCCCGGCGAGAGCAGTTCGCACGAGGGAGATCCTTTCGTCCCGAGGAAACGAACCCGGGGACGAGAAGGCCTCCCGACCCCGATGTCGGTATGCCTCTGGGACCTTAGGCGGGCGGCGGCGTGTTGACCAGCCCCCTGGCCAGACCTTTGCCCAGACCGTGCTCCTGACAGGCTCAGGCCTCGATGACCACCGGGATGATCATCGGGCGACGGCGGTGGGTGTTGCTCACCCAGCGGCCGATGACGCGCCGGACGGTCTGCTGGAGCTGATGGGCGTCGGTGTTGCCCTCGGCGATCGCCCGGTTGAGGGCGTCGATGATGGGCTGCTTGATCTCCTCGAAGGTCGCCCCGTCGAGCGCGTTGCCTCGGGCGTGGATCTCGGGCCCGGCGGCGACCTTGCCGGTGACCGAGTCGATCACCACGATCACCGAGATGAAGCCCTCCTCGCCGAGGATCCGGCGGTCCTTGAGGTCGGACTCGGTGACGTCGCCGACCGAGGAGCCGTCCACGAAGACGTAGCCGCAGTCGACCTTGCCGACGACCTGCGCGACGCCCTCGACGAGGTCGACGACGACGCCGTCCTCGGCGATCACCACGTTCTCGACGCCGGTGGCCCGGGCCAGGTCGGCGTTGGCGAGCAGGTGCCGGATCTCGCCGTGGACCGGCATCACGTTGCGCGGCTGGACGATGTTGTAGCAGTAGAGGAGCTCACCGGCGCTGGCGTGGCCGGAGACGTGCACGTGGGCGTTGCCCTTGTGCACGACGTTGGCGCCCCAGCGGGCCAGGCCGTTGATCACGCGGTAGACGGCGTTCTCGTTGCCGGGGATCAGGCTGGAGGCGAGCAGGACGGTGTCGCCCTCCTCGATGTGCACGAAGTTGTGGTTGCGCTGGGCGATCCGCGCAGGCGCGCTCATCGGCTCGCCCTGCGAGCCGGTCGAGATCAGCACCTGCCGCTCGGGCGCCAGGTCGGCGAGCTCCTTCGCGTCGACGAGCACGCCGGGCGGGACGGTCAGGTAGCCGAGGTCGCGGGCGATCGCCATGTTGCGCACCATCGAGCGGCCGACGTAGGCGACCTTGCGGTTGTTGGCGACCGCGGCGTCGAGCACCTGCTGCACGCGGTGCACGTGCGAGGCGAAGCAGGCGACGATGATCCGCTGCCGGGAGTCGCGGAACACCTGGTCGATGACCGGGGTGATCGACTTCTCCGACGGCGTGAAGCCCGGGGTCTCGGCGTTGGTCGAGTCGGTGAGGAAGAGGTCGACACCCTCCTCCCCCAGCCGACCGAACGCGCGCAGGTCGGTGATCCGGCCGTCGAGCGGCAGCTGGTCCATCTTGAAGTCGCCGGTGTGCAGCACCATGCCCGCGCCGGTGCGGATCGCGACCGCGAGCGCGTCCGGGATGGAGTGGTTGACCGCGACGAACTCGAGCTCGAACGGCCCGAAGGTGAGCCTGTCGCCCTCCTTGACGTGTGGTGCACGGTCTCGCGCAGCCGGTGCTCGCGCAGCTTGCTGTCGAGCAGCGCCAGCGTGAGCTTGGAGCCGACGAGCGGGATGTCGCGGCGCTCGCGCAGGAGGTACGGCGTCGCGCCGATGTGGTCCTCGTGGCCGTGGGTCAGCACCAGGGCCTCGATGTCCTCGAGGCGGTCGCGGATCGAGGACCAGTCCGGGAGGATCAGGTCGATGCCGGGCTGGTGGTCCTCGGGGAAGAGCACGCCGCAGTCGACGATCAGCAGGCGGCCGTCGTACTCGAACGACGTCATGTTGCGGCCGACCTCGCCGAGTCCGCCGAACGGCGGTGACCCGGAGGCCACCCTCCTTCAGCTCGGCCGGGGTGGACAGCTCAGGGTGCGGATGACTCAAGTGGGGTCCGTTCTAGAGAAGACCGGAGGCGACGAGGCCGGCGCGCAGTGCGTCCACCTCGTCGTCGGTCAGCGGCACCAGCGGTGCGCGGACGTTCCGGTTGTCGAGGACGCCGAGCAGCTGGAGCGCTGCCTTGGCGGTGGTGGCTCCGTAGTTGGCGACGCCCATGACGGCGTCGATCGCGGGGAGCAGCCGCGTGAAGATGGTGAGGGCCTCGGCGTGGTCGCCGGCCCAGAAGGCGTCGGCCATCGCCTTGGTCTGCGGTCCGGCGGCATGGCCGACCACGGAGACGAAGCCGACCGCGCCGTGCGCGAGCCAGCCGAGGTTGCTGATGTCGTCGCCGGAGTAGACGGCGTAGCCGAGCTGGGTCAGCTGCACGCCGCGGGCGAAGTCGCCCGACCGCGTCCTTGACCGCGACGACGGTCTCGAGCCGCTGGGCGGCCTCGAAGGTCTCGAGGTCGATCTGGGTGCCGGTGCGGCCCGGGACGTCGTACAGCATCACCGGGCACGTCGGTCGCCTCGCACACCGTGGTGAAGTGGTGCAGGACGCCGGCCTGGCCGGGCTTGTTGTAGTACGGCGTGACGAGCAGCAGCCCGTCGGCACCGATCTTGGCGGCCTGCTCGGCCAGCTCGACGGAGTGGGCCGTCGAGTTGGTGCCGACGCCGGCGACGACCGTCGCGCGGTCGCCCACGGCGTCCTTGACGGCAGCGAGGATCGCGCCGTCCTCCTCGGTGGTGGTGGTCGGCGACTCGCCCGTCGTACCGGAGACGACGACCCCGTCGTGGCCGTTGTCGACGAGGTGCGCGGCGATCCGCGCGGTGCCGTCGAGGTCGACCGAGCCGTCGGCGTGGAACGCGGTGGCCATGGCCGTGAGGACGTGGCCGAACGGAGCGGCGGGCACGGACGTCATACGGGACAGGCTATCGCTCCGTCGCGCCGGTCACACGTGCGGCATCACGTCGCGAGCCACGAGGCGCAGGTGATCGAGGTCGGCGAGGTCCAGGACCTGGAGGTAGAGCCGCTCGGCGCCGAGGGCGGCGTACCGCCCGATCTTGTCGACGACCTCCTGCGGTGTGCCGGCGATGCCGTTCTGCCGCAGCTCGTCCTTCTCGCGCCCGATCGCGGCCGCACGCCGCTCGACCTCGGCCTCGTCGGCGCCGACGCAGAGCACCAGGGCGTTGGACCAGCGCATCGTGCCCGGGTCGCGCTCCTGGGCCTCGCAGGCCTCGCGGACCCGTCGGAACTGGGCCTGGGTGGTCTCCTCGTCGACGAACGGCAGGTTGAACTCGTCGGCGTAGCGCGCCGCGAGCTCGGGCGTCCGCTTCTTGCCCACGCCGCCGATCAGAACGGGCGGCTTCGGCTGGGTCGGCTTGGGCAGGCCGGGCGAGTCGACGACCTGGTAGTGCTCGCCACGATGGTGAACCCGCCCTCGGTCGCCCACAGGCCGGTGATGATCGCGAGCTGCTCCTCGAACCGGTCGAACCGCTCCCCCGTGCCCGGGAACGGGATGCCGTACTTCGTGTGCTCCTGCTCGAACCAGCCCGCGCCGATGCCGAGCTCGACCCGGCCGCCGCTCATCTGGTCGACGTTCGCGACCGAGATGGCCAGCGGGCCGGGGTGGCGGAAGGTCGCGCTGGTCATCATCGTGCCGAGCCGGATCGTGCTGGTCTCGCGCGCGATCCCGGCCAGCGTGATCCACGCGTCGCTCGGACCGGGCAGCCCGTCGGTGCCCATCCCGAGGTAGTGGTCGGACCGGAAGAACGCCCCGAAGCCGAGTCGCTCGGCCTCCTGGGCGACCGTCACCAGGTCGTCGTACGTCGCGCCCTGCTGGGGTTCGGTGAAGATGCGCAGCTCCATGTGGCCAGCCTGTCACGGCGCGTGTAACGCCGGGTTGTGGACGGTGACCCGGGGTCGCAGCACCGTGGGAAGAGCCGGTAACCCGGCGTTACAGCCGGTCCGCCGCCCGCACCAGCCGCACCCGCTCGTACCCCTCGAACACCTCGCGGGAGGCCTCGAGCCAGGCCGAGGCGTCGTACGCCGGGTAGAACACGTCGCCCTCGGGCGAGAGCGGGACCTCGCTGATGACCTGCTCGGTGGCGAGCGGCAGCGCCGCGGCGTACACCTGCGCTCCGCCGACGACCATCACGTCGCCGGGCAGCGTGGCCGCCTGGGCGAGCGCGTCGTCGAGCGAGGAGGCGACGAGCACGCCCTCGGCGGACCACGACGGGGTCGCGGGTCAGCACGATGGTGGTGCGGCCGGGCAGCGGGCGGCCGATCGAGTCGTACGTCGTCCGCCCCATCAGCAGCACGTGGCCCATGGTCAGCTTCTTGAACTGCGGCCTGCTCGCCGGGGATCCGCCACGGGATGTCCGGGCCGTTGCCGATCACGCCGTTGCGGGCGACGGCAGCCACCATCACGATGCGGTCACTCTGCTCCTACCGCGATGGGCGCCTTGATCCCCGGGTGCGGGTCGTAGCCCTCGACGCTGAGGTGCTCGAGGTCGAAGGCGTCGAGCGACGTCACCGAGGTGTCGAGCACGAGCCGTCGGCAACGGCCGGGGCTCGCGGGTCAGCTGGAGCCGCGCCTGGTCGAGGTGGTTGGAGTAGAGGTGCGCGTCGCCGAGCGTGTGCACGAAGTCGCCGACCTCGAGGCCGGTCACCTGCGCGACCATGTGGGTCAGCAGCGCGTACGACGCGATGTTGAACGGCACGCCCAGGAACACGTCGGCCGAGCGCTGGTAGAGCTGGCAGGAGAGCCGGCCGTCGGCGACGTAGAACTGGAACATCGTGTGGCACGGCGCCAGCGCCATGTCGGGGATGTCCGCGACGTTCCAGGCCGAGACGATGTGGCGCCGCGAGTCGGGGTTGGCGCGGATCTGCTCGACCACCTGCGCGATCTGGTCGACGTGCCGGCCGTCGGGGGTCGGCCAGGACCGCCACTGGTAGCCGTAGATCGGGCCGAGGTCGCCGTTGTCGTCGGCCCACTCGTCCCAGATCGAGATGCCGCGGTCCTGCAGCCACTTCACGTTGGTGTCGCCGCGCAGGAACCACAGCAGCTCACCGAAGACCGAGCGGGTGTGCACCTTCTTGGTGGTGACCAGCGGGAAGCCCGCGGTCAGGTCGAAGCGCATCTGGTGGCCGAAGACCGAGCGGGTGCCGGTGCCGGTGCGATCGCCCTTCTCGACACCCTCGTCGAGGATCCGCTGGAGGAGGTCGAGGTACGTCTGCACGGGGCTGAGCCTAGTCCTCAGAGATCGACGGATCCGGCAACGGTCGTGCGCGTCTCGCCGCCGACCCAGAGCTCGCCGTCGACGAGGTCCACGTGCACCCGTCCGGCGCGCTGCAGAGCAGTCCCCTGGCTCGCGACGTACGACGTGGGCAGCCGGCCGCCGGCGAGCCACTGGCCGATGCCGGCGTTGAGGGAGCCGGTCACCGGGTCCTCCGGCATCCCGTAGCCGGGGCAGAACGCGCGCACCTCGACGGCCAGCGGCCCCGCGGCGTACGGCCCGACGACGCCGATCTTGAGGTCGCCGAAGGCCGCCCAGTCCGGCTCGAGCGCGAGCACTGCAGCGGCGTCGGCCAGCAGCACGCCGACCCAGCCCGGCCCGTTGTCGATCCACGTCGTCTCGACGATCGCCGGCTCCGGGATCCGCAGCGCCCGGCAGATGCCCGCCACGT
Organism: uncultured Actinomycetota bacterium; assembly: GCA_963717855.1. Taxonomy (GTDB): domain Bacteria; phylum Actinomycetota; class Actinomycetes; order Propionibacteriales; family Nocardioidaceae; genus Nocardioides. Next base: position 395,978 of record CAVQXF010000001.1, on the reverse strand, counting down.
CGTCGGCGTCGACGCGACCGGAGCGCGTCAGCGGGGGCGCGGCGAACGCGAGCCTGCTTCCCTCGCCGAGCGCCGAGCGCCGGATCGTGACGAGCCCGGCCCCGCACTCCTGCACCACGTCGGCCCCCGCAGGCACTCCCCCGGCCTCGAGCCACGCGTGCGCGCTGCCCAGGGTGGGGTGACCGGCGAACGGCAGCTCGCCGCCCGGTGTCCAGATCCGCAGCCGGTAGTCGGCCGCCGGGTCCGTCGGCGCGAGCAGGAAGGTCGTCTCGGACAGGTTGGTCCACCGCGCGAACGCCGCCATCTGCTCGTCGCTCAGGCCGTCGGCGCCGTGCACGACGGCGACCGGGTTGCCGCGCAGCGGCTCGCTGGAGAAGACGTCGACCTGGCTGAAGCGCATGACCCCAGGCTATTGGGCGAGCAGCGGCTGCCCGGTGCCCAACGCGCTCGGCGGCGACGTCGGTGCACTTCGCGGTGGACAGGTCGCAGGTCCGCAGCACGACGAGCCCGTTCGGGTCGCCCGGGGTTTGCGGCGCGACCAGGTACACCACCGTGTGGTTGCGGCCGAAGGTCGCGTCGATCACCCGCTCGTCGGGGCCGACCCCGCTCGGCATCCGATCGCCGGAGCGGGCGTCGTACAGGATCGGCTGGAAGGGCAGTCCGTCGGCGACACCGGGCGCGGACACCTTGCTCAGCACCAGGATGCCGCCCGGAGAGAGCTGCGCGCCCGTGCCGGGCCGGACGAAGGAGACGCTGAAGAACGACTGCACCATCTCGATCGTGTCCCGCGACCTGGTAGACCCGGTTGCCGGACTCCACGTCGAGCAGACCGTTGCGGTCCTGCCGGTCCGCCGAGCCGCCGCCCGGCGACCAGGCGCATGGTGCCGTCCGGCTCTTCGTAGTAGACGAGATTCTGGTCGATCGCGATCGGGCGGACGCCGGTCGCCGGCACGTTCCTCGAGTCGAGCATCGTGCCCGCGTTGACGTCGTACACCTGGAGCGTCGCCCGCCCGGCACCCCCCTTGTCGTCGGGGTCGCCGGGGTCGACCCAGGTCACCAGGCCGCCCTGGCTGGAGGCGATGAGCGGGCTGTCCGGGTCCTGGTGCCCGATCAGGCGGCGCTGCCCGTCGGCGGCGACGAACGCGACCGTCCCCTCCTCGTCGCTGTAGACCGCACCGCCGTTGAGCTCGATCAGGTCGGTGAGGTCGGGCACCGCGACCGACGACCTTCTCCAGGTGCAGCCGGCCGTCGGCGTACCACGCGACCCCCACCGGGTTGGCCTCCTGGACGACCCGCGCGGGCCGCAGGTCGTCGGAGACCGACTGCCCGCGGTCGGCCAGCCAGGTCAGGCCGCCGATCACGACGGCGACCGCGACGACACCGGCGACGACGGTGCGCGCGACCCGCCGCCGCTGGCTCGCGAGCCTCGACCACGACCCCGTCGTACGGCGGCGCGAGCACCTCGATCGACTCGCTCGCCTCGCGGAAGATCTCCGCAGCCAGTCGCTCGGTCATGGCGTCACCTCTCCGTCGACTCACGCAGCGCGGCCAGGTCGATCTGCGCCAGCGCGCGAGAGACCCGGCTCTTCACGGTCCCGACCGGTACGTCGAGCACCTCGGCGACCTGCACCTCCGTCAGGTCGGCGACGAACCGCAGCACCAGCACCTCGCGGTGGTCGACGCTCAGCCGTCGGAGCTCGACCTCGAGCGCCTGACGCAGCAGCACCTCGTCGGTGGCGTCGTCGGCCGGCACGACCTCCGGCAGTGACTCGGTGGGCACCTCGCCCCACCAGCGTCTCCGATGGCTCTTGCGCCAGCAGTTGAGCACGGTGCGGTAGACGTAGGCGTCGACGTCGTCGGCCCGTCGTACCCGCTCCCAGGCGCGTGTAGCAGCGCGCCAGACCGCTCTGCGCGACGTCCTCCGCCTCCTCGCGCGAGCAGCCGAGAAGGACCAGCGACCGCACCAGGAACGGCCACCGCGCTGCCATGTAGGCAGCGAAGTCGGCATCGTCTCCGGGCATGACCACATCCTTCTCGCGGGGACCGTCACTCACCAGACCCCGAGGGTGCCCGGATAGGTTCCATCCGGGCGCCGGGTGGACGCTAGGCGTGCAGCGACATCGGCCCGTAGACCTGCCGGTCGTGCTCGAAGAGGGTGACCGCGTCGACGCCCTCGGCCGCGAGGTCCGACCAGATCTCTCCGACCCACGACTCGGCGTCGGCCTGGCTGGCGAAGCGCTGGTCGGCGAGGTCGCCCTCGACGGTGACCTCGGCGCCCACGGCGTTCTCGAGGCGCCACCACCAGGGGCGCTCGGTCGGTGACGGAGGACGGAAGGTCGGCGGCTGCTCGGGCAGGTTCATGGGTCAGGCCTCTCGCACGGACGGGTCGAGGAACGGGGGCTTCACGATCTGGAAGATCTCGCGCCGGCCACGGATGTCGACGCCGACCTCCGCGTCGGGGTCGACGAACGACGGCAGCAGCGCCAGACCGACCCCCTTGCGCAACGTCGGCGAGAAGGTGCCGGACGTGATCTCGCCGAGAGGTACGTCGGGGGTCAGGCTCACCGTCATGTGCGGGCGCGGGATGCCGCGGCCGGTGGCGACCAGCCCGCGCAGCACCCTCGCGGGGCCGGCCTCGCGCTCGGCGCTCAGCACCTCGCGGCCCCAGAACGCGTCCTTCTTCCAGCCGACCGCCCAGCCGAGCCGGGCCTGGTTGGGCGTGACGTCGAGCGAGATGTCCTGGCCGTGCAGCGGGTAGCCCATCTCGGTGCGCAGGGTGTCGCGGGCACCGAGGCCGCAGGGCAGGACGCCGTACGGCTCCCCGGCCGCCATGATCGCGTCCCACAGGGCGACGGCAACGTCGTTGGGGGCGATCAGCTCGTAGCCGCGCTCGCCGGTGTAGCCGGTGCGGCAGACCACGACGTCGACGCCCTCGAAGCTCGAGACGGCGAAGGACATGTAGTCGTGGCCGACCGGCAGGCCGACCGCCGCGAGCACCTCGTCGGACTTCGTGCCCTGGACCGCCAGCACGGCATGGTCGCGGTGCTCGTCCCTCACCGTGATGCCTGCCGGGGCCGCGGCGGCGAGCCGGCGCACGACCTCGGCGGTGTTGGCCGCGTTCGGCACCAGCAGCACCCGGTCCTCGTCGTACACGTAGGCGATCAGGTCGTCGACCACGCCGCCGGTCGCGTCGTCGCAGCACAGCGTGTACTGCGCCTGGCCGGGTCCGATCCGGCGGAGGTCGTTGCTCAGGGTGCTGTTGACGAAGTCGACCGCGCCCGGTCCCGTCACCGTCGCCTTGCCCAGGTGGCTGACGTCGAAGACGCCGACCGCCTCGCGGACGGCGGTGTGCTCCTTGACGACGCCGGAGGGGTACTCCAGCGGCATCGACCAGCCGCCGAAGGCCGAGAACTTCGCGCCGAGCGCAACGTGACGGTCGTGGAGAGGGGAACGGAGCAGGTCGGACATGGCGCGAACCTACCCGACTATCCTGCCCCGGTGACGACCTACACCCTGCGCAGCGCCAACCCCGCGAAGACCCGATGCGACGCCGTGGTCGTGGGTGTCGTGCAGACACCGAAGGGCCCGGAGCTGGCCGAAGGCGCGAGCGAGGTCGCCGCCGCCTACGGCCGCAAGCTGCGGCCCCTGCTCTCCACCCTCGGCGTGACCGGCAAGGCCGGCGAGACCGTCAAGGTGCCGACCTCCGGCACCCTCACGTCCCCGCTGCTGGTGCTGGTCGGACTGGGCAAGAAGGCCGACGCGGTCGCCGTACGTCGGGCCGCCGGCGTCGCCGCCCGGACCGTCAGCAACGCCGCCTCCGTGGCCGTCGCGCTGCCGGGGGGCACGCCGGAGCTGGTGCGGGCCGTCACCGAGGGGTACCTGCTCGGCGGCTACACGTTCACGACGTACAAGTCCGAGAAGAAGGACGCGCCGAGCACCGCGCCCGGCGACGTCGTGGTGCTCAGCGAGGGCGCGCGGCGCAAGGACCTCACCACGGCGTTCGAGGAGGCGCAGGTCGTCGCCGGTGCTGTGGCCGTGACCCGCGACTGGGTGAACACGCCGCCCGGCGACCTCACCCCGCCGGCATTCGCCGACGCCGTCGCCGCTGCGACCAAGGAGCTCACCAAGGGCCGCGGCGCACCGAAGGTCGCGATCACGGTCCACGACGAGACGTCGCTGGCCGAGCTCGGCTGCGGCGGCATCCTCGGTGTCGGCGCCGGCTCGGACGCGCCGCCGCGTCTGGTCGAGCTGACCTACTCGCCCAAGGGTGCCCAGCACCACCTCGCGCTGGTCGGCAAGGGCATCACCTTCGACTCCGGCGGCCTCACCATCAAGCCGGCCGCGAGCATGAACGAGATGAAGTCCGACATGGCCGGCGCCGCGGCGGTCGTGCAGGCGACCTTCGTGATCGCCAGCCTCGGGCTCCCGATCAAGGTCAGCACGTTCGTGCCGATGGCCGAGAACATGGTCAACGGGTCGGCGACCCGCCCCGGCGACGTCCTGCGGATGTACGGCGGCACGACGGTCGAGGTCACCAACACCGACGCCGAGGGCCGGCTCGTGCTGGCCGACGCGCTGGTGCGCGCGACCGAGCAGAAGCCCGACGTCATCCTGGACGTCGCGACCCTGACCGGGCACATGGTCGTCGCCCTCGGCGACAAGGTCTCCGGAGTGATGGGCTCGGAGGACACGGTGGCTGCAGTGCTCGCTGCCGCGGGGGTGGCCGGCGAGGAGATGTGGCCGATGCCGATCCCGGACGGGATGGTCGAGCGGATCCACGGCTCGAAGATCGCCGACCTCGCCCAGCACGACTGGGTCCGCTGGGGCGGCGGGCTGTTCGCCGCGGCCTTCCTGCGCGAGTTCACGGCCGAGATCCCGTGGGCCCACCTCGACATCGCCGGCCCGTCGTTCAACTCCGGCGGCGCCTGGGGCCACGTCACCCCCGGTGGCACCGGCGTCGCCGTCGGCACCCTCGTCGACTTCGCGCGGACGCTGGCTGCCTCGACGTAGGTGGTCTCGAGGCCCTACAGGTCGCCCTACAGGTCGCCCTGCAGCTTGCGGCGGCGGTTGTAGTCGCGCATCCGCTGGGGGACGCCGACGACCGCGGCGTCGTACGACGGGATCTGCTGCTTGTTGCAGAACTCGTGCGCCCACTTCGCGGACGGCACCCGGCGCCGGGTCCACTCCCCGTCGTGCGCGACGAGCAGGAGGGTCACGTCGCTGACCGCCGTGCGCGGCTCGACGAAGCCCTCGACGCCGCGACGCTCGGCCGCCCAGCTGAAGAGGTGGTCGAGGTCCATCGAGTCCGAGGCCCGGACCTGCGTGGAGCCGGTGCGCGTGGCGTCGCGCGCGGGGCTGCTCATCTTGACCTTCGACCCGCGGCGGAAGCGGTCCATCCATGACATGGGGTCAAGTGTGACAGCCGCCCGGAGGTCGTGGCGCCGCTGGTCAGACGCCCGTCGGGGTGCTGCTCCGGATGAGTGCGTTCCGGTAGCAGCGGGGCCGTGATCCGTATTCTCGGGAGCGTGAGCGACGCGATGAAGTACGGGCACCTGGGCCGGTCGGGTCTCCTGGTGAGTCGGATCGGCTTGGGAACGATGACATTCGGGTTCACCACCGACGAGACGACGAGCTTCGCCATCATGGACGCTGCGATCGACGCGGGCATCAACTTCTTCGATACCGCCGACGTGTACGGCGGGCCGCAGACGCCGGACATGGCTCAGGGATACGGCATCGCGGAGGAGGTCGTCGGGCGCTGGCTGCACAGAAGCAAGCGTCGCGACGAGGTCGTGCTGGCGACGAAGGTGTACCAGCCGATGGGGCCGGGGCCGAACGGCAGAGGCTTGTCGGCGTACCACATCCGTCGGGCCTGTGAGGCGAGCCTGCGCAGACTCAACACCGACCACATCGACCTGTACCAGATGCATCACGTGGACCGCGCCACGCCGTGGGAGGAGATCTGGCAGGCCATGGAACAACTGGTCCACGAAGGCAAGATCAGCTACGTCGGGAGCAGCAACTTCGCGGCCTGGGACGTGGCGCTTGCTCAATCGGCGGCCTCGGCCCGTCACTTTCTCGGGTTGGTCTCCGAGCAGAGCCATTACAGCCTCGCCGTTCGTGACGTCGAGTTGGAGGTGGTGCCGGCGCTGCGTCATCTTGGCGTCGGTCTGATCCCGTACAGCCCGCTTCGCATCGGCCTGCTCGCTGGTGCTCTGGAGAACGTCACCGAGGGGCGAGAGGTGAACGACTCGCTGAGGCACCTAGTCGAAGCGCACCGCGATCAACTGGTGGCCTACGAGTCGTTGTGCCGGGATCTGGGCGCGGAGCCCGTGGAGGTTGCGCTGGCCTGGTTGGTGGCGAATCCTGCCGTGGCTACAGCGGTGATCGGAGCAGCCACGCCCGACCAGATCACATCCAGTCTCGGAGCCTTGTCGGTGGAGTTGGACGCGGACGCGTTGACCCGGCTCGACGAGATCTGGCCGGGACCTGGGGAGGCACCGCAGGCTTACGCCTGGTGACGACGGCCTACCGCTCGCTCGCACATCGGCTGCTTGTTTCATTGACCTCAGGACCGGATCGCGGCACGAGCGTGCGGCTGGGAGCGCGCGCTACGCGGCATGAGCGTGCGTCCCGGCGGTCGTCGGCGCACCCACCCCTTCGGGCGGTGTCACGGCCTGGGTCGGCTTGGCCGGGTGGGTCGGCTTGGCCGGGTGGGTCGGCTTGGCCGGGTGGGTCGGCTTGGCCGGGTGGGTCGGCTTGGCCGGGTGGGTCGGCTTGGCCGGGTGGGTCGGCTTGGCCGGGTGGGTCGGCTTGGCCGGGTGGGTCGGCTTGGCCGGGTGGGTCGGCTTGCGCGGGGTGGCCCTGCGTCGCACCCTGGCTGGGTGTGGCGGCCTGGCTCGGCGTCGCGCGGTGGCTCGGTGAGCCGTTCGATGACGGCGTGGCGGAGCTGCCCGGCCGACCTGGGGCGGCCGTCGAGGCGTCCGAAGGCCCGGTGCTGGGGTCGTCGGTTCCGGGGCGCTCGGTGTTGGACTCCTGTCCCGGGATCGTCGGCTGCGGGTGCCGCGGTCCGTGATGCGGGGAGAGCGGCCACGTAGCCGGGTCGACCCAGCCGGCGGCGTACGAGACACCGATCCCGCCGAAGACGACAGCGGTGGCCAACGCGGCCGCCGGTGCCATGACCCGGAGCCGACCCCGCACCGGGGCCGGTCGAGGAGCGGTGCGCGACAGCGCTGCCAGTCGACCGACGAACTCGTCGTCGGCGAGCGGCTCATCGACCGAGGCGCGCAGCGCGCGTCGGACGTCCGAGCGGGATATGCGGCGCGTCACGGGATGTACATGTCATGAGCCGAGCACATCGTTACGCTCCGGGGGCTGACGGACCAAAGTCGGAGATGGGTCTCGGGAAGGCCGGAGCGAGCCTGCGGCGACGCCCTCTCATCGGCTCGAGCGGATGAGAGGTGGACGCGCGTTTGTGCTCCGTTGGTGCTCGGGATATCCCCAGATAGGGCGACACCACCCCGGACCACGGCCAGCCACACCGGCACATGTCAGACCAGATCAGACGCTCCGGCCCGTCCTGAGGACCAGTGTGCCGAGCCCGACCACGCCGCGTGGCGATAGTGACCGCCCGGTAGCCAGAGGGCGGTGTGGACTGACAGGTCAGAAGTGCAAAGATGGGCGGGTGGCCGATACCGACTTCGACGTACTGATCCTCGGTGCGGGCTCAGGCGGTTACGCGTGTGCACTCCGCGCCGCCCAGCTCGGACTGAAGGTCGGCCTGGTCGAGAAGGGCAACCTCGGAGGCACCTGCCTCCACGTCGGTTGCATTCCCACCAAGGCGCTGCTGCACGCCGCCGAGGTCGCCGACCAGACCCGCGAGGCCGAGACCTTCGGCATCCGCGCGACGCTCGAGGGCGTCGACATGGCTGGCGTCAACGCCTACAAGGACGGCGTCGTCTCGCGCCTCTACAAGGGCCTCGGCGGACTCATCAAGAGCCGCGGCATCACCGTCATCGAGGGCACCGGCCGGCTGACCGGGCAGCAGCAGGTGACCGTCGGGGACACGACGTACGCCGGGAAGCACGTCGTGCTGGCGTCCGGCTCCTATGCCCGCAGCCTGCCGGGGCTCGAGGTCGACGGCGAGCGGGTCATCACCTCGGAGCACGCGCTGCGGCTCGATCGGGTGCCGGCCTCGGTGGTCGTGCTCGGTGGCGGCGTGATCGGCTGCGAGTTCGCGAGCGTGTGGCGCAGCTTCGGCGCCGAGGTCACCATCGTCGAGGCGCTCCCCCGACTGCTGGCCGTCGAGGACGAGGCCTCGTCGAAGGCGCTCGAGCGCGCCTTCCGCAAGCGCAAGATCAACTTCCGTACCGGCACGCCGTTCCAGAGCGTGAAGCACACCGACACCGGAGTCGCCGTCACGGTCGAGGGAGGGGACGTGATCGAGGCGGAGCTGCTGCTCGTCGCTGTCGGCCGCGGCCCGGTCACCGAGGGCCTCGGGTACGACGAGCAGGGCATCGCCATGGACCGCGGGTTCGTGCTCGCCGACGAGCGCTGCCGCACCAACGTCGACGGCGTCTACGCCGTGGGCGACATCGTGCCGGGCCTCCAGCTCGCCCACCGCGGCTTCCAGCAGGGCATCTTCGTCGCCGAGGACATCGCCGGGCTCGAGCCGCAGCCGATCGACGAGGCCGGCATCCCGCGGGTCACCTACTCCCACCCCGAGGTCGCCTCGGTCGGCCTCGACGAGGCGACCGCTGCCTCGACGTACGGCGTCGACGGCATCGAGACCCTCACCTACGACCTCGGCGGCAACGGCAAGAGCCAGATCCTCAAGACCCAGGGCTTCGTGAAGCTGATCCGCCGCAAGGACGGGCCGGTCATCGGTGTCCACCTCGTCGGCGACCGCGTCGGCGAGCTGATCGGCGAAGCTCAGCTGATCTACAACTGGGAGGCGTACGCCGACGACGTCGCCCCTCTCGTGCACGCCCACCCGACCCAGAACGAGGCCTTGGGAGAGGCCCACCTCGCACTGGCCGGCAAGCCGCTGCACGCACACGCCTGATAGACCAGACCTCAACTCCAGATCAGCACTCGAAGCGAAGGAAGTCCATGGCCACCGAAGTCAACCTCCCGGCACTCGGCGAGTCCGTCACCGAAGGCACCGTCACCCGCTGGCTCAAGCAGGTCGGCGACTCGGTGGCGGTCGACGAGCCGCTGCTCGAGGTCTCGACCGACAAGGTCGACACCGAGATCCCCTCCCCCGTGGCCGGCACCCTCCTGGAGATCAAGGCCAACGAGGACGACACCGTCGAGGTCGGCGCGGTGCTGGCCGTGATCGGCGACGAGGGCGAGGGCGGTGGCGAGTCGTCGCAGGAGCCCGAGCCGGAGCCGGAGCCGGAGCCCGAGCCGGAGCCCGAGGAGGAGAAGGCCCAGGAGCCCGAGGCCGCCGTGGAGCCCGCTCCCGCGGCCGAGGAGGTCGAGAAGCCTGCGGCCGAGACCAAGCCGTCCGGTGGCAGCGGCACGACGATCACCCTCCCCGCGCTGGGTGAGTCGGTCACCGAAGGCACCGTCACCCGCTGGCTGAAGTCGGTCGGCGACGACGTCGCCGTCGACGAGCCCCTGCTCGAGGTCTCGACCGACAAGGTCGACACCGAGATCCCCTCCCCCGTGGCCGGCACGCTGCTCGAGATCAAGGTCCAGGAGGACGAGACGGTCGAGGTCGGTGCCGAGCTGGCCGTCGTCGGCTCCGCCGACGCTGCGCCCGAGCCCGCCAAGGAGCCCGAGCCCGAGCCCGAGCCCGAGCCCGAGCCCGAGCCGAGCCCGAGCCGGAGCCCGAGCCGGAGCCCGAGCCCGCCCCGAAGGCGGAGGAGAAGAAGCCCGAGCCCACTCCGGAGCCGAAGTCCGAGCCGGAGCCCGCGGCGGCACCTGCCGCGAGCGAGTCGGGCGAGGAGGGTGCCGGCTACGTCACCCCGCTGGTGCGCAAGCTGGCGACCCAGCACGGCGTCGACCTGGCGTCCGTCACCGGCAGCGGTGTCGGCGGCCGGATCCGCAAGCAGGACGTGCTGGACGCCGCGGCCAAGGCGCAGCAGCCCGCTGCGGCCGCTCCGGCTGCCGCTCCCGCCCCGGCAGCCGCCGCCTCCGGCGTTCCGGTCACCCCGTCGCCCCTGCGCGGCAAGACCGAGAAGATCTCGCGACTGCGCAAGATCATCGCCTCGCGGATGGTCGACTCGCTCCAGACCTCGGCCCAGCTGACCCAGGTCGTCGAGGTCGACGTCACCAACATCGCGCGCCTGCGCGAGAGCCTGAAGGCCGACTTCCTGGCGCGCGAGGGCGTGAAGCTGACGTACCTGCCGTTCTTCGCCAAGGCGGCGATCGACGCGCTCAAGCAGCACCCGTCGCTCAACGCGACGATCGACACCGAGGCCGGCGAGGTGACCTACTTCGACCGCGAGCACGTCGCGTTCGCCGTCGACACCGAGAAGGGCCTGCTGACGCCGGTCGTCAAGGACGCCGGCGACCTGTCCGTGGCCGGCCTGGCGAAGAAGATCGCCGACGTCGCCGGTCGCACCCGCACCAACAAGATCGGGCCGGACGAGCTGTCGGGCGGCACCTTCACGATCACCAACCTGGGCAGCTTCGGGGCCCTCTGGGACACCCCGATCATCAACAAGCCGCAGGTCGCGATCCTCGGCCCGGGCGCTGTCGTCAAGCGCCCGGTGGTCATCGACGACCCGAACCTCGGCGAGACGATCGCCATCCGACACATGGTCTACCTGGCGCTGACCTACGACCACCAGCTGGTCGACGGCGCTGACGCGGGCCGCTTCCTGCGCGAGGTCAAGCAGCGCCTCGAGGCAGGGCAGTTCGAGGTCTGATCCACCGCCGAGTCGGCGCTGTTTCACCTCCCACCAGGGTGAAACAGCGCCGACTCGGCGATTTCGGGGATTAGAGGCGCGTGGTTGGCTGGAGACATGGAACCCAAGACGGTCGTGGTCGGTGGCGCCTCGGGATTCCTCGGCCGCCACCTGAGCCGGGAGCTGGTCGCGCGCGGTCACGCGGTCGTCGCGCTGACGCGTCGACCGACGTCGGCGCCCGACGAGTCGAGCTGGGACCCGTACGCCGGGGTCTACGACCGCGACGTCATCGAGACGGGCCGACGTGGTGGTCAACCTGGCCGGCACGCCGACCATCGGCAACGTGCACTCCCGCAGCGTGGGCCCGCAACCTGCGTGAGAGCCGGGTGACGACCACCCGGGTGCTGGCCCGGGCCATCGCGGACAGCGAGCGCCGCCCGGCGTACCTCGCCGGCAACGCGATCGCCTGGTACGGCGACCACGGCCGACGAGGTCGTGACCGAGGCGTCCGACAGCCGCGGCGACAGCCTGATGACGAGCGTGTGCCGCGAGTGGCAGACGGCGGCCGACGCGGCGGTCGAGGCAGGCGCGCGGGTCTGCTTCCTGCGCACCGCCCCGGTGATGGACGCGCTCCGGCGCGCCCGCTCAAGCAGCTGCGCCTGCTCACCAAGCTCGGTCTCGGCGCCCGGCTCGGCGACGGCCGCCAGCGGATGGCGATGATCTCGCTGCGCGACTGGGTCGGCGGCGTCGTGCACCTCGTCGAGCACGACGACGTCTCCGGTCCGGTCAACCTCTGCTGCGCAGACGACGCCGACCAACGCGGAGTTCACCGACGCGCTGGCCCAGGCGCTGGAGCGCAAGGCGTTCCTCGTCGCACCCGGCTTCGCGGTCAAGCTCGGCGCCGGCCCGGTCGCCGGCGAGGTGCTCGGCTCGATCAACCTCCGGCCGACCGTGCTCGAGGACAGCGGCTACTCCTTCCGCGATCGCACGGTCCACGAGGTGGTCCGCGCCGGGCTCGCCTGAGCGACCCGCCATCGCGCCCGCCAGCCGCACCAGCACGATCCGTCGGGTCGTAGCGCGGTCGTGCGGCAGCTCCAGTCGTACGCCGGGCCCGCGGCGACCGCCCCGGCTCAGCCGGTCGGTCACCAGGAGGTCGAGGCGGTCGGACGACGCCCGTCGTACGTCGACGGCCGATCAGCTGCATCCGCAGACCCTCCACACGGAGACCGCGCTGGTGCCACGCCCGCAGCATCGCGACGTCGGCCCGGCCGGCTGCCGAGCCGGGCACGTAGAGCGTCGTGCAGCGCGGTCGGGTCCCCGGTCGACCAGGCTGCAGCGCGCCGGTCGTCCCACGCGTGCAGCACCGCGGCGGCATCCGCCGGCTGCCCCGGTGCAAGGGCCAGCAGGCTCGCCAGCAGCTGGTGCACGAGGTGGTGCAGGAAGGTCATGCCCTCCCTTCTACCCGTCCCCGGTGCGGTGCGCTTCCGTCATCCACAGCCCTGCGACAATCGGCGCCATGACGACCCGCCGCGCCTTCCTGCTCGGTGGCGCGGCCGCCGCCGGCGTGGCCGTCGCCGGAGTCGTCGGCCTCGAGCAAGGGCTCCTGCCGGGCCGCCCCTGGGCCCAGGCCCACCTCGGCCTCAACGGTGCGGCAGGCCGCGTCCCCGACGCCACCCCCGGATCCGTCGAGCGCGGTAGCTTCGTGTCCCAGCGCCGCCGGGGCGTCGACACCGGCTGGACGATCATCCGGCCGCCGGGCAACGACGCGACCCTGCCGGTCGTCGTCGCGCTCCACGGACTCCACCAGGACAGCGCCAGCCTGGTCAGCGCGACCTTCGGCGTCGACCGCTACCTCGCCGCGGCCGTGGGGTCCGGCACCCCACCGTTCGCGATCGCGGCGGTCGACGGCGGCACGTCGTACTGGCACCCCCGGTCCGACGGCGACGAGCCCGGCGCGATGGTCGTCGACGAGTTCCTGCCGCTGCTCGCCGACCACGGGCTCGACGTGTCCCGGATCGGCCTGCTGGGCTGGTCCATGGGCGGGTACGGCGCGCTGCGTCTCGCCGGTGAGCTCGGCCCCGAGCGGGTCGCGGCCGTCGTCGCGACGAGCCCGGCGATGTGGCAGCACCCCGGCGACGCCTCGCCGGTCGGTTTCGCGGACGCCGCGGAGTACGAGAGGTTCAGCGTGGCCGGCCATCAGGAGGACCTGGACGGGATCGCCGTCCGCGTCGACTGTGGGACCGGTGACCCGTTCTACCGCGCCGTCCAGGACTACGTTGCGGGATTCCCGGAGCAGGCCGCCGTCGTCAGCACCTTCGAGCCCGGCGCCCACGACCGCGCGTACTGGCGCCGGATGCTCCCGCCGGAGCTGGACTTCCTGGGCACCGCAGTAGGCTCGACCGCGTGAAGTACGAGGACGTCGGCCTGGTCGACTACCTGGCCGCATGGGACCTCCAGCGCAAGGTCCACCAGCGCGTCGCCGACGGCGAGCAGGACGGCACGACCCTGCTGCTCGAGCACCCGGCGGTCTTCACCGCCGGCAAGCGCACCCAACCCCACGACCGGCCCACCGATCCGCGCGGCGCGCCCGTCATCGATGTCGACCGTGGCGGCACGATCACCTTCCACGGCCCCGGCCAGCTGGTCGGCTACCCGATCGTTGCGCTGCCCGACCACGTGAAGGTCGTCGACTACGTACGCCGCGTCGAGGAGGCTCTGATCCGGGTCTGCGCCGACCTCGGTGTCACCACTGCCCGGGTCCCGGGTCGCAGCGGCGTCTGGCTGCGCGCGGACGACCGCGGCCCCGAGCGCAAGATCGCGGCCCTCGGCATCCGGGTCAGCCGTGGCGTGACGATGCACGGCTTCTCGCTCAACTGCGACGTCGATCTCGGCTGGTTCGACCGCTTCGTCCCCTGCAGCATCGACGACGCCGGGGTGACTTCACTCAGCAAGGAGCTCGGCCGTGACGTCACGGTCGCCGAGGCGACGCCGTACGTCGAGAAGCACCTGAGCACCTACCTCGACTGGGCGCCGTACGACGCGACGCCCGACTACGACGCCCGCCCCGATCCCGCGAAGTTCCCGCGGATCGACCTGCTCACGCCCTGACGGCGCGCCTTCGGGCCTGAGCCCGCCGGGGCTTGTTGGATCAGCGGGTGAGCGACCTCGTGATCGAGACCAGCGGCCTGCGCAAGGAGTTCCGCTCGCGGCGGCGCGTGCGCGTCGCCGTCGACAACCTCGACCTCGCCGTGCCGGCCGGCGGGGTGCACGGCTTCCTCGGCCCCAACGGGTCGGGCAAGACCACGACGATCCGGATGCTCCTCGGCCTCGCCCACGCGACCGCGGGCACGATGCGGCTCTTCGGCGAGCCGGTGCCCTCGATGCTGCCGTCGGTCATCGACCGCGTGGGCGCGGTGGTCGAGAGTCCGAAGTTCTCCCCGAACTTCACCGGGCGCCAGAACCTCACGCTGCTGGCCCGCACCATCGGCGTACCCGGCCGTGCCGCGAGCGCCGTCGACGCCGTCGTGGAGACGGTCGGGCTGAGCGGCCGCGACGCAGACCGGTACAAGTCCTACTCGCTCGGCATGAAGCAGCGCCTCGCCATCGCTGCCACCCTGCTCAAGCAGCCGGAGCTGCTGATCCTCGACGAGCCGACCAACGGACTCGACCCCGCCGGCATCCGCGAGATCCGCGACACGATCCGCCAGCTCGGAGAGTCCGGGGTCACCGTGCTGCTCAGCTCGCACATCCTCGCCGAGGTCCAGCAGGTGTGCACGTCGGCGACCATCATCGGCAACGGCCGGATGCTCGCCTCGGGCCCCGTCGAGGACCTGCTCGGCACCAGCACGTCGTACCGCGTCGGCGCCCCCGATCCGGCTGCTGCACGCGCGGTGCTCGAGCGCGCCGGCTTCGCGGTCGGGGACGGCCTGCTGGTGGAGACCGATCGACCGGCAAGCGTCACCGAGGCACTGGGCGCTGCCGGGATCTGGCTCACCGAGCTCACCCCCGTGCGGGCCGACCTCGAGACGGTCTTCCTCGAGCTCACCGCCGGCGACCAGCTGGGCGGGGCCGCCTGATGCGCCGGCTGATGGGCGTCGAGCTGACCCGGCTCCGGTGGCGGCGCGCGGTGCAGGTGCTCGTGCTGCTCGCCCTGATCGTGCCGGTCCTGGTCTTCGCGATCACGGCGTGGAACACCCGGTCCTACTCCGAGGCCGAGCAGGCCGACATCCAGGTCCAGGTCGACCGCGCCACGCAAGGCGCCCAGGAGCAGCTGCAACACTGCCTCGACAACCCCGAGGACGAGGGCGTCCCGCCCGGCGACGACGTGCAGCAGACCTGCGAGGACTGGTACCTCCCGCAGGCCCAGTGGTACGGCGGCCGCCAGCCGCTCGACCTGGTCAACGAGCGGGAGAACGGCTCCGGTCCGGTCGTGATCACGCTGCTCGTCGTGCTCGCCCTGCTCGCCGCGACGACGTTCGCCGGTCACGACTGGAGCACCGGGTCGATGAGCAACCAGCTGCTGTTCGAGCCCCGACGCGGCCGCTTGTGGCTGGCCAAGGGTCTCGTGGTGATGCTCGCGACGGCGATCGTCTGCGTGGCGGTCCTCGCTGCGTACTGGACCGGCCTGTGGGTGCTCGCCCAGGCCCGCGGGCTCGACCCGTCGTCCGGCAGCCTCGGGAAGGGCTACGAGCAGGGCCTCCGCGGTACGGCGCTCGCGGCGCTCGGTGCGCTGGCCGTCTACGCGGTCACCATGCTCTTCCGCAGCACCGTCGTCACGCTGGGGGTGCTGTTCGGTCTCTCGATCCTGACGCCGATCCTGATGGCCCTGATCGCGTTCCCCGACAACGAGCGCTGGATGCCGCAGACCAACGTCGCCGCGGTGATCCTCGACGGCACCACCTACTACGGCGAGATGAGCTGTACGACCACCACCGACGAGCTCGGCAACGAGATGCAGGAGTGCGGCGACAGCACCGAGCACCGGCTGTCGCTGGCCGGCGGCTCGGCGTACCTGCTCGGGCTGCTGGCGCTCGCCGCGGTCCCGTCGGCCGCGAGCTTCCGACGCCGGGACGTGCCCTAGAGGTCGCGCAGGTGGGCAGTGTCGTCGAGGCGGACGACGGACCGGTTGTGGAAGTGGTCGTCCTCCTCCAGGATCGTGAGCCCTCCGCTCGTGGCCCCGAAGGACACCCGGCCCGTCGACCGCAACGGCATCCCGATCCAGGCGGCCACCAGCATGGTCAGGGTGAAGCCGTGGGTCACGACGATCTGGTGCTGGACCGGGCGTGCCCGGATCTCGGCCAGGGCGGCGTACGCCCGCACGCCGAGCTGCCCTCTCGTCTCGGAACCCGCGATGCCCTCGTGGTGGGCCAACCGGTCCCCCGTCACGGGCGGCGGCACGAAGCGCTCGTCCAGCCACGCCTGCGGTCGACCCTCGGCCTCGCCGTACGACTTCTCGCGCAGGCCGGCGCGCAGCAGCGGTACGGCGTCGAACGGACGCCCGACGATCTCGGCGGTCTGGGTGGCCCGCCTCAGGTCGGACGACCACAGCTGCACCGCGGCGTCGGCCGGGACGAGCTCGCGCAGGCGTACCGCGACCGCCTCGGCCTGCACGCGGCCACGCTCGGTCAGCACCGAGTCGGACCACCCTCCGACGAGGCCGTCCACGTGGTGGGTCGCTTCGGGATGGGTCACGACGTAGAGCGCGCGCATCGACCCATGATCCACCACCGGGCGCGCTGGCTCACCCGCGTACAGTTGGTCCACGTGACTGAAGCTCCCGCCGCCCCCTCTGCCACCGCACAGGGACGCAAGCTGCTCCGGCTCGAAGTGCGCAACGCGGAGACCCCGATCGAGCGCAAGCCGGAATGGATCAAGACACGGGCCAAGATGGGCCCCGAGTACAAGCACCTCCAGAGCCTGGTGAAGTCCGAAGGACTCCACACGGTCTGCCAGGAGGCCGGCTGCCCCAACATCTTCGAATGCTGGGAGGATCGCGAGGCCACCTTCCTCATCGGCGGCGACCAGTGCACCCGCCGCTGCGACTTCTGCCAGATCGACACGGGCAAGCCGCAGCCGCTCGACCGCGACGAGCCGCGCCGGGTCGCGGAGTCCGTGCAGAAGATGGAGCTGCGCTACGCCACGATCACCGGTGTCGCGCGGGACGACCTCGAGGACGGCGGCGCCTGGCTGTACGCCGAGACGGTGCGCGTCATCCACGAGATGAACCCCGGCACCGGCGTCGAGAACCTGATCCCCGACTTCAACGGCAAGCCCGACCTGCTGCGCGAGGTCTTCGAGTCGCGGCCCGAGGTGCTCGCCCACAACGTCGAGACCGTGCCGCGCATCTTCAAGCGGATCCGGCCGGCGTTCCGCTACGAGCGCTCGCTCGACGTCATCACCCAGGCGCGCGACTTCGGCCTGGTCACCAAGTCCAACCTGATCCTCGGCATGGGCGAGACCCGCGAGGAGGTCTCGCAGGCGCTCCAGGACCTGTACGACGCGGGCTGCGAGCTCATCACCATCACCCAGTACCTCCGCCCGTCCGTGCGGCACCACCCCGTCGAGCGCTGGGTGAAGCCCGAGGAGTTCGTGGAGCTCCGCGACGAGGCCGACGACATCGGCTTCGCCGGGGTGCTCTCGGGTCCGCTGGTGCGTTCGTCGTACCGGGCCGGTCGCCTGTACCGTCAGGCGATGGATGCCCGCGCGGGCGTCGTCACCGCCTGACCCCCCATCGATCACTGCTGTCGGCCAGCACAACAAGAACGAGGCACACCAGAACATGGCGAAGGACCCGAAGCCCGTCGACCCGGACAAGATGAGCCGGAGCAAGCAGTTCATCGAGACCTACCGGATGGCCACGAAGTCCGACCCCCGCCTGGGTCTGTGGATTCTCGGCGCCTTCCTGCTCGGTGCGATCGTCGGCTTCGCCGTCTTCTGGGTGCTGCCCGGCGACGGCTGGCTCGGCACCCTCATCTCGGTCGTCGGAGCGTTGCTGCTCGGCACGCTGCTGGCGATGATCATCTTCGGTCGGCGCGCCCAGAAGGCGGCCTACAGCCAGATGGAAGGTCAGCCGGGTGCTGCTGCTGCCGCGCTGCGGATGCTGCGCGGACGCAGCTGGAAGACCGACCCTGTGATCGCGTTCACCAAGCAGCAGGACGTCGTGCACCGGGTCGTGGGCCCTCCCGGCATCATCCTGATCGGCGAGGGCAACCCCCACCGGCTGCGCCAGCTGATGATCAGCGAGCGCCGCAAGCACGAGCGGGTCGCGTCCGAGATCCCGATCCACGAGGTCGTCTGCGGCAACGGCGAGGGCGAGGTCCCGCTGCCCAAGCTGACCCGCTACGTGCAGAAGCTGGGCCGCCAGGTGAAGCCGGCAGAGATGACCGACGTGCTCTACCGGCTCAAGGCGCTCGACGCCAACCGCTCCGCGATCCCGATGCCCAAGGGCCCGGTCCCCACGAGCATGAAGGGCATGCGCGGCCAGATGAAGGGTCGCTGACCGGAGCCGCGTCAGCGGATCCGACTCAGCTGGCCGAGGTGCTCGGCATCATCCCGGACGGCATCTTCATCACGTCGTCAGCGGGCGGCGCCTCGATGTCGACCGGGTCGCCCCAGTCCGACATCGTCGTGGTGACGCTCCCCAGGTCACCGAGAGCGACCTCGGTCTGGCGCAGCATCCCGTCCTGGTCGGTCCACACGTCGTAGGTCAGGACGCTCGGCAGCTTGTCGGTCGCGCCGGCACCGGTCTTGCCGAGCTGGCCCTGGAGGTCGCGGAAGGCGTCGCTGCGCACCGTCATCGTGTAGTGCTTGAGGCTGTCGCCGTCGACGCGCTCATCCCCGACGTACTCGACCTTCGTGACAGCGTCCTTCATCGCCTTCAGCTGGGTCTCCGGGTTCATCTGCTTCAGCAGATCGCCGCCGAGCGGCGAGTCCGCCGCGGCGAGGTCGATCTTGATCCAGCGACCCTTTCCGAGCTGCGGCATCTGCATGTACATCACCCCGTCGACGAGCCGGACCTCGATCTTGCCTTCCCCGAGCATCTCGTTCGTCATCGACATCGACATCTCCGGCGGGGTCGACGAGTAGTCGACGTCCCCCTCCATCGTCATCGACGCGGGGCCGCCCTTCATGCTCATCGTCAGGTGAGCCGTGCTGGCGTCGGTCAGGCCGCCGAGGACGTCGTCGACGAACGTGGCGGGGTCGATCGAGTCACCGGTCGACGGCGACGCCGACTCGGACGCCGACGCGGACGGCGAGCTCGACGCGCTGGCGTCGTCTCCCGCCGTGGGCTGGTCGTCCCCGCACGCCGCGAAACCGGTCAGCAGCAGAGGGGCCAGGGCGGCTGCGGCGAGACTACGACGAATGGCTACAGATCGGGTCATGCCTCCAGCATCTCCCCCAGACCCAAGCGCGGGAACCACCGACACGGACTAACTTCCCTGGCGGATGGTCGTCTGCACGGTCACCGTCGCCGTACCTGCGGCGATGTCGTGGAGGCCTCGACGGTCCGGTCGGAACACCAGCGGCGGGATCACCAGCGCCACCAGGATGGCCCGGGCCAGCGACCGCAACGGGTCCAGCCGGCCACCGGTGTCGACGCGGACGACGCGCAGCCGGGTGGCGATCTTGCCGAACGAACCGCCGGCGGTGCAGGTGAGCAGCGCGGACTCGACGACGAACACGAGGAGCACGTAGAGACCGCCAGGACTCCCTGTCTGCGCGTAGTCGCTCCAGCCCATGAAGAAGATGACGACGAGCGTGGACGCGAACCAGTCGACCAGGAGCGCCACCACCCGTCGTCCCCACGACGCGGTCTCGTACGGCAGGTTCGCGGGATCGGGCACGGTGGACAGCGTAGAAGGCGGCGAACACCAGGCCGCCCGGTGGGCACCTGTTACACCGGAGAAACAAAACCGATACGGTCAAGAAACGACCCGTACGTAATTTCAGGCTGTCCGGCGCAGCGCCGCACCGGGCTGTCGATCCGCACGCACGTCGGCCAGCGCCTGCACGCGCTGCCAAGGAGGACGAATGTTCCAGAACAGCGACGAGCTGCTCAAGTTCATCAAGGACGAAGGCGTCGAGATGGTCGACGTACGCTTCGTCGACCTGCCCGGTATCGAGCAGCACTTCACGGTCCCGGTCTCGTCGTTCGACCAGTCGGTCTTCGACGACGGCCTCGCCTTCGACGGCTCCTCGATCCGTGGCTTCCAGGCCATCAACGAGTCCGACATGGCGCTGTTCCCGGACCCGACCACGGCGTACGTGGACCCCTTCCGCACCGCGAAGACGCTGAACCTGAGCTTCTTCATCCACGACCCGATCACGGGTGAGGCCTACTCGCGCGACCCGCGCAACATCGCCCGCAAGGCGCTGGCCTACCTGGAGACCACCGGCATCGCGGACACCGCGTTCTTCGCGCCCGAGGCCGAGTTCTACATCTTCGACAGCGTCCGCTACTCCACCTCCGCCAACGAGGGGTACTACCACATCGACTCCGTCGAGGGCTGGTGGAACTCGGGCAAGGAGGGCGACAACCTCGGCTACAAGACCCGCTTCAAGGGTGGCTACTTCCCCGTCGCGCCGTACGACCACTACGGCGACCTGCGCGACGAGATGGTGAAGAACCTCGAGGACTCCGGCCTGCTCGTCGAGCGCGCGCACCACGAGGTCGGCACCGCCGGCCAGGCGGAGATCAACTACCGCTTCGACACCCTGCTCAAGGCCGCGGACGACGTGATGAAGTTCAAGTACCTCATCAAGAACACCGCGTGGAACAACGGCAAGTCGGTCACCTTCATGCCGAAGCCGATCTTCGGCGACAACGGTTCGGGCATGCACGTGCACCAGTCGCTGTGGACCGCCGGCGAGCCGCTCTTCTACGACGAGACCGGGTACGGCGGCCTGTCCGACATGGCCCGCTGGTACATCGGCGGCATCCTGAAGCACGCCCCGGCGCTGCTGGCCTTCACCAACCCGACGGTGAACTCCTACCACCGCCTGGTGCCGGGCTTCGAGGCACCGATCTCGCTGGTCTACTCCTCGCGCAACCGCTCCGCATCGGTCCGGATCCCGATCACCGGCTCGAACCCGAAGGCCAAGCGCATCGAGACCCGCTTCCCGGACCCCTCGGCGAACCCGTACCTCGCGTTCTCCGCGCTGCTCCTCGCCGGTGTCGACGGCATCAAGAACAAGATCGAGCCGCCCGCACCGATCGACAAGGACATCTACGAGCTCCCGCCGGACGAGATGGCCGAGATCGACCAGGTGCCGACCTCGCTCGACGCCGTGCTGCTCGCGCTGGAAGCCGACCACGACTTCCTCACCGTCGGCAACGTCTTCACGCCCGACCTGATCGAGACGTGGATCGACTACAAGCGCACCCACGAGATCGCGCCCGTGCAGCTGCGCCCGCACCCGCACGAGTTCGAGCTCTACTACGACATCTGAGATCTCGTAGATCGCGGAACGGCCCCTGACCTGCGGAAACGCAGGATCGGGGGCCGTTTTCGTTGGCCGAGAACGGGCCAGATTCCGCAGGAGATCCGCTCCACACGCTGTTCTGGCCGACAGCGCCTACCGCGGCACCCGGTCACGGTGACTGCTCGAGAACTCCCGTGGGCACGAGCATTGGCGGCGAACGACCTTCGGTCACGACCGCATCCGGGACGGGTTGACCGCACTCGTCACGGCGGCCGTGTACGTCTCGTAGCCCTTGGCGTTCGGGTGGAAGGCGCCGGGGTCGAGCAGACCGAGGATCCACGCGTCCGACGCGTTCACGCCGTGGCCAAGGAAGCGCTTGGTCACGTCGACGAATTGGAAGCCATGGGTGGCCGCCGCGCGAGCCATGGTGGCGTTGAGCAGGTCGGCTCCCCCGTTGAGCTTCTGCTGCTCTGCGACGGACGCGCCCAGGTAGGCGCCGTACTCGGGAGAGAAGAGCCGCGGGTAACCGGTGACGACCACGTGAGCGTTCGGTGCGGCCGCCGCCACCTGGGTGTACAGCCGGTCCAGGAGCCCCCGTCCTGACGCCGATTCGTGCATGAGCCCTGTGGATTTCATCCGTTTCGGACGATGGTCGAGAGTGGTGAGGACTACTAGGTTTCGAGCATGGATCACGACTCGCACGCGCGCACGATGCTTCCGATCCCACATCGTCGCAAGCCGGGTCTGACGACATACGATGCGAAGGACCCGGACACCAACTTCGCACCGATCGAACCCCTGCGCCCGCCGGCAGGGGCACCCAACGTGGTGGTGATCTTGCTCGATGACGTGGGTTTTGGGGCCTCTAGTGTGTTCGGCGGACCGTGCCACACCCCTACTGCTGAGCGGCTTGCGTCCGGCGGCCTGCGGTTCAATCGGTTCCACACCACGGCGCTGTGTGCCCCGACGCGCCAGGCGTTGCTGACTGGTCGCAACCACCACTCGGTCGGGATGGGCAGCATCACCGAGACCGCCACCTCTGCGCCCGGGCAGTCCTCGGTGCTGCCGAACACCAAGGCGCCACTCGCGATGACGTTGAAGCTCAACGGCTACTCCACCGCACAGTTCGGCAAGTGCCACGAGGTGCCGGTCTGGCAGACCTCCCCGATGGGCCCCTTCGACGCGTGGCCTTCGGGCGGTGGCGGGTTCGAGACGTTCTACGGATTCATCGGAGGCGAGAACAACCAGTACGAACCGGCGCTCTACGAGGGCACCACGCCGGTTGAGCCTCCGGCGACCGCCGAGGAGGGCTACCACCTGACCGAGGACCTCACCGACCGGGCCGTGAGCTGGATGCGGCAGCAGAAGGCGCTGATGCCCGACAAGCCATTCTTCGTCTACTACGCCCCCGGCGCGACGCACGCCCCGCACCACGTGCCGAAGGAGTGGGCAGACAAGTACGTCGGGCAGTTCTCGCACGGGTGGGACGTCCAACGCGAGCAGACCCTGGCCCGTCAGAAGGACCTGGGTGTTGTGCCTGCCGACACCGAGCTCACTCCGCGCAGCGACCTGATCACGGCCTGGGACGACATGCCCGACGAGCTCAAGCCGGTGCTCGAGCGCCAGATGGAGGTCTACGCCGGTTTCCTCGAGCACACCGACGTCCAGGTCGGGCGGCTCGTGGACGCGTTGGAGGACCTCGAGATCCTCGACAACACAATCGTCTACTACATCATCGGCGACAACGGTGCCTCCGCTGAGGGCACGATGAACGGCGCGTTCAACGAGATGGCCAACTTCAACGGGATGGCCGCCCTCGAGACACCTGAGTTCATGGTCTCCAAGGTCGACGAGTTCGGGTCACCCAGCTCCTACAACCACTACTCGGTCGGCTGGGCGTGGGCGATGAACTCGCCCTTCCAGTGGACCAAGCAGGTCGCCTCGCACTGGGGCGGAACCCGCAACGGCACCATCGTTCATTGGCCTGCCGGGATCGCCGATGCCGGCGGTCTCCGGTCGCAGTTCACCCACGTCATCGACATCGCGCCCACCATCCTCGAGGCCGCCGGACTGCCGGAGCCGGCCATGGTCAACGGCGTTCAGCAGGCCCCGATCGAGGGCACCAGCATGCTCTACGCCTTCAACGACCCCCACGAGCCCGAGCGGCACGACCTGCAGTACTTCGAGATGTTCGGCAACCGCGGCATCTACCACCGCGGCTGGAGCGCCGTCACCAAGCACAAGACCCCATGGGTGATGGTCGGCGGAGACATGCCCGCGTTCGACGACGACGTCTGGGAGCTCTACGACGGCGCTGGCGGCGACTTCAGCCAAGCACGTAACCTCGCGGCCGAGCGGCCCGACCTACTCGCCAAACTCCAGCGACTGTGGCTCATCGAAGCGGTCAAGTACGACGTCCTCCCGCTCGACGACCGATCAGCTGAGCGCGTGAACCCAGATCTGGCCGGGCGCCCGACCCTGATCAGGGGCACCTCCCAACTGTTCTATCCCGGCATGGGCCGACTCTCCGAGAACAGCGTGGTCAGCATCAAGAACAAGTCGTTCTCGATCACCGCCGAGGTCGAGATTCCCCCGTCCGATGCCAACGGAGTGATCATCGCCCAGGGCGGCCGCTTCGGCGGCTGGGCGGTCTACGCCAACGACGGCCACCTCAAGTTCGTCTACAACGTCCTCGGCATTCATGAGTTCACCACCACCGCGGACGTCCCCATCCCGACCGGGAAGCACCAAGTGCGGATGGAGTTCGCCTACGACGGCGGCGGCCTCGCGAAGGGCGGCGACGTCACCCTGTTCCACGACGGCAACCCCGTCGGGACAGGGCGCGTCGAGGCTACCCAAGCGATGGTCTTCTCCGCCGACGAGACCACCGACATCGGCTACGAGTCCGGCACCACCGTCACCCGGGACTACGACGCCCACACCAGCCGCTTCACCGGCCAACTCCACTGGGTCCAACTCGACACCGGAGACGACGACCACGACCACTTCATCACCCCCGAGGAACGACTCCGAGTCGCAGTCGCCCGGCAGTAGCGAGGCCGGTCCGTGCGCTCCCGGACGCGCCGACACGCGGCGCAATGACCCGCCCGCATCCCGGCAGGTCCGGGTTCTGCCAGGAAACCACTAGGCGAGGCGGGTGGCTCACGGATACCGTTCGGAGGCCGGACCCAGAGATGAGGAGGTGGTACCCGTGACTGGATCGACATGGGCGCTCTCCTCTGGGGTCGTGGCCGGGCGGTAGGTCGTCCGGGAGCGCCAGTCCGGAGCACTCCCGAAAGGCACGACCATGCACCTGACTTCTGAGCAGCTCCTCCGCGGTGACATCCGCGAGCTCCGCTTCGACCTCGAAAGGACGCCGGGCATCATGTGGCTGCCCGCGGATGCCACGGCTTCCACTCCCGTGCCGTTGATACTCCTGGGTCACCCAGGTGACCTCGGCGCGATGTATCCCCGGCTCGAGGCTCGCGCACGACACTCGGCCGCCCTCGGATTCGCCACCGCAACCATCGAGCTACCGGGGAGCGGCCAGCGACCTGCACTCCCCGCAGTCGACCAAGCCCGCACCGAACTTCGTCAGGCGATCATGGCCGGCGAGCGACCTGCCGAGGAGGTCATCGATCGGCTGGTCCTCCCGCTGGTCGAGC
The DNA here is from genome assembly GCA_963717855.1 of uncultured Actinomycetota bacterium. Taxonomy (GTDB): domain Bacteria; phylum Actinomycetota; class Actinomycetes; order Propionibacteriales; family Nocardioidaceae; genus Nocardioides. The sequence goes on along the minus strand of CAVQXF010000001.1, from coordinate 371,035 downwards.
AGGCCGTCCCTGAGTGGCGTGCTCTCCTCGACCACGCTCTGGCGATGCCGGAGATCGGAGGCCCGGTGGCCATCTCGGGCGGAGTCACAGCGATCGGCGTCCGGCTGGCGCTGGTCGAGCCACGCATCGTGGCGGCTGGCCTGTTCGCTGGCAGCTTCGTGCCGAGCGACATCATCGACGAAGCCCGTCGGGTCGACATCCCGCTGCACTTCCTGCTCCAGTGGGACGACCGCGGGAACGACCGGCAGATGGCCCTGGACCTATTCGACGCCTTCGGTTCGGCGGAGAAGACTCTGCAAGCAAACATGGGAGGCCACACCGGAATCCCGCCGCACGCCGCGGATGACGCCGGTCGCTTCTTCCTCCGTCACCTTCGGACGTAGGCCGGCATCTCGGCAGATGAGCGCGTCCGACCAGCGGTGGTATGACCTGGTGGGATCTAACGCATGCGGACCCATCGGCCGTCTGCTGCCGCGTCACCGGCGGGGGTGCGCCGGGGGCGGAGGTTCAAAAGCTTCCGACCACTCGCGCGCGGCCACTCGTAGACACATCGCGTAGTCGGGACCGAGATCGCTGACGCCTTCGGCATGCGGCTCACGCACGAGGACGGTCCGACCAAGGGCCCGACCGTCCTCGAGCGGTGGTGCGCTTAGTTCTTCTCACACACCACGTATGCCGTGAGCTCTGAGTTTCGGCCGGTCTGGCCGGTGAGGGCGTTGGCGGTGTTGGTTGCTTCGACCAGCCAGCCCACCGCCTGCTTTCCAGAGATGCCCGTCGGCTCACCTGTCGCGGTGATCGGGGCGCTGTGGACCAGGAAGGTGTAGTACTCACCCAACCGGTCGTCGGTGAGCGCCGTGACGTGAGCACCGCCGCCGACGGCGTGCTCACCGGCCGCGCACTGGGCGCGTGCCTGACGATTGATGGGCCCCTCGCTGGGCGTGAAGGTCGGGCTCGAGACCCGGACGATGGCACCCTTGCGCTGGAAGGCGGACGAGTCGAGCCCGTCGACCAGGTCCGCGTTGAGTCGCCCGACCTTCACCGAGTTGCTCACCGCGAGGGGTGCCGTGGTCGGAGCAGCCCTCAGGGCGAGTGCGCTGCCGGCGGTACTCGTCAAGGTCGACGTCCGATTCGCGTGGTTGGCACCGCCAAGGATGAAGTTCCCGCCGGTCGCGGCGTAACCTACTCCTCCGACACCGATGGCAAGCGCGACGCCAGCCACCACCGATCCGACGACAAGACCCCGGTTGGTTTGAATGCGCATGGTTTTTCCTCCGAAGCTTTCGCCCCGCTTGCCGGGGCCCTGGTGATCGTGTAGGAGTCGTCGGGCCGGTGCCTGATACGCGAAGGGGAACGGTGCAGCTGCTGACGACCACCGGGTCGAGGGAATGCGTATCGGGCGACGGCGCGAGGGTCCGCGTCTCCTCGGTCATCGGAGTTGGGTCGGTGCGCCATACCCGGGCACGGGCGAGAAGCGCGATCTCCTGGGGTGGAAAGGCGTTGGCCACGGCGACGAGGACCTCGCGCTCGCGGTCGGTCAGGGTCGTCGTGCTGCTGTGTCACCACCGAGCGCGACTGCGCAGCGAAGTGCTCGATCAGGCGAGGGTGATGCGGACCTTCGCAAGGTTCGCGGGCTAGGACAACAGCGCAGATCCGTCACCGACCGATCACCTGCATGTCCTCACGCCTGTCGCGGTGGAATCAGAGGCACGAGCATCGTGGCTGGAGGACGACATCCGGCTGCGGGGCGGGCGACCGCGTAGTCTGGCGGCATGTCCGGTCACCGGGTCGAAGCGTCGAGGGTCGTTTCTGTCGAGCCGAGTGTTGCGTTCGATCGGCTGATGGACGCTCGGCTGACGGACGTGTTCGCTCGGCGCTACGCGGCCTTCCCGGCTGTGACGGAAGTGACCGATCAGCCAGATGAATGGGGCACCGTCGGGCAGACACGCACGATCGTGCTTGCCGACGGTGGTCGGCTGCGCGAGACCTTGACCGACGTCGAACGGCCGCGCAGCTTCGCTTACCTACTCGACGGGATCGAAGGGCCGCTTCGGCACTTCGTCCACACCGTCGACGGAGTCTGGACGGTTGCCCCGCAGGGTCGTGGCGCCCGCATCGGCTGGGCCTGGACCTTCTACCCGAAGGGCTCCCCGGCCCGGCTCACCACGAGCGTCATCGGCCGAATGTGGAAGGGGTACGCCGACCGTGCGCTGATCGAGCTCGAGTCGATCTTGACGCGCGACTGACCTCTGCCTCGTCTGGTCAGCCGGCGAGTCCGACAAGATGTGAGACGGCCTCGGCTGGGGGCGGTAGCTGGCGCATGGCGATCGCGATCTGGCGTGCAGCCGTCGCGTAGTCCGGGACCTCCAGCAGTCGGGGGATGTGTGTCGCGGCACGTTCCACCGCTCCCGGTCCCACCTCGACCGTGAGCCCGGCTCCAACGGAGGCGACATGCTCGCCGTTCACGACCTGGTCGAAGGTGAAGATCGGCGCGACCACTTGAGGAACACCTGCTGCGAGGGCCCCCATCGTCGTGCCGAAGCCGCCGTGTCCGATCATCGCCGCAGCGTGCGCAAGGACAGCGGCCTGAGGGCACCACTGCTGGACGTGTGCGTTCGAGGGCAATGGTCCAAGGGCGGCCGGGTCGACCTTTCGCCCGACTGTCATGAGCACGCGCGCCTCGAGCTCGGCGAGGGCGTCCAGCGCTTCGCGGAACACCCCGGCGAAGGGCGGCAGCGAACCCGTGACTGAGCCGAACGTGACGTAGATCAGCGGACCCTCACGACCTCCCCAGTCCGGCAGGAGGAAATTGTCGGCGCTCACCGTCGGTTCATGGAACCGCAGGAAGACGTCCGCTCCGGGCACCGCCTGGCCGATCACGTGGTCGAGGACCTCGGGCACCAGACTGAAGATCGGCTCGGCAGCCAACGCCGCCATCAGCTCCCCGCTGCTCAGGCCGGCGAGCCGACCCAGGTCATCCAACGGGTCACAGATGAGCTCAGCGAACCGGGAAGCGACCTCGTGCATCCCGATGCAGACGTGCACATGCGGCACGCCTGCGCGTTCGGCTCCAGCGAGGGAGGCGAGTTCAGCAGACTCCCGAATCACCACGCTCGGGCGCCAACGCTCGAGCGTCTCGAGGAGCGATGGCAAGGCTGCCTGCGCGTCGATCCGAGCGAAGACGTCACGGACCACAAGCTCGTTGGCCTCTTCGAACGTCACGGTCGGCAGTCGGGCCATGATCGGACCTACCAGCTCCGGAGGTGCGTCGTCGAATGGCTCGTGCGCAAACCCCGCCGCTTCGACAGCGGCGGCATAGGACGCGGGAGCAGCGACTCGCACCTCGTGACCGGCGACTACGCACGCTCGCAGGAACGGCACGATCGGCCCGAAGTGGCCATCGTTGGCCGTGGTGGCACCCAGCACCCGCATCTCTCGAGGGTCCCACCGGGCCCCCCTCCGAGCAACGCCAGGGAGAAGTTCACCTGCGGGCGCGCGGCCGGATCGCAGGGGAAGGACACAGCTGGTTGGCGTCTGAAGAGCCATCGACCCCCAACAAATTCGACGTTCCTCAGAGCGCCGGAGCGCGACATTGCTGGCGCGCCCCGCCGGTTCCATGGCCTTGGATGCGAGTGAGCCAGAGGGTTACAGGCAAAGCTCGTGCTCACCGTCGTAGGCGAAGGTCTGGGAGCCGGCCACCAGCGAGTTGGTCGTGGCATCCAACCGGCGGTCGGCTGAATGGCGAACGTGATCCTGGATGGTCGAGCCTGAGCCCCGCGGTTGCAGGTTGGCCGCGGACTTCGCATCGATCCGTAGGCCATTCGGAGTGGGTAGGTCGGCGCCGGCCCGAATGCATCGGGATGCGACAGAACTGCATCGGGGTCACCGGAACTCAAGCCCGACCGCACTTGACTAGTCGGCCCATGTTCGAGTCCGCCGATACGCGGCGCAATGGCGCGCGCCTGCGCAGACGGCTGGCAGGATCCCAGACGGCGACGACCAGGTCACCACTCGACCGCTGAGCCTGCCTCTGCGGGGCCGAGCCGGCTCCGCAGCCTCGCGACGATCACCATCAAGCCGCAGGCAGTTGCCGGCGGTGGGTCAGCCGAACGATCCCCCACCCGATGCCCGCCACCAACGGCATGAGCACGGCGAGTGCCAGGTGGAACACGACGTCCGACTGGTTGACAACCCAGTCCGACCACGCCATGCCGACCCCGACGCTCGCCCAAAGGACCGCCACCCACGCGTAGCTGACGCGCCGCGAGGCAAGGATCGCTCCGGTCAGTAGCGGACCGGCCAGGACCAGAGGGATGAACAACGGGTCTATCCAACCGAGTTGGGCGACCAACTGGCCCAGGAGTGCGGCATACAGGAGCTTGCTGGTGAGTCGAGACATGGTGACCTCCGGGGGTGCGTGCGTTCGGACGTCAAACATCGGTCAGCTCGCGGACGCGCGGCATCGCTCCAGAGAGTGGTTCTAGCCATCTCACTCTCGAGAGTGACCCCGGAGGCACCTTCATTTGGGTACGGTCCCGCCCATGAGATGGGTGTCGGATCGACGGCCGACCGCGGTTGACATCGTGGTGGCAGTGGCTCTGACGCTCGCCGCCCAGGTCGAGATCTGGGCACCTGGTCTGCTGCCCGGCGTCAGCGAGGTGACCGGGTCGCGTCCGGTGCTCACGGTCACCACGCTGGCCATGACCGTGCCGTTGGCGCTGCGCCGTACGGCCCCTGTCGCGGTCCTCGTTGTCGTGTTCGGAGCGGCCGTGGTCCAGAGCTGGCTGACCACGCCGACCGAAGGTCTCTCGACCCTGATCGCGATGCTCGTGGCCGCCTACTCGAGCAGTGCCTACGCAAGCGTCGCCAGGGCGGCGCTGAGCGCCGCAATCATCCTGGTCGGAGTCGCGCTCCTCGCCCAGGCCGAGGGCGACGGCGCATTCATGGCGATCGTCTACGGATCGGCATGGCTGATGGGATTTGCCGTGGCGCAGAGGTCCGGTCAGCTCCAACGGGTCGCCGGAGACAACCGCGACCTGACACAGCGGTTGGCGGAGGCGACCACTCTGCTCGCCGAGGCAGCGCGGCCGCGGGCCGCCGGTACGCCGACGCCGGCCCCGAGCGACCTGACCGTCCTGACCGGTCGGGAGCTCGAGGTCGCACGGGCGATTGCGACCGGGATGTCGAACGCAGAGATCGCGGACGCGCTGGTGATCAGCGAGTGGACCGTGAAGACCCACGTCGCCAGCATCCTGCGAAAACTGGGTCTGCGAGACCGGACCCAGGTGGTGATAGCTGCCTACGAGTCGGGGCTCGTCCGACCGGACGCCCCACCCGACAGGTCCTGAGTGCGCTAGCCGTGACGCTCGTCAGGCCTAGGACACACGCAGTGGGGCGCTCGTGACGAGGTTGTCGACCTCGCGCAGGCTCGTGCGGGCACCCTCGAATTGAGAGCGCCCCATCAGGGCGCAGGGGGCACGGCCGTGAGGGGTCGATGGAGTGCAGCAGCAGGTGACCCATATGCAGTCAAACCCGCAGTTGATGGCTGCAGATGGGCTAGTGCGGTGGCCTGCGGATCGCCTGGAGCTGGGTCTCGGTCTCCGCGAACCCGACCGAGCGGTAGACCCGGATCGCGAGGTATTCGGGATCGGCGACCATCACCAACGTCTCCGCGCCGAGCTCGTCGAACCCGTACCGGCTGACCTCGTGCACGAGCGTGCCGGCCAGCCCGCGGCCGCGGGCGTCGGGGTGGGTCTTCACGCTCTGGAACCGGGCCAATCCCGAGCTGGCGGTGAACAGCCCCATGGACGCCGTCAACCGGTCGCCCAGGAAGGCGCCCCACCACGCGCCGACCCCGCGCCCTGCCAGCGAGCGTGCGGCAGCTGTCTTGGCGATCACGAACGTCTGGCCGCCGTTCTCGTGTTCGCCGGCGATGTCGAGCTCGACCTGCTGCTGCCAGTCGTCGTCACTGGTGAGCCGCCGGTACGTCGCGTCCCGGTTGGGCCGCGGTGGCTCGTGCACGTCGGTCGCCGTCATCACGCTGGACGTCTCGATCGTGAGGCCCGCGGCGGCCAGGCCGGCCAGGTCGTCGCGGGACCCGTCGGTCCCGTCGACACCGACGGCGACGTGGCCCGAGACCGGGTACGTCGCCGCGGCGAACTCCAGCCAGCCAGGCACCTCAGCCTGGCTCGGCGGGCGGGCGAGGAGGAGGAAGTTGCCCCACCAGTATGTCGGGTTGGCCGGGGTGCGCACGACGATGTGCGCCTCGTGCTCCTCGACCTCGCTCCCGGCGAGGCGCAGCAGCGCGAGGTCGGTCCTGAAGGCCAGTGATCGCACGTCCACGGGATGACGGTAGCCACTGGCACACGAACGGTCGCGTGGAATCCGAGACCCGCGGCCATCGCACCGGCGACCGCGGGACCGAGGGTCCCCGAGCACCGCCGCGCGGACACACCTGCGCCTGCTCACCGGATCCGTCAGTCCGGATGGCGGAGTCCGGGCGCCCGCCGAGTCGCCTATCGGTCGGCGCCCGGGCACTCGGCGACCGACACGCCCGTCGTCAGCGTTCCTCGCCCCAGTAGGCGATGACCACGGCGATCGTTGGGAGCAGAGCAGGCACGACCGACATCGGCATGGCTGCCGTCGTAGACCACGACCGGACTTCGTGCCAGGCGAGCAGGATCAGCGCCAGGCAGACGCCCATCAGGGCGAAGTACCACCGCTGACGCCGGGTGAGGGCGTGGGTCCACCGGGGCCGGTGTCAAGGGGCCAGCTGAATGTGGCGTCGCTGAGCCAGGTGCATGAGCGCGGCTCCGATGATGAGCGCAGCGATGACGACCACAGCCGACAGCACCCACTGCAGGACGCTGACCGAGCTGTCGGTGACCAGAAGCACCGACTGTGTGTCGGACCCACCAGGCACGCCGTTGGTGCCGGCGCCCCCCGGGTCTGGTCGCTGGGCTGCTGCCTGGCCGGCAGTGAAGATGACCATGCCGACGATCGTTGCAATGAGCCCGGTGAGACGGGTCAGGTGGCGGGACTTGATGTTCATGGTGACCTCCGATGTGGCGACGACTTGTGCATGCCACGGTGCTGCGACGAGGCCCTCAGCGGAATTCGACAGATCGCGCACGACGATCCGCGTACGCGTTTTGGCGCATGTCCAAATCGCACGCCAGGTTCTACGCTGAGAATCTGCCTGACGGAGGTAGGACACATGACGCCAAGCCGGTGGGTGCTGACCGACCAGGACGTGCGCGACCTGCTCGCGGTCCTCGAGCCGACGAGTACTGCCGGCGAAGGCGACATCTTCTACACCGAGGTGCTCCAGGGTCTACGCGAGCTGATCCCGTGCGAGGACCTGAGCTTCCAACTCATGGAGGTCGCCGAGCAGCGGTTGCGGGTGCATTGCCTGACCGACGATGGCCTGCTGCGTGAAGAGAGCGTGGGTGCCGCGGACGAGTTCACTGCAGTGTTCTGGCAGGAGTTCTGGAACGACGACGGATGTGCAGGTGGCCAGCGCACCGGCGACTTCGCAACGGTGGTGCGCCACTCGGATTCCTGGACGGAGCGGGGGTACGCCGACACCCCGCTCGGCTCGCTGTTCGCGGCCGAAGGAATCCGCCACTACGTCCAGGTCCCGATGACACCACTCGGCCTCACCGATCGGCGGCTCCTGCTGTTCCGGACCGCGGGTCCGGACTTCACCGAGCGCGAGCTGATGATGCTCCGCCTGGCTCGGCCACACCTGGCCGAGCTGCACGTACGTCGTGACCGCGAGCTGCGCGGAGAGCCGAACCTGACCGCGCGGCAGTGGGAGATCCTTCGCCGGGTCGCAAGCGGCTCGAGCAACATCCAGATCGCCCGGACCTTGGGGGTCTCCGCGGCCACGGTGCGCAAGCACCTGGAGAACATCTTCCTTCGATTGCACGTGGCGAGCCGGACCGAGGCTGTCGCTCGAGTTGGCCCATTCATCGATGCTGCATGAGCGCCCTCACCACCTGCCGATTCCGCGCGAGGGAGCCGTCGCCACGGGTCGCGAGCGGTCGTCGCTCCGGCCAGTGATCAGGCTGGCGCCGACCACCGCTCGGCCGTGGACCCATCTGGCACCACGCTCGTTACGCGTACGCGCAGCCCGAGGTCTTGGTCGTTCCGAGGATGCACGACTGGCGACGCGGTCACTGTCGATGTCGTCTGGCTCCTGCGGTGAAGTCGAGGTCGGATGCGCGAGGATGGATTCCGTGACGGATTCATTGTCGGAGAAGCAGACCCGGCGTCGCGGCGCGCTGCTCGAGCGGGCCATCCTCGACGCCGCCTGGGAGGAGGTCGCCGAGCGGGGCTGGGCGGGTTTCACCATCAACGGTGTCGCCACGCGTACCGGAACCGCGAAAGCGGTCATCTACCGCCGGTGGCGCGACCGGATGGAACTCGCTCAGGACATGCTGCTCCGCGCAGCCGACATCCCGAACCCGACGTTCGTCTCGTCCGGGACCTTGCGGACCGACCTGGTCGCGTTCCTCGAGGAGGTGGCCTCGTTCCTCCGCGGCCCGTTCGGCAGCGTGGCGCGAGGTGTTGTCACAGACACTGATCGGCCGAGCCAGGACAGCCTGTTCGGCGGTGAGTCACCCGTCATCGCCGCCGTCGCCGAGATCATCGCTGAGGCGGTCGCCAGGGACGAGCTGCCGGCGGCCCCGTCGGCGTTGGCCATGAACGTCGGCCACGCCGTCGTGATGGCGGAGTTCTTCCAAACCGGTCAGCTTCCGAGCTCGGCGGACATCGCCGAACTGGTGGACACGGTGTGGTTGCCTGTCCTGCGGGCCACCCGGTAGTCAGGCCCTCGAGATAGTTCGAGGGTGCCGGGGCCTGCAGCCCCGACACCCTCGAACCTGGCTGTCGCCCTGTCAGCGTCGCTTGCGGACGACCTTGATGGTCACCACCTTCGACCACGAGGCCGTCAGGAGCGTGGTCCCGACGAACCCGGCGCGAATCCGGTGCTTGCCAGCCTTCAGCTTGGGCAGCTTGAGCACGGCTCGGCCGTTCTTCAGGACCACTGACCGGTAGACCTTCCCGTCGACGGTCACCCGGACCTTGCCCGCGACCTTCTTCTTCGACGAAACAGACACCGTCGCGGTCGCTCGCTTGCCAGCCTTCACCGAGAGCGGCGAGACCTTCAGCCTCGTCGCCGTCGCAGCCTTCGCCGGAGCGGCTGGACCACCCGGGTCGGTCGGGTCGGCGGCCGTCTTGAGAACGGTGTCCCGGTACGGAGTCAGGACGATCGGCCCCATCAGGCCGGTGTTCTGCCAGACCGGCATCTGGTAGTTGCTGTCGCCGGACTTGCGAACCGCGTTGAACATGGTGGTCGCGACCCGCACCTCGATGGTGTTCTCGCCAGTCTTCAAGGTTGTCCCGAGATCGATGCGGGTCCGGTCAGCCTGGTTCACATTGACGGCGGCGCCGTTGACCTTCACGGTCGCCGAGTCGAGCACATCCCCGAGGTCGAGGTATGCGCTGTCGCTGCTGGCCCACGTCGACGGCAGCGTCACCGTCGTCGAGTACGTTCCGATGCCAGAGGATTGCGACAGGTCGACCGGTGTCGTGATGTCGCGCCAGGACGGCAGCTTCCCGTTGTCTCCAGCCGAGAGCGTCACCGACGGCTGGTCGGTCTTGACCGTCGTGTACTGGTTCTCACCCGGTGTCCATGTCTGCGCGTTCAGTGTCCACGAGCTCAGCGGCTGGGCAGCAGTGAGACCCGTGACGGCGGTCGTGCGCTGCACTCCGTTGCTGAGCGTCGTGGCGTACGACCCGTCGGCGGTTGTGCGCAGGGCAAGCCCCTGGCCGCCGGTGGAGACGACCTCGCCGGTGCTGTGTACCGCGTGCACTCCCAGAGCGGGCGCCGGCGCGGCGGAAGCGACGGCCAGGGCGAGGATGACGGCGTCATGCGGTCCGACCTTGACGTGGACGCTGACACCGGACGCGTCGCTGGTGTACTCGCCGATCGGTTCGATCCTCCCCGTCCAGGTGTTCAGGCGGTACGGGGTGCCGCTACCGCTGAGCTTCAGGTCCTCCTCGACCGGGGCACCCGAGCGGTTGTAGACGAAGTCGTAGGTGACTCCGTCCGCGACCCGGCGAACGAGGCCCAGGGCTGCGCTGGGCTCCGAGGGAGTGACAGCCGGCTGGATGCCGTTCGCGGCGAGCGCGACCGGCAGGTCAGCCTCACTCGCGACCTGGGTGACCGTCGGCTGGGACAGCAGGTCCTCGACGACGCCGGCGAGGTCACCGGAGTCAGGCTCGGCGCCCGGGGTGGCCGAGGGTGCACCACCGACGACGTACACCTTCAGCCCGTCCTCGGCGAGCTCGAGGAGCCGTCGGGCATCGTCGACCGCCATGGTGGTCTGGTTGTTCAGCACCAGAGCCTTCTGGTCGGACGTGTCACCGAAGAGGCCGCCGTCTGCCCCGACCGTGGTGTCGCTGAGGAAGTTCGGTGCGACGTAGTCGTAGGTGTACCCCGACTTGGCGGTGGCAGAGCCGGTACCGAGCATGTGCTGGACCGGTCCCTGCGTGCCGACGCTGTTGCCGAGCAGGCCGTACTCGGCGTAGTACACGCCGAGGTCGACGGTTGCGCGACCCTGACGCAGGACCAACTGGGTACGGGCCAGAGCGTCGTTCACGTCCTTGTAGTCGGCCCAGCTTGCCTGCCGCGGACCGAACTCGTCGTTGACACTGATGACACCGAAGATGTCCCACGGGTGGTAGCCGGGCCAGGTGCCACCGTCACGACCGGCAGAGCCGACCCCGGCGGGAGCGTCACGGTAGGGGTACCCGTGCCAGACCAGCTGGTTCACGCCGCCGGCGTACGACTTGTAGACACTGTCCAGCAGTCCCTGCGAGTACTTGCCGCCGACCTGCGTGCCGTCACCGCCTTGGCCGAACTGTCCCGGCACGCTCGGTCCCGCAAGGCTCGACCGGAACCCACCCTGGAAGATCGCGCAGCACTCCACGGACACGACGTTGCGTCCTGCGACATGCGCGCCGCCTGCGACGACCCGGTAGTTCTCCTCCGCGCCCAAGGTGTTGTTGCCCGCACCGAAGTTCAGTGACTCACCCTCAGGGATGCCGGTCGCAGCCGCTGCGACACCGGACTGGATCGGCGTGCCGTATCCCTGAGCTCGGAAGTCCAGGCCGTGGCTGCGCGCCCACCGCTGCATCGTGGCCACGTACCGGTTCGCGTACAGATCACTCAACGTCTCCCGGTAGTCCTCGCGCACCTTGGCACCCACATCGGCGAGCTCGAACGCCGGAGTTCCGTTGCCCTGGAGCCCCGCACCCGCCAGCGCCGGCAGCAGCAACGTCGGGTCGTAGCCACGAAGGCTCTGGAAGTCAGACAGGAAGTCCCACGTCCACTTCTGCGTCGACCCCAGCTCGAGGGAGTCCTCGAACACCGCCCCGCTGCCGATCTTGTCCAGGTTCTTCTGAACCCTGTCGGTGAGGATGTTCTCGTCCCAGAAGTTCCCCTGGATGCGGGCGCCACCGCGGCTCCAGTGGTCGACGACGTAGTTCGGCTGAGTCGCGGTGTATCCGCCGGACTGAGCGATAAGGCCTGAAGCCGTCTGAGTGAAGTCGATGACCACCCACGGGTTCCCGTTGCCCGCCGGGAACGTGTAGTCGAGCTTCCCGCCCGAGATCTGCGACGTCACATCGACCACCGCGTCAGGCACCAAGGCGATGGTGCCCGTCGTGCTCGTCCCGCACGCCGCGGCGCACTGAGCGACGAGTGTCTTGATGCGCGTCGACCTGGCCACGTTGACCACCGTGTCGGCCACCGCGTGAGCCTTCTGCACCGGCGACACGGACAGGTCGGCACAGGTCGAGGTCCGGTCCCCGAGCCCGGTCACCGCCACCTTCTCCGCCGTCGCACCCGCCCCGACGGTGACGGTGTCACCAGCCGCCAGACCACCGAGTGCGTCAACCTTGAGCACCTCATCACCCGGTGCCGCGGCCCCGCACAACTTCGTGGATACGGTCGGCGCCGCGGCTGCTGGAGCCGGCAAGGTGCCCGTGCGCGATGAGCCCGCCTCATTGAACTCGCGACCGAACCGGAGCTGCTGCTCAACCTCTGGCTGGTTGAAGCTGTTCAGTGACGGGACAGTCGCCGGGTACTGCGGACCGAGGTTCTGATCCACCGTCAACCCGAGCTTGACCGCCTCATCGGTGATCACCTCGATCTTGTGCGCCCACGTCGGCGTACCCCATCCGTACTGCTTGAGGAACGCGTTCGACTGATTCCCCGCACCCGGCACGATGAACGGCGACACCTCGACCCCGCCGGCGCCACCAGCCGCGATGTCCCGCAGCTCGGTGCGCAGCTCGTCGTCATCGGTGTACGCCAACGGCATCCACCACCGGTACATCGGACGCACGCTGCCCGGCGGGTTCGCGAACGTCTCAGCGGTCACGGCAGTCGGCGCCGGTGCCGGCGAAGCCGCCGCCAGGCTGCTGGTGGCATCTACCGCCGTCAGCGCCAACGCAGGCAGGACGGCCGCAGCCACGGCGAGCGCGGCCGCCGCCGCGATTGCGCCGCGACGTCGACTACGCCAGGTAGGAAGTGCTCGGGTCATGGGTCTACCTCGGAAGAGTTGAAAGGTTTCAAGTGACCGTCGTCACGGTAGGCGCGAACTGGAGCGAACGTCAATAGGGAACTCTTGGTTTCTAAACTCGATCGAGTGCAGTGCAGAGCTGGCTAGCGCCAATGCGACTCGGTTGCCTGCTCACCGCCGGAGCCGTTGCCCAGCCGGACCTGCCTCGGAGTCGTGCGGTCGTCCATACCGCTGTCCGACGGGCAGTAGGGGGAAGAGCGGGAGCGCCGGCGCCGAGCCACGTCCCGAGGCGGTCTATACCGGATTCGCCGATCGGTCCCGATGATCGCATTGGCCCCGTATCACCTCTACGGTCGGAAAAATGGCAACGTTGGGGTCAGAAGACACTGCCGGCGAGGGTGCGGAACCGCAGGGCGGGTCTGCCACCGGCGCCAGGACCGCGCTGCAGGACATGCGCGCCTCCATCCGCTCCGTCTTCCGCAACCCGGGCCTCAGACGAGTCGAGCTCGCGCTCACCGGTTCGATGATCGGCGACTGGGCCTATGCCACCGCCGTGACGGTGTGGGCGTACGACGTCGGCGGGGTGACCGCCGTCGGCATCTGGACCGCCGTCCGGCTTGCCCTGATGGCAGTGACGGCGCCAGTCGGAGCGATGCTGGCGGACCGGTTTCCGCGCAAGAGCGTGATGATCGCGGCCGATATGGTGCGAGCGATCCTGGTCCTCGCGGCCGGGTTGTGCCTGGTCCTCGACACGCCCGCGGCGCCGATCTTCGTGCTCGCGACGTTGACCGGGCTGCTGGGGACACCGTTTCGCTGCGCACAGCGTGCCTTGATGCCGGCATTGGCCAACACCCCTGAGGAGCTGACCGCCTCCAACGGCACGAGCAGCACGATCGAGAGCCTCTCGTTCTTCGTCGGACCGACCATGGGCGCGTTGTTGATCGCCGCGACCGATGTCCAGACCGTCTTCTTCCTGAACGCAGTCACCTTCGCGTGGTCCATGGTGTTCGTGCTGGGGATCCGTGTACCACCGCGGGAGGCATCTGCTCGACCGAGCATCGCCGACGCCGGTGGCGAGCCGGCCCAGGAGAGCTTCTGGAGCGAGCTTTCCGGCGGGTTCCGCGGCATCCTCGCCGATCGTGATCTCACCGTGGTCGTATGGCTGGTCGCCGCCCAGACGGTCGTTGCCGGCGCGTCCGCGGTGTTCCTGGTGGTGATGGCAGTCGATGTGCTCGGCACCGGGGCCAGTGGGGTCGGTTACCTCAACTCTGTCCTGGGCGTGGGCGCCGTCCTAGGGGGCTTCCTCGCGATCGCGCGCGCGACCCGACACCGCCTCGCCCAGGACATGACCACGGGGGTCGTGCTCTGGGCCGCACCTCTGTTGCTGGTGGCCGCCTGGCCGTCGCCGGTCACCGTGTTCGTGGCGGTGGCTCTGCTCGGCCTGGCCAATCCGTTGGTCGACGTCAACTTGGACACGATCGTGCAGCGCATCACCCCCGACGCTGTGATGGGCAGGGTGTTCGGTGCCCTCGAGGCCTGCGTGATCACCACGATGGCACTCGGCGCGTTCCTGATGCCGCTGCTACTCCAGTTCTGGAACCTCAGGACGGCGCTGGCCGTGATCGGCCTGGGCGTGACTGCCCTCGCGCTGCCGTTCCTTCCGCGGATGCGCCGACTCGACGCCAGGTTGTCCGCGCCGGTCGGGCTCCGACTGCTTCAGGGTGTTCCGTTGTTCATCCCGCTTGCTCCGTCGACGGTCGACGGTCTGGCCCACAAGCTCATCCGCATCTCGGTACCTGCGGGCGCACTCGTGCTCCGTGAAGGCGAGGACTCCGACAAGTTCTTCGTGATCGAGTCGGGACTCGTCGAGGTGACTCAGGAAGGAGCCGTTCTCCGACAGGAGGGTCCGGGCGACTTCTTCGGGGAGATCGGCCTGCTCCGCGACGTACCCCGGACCGCCACGGTGACCGCCGTTGAGGACACCGTCCTCCTGGCTCTCGGCCGCGACGAGTTCCTGGCTGCTGTCACGGGTCAGAGCGAGGCCTTCCGGGCCGCCGACGACATCGTGTCGTACCGACTGTCCGTGTGACGTCGTCGCCTCGTCCTTCTCGCAGAACCAACCACGCTCCACATGGTCGAAGTGAGTCGATCATGGCCACCCTGTACGACGACATCTCCGTTCACTCGCCGACGAGACCGATTCAGACGGGGACAACGTACGGCCCGCGGGCTCCGTTTCGGGTCGGGGTGCTCCGTGACCACGGGTGCGCCCACCCTCCGACGCCGCACGCCTCACTTGGCAAAGGTGACATCGCCGTCGCTCTCCGGGACCAGCTCGATCCACACGTGCCCGGCGGGGACGCTCAGGTCACCTGACTCCGTCGACAGCGTGATCGGTGCGTCGAGGCTGTCCTTCTTCCAAGTGCCTTCTACCAACCGGCCGTCGTGGAAGATCATCGCGGCTCCGGTACCGGTCAGATTCGTTTCAGGCACCGGATTGCCCGCCGGGTCGAGGTAGCCGGCGTCGACGATCTCCACTCGCAGCACCAGCACGGTGTCCGTCGGGAACTCGTCGCCGTCGGCGGCATACGTGTTCTCGTTGACGTAGCGATCCCCGTCGAAGGTCCAGTTCGTGGTGTGGCCGCCACCGAATGATGCCGCGACCTTCGTCGCGGGCTCACCCTGTGGCAGGTTGTCCTCGCTGCTCCACGGGAGGTAGTCGGCGGGCAGCCCCTCGTCCTGTTCGGCAGATTCGGCGATCGTCGTCAGATCGGCGAAGACGTTGTACGGAGCGGCACGCGAGCTGTCCCGGGAGATCCCGTCCGATCCCTCGGAGTAGAAGGTGATGCCGGCATCCTCGATCCGCGCGATCGTCTGCGGCGCCGCGCCGCTGGTCACGATCGACGCGTCGACCGGCGAGACGATGCCGATGTCGCTGGCTCGCATCGAACGGACCGGGCCGACCGTGGTCGGCAGCAGCGAGTAGTAGAACGCCGCAAGCCGCGTGAGCCCACCCTCGACCAGCTCCTCGACCACCAGATCCGCCTGGCCAAGCCCGAGCTGGGGCGCGCTCGAGGGGGTGTTGTCGAGCTTGGTGACGAGCACGGGGTAGGACTGCTCGGCGGTCTCGTCCCCGGAGACGGGCAGCCCGGTCATCGGCCAGGTGGACGCGGGCTTCGGGGCGTCACTGGAACCGTCACCCCCACATCCGGCGCACAGGAGGCTCGCCACCGAGAGCATGGCGGTGATGAGGCGGGCACCGCGCACAGGTCCGCTCCGATCCGTATTTCTCGAGCTCTGGGTGGAGTTCCAGTGTGCCTGCGTGCGGGCCACCGACGCGCCGAGGCACGCCCACAAGGCGACTCGGCCGCACCGACGGCGCATCCCGTGGCTTCATCCGCGAACGTTGTGGACTGCGGTTTCGGTGAGGTACCGGGGTGAGTCAGCGGGCCGGGAATGGTGTCCCGTCACTTCGGTGCATGAAGCAGGCTCCCCAGACGGGCCGGCCTTTTGCGTCCCAGGACCGCCGGTCCCACAGCGCAGTCGTCGAGATGGCGTCCGAGTCCGCTGGGACTGTCGCGGGACACTTCTTGGCCACGCCGGCTCGTTCAATTGGTTGCCTGTGGACAACGGCTGTCTCGGTCTGGTGCGTCACGACGGCGAGCCCAGTACACACAGTCCGCGCATGGCAGCGGAGGTCCTACCCGGTGGAGATCGCGTCCAGGACCTCCATCTTGGTCGAGCGCCGCGCCGGAAGAAATGCGGCGAAGACTCCCAGCAGCACTCCCAGGACGAGGATCACGGCGAGCTCCAGCCACGGGATGCTGGGCGTGATCGTGGCCTCACTGAGCCGGTTGAAGGAGACGACCAGCAGCAGCGAGACGACCAGGCCCGTCAGCAGGCCGCCGAGCGTGCCGAGGAGCGAGATCAGCACGGACTCCAGAGTGACCATCCGCCGGACGCGCTTGTCGGTCATCCCGATGATCCGCAGGAGCCCGAGCTCGCGACGGCGTTCGAGGATCGACAGCGACATCGTGTTGATGATGCCGATCAACGCGATCAGGACGCTCATGAGCAGCAGCCCCGTCACGGCCTTGATCAGGAAGTCGAAGACCGTGCCGATCAGCTTGCCGACCGCGTTGCCCTCCTGGGCGGTGATGTCCGGACGCTGGTCGGCGAGGTCCTGGATGGCGTCCTTGGTCCGGGTCTGCGCCCCTGACGCGACGTCGACGAACGCGACGGTCGGCGCCGTCTTGCCGGCGAGCGTCGCGAAGGAGCCCTGGTCCACGATGCTGCCGGTCTGCACTGCGTCCTGCGACGGATCGAGGACCGCCACGACCCGCAGCTCGACCTCCTTGCCGTCCGTCGTCGTCACCGTGACGGAGCTGCCGATGTTGGGGGTGTCCCCGTCTCCGGCGTCGAGCACGGCGATCGTCCCCGACTCCAGGTCCTTCAGGCTTCCCTCGCCGGCCTTGATGCTGGAGACCTTCGCCATCGCGGCCACGTCACCCGACGAGACGGTGGAGGCATCGCCGTCGACGGTGGCAGCGACCCGGTCGAACGGCACTACCTCGACGACGTCCTTGACCCCGCTCAGCTTCTTCACGAAGCCCGGGTCGATGGTGCCGCCGTTGCTCACCACGAGGTAGTCGGCCGACTGCACGTCGTTGACCTGCTGCACCGCGAAGTCGCGGATGCTGGCGCCGGCCACGGCCACCAGGGTGACCAGGAAGACCCCGATGAGCAGGGCGTTGGCCGTCGTCGCGGTCCGCTTGGGGCTCCGGATCGAGTTGTCGACCGCGAGGCGGCCCTCGAGCCCGAACCGCTCGATCAACGGGCGGGCGGCACGAGCGCCGAGACGAGCCAGGTACGGTGCGCCGACGAAGACAGCGGCCACGAACGACACCGCCCCGAGGCCGATGGGCGCAATACTCGATCCGGCCAGCAGTCCGGCCAGCCCGAGGCCCGCCAGGACGAGCGCGATGATCGCTCGCCGCCGCCCCAGGGACGCCGACTCGGCGGCCGCCTCGCGCATCGCCTCGATCGGCTCCGTCCGACCCGCCCGCCGGGCCGGGATCATGACCGACAGCACGGTGATGATCGTCCCGAGGAGCAGACCGCTCACCAGGTTGGACGAGCTGAACGAGATCCCGCCGGGCAGCGAGTTGCCGGTCACCTCGAGCACGCCCTGCAGCAGGAGGGTCAGCAGGTAGCCCGCCACGACCCCCATGATCGAGCCGAGCACGCCCAGCACGACGCCCTCCATCCGCAGCGAGCGCTTGAGCTGCCGCGGCGTGGCCCCGATCGCAGCCAGCACGGCGAGCTCGCGGAGACGCTGGGCGACGATGACGCTGAACGTGTTGTAGATGACGAAGCCGCCGACCAGCAGAGCCAGCACGGCGAACGCCTGCAGCGCGGTCTTGAGGGTCTGGGCGAACTCGCCGTTGGCCGCTCGCTGGTCCTCGCGGAACTCGTCACCGGTCTGCACCTCGAAGCCCTCAGGGACGATCTTGCCGGCCGCGGCGACGAGGTCGTCGGGTGAGCCGGAGCCGCGCAGGTAGAAGGAGTCGTACTCCTGCTTGCCCGAGTTCAACCAGGCGAAGGCGTCCGCCTCGCTCACCGAGACGGTGCCGTCAGTGTCGAGGGAGTCGGAGTCGCCGAACTCGGTGACGCCGACGAGCGTGACCTGCTGCTTGCCGGCCAGCGTCAACAGCGTCAGCTCGTCGCCGACCTCGAGGTGCTCGTCTTCGGCGAGACCTTGGTCGACCGCGACCTCGCCCGCCGCACCAGGCGCCTCGCCGTCCGCGACCGAGAGTGGGTTGAGCTCCTCGTCGGTGATCCAGAGCCGCCCCGTGGCGGAGCTGGCGAACGGCTTCCCGTCCTTGCCCTGGAAGGCGACGGGGGCCGTCAGGATTCCCGCACCACCGTCGACGCCGGAGATCTCGAGGAGCTGGTCCACCGCGGACTGCGGGACCTTCAGCTCCTCGGGCTGCGCACCCGTGGCCTCGGTCGACACAGGCTGGTCGGGCACCACCGCGACGTCCACGTTGCCGTACTGCTCGTCGATGTTGCCTTCGAGCGAGTCGATGACACCGTCGGAGATGACGCTGACGGCCGTGTAGAAGCCGACGCCGGCGACGATCGCGACCAGCGTCGCGAGATATCGGCTCAGGTTGTGCCGGACACTGCTCAGGACCAGCTTGATCATGGCGCGCTCAGCCCTCGAACTGCTTCATCCGGTCCAGCACCCGGTCCGACGTCGGGTCGTCCATCGAGTCGACGATCTGCCCGTCCGCAAGGAAGAGCACCCGGTTGGCGTACGACGCCGCGTGCGGGTCGTGGGTGACCATCACGATCGTCTGGCCCGTGTCGTCGACCGCACGACGCATGAAGGTCAGGATCTCCATGCCGGTGCGGGAGTCGAGGGCGCCGGTCGGCTCGTCGGCGAAGACGATGTCCGGCTTGGGCACGAGCGCACGGGCGACGGCGACCCTCTGTTGCTGACCACCGGAGAGCTGGCTCGGCAGGTTGCCGAGCCGCTCGGTGAGACCCACGGTCCGCACGATCTCGTCGAACCACGCGTCGTCCGCCTTGGTGCCGGCCAGCGTCAGCGGAAGCAGGATGTTCTCCCGAGCGGTCAGCGACGGGATCAGGTTGTACTGCTGGAAGATGAAGCCCAGCCGGTCTCGCCGCAGCAGCGTCAGCTGGTTCTTGTTCAGCTTCGAGATGTCGGTGTCCCCGATGTACGCCGAGCCACCTGTCAGCCGGTCGAGGCCCGCGACGCACTGCATCAGCGTGCTCTTCCCGGAGCCGGACGGCCCCATGATCGCGGTGAACTCGTGCTCGGGGAAGTCGACGGTCACACCGGCGAGCGCGTGGACGGCTGCCTCGCCCTCGCCGTACGTCTTGCGGGCCTCGACGGCGCGTGCGGCCGCCGCGCGGGTGGGCGCCTGGGTGGAGGTGGTCATCGGCTTCCTCGTCTCGTCGTGATCACATCAGTCACTCGAACATCAATCGAATCCGGTCGTTCCCCTGGTGCCCTCCCCCGATCCGGGCGAGATCGACCACGAAGTCAGGCAGACTGCAGAGCGGGCGGTGGACAGGAGCCACTCGGAAGGGACGTCATATGCACTGCAGGGTGCGGGCGTGACTGGGCTCGTCCTGGTCCTGAACGCAGGGTCCTCGTCGCTGAAGTACCAGGTGGTCGATCCGTCGAGCGGCCGGGCGAGCGTCCACGGCTCCGTCGAGCGCATCGGCGAGGGTGCAGCGCCCGACCACGACGCCGCCTTGGCGACGATGAGCGCCGATCTCGAGCGGCACCGCGTGACGGCGGCGGAGCTGATCGCAGTCGGCCACCGGGTCGTCCACGGCGGCCCCTCGCTCGTCGGCCCCACGGTCGTCGACGACGACGTCCTCGGCGAGATCGACGACCTGGCCAGGCTCGCGCCGCTGCACAACCCGCCGGCGGCGGCCGGCATCCGCAGCGCGCGCCAGCGCTACCCGGACCTGCCCCAGATCGCGGTGTTCGACACCGCCTTCTTCGCCGACCTGCCGGCCGCGGCGGCGACGTACGCCCTGCCGAGCGAGGTGACCGCCACCGGGATCCGGCGCTACGGCGCCCACGGCATCAGCCACCAGTACGTCGCGTCCGCGGCCGCGGCGTTCCTGGGCCGGCCGGTGGGCGACGTCGACCAGATCGTGCTCCACCTCGGCAACGGTGCGTCGGCATCCGCGATCTCGGGAGGGCGCCCGGTCGACACCTCGATGGGCCTCACGCCCCTGGAGGGCCTGGTGATGGGCACCCGCGCCGGCGACCTCGACCCGGGGCTGCTCGTGCACCTGCTGCGTCACGGAGACCTCGACCTGGACGGGCTCGAGGACCTGCTGCACCACGGCTCCGGCCTGCACGGGATGGCGGGCAGGACCGACTTCCGGGACATCCTGGCCGCGATGGACGCCGGAGACCGACAGGCGCAGACGGCGTACGACGTCTACGTCCACCGGCTCCGCAAGTACCTCGGCGGCTACCTCGCGGTGCTGTCAGGAGCGGATGTCATCACGTTCACAGCGGGCGTGGGCGAGCACAGCCCCCAGGTGCGCGCGAGCGCGCTGCAGGGTCTCGAGACCTTCGGAGTCGTCCTCGACGAGGCCCGCAACACGGCCGGCGACGGGGCGCGCCGCATCTCGACCGACAGCTCCCCGACCACCGTGCTGGTGGTCCCGACGAACGAGGAGCTGGCGATCGCGAGGCAGGTCGTCGAGGTCCTCGACGCTGGCTGAGCCGTGGCTCAGAAGTCGGCGCTGGTGGTCGCGGCGGCGGTGACGGACGGCGAGTTCCCGCGATCCGGGTTGTCACCCTCCGGCGTCCACACCCATTCCACGACCTCGGGCAGGTCGTCGCCGTGGTCCCGAGTCCACTGGCGCGCACGCCGACGGGTGTCGACCATCTCCTGGCGCAGCGACGCGGCCCGCGAGCCGAGGCTCGGCGTACGGTCGATGACGTCCATGACCAGGTGGTAGCGGTCCATGTCGTTCATCATCACCATGTCGAACGGCGTGGTGGTCGTCCCCTCCTCGATGTAGCCACGCACGTGCAGGTGCTGGTTGTTGGCGCGGCGGTAGGTCAGGCGGTGGATGAGCCACGGGTAGCCGTGGTAGGCGAAGATCACCGGGACGTCGGTGCCGAAGAGGTTGTCGTAGTCGGCATGGGTCATGCCGTGGGGGTGCCCCGTCTCGTCCTGGAGCCGCATCAGGTCGACGACGTTGACCACCCGGATCCGCAGGTCGGGCAGTGACTCACGCAGGATCTTCACGGCAGCAAGGATCTCCAGGGTCGGCACGTCCCCGGCGCAGGCCATCACGACCTCAGGATGACCCTCGTCGTTGGAGGCGAACTCCCAGATGCCGGCGCCGCGCGCACAGTGCAGGTCCGCCTGGTCGGCCGTCAGCCAGTCGAAGGACGGCTGCTTCCCCGACACCACGACGTTGACGTAGTGGCGACTCTCGAGGCAGTGCTGCATGGTCGACAGCAGCGTGTTGGCGTCCGGCGGCAGGTAGACACGGACGACCTCGGCCCGCTTGTTGACGACGTGGTCGATGAAGCCGGGGTCCTGGTGGGAGAAGCCGTTGTGGTCCTGGCGCCACACGTGCGAGCTCAGCAGGTAGTTGAGGCTCGGGACCTGCGGGCGCCACGGGATGTCACGGGTGGTCTTGAGCCACTTGGCGTGCTGGTTGAACATCGAGTCGACGAGGTGGATGAAGGCCTCGTAGCAGCTGAACAGCCCGTGCCGGCCGGTCAGCGTGTAACCCTCCGCCCAGCCCTGGCAGGTGTGCTCGGACAGGATCTCCACGACCCGGCCGGAACGCGCCAGGTGCTCGTCGGTGTCGAGGATCTCCCCGGCGAAGACCTTGTCGGTCACGGCGTACACGGGGTCGAGCCGGTTGGACGCGGTCTCGTCGGGGCCGAAGATGCGGAAGTTGGTGGGGTTGTCGCGTACGACGTCGATCAGGTACTCCCCCAGGACTCGGGTCGGCTCGTGGATCGACGCACCGGGTGCCGTCACCTCGACGGCTCGGTCCCGGAAGTCCGGCATCTTCAAGGGCTTGGTGAGCAGCCCGCCGTTGGCATGGGGGTTCGCACTCATTCGACGAGCGCCCGCAGGGGACAGCGCGCGCAGCTCCTCGACCAGGATGCCGTCATCATCGAAGAGCTCCTCGGCCCGGTAGGACCGCATCCACTCCTCGAGCTGGGCCCGGTGCTCGTCGTTGGTGCGGGTCCCGGACAGCGGGACCTGGTGGGCACGCCAGGTGCCTTCGATCGGTATGCCGTCCACGAACTTCGGGCCGGTCCAGCCCTTGGGCGTGACCATCAGGATCATCGGCCACGGCCGGCGCTCGACGTCGCCGTCCTCGCGGGCTGCGCGCCAGATCTCGGCGATCGTGTCGTGCGCCTGGTCCATCGCCGCAGCCATCTGGCGGTGGACGTCGGCGGGGTCATCGCCCTCGACGGTGAGGACCTCGTGGCCGTACCCGCGCAGCAGGCTCTCGAGCTCCTCGCGGTGGATACGCGCCGGCACCGTCGGGTTGGCGATCTTGTAGCCGTTGAGGTGCAGGATCGGCAGCACGGCTCCGTCGGTCACGGGGTTGACGAACTTGTTGCTGTGCCACGAAGCCGCCAGCGGACCGGTCTCGAACTCACCGTCACCCACGACGGCAGCGACCAGGAGGTCTGGGTTGTCCATGGCGGCGCCGTACGCGTGGGAGAGGACGTAGCCGAGCTCACCGCCCTCGTGGATCGACCCGGGAGTCTCCGGGGCCACGTGGCTCGGGATGCCGCCTGGGAAGGAGAACTGGCGGAAGAGCGCCTGCATCCCCTCCTTGTCGTAGCTGATCCGCGGGTAGAGCTCGCTGTACGTGCCCTCCAGGTAGGCGTTGGCGACGACCGCCGGGCCACCGTGCCCGGGACCGGCCAGGAAGATCGCGTTGACGTCGCGCTGTCGGATCAGGCGGTTGAGGTGGGTGTAGACGAGGCTGAGACCGGGGCTGGTTCCCCAGTGCCCGAGCAGTCGGGGCTTGATGTCCTCCGACACCAGCCCGCGTTCGAGCATGGGGTTGTCGAGCAGGTAGATCTGTCCAACAGCCAGGTAGTTGGCCGCTCGCCACCACCCGTCGAGGAGCTCGAGCTCGGTGTCGGAAATGGTCTCGGTCATGCGGTCCTCCCGTTGGTTACCTGCCCGTGACGACTCCACCGTGCCAGTCGACTGGTCACCGCACACCACCCGGTTCGGGCGACCCCCGCTAGCGCGGTGCGTCGAGCGACGGTTCGGTCGGCTCGTCGCTGAGCTCGCCGTGTCGCGCCAGGCTGATCGCGCCCAGCACCGCCATGGTGAAGCCGATGAGGGCGACCCAGCCCCAGCCTTCGCGGGGCTGGTCGCCGAGCAGCCACAGCCCGACCAGAGCAGGCGCGACGGTCTCCCCCACGACCAACGGCGCCGTCGCCTGGGTGACGGTGCCGCGCTGCAGCGCGATGGAGTATGTCAACAGGGCCACGCCTCCTGCGATGACGAGCGCGTAGGTCGCCGGACTCCGCAGCAGGGTGCCGAGCTCACCGAAGAGCTGGTCCGGGGACAGGTCTCCCGGCAGCATCCGCGAGGCGACAGCGGTGGCCCCGAACGCGAGTCCCGCGACCGCGCCGAGCGCTGCCGCGCCACGTGCCCCACTGATCTGGGCCAGGGGCACCGACACTGCGGCGAGGATGACGGCGGCGATCAGGACCCCCCACTCCTCCGCGCGCGACACGGCGACCGCCGCGTCCTCGGCAGCCGAGGACCCGACCAGGACGAGTCCGACGATGACGACGGCGAGCCCGATCTTGTCCCGCCGGCTGAGCGGCATCTTGAGCAGGATCGCACCGAGGACGGCGGTGATCGCGAGGAAGCTCGCCACGATCGACTGGACGACGAAGAGCGGCAGCGTTCGCACGGCGACCAGTCCGAGCACGAAGCCGAGACCGTCGAGACCGACCCCGAGGAGGTAGCGCCACGACTTCAGGAGCCGCACCAGCAGACGCGGATCGAGGCCCGCCACCGCGTCGGTGTCCCGCGCGGCCATCGCCTGCAGCACCGACCCGAACCCGTAGCAGACCGCTGCTGCGAAAGCGGTGATGAGACCGAGGACCACGAGACGACGCTAGTCGAGGCCGTGAACGGTAGACGAGCCAGCAACTCGAACCGGTACCTACACTGCCGGTCATGCGGGCCACCGCGAGGCAGCGAGGAGCCCGTGAGCGCGACCAGTCCTCCGACCGTCGGCCGCGGTATCCTCATCCTCCTTGCGCCCTCGAGCCGCCGTGCTCGGGAGTTCGCGACTCGGGAAGGTTCGCGGTGAGCGGTGAGCGGTGACGAATCGGCGGATCGGCCTGTGCCGGTGACCCGCCCGGCCCTGATCGTCGTGGGAGTTGTCGCCGCCTTCCTCTACGCCAACTTCTTCCTCGACTGGGTCCTGAGCGACTTCACCGGAATGGGCAAGATCGTCAGCGAGCTCGAGGCTCCGGGCGAGCCGAACGCCCCGCTGCTGCGGATCACCGACGTCGTGTGCGCGGCGCTGGTCGTCTCGATGCTGCCGTGGGTACGACGAGGGCTGCCGCCCGGCTGGTGGCGTGAGCTGGCTGTCTGGGCGATGGTCGTGTTCGCGCTCGGGGCCACCATCGCAGCCTTCGTCGCGACACCCTGCGGACCCGGGGAGGTCTGCACCAGCTCGAGCCAGCAGCTGCAGACCACGCTCCACGACGGCAGCAGCATCGCGTCGGACACCGCGCTCTACGTCTCCGTCGCCGCCGCGTGGATCTCGACCCGACACACCGGGCCGCGATGGTTCCGCACGATCGCCTGGTGGAACTTCTGGCTGGGCGGGGTCGTCGCGAGCATCGTGTTCGAGTACTTCAACGTGACCGGGGACCCGGAGTGGGCGGTCGGAGTCAGCCAGCGCGTGCACATCCTCGGGATCAGCCTCTGGATCGCGACCCTCGGGGTGTTCGCCGCAACCCAGGAGCGGGTGGCGGCAGCCGCCCGACACGGATGAGCGAGGCCCCGTGGCCGCCGGTTCTCTAGGCCCTAGGGTTTCGTCTCTACAGGACCTCGGAAGGACCCCACTGATGACCGCCGCGACGCCGATCGACGAGAGCACGACCGACGAGATGGAGGTCCACCGACAGGACGTGGGGCAGCACCCTCCGCAGGACGATCGCTGGGCGGATCGCTTCGCGGGTGCGGCGCTCATCTTCGCGGCGTTCGTCTTCGTCGTGGCGTTGGTGCCGCCCTGGCACCACTACTTCGCGCAGACAAACGACCTCGTGTCGCTGCTGCTCATCCCGATCGTGCCCAGCCTCGTCTACGCCGCATTGCTGCTCGTGATGGCCGAGGCGCTGCGTCGACGCCTCCGCACTGCCTGGTGGATCATGGTGATCTGGTGGCTGGCGCTGCCCGAGATCGGACGGGTGATCGACATCGTCGATGGCGACGACGTCGCGCTCAACGCCATCGGCTTCGTGCTGGTTGCCGCCGTCATCGTCCTCGCCGTCAGGACCCGTCCCCAGTTCGCCGCGCGACGGGTGCCCGGCAGCCTGCGCGGAGCGATCGCCGTCTTCCTGGTGGGCGGAGCCGTCGTGCTCCTCGGCGGCGCCTGGCTCGTCACAGAGTTCGGCACCTCCGCCGACTACGGCCGGTCGGTGGAGTACGTGTGGAACGCGATGGTCTCGGACCTCGGCCGGGGCGGCTCTGCCACCTCCTTGGACGACGGCGCCACGACCGCGCCGTTCTGGGTCCGCCTCGTCATCGGCCTGGTGGGCGCGGTGGTCGTCCTCGGCGCCGCCACCATGCTCTTCCGGGCGTCGAAGGACAGCCGGACGCTCGACGTCGCGGACGACGCGAAGGTGCGCGCCCTGCTGCGGGACTTCGGGGAGCACGACTCACTGGGCTACTTCGCCACCCGTCGGGACAAGTCGGTGGTGTGGGACACCGGTGACGTGACAACGGCACGTGCCGGCGTCTCCTACCGGACCATCGGCTCGGTCTGCCTGGCCAGCGGCAACCCCGTCGGCGACCCCACCTACTGGGCCGATGCACTCGTGCAGTGGCGGCGGCACGCCCGCACCAACGGCTGGTCGGTCGCGGTGATGGGGGCCGGGCACGAAGGTGCTGTGGCCTTCGCGGACACGGGGATGACGATGCTGGCGATCGGCGACGAGGCGATCGTCGACATGGGGAAGCTCTCCCTGAGCGGTCCTGGCATGCGGGGGGTACGACAGTCGGTCTCCCGGTTGCAGCGTCGCGGCTACACCGTGACCGTCACCCGGCACGCGACCCTGACCTCCGACGACTTCGCGAGGCTCAACGACGCCGCCGGCCGGTGGCGCGGCGACGGCGGGGACGAGCGCGGCTTCTCGATGGCGCTCGGCCGTCTGGGTGACCCACTGGACGGTCGGTGCGTCCTGGTCTCGGCGTACGACGACGAGAAGCGCCTGCGCGGCTTCCTCAGCTTCGTGCCCTGGGGCCGCACCGGTCTCTCGCTCGACCTGATGCGACGTGACCCGACCGCCGACAACGGTCTCGTCGAGCTCATGGTCGCGAGCCTGGCTGACCAGGGCGCGGCGCTCGGCGTCGGTCCGGTGTCACTGAACTTCGCGATGTTCCGCGAGGCCTTCGAGCGCGGGGCCGAGGTCGGCGCGGGTCCCGTCGCCCGCCTCTGGCGCCAAGGCCTGCTGCTGGCGAGCAAGACCTGGCAGCTCGAGTCGCTCTACCGCTCGAATGCGAAGTACCTCCCGGAGTGGCAGCCGCGCTACATGGGCTACGAGTTCGCCTCCGACCTGCCGCGGGTGGGCACGGCCGCAGGCAGCGCCGAGGGCTTCCTGACCAAGCCGTCGATCTCGCTCTTCCGCAGCAAGAACGCGGAGGAGGACGCGCTCGACACCGGCGGTGAGGAGCACGCCGCGGCAGTCCTGGCCCTGATCCCTCCGGCCCGGGACGTGGTGGCTGAGGCACTGTCGACCGCGCACCTCCCCGAGCAGATGCGGGTACGACGGGCCAAGCTCGACCGGCTCCGCGAGCAGGGCATCGACCCCTACCCCGTCACCTACCCGCGCACCCACAGCCTCCTACAGGTGCGCGACGAGTCCGGCGTGCTCGCGCCCGACACGATGTCGGGGCGCACCGTCGCCGTCACCGGCCGGGTCCTGCTCAAGCGCGACATGGGCACGCTCAGCTTCGGCACCCTGCGCGACGGCAGCGGCGACATCCAGGTGCTGGTCGACGCCACCCGGGTCACCGACCAGGTCGCCGACCTGTGGGCGCACGGCGTCGACCTCGGCGATCACGTCGGCATCACCGGGGAAGTGATGACGACCCACACCGGCGAGCTCACGGTGCTCGCTGAGACCGTGACGATCACCAGCAAGTCCCTGCGCCCGCTGCCGGACAAGCACAAGGGCCTCAGCGACCCGGACGCCCGGGTGCGCACGCGATACGTCGACCTCATCATGCGCCCCGAGGCGCGCACGGTCGCCTACCAACGCGCGACGATCGTGCGCAGCATCCGCGACACCCTGCACCGGCGCGGCTTCACCGAGGTCGAGACGCCGATCCTCCAGACCATCCACGGCGGCGCCAACGCCCGACCGTTCGAGACCCACATCAACGCCTACGACATGGACCTCTACCTCCGGATCGCGACCGAGCTGCACCTGAAGCGACTGTTGGTCGGCGGCATGGAGAAGGTCTTCGAGGTCGGCCGCCAGTTCCGCAACGAGGGCGTCGACTTCAAGCACAACCCGGAGTTCACCTCGTTGGAGGTCTACGAGACGTACGGCGACTACGACACCATGCGCCTGCTGACCCAGCAGATGATCCAGGACGCGGCCGTCGCCATCTACGGCTCGCCCATCGCCAAGCGGCCCGACGCCGACGGCAAGATCATCGAGTACGACCTCTCCGGCGACTGGCCGGTCAAGACGATCTGCCAGGCGGTCTCGGAGGCGACCGGCGAGGAGGTCACCGCCGACACCTCGCTGGACGAGCTCAAGCGGATCGCGACGAAGATCGGGCTCGAGTACGACCTCGACCCGTCGTGGGGCTTCCTGCTCGAGGAGATCTACGGCGAGCTCTGCGAGGGCCAGACCACGACGCCCGTGTTCTACACCGACTTCCCCAAGGAGAACGCGCCGCTGACCCGGCCCCACCGCACGGACCCGCGGCTCGCGGAGAAGTGGGACCTGGTCATCTTCGGCGCCGAGCAGGGCACGGCGTACTCCGAGCTCGTCGACCCGCTCGACCAGCGCGAGCGCCTGGTCTCGCAGTCGCTCCTTGCGGCTGCGGGCGATGCCGAGGCGATGCAGGTCGACGAGGACTTCCTCGAGGCGCTCGAGTACGGCATGCCGCCGACCGGCGGCATGGGCCTCGGCGTCGACCGCCTGGTCATGAACCTCACCGGGCTCAGCATCCGCGACACGATCCTGTTCCCGTTGGTGAAGCCGAACCGATGACCTCGGACGTCTCCGAGAGGGCGTCTCCCGGGGGAAGCAGCATCGCACCCAAGGTCGGAGTCCTGACCCTGGCGGCGATGGTCGTCGGCTCGATGGTGGGCGGCGGCGTCTTCACGCTGCCGTCGGGCTTCGGCAGCGCGACCGGGGTGCTGGGCGCCCTGATCGCCTGGACCGTCGCCGGTCTCGGCATGCTGATGCTGGCCTTCGTGTTCCAGTCGCTGGCGCTGCGTCGGCCCGACCTCGACAACGGGATCTACGTCTACGCCCAGGCCGGGTTCGGCCCGTACGCCGGGTTCAACGCGGCCTGGGGCTACTGGGCGAGCAACGTCGTAGGCAACGTCTTCTTCATGGTGTTCGCGATGGCGAGCATCGGCGAGTTCGTGCCCGGCCTCGGCGACGGCGACACCGTGCTCGCCGTCCTCGTCGCCTCTGCCGGCGTCTGGGTCTTCCACGCCCTCATCGCGCGCGGGGTCCGGCAGGCGGCCACCATCAACCGCATCGTCACCGTC
The DNA here is from genome assembly GCA_963717855.1 of uncultured Actinomycetota bacterium. GTDB lineage: Bacteria > Actinomycetota > Actinomycetes > Propionibacteriales > Nocardioidaceae > Nocardioides. The sequence goes on along the minus strand of CAVQXF010000001.1, from coordinate 341,903 downwards.
GCCAAGCTGCTGCCGATCCTGGTCTTCATCGTGATCGTCCTGGTCTCCTTCGAGGCCGGCACGTTCGCAGACAACTTCTGGGGCGGCGACGAGCACACCGTCCGGTCCTTGTTCAGCCAGGTGACGGACACGATGCTCGTCACCACCTTCGTCTTCCTGGGCATCGAGGGCGCGAGCGTCTACTCCCGCCTCGCCCGCAGGCGCGAGGACATCGGCCGGGCGACCATCCTCGGCTTCGTCAGCACCCTGGCACTCTTCGCCTCCGTCACCCTCGTGTCGTACGGCGTGCTCCCCCAGCACGACCTCGCCGACGCGAAGGAGCCGTCGATGGGCGCGGTGCTCGAGTCGGTGGTCGGCTCCTGGGGCGCCACGTTCATCGACATCGGCGTGATCATCTCGGTCCTCGGTGCCTACCTCGCGTGGACCCTGCTCAACGCCGAGGTGCTGTTCGCACCGGCGCGCACCGAGGTGATGCCACACTTCCTCGCTCGCGAGAACCGGCACGGCACGCCCATCACCGCGCTGATCACGACGAACCTGTCCGTCCAGGTCTTCCTGCTGCTCGTGCTCGTCGTCGACAACGCGCTCGACTTCATGCTGAAGCTCGACACCGCCCTGACCCTCGTGCCCTACCTGCTGGCCGCGGCGTACGCGGCCAAGCTGGCGCTGACCAGGGAGACCTACGATGCCGACGACGAGCCGGAGCGTCGTCGGCAGCTGGTCGTCGCGGTGCTCGCGTGCGTCTACTCGATCTTCTTGCTGTACGCGGCGGGCCCGGAGTACCTCCTGCTCGGCTGCATCATCTACGCGCCCGGCGCCATCTTGTACGCCGTCGCCAGGCGCGAGCAGCAGCAGCGCGTCTTCACCCGGCCCGAGGCGCTGGGGTGCGCCGTCCTGTCCCTGCTGGCGGTCCTCGGGATCGTCCTCATCGCCGAGGGGGCCTTCTCACTGTGACCGCGATCGCGGTCGCGACAGCGGCCACATCGTCGGCGACCTCCAGCGCACCCACACCTGCCACCGTCACGGTCCCCGGTCCTCGGTCGCCTCACCCGAGCCGGGCGGGGCCACCGCGTCGTCCTGCCACTCGGGCCCGTGGCCGAGGTGGCTCAGGTGTGCCGTGACCGCCCGCCAGCAGACGAAGGCCAGCAGCCAGCCGATGGCCAGGGCGGTGGCGTGGCCGGCGTCGGTGAAGGAGCGCTCGATCGCGGCGGGCAGCAGCCAGTAGACGGCCAGGGCCACTGACCAGACCCAGCGCCGGCGGCTCGGCACGAACAGCGTCAGAAAGGCCATCGTGCAGGCCAGCACGTAGCTGACGCCCACGTCGACGTCGTCGCGCACGGAGGGGTCGACGAGGTCGTGGAAGATCCCGCTCTGCAGTGCCATGGCCACGATCACGGTGGCACCGATGTGGCCTGTCAGACCCACCACGAGCGCGCCGGCGCGACCGATGAACCGCTGCGCATAGGCCAGGACCACCAGCAGCATCGCGACCAGGACCAGCCCGATCGGACGCGGGACGACGAAGGCGCTGGCCAGCAGCGACTGCACGGGGTGGTCGCGCAGGTTGTCCAGGTTGGAGCTGGTCTCGGCGACGATCCGCTGCTTGGTCTCCGGGTCGATGACGTTGAGGACGACGGTGAGCACGGTGACGACGCCGCAGTAGGCGATGGCCAGGTCTGCGCGTCGCACGGTCCGGGCGGCGTCCGCGAGAGCGTGGCGAATCGCCGACATCGGCTCATCCCTCCTCGTGGGGCCCTTCCGTCTCGTGCAGATTCCAGCATCGCTCGTGGGGCCGCACCGGTCTGCCACGCCGATCCTCGTCCGTGGCTCGCCGCTCGGCATGCATCGCCACCCCAGGGGGTGGAGGTTGTTCCGCGGCCGGCTCGAGGAGTTCGAACCTCGGGATCAGGGCGCGTTGGTGAACCAGTCCTCGAAGCCCGTCGGGTGGTGCAGCCCGATCACGCCGTGCTCGTAGAGACCCCAGCCCACCCGCGGCTCCTGTCCGGCCTCGCGCCAGGTAGCGCGGCCGACGTTGTCGGTCAGTCCGAACGGGACCCGGCCGGCGACCTGGGGGTCGGTCATGTCGTAGGTGACCCGCTCGGACCAGCCCTCGCCGCGCCACTGCCCGTGGGCCCAGTCGGAGTCGCCGCCGTAGCCACCACCGACGTGGATCGCCAGTGGCAGCAGGGACTCCATCTCGACCTCGACGTCGGTGCCGTCGGGGAGCCGGAAGCTGATGGTGCCGGTGAGCGGCGTCCGGGTGCCGCTGCGGTAGTTGGTCTTCACGACCGGCCAGCCGAGCTGCTCGGTGCGGCCGTCGGGCCAGACCCGGTGGCAGTCGTTGAGGATCCGGTTGCCGTCCGGCTCCTCCTGGATGATCACGATCATCGCGAAGTCGTCGAAGGCGATCGGCACGTAGAGCCACCACATGCCGTCGAACGGCGGGTCCGCGGGCTTGCCGGCCGGCTCGGCCTCGCCGATCGGGCGAGCACCCCAGGAGCGGTCACGAGTGCCGATCCAGGTGTCCGGCGTGACGTCGTACGTCTGGCCGTCGATGGCGATCGTGCCCTCCCACGACCCGACCTGAGCAAAACGCTGGGCGTCGAGGATCGCCCGGTGTCCCCCGGCGCGCATGATGTGGCGCTGCTCGGGGATCGCCGGGAAGAGCCCGCGCCAGGTGATGTCGACGGAGATGCCCTCGGTCTCCTCGATGACCAGGCGAGATGTCTGGAGCGGCTCGACGACCTCGATCCGGTAGTTGCCGACGTGCTGGTTGAGCCGGTCGCTGTCGAGCTTGTCGCCGAAGTGCAGCGCGGTCTGCTCCTCACCGCGTCGGATCAGGATGAAGGCGTCCTTGGTGCCGAGGTTGGGGTAGTAGCCGATCCCGGTGATCAGGAAGATCTCGCCGCTGCGGTCGTGCGCGTTCCAGTAGGAGCGGTCGTAGAAGTTGCGGTCGGTGCCGACGTGCTCGATCGGCGCCGCGATCTGGTGGATCGGGTACTCGTCGAGCGGGAAGACGCCAGGGACTTCGGGCATGTGCGTGACCTCCGGGTCAGTCGTTCGGGGCGGACAGGATGGTGACGGTGCCGCGGTCGCCGTCGACGCGCACGAGGTCACCGGTGCGGAGCACCCGAGTGGCGCCCTGCGTGTTGACCACGCAGGGCAGGCCGTACTCGCGGGCGACGACCGCGCCGTGCGAGACCGAGCTGCCGATGTCGGTGACGAGGGCCGCGATCAGGGTGAAGTACGGCGTCCAGCCGACGTCGGTCACCGGCGCCACCAGGACCTCCCCGGGCTGGAGCGCCTGCGCCTCGGCGATGGTGGTCGCGACCCGGACGCTCCCCTCCACCACGCCACTGCTGGCCGGACGGCCGACGATGACGCCGTCCTCGATGCCCTCGGGCGGCTGGGGCCGGAACGGGACCGGCTTGCCCACCGAGACGTCCGGGAACTCCAGGCGGGCCTGGAACGGCAACGCCGTACGGCGCGCCTCGGCCGCGGCGACCAGCTCGGAGATGTCGTCGGTGCCGACGACCGCGGGCAGCTCGGAGCGGTCGAGGAAGAAGACGAGGTCAGCGTCGGGGAGCCGACCGAGCTCGGCCAGCTGCTCCCCCAGCAACCGGTAGCCGCGACCCAGCCGGTGGGCGACCAGCACCATCCGCGACTTGGTCGCCTCGCGACCGCGTGCTCCCGCGCGAGCCATCCGCGCCAGGGTGCGCAGCGCCCGTGGGAGCTCGGCGTCGTCGACCGTCTGCGTGGGCCGCGACGCGTTGCCGGTCGCCAGGCGGGCGCGCAGCATGGCCTGCATGATCGTGCCGAGTCCCTCGGGATCGTCGCCCCAGGAAGGATCTCGGACGCACAGCTCGCGGTAGCCGCGGTGGCCGTGCCGCTCCAGGAAGTCGTTGAACTTCTGCGTCGTCGGGCCGTCGCCGGCGACGAGCGAGCCCACGGCCTCGGCCGGGGCCAGCTCCTGGAAGCGACTGCCCGCCACCTCGTCGGCGGCCAGCTCGGAGACGACCTCGTCCAGCTGGGCGAGCATGACGGCGCTCTCGACGTCGGCGGCGCCGGCCATCAACGCGGAGGCCTGGGCGCGGCCCTCGTCCTCGGTCCGTCCGGCCTTGACCGCCTCCTTGACCACGGTGTCCTCGAGCACGTTGGCCGCGACGGCCGAGCGCGACGAGGAGCGCACGTGCGTCAACGTGGCCTCGTTGTAGAGCTCGATCGCCGCGTCCAGCTCGGCGAGCAGGGCCTCCGGCGTCGGAGCCGACGGGGTGCGGAAGACAGCGAGCTTCTTGTCCAGACGCCGGATGTGCGGCCCGGCAGTCAACGCGAACGTCGTGAGCCGGACGGTGTTGACCAGCCTGCGCGGGAACGGCTTGGGCGGCTTGGGGACGAGCTCCTCGACCACCCGACCCGCGATCGACAGCGAGTACTGCTCCAGCGAGTTGCCCAGGATGCCGGAGCTCAGGGCGGTGCCCTCGGTCATGTTCAGGAAGAGGTGGCCGGAGAAGTAGCCCATCTGCAGCCAGCGGTCCTCGTCGTACGCCTTCTGGAACCCGCCCGAGACCTGCACCATCTGCATGGCGTACTCGATCGCCTGTCCGCTGACCGACGCGGTGAGCGGACAGAAGGCGCCCGGCATCATCTCGCCGACGTTGCACCGGGTGTAGACGTCGTCCGCGGTGCTGACGACCGAGTCCATGGCGCTCAGGTCGCCGGGAAGCGTGGTGATCGGGCGCGCCTGCAGCCACCGGATCCTTCCGGCTCCGTCGAGCGCCCACTCGAGGTCGAGCGGTCGACCCCAGCGTGCCTCGGCCTCGCGGGCGCCGGCGGCGATCGCGGTCACCTCGTCGTCGGTGATCGCCGGCGCGGCGGTCTCCTGCCGGTCCGTGATCCGCCCGGCGCGGTCGACCTCGTAGTGGTCGGAGGTCGTCGAGCCGTCGACCAGCGCCTCCCCCAGCCCGGCGACGGCGTCGACGACAGCGAGATCCCTGCGGGCGCTGGTCGGGTCGGCGGTGAACACCACCCCGGCAGCCCGGGCGTCGACCATCTCCTGGACGACCAGGTGCATGGTGCCGGAGATCCCGGCAGCGGCCTGGTAGGCCGCGGCCCGGTCGGACCCGGTCGAGGCGACGCAGCGCCGTACGGCGTCCACGAGCTCGTCGTAGCTGCCCACCCCGAGGACGGTCTCGTACTGACCCGCGAACGAGCTCTCGGCGCCATCCTCGCCGGCCGCCGACGAGCGCACCGCGACGGTCCGGACGGTGCCGTCCGCCACGAGCCGGGCGTACCGATCGGCCAGGTCGGCCGGGAGCGCGTCGGGGTCGGCGTTGGCGATGACGAAGGCGGCGGGTACGGCGAACCCGGCACCGGCCAGCTCGGCCAGGCCGAGCGCCTTGCCGCCGTACCGCGCATCGACGACGTCGGACAGCTCGACGAGCTCGCACGTGAGAGAGGTCACATCCAGTTACGTTACACTCGTCACGGAGATGGCAAACGAAAACGGTCGACCTCGCGACGCGCGCATCGACAGCGCCGTGCTCGACGCCGCGGCCGAGCTGCTCGCCGAGGTCGGGTACGCCGACCTGACGGTCGCCGCCATCGCGGACCGGGCGGGCACGTCGCGCCCGGCCGTCTACCGTCGCTGGCCGACCAAGGCGCACCTGGTCCACGAGGCCGCGTTCCGCGAGAGCGTCACCCGGGAGCCGCCGCGCACCGGGGACCTCGAGACCGACATGCGCGAGCTGGTGGGGCGTACGGCGGAGCTGCTCACGACCCCGCTGGCCCGGGTGGCCGTGCCGGGGCTGATCGCCGAGGCCTCCGCGGACCCGACGCTGCACGCGCGTCTGCTCGAGCGGTTCTCGTCGGGCGGCTGGAACGGCACCGACGCCTACGTGCGGGCGGCGGTCGAGGCGGGCGAGCTGCGCGCCGGTGTCGAGGCCGTCGCGATCATCGAGGTGGTCATCGGCGCCGCGCTCGTCGCCATGCTGGTCCGCGGCCCCGACGGGCTCTGCGAGGACTGGGTCGACCAGACGACGGCGCTGGTCCTGGGCGGCATCCGGGCCTGACCGCCGCCATGGCCCATCGTCGCTATTGCCTGGCCGCCGGACCAGCGGAAGACTCGATCAACTGATCCCCACGCTCGGGAGTCCAGGCATGAGTCTCAAGACCCTGATGATCATCGAGATCGTGCTCGCTGCGGTGTGCGTCGTCCTCACGGTCTCGGCACTGATCTGGCCCACGTGGATCGAGAACCTCGTCGAGGCCTCGCCCGACAACGGCTCCGGCTCCGCCGAGCGCGGGTTCGCCCTGATCTGGCTGGCCGGCGCCATCCTCTTCGGCTGGCTCGCGCGGCGGCACTGGGTGCGACTCGGCCGCACCGCCGGCGAATCGATCTGAACGGACCCGCCATGGCCGCGACCACCTTCGACAAGCTGCTGATCACCCACGGCGGCGCACTCCGTCGCAAGTACGGCGCCGCCGGGCTCGCCGCCGTCCGCGCCGCGCTGGACCGTCTGGTGGCCGCGGACAAGGCGCGCGGGCTGCGCACCAAGGTGCTCCTGCTGGACAACGCGCAGAGCATGGCCGCGATCAAGGCGAAGAGGGTGCCCGACGGCAGCTGGGTGGCCGCCCTCAAGGCGGTCGACCTCGCGGCGACTCGCTACGCCCCGGCGTACGTCGCCCTGGTCGGCGCCGCCGACGTCGTGCCGCAGGCCGAGATCGACAACCCGGTCGCCGGCGACACCGACCCCTGGGTGCCCAGCGACCTGCCCTACGCCTGCGACCTCCCCGACACCTGGACCGGCCCGAGGGGCGGCCGGCTCCAGGCCGCCGACCTGGTGGCCGTGACCCGGGTCGTCGGCCGGATCCCCGACCTGCCGGGCGAGCATGACCCCGCGATGCTGCTCGCCGCCCTCGCGACCGCTGCGACGTACACCCAGCGCGCGCCGCGGTCCTACCAGAAGGTGTTCTCGCTGACGGCGACCGTGTGGAAGGGCTCGACCGTCCAGAGCGTCGACCTGCTCCCCGGGCCGGCCCCGTCGACGCACCTCTCCCCGCCCGAGGACGCCGGCTGGACGAAGCGCGAGCTCGCCGGGCTGACGCACTTCGTCAACTGTCACGGCGGCGACACCACGCCCGACTGGTTCGGCCAGGCGCCCGGTGGCGCGGTCGACATCGTGGCCCTGAGCCCCGAGGACGTCGACGGCCGGATCGCCGAGGGCACCGTGGTGGCCGCGGAGTGCTGCTACGGAGCGATGCACATGGCGCCGGCCGACCTCGACGGCCGGGTGCCGATGATGTGGGCCTACCTGCGCAGCGGCGGGTACGCCGCCTACGGCTCGTCGACGACGGCGTACGGACCGGCGAGCGGCAACGGGCAGGCCGACCTGGTCTGCCGCTTCGCCCTCGAGGGAGTGCTGGGCGGGGCGTCGACGGGCCGGGCGCTGCTCGACGCACGCCAGCGCTACGTGCGCGAGACGGGTGCGCTCAACCCGGTGGACCTCAAGACGCTGGCGCAGTTCGACCTGCTCGGCGATCCCAGCGTGGTGCCCGTCGCCCTCCCCGACCGGGTCGCACCGAAGGGCCTCGGCCAGCGCCGGGTCGTGCTGGCCGCGACCGGGCGGGCCCTCAACGCCTCGGTGCCCCGCGCGGGCCGTCCGCGCGGCTCCGACATCGGTGCCTCCGAGCTGGCCCGGGACGCCGGCCTGCGGGTGTCGCAGGTCGCCGGCGAGGTCACGTCGTACGGCGAGCACGCGAGCGCCCCGCGAGGCGGTCTCACCTACCACGTGCTCCCGGTCCGCTCCGGCGAGCGGGAGGGCCTCGTGCTCGCCGAGGAGTACGACGGCACCCGCCGCACGAGCACGGTCTGGCGCAAGTGACGGAGCTGGTGGGCCGGCTCGAGTCGCGCACCGTGGGTGTCGGCTCCAAGTCGGAGATGACCGCGGTGGTCCTGATCCTCGACGACCCGGAGGCGGACGCCGTGCCTCTCCGCCGCCGGGACGCCACCGCCCTCGACGCCGAGCTCGAGCTGGCCGACCTGGTCGGGCAGCGGGTGCGCGTCGTGGGCAGCCAGGCCTGGCAGACGTTCGTGGTGGACGAGGTCGAGGTCGTTCCTCAGGGCCGCGGGTTGACCTGAACCATCCGCAGCGCCGCGTGCGGCCAGCAGCGGACCAGGTCGGAGACCGTCGGGTTCGCCGGCAGGCCGGTCGCGGCCGCGCTGCACCGATCGGCCGAGGACCCGGCGATGGCGAGGAGGAGCACCCGGTGGCCGGTCGGCACCGCCGTCAGGTCGACGTCGATCGACACGGCCCGCGGCAGCCGGGCGTCGAGTGCGACCGGTAGCGGGTGCAGGGGCGCGTTCGCGGGGCCGGTCTGGTGCGTCCACCCCGCCGGGACCGCGTGCGCGGTGCCCTTCGCCAGGTCCTGGGCGAAGGCGACGATGTCGCCAGCCTGCGCTCCGAGCAGCGTCGCCGGGCCGGCAGCGGACCTCCACAGCAGGATCGCGAACGCCTGGGAGACCGGCACCGGCCGGGTGTCACGGTGGTGCAGCAGCACGTCGACGGTGCTGGGCTCGCTGTGCACGACCCACGCACCGTTGAGCACCTCGCGCGGCTGGACCGCCTCGACCAGGTCCACCTCGGTCGCGGGCACGGCCGGCGCACCCGCGGTGTGCCACGGCTGGCGGTAGACGGCCAACGGGTGGGCGGCATTGGCCGACGGCTGGCCGGTGACCGGGTCGACGCGGGTGCCGCCGACGACGGCGTCCCAGAGCCGGCGGTCCACGATCCGGCCCAGCGGCAGCGGGGGTGCTCCCAGGGTCGGCTGCAGGGTGACCCGGTGCTGCTCGACCAGGTCGCCGAACGCATCGGTCCACCTCCCGTCGGCGATGACCGAGGGGAAGATCCAGCGGAAGGCGGTCTGGAAGGTCCAGAGCTGGTAGTTGTGCACGTTGCCCGCGTTGATCGTGGCGGCGCCGAGCAGCCAGCGCGGCGCGATGCCGGCGCCGGCCCGCGGGCGTACGACGATGTCGGGGCTCTCGAAGACCAGCTCGGGAGCGGCCCCGGGCGCTCGTCGCGGGTTGGCCAGCGGGCTCGGCAGCCGGCGCCGGTCGTCCCGGGCATGCACCCGCAGGTAGGTCCGCTGCGGCTCGGCCGCGGCGGCCAGGTCGACCTCCCAGACGCCGCGGGCCTGGACCGCTGCGCGCAGCAGCCGCGGGCCACCCGCGGGGTCGACCCAGAGAGCCAGGTCCTGCACCGAGGCCTGCGGCAGGCCGTTGACGAAACGGGTCCACAGGGTCGCCGCCGGAGCGAGGTGCTGGCGCCGCCACGCGCCGGTGACGGTCCCGACGTACACCTGCATCGGCGCGGGCGCGGGCGGCTGATCCACGACCACGGCGTACGCCGGCTCGAGCGCGCCGGCCGTGCCGGCCGGGGAGCCGGGCGGCACCAGGGCGTTGCGGAGGTTGACCCCGACCATGGCCCCGGTGCCGGAGTCGAAGCGGTAGAGAGTGTCGACGGCGTTGTTGCCGCGGTCGCCGGTAGTCGTCACGTAGCAGTCCAGCGACCCCGGCACCGGCGCGATGTCGGTGAGGAAGGTGGTGCCGCCCTGGGCGGAGGTGGCCGGCTCGGTGGCGGGGGTCAGCAGCACCGTCGCGGCCCACCGGCCTGCCGGGGCCTCGTCCCAGCGCACCGCACCGAACTCGAAGAGCGCCAGCACGCTGGTCGCGCTGGCCCACCTGACCGTCACCACCTGCCCGAGGGGCCCGACCCCGGTGGCCGCGATGTCCCCGGCCACCAGGGTCGGTACGCCGACGTTCTGCTGCCCCGCGACGTCCGCACCGCCCGGTCGCGGGTCGGTGGCGGCTGCCGTGGTCGGCGCCACCGCCCACGGCAGCACCCGCCAGCGGTTGGTGGCCACGGAGCCGAGGTTGTCGGTCATCCACACCCGGGCGGTGCCGACCGCGATCCGGTCCTCCCCCGGCGTCGCCACCGCCGAGGCGCCGGAGTAGAAGAGCGAGTTGCCGGCCGCGTTCTCGCGGTCCGGGCCGTGCACCTGGTTGGTGCCGACGCGCGTGGTCGGACGGACGTAGCCGGTCGCCGGGACCGAGCGCCAGGCAGCCCGAGTGGCCTGGGTGACGATGAGGTGCGACCGCGACGGGTGGAAGACGGTGCCGCCCCCGTCGCCCGTCAGCACGGCCTCCCACAACGTGTCGCCGCTGCGGACCTGGGTGCCGTTGTCCTGGAAGCCGGCAGCGACGAAGTGGCTCGAGGTGGGGTGGCAGGCGACGAAACCGGGCTGCAGCACCGCGAGCCCGGTGACCCGGGGGGCGAAGGAGTTGACCCGGCCGTTCTGGGTCGAGACGTAGACACCGCCGTCGCAGCCGACCCACACGTGCCGGTTGCCGGCCGCCCCGGCCAGTCGGATGGTGTGCACGTCGGCGTGGACGTTGTTGCCGATCAGGCCGGCCACGTCGGCCCCGTCGCCGGCCGGGGGCGCCCCCACCTGTGAGATCCCAGGCGCCGGCACGAGCGCCGGGCCGGGGCCGACGTCGAAGCTGTGCAGGCTGGCCACCCACTCCTCACCGCCCCACACGGTGGAGCCGCCGAGGTAGACCCGGTCGGCGGCACCGACCCGGTCCGTGACGAGAGCCTGGTCGTAGTCGCGCTGGGTGCCCCAGAGGTCGGGCGGTACGCCGGGCACCGCGACCGCCGTCGGCGCTGCCACGGTGATGTCCGCGACCCGGAAGAGCGCGGGGGTGTCCGCCACGACGGGCGGCGGGGCCGGGGGCGGTGTGGCGGTGAGGATGTAGAGGGTGTTGGTCCCGGGGACCAGCGACAGGCTGCTGAACCCCTGGATGCTGGAACCCGGCGCAGGCAGCGGGCTGCAGCCGTTGAGCCAGGTGAAGGTGGTGCCGTTGTCGTCGCTGAACGCCACGCCACGGCGGCGTACGGCGACCACGATCCGCGGGCCGACCCACAGCACGTCGGTGACAGGTGGCGTGGTCGCGGGCGCGCCCAGCAGCGCGTCGATCCCCGGCACCTTCGCCCAGGTGAACTCGTCGGACGGCGGTGCGGCCACGTGCTGCCGGGTGCCGACGAAGAGGCCGACGCTGGTGGCGGCGAGCACCTGGTCGGGCGAGCCGGCGGTGGTCGCGCCAGCGACACGCCCCGTGCGCCGCGCCAGCCGGAACATGCCGTGCCCCTCGAAGAGCGCCAGGTCGGCGGGCTTCACCGGCTCCCACGGATTGACGCCGACCCCCTTCGGGACCGGGCCCAGCGCGGACAGGACGCCGAGCCCGCCGTACCGGCCCGCGCCGCTGGGGGTCGGGAACGGCGTCGTCTCGCCGGTGCCGACCATGACGAAGTCGTGGGCGGGGTCGTCGTCGCGGAAGTCGACCAGGATCGTGCCGCAGGACTGAGCATTGTTGTTGCCGCCGGTGGCCGCGGTGAACTCCGACCAACCGCCGACCGGCTCCCAGGTGGCGCCGGCGTCGCCGGTGTACCAGACCCCGCCCTGCCCGCTGGCGGCGTACGCCCGTCGTCCGTTCGAGCTGACCGCGAGGTCGCGGATCCGGCCGGCGACACGGGGCCGGTCGTTGGCCTGGCCACGGCGCACCACCGAGGGCCCGATCGGCACCCAGCGCTGGGCATCGCCGGTCGGAAACCCCTTGGGCAGCAGGCCCTTCGGCGCGACCGCGGCCGAGGCCCGGTACGCCGCCGCGGCGGTCTCGACTGCTGCCTGGTCGAAGTCACCCCGACGTCGCGCGACGAAGCCCTCGCGCTCGAGTGCGCGGCCGCGCTTGGCCTCCTTGCCCGGCCGACTCATGACGGCGGGGCTCCCTCGTCGGGCGTCACCCGGATCCAGCCCTCCTGGATCTCGTGCGGCATCCGCGGCAGGTAGGCGGTCTGGGTCGCGGCGAGGATCGGATCGTCCTTCCAGGCCAGGTCGCCGGTGCGACGGGTGAAGGTCTGCCGCTCCCCCAGCACCGCCACCAGCGGCAGCCGCACCTCGCCGGGGTCCACGAGCAGCGGACCGACCCGGACCGACGGCATCAGCTTCTTCAGCCCGGGGGTGAACCAGGAGTCGGCCAGCGCCAGCTCCTTGCGCGGCACGATGCCGGAGGTGAGGTGCACGCGACCGCCGGGCAGCATCAGCAGGGTCAGCCGCCGGGTCTGCCCGCTGCGCAGCCGGATCCGGCTGGAGGTGCTCAGGTAGGGGTGGTCGAGCGCCTCGATGGTCGCCGGCGCCACGTCGCCCAGCAGGCCGAGGTGCCCGACGTGCGGCCCCGTCACCCGGCCGTGCTCGGCGACCACCCGGTCCACCAGGTAGAGCCGCTCGTAGTCGTCGTCGACGAAGAAGCCCAGCACGGTGTCGTCGCTGCGGGTGAGGGTGCCGATCTGGACCTCGACCTGCTCCTCGACCAGGGCGTCGTAGGCCGCCCGCCGGGTCGACGCTCCCCCGGCGTCGGTGATCGTCACCTCGGCGACGTCGTCGGGGGTGTCGAGGGTGAGCAGCGCCCGGACCACCGCGATCGGCCGGCCGACCAGTCCGGCCAGGGTGCTGGTGCCGAGGCTGGTGAAGGTGTCCACGGTCCACAGCGTGGTGTCGACCGCGCGCAGGAAGGCGACCAGCGCGCTGCTGCTCGGTGGCTCCGGCAGCGCCCGGGCCGCCGCGTCGGCACGCACCATCCCGGCGACGACCTCGCCGACCAGGCGCTCCTGGGCCTCGAGGCCCGCCAGCGGTCCGGCGTCCGGCGGCAGCGGTCGGCCCGGCGCGCACTCCCAGCTGACCGCGCCGCTGATGACGTCATGCGCCGCCTGGCCGATCGGTGACCCGGCCACGGTGAACGCCTCGAGCCCCTCGTCGATGTGGTCGGGCAGCAGGAAGCCGGCGATCGGGTTGACCGCATCGGTCGGGCTGACCTGGTCGACGTACGCCTCGTGCACCTCGGCCGGCGGCGTCGCGGGATCCTGGCCCGGGTCGACGAGCCGGAAGAGCCACCGGGCGGCGTTCTGCAGCCGCGGTCGCAGCAGCACGGAGCGCGGGTCGTCGGCCACCTCGAGCTCCAGCGTGCTGCGCGTCGCGTCGAGCACCTCGTCGGGCACCGGCGCCAGTCGGCCGAAGGCATCCACCAGCCGGAGCTCGTCGAGCCGGAGGTGTCCGCCGAAGAGCGTCGTCGCGGCGCCACTGGCGACCGGCTTGCCGTCCTGGCGGCGAACCGTGCCGAGGTAGTCGATGCCCAGGAGCTGCTCGCGGACGCCGTCGAGCGAGGCGCTGACCAGGTCGAGAGGCCGGTCGAAGTCGGCCAGCTTCTGGACCACGCTGCCGTCGCCGAACGCGGACCGGCCCGGAGTGACCTGTCGCTGGTGCTCGCTGCCGACCCAGGAGCGGACGGCGGCCCGGATCGTCTCGCCGACGCCCTGGCCGAGCAGGCTGCGGCCGGTGAGCGTGGTGGCGACGTCCGGGGTGACCGCGGCATCCGGGTCCGGCTCGAGGTCGTAGCCGTCGAGCCGCCAGCCGCGCAGCGTGGCGCTGCCGGTGAGCGTGACCCGCCACTCGATCCACACCGGGACCCAGGGCTGGCGCCAGGTCGTGAAGGCCACCGGGCTGGGCTGCTGGCCGACGACGACCGACAGTCCGGCCAGCGCGGCGGTGAGCTTGTGCTCGAGGTCGACGGTCTCCAGGGCCTCGCTCTCCCACCGCACCGACGTCGCCGCCTTGGCCCCCTTGGCTGCCGGGAAGGCGATGTGGCTGCGCCCGTCGTACACGCCGTCGGTGCCGTAGAGGCGGACCATCTCGGCCTTCACCCGGTTGGCGACGACGGCGCTCAGCTCGGGTCCGGGCTGGTAGCCGGCGACCAGCCAGTCCACGCCGTACGGGTCGAGCAGCACGGCCTCGCGCACCACGGTGGTCACCTCGGGCGGGATCGCTCCGGACCCGAGGGTGGGCAGCACCTGGGCGCCGGTGACCAGACCCTCGAGACGGGGCACGGCGGCCGACGGGTAGCGGCAGAGCAGCCGACCCTGGTCGTCGTACAGGCCGTCGCCGTGGTGCCGGTGCGAGGGGTGGGCCTCGCGCACCGCGATCACCAGCGGCGCCGGGCGGAAGAACCGTGGCGCCGGCCGGGTCACCGAGCGTGGCGTCGGCGGCGGCTTGCTCTCGGGGGCGACCCGCCCGACCGAGGGGTTCGCCTTCCCCTTGCGGCCGCCCTTGGCGACCAGGTCGACCTTCGTCCGCCAGCCCAGGATCGGCACGTCCTCGGTGTCCGTCCGGGCCGCGGCGCGCCCCTTGCGGCCGACGGTGAGCGGATTGGCGGCGATGCTGTCCTCGCGGCGCAGGCGGTCCGGCACGGCGGCGGCGACGGGGGTGCCGGGCAGCGACCAGAAGCCGTTCTCGTGCTCGCGGGCCCCGAGCACGTCGACGCCGTCGGGTCCGCCCATCTCGGCGATCAGCCCGTTGCTGAAGGCGGCCATCAGGTCCTCGGCCGCCCGGCGCTCGGCCTCGCCGAGCCCGATGCCGTCAGCCCCCAGCGCCGCCACCACGTCGTCGACGTCGGAGCCGAGCGCGACCGTGAAGCCGGCCGGGTCGGGACGGTCGTCGGCCGCCGGCAGGGCCGCGCCGACGGGTACGCCGAGCACGCTGCCGTGCAGCAGGGCGTGGTAGCGCGGCAGCGCCTCTCCCACCCAGTAGGTCGCGGCCGTCAGCACCGGCGACGAGGTGTCGAGCTCGACCTGGTCCAGCCCCGACGACATCGTCCGGCCGTCGCTGCCGACGATCCGCGCGCGCGCGAACTCGTTCTTGCTGGCGAGCCCAGCCTGCGTCATCATCCGCTGCTCGCGGCTGTCCTCCGGCTCGAGCGCGACGTCGTCGGCGTCGTGGTCGACCCGCCAGCCGAGCCCGGCCAGCACGTTGTCGAGGGCGGCCGGCCCGCGGGCGCCCGTCAGCGGGTCGCGGGACTCGTCGCTCCACCAGCCCGCGACGGTGTAGACGGCCTGGTCACCGTGGAACGTCGTCTGCGCGGCCTGGGCCAGGGCCGGCAGGTCCTCGAGCGGGTCGTGGAAGGTGAAGCGGCCCTCCGACCCGGCGTACGACGACGTCCACACGACGCCGAGCGAGAAGCCGGTGAGCGGGTCGGGAGTGTCGGCGGGCAGGCCGGCGACCGGGCCGGTGAAGCCCGACAGCGGAGTCACCGCCTGGGTCCGCGCGTCGATCACCCACCCCGTCGCCAGCACCTGCCGCCGACCTTCAGGTGACAGCGTCCGCACCACCACCCACTGGTCGGGGAGCACCGGGAGCACCGGTGAGCTGCTGGCCTCGTCGTGCTCGGCGCGCAGCAGCGCGTCCGGCATCGCCCAGTGCAGGTGGACGCCGGGCGGCCTCGGCGTCCCCACCGCGAACGGCGCCGGGTCGGTCTGCACGTCGCCGACGACCGGCACCGTCTCCTCGCTGCCGCCCGGAGGTACGACGTACGCCTGCACGTCGACGGGCACCAGGATGCGGGTGCGCCGCGACATCGTCCGGTCCCAGGTGCCGATCGTGGCGATGTCGGTGTCGAGCTTGCCCAGCACCTCGTAGCGCGGCGAGCTGAAGGCCCGCTCGGCGAGCTCGGGAGAGATCTTGAAGTCGGCCATCAGTCGCCCGCCGAGAAGACCTGCTGGACCATCAGCGCGTAGTTGATGGTCGGCTTGAAGACGAGCACGTCCGGACCGGACGGGGCGTCGGCATTGGCCATGTCGCCCCAGACCTGCCGCCAGGGGAACTGGACGAGCTGGAGCGCATACTCCGAGCTGTCCATCACGCCGTCGGCACCGAGGCTCCCGGCCCGGGGCTGCAGCTGCCGCTCGAGGCGCTTGATGTCGACGACCCCGCTGCCGCCCGTCGAGCGGAAGGGCACCGCCTCGGGACCGCCGGGCAGGTAGGCGAAGGTGTCGGCGTTGCGTGGGCGGACCTCGGCCCTCTGCTGGCCGTTGGGCTGGTTCTTCACGTGGAAGCCGAACTGCACGCCCTGCCGCGGCTCCTCGATGTGGACCGTGGCCGGGATGCCGTCGAAGAGGCACAGCAGCACCGCCGGCGCGAGCCGCTCGAGCCGCAGCAGGCGCACCTCCATGTTGTCGGGCGGCTTCGCGTCGTCACGGCCGGGAGGCTCGCCGCTGAAGGCACGCACGTGCATGGCGGGCCAGCCGGAGATCGCCTTGGAACGCAGGAGGAAGCCGCTGATCGGGCCGCCGTCGCCCTCGAGCCGGGGCGCCCCCGGAGCCCGCCTCAGGTTGCGCTCCTCGACGTCGAGCTCGTCGCGGATCGCGGGGTACTGCGCGGTGAGGTGGGTCCGGTCGTCGCTGTTGACGGTCCCCACGCTGAGCACCCCCTGGACCAGCGCGTCGGTCCAACGTCGGTCGAGGTAGAACCACCGGATCGACTCCTCGGGCAGCAGCTCGGTGTCCGGGACGAGGTAGGCGAACGGCACCGCCTCCAGCAGCCGCAGCCGGACCAGCCACCGACGCAGCTCTGCCGGGATGACCCCGTCGACGTCCTCGTCGCGTACGACGGGCGGGGCGGTGACCCCTGCCATCAGCTCGACCTCGGTGGCGTGGATCGAGTCCGCGACCTCGTACTTCAGCGTCCCCATCAGAGCTCCTCCTCGTCGTCGGTGCGTGCGGCAGCGTGCTCGACGAGCCGGTCGAGGGCGTCCCCGCCCTTGGCGTGAGGGGCGGCCATGCCCGGGTCGAACCCGCTCACCGCGAGTCCCGCCAGTCCCGGGAGCAGGTCCAGCGGCAGCCCGCGCACGCCGCCGACCTCGGGGCCGCCGCGGACGACGTCGGCCGCGAGCGACTGGATCGCCACCCGCGCGAAGTCGGTGTCGAGTCGGTCGGCCAGCACGGCACGAGTCCCGGCGGCGGTGTCGAGCAGGCCGCCTCCCGGCAGTCGCGGTGAGGCCGCGCCGATCCGCTCGAGGACCTCGGCGCGTCCGCCGTCGAAGGCCTTGGCGGAGATGCCGAGTCCCGCAGCGAGCACCTCGTTGACGGAGACGTCCTCGAGGACCGGACGGCCCACGGAGACCGGTGGGCTGGGGTTGCCCAGCACCATCTCGGGGGCGGTCATGATCGCCTTGCCGACCAGGGCGCCGTACGCCCCTCCCAGGAAGTGGTCGAGGACCATCTCCCCGACGCCGGCGAAGATGCTCGAGTCGAGGGTGGCCGTACGACGAGCCGCCTGGAAGCCCAGCTGGCGCCAGCGCATCAGGGACGCGACCATCGAGGTACGCGAGAGCCCGAGCAGCCGGCCGATCTCGAACGCCGCCGCGAGAGAGACGTCCTCGCGACCGTCCGGCACCACGATCCGGATCTGGTCGGCCGCGTGCGCCAGTGGCAGCCGGTCCGCGGCGGTGTCGGCCGGGTGCGGCAGCAGCGGGCCGCGATACCAGGACCGGACCTCGTCGCCGCGGCGCAGCCGGTGCGGGAGGCCGACGTGACCGGTCTCGACGACCTCCAGCGGGAGCCGCCCGACGGCCGCCTTGCGGGCCTGCGGGTCGTCCCCGGGGTCGGTCTCGCCGGTCGTGCCGAGCAGTCCGGAGTTGAGTCCCTTCATCAGCGACTCGAAGGTCTCGTCGCCCACCGTCGTGAAGCTCCAGTGGATGAGCACGGGGAACCGCAGCGTCGGGTCGAAGAGCTCGCCGACCGTCCCGACGTACTGGAAGTCGAGCGCCATCTCGGCGTACACGTCCGCGGTGCCGCGCGAGGTCGCGCTCGTGGCCCAGCCGGCGAGGTTCTCGTACGGCGCCGCGACCCCCGGGTCGACGGAGACCTTGCGCACCCCGCTGGCGTCGAACGCCTTGGGCAGGAGCGATGAGACCGAGGCGTGCGCGGTGCCCATCATCAGGTGGTCGTTCTGGGCCAGGCTCACCGTGGTGGTCTGCAAGGCGGCGTCGGTGAGGATCGTGAACGGCTTGGGCTCGGGCGCCTTGTCGAGCAGCTGCGGGAGCTGCTCGCAGAGGTTGACCAGGCAGGCGAGGTACTTCACGGGGGTGTCCTTGCCGTCCGCGCCACGGCCCGGGACCGGCAGCCGGTTGGCGATGACCACGGCCAGGAAGCCGTCGTCGTCGCCCATCATCAGCTCGGTGTCGTTGAGGTCGACCTCGCGGGCGTGGGCGAGCAGGCCGACCTCCTCCTGCGTGGGGAAGACCTTGTCCACCACGGACTTGCGGATCTTGAGGCAGTTGCCCTTCTCGACGTCGGCGGGTGTGTCGAGCTCGACGCCGGACGTGACGCAGTCGGCGACGTCCTGGTTCATCAGCAGCTCGGCCTCGCCCTCGGCGATCACGACCAGCGCCAGCCAGGGCAGGGCGTCCTTGCCGGGTGCCACCCGGCGCTCCCAGGGCAGCGTGCGCCGGCGGATCACGATCTGCGGGAGACGGGCGCCGAACGAGCCCTCCCGCCCGGCCGGCGGGTAGGTGGAGAGCACCTGGTCGGGTGGCAGTGCGTACTGCGGCGAGCGCACGCGCACGTGGGTGTCGAGCGCGTCGACGGCCAGCTCGCTCGCGGGGTGGCCGGTCGCGGCCAGGTGCTGCTCGGACCGGAACCGGTAGTCGCCCGCCTTCAACGGCGGCTCGATGCGTGAGTAGAGCTGGAACTGTCCGCTACCGACCGCCACGGCGACCTCCTCGTCGTGCGGGCTGCCAGGCCGGCCGGCAGCCGGCCCCCTCGACGGACAGCAGTCGACCGGCGGCCGACGCGACGCCGTACCGCCGCAGCGCGGAGGCGACCGCCGCCGCGGGCTCGGTCGAACCGAGCACGCCGGTGACCCGCCATCCGGTGCCGGCCACGAAGCGCACGGCCACACCGCCACCGTCCTGCTCGGGCACCACCTCGTAGATCGCGATCGACTGGCTCCCGTTGGCGACCAGCAACGCCTCCACGGGCGTGCCGTCGGCGCTGACGGCCCGGGTGGCGCCGTGCAGCTCCAGCCCGAGCTCGCCGACGCGATCGGGGTCGTCGGCCTCGACGACCAACGCCACACAGGTCACCGGCCGGGCGAACCGCGTCGTGACCGCGTCGGCGTCGCGGACCAGGTCGCCGGCCGTGGTCCAGCTGACACCGGGGGTCGGGTGCGGCGCCTCGACGTCGAGCACGCAGCCGGCGGCGATCCCGGTGCCCGACCCGACGCTCGCGACCCGCGCGCGGGTGTGCCAACCGGGCAGCCCGTCGAGGCCGTCCAGGATGCCGTCGGCCTGCACCACGATCAGCTCGCTCCCGACGGGGATGTCCTGCGCCCCGCTGACCACCTCGTCGGTCAGCACCAGCCCGTCGCCACGCAGGCAGGTGAGCCGGGCCGTGCCACCGAGGTCCAGCACCGGGCGCCGGTCGTCGACGTCGGCGCCGTGGTCAGGCGCGTGCAGGGCGACGACGTCTCCCGAGCCCATCGCGGGTGCTCCGGTCAGGTCGGCCCCGGCCACGCCCGCCAGCCGGGCGGCCCGAACACCCTTCGGCACCGCACCGCTGATGCCGGACAGGCCGGCCACCCGGGTCGCGGCGGGGCCCTCTCCGAGCCCGAACGAGCGGGCCGTGCCCGGCGCCGCAGTGAAGGGCAGCGACCGTGGCGAGAACGTCCGACCCGCCTGGTCGCCGGGCAGCGTCTCGACGCCGAGCCGCACGGGCAGGGACCGGCCCAGGCGGGTGTGCACGGACGACGTCGTCGGCGCCGTACGCCGCTTGCGGGAGCGGTCACTGACCGTGGTGCCCCCGACGCGGGTGGCCACCTTGGTGCCGCCCGTGAGGTAGCCGACCACCCGGGGGGATCGCGTCACCGGGGCCTCGGGCAGCGGTGCGGGCTCTTGGACGGCGAAGGTCGCGTCGTCGGCGTTGCCGATTGCGAGGCCGTCCGTGAGCTTGCCCAGCAGCGGCGGGGCGGAGACGTCGCTCCGGTAGCCGGCGCGTGCGACGTTGCTCCGAGCGCCGTTGGCCAGCGGGCCGCCGGCTACGTGGGCGGGCGGGGCCGCGAAGAGCCGGGCCGAGGCAAAGGTGAGCGCCTCCTGCACGGTGTGCACCGTCGGCACCGTGACCCCGGCGGCGAGCGTCATCAGCGCGGTCCGATCGGTCCCGGTCGCCTGCTGCAGCGGCAGCGGCCGGCGACCCGCCTCGACCGTGTAGTAGTTGATCAGCGGACCGGGGTGCAGCTTGCGGGCCACCGCGGACAGCGTCACCTGGTTGCCGGCGTCGATCACGTCGCCGGTCGGCAGCGCCGGCTGTGCGGTGACCGGTCGGTCCGGCGAGGCCCACACCCCCATCGGGAAGGACCCGAGCGCGACGGCTGCGTGCTCCGCCAGCTCTCCGAGGTCGCCGGCCGCGTCGACCCAGGCCTTCGCGTCCTGGTCGAAGAAGGAGAGTCGCAGCTGGAGGCTGGACTGGAGTGCGCCGGCGTTCATCGGCTTCAGCCCGAGCGTCGCCGACGAGCTGTCGGACCGCTTGACCTGGACGGTCGTCGGCGCCGGGGCGCCGATGTCGAAGCTCGCCGTGGGCACGGTCGTGGTGACCGTGATCTCGAACTCGGCGAAGACCTCGTACGGATGCTCGGGCGTCCCGTCGGGCGTAGGAGCGGAGGTGCTGCCGCCGGTCGCCGGAGGCAGCGAGCCCCGTCCGGTGATCGCGGTGATCGCACGGGCCCGGCCCGGGGCGGACTCCTCGAGGTACTTCGTGACGAACTCGGCCCAGGCGAGGACCGGAGTCGGCTTGTCGCGCTGGCTGCCGAACGGGAGGGTGACGGTGCACGGCCCGACCTCGATGCTGACCTTGCCGGAGAACTCCGGGCCCTCGACCTGCACCCGGGCACCAAGGGTCACGCTGAAGCTGATGTCGCCGAACCAGGTCTCGATCTCGATGCCGGCCGAGATCTGCGCCCACGCCTCGGCGGTGAACCAGAACGGGTCGAAGTAGACCAACCCCTGGGCGCCGAAGCTGGCCCGCGCCCAGGCCCACCCGAAGTCGGCGACGGCCGTGACGCTGACCCCCGCCATCAGCGCCTCGGAGGTCAGCGCGAAGAACGTCTCGCCCTTGATCATGATGGCGTCGGAGACCTGCCAGACCAGGCCGAGCCGGGGCACGACCGGGTAGCCCTCGCGGTGGAAGTCGGGGTGGTAGCCACCGATCGTGAGCACGAACTGGCCGGCGAGCGGCCCCTTCCACCACAGGCAGAGTGCGAATCCGCCGGTCAGCCGGACGTCCTCGTAGAGCAGCCAGGAGTTGTCGGTGAGGGCGGCCCGGATCATGAAGAGGCCCTCGCTGGTCGAGAACCTGGCCAGCAGGCCGAGCTCGATCGAGACCAGCGGGGCGGCCGGGTTCGGAAGCGCGAGCCGGGCCAGGCCCAGCAGGTTGATGTCGAGGCCGGCGTTGCCGAAGGACACCGCCAGCACGGCGATGCCGTCGACCAGCGAGAAGCAGGTGAAGCTGATGCCGCCGGCGAACCAGAAGGTGCCGAGCTCGGGCGGGAAGTAGTTGTTGAGGTCCCGCAGCCGATCCATCGGGTCGCCCACGTCGGCGTACGGGTCGAGCGCCATGATGAACGGGTACTGCGGGAAGACCGACGGGTCGTCAGGTACGACGAGCTTGCGGTTGATGCCGAGACCACCGCCGAGCCCGGTGATGAAGAAGGCCGGCGGTCCGCCGATCGGGCCGTTGACGGCGCCGAAGACGAAGAACGACGGGTCGTTGCCGAGGGCGGTGTAGCCGCCGAAGACGCTCAGGCCGTAGATGCCGAACCGGCCGAGCAGCATGCCGACGTACCCGGGGTGGCCCTCGATCGTGGTCTTCAGCAGACCGCCGGCCAGGACCACGCCGCCCATGTCGGCGGTGATCGCCAGCCCCATCAGGTCGACCGACCAGGAGTCTCCCTCGAGCACACCACCGCCGAGCCAGTTGATCGAGAGCTGCTCGACCGACGCGGTCAGACCGAAGATCTCGACCCGGCCGTCGAAGAGCAGGCTGATCCGGGTGACCCGGCCGTTGACCTCCTGGCTGTCGAAGCCGACCTGCTCGAGGTAGAGCGGTCCGAGCTGACGCTGCACCAGCAGCCACCACGGACCGGGCGGCTTGCCTGCCCGGACGCTGATCCTCGGGCCCGTGTCGGTGGGGTGCTGCTGGATCGCGAACGCCGGCGAGAAGGCCGGTCGACTGGACGGCGACGCCTGCTCCCCCGCGTCGTTCATGATGCCGTTGGCCACCGCGTTGGTGCCGCCGCCCGCCGACGGCGCGAACGAGAAGCCCGCCAGCTCCAGCTGGACACCGCCGCCGATGCCGGCCGCGACGGCCTCGCCGTACAGGTGGAGCGCGATGCCGTCCAGGGACATGATGCCGAGGTCGAGCAGCGGGCCGGCCTCGTTGGTGAAGCGCAGGCCGACGCCGGCCACGGTGACCCCCGGCTCCAGCTCGAACTCGTACTCGTCACCGTTGCGCACACCGGAGACGGCGTACACGGTCAGGCCGCCGGCCACCTCGGGCAGCAACCACGAGCTGTCGACCTCGAGCTCGACCTTGACCCCGGAGGTCGGGAAGGCGAACGGCCTGGTGACGTTGACGTTGATGCCCAGCTGCCGGTGGTTGGCGTCGGCACCGGTGCTGGCCAGAGCGATCGTGACGGTGCCGTCGATCTCCACCGAGAGGGGGTCCGGGTCGGTCGCGACGTTCCAGAGCAGGCGCTCGAGCCGGTGCAGCAGGGCGTCGGCGTCGAGGAGGTCGACGGCGAACCCGGCGTCGATGGTGCGTCCGGCCGAGAACAGCACGCCGTGAAGCATGCGCTGGAGCCGTGGGTCGTCCAGGACCGGGCCGAGCGCGTCGCTGACGACTCCGGCGACCAGACCGACGGCCAGGGACAGCAGCCAGGGACCCGCGTCCGCCTCGCGCACCGAGATCTCGGCGCCGGCCGTGCTGCGGGTGACCCCGGCGAGCTGCGGCGGGCTGGCATCGAGGGCCCAGCGCAGCTCGACGGAGCGCAGCGCGTCGTCGTCGAGCGCCAGGCCGATGCCGACCAGGCGGCCGTCGGTGGCGGCCGTGCCGGCGCGGACGTGCACGAGCGGGCGCAGCACGACGGGTCCTGCGGCCACCGGCACCGGGCCGATGCGGGCGGCAACGGCCACGCCGGCCGCCGAGATCCGTAGGGACTCCAGGGCGACCGTGCCCACGTCGGGGATCGCCCAGTCGGCCGCGATGTCGATGCTGGGCGGCCCGGTGGTGGCGATGGTGAGGCTCACGGAGTCGCCGGCGCCGAAGGTCAGGGTGACTGGGCCGGTGCCGGAGACCGCGACCAGGACGTGCGTCGGGTCGAGTGCGTCGACCAGGGAGGTGAGCGCCGTGGTCGCGACGACGGGAAGCCGGTCCCGCAAGGCCCTGGCCGGGTCTGCGGCGAAGGCGGTGATCAGCGGCTCGCGGAAGTGCCCGCCGGTCCGCAGGGCCAGGGCATCGCCCAGGTCGACCACGAGCTCGCCGACGCTCCGCTCGAACGCGTCGGCGCTGGACGCCAGCCCGGCCAGCTCGTCGAGCAGCTGCGGCACCAGCGACCCGGCGACCGCGCCGAGGGTCTCCCCCAGTCCGGGACCGTCGGGGTAGATCGGCAGCGGGTCCGCCGGCGCCGGTCGCAGCAGGGCGATCCGGAGACCGGGGTCCAGCGTGAGCCGCAGCCCGTGCCCGTCGACCGCCACAGCAACCTCGACGACCGGTGCCGGCGGGGCGTCGGTGCCGATCACCGCGCCGACCTCGAGCCGGGTGGTGACCACCGTGTCGGGGTCGAGGTCCAGGTCGAGCTCGCCGGAGACGGTGAGACGCAACCGGTCGCCGACCTGGACGTAGTCGAGGCGGACCCCCTGGACCAGCGGCCACCCGGGGTCGGTGCCACGCGCCGGCGACACCAGCGGGGCGAGCGCGTCCAGCAGGGCCACACCGGCCGCGCCGGGGCTCATCGAGTCGGCGCGGGCGAGCGCGCCGACCCAGGCGGCCGGGTCGGCCACCGCAGCCACCGGAAGCCGTAGTCGCTGGGTCTCCGCCCCGAGCCCCTCGACCAGACCGAGGGCGTCGAGCGCCGCCAGCACGAGCGGTCGACCGGTCTCCGAGGCGGAGGTGAGGACTGCGGTGGCCAGCGCCTGGAGCCCGAGCGCAGGCAGGCACAGGGCGGCGAGCTCGGTCAGGTCGGGGACGGCCGGGTCCGGCCAGAGGGACACCGTCCTCGCCGGACGGGCGGGTACGGCGAGCTCGAGCGCGGCCGTGACCGGCTCGCCCGGCGCCTCCGGTGTCGCGGCCAGCAGCCGCACCCCGCCGAGGTCCGGGTCGTGGCCGCCCATGGCGAGGGTCGCGCGGGCCCAGCTGGCGGATCCGGTGAGGTCGAGCGCGACGGGCAGGCCGCCGACCGGCTCCGCCGCCAGCTGCGCGCTGACCGCCCCCGTCGCGAGGTCGAGGCTCACACGGACCGGCCCTGAGGCCCAACCGAGCGCAGCCCCCGCCCCCGTGGCTCCGGTGACCAGCGTCCGCAGCGCGGTGGCGACCGATTCCGGCGCGGCGGCGACCCGGGTCCGGACCGTGGTCGCGGTGTCGAGGAGCAGCCGGTTGAGCCCCGCGGGGTCCAACCCGCCGGCGGTGCGGAGCCCGAGAGCGTCCAGCAGTGCCGCGAGCGGCGCCGACGCCGCGGAGAGCCGGGCCACGACCCCCGAGAGCAGACCTTGCACCTCAGGCACGACCGCATCGACGGTGGGGGCGGCCGGGTCGACGTGGACGACCCAGCGCTCACGGTCGATGCCGAGCCCGGTCGCCTCGTGGAGCACCAGCTCCGCCGTACCGGACTCGCCCGTCAGCGGCACCTCGACCCGTGCCGACATCCAGCGCAGGTCGCCGGCACCGGTGGTCGAGCCGGGTCCACCGACCAGCCACCCGTCGTGGACGCCGATGTGGAGGTCGACGACCACTGCGCGCACGAACCCGGCCTCGATGCCCGGCCCCGCGGTGGGTCGCCCGATCCGGCACATCTCGACGGCCGCGCCGACCCCGACCAGCAGTCCTGCGAGGTCGAGGTCGAAGACCGGGAGGTCGAGCGCCACGTGCAGGGCGGTCGCTGCGCTGGCGGGTCCCGCGCTCAGCCGAGCCTGGGTCCGAGCCAGGATCCCGTCGGCGACGAACACGCCGACCCCACGGGCCAGGGCGCCGGCCTCGAGGGCGCCGAAGACCGCGTGCACCGGCAGGCCGGCTCTCCGCGGCTCCGCCGAGGCGTTCGGAAGGGAGGCCGGGTCGAGGTGCGCAGCGGCGCGGGTCACCAACGCGCGCATCCGCTGCAGGTCGCTGGACTCGTGGGCGAGGACCGGCTCGGACGCGGTCTCGACGCCGGAACGGCTCAGCCGGTGCAGCAGGCGCAGCGCGTCGCCGCCCAGGCCCGAGCTCAATCCGTCGGTGGCGACGGCCCCCCACGGTGCGCCGACGGTCACCACCGCCGTCGCGGCCGCGCGCGCCGACGCCACCCGGACGGCGGCCGCCCCGGCAGCGCCGTACCCGACCAGGACGTACGGCGCAGTGCGGTCCGCGAGCGCGGCGTCGAGGAGTGCTGCCTGTCCCCCGACCGCACCCAGGTCCGGTCGGGCTGCGGCCGCCTCCGCGGGCGTGGGCACCCGCACGAACCAGCTGCCGGCGGGGTCGTCAGGCACCCGTGCGGACGCCGACGCGGCCGTCGCATCGATGGTCGTGCCGGCTGGCTTGTCGACCAGCCACGACGCCTCGCAGCCGACGTGCACCACGGCCGGCGGAGGCGGGTCGAGCACCTCGACCAGGAGGTCGCCCACTCCACCGAGCGCGACCAGCTTGGCGTAGTCCACCCCGTCCAGGACCACGCCGCTCACCCCGCCCGGCAGGGACGGCATGCCGACCAGACCGTCGGTGTCCGCCCACCGGTCGACCAGCGCCTGCAGCCCGGCACCGAGGCTGTCGCGGCCGACCATCAGCTCGGCCAGGTCGGAGGCGAGCGGCCCGGCGGCGCGCAGCGTGGCCGCGATCGTCTCCGGATCGGGCGGCTCGCCGGAGAGCAGCGCCGACAGGTCGAGCGCGATGTCCTCGGGCCGGACCGCGCAGCCCGGGTCGAGCCAGGCGCGGAGGCCAGGGGCCCGCGGGTCCCCCGCGACCGGGCAGCGGAAGGGGTCGTTGGCGTTACCGGTGCCGAGCGGAGCGCTCAGGGAGAACCCGCTGAGCAACGCGGCGACCGGGCCGAGGGCCGCCCGCACGCGACCGCAGTCGAGCAGCAGGTCGGCCAACCAGGTCTCGAGGGCGAGGGCCGGGTCCCCACCGAGCAGCCCGTCGAGCGCGAGGCGGGCGCCGCCGCCGTACCAGCCGAGGAGGTCGACCAGCGCGTTCACCTCGGGGATCCCGAGCCTGCCCACCAGCGACGCGATCGCCCGCTCGACGGCCGTCCAGTCCGGCGCGTCGAAGACCAGTCGGCCGGTGTCGTCGAGGCGGGGCAGCGGCACGGGGAGCAGGTCGGCGAGACCGTTGACCGGATCCGGCCTCGGCAGCTCGAGGGCCAGCCCGTCGGCCACCAGCTCGGGGCGCAGCCCGACGGTGGGACGCCAGACGAGGTCCAGCGCCAGCTGGTCGACGACGAGGGCGAGGTCGGCCACGGCCAGGCGGACCTGCTGCGCGTCGGTACGCCGCAGCGACCCGCCCAGCCGCGCGCCTTGCGCGAAGGCGACGGTGCCCGCGGTCGGGTCGGCTGCCAGCAGCGAGAAGGACAGCTCCGTGCCGCAGGTGAGGTCGCCGAGCACCTCGACGGAGGTGGACAGGGCGAGGTCGGCGTGCAGCGTCGACCCGTCGCGCCAGAACTCCAGGTAGAGCGGCTCGACGACCTCGATCCGCCACGGATCGGCCGCGTCGCCGAGTTCGGGCAGCGGAGCCGTCGGTCGGCCGCTGAGCAGCCGGGCGAGGTGGCCGAGGACGTCGGCCGTGCCGGACGCGCTGGCGACGACACGCTGCCAGTAGCCGCGGACGGCGCCGACCGGGTCGGCCATCAGCGCCGCGGCGTCGAGCCCGGTGACCCCGGCGGGCGGCTGGATGCCGAGCAGCCGCTTGACCAGGGGGGCCGCCTCCACACCCAACGCGTCCAACGCCGCGTCGAGCGCCGCGGTCAGCACGGAGGACCCGGCATCGAGGGCCGCCTGCGGCGTGGAGAGGTCGACGACCTCCATCAGCGCGCCGGGCACGAGACGGACGCCATGACCCGTCAGCACGAAGACGGGGTTCCGGTCGGCGTCGAGGGCCAGGCCGACCCGGAGGCTGTCCACGCGCGGGGTGTCGGCTGCCGCAGGCCCGATCAGCCGCCGGCCGGCGGTGTTCTCGCCGAAGACGGCCTCGAGGCGTACGTCAGGCACCGCGACACAGGCGCCGGAGCCGGTGTCGGCACGGAGCAGGTCGACGGCGGCCCGGGCGACGACCGGGCTGCCGGCCCGCGACCGCAGGGAGACCTCGACCCACGGCACCAGCACGGGGTGGCCGCCGGCGCCCGACTCGACCCGGACGCCGAGCGCGAGCTGCAACGGGGCCAGGTCGAGGACCACCGCGTCCCGGGCCGGGTCGGCGGTCCCGCCCACGAGCTGCGCCAGCTGGGCGAGCCAGGCGTCCCTGGCATCGTCGTCGGCGAGCAGGCCCTCCACCCAGTCGACGATGGCGGCGATGCCGCGGGTGGGGAGGTCGGCGAGCGGGAGCGCCGGCAGGTCGGGTACGTCGCGCAGCCCCAGCATCCCGGCCAGGGCCACGAAGGGCCGGAACGCGGGATCGGTGGCCAGTGCGTCCGCCTGGGCCCGGACCAGCCCGGCGACCAGGTCGAGCACGTCGGTGCCGAACTCCTCCGGGCTCGCGGCGTCGAGGCTGAAGGTCCGCGGGCTCGTGGCTCCCGGGAGCTGCAGATCACGCAGGGTGAGCCCGAAGGAGACGTCGTCGCTGCCGTCGGTCGGCACGCTCACCGACGCCGCGACCCCGCCGAGCGATGCCGCCCCAGCGGCCGGGGCGGAGTCGGTGATGGTCGTGTCGACCGCGAGCTCGATGCTGCCCCCGGTCCGGCCGAGCAGCAGCCACGGCACGTCCCCCGGACCGAGGTCGTGACCGCGGTCGGCGAACCGGAAGAGCGGCACCTGGAGGCGGGTGCTCACGGTCGGGAGGCCGCCGCTCGTCGTGTGCTCGACCCCGACCCCGAGCCGGACCTCGTTGCTGGCCGGCACCGGCTCCACGACCGCGAACACGGTCACCGTGGGGTCGGCGTTCTGGAAGAGCGGCACCCAGCGGGCACCCCCGTCGGCGCGGGCCTCTGGCGGTCCGAGCACCTGGTCGACGAAGCGCAGCAGGGCGTCGCGCTGGCCGGTGTCGGCCATGACGTGCTGGAGTCCGTGCGCGGCGCTGCCGGTGCCACCGGTCACCGGGTCCTCGAACCACGCAGCGTTCGGCGCGCCGTCCTGGTCCAGGATCCCCAGCGCGGTGGCCAGGTCCCCGAAAGAGCCCAAGGACGATGCGTCGAGGGTCACGTCAGGCCTCGTTCCTCGCCATCGACTTCACCAGGAGCACGCCGCGCTCGGCGGCGATGGCGCCCGGCTGCAGCGGCCGGCCCCGTTGGTCGCGACCCGCCTCGGCGGCCAGCCGCTGGGCCAGGGTCAGCAGGCACTCCCAGGCGTAGGCGATCAGCGAGTCGGCCCAGACGGTCGTGACGACCTCGGGGCCGTCGGGCGCGGCGAACGTGGACACGAAGAGCCCGCGCACCTGCTTGGTGGTGCCGACGGCGAGGGGCACCCGGACGACGGCCGGCTCCTTGAGCTGGTCGCAGGAGACCTGGACCCCGATCGTGACCAGCCCGGTGGCCACGTCGAGGGTCGTCGTGTCGGTGAGGACGAGCAGCTCGTTGGCCCCCGACTGCCAGACGACGTCGCGCCCGGCGTCGCGCGGGAGGTCAGCGACGAGCCTGGCCACCTCGACCACGAGCCGCTGGGCGGACTTCGCCGGCACCCGGATCCACTCGGCCGTCGTACCCGGCTCGAGGACGACGTCGGGCATCACGACTGAGCGCCCGAGGTCGACGTCCAGGATGCTGAGGTTCGTACGGCGCGATGTCATTGCGGTCACGAAGACCCTTCCGCGAGATCGGCCCCGAGATCATCGGGACCGCCTTCCACTGTGGCCCTCGGCTACCGGACATGACATAGCCCATTTGCGCCAGATTGGCGTCAGGCCCAGTTGAGCTCGGCAGCAAGCGTTGGCTTCATGTGTGGAAACCACACTGGGCACGAAGCTCGGCGCCGGACCGAGAGCATGGCGGCGGGAGCTAGCGCTCGGTCGGGGTCCCGAACCTCGCGACGTAGTGCCAGACCTTCTTCAGGTCTTGGGGATCTTCCTCTCCAGTGAGCGCTGCCCGGCCGATGACGGCGGCATCGAGCAGGTCGCCACGAGCGATGCGGCGACCGACATCGACGATGTGCTGGCCTCGAAACTCGGGGTGAGTGGCGAGGGTTTCCACGGTGAGCGCGCGGCCCTCGTGCCACTCGAGCGGCACTCCGAGCGACCTGGCCTGCTCTTCGGTGGGTGACCCGCGGAACGAAGGGTCGAGGACTACTGCCTCGACGTCCGCCGCCAATGCAACGGTGCCGTGCACCTGCGCCTCGATGTAGTCGTCCAGGAGCCCGCCTTCCGCGGCCTCGATGATGTCGGAGCGCTCGCGGGCGTCGAACGCCTCGACCATGGGGAGCAGATCGAATCGCGCTGCCGTGCCCATCGCCGTCGGCTCGAACACCGAGTCGGGGAAGCAGAAGGTGCTGCGGTCGAGGGCTGCCTCGTTCAGGCGCAGGTGCGCTGACCCGAATCTGGGTGCCGCGCCGATGCGACGTAGGCGATGATTGAGTGCGCCGTACTTCGGGCGCTCGGAGTTCGGAGCATCGTCGTAAGCGTGGTTGAAGATGCGTTGCTCCCACCGCCACCGGGCACCTCCGGCATGTGCGGTGAGCCCTCCGTTGCTGGTGCCGGTCTCGAACTGCGATCGGTAGATGCCGTCCCGGGCGAGCTGCTCGAGGACCGTCGCTCCAGCCATCACGCGGTCCGGGTGGAAGTTCAACGTCACGCGCAGTGAGCGGTCGAGTGGCCGGCCCGTCGCAGCGCGGGCCAGGTGCTCCACCGCTCGCTCCGCCCAGGCACTCCTTCCGCTTGTCACGCAACTGATGGTGCCAAGGCCACCGCGCCCCACCCTCCAACCGGTGGCGACACGCCGGAGCCGCGACTCCGATCACCCAGGCTCGGCACGCTCCCCGATCGCGGATGGAGGCCGCCTGGCTTTCACATCTACCGACGCTTGCTGCCGAGCTCAGGCCCAGCCGAGCTCGCGAAGCTCGGCCTCGGACATCCCCATCGCGTGCCCGACCTCGTGCACGAGCACGGTGCGCACCCGCCCCGGCACGTCCTCGAGCCGAGCGCAGACCTCGACGATCGGGATCCGGTAGAGCGTGATCGTGTCGGGCAGGGTGCCGGGGGCCCGGCCGTAGTGCGATGTCCGAGGGATGCCGCGGTAGAGGCCCAGCAGCAGGACGCCCGGGCGCCGTTCGGACGCCGCCTGCTCGTCCTCCACGAGGACCGCGATCTCGCTGACGACCGGGAGCACCCAGTCCGGCAGGGAGTCGAGCGCGTCGACGACCATCTCCTCGAACGCGCTGAGCGGCACTGCCTCGGGATCCACGCAGCGAGTATGCCGGGGGCCACCCGGCCGAACGGGCCGGTGCGCCCCGCGGCGCGCACCGGCCCGTTCAGCGACGATCAGGGGATCGAGACCCTCACCTCGCAGGACTGGGCGGTGTCGCGGCCCTGACCTCCGTTGCAGGCGTCCCGGCTGGTCCCGCCGACCAGGATGTCCGGGCCGGCGTCACCGAAGAGCCGGTCCCGACTGTCGACACCGAGCAGGATGTCGGCTCCGTCACCGCCGCGGACCGTGTCGGCCCCGGCGCCGGCGTTGACCCAGTCGGCGTCGTCGCCGGCGAGGACGGTGTCCTGCCCCGGTCCGCCGTAGATCAGGTCGCGACCTCCGCCGCCCCGGATGATGTCGTTGCCGGAGTCACCGCACAGCACGTCCTTGTTCGCGGTGCCGATGATGATGTTGTTGCCGGGGCCACCGGCCTTGGTGCAGAGCGGGGCCAGGTTGATGTCGTCGATGACCTCGGTGAGCGCGTTCGGCGCCCCGGTCGAGCTGACGAAGGTGACGACCACCCGGTCGAACACCCGCGCGTTGCCGTAGCCGACCCGCTGGTCCATGACGTCGTTGGCGTTCACATTGACCGCCGCCGTGCCGACCTTGGTGACGCCACGGAACAGCTCGAGCTGCGCCTTGGCGGTGGTGTCGACGAACCCCGGGTCGTCGTTGCCGAACGCCATCGAGATGGCGGTGGTGGGCTTGGCGAGCCTGATGTCGAGACCGGCCGTCGCGCCGAAGGCGGCGATGGCCTGGCCGTTGCTCTGCACGCCGAAGTCGCTGATCGAGATGCTGCCCGACGTCGAGCGGAAACTGACGTTCGGGTTCGTCACGCTGACAAAACCGGCTGGCTTGCCTCCCGGGGTGTCCCCGGTGAAGTTGATCGTGGTCGTGCTCGGTGTGACGGCCTGTGCGGTGCCGGCGCTGATCAGCGCTCCTGAGACCGCCGCGGCCATGGTCGCCGTCACGACAGCCACCGTCTTGAGCTTCTCCTGCATGGGATTCCCCTCCCGGTGTGTACGGACACCAGTCGGCGCCCTTGCCGAGGAGGAGCGACCGGGGACCGTCGTCAGATACGGCCGCCGGACGCCGTACACCACAGTGGGGAGGGAGCGCGGCAGCGCTACCGTGGCCGCCATGACGGATCGCACCCTGCTCGACGAGCTCATCGCCCAGGAGCAGCGTCTGGTGTACGCCGCCTTCAGCACCGAGGATGCCTGGCAGCTCGGCGTCGCACTGCGGGACGTCGCGCTGGAGCGCCGGCTGCCGGTCGCGATCTCCGTGCGTCGCAACGGTCAGCGGCTCTTCCACGCCGCGCTCCCCGGTGCGTCCGCGGACAACGACGGCTGGCTCGAGCGCAAGTGTGCGGTCGTCGACCGCTACGGCTGCTCGTCCCTGCGGATCGGTGAGCAGTTCCGGGTGGCGGGCAAGTCCTTCGACACCGACGCCCGGCTCGACACCGCGACGTACGCCGCCCACGGCGGTGCCTTCCCGATCCTCGTCCGCGGCACCGGCTGCGTCGGCACGGTCGCGGTCTCGGGGCTCCCCCAGCTCGAGGACCACGCGCTCGTGGTCGAGGTGCTCGCGCAGCTCCTGTCCTGAGCCAGGGATACCGCGCCCCCTGATGGGTACGGCCCCGCCATGGACGAGACCACGAAGCTGGACCGAGCCTTCCGCGAGGGCCACCCTGACGTGCGCGACGGCATGACCCGCCAGGTCAACCAGCTCCTGGAGGACGACGGCGTACGGTTCGGCGGCGACGAGGGGCACCCGTTTCGCGTCGACCCGGTGCCGCGCGTGATCCCGGCGGCGGAGTGGGAGACGGTCACGGCCGGGATCGCGCAACGGGTGCGCACGCTCGATCTCCTGCTCGCCGACCTGTACGGCGACCGCAACGTCGTCGAGGCAGGAGTGATCCCGGAGCGGGTGGTCTCCGGCTCGCCGTACTTCGAGCGCGACCTCGTCGGCGTCGCGCCGGTGGCCGGTGCCCGGATCTCGATCGCCGGCCTCGACCTGGTGCGTGGCGACGACGGCCTCTTCCGGGTGCTGGAGGACAACGTACGCACCCCGTCCGGCATGGCCTACGCCATCGCGGTGTCCGATGCGGTCGCCTCGGTGCTCGACGTCGACCGACCCGGGTCCGACCTCGAGGCGGGCATCCCTGCCGCCCTGCGGGGCTGCCTCGAGGCGTCCGCCCCCGCGATCGAAGGAGCCCTGGTCCTGCTGTCGGACGGACCGACCAACACCGCGTACTACGAGCACCAACGGCTGGCGGAGCTGGCCGACCTGGTGCTGGCGCAGCCCGCCGACCTCCGCGCGGACGGCGACCTCCTGCGCCTCGCCAGCGGCGAGCGGGTTCGCGCCATCTATCGGCGCACGAACGACGACGGCCTGCGCGACGAGTCCGGCGAGCTCACCGACCTGGCGCAGCTGCTGCTGCCCGGTCTGCGCGCCGGCACGGTCGGTCTGGCCAACTGGTTCGGCACCGGCGTCGCCGACGACAAGTCCGTCTACGCCTACGTCGACGACCTGGTCCGGCACTTCCTGAACGAGGAGCCGATCATCGGGTCCGTGCGCACCTATGATCTCGCCGACCCGGTCCAGCTCGCCGATGTGCTCGACCGGCTCGGCGAGCTCGTCGTCAAGCCGCGCGACGGGTACGGCGGCGCAGGCGTCGTCGTCGGTCCTGCTGCCTCGGCGCAGGAGATCGACCGGGCGCGCACCGACGTGCGCCGCACGCCCGAGGCCTGGGTGGCCCAGGACGTCGTCTCCCTCTCCACCCACGCGACCGTCGTCGACGGCGAGCTGGAGCCGCGTCACATCGACCTGCGGCCGTTCGCGTTCTACGACGGCAGGACCGTGACGGTCCCGACCGGGGGCCTCACCCGGGTCGCCCTGCAGGAGGGCGAGATGATCGTGAACTCTTCTCGCGACGGTGGCGGCAAGGCGACCTGGGTGGAGTGACCGGTCAGGAGATGACGGCGTCGATCGTCTTCTTCAGCGCGCTGGGCTTCGACGGTCGGCGCGGCGCCTTCTTCTCGGCCTCGCCCATGGCGGCGCCGATCTCCTGAAGGGTAGTGCGACTCAGCGCCTCCCGCACCTGGGGGAACCACTCGTCCTCCTCCTCCTTGATGTGGTGACGCACGTTCTCGATCAGCACGGTGGCCTTGGCCGTGAAGCGCTCGTCGTCCGGCTTCATGGTCGACAGCTCCATCACGAGGACGTCGGCGACATGGTGCTCCTCGTACGACTCGAGCACGTCGTCCTCCAGCTCCGGCACGAGCTCGCGGACGCGCGGGTACATCACCTCGTTCTCGATGTAGGTGTGCACCGTGAGCAGCTCGATGATCCGGTCGACGAGACGGCCCTTGGCCACGAAGGCCCCGTCGCCGGCGCTCTCGAACTCCTTGAAGGTGCGCAGGATCTGCTTGTGGTCGTCCTTGAGCATGACGATGGCGTCAGTGGACATGGTGGGTCTCCTCGTTGGTGGGAAGGGTGTCCGCGCGCGATCGTCGGGCGCGGAGGTAGGCGGGCGCGCGAAGGCGCCGGACTGACGGGTACTGGCGCAGTCCGGGGATCTGTCGGCGTACGGGGTCGAACGAGATCTCGAGGTCGTCGCAGCGCGTCGTCGACATCAGCAGCACGCCGAAGAGGTGCCACTCCCCGGACGGCCGGGCCCAAGACAGGTCGTAGGAGCCGGGCTCGACGCCCTCGGCGGCCAGCAGCAACGGTCCGGAGCCGGTCTCGTAGGGCAGCAGGGTCGTGAGCGGTCGGCTGCGGGGCCGCCGGCTCGCGGTGAGCATGAACCGGGTGACCCGACCGAGACCGGTGGTGGCGAAGAGCAGGTCGCCCTCGCCCCCTGCGCCGTGGACCCGAATCGCGAGGCCGTGGATGTCGGGCAGGCTTTGCGGCAACCCGATCGCGCGGGAGCGGCGTACGACGACGTCGTCCTGACCCTCGTCATCTATCCACGCCACCCCGGTGGGGACGTCCGAGCCGCGCCGGAGGATCCGGCCCTGCACGACCGCACCGTCCGGGTGCAGCGGTTTCCGGGCAGGACGCAGCGACGCGACGCCCTGGGTGGCGGCGGCCAGGACGGCACCGCCCGCCCGGGCCGCCGACCGCTGCAGGCTCACCCCAGCACCGTGCCGAACCGCTCCCACACGCGGTGCGCGCCGAGGGCGGTGTGCAGCTCGGCGAAGACGGCCTCCGGGTCGTCGCCGGTGAGGACGCCCGGCGCGCCGGCCACCCCGGCGAGCTCGAGGGCGGAAACACCCGCGCCCCACGCGCCGATCGCCTTAGCGTGGCGGAAGCACTCCTGGAGCAGCAGGGTCACGCGCGGGTCGAGCTGAGGCGCGGTCTCCTCGCCGGCCTTGCTGTCGCGTACGACCAGCGCGTCGGCACCCGGCAGCGGGCTGCCGGCGAGGAGCACGGCGTCGTACTCGACGGACCTGGTCGCTGCGAAGGTCCGCTGGATGCTCGTGCCGTCCGACAGCTTCCCGCCGTACGGCGCCACGACCAGCGGCACCATGCCGGCGGCCGAGACCGCCGCCCGGACGTTGCCGAGCCCGCTCAGGTCGCCGTCGGGGTCGACGACGATCCCGACGATCCGGCCGTCGGTGGGCCAGGAGCCACCGATCTGCGACAGCGCGGGGCTGGGCGCCAGGTCGATCAGCGCCTCGGTCGGCTCCGGCGCCGGTAGCCCGAGGCCGGCCGCGACCTGGGCACAGAGGTCCGGGTCGATGTTGGCCAGCGCGAGCAGCTGACGCTCCTTGATCGGCTGCTCGAAGCACTTCGCCAGCTCGAAGGTGTACGCCGCGACGATGTGCTCCTTCTCCGGCGGCGTCATGCTCAGCCAGAACTGGCGCACCTGGCTGTAGTGGTCGTCGTACGACGCCGGCGCCTCGCGCGTCTTCACGGACTCGGCCACGTGGGCGGGCACGTCGACGAAGGCGCCGTCCTTCGCGCCGCCGGCGAAGAAAGGACAGCCGCCGTCGAGCGAGTTCGGCTTGTACGGCGCCACGCCCCCATGCACCGCGTCCTGGTGGAAGCCGTCGCGCAGCATGTCGTTGACGGGTGCGTGCGGCCGGTTGATCGGGATCTGGCTGAAGTTCGGCCCACCGAGCCGGGTCAGCTGGGTGTCGACGTAGGAGAACAGCCGCGCCTGCAGCAGCGGGTCGTTGGTGACGTCGATGCCGGGCACCAGGTTGCCGACGTGGAAGGCCACCTGCTCGGTCTCCGCGAAGTAGTTCGTGGGGTTGTGGGTCAGCGTGAGCAGGCCGATCGGCTGTACCGGCGCGAGCTCCTCGGGCACCAGCTTCGTCGGGTCGAGCAGGTCGATGTCGTCGAAGGTCTCCTCGAGCGTGTCGGGGAAGACCTGGACGCCGAGCTCCCACTGCGGGAACGCCCCCGCCTCGATCGCGTCGGCGAGGTCGCGGCGGTGGAAGTCCGGATCGGTGCCGGCCAGGATCTGCGCCTCCTCCCACGTCAAGGAGTGCACGCCGAGGACCGGCTTCCAGTGGAACTTCACCAGCGAGGTCTCCCCGGCGCTGTTCACGCATCGGAAGGTGTGGACGCCGAAGCCCTCCATCGTCCGGTACGAACGCGGGATACCGCGGTCCGACATGTTCCAGATGGTGTGGTGCTGGGCCTCGGTGTGCAGCGAGACGAAGTCCCAGAACGTGTCGTGCGCGCTCTGGGCCTGCGGGATCTCGCGGTCCGGGTGCGGCTTGCCCGCGTGGATCACGTCCGGGAACTTGATGCCGTCCTGGATGAAGAACACCGGGATGTTGTTGCCGACCAGGTCGAAGGTGCCCTCGTCGGTGTAGAACTTCGTCGCGAAGCCGCGGGTGTCGCGCACGGTGTCTGCGGACCCGCGCGACCCGAGGACGGTGGAGAACCGCACGAACACCGGCGTCTCGACCGCCTTGGCCAGGAAGCCGGCCTTGCTCACCGAGCGGGCGTTGCCGTAGCCGATGAAGGTGCCGTGGGCGCCCGCCCCGCGGGCGTGCACGACCCGCTCCGGGATCCGCTCGTGGTCGAAGTGCGTGATCTTCTCGCGCAGGTGGTGGTCCTGGAGCAGGGTCGGACCGCGCTCCCCCGCCTTGAGCGAGTGGTCGCTGTCGCGCAGCCGGGCGCCCTGCGAGGTGGTGAGGAAGCGACCCTGGCCCGACACGGCCTCGGGGTCGGCATCGGTGGCCGCGCCGGTCGCCGTACGACGCTCCGGTCCTGCCTGGTCGAGCTTCGGCGGCAGCGGATCGCGGGGCTTCGTGGGCTCGGCCAGCGTCGGGGTACTGGAGCCGGGCGCGCCGGGAACGGTCGGCGTACCGCGCTCCGCGAGCACCTCTGCAACGCGCGCCGCTGCTCCCTCGACCGTCGACTTCACTGCCTTCTTCACGGCCTTGGCCGGCTTGCTCGCTTCCACGCTGCCTCCTGGGTAGGACTGATCGGTACCCGGGCCCACCTGGCCCGACCTCACCCCGAAGGGGGGCGTAGGACGCCGACCTCGGGGCACCGGAGATGTATGACGACCGACAACGCATCCACCGGAGACCTGGTCTCCCGGCTATCGCAGGACGTCTCCGTCCTGATCCGCGACGAGCTCCGGCTCGCCCAGGCCGAGGTGTCCGGCAAGGCCAAGAAGGCCGGCGTCGGGGCCGGCATCCTCGGCACCGCAGGCATCATCGCGCTGTACGGCGTCGGGGTGCTGATCGCAACGGCCATCCTCGCGCTCGCCCTGGTGCTCGACGCCTGGCTCGCCGCCCTCATCGTGGGGGTCGTCCTGCTGGCAGTGGCCGGCATTGCGGGAGTCGTCGGCAAGAAGCGCGTCACTGAAGCCGCGCCGCCGCTCCCGACCGAGGCCGTCGAGAGCGTGAAGCGAGACGTCGCGGCCGCCAAGGGAGGAGCACACCGATGACGACCAACCCGAGCAAGGAAGAAGTCCAGGCGGAGATCGCGCAGACCCGCGAGGACCTGGCGCAGACGATCGACGAGCTGACCGCCCGGCTGGACGTCAAGACACGAGCGAAGGACCGGGTCCGGGATCTGCGCGACCGCGCGACGGACGACCAGGGGCGCCCGACGCCGACCACCTTGGGTGCCGGGGCCATCGTGGTCGCGGTCGTGGTGATCGTCATCTGGCGCCGGAGGCACTGATGGCAGTGTCGTCCGAGACCGACGGGCGGGAGAGCACCGTCGACTCCGACTCGCCGATCAAGCCCGACTCCCCCACCGACCTGACGAAGTCGTCGTGGCTCTACATCGCCCGCAAGACGGTCCGTGAGTTCTCGCAGGACCAGTGCACCGACCTGGCCGCGGCCCTGACCTACTACTCCGTGCTGGCGCTCTTCCCCGCCGCGATCGCGCTGCTCTCGCTCGTCGGTCTCGTGGGCCAGGGACCGAAGACGGTCGACACCCTCCTGCAGATCCTCACCGACGTCGGCGCGTCCTCGGCTGCCGACACCTTGCGACCGACACTGACCGATCTCAGCACCACTCCCAGCGCCGGCCTCGCCCTCGTCATCGGACTGGCGACCGCCCTCTGGTCGGCGTCCGGGTACGTCGGTGCGTTCGGCCGCGGCATGAACCGCATCTACGAGGTCGAGGAGGGCCGCCCGGTCTGGAAGCTGCGGCCGGTCATGCTGCTGGTCACCGTGATCACCGTCGCGCTCACCGCGATCGTGGCGCTCGGCCTCATCGTGACCGGGCCGGCCGCCCGAGCGGTCGGCAACGCCATCGGTGTCGGGACGACCTTCGTGACGGTCTGGAACATCGCGAAGTGGCCGGTGCTGCTCGTGCTCGTGATCCTCATCGTGGCGCTGCTCTACTACGCGACACCCAACGTGAAGCAGCCGAGGTTCAAGTGGATCAGTGCCGGCGCGGTCGTCGCGATCGTGGTGTGGCTCGTGGCCTCGGCGGCCTTCGGCTTCTACGTCGCGAACTTCTCCAGCTACGACAAGACCTACGGCTCCCTCGCCGGCGTCATCGCCTTCCTGCTCTGGCTCTGGATCACCAACCTGGCACTGCTCTTCGGCGCCGAGCTCGACGCCGAGCTCGAGCGCGGCCGTGAGCTCCAGGCCGGCCTCCCGGCCGAGGAGACCATCCAGCTCCCCGCCCGCGACACCCGCAAGAGCGACAAGGCCGCCGTCAAGGAGCGCAAGGACATCGAGCGCGCCCGACGCCTGCGCGAGACCCGCGGCGAGGACCAGTAGCTCGCGGTACGACGACGCCCTCTCGAAACCCTCGCACGTCGTCCGCGCGATGAGTGTGGCCCGCGGGTCCGTCCGGGTCGGCCGCCGACAGGCAGCTACGACGGGTACGGCGGTGCCGCTTGCGGTCCGCCGCCGGCTTCCCCGGCCGCCGACCTCCGGTGGTTGAGGTGCGAGGGCCGCCAGGCCCGAGCCTCGAAACCCCCGCGGCGAAGGCAGGGCGATGAGTGGACCTTGCGGTCCGCTCGGCTCGGTCGCCGGCAGGCAGCTACGCCGGGTACGGCGGGGCGCGGGATGAGGTCCGTCGCCGGCTTTCCGGTCCAGTGGTTGAGGTGCGAGGGCCGCCAGGCGAGCTCTTCCGGTGGTTGAGGTGCGAGGGCCGCCAGGCCCGAGCCTCGAAACCACCCTCCACAGGCAAGACCGCCGGGTGTGAATAGGCGCCCCCGATCGTGACCTGTTCGTGACCTGAACCCCTGTGGATAAGCGACTTCTGGACCTCTGACTGTCGGTGGTCAGTGCTTGAGTAGAACCATGACCACGATGACCGCACCCCACCACCAGGTGGCGTCTGCGATCGCGCACATGCGCGGTGTTGCGGACAGCGTGGTCAACGCATCCGTGTGGTCCATGAGCGCCTCCGAAGCTGCTGTGACGCTGGTGGAGCTGACACGTCTCGAGGCCCAGGTGGTGGAGCTGAAGGCCCGGGTCGCGGCGCATGCCGATGAGGTCCAGGTCGGCACCGACGTCGGTGCGACGTCGACCGCGAACTGGCTCGCCCACCAGACCCAGCAGACCCGGACAGCAGCCTCCGGGGTTGTACGTCTTGGCTACGACCTGTCCACCTACGACCGGGTCCGGGCCGGCCTAGCCTGCGGTGACCTGCGGCCTGCTCAGGCCGACGTGATCATCCGTGCGGTCCGCGCCTTGCCTGACGACCTGGACCCCGACCTGATCATCCGCGCCGAGGAACACCTCGTGCAGTTGGCCAGCGACTATGACGCCAAAGCCCTGCGGATCCTCGGCAACCGGCTCCTGGAGGTCATCGCCCCCGACCTTGCGGACGCCTACGAGTCCGACCGCCTCGAGAAGGAAGAAGCCAGAGCCGCACTTGCCGCCCGTCTCACGATGACCGACGACGGCCACGGCAAGGTCCACGGCAGGTTCACGTTGCCGGCACTCCAGGCCGCGGAGCTGAAGAAGATGCTCCTCGCCCTCGCCGCCCCCAAGCACGTGGCCGCGACCGATGGCCCTGGTGTGGAGCGTCGGCCTGGTCCGGAGCGGATGGGCCGGGCGTTCATGGAGCTCATCGACCGCATCAGCGCCAAAGACCTCCCCAAGGTCGGACGCAGCGACGCGACGATCGTGGTCACCATCGACCTGGACACCCTCCTCGGACGCCTGCAGAAGGCCGGGGTCCTCGACACCGGCGAACACATCTCAGCTGCCGCGGCCCGACGCCTCGCCTGCACCGCCCGGATCATCCCCGTCGTCCTCGGCAGCACCTCCGAGGTCCTCGACCTCGGCAGGACCAGACGGTTCTTCACCAGAGCCCAGACCACCGCCATGGCCATGCGCGACCAAGGCTGTGTCGCCGAAGGATGCGACTGGCCACCCTGGATGTGCCACACCCACCACTGGACCCGCTGGACCGACGGCGGCACCACCGACCTCGACCAAGGCGGACTCCTCTGCCCCCGACACCACGCGAGAGCCCACGACCCCACCTACCAGATGCAGAAGCACCCGAACGGCAAGGTCAGCTTCACCCGACGTCAATAGCGAGCGCTCACTCCGACGACTCGAGGAACTCCTTGCTCTTCGCGATGGCGAAGCCCCAACCCTGCTCGAGCGTCGGCTTCGGCGGGATGGCGATCTCGTCGGCATTGGTCACGACGTCGAGCAGCACCGGCCCGTCGTACGCCAATGCCTCGAGCACGGCGCCCTCGACGGCGTGCGGGTCCTCGACCCGGATGCCCTTCAGCCCGATCGCCTCGGCGACTCGGGCGAGGTCGGGGTTGTCGAGCTTCGTGCCGTACGGCGAGAGGCCGACCTGTTCCATCTCGAGCTTGACCATGCCGAGGCTGCCGTTGTTGAACACCACGAGCTTGACGGGCAGCTTCTGGGTGACTGCCGTGATCAGGTCGCCGAGGAGCATCGTCAGGCCGCCGTCGCCGCAGAACGCCACGACCTGCCGGTCGTGGTCGAGCGCCTGAGCGCCGAGTGCCTGCGGCATCGCGTTCGCCATCGAGCCGAGGTTGTAGGAGCCGAGCAGTCGTCGCTCCCCCCGCATCCGCACGAAGCGAGCCAGCCAGGTGGTCGCCATCCCGGTGTCGCTGGTGAAGACGGCGTCGTCAGCGGCGTACCGGTCGACGGCAGCGGCCAGCAACTCCGGGCGGATCCGACCCTCGGGGTTCTCGACCCTGCGGCGCAGCAGACCGGCGGGCTTGCGCTCATAGTCAGGATCCGTCAGGTGCGCCTGCCGTTCCTGCCAGGATCCGTAGCTCGAGCGCGCCTTGTCCAGCAGTGCGGTGTCGGACTTGGCTTCCAGCAGGGGCAGGAGGGCCGCCAGGGTCAGCTGTGCGTCGCCGACGACGGGATGGTCGACCGGGTGCCGACGCCCGATGTGCGCGCCGGCGGAGTCGATCTGCACGACGATCTTCCCGTCCGGGTAGAACTCCTTGTACGGGAAGTCCGTGCCGACCATCAGCAGCAGCTCGCACCCCTCGAAGGCGATCGCGCTCGCGTGGTTGCCGAGCAGCCCCGACTGGCCGACCTCGTAGGGGTTGTCGTGCTCCAGCCCGTCCTTGCCCTTGAGCGTCACGACCATCGGCGCCGACAGACGCTCAGCCACGGCGAGCACGCCGGCGCGAGCCTCACGTGCGCCGGCACCGACGAGCATCGTCACCTGACCCGCTGCGTTGATCGCCTCGGCGGCTCGCGAGACGGCGGACGACTCCGGCGGCACGGCGGGCCGGTCGGTCACGAACCGCGGGACGGGCGTGTCCTTCGGGAGATCCAGGCCGCCGACATCACCGGGCAGCGTCAGCACCGCGACCCCCCGCTCCTGGAGGGCCGCGTTGCCGGCGCGCTCGATGAGATCGGGCAGCTGCTCGACACTGGTGATGGTCGCGCTGAAGACCGCGACATCGGCGAACAGCACGTCGTTGTCGACCTCCTGGAAGAAGTCGCTGCCGATCTCGGCGCGCGGCACCTGACCGCAGATCGCGAGCACCGGCGCCCGGGACTTCTTGGCGTCGTACAGACCGTTCAGGAGGTGGATCGAGCCCGGCCCGACCGTGCCCATGCAGACCCCGAGGCGCCCGGTGAGCTGCGCCTGGGCGCCGGCCGCGAACGCGCCGACCTCC
Source organism: uncultured Actinomycetota bacterium (assembly GCA_963717855.1). Taxonomy (GTDB): domain Bacteria; phylum Actinomycetota; class Actinomycetes; order Propionibacteriales; family Nocardioidaceae; genus Nocardioides. The sequence goes on along the minus strand of CAVQXF010000001.1, from coordinate 299,614 downwards.
TCATGGCGTACGCCGACCCACTCCACCCGGTCGTGGTGGTGGATCGCGTCGGTCACCGGGTTCAGAGCGTCGCCGACGACTCCCCAGACCTGGGTGACTCCGTGCTCGGCGAGGGCTTCCACGAGCAGCTCGGCAACGGTCTGCTTGCTCACGGCTGGAACACGACCTTGATCGTGCCGTCGGTCTTCTTCTGGAACTTCTCGTACGCCGCCGGCGCCTCGCTCAGCGGCAGCCGGTGCGTTGCGAAGTCGTCCACGCCGAGCGGGTCGTCATCGGTGAGCAGCGGCATGATGTCGTCGATCCACTTCTTGACGTTGGCCTGGCCCATCCGGACCTGCAGCTGCTTGTCGAACATCGTCAGCATCGGCATCGGGTCGGCCTGCCCGCCGTACACGCCGATGATCGAGATCGTGCCGCCCCGGCGTACGGCGTCGATCGAGGCATAGAGGGCCGAGAGCCGGTCGACACCTGCCTTCTGCATGATCGGCTGGGCCAGCTTCTTCGGCAGGAAGCCCACCAGGGTCTGCATCGCGGCAGCGGTCGGCGAGCCGTGCGCCTCCATGCCGACCGCGTCGATCACCGAGTCCGCTCCGCGCCCGCCGGTGAGCTCGCGGACGGCGTCGCCCACGTCGTCCACCGAGTTCAGGTCGACCACCTCGACCCCGCGCTGCGCCACGCGGGCGAGCCGCTCGGGCACCAGGTCGACGCCGATGACCCGGTAACCGAGGTGGACCCCGATCCGAGCCGACATGTCCCCGATCGGGCCGAGACCCATCACCAGCAGGGTGCCGCCGTCCGGGACGGCGGCGTACTGCACCGCCTGCCACGCCGTCGGGAGCACGTCGGAGAGGAAGAGGAAGCGGTCGTCGCTCGGGCCCTCGGGCACCTTGATCGGCATGAAGTCGGCGTACGGGACGCGGAGGTACTCCGCCTGGCCGCCTGGGATCTGGCCGTAGAGCTTGCTGTAGCCGAAGAAACCGGCACCCGTGCCGTACTCGTGGTTCTGCGTCGTCTCGCACTGGCTGTAGAGCTGCTGGTCGCACATCCAGCAGTGGCCGCAGGAGACGTTGAACGGGAGCACGACCCGGTCACCCACGTGCAGGTCGCCGACGCGTGCACCGACCTCTTCGACGATCCCCATCGGCTCGTGACCGACGATGTCACCGGGCGTCATGAACGGCGTCAGCGTCTCGTAGAGGTGCAGGTCGGAGCCGCACAGACCGGTCGAGGTGATCTTCACGATCGCGTCCGTGGGCTCCTCCAGGACCGGGTCGGGGACCTCTTCGACGCGGATGTCGTGACGACCTTGCCAGGTCACTGCCTTCATTGCTGCCTCCAGGTTGGGTTGCCTGGCGGGTACCCGAACGCCGCAGCCTCATCCCCGGCGCCACCACGCCGACGGCCCCCGGAGCGCATCCGGGGGCCGTCGGCGTACATCGAGCGATCAGGAAGTGATCTACAAGATGTACAGCATCTCCTGGTAGGTCGGCAGCGACCACAGGTCATCAGCCACCAGGCCCTCGAGGGTGTCGGCCGCAGTGCGCACGGCGGCCATCGCTGGGAGCACCGAGTCGCGCAGGTAGGTCGCGGCCACCATCCCGTCGCTGTCGTGCTCGTGCGAGATCACCGCGGCCAGCCCGACGAGACCCGCCTTGAGGTCGGCGATCGGGGCCGAGATCTCCTCGAGGCTGGACAGGTCCGCCTCGACGCCGGCGGCCTTGAGCGCCGCGACGTTGGCGGCGAGCTCGGTCTGGTAGCGGACCGCGGCGGGCAGGATCGTCGTCTGGCCCATCTCGAGCGTCAGGTTGGCCTCGACCGAGACGCTGAGGATGTACTGCTCGATGCCGATCTCGTAGCGGCTGTGCATCTCCCGCTCGTTGAAGACGCCGTACCTCGCGGCGAGGTCGATCGCCTCGGGCGTGATCAGCTCAGGCAGCGCGTCGATCGTCGTCCGCAGGTTCTTCAGGCCCCGCTGCTCGGCCTCGATCGGCCACTCGTCGGAGTAGCCGTTGCCGTTGAAGATCACCTTGCCGTGGTCGGCGATGATCGTCGCGAGCAGCGCCTGCACCGCGTCGTTGAAGTCAGTGCCGCCCGCGACAGCCGTCTCGAGCTCGGTGGCGCAGTAGTCGAGCGCCTCGGCCATGATCGTGTTGAGGACGACCATCGGCCCGGAGACGGTCTGGTTCGATCCCGGCGCACGGAACTCGAAGCGGTTCCCGGTGAAGGCGAACGGCGAGGTGCGGTTGCGATCGCCAGGGTCCTTGGTCAGATCGGGCAGCGTGTCGACCCCGATGGCCAGGGTGCCCCGCTCCTTCGAGCTGGTCGCGCCCCCCTTGGCGATCTGGTCGAAGACGTCGGCGAGCTGGTCACCGAGGAAGATCGAGATGATCGCCGGGGGGGCCTCGTTGGCGCCCAGGCGGTGGTCGTTGCTGGCCGACGCCACCGACGCACGGAGCAGTCCGCTGTGGAGGTCGACGCCGCGGATGATGGCAGCGCAGAAGACCAGGAACTGGGCGTTGTCGTGCGGGTTGTCACCCGGGACGAAGAGACTGCCGAGCTCACTGTTGCCGAGGGAGAAGTTGACGTGCTTGCCCGAGCCGTTGACGCCCTCGAAGGGCTTCTCGTGGAAGAGGCACTCCATGCCGTGCTTCTTGGCGACCGTCTTGAAGGTCGTCATCAGCAGCTGCTGGTGGTCGGAGCCCTGGTTGGCCCGCTCGAACATCGGCGCGATCTCGAACTGGCCGGGCGCGACCTCGTTGTGGCGGGTCTTGGCCGGGATGCCGAGCTTGAAGAGCTCACGCTCGGTGTCCATCATGAACGCGAGTACGCGCTCGGGGATGGCCCCGAAGTAGTGGTCGTCGAACTCCTGGCCCTTCGGCGGCTTGGCGCCGAAGAGGGTGCGTCCGGCGTTGATCAGGTCGGGGCGCGCCAGGAAGAAGTGGCGGTCGATCAGGAAGTACTCCTGCTCGGGACCGAGGTAGGACACGACGTGCTCGGAGTTGTCGTAGCCGAACAGCTTCAGCACGCGCTCGGCGTGGATCGCCATCGCCTGCTGCGAGCGCAGGATCGGCGTCTTGTGGTCGAGCGCCTCGCCCGTCATCGAGATGAAGACGGTCGGGATGCACAGCGTGTTGCCGTTGGGGTTCTCGAGCACGTACGCCGGGCTCATCACGTCCCAACCGGTGTAGCCGCGGGCCTCGAACGTGTTGCGCAGCCCGCCGTTCGGGAAGCTGGACGCATCGGGCTCGCCCTGGATCAGGGTCTTGCCGGAGAACGACGCGAACGCCGTACCGTCACCGACCGGGTCGAGGAAGCTGTCGTGCTTCTCGGCGGTCAGGCCGGTGAGCGGGTAGAAGACGTGGGCGTAGTGGGTCGCACCCTTCTCCAGGGCCCAGTCCTTCATCGCCGAGGCGACGGCGTCCGCGACCAACGGGTCGAGCGGGGCGGACTTCTCGATCGTCGCGAGCACGGACTTGTAGACCGACTTCGGGAGCCGCTTCTGCATCACGCTGACACTGAAGACGTTCGAGCCGAAGATCTCCCCCGGCTCCTCGCCGGGGTCGAAGCTGATCGCCGGGGGGACGTAGGACTCCACGTCGGTAATGGCCTGCAGGCGGACCTTGTTAGCACTCATCGATCGGGACTCCCTTGACGCGTAGGCCGCTTCCCACGACCAGTGATCGCGAAGTTACGGGTGCCACGTGTCCGCACTGTTTCAGCACGGTCACAGCAGTCGGCGACCTGCTGACACATGGCTGTAACCCATGACCCAGGGGCAGCGGATACGGTCACGTCGTCCAACTCAGCGGCAACCGGGCCGGCCCTCGGAAACGGCCTCGAAACGGTCTCGGTCCGATCACGGAACGGTAACGGTCCGTTCGTGGCATCATCCGTCCCCATGGAGGGTGTCCCGCAGCGGGTTCGGCGCGCCGTCGTGGTCGAGGACGACCGCGACATCCGCGAGCTGATCACCCACACCCTCAGCGACCTCGGGCTCGAGGTGACGGCGGTCGCGACCGGCCCCGCGGGCGTCGACGCGGTGCGCGCGGTCGAACCCGACCTGGTCACCCTCGACCTGGGGCTGCCCGGCATCGACGGCATCGAGGTCTGCCGACAGATCCGTCAGGACAGCGACGCCTACATCATCATGCTCACCGCCCGCTCCGACGAGATCGACCGGCTCCTCGGGCTCGAGACCGGCGCCGACGACTTCATGTCGAAGCCGTTCAGCCTCCGCGAGCTCCAGGCGCGGGTCAACGCCATGTTCCGCCGACCGCGCACGAGCCTCGCAACGGACGCGGGCAACGTCCTCGCGTACGGCGGCCTGCGCGTCGACGTCTCCGCCCGCCGGGCCTTCCGCGACGACGAGGAGCTGCTCCTCACGCGCACCGAGTTCGACCTGCTGACCGAGCTCATGCGCAGCCCTGCCAAGGTCATCACCCGCGAGGACCTGCTCACCACGGTGTGGGGCACACCGTGGATCGGCGACACCCACGTCGTCGAGGTCCACGTCGGCAACCTGCGGCGCAAGCTCGGCGGCTCGCGCTACATCCGTACGGTCCGCGGGGTCGGCTACCGGATGGAGGAGCCGGTCGCCCAGGTCTAGGCGCTCACTCCCAGAAGATCCGGTCCACGACCCCGCGCGCGAGCCGCGTGTAGCGCAGCTGGTCGTTGACCATCGCGTCGGAGGACTCCGGCGGGTAGCCCAGGATCGCGGCGATCGCCGACCGCTCACGGATGTCGTGCGGCAGCTCGTCGCCCGGCTTGCCGCGCACCAGGGTGACCGCGTTGCGGACCCGGCTCACCCGCCGCCAGCTCTGCTGCAGCACGGCAGCGTCGTCCTCGCTGATCAGGTCGGCGTCCCGCGCGGCGGCCAGGGCCTCGAGGGTGCGGGAGGTACGCAGCCCCTCGACCGCGCCGGCATACCGCATCTGCAGCAGCTGGATGGTCCACTCGATGTCGGCGAGGCCGCCGCGGCCGAGCTTGAGGTGGGTGTGCGGGTCGGCTCCGCGGGGCAGCCGCTCGGAGTCGACGCGGGCCTTGATCCGGCGCACCTCGACCACGTCGTCCTGGGAGATTCCTTCGGGCGGGTAGCGCAGCGGCGCGATGAGCGCCTCGAACCTGATCCGCAGGTCGAGGTCGCCCACGACGGCGTCGGCGCGTAGCAGCGCCTGGGCCTCCCAGACCTTCGACCACTTCGCGTAGTAGGCGGCGTAGGAGTCCAGGGTCCGCACGAGTGCGCCCTGGGCGCCCTCGGGCCGCAGGTTGGCGTCGATCTCGAGCGCCGGGTCCGGGCCGGCGAGCCCGAGCAGGCGGCGCAGCTCGTTGGCCACGGTCTGGGCGTACGACGACGCGACCTGCGGGTCGGCTCCCGGCAGCGGGTCGTGCACGAACATCACGTCGGCGTCGCTGCCGTAGGACAGCTCGAAGCCGCCGTACCGCCCCATCGCGACGACGGCCATCCGGGTGGGCGCCTCGTCGAGGCCGCGCTGGGTGCGCGCCACCCGACCCGCGACGGCCAACGTGGCCTCCAGGGTGGCGTCGGTGAGCCGCGACAGGCCGGCCCCGACATCGGCGACGTCGGTGCGACCGAGCAGGTCACCGGCCGCGATCCGGAGCAGCTCGCGCCGCCGGATGCCGCGGATCGCCCTGGCTGCCACCTCGGGCTCGTCGTGGCGACGGGCGAGCGACAGCATCTCCTCGGTCAGCACCTCGGCGCTCAGCGGCTGCAGGTCTCCCGCGAGCATCCGCACCCCCTGCGGCTCGCGCTCCAGCAGGTCGGTGGCGTAGCGCGAGGTGGCCAGGATCCGGGCCAGCCGCTCGGCGACCTCGCCCTCGTCGCGCAGGGTGGAGAGATACCAGGGCGTCGAGCCGAGCGACTCGCTGATCCGACGGAAGCCGAAGAGACCAGCATCCGGGTCGGGAGCGTCGGCGAACCAGGACAGCATCGCCGGCATCAGCGTCCGCTGGATCTGCGCGGTCCGGCTCAGCCCTGATGTCAGAGCCTCGAGATGGCGTAAGGCCGAGCGCGGATCAGCGAACCCGAGCGCCCGCAGGCGCCGCTCGGCGGCCTCCGGGGAGAGTCGCGCCTCCTCACCGGGGATCCGCGCGACCGCGGTCAGCAGCGGACGGTAGAAGAGCTTCTCGTGCAGCCGGCGCACCTCGCGCCGGTGGTGCTGCCAGGTCTTGTCGAGGATCCCGACCGGATCCTTGAGGAAGTTCATGCTCCGACCCAGCCGGCGCAGCGAGGCCTCGTCTTCGGGCACCACGTGCGTACGCCGCAGCCCGTGCAGCTGGATGCGGTGCTCCAGCGTGCGCAGGAAGGCGTATGCCTCGTGCAGCGCCTCGCCGTCCTCACGACCGACGTACCCGCCGTCGGTCAGCGCGGCGAGGGCACTCAGCGTCGTGGGCTCGCGGATCGACTCATCCGCACGGCCGTGCACGAGCTGCAGCAGCTGGACGGCGAACTCGACGTCGCGCAGCCCGCCCGCACCCAGCTTGAGCTGGCGCTGCGCCTCCCGGACCGGGATGTGCTCGACGACCCGACGACGCATCGCCTGCGTGTCCTTGACGAACCCGTCGCGCTCGGCCGCCGACCAGACCATCGGGTCGATCATCTCGACGAACTCCCGGCCGAGGTCCTGGTCGCCCGCGACCGGCCGGGCCTTGAGCAGCGCCTGGAACTCCCAGGTGCTCGCCCAGCGCTCGTAGTAGCCACGGTGGCTGGCGATCGTGCGCACCAGCGGACCGGCCTTGCCCTCAGGGCGGAGGTTGGCGTCGACCGGCCAGATCGTGCCCTCGCCGGTGTGGTCGGAGCAGACCCGCATCAGGTTGCTGGCCAGCTGGGTCGCCGCCCGGAGCGCTGCGTTCTCGTCGGCGCCCTCGACCGGGGCGTAGACGTAGACGACGTCGACGTCCGAGACGTAGTTGAGCTCGTGACCGCCACACTTGCCCATCGCGATCACGCTCAGCCGGGCGAGGTCCGCGTCGGGGCCGACGCGCTGCCGTGCGACGGCGAGTGCCGCCTCGAGGGTGCCGGCGGCGAGGTCGGAGAGCTCCGCGGCCGCATCGTCGAGGCCGAGGTGGTGGGTCAGGTCGCGGGCGGCGAGGCGCAGCAGCAGCCGGCGGTACTCCACCCGCAACGCATCCACCGCCGCCGCGTCCGGCTTGCCGGACACCGCCGCCAGCAGCGACTCCCGCATCGCCCAGGCCGCCGGCCGGGTCGACCCGAGGACGGCTGCGGTCAGCTCGTGCCAGTGCACGGGGTGCCGGACCAGGTGGTCGGAGAGCGCCTCGCTGGCGCCGAGCACGCAGAGCAGGCGCATGGCGGTGCCCTCGTCGTCGACGATCGCACCCATCAACACGTCGGGGTCCTCGACCACCTCGAGCAGCCGCACCAGGCCGTCGAGCGCCGCGTCGGGGTCGGCGGTGAGACCGAGGATCGCCAGCAGCGGCTCGGCCGCGTCGCCGAGATGGCTCAGCGCGACCACGGCGGCGTCCGAGTCCTGGAACCCCAGTCGCAGCAGGTTGCCCTTGCTGGTCGCCGCCCGTGTCATCGCAGCAGGTCCGCGAAGCCCTCGGCCAGCGGGCGCCACGCCTCGTCGAGCTCGGCGCGCGCCGCATCGACCTCGCGCAGGAGTCCGTCGGTGTCGAAGCCCCGCGTCTCGTGGCTGCCCCGGTCCTCCTCGGCCCAGGGCGCGAGCACCTCGGCGTCGACCTCCGGGTGCAGCTGCACCCCCCACATCGCCGGGGCGTAGCGGACCGCCTGCACCTCGTCGTACGGCGTCGCGGCGAGCAGGGTGGCCCCGTCCGGCAGTGCGGTGACCAGGTCGTCGTTCCACTGCACCCCGCGCCGGGGAGTCGCCAGCGGCGCGAGCAGCAGGTCCACTGCCGCCGCGTCGGTCCAGCCGAGCGGGATCAGCCCGACCTGCTGACCGCGCGGGTTGCGCTCCACCCGGCCGCCGAGCGCCGAGGCGATCAGCTGGTGGCCCAGGCAGATGCCCAGCGTCGGCAGCCCACTCCCCTGCGCCTCACGGACCAGGGCCTTCACCGGGCCCAGCCACGCATGCGTGTCATCGTCGTCGGCACCCATCGGGCCACCGAGCACCAGGAGTCCGTCGTACGCCGTGAGGTCGGGCAGCGCGTCGCCCGCATACGGGCGGCGTACGTCGAGCTCGCAGCCGGCGTCGGTCAGCCAGGTGCCGAAGTGGGCGGGCGGGCACGCCGCGTCGTGCTCCACGACGAGCACCACCGGCGCGCTCACTGGGGCTCCCTCTCGGGCGCGAACGTGACCATCAGGAGCCCGACGCCGAGGATCACGGTCAGCAGGCCGAGCAGGATCTTGACCAGCAGCACCGAGAGCACGATCACCGCCACGGCGGTCAGCACGATGGTGCGCCGCGCGGACTCGGACCGCTCGCGGACGGCGCGCAGCGAGAGCCAGCCGAGCAGTCCGTAGATCGCGGCGATGACGAGGGTCACCACGCCGCCGGCACCGTCGCTCCCGGCCACCAGGACCAGCGCGACGACGACCAGCACGGCGGCGGCCGCGAGGACGGCGACGAGAAGCTTCTGGAGCGTCGGCACCCGCCCCGGGCTCAGGAACTCCTCGCTCATCAGATCACCGGGAGCATGCGCTCCCGCTCGAAGGGCGAGACCTGGCCGCGGTAGTCGTCCCACTCGGCGCGCTTGTTGCGCAGGAAGAAGTCGAAGACCTGCTCACCAAGGGTCTCGGCCAGCAGCTCGGAGTCCTCGGCGATGCCGATCGCGTCGTACAGGCTGCGCGGCAGGGGCTCGATGCCCAGGCTCCGTCGCTCGCGCTCGGAGAGTGACCAGACGTCGTCCTCGGCCTCGCGCGGCAGCTCGTAGCCCTCCTCGATGCCCTTCATCCCGGCAGCCAGCACCACGGCGTAGGCGAGGTAGGGGTTGCAGGCGGCGTCGAGCGAGCGCAGCTCGATGCGGGTCGACTGGCCCTTGAGCGGCTTGTACATCGGGACCCGGATCATCGCGGAGCGGTTGTTGTGGCCCCAGCAGATGTACGACGGCGCCTCGGCGCCCCACAGCATCCGCTTGTAGCTGTTGACCCACTGGTTGGTGACGACGCTGATCTCGTTGGCGTGCCTGAGGATGCCGGCGATGAACTGCCGCCCGGTGCGCGAGAGCTGGTACTCCGCGCCGGCCTCGAAGAAGGCGTTGTTGTCGCCCTCGAAGAGCGAGACGTGGGTGTGCATGCCGGAGCCGGGGTGCTCGGTGTAGGGCTTGGGCATGAAGGACGCCCACAGGCCCTGGCTCAGCGCCACCTCCCGGATCACCGTGCGGAAGGTCATGATGTTGTCGGCCGTCGACAGCGCGTCGGCGTAGCGCAGGTCGATCTCCTGCTGTCCCGGTCCGCCCTCGTGGTGGCTGAACTCGACCGAGATGCCCATCGCCTCGAGCATCCCGATCGCCTCACGGCGGAAGTCGGCGCCCATCGACTGCGCGGTGTGGTCGAAGAACCCGCTCCGGTCCGCCGGCACCGGCGCGGAGCCGTCCTCCGGGACGTCCTTGAAGAGGTAGAACTCGATCTCAGGGTGCGTGTAGAACGTGAAGCCCTTCTCGGCCGCCTTGCTGAGCGTGCGCTTGAGCACGTGGCGCGGATCGGCGTACGACGGGGAGCCGTCCGGCATCACGATGTCGCAGAACATCCGGGCGGTCGACGGGCCCTCACCGCTGCGCCAGGGCAGGACCTGGAAGGTCGACGGATCCGGCTTGGCGAGCATGTCGGACTCGTAGACGCGCGCGAAGCCCTCGATCGAGGAGCCGTCGAAGCCGATCCCCTCCGAGAAGGCCTGCTCCAGCTCCGCCGGAGCCACCGCGACCGACTTCAGGAACCCGAGCACGTCGGTGAACCAGAGCCGGACGAACCGGACGTCGCGCTCTTCGAGTGCGCGGAGAACGAAGTCTTCCTGCTTTCCCATGGCCGCAGCCTATGGGCTGGCCGTGACGGCCGGGGCCATCGGCCTCGACCCTGAGAGTCACGGTCCCGAGGCGGGCGCGGGCTGCTTGACGGTGCGCGCCGCGCGGCGACCCCGGGCAGCGGTGACCTCTCCACCGAATCGGCCGCGGAAACGGTGCCTCACCCACCGCCACCGCTCGCCGGATCATCCGTCACCATCCCGGAGGTACGTCGCCATGCGGCGAGCCCGAGGGCTCCGAGCGCGAGCGGGCCGCCGATCGTGAACACCCGCCAGACCACCAGACCGGCGACGGCGACCGCCTCCAGGTCGGCTCCCCCGGCCTCCACGACCGCCGCCAGGACGAGGGCGTCCACGATGCCGATGCCCTGGAACGGGAAGAGGGTGAAGGGATAGGCGAAGAGGTACGCGATGGCTATCCCCACCGCGGACAGCTCACTCGTGTCGAGGCCCACGAAGCGCAGCGACATCACCAGCATGCTGAGGTCGACGACGAGCATCGCGCTCAGCGCGAGCAACGAGCGTGGGAACCCGTGCCGGAAGCGCGCGCTGACGTCGATGCGGAACTGCACGCAGGCGGCCGCCCACGCCTCCGGGTCGATCGTCCTGCGGACGCGGCGGGCGACCCGGCCTCCCGTCGTGCCGACCCGGCGCGCGAGCGCCTCGCTCCGCACGACCAGCAACAGTCCGACGACGATCCCGACCGAGATGGCGATGCTGATCAGGTCGGCCCACCGCAGCCCGGGGCTCTCCCCGGTCACGGCCAGCAGCACGAAGCCGAACGCGGGGGCGCCGAAGCGGACGATGTAGAAGGTCAGCGTGTTCATCAGCGTGCCGGCCAGGCCCTTCGCGACCGGCACGCCCCACGACGAGAACATCGCCATCCGCAGCGCGATGTCGCTCGGCGGCGGGGCGATCGTCGACATCAGGATCGCCACCTGGTCGTTCTGCGTCGCGCGGTACGCCGTGACGCCTGGGATGTAGAGCGACAGCGGGAGTGCGTTGAGCACCTGCCGGACCAGGAGCACGGCGAGCAGGACGGGGAACTGCCACCAGGCGAGGTGCGTGAGCGAGTCCCGCACCTCGCTCCAGTCGACCCGACCGATGAGATGTACGACGACCGCGGTGACGAGCGCCGCCGCCCCGAGGAGCAGCAGCCGGAGGAGCCAGCGGTTCAGAAGTCCACCGGTTCGCGGATGATGGGGCAGGTCATGCAGTGGCCACCACCACGGCCGCGGCCGAGCTCGGCGCCCACGATGGTGATGACCTCGACGCCGGCCTTGCGGAGCAGGGTGTTGGTCAGCGTGTTGCGGTCGTAGGTGAAGACCACGCCGGGTTCGAGTGCGACGGCGTTGTTGCCGCTGTCCCACTGCTGGCGCTCGGACTGGTAGACGTCGCCGCCGGTGTCGATGACCTGGATCGAGGGCAGCCCGAGCTCGCGGGCCACGACGTCCACGAACTTCGCGGTGCCCTCGTCGCGCACCTCGACGCCGGGTGCGGTGTCGGACGGGGTCAGCGTGAAGGTGTGCACCGCGTCCATGATCGTCGGGTAGAGGGTGACGATGTCGCGGTCGACGAACGTGAAGACCGTGTCCAGGTGCATCGCGGCACGCAGCTTGGGCATCCCGGCGACGATCACCCGCGTCGCCGCCCCCTGCTCGAAGAGCGCCTTCGCGACCTGGGTGATCGCCTGGCGCGAGGTGCGCTCGCTCATCCCGACCAGCACGACGCCGTTGCCGACCGGCATCACGTCGCCGCCCTCGAAGGTGGCCTGGCCCCAGTCCTGGTCCGGGTCGCCCCACCAGACCTTCGAGCCGACGTAGTCGGGGTGGAACTGGTAGATCCCCTTGTAGATGAGGGTCTCTTCCTTGCGCGCGGGCCAGTAGAGCGGGTTCATCGTGAGGCCGCCGTACAGCCAGCAGGTCGTGTCGCGGGTGTAGAGCGTGTTGGGCAGCGGCGGCATCAGGTACTCGCGGGCGCCGGTCGACTCGCGCGCCAGGTTGACGTAGTCGGAGCGGAAGTCGTCGGGCAGGTCGTTGGTCGCCAGGCCACCGATCAGGAACTCCGACAGCTCCTTCTCGGGCAGCGACTCGAGGTAGCCGCGGGTGTCGTCGACCAGGCCGAGGCCGACCTGGTTGGCGACGATCTTCCGGTCGAGCAGCCAGTCCCGGGCACCCGGGACGGCGAGCGTCTGGGCGAGCACGTCGTGCAGCTCGACGACCTCGACGCCGCGCTGGGTGAGCTTGTTGACGAAGTCCGCGTGGTCGCGCTGGGCGTTCTCGACCCACATCACGTCGTCGAACAGCAGGTCGTCGTTGTTGCTCGGCGTCAGTCGGCGGTGCGCCAGGCCAGGTGCACACACCAGCACCTTGCGGAGCCTGCCGACCTCGGAGTGCACGCCGTACGTCGAGGAGACGGAGTCGGTGGCGAGCTCGGTCATGGTGGTGCCTTCCTGCTGGACGGTCAGATGGTGATGCGGCCGGTCCAGAGCCCGACGGCTCCGATGATGCCGCCGAGGACGATCAGCGCGAACAGTCCGAGCTCGGTCGGCGAGAACAGCCGGCGTCCGTGCTCGCTGCGGGCCTTGACGTAGAGCAGCGATGCGGGCGCGAGGATGACGGTCATCAGCAGCACGAACTTCATGCCGGCCGCGTCGAAGAGGAAGATCGTGTAGGCCACCGCGGCGCCCGCCACGATCGTCTCCTTGCGACGCGTGCCGGACGAGACCCCCTCGTAGGACTCCCCCGTCAGACCGAGCTTGAGCGCGTACGCCGCGGCCAGGAGGTAGGGCAGCAGCGCGAGGCTGGTGGCCAGGTCGAGCATGAAGTTGAGCGCATCGCTGACGAACAACGTGAGACCCAGCAGCCCCTGCACCGCGAGCGAGGTCACCACGAGAGCGGTGATCGGCGTGCCGGCCTCGTTCTCCTTGCCGAGGAACTCCGGGAAGTCGTCCTGACGGGCCGGGATGTACATGACCTCCGCAGCCATCAGCGTCCACGCCAGATAAGCCCCGAGCACCGAGACGATCACCGCCACGCTCATGAAGATCTCACCCCAGTGCCCGACCTGCGACTCGAAGACGCTGACCATCGACGGCTGCCGGGCACCGGCCAGCTCGGGCTGCGGCACGACCGCGTAGCTCGACAGCGTGACCAGCGCGAAGATGGAGAGCACGCTGAGGAAGCCCATCACCGTCGCCTTGCCGACGTCCTCGCGCCGCTTCGCGTAGCGCGAGTAGACGCTCGCCCCCTCGATGCCGATGAAGACGAACGTCGTGATCAACATCGTGTTGCGGACCTGCTCGTTGAGATCACCGAGATCGCCGTACCCGGTCGCGGTCCAGTTGTCCGCGAAGACCCCCGCGTCGAAGTAGAAGAACATCACGACGATGAACACCAGGATCGGGATGATCTTGAACACCGTGACGATCTGGTTGATGACAGCGGCGTCGCGCACCCCGCGAGCGATCAGGTAGTGGAACAACCACACGCCCACCGTGCCCAGCGCAACGGCCAGGAAGGTGTCACCGTCGCCGAACCCGTCGAAGAACGCGCCCAGGGTGGCGCCGATGAACACCCAGTAGAAGGTGTTGCCAGCGATCGAGCTCGCCCAGAACCCGATCGCCGAGTTGAAGCCCGCGTAGTCACCGAACCCCGCCTTCGCGTAGATGAACACCCCGGAGTCGAGCTCCGGCCTGCGGATCGCCAGCGTCTGGAAGACGAACGCCAGCATCAGCATGCCGGTGCCCGCGACCGCCCACGCGATCAACGAGCCGAGGATCCCGGTCGCGACCCCGAACCGGGCCGGCAGCGAGAAGACGCCCGCACCCACCATCCCGCCGACCACCATCGCGGTCAGCGTCGGGACGCTCATCTTCGCGACGGCGCCCCCGGCGGGTGCTCCTTCGGTCTGCGTCGTCATGCCGTCTCCTCAGCCACGGTGATCACTCCGCTCGAGCATCCCGATGCTCCCGCAGTCCGCACCGCCGTCGCCTCACCCGGTCCGGGCGAACAAACCCGGGACTCCGGTGGTTGAGGTGTGAAGGCCGCCTGGCTGTCCCACACCCGCTCATCCCGTCAGGTCTGCGGGATCGACTCGATCTGGGCCAGCCACGCCGTGGGTGCGGCGTCCGAGGGCATCCGCCAGTCCCCGCGCGGCGACATGGTGCCGCCGGCGCTGACCTTGGGGCCGTTCGGCAGCGCCGAGCGCTTGAACTGGCTCGCGAAGAAGCGCTTCGTGAAGACCTCGAGCCAGCGCCGGACCTCGCCCAGGTCGTACGCCGTCCGCCGCTCGTCCGGGAAGTTGGGTGGCCACTCCCCCGTCGCGGCGTCGCGCCACGCGTGCCAGGCGAGGAAGGCGACCCGGCTCGGCAGCGCCCCGTAGCGCAGCACGTGGAAGAGCGTGAAGTCCTGCAGGGCGTAGGGCCCCACCGACGCCTCCGTCGACTGCACGGGCGTGCCCGCGTCGGACGGGATCAGCTCCGGGGTGATCTCCTGCTCGACGATCTCGAGGAGCACGTCGTTGGTGTCGTCCTCGAACTGCCCGCTCGCCGCGACCCAGCGGATCAGGTGCTGGATCAGCGTCTTCGGGACGCCGGCGTTGACGTTGTAGTGCGACATCTGGTCGCCGACGCCGTACGTGCACCACCCGAGCGCCAGCTCGGAGAGATCCCCGGTGCCGAGGACGATGCCGCCGCGGTGGTTGGCCAGCCGGAAGAGGTAGTCGGTGCGCAGTCCCGCCTGGACGTTCTCGAAGGTCACGTCGTAGACGGGTCGCCCGTCGGCGTACGGGTGGTCGAGGTCGGCGAGCAGCTGGTTGGCCGCCGCGGTGATGTCGATCTCCTCGAAGTGGACGCCGAGTGACTTCGAGAGCCGCGTCGCGTACGACTTCGTGGTGTCGCCGGTCGCGAACCCCGGGAGCGTGAACGCGTGGATGTCCTCGCGGGAGCGCCCGAGCCGGTCCATCGCCTTCGCCGCGACGATCAGCGCGTGCGTCGAGTCGAGGCCGCCGCTGACCCCGATCACCACCTTGGGCTGGCCGATGGCGTGCAGCCGCTGCTCCAGCCCCGACACCTGGATGTTGTAGGCCTCGTAGCAGTCGAGCGCGAGCCGCTCGGCCTCGTCGGGCACGAACGGGAAGCGGTCGACCTTGCGCCGCAGCCCGATGTCGCCGGCCGGCGCGCGCAGCTCGAAGGAGACCGTGCGGAAGTGCCTTCCCTTGGTGATCGAGCCTGTCGAGATCCCGTGCGTACGACGGTTGTCGTCGAACGTCCCCTGCCGCAGCCGGTCCTGCCGGATCCGGTCCAGGTCGACGTCCACGACGGTACGGCGCGGGCCTTCGGGGAACCGCTCGGACTCCCCCAGCAGGTCACCGCACTCGTAGACCATCGTCTGGCCGTCCCACGACAGGTCGGTCGTCGACTCCCCCTGGCCGGCGGCGGCGAAGACGTACGCCGCCACACACCGGGCACTCGCGCTACGCACCAGCAGCCGGCGGTCCTCCGCGCGGGCGACGGTGATGGGGCTGCCGGACAGGTTGGCGAGCACCGTCGCGCCGGCCAGCGCCGCCTCGGCGCTCGGCGGGATGGGCACCCACATGTCCTCGCACACCTCGGCGTAGAGCCGAAGCCCACGCACGTCGGTGGCCTCGAAGACCAGGTCGGGCCCGAACGGCACGTCGACCCCACCGAGCCGGATCGTCCCGCCCCGACGGTCGTCGCCGGGGGCGAACCAGCGCCGCTCGTAGAACTCCCGGTAGGTCGGCAGGTAGGACTTCGGTGCGACCCCGAGCACCCGCCCGGCGTGCACGACCACCGCACAGTTGAGGACGCGAGTGCCGTGCGTGAGGGGGGCGCCGACGACGATGACCGGCCGCAGGTCCGTCGTACCCGCGACGAGCTCGGCGATCGCGGCCTCGACCTCGTCGAGCAGGACGTCCTGCAGGAAGAGGTCGTCGATCGAGTAGCCCGTCAGCGACAGCTCCGGGAAGATCGCCACCGCGACGCCGTCATCGTGACAGGCCTGCGCCTGCTCCAGGATCGCGCGTGCGTTGGCAGCCGGGTCGGCGATCGACACCGGGAACGTGCAGGCGGCGACCCGGGCGAAGCCCTGGGCATACGCGGAGTAGAAGTCCACGCGGCAAGTCTAGGGGCGCGCGGCCGCCCACAGTCGCTGCGCCAGGTGCTTGCCCGTGGCGGACAGCCCGAGGTCGCCGTCGCCGGTCGTCGTCAGATAGGCGTACGCCGTCCCGCGGGTGCGTAGCCGCTTGACGAGCAGCAGCTCGGTCTCGTCGGGGCCGGCGCCGACCGGGACGGTCCCACCGCGCACCTGGCGCACGAGCTCCTCGCTGAACCTGGTCCGCGCCCGGCGCGGCAGCGCGACGACGAGCACCGTCAGCAGCACGGTCATCACGGCCGACCCGGCGACCGAGGCCCAGAGCGCCACGCCGCTCGCGGTGAGCTCGCCCGCGTGCTTGCCGGAGCCGAACCGGAGGTGGTCGTCGAGCGCGCGCACCAGCAGCCAGAGGCCGAGGCCGACGCCCGCGGTGAGGAAGGCGTAGAGGCACGCCCACGCCGCGGCGATCGCCTGCGGGTGCACGAGCCGGGCGCGGCTCCAGCCGTCAGGCCCGCAGTAGCGGACCCGGAACGCCGACGACTCGCGCTGCGCGAGCCAGCTCATCACGTCGACGATCACGGCGACGGCCAGCACGACACCTGCGACGAGCGGCTGTCCGACTGCGAAGAGGGTGCCGACGACGGCGATCTCGAGCAGGAGCACGCACAGCGCGATCGCGCGCAGCGCACTCTGACCGACCTTGTCCTCCACGACCGCGAACGGGGAGCGCACCAGCCCCGGGAGCGAGCCGAGCACGACCAAGCCGGTGATCAGGGCCACGACGAACGGGAGCACCGCGAGGGTCGGCAGCTCGGTCTCAGTGGGTCGCACCTGCTGCGTGACGGCGTACGCCACCAAGGGGATCACCGGTGCCAGCAGCACGATCCCGTGCAGCAGGCTGCCGGTGCGCAGGGCGGCGTACGCGAACCCGAACAGCACGGCGGACACCCCGATCAGCGCCACCCACCGCGGGGTCGCCTCGAGCACCAGCGAGAGCGCCAGCATCGCGGCGCCGAGAGCGAGGACGGCGATCGCCACCGTGTTGCCGATGCGGGCGCCGCCGGTCAGGCCGCGCGCCACCCAGTACGGCAGCAGCGCGGCCCCGCGCAGCGTCCGGGTCAGCGGCTTGGCGGCGGGCAGCCCGAGCTTGGGACTGTCCAGCACCGTGGCGCCGACCGCCAGCGCGGTGACCCCGGTGCGGATCAGCAGGTCGCCGGACGCCTCCGCGTCGAGCGGCTCCCGCCCGACGCCCGCGCGGTCGAACGCTCGGAGGCCGGTCAGTCCGAGCCCTCGCCGCAGCGCGTCGTCGGTGCCGGGTGGCTCCGGTGCGTGCGGGTCGTTGCTCGCCATCGGCACCGGCTCCAGGGCCTTGAGCCGGTCCAGCAGGTCGGCGTGGTCGTCGACGAAGCGGGCGCCGTACGACGCCTGGGTCGCTCCTTCGCGTCGGTCGGCGGCCACCGCCTGCCGCAGCGCGGGCAGGTCCTCGGCGGCGACGTCGGCCTGGATCGCCCAGGCGAAGAGCCCCGCCACCGACTCCAGGGTCGGCGGCAGGTCGGCCGGATCGGTCGCGTAGACGAACCGCTCCATCTCGTCGATCGCGCGCAACCGCAGCGACGCGAAGCCCGGACCGGGGTCGCGGTCCGGGAAGAGGGTGGCCACCCACTGATCCACCCAGGCCTCGGCGGTCGGCGCCCAGGGGTTCCCGCGGGTGGCCGCTTCGGTGCGCGCGCGCCGAAGTCGGGTCGGGTCCAACAGCACCTTGCAGAGCATGGTGGCCGCATCGAGCCGCCCCCAGATCCAGTCGTTGATCCGCCACGACTCCTTGAGGAAGCCGGCGAACCGGCCGAGCCGGGCACCGCCGAGCTTGTCGGAGCCCTCGGTGGTGACCTGGGCGAAGGCGTTGCGCGTCTGGAGGCTGACCTGCACCAGCTCCACCAGCTGCTCGGAGCCTCGGTCGGGGGCGTTGCTCAGACACGCGGTGACCACGTCCAGACGCACGAGCTGGGTGACCAGCGTGGGCTCGTCCGAGGCGCCGGTGAGGATGCCGGCCCAGGCATTGAGGGCCAGCTGGTCGTCGTCGACCGTCAGCGCGGCTTGCCGACGCACCGTGTCGGCCAGCGCGAGCAGCGAGGCCGCGAGGTCGGCCAGGGCCGCGGCGACCGCGTCCCCGATCTCGCGCTCGGGGTAGGCGTTGTTGAGCTTGGCCGCTGTCTCCGCCTCCTGGCCGGACGGCGCGACGCCGACCAGGTCGGCCTCCGCCAGCTCCCGGCCGCCGCGGTAGGCGCGCACCTGCGCCGCCATCCGCACCCGCCAGTACGCCGACGTCGGCTCGAGCCCGCACAGGTAGCCCTGGAACCACACGTCGTCGAAGCGACGCCGGGCCGCCTCGACCTGACGACGGACGGCGAAGAGAGCCTCGCGCTGCTGCTCCACGAGAGCTCGCTCGGCGTCGTCGAGCTCGAGACGCACCAGCCGCCGGGCGAGGTCCAGCGAGTCGTCCGCGACGTGCTCGGCCGTCGTGACTCCCCACGGCCACCCCTGGTCGGGATCGAACGTCCAGAAGGGCGCCTCGCTCTCGGGCACCACGTACGGCAGGCCGAATGCGGCGTCCACCTCCGCCTGTGCGGTCTCGACGGCCGCGAGCACGCGGTCGTACGACCAGCCGGGCATCGGGGGCACCCGCTCGGCGAGATCGCGAGCGGCCCGGCGCAGACGGAGCTCGCGGTAGTGAGGGTAGAGCGTGCCGAAGAGCCCACCGAGCACCTCGAGCAGTCCGTTGTCGGTGCTGCGCTGCAGGCTGATGAGCACGTCGGAGCGACCGAACCGTCGGGCCGCGGCCCGGCGGTTGTGCTCCTCGACCTTCTCGACGTGGGTGCGGCCCGCCTCGCTGCGGGTCGCGTGCGAGATGCCGGTGAGGGCCTCGACGACCGTCGGCGGGTCGGACTCCCGGGACGCAGGCACGTCGCCGGGCAGCGGCGCGTGCGGGAAGACCAGCAGCATGACGCGTCGTACGGCGTTGCCGGCGGGGAGGCTGTCGATCACCTCGAGCGCGGGCAGCGTCGGGGTGTTCACCATCGCGCCGCCGTCGACGGCGTACCGGGACTGGTCAGCCGGGCCGGTCGGGTCCACCCAGTCGGCGACGAACGTCATGTCCGGTCGGCCGTTGGCCGACACCGCGGTCCCGACCGGGAGGAAGGACGGCTCGAAGGCGACCGGGAAGCTCGCCGACGAGCGGGCGGCGAGCGCCATCCGGCGTACTGTCTCGCCGATCTGGTCGTCCGCGAAGTCGTCCTGGGCGTCGCCCTCGAGGTGCTTGAAGACCATCAGCCCGGCGTGGAGCTCCTGCGGCAGTGCCTGCCCGAGGGCGTCCGAGGTCGTGACGCGGGCCCCGTCCAGCAGCGTCGTGGTGACCCCGAGGTGCACCGGCCGGCGCTCGGATCCCACTGGCTGGTAGTCGACGGTGAGTCCGCGCAGCGCCTGCTCGAGCGAGGGCAGGAAATACTCGTCGCCGCGCAGCAGCGACGAGGGCTGGCCTCGGAAGGGCGTGCGCAGCAGCGTCTCCATCCGCCCCTGGTTGGCCCACAGGTCGCGCAGGCTGCGGAGGTCGGCGTTGTCGTTGACCTGGGCCAGCGCCAGCGCGGCGCCGTTGATGCCGCCTGCCGACGTCCCGGTGATCACGTCAGCTCGAGCGGACATGTCGAGCATCCGGAGCAGCTGACCGTAGACCCGGTCGCCCCGGGTGAGCCGGTCGATCTCGAGGGTGACGCCGCCGATCCAGACGGCGAGGCTGACGCCGCCGTTCAGGACGACGGCCAGGCGGAGCTCTTCGCGGGGGTTCTCGGACCCGGACATGCTCCCGATGATCCGCCTGCGGCCGACCCGAGGAAATGACCCGACCGGGGTAGATCGCTGGCAGGTCCGATGAGTTGTCCCGACGACGTCGGTCCTACTCGACAACGCCGTGAGGAGGCACCATGCCCGAGATCAGCACCTGCCTGTGGTTCGACGACAACCTGATGGAGGCGGTGGAGTTCTACACCCTGGTGTTCCCGAACTCCTCGATCCGCCAGGTCTCCCGCTACGACGACGGGCGGGTGCTCGCGGCGGAGTGGACGCTCGACGGTCGACCGTTCCGCGGCATCAACGGCGGGCCGGTCCATGCCGGCTTCACCGAGACGATCTCGCTGAGCGTGGACTGTGCCGACCAGTCGGAGGTCGACTACTACTGGGACACGCTCGTCGCCGGCGGCCGACCGGACAGCTGCGCCTGGCTGAAGGACAAGTTCGGGTTGTCGTGGCAGATCGTGCCGGTCCGTCTCTACGAGCTGCTGTCGGACCCCGACGAGGCGCGGTCGCGGGCCGCGACGGAGGCGATGATGCGGATGCAGAAGATCGTGGTCGCCGACCTCGAGGCGGCCGCCGACGCCGCTCAGCCGAGGTAGCGCGCCGACCCGACCCCCACGAGGCGCAGGCCGACACCGCGCACGCCGTCGACCTGCATCGGGCTGTCGATCTCGGTCAGCTTGCGCCGGAGCCGCTTCACCGTGCTCTGCACGTGGGACCGGCTGCCCTGGTGCTCGTTGTGCCAGACGTGCCGCTGCAGCCAGTCGAAGGTGCGGATGTGGCCGTCCGCCTCGTGCAGGCTGAGGAGCAGGTCGTGCTCCAGCGGCGACAGGTCGGCCTGCCGCTCACCGCACCTCACGACGCGCGCGTCGGAGTCGATCTCGAGGCCGTCCTCCGACGCCGGCACGGATCGCTCCGCCGGGCCCGGCTGCGACTCCTCGTTGAGTGAGACATCGCGCAGCAGGAAGAGCACGGCCTCCCGCACCGAGCTGACGATCAGGACGGGCGCGGCCCCGCCGACCGCGTCGGCGATCCGTACCCGATCCGCGGCCGTAGGCGCCACCGCGATCACGATGGCAGGTCCGTCTGCGGAGGGGAGCAACTGCTCGTCCTCCGACACCACACGGACTGGTCGTTCTCCCCGAGCGAGAGACACACCACGTCCTTTCCAAGGTAAAGACAGCCTGCTGCATCGGGTCAGACGAGGTCAAGGACGCCGATCGTCCGTCGGTGCCACCGAGTTGCCGCATGATTGCCCGCATCGCGCCGCGATCGACCCCGAGTTGACCGTCGCACGGCGTTGTCGCGGTCGCGGGACCTGCCTAGCGTCAGGACGCATCGGGCGGCCACTCGGGGCGGCCCGTTCTCGGAAGGACCATCCACATGTCCCTACGCCTGCCTCGATCTCGGCGCCGCTTCGTGGAGCTCGCCGGCCTGCTGCTCGTCGTGAGCGGCCTGGCCGTCGCCGCACCGGCCACCGCCGGCTCCGCCGCACCGGACGAGCCCCAGCTCGGCAAGATCAAGCCTCAGCTCGCCCAACAGCTCGAGAGCAAGGGCACCGCGACGTTCTGGATCCGGTTCACCGACCGGCCGGACCTGTCGAAGGCTGCCACCATCAAGGACCGCACCGCCCGTGGGCAGTACGTGTACGACCGGCTCACCAAGGCCGCCCGCGACAGCCAGGGCGACGTCCGCGCGCTGCTCGACGAGGAAGGCACGTCGTACAAGTCGTTCTGGGCCGCCAACGCGATCCGGGTCCAGGCCGGCAGCCAGGCGCTCGCCGCGGACCTGACCGCCCAGCCGGAGGTGCAGGCGCTCTACCCGACCTTCACCTACAAGCTCGAGGAGCCCGCGAAGGGCACCGACATCCACGCCGCCGACGCGGTCGAGTGGGGCGTCGCCAACATCAACGCCGACGATGTCTGGAGCGAGTACGGCGACACCGGTGAGGACATCGTCGTCGGCAGCATCGACTCCGGGGTGCAGTACGACCACCCGGCACTCGTCAACCAGTACCGCGGCAACAACGGTGACGGCACCTTCACCCACGACTACAACTGGTTCGACGCCAGCGGCAGCTGCGGCGGCGCGCCCTGCGACAACGACGGCCACGGCACTCACACGATGGGCACGATGGTCGGCGACGACGGCGCCGCCAACAAGGTCGGGGTCGCCCCCGGGGCGAAGTGGATCACCGCCAACGGCTGCTGCCCCTCCGACGAGGCACTGATCTCCTCCGGCCAGTGGATGCTCGCTCCGACGGACCTCGCCGGCGCGAACCCGGACGTCAGCAAGCGGCCCGACATCATCAACAACTCCTGGGGCACGGAGCTGCCCAGCAACGACCCGTTCATGGAGGACGTCGAGGCTGCCTGGGCGGCGTCCGGGATCTTCGGCAGCTTCTCCAACGGCAACAACGGGCCCGCGTGCCAGACCAGCGGCTCACCCGGAAGCCGGACGATCAACTACTCCGTCGGCGCCTACGACGTGAACAACGCGATCGCCGGCTTCTCCTCGCGTGGCACCGGCCAGGACGGGGAGATCAAGCCCAACATCTCCGCCCCCGGCGTCAACGTCCGCTCGAGCGTCCCCGACAACGCCTACGCCAGCTACAGCGGTACGTCGATGGCCTCTCCGCACCTCGTCGGCGCGATCGCCCTCCTCTGGTCGGCGGCACCGGCGCTGCGCGGCGACATCGCGGGCACCCGGGCCATCCTCGACGGCACCGCGATCGACGCGGCCAACACCACCTGCGGCGGCACGGCCGATGACAACAACGTCTTCGGCGAGGGCCGGCTCGACGCCCTGGCGCTGCTGCAGGCGGCACCCGTCGCCGACACCGGCACCCTCTCCGGCACCCTCACGGACGCCGCGACGGGTGACCCGCTCGGTGGGGCCACGGTCGCCGTCGACGGGGAGTTCGACCGGTCGACCACGACCGACGCGGACGGCACCTACTCGCTGCGGCTCCCGGTCGGCGCGTACGCCGTGACGGCCTCGGCCTTCGGCTACGGCACGAAGACCAGCGACGTCACGATCACGACCGACACGGTCACGACGCTGGACTTCGCACTCAGCGCCACCCCCTCGGTCACCGTCCGCGGCACCGTCACGGACGGCGGCGGCCACGGCTGGCCGCTCTACGCGAAGGTCGACATCGCCGGCCCGGCGCCGGACGTCTGGACGGACCCGGCGACCGGTGACTACAGCGGTCGACCTGCCCAGCGGTGCGACGTACTCGATCACCGTCACGGCGGACCTGCCCGGCTATCTGCCGAGCACTCAGGACGTGGTGGTCGGCGGCTCCGACGTCGTCCACGACGTGGCCCTGCAGGTGGACGGCAGCTCGTGTACGGCGCCGGGCTACGTCTACAACACCTCGGGCATCACCGAGGACTTCTCCGGTACGGGCACTCCCCGACGGGTGGACGGTCACCGACGAGGCCGACACCGGCCAGGTCTGGACCTTCGACGACCCGGGCGACCGGGGGAACCTGACCGGCGGCGAGGGCGGCTTCGCGATCGTCGACAGCGACGAGTACGGATCGGGCGGCGAGCAGGACACCTCCCTGGTCTCCCCCGTGGTCGACATGTCGGACCTGACGGCACCCGTCGTCGGGTTCGCCCAGGACTACAACAACCTGGGCGACACGGCCGACGTCGACGTCAGCATCGACGGTGGCGAGACCTGGGAGACGGTGCTGCACCAGACCACCGACATCCGCGGTCCGCGCACCGACGTGCTCCAGCTGCCGATGGCGGCCGGACAGTCCGAGGTGCAGGTCCGCTTCCACTACTACGACGCGTCGTACACCTGGTGGTGGCAGGTCGACGACGTCTTCCTGGGCAACCGCACCTGCGACCCGGTCGAGGGTGGTCTCGTGGTCGGCAACGTCCGCGGGTCGACCGGCCGCACGGGCATCAACGGCGCGACGGTGACCAGCATCGACAAGCCCGCCGACAGGGCCACGACCAAGCCGACCCCGGACGACCCGGCGGTCGACGACGGCTTCTACCAGCTGTTCTCGTCACTGACCGGTCGGCACCCGTTCGAGGCCAGCGCCAAGCAGTACCAGTCGCAGCGCAAGACCGTGAACGTCCCGCGCAACCGGACGGTGGAGGCGAGCTTCCGCCTCGCAGCCGGACACCTGAAGGTGACGCCGATCAGCCTCGCCACCACGGCAAGGCTGGGCGGCGCCCCCAAGACGGCGAAGTTCACGATCACCAACGACGGCACCGCGCCGGTGAACGTCGAGCTCGGTGAGCGCGACGGCGGCTTCGTGATGCAACGTGCGGACGGGACCAAGCAGGACCTGTCGCAGCTCTCGAGGTCCGAGGGAGCGCCGCTGCAGCGGCTCAAGGCGCCGACGAGCCTGACGGCCGCCGGCTCCACGGCGAAGGCGAAGACCGCGGTGCCGGCGTCCCCCGGGACGCAGGAGGCGCCCTGGACAGACATCGCCGACTACCCGAGCAGCGTCATGGACAACGCCGTGGTCAACGTCGACGGGACGATCTACTCGATCGCCGGCGGCGACGGCACGGAGTCCTCGGCTGCGGTCTATGCCTACGACCCGGCCACCCTCGGCTGGACCGCGAAGGCCGACCTGCCCGGGGCCCGCAACGCGGTGGCGGCCGGGGTCGTCGACGGATCCATCGTGGTCACCGGAGGCTGGGCCGAGGACGGTCCTTCGACCGACACCTGGGTCTACGACACGGCCGGTGACGCCTGGTCGCCGGCGGCCGCGGCCCCGGATGGTCTCTCGGCCTCGGGCCAGGCCGTCCTGGACGGCAAGCTCTACACGGTCGGCGGCTGCACGACGGCCGACTGCCTGCCGATGTCGAACGCCGTGGCGGCGTACGACCGGGCGACCGACAGCTGGCAGGAGCTGGCCGACTACCCGGACTCGGTGGCGTTCGCGTCCTGTGGCGGGATCGACGGTCGGGTCTACTGCACCGGCGGCAACGACGGCGACGCGGCCAGCGCCGCGACGTACGCCTACGACCCGAGCGCGGACAGCTGGAGCCCGGTGGCGGACGCGCCGGTCGACCTGTGGGCGAGCGCGTCTGCGACGGCCGAGGGCACGCTGGTCGTGACCGGCGGGGTCCAGGGCGGCGCGATCACCAACGCGGCGTTCGCCTACGACCCGGCGAGCGACAGCTGGAGCAACCTGCCCAACAGCAACGTCGCGCGCTACCGCGGCGGCGCGGCCTGCGGGTTCTACAAGGTCGGCGGCTCCGAGGGAAGCTTCAGTGCCACCCCGGACAGCGAGATGCTGCCCGGTCTCGAGGGGTGCTCGGCCGGCAGTGCCGACGTCGGCTGGCTCTCGGTCGACCCGACCACCGCGACGCTCCAGCCAGGAGAGTCCGTGACGGTCACGGTCACCACCGACCCGAACGTGCCGCAGCCCGGTGTCTACACGGCCGCGGTGACGATCGGCGAGGACGCTCCTGGCAGTGTCGACCCGGTCGGCGTGACGATGACCGTCACCCCGCCGGCGGCATGGGGCAAGCTCGCCGGCACGGTGAAGGGCACCTCCTGCGCCGGGGCGACAGCACCGCTCCCCGGGGCGACGCTCCAGGTCGACTCGTGGGCCGGGTCGTGGACCCTGGTGACCGGCGCGGACGGCGGGTACGCCCAGTGGTTCAACGCCGGGGCGAACCCGCTGCAGCTGATCGCCGCCAAGGACGGCTACGCACCGCAGGTCAAGACGGTGCGGCTGACCAGGGGCGCGACGGTCCGCGGCGACTTCACGCTCAAGAGGGCGAGGTGCTGACGGCCCGCTGAGTGAGCGTCGGTCGAGCCCTGTGGTGACCAGCACCACAGGGCTCGACCGCGTCAACCGGGCTAGCCTGAACGACGGTCCGTGGACTCCATCAGGGAGCTGCGAGATGACACGTCAGGGAGAAGCATGAGCGAGCGCAGCGAGGAGACGGCGCCGTACGGCACCGGTCCGGCGAAGGCGGGTGCCGCCCCGATCAAGCGGATCCGCACGCACCACCTGCGCGAGATGAAGCAGCGCGGCGAGAAGTTCGCGATGCTCACCGCCTACGAGCAGTACGCCGCCCAGACCTTCGACGAGGCGGGCATCGAGGTGCTCCTCGTCGGCGACAGCGCGTCCAACAACGTCTTCGCCAACGAGACGTCGTTGCCGGTCACGGTCGACGAGCTGATCCCGCTCGCCCGCGCGGTCACCCGGTCCGTCCACCGCGCGCTCGTGGTGGCCGACCTGCCCTTCGGCTCCTACCAGGCCTCGCCCGAGCAGGCCTACCTGACCGCCGTGCGGTTCATGAAGGAGGCCAACGCGCACGCCGTGAAGCTCGAGGGCGGCGTCGCGATGGCTCCGCAGGTGCGCAAGCTGACCGAGGGCGGCATCCCGGTGATGGCCCACATCGGCTTCACCCCGCAGTCCGAGCACAACCTCGGCGGCTACCGGGTGCAGGGCCGCGGCGACGCGGCCGGGCAGGTGATCGCCGAGGCCCGGGCGATGGAGGAGGCCGGCGCCTTCGCCGTCGTCATGGAGATGGTGCCCGGCGACGTCGCCGCCCAGGTGACCGCGGCCGTAGGCATCCCCACCATCGGCATCGGCGCGGGCATCGGTTGCGACGGCCAGGTCCTGGTCTGGCAGGACGCCTTCGGCCTGCGCACCGGCCGGATGGCCAAGTTCGTCAAGCAGTACGCCGACCTGCACGCCGTGCTGCTCCAGGCCGCGCAGGAGTACGCCGCCGACGTGAAGGCCGGGACGTTCCCCGCCGAGGAGCACACGTTCTGAGCGCGTCATGACATCTGTCCTGCCCGACTCGTGATGACTGGCTGTCTACGGTGAGGGCATGCGCTCCCTTCTCGGCACCTCGACCGCCCTCGCGCTCGCCGTCACTCTCCTGGCAGCGGCACCACCGGCCGGTGCGGCGCACCCAGACCCGGCGCACCGGACCGCCGCGCGGGCGGCGTACCCGACCCTCGAGGTCAAGCGACTCGTCACCGGCCTCGACCACCCGTGGGACGTCCGGTCCATCGGCCAGGGCCGATTGCTCTACACGCAGCGCGACCGGGCCACGCTCGGCGTCTGGGCGAAGGGTCGCAAGCACCGGGTGCGCTTCCCGAGCAGCTCCGTCTGGGTCAGCGGCGAGACCGGGCTGCTCGGGCTCGAGGTGGACCCGGCGTTCGCCGAGAACCGCCGCATCTACACCTGCCAGGGCGGTGTCACGGCCACCGGCCACGACGTACGTGTGATCGCGTGGCGGCTCAACCCCCGGGCCACGAAGGCCACCCGGATCAAGAAGCTCGTCGGCGGCTTCCCCGCGACCTCCGGGCGCCACGGCGGGTGCCGGCTGCTCATCGACCGGGCCGGCTCGCTGATCGTCGGCACCGGAGACGCCGCCGTCGGCGCCAACCCCGAGAGCAAGCAGTCCCTCGGCGGCAAGACGCTGCGGCTCAACCGGTTCACCGGCGCCCCCTGGCCGCGCAACCGGTTCGCGAAGTCCAGCAGTCGTACGGCGCGCTACCTGCACACCTTCGGTCACCGCAACGTCCAGGGCCTGAGCCAGCGCGCCGACGGCACCCTGTGGTCGATCGAGCAGGGCACCTACCGCGACGACGAGGTCAACCGGCTCGTCAGCGGCGGCGACTACGGCTACCACCCGGTCCCCGGCTACAACGAGTCGGTCCCGATGACCGACCAGTCCCTGCCGGGCCGGCAGATCGGGGCCGCCTGGCGGTCGGGCGCCTCGACCATCGCGACCTCGGGAGGCGGCTTCGTCTACGGCCCTGGCCTGGGCGCCTACAACGGCACCCTGGCTGTGGCTGCCCTCAAGGCCGAGCGGGTGCTCTTCCTGACGCTGTCGAAGTCCGGCAAGGTGACCCGGGTGCGGGTGCCCGACGCGCTGCGCCGCTACGGCCGCATCCGAACCGTCGTCGACGGCCCCGGCTCGTCCTTCTACGTGACCACCGACAACGGCGACGGCCGGGACGTGATCCTCCGGGTGCGCCCCCGCCGCTGAGCGCAGCG
Organism: uncultured Actinomycetota bacterium; assembly: GCA_963717855.1. Lineage (GTDB taxonomy): Bacteria > Actinomycetota > Actinomycetes > Propionibacteriales > Nocardioidaceae > Nocardioides. Next base: position 271,699 of record CAVQXF010000001.1, on the reverse strand, counting down.
ACCCTTGGCGCGATCGTGCATGCTGATCTCCTCTGACCCCGAGTCGACGGAGCCCGCGGAGCAACGGTGGACACCCAGACCCTGATCAACCTCCTGCTCGTCGTCGGCTTCATCCTCGTCGGTGGCGTCTTCGCCGGCACGGAGATCGCCCTGGTCTCGCTGCGCGACGGCCAGATCAACGCGCTCGCCGAGAGGGGTCCGCGGGGTGCGCGCGTGGCCCGCGTCGCCCGGGATCCCAACCGCTTCCTCGCGGCGGTCCAGATCGGCGTCACGGTCGCCGGCTTCTTCTCGGCGGCGTACGGCGCCTCGACGCTCGCCCCCGACTTCGCGCCCGTCCTGCAGGACGCCGGGCTGAGCGAGAGCGCGTCCGACACGGCGGCGCTGATCCTGCTGACCCTCTTCATCGCCTACCTGTCCCTGGTGCTCGGCGAGCTGGTCCCGAAGCGGCTGGCCCTGCAGCGCTCCGCCGGGGTGGCCTACTTCGTCGGCGGCCCCCTCGACCGCTTCGCGGTGGTGATGCGGCCCGTGGTCTGGTTGCTGTCGGTCTCGACCAACGGCATCGTGCGGCTCTTCGGCGGCGACCCCAGCGCCACGTCGGAGGAGCTCAGCGACGAGGAGCTCCGGTTCCTCGTGGGCCAGCACGAGGGCCTCGCCGAGGACGAGCGCAAGATCCTCACCGACGTCTTCGACGCCGGGGACCGCTCGCTGAGCGAGGTGATGCGGCCACGCCGCGACGTCACCTTCCTGGCGGTCGACTGCAGCGTCGCGGAGGCCGTCCACGCCGCGCTGTCCCACCCCTACTCGCGCTTCCCGGTGATCGGGATCGGCCAGGACGACATCCGCGGATTCCTGCACGTACGGGACCTGCTCGGCGCCGACGCGCACCACGGGATCCGCGCGCTGACCCGCGACATCCTGCACCTCCCGGCGACCAACCGGGTGCTGCCGTCGCTCGCCCGGATGCGCGACGAGGGGCGTCACATCGCCGTCGTCGTCGACGAGTACGGCGGCACCGACGGCATCGTCACGCTCGAGGACCTCGTCGAGGAGCTCGTCGGTGACATCCGCGACGAGTACGACGAGGTGGCCCCCGAGGACGCTCCGGACGTCGTCGACGCGGGTCTGACGATCGAGGAGTTCGCCCGGGTCAGCGGCGTCCCGCTGGACGACGGACCGTACGAGACCGTCGCCGGCTACGTCATGCACCGGCTCGGTCGGCTCGCCGAGGTCGGCGACACCGTCGTCGTCGGTGACCACCAGCTCGTCGTCACCACCGTCGACCGGCACCGGATCACGCGCGTCAGCGTGCGACCGACGGCTTGAGACAGGTCACGCTGTCCAGCCCAGCCAGGCGCCACCGGCGCTGACGGCCGCGAACCACAGCACGACCGCGACCACGGCGACGCCCGGCACCCACCTCGGGTGCGGTGTCCACCACGCACAGGCGACGCCGAGCAGCAGCAGCCACACGGCGAGCAGCAGGACGACGCCCCACCACGGGGCGACCAGCCCGCTTGCGGCGTACAGGAAGAAGGCGCAGGCCATCCCGGCCATCCCGACGAACGGCCAGGGGGAGGCCTTCTGCTGGGTCAGGTCAGTCATTCCACTTCGGGTCGTTGTCCCAGTCCTCGTTCCGCTTCTCCGCCTTCTCGAGGGCGGCCTGGGCCTCCTCGCGCGACGGGAAGGGCCCGAGCCGGTCGATCGAGGGGCACATGCCCTCGCCCGACTCGACGGTGTGGTGCTTCACGCAGAAGTAGAAGTCGCTCATGTCGCGAACGTACCCCGGAACTAGACTCGCCAGACGTGACTGCCCCGCCCATCTCTCCGGCCGCCATCTCGCCCCGACGACCCGTCCCCGTCGCGATCCCGCGGCCGGAGTACGTCGACCAGGAGGCGCCGGCGCGCTTCACCGGGAGCGAGGTCAAGGACGCCGACACGATCGAGCGGATGCGCGCCGCGGGCCGGCTGGCCGCCCAGGCCCGCGAGCTGGTGGGCAGCCACGTCGCGCCGGGCGTGACGACCGACGAGCTGGACCGGATCGGCCACGAGTTCCTCTGCGACCACGGCGCCTACCCCTCGACGCTGGGCTACCGCGGGTTCCCGAAGTCGCTGTGCTCGAGCGTCAACGAGGTCGTCTGCCACGGCATCCCCGACAGCCGGCCGGTCCTCGACGGCGACATCGTCAACATCGACATCACCGCCTACCTCGACGGCGTCCACGGCGACACCAACGCGACCTTCCTCGCCGGGGACGTCGACGCGGAGACCCGCCTGCTGGTCGAGCGGACCCGCGAGGCGCTCGAGCGTGGGATCAAGGCGGTCCGGCCGGGCCGGCGCATCAACGTGATCGGCCGCGTGATCGAGTCGTACGCCGCGCGCTTCGGGTACGGCGTCGTGCGGGAGTTCACCGGCCACGGCATCGGGACGGCCTTCCACTCCGGACTCGTCGTGCCCCACTACGACACGCCCGACTACGACGACGTGATCCAGGTCGGGATGACCTTCACGATCGAGCCGATGCTCAACCTCGGGACGCACGAGTGGGAGATGTGGGACGACGGCTGGACGGTCGTCACGCGGGATCTGCGGCGCAGCGCGCAGTTCGAGCACACCCTGCTGGTGACCCCGACCGGCGCCGAGGTCCTGACCGAGGTCTGAGCCAGTTGTCCGCGCAACGTTCCTGAAACAGCACAGTGGGTATGGTCCGGCGCATGGATACGCCCATGAGCACGTTGTTCGAGGGCTACTCGGAGAAGCGCGGCCTGGCGTACGACGAGATGTTCGACGCCGACGACCTGCGCCCGCCGTACGAGCGCCTGCAGACGTCCCTCAACGACCTCACGATCCCGGACCTCGCCGCACGGGTGGAAGCACTCCAGGCGAGCTACCTCGACCAGGGCGTGACCTTCGACATCGGCGGTGAGGAGCGCGCCTTCCCGCTCGACATCCTCCCGCGCGTGATCGAGATGGACACCTGGTCCACGATCGAGCGCGGCGTCCAGCAGCGGGTGAAGGCCCTGGAGGCGTTCCTCGCCGACGTCTACGACGCCGGGCAGGTCTTCGCCGACGGCGTGATCCCGCGCCGGGTGATCGTGACCTCGTCGCACTACCACCGCCAGGCCGCCGGCGTCCGGCCGCCCAACGGCGTCCGCGTCCACGTCTCGGGCATCGACCTGGTGCGCGACGACGCGGGTGAGTTCCGGGTCCTGGAGGACAACGTCCGGGTGCCGTCCGGGGTGTCCTACGTGATGACCAACCGCCGGGCGATCTCCGCAGCCATCCCGGAGCCGTTCGCCCAGCACCGGATCCGGCCCGTGGCGGGCTATCCCCAGCGGCTGCTCGCGGCGCTGCGCGCCTCGGCCCCGGCCGGCGTCGCCGACCCGACGGTCGTGGTGCTGACACCCGGCGTCTACAACGGCGCCTACTTCGAGCACGCCCTGCTCGCCCGCACGATGGGCATCGAGCTGGTCGAGGGGCGCGACCTCGAGTGCCGTCGCGGTCGCGTGATGATGCGCACCACCAAGGGCCTCGCGCCCGTGCACGTGATCTACCGCCGCGTCGACGACGAGTTCATCGACCCGGTGCACTTCCGCGCCGACTCGATGCTCGGCTGCCCGGGGCTGATCGACGCAGCCCGCGCCGGCAACGTCACCATCGCCAACGCGATCGGCAACGGCGTGGCCGACGACAAGCTCGTCTACACCTACCTGCCCGACCTGATCCGCTACTACCTGGGCGAGGAGCCGGTGCTCAAGAACGTCGACACCTGGCGGGTCGGCGACGCCGAGGCCCGCGAGGAGGTGCTCGACCGCCTGGACGAGCTGGTCCTCAAGCCGGTCGACGGCAGCGGCGGCAAGGGCATCGTGATCGGGCCTCGCGCGTCCGCGGCCGAGCTCGTCGAGCTCCGCACCAAGATCCTGGCCGACCCGCGCTCGTGGATCGCACAGCCGGTCGTGCAGCTGTCGACGGTCCCGACGTACGTCGACGGGAAGTTCGGGCCGCGGCACGTCGACCTGCGCCCCTTCGCGGTCAACGACGGCCAGCGGGTGTGGGTGCTGCCGGGCGGCCTGACCCGGGTCGCCCTCGCCGAGGGCGAGCTGATCGTGAACTCCTCGCGCGGCGGCGGCTCCAAGGACACCTGGGTGCTGGCCGGTTCCGGTCACACGACGCGCCGCGAGACACCCGAGCCCGAACGACCCGCGGCGACCAGTCCGGCCCCCCAGACGGTCGGCCCGGCGATGTCGGAGCCAGGTTCCGCCCAGGAGCAACAGCAGCAGCAACAGCAGGGAGCGAGCCGATGCTGAGCCGGATCGCGGAGTCGATGTTCTGGATCGGGCGCTACGTCGAGCGCGCCGAGGACACCGCCCGCATCCTCGACGTCCAGACCCAGCTGCTCCTCGAGGAGGCCGGCATCGACGAGCGGGCCACCTGCGGGCTGCTGCTCTCGATCATGGGCGTCGACGTCGAGCCCGAGGACGCCGTGGACGTCACGACCGTCCTGCGCCAGCTCGCCTACAACCCCGCCTCCCCCACCTCCATCGCCTGTGCCCTCGGCGCGGCTCGCGAGAGCGCGCGCCGGGCCCGGGAGACGCTGTCTGTCCCGATGTGGGAGGCCCTCAACACGACGTACCGCGCGATCCCGTCGGGCCAGTTCCAGTCGATGCGGCCGCCGATGGTCTTCCAGTGGGTGCGCGAGCGAGCCGCGCTCATCAACGGCACCGCCGACGCGACCATGACCCGCGACGAGGGCTGGCACTTCCTGATGCTCGGGCGCTGCATCGAGCGCGCCGACATGACGTCGCGACTCGTCGCCACCGCCGCGGTCTCGGCCGGGTCACCCTGGACGAGCTCGTTGCGGGCCTGCGGCGCGTACGAGGCCTTCCTGCGCACCTACCGCGGCCTCGAGACCGAGCGCGGTGCCGCGGAGTTCCTGCTGCTCGACCGGCTCTTCCCGCGGTCCGTGGTCTTCTCGCTCAACCGAGCCGAGCAGTGCGTCGACAACCTCGAGTCCTCGGGCCAGCGGGCCGGCTTCCAGAACGAGGCGCAGCGGCTGCTCGGACGCACCCGCGCCGAGCTCGAGTACCGCTCGCTCTCCGACGTGCTCGCCGACCTGCCGCACGAGATGGAACGCCTGCAACGCACCTGCGCGCTGGCGACCGACGCGATCACGCGCCGCTACTTCGCCGGCGCCGAGTCGCTGACCTGGCAGGGGGTGCTGTCGTGAGCATGCAGCTGCGGATCGTCCACCGGACGACGTTCGAGTACGACGGGCGCGCGGTCGCGTCGTACAACCAGGCGCGTCTCACGCCCCTGACCACCCCCGGCCAGATCGTGTCGCACAGCCGGGTCGAGGTCTCCCCCGCGCCGTGGTCCTACGACTACCGCGACTACTTCGGGACGGCCGTGACCGCCTTCGAGGTGCTCGACCCGCACGAGACGATGACGGTCACCGCGACGTCGACCGTCTACACCGACCGGGCGCCGGCCGGCATGCCCACGATCGCGTGGGACCAGCTCGCGGACCCCGACGTCGCCGACGAGTACACCGAGTACCTCGCCCTCACGGACGCGGTGGCGCTCCACCCCGAGCTCAGCGCGCGGGTGGACCGGATCCGCGCGGGCGCCGCCGTGCCCGGTGACGCCGCCCGCGAGATCTGCGCGCTGATCCACCGTGAGGTCGAGTACCGCGTCGGCGCCACCGACGTGCACACCCGCGCGGCGGACGCCTGGGAGCAGCGGGCCGGGGTGTGCCAGGACATGGTCCACCTGACCCTCGGCGCCCTGCGGACGCTCGGCATCCCGGCCCGCTACGTCTCCGGCTACTTCCACCCGCACGCCCGCCCGCAGGTCGGCGAGCCCGTGACCGGCGAGTCGCACGCGTGGGTGGAGTGGTGGGACCACGGCTGGCACGCGTTCGACACCACCAACGACTCCGAGCCGGGCGACCGCTACGTGACCGTGGCGGTCGGCCGCGACTACTCGGACGTCAAGCCGCTCAGCGGCATCTTCTCGGGCGCGAAGACCTCAGCCATGACCGTCGACGTGACCCTCACTCGGTTGGGTTGAGCCGCTCCTCGACCCGGAGCACGGCGAGGTCGTGGTCCCAGTCGCCGCTCATGGCCGCGGCCAGCCGCAGGTGAGGCAGCGCCTCGGCGTACCGGCTCTGGCGCTCCAGGCAGCGGCCGAGCGCGTGCTGCGCCCAGTCGTCAGTGGGGTTGGCGGCGATCAGCCGCTCGAGGTCGGCCTCAGCGTGCTTGAGCTGCACGCGGATGAAGTAGGCCCACGCGCGCAGGCTCAGCAGGCCGGTGTTGTCGGGGTCGAGCTCGAGCGCGGGCTCGATGACCTCCAGCGCCTCCTGGGGCGCGCGGCGTGCGAGCAGGTCGTACGCCGTCCGGTAGGCCGACTCGGGTGCCGCCTGGCCAGGGAAGACAACAGGCGGCGCTGGCAGCATGTTGTTGTCCATGCCCGCTCAACGCTCGCTCAGGGCGCGGGATTCCCGGGCGGGTCGTCGTGCAGGATGCGCTGGAAGAGCACGTGGTCGCGCCACTCCCCACCGATGTAGAGGAACCGCTCCGCGATGCCGTACTCCCGGAAGCCGCAGCGTCGCAGCACCGACTGCGACGCCGTGTTGTGGAGCATCGTCCCGGCCTCCAGCCGGTGCAGTCCCATCGCCGTCGCCGCGACGACGACGTGCTCGACGCCGGCCCCCGCGAGACCCTTCCCCAGGTGCTCGTGGTCGACCCAGTAGCCGACCGTGCCGGACTGCAGCGGCCCCCGGACGATGTTGGTCAGCATCACCCGACCGACCACCTGCTCGCCGTACCAGAAGGGGAAGGCGAAGGACTTGCCCTCCTCAGCAGCGGCAACGGACCGGGCGACCTCGGCCTCCTGCGCCTCGTCGGTGTAGAAGCTCTCCGGGCGGTCCGGGTCCCACGGCGCCAGGTGCTCCCGGTTGCGCCGGTACGCCGCCGCCAGCGCCGCCCCGTCGTCCTTCGTCAACGCCCTGATCTCGTATCCGTCCACCACCGCCCCAGTCTCCCCGATGGTTGAGGTGCGAAGGTCGCTAGTCCTGCCACCCGGTGGTTGAGGTGCGAAGGCCGCCAGGCCTGAGCCTCGAAACCACCACCCGCCGCTCTCCCCTATCCTTGCTCCTGCGGACGGGCTGGCCGGGCGACCGCGTCATCGTGCGACCGAGAGGGAGCTCGCTGCCGAGGAAGGTCCGGGCTCCACAGGGCAAGGTGGTGGGTAACACCCACCCGGGGCAACCTGCGGGACAGTGCCACAGAAAACAGACCGCCTCCCGCCGTTTCGACGGTGGGCGGTAAGGATGAAACGGCGGTGTAAGAGACCACCAGCGACCGGGGCGACCCGGTCGGCTAGGCAAACCCCACCTGGAGCAAGATCAAGAAGTTCGGAGCCTCCGGGCCCCGAACGCGCGTGCGTCTGAGGGCGGCCCGCCCGAGCACGCGGGTAGATCGCTGGAGGCGGCCGGCAACGGTCGTCGTAGATGGATGGTCGCCACGCTTCGGCGTACAGAACCCGGCCTACAGTTCGGCCGCTTGCAACGCCGATCGTGGACAACCGACCGCGCGTTCGGTGCGTCCCCCTGGTAGGTACAGACACACCGGGAGGCGCCATGACACCACTGAGAGCCATCGTCCTGATCGCGACGAGCTGGCCTGCTGGTCGCCTGCGGCTCGACACCGATCGATCCAGCCGATGCCGGCGCCACCCCTACCCGGCCCGCGACGGTGAGCACGCCGGCCAGCGTCGCCACCCCGGAGCCCGGCGCCGTCTCCGTGCGGGGCGAGCGGGTGAAGGGCGAGTGGGAGGACGGCGACCTCCGGGGCAAGCCCCTCGAGATCGACCGCCCGTCCCTGCCGTACGCCGAGATCCTGTACGCCGCGCAACCGCCCACCGGCGCGCCGTACGTCGCCACCGGGGTGCGCCAGGGCCCGCGGGTGCTGCGCACCATCCAGGTCCTCAGCCCGGAGACCGAGGAGTCCGCGGACCGGATCGACCTGTACGGCGGGTACGTGCTCGGTGAGCGTGGTGCCGACGAACGCGTGCCGGACGGGGAGTACCTCCTGGTCGGGTCCGTGCCGGGCGACGTCGAGGTCACGGTGCAGGACGAGCGCGGGCGGTCGACACCGGTGACAGCGCGCAGCACGGAGGTGCTGCCCGGCTACACCGTCTTCTACGTGAGTGCCCCGTGGGAGCAGGGCTGGGACCAGGTCCAGGCGGCCCCACTCACCGTCACCACGACCGACGGCCGGCGGGTCGACGTCCGGTCCCGCACCTGGACCGGCTGACGACGCCTGCGTCAGACGTGCTCCTCGGTGGCGCGGGAGTCGGTGAGGGTGAACGCGCCGTACCCAGCGACCAGGCCGACGACGACGGCCAGCAGCGCGTAGGTGATGCGTTCGCCGTGGAAGAACGACTCCACGAGGTCGTTGCTCCACACACCCGCGGGGAGCTGGGTGGTGACGAGCGCCGCGATCATGGTGCCGACCACGGCGGTGCCGAGGCTGGTGCCGACCTCCTGGGCGGTGTCGTTGAGGGCCGCGCCGATGGAGGTGCGGTTGCTCGGCATCGCGTCGATGAGGGCGACGGCGCAGATGGTCATGACGGTGCGCAGCCCGATCGTCATCAGCACCATGCAGACGGCGATGGCGGCGTACCCGTGGTCGACGGCCCAGGCGAGACCCGCCAGCGAGACCGCGAGGAAGCCGGCGCCGACCAGGCAGGCGATGCGGTGGCCGAATCGCTTCGCCAGCCACTCGGAGAACGGGGTGGCGGCGATCATCGTCACGATCATCGGCAGGTTCGCGAGGCCGGCCTTCACCGGGCTCCAGCCGTACGCGAACTGGAAGTGGAGGATCAGCCCGAACATCACGCTCGCCATCGCGATGGACGTCCCGATCTGAGCGATGCTCGCGCCGCGGACGGTGCCGCTGGAGAAGAGGGTCAGATCCAGCATGGGTGCCGCCGTACGCCGCTCGTGCCACACGAACGCGACTGCAGCCGCGACGGCGCCGACGATCGACGCGAGCGTGATCGCGGAGAGCCAGCCGTACTCGACTCCGCTGGTCAGCGACCAGCAGGCGAGGCCGATGGCGCTGATGCTCAGCGCCGCGCCGGGCAGGTCGAGCCGGTCGTTCGTCAGGTCCTCGGGACGGTCGGCGGACACGCCGAGACGTACGCCGATGCACGCGATCAGCGCGATCGGGGCGTTCACCACCAGCAGCCACTCCCAGCGCACGTGGGCCAGAGCGGTGCCACCGAGCAGCGGACCGAGGATGAAGCCGGACATGCCGACGACCATCATCAAGGTGATGGCGCGCATCCGCAGCGCCTTGTCGTCGAAGAGACGGAAGACCAGCGAGTTGGTGATGGGCGCCATCGCGGCGGCCGCGATGCCGAGTCCGGCTCGGAGGCCGATCAGCTCGCCGGCCGTCGAGACGAAGACGACGCCCAGGCTCAGCAGGCCGAAGATGGCGAGCCCGATGAGCAGCACGCGGCGGCGTCCGAACCGGTCGGCGATCGACCCGGCAGTGAGGAGGAGGCCGCCGAAGGTCAGCGAGTACGCGCCGGTGACCCACTGCAGCGAGGTCGTCCCGCTACCGAGGTCGCGCCCGATCGTCGGCAGCGCGATCGACAGCAGCGTGTTGTCGACCATCTCGACGAAGAAGGCCAGGCAGAGCGCGGCCAGCGGGATCCAGGCCGCACGCAGGGACGGGTAGGTGCGCGAGGCAGTGGGAGTCGTGGTGATGGTGGTCATGGTGGCCTCCTGTCGGACGCCGTTCGCGGTTCGAACGATGCACCAGTGACCCTAGGAAGCAGCGCTTTCAGCCCGGTTTCACGTCGCCTTCACGACTCGCCTGAGCTGAAAGTCCGGGGCGCGCCATCACGGCCGCCGTCAGCGAGATCTCGATGATGGCCGAGCTCCAACGCTCAGCCGAGCTCGAACTCGACCTTGCGCGACTCGACGTCCGCGACGGACAGGCGCACCTGGACGTCGGTGCCGAGCGGCAGCGGAGCAGACGAGACGACCCGCGCCTCGACGTCCGGGTCGTGCACGACGACGACACCGCGACGCGGGTCCTTGTCGTCGACGTCGACCACCACACCGGCGAAGGTCTCCCCCACCCGGTCGGCGAGCACTCCCGCCTCGACGAGGTCGAGCACGGCCCGCTCGTACGAGCGGGCGCGACCCGACGAGGTCCGCAGCGTCGCGGGCAGACCGGGCAGCGCGGCGCGCACCCAGTCGGGGACGTCGGTGCCGGCACAGAGGGCGACGCAGATCTCCCCGACGTACCGGTCCCCCAGCCGCCGCAGCGGCGCGGTGGCGTGGGCATACTCCTCGGCCAGCGCGGAGTGGAGCGGCTGGTCGGGCGTCTCGCCGTCGAAGGCGACGTACCCGCTGCCGCGCAACAGCAGCGCACAGGCATTGACCATCGCGGCGTGCGCGGCGATGGACGGGTCGAGCGAGCGGATGAAGTCCGGGTAGAGGAGCTCGGCCGGCCACTCGATCCCGAGTGCGCGGGCGGTGCGGTGCAGGCGCTGGACGTCGCGCGGGTCCGGGAGCGGCAGCGTACGCAGCAGCCCGATCCCGCCGTAGATCATCAGGTCGGCGGCGGCGAAGCCGGTGAGCAGGGAGATCTGGGCGTTCCACCGCTCCACCGGCAGCTGCTCGCGGAACTCCAGGTGCCACCGCTCGCCCTCGACGTCGACGTCCTGCTCGGGCAGTGGCAGCGAGACTCCCCCGCGCGCCGCCTCGCGCGCGATCCGGAGCTCGCCGACCTCACGCAGCAGCGTCAGCGTCTCGTCGGCGGAGTCACCGTCGAGGGTGCGCTGGACCTCCTCGTAGGTGAGCTGCGCGGTCGAGCGCACCAGCGCCCGCTCCACCTGTACGTCGGTGCGCGCCCCCTCCGCGTCGAGCTTGATCGTCCACAGGAGCGCCGGCCGGACCTCGCCGACCAGCAGCGACGCGGCGCCTTCGCTGAGCACCGGCGGGTGCAGCGGCACCTTGGTGTCCGCGCCGTAGAGCGTCTCCCCGCGGCGGTGTGCCTCGAGGTCGACCGGGTCGCCGGCGGAGACGAAGGCGGCGACGTCGGCGATCGCGTACTGCACGACGAAACCGGTGCCGTCGCGCTCGAGGTGCATCGCCTGGTCGAGGTCGCGGGCGCCGGGAGGATCGATCGTCACGAACGGCACGTCGGTGCGGTCCAGGTCGGGCAGCCGCGGCGCGGCAGCAGCCGCCTCAGCCGCAGCCTCGACCTCCGGCGGGAAGGCCGCAGTGGCGTCCAGCTCCGCCAGGATCCGGTCGAGACCGGCCCTCAGCTCAGCGACGGCGACCCCGTCATCGACGGAACGGACCCGGACGACGCGGTTGCTCGGCATACGGGCACCATAACTGCGTGCTCATCCTGTTGCCGCCCAGCGAGGGCAAGGCCGCGCCGCGACGCGGCAAGCCGCTCGACCTCGGGACCCTCGACTTCCCCACCCTCACCGACGCGCGGGAGCAGGTCCTGGCCGCTCTCGTCGAGCTCTGCGAGGGCGACCCCGACGTGGCCGCGAAGACCCTCGGCATCGGCAGCACCCAGCTCGACCTCGTCGCCCTGAACCGGTCGCTGCGCACCGCGCCGACCGCTCGGGCCGACCAGATCTACACCGGCGTCCTCTACGACGCCCTCGACCTCGCGAGCCTGTCGACCGCCGCCCGCCGCCGGGCCACGACGCGGCTCGCCGTCACGTCGAGCCTCTTCGGACTGGTCCGGCCGAGCGACCGGATCCCGGCGTACCGGCTCTCCGGCGACGCCACCCTGCCCGGGCTCGGCCCGGTCGCCGGCGTCTGGCGCGCGCACCTCGGCGAGGCCGCCACGTCGGCGCTCGGCCGAGGTCTGCTCGTCGACCTGCGCAGCGGCATGTACGGCGCGTTCTGGCGACCCACCCCCGACGTCAAGGTCGCGACGGTGCGGGTCCTCCACGAGCACCAGGGGCAGCGCAAGGTCGTGAGCCACTTCAACAAGGCCACCAAGGGCCGGATCGTCCGGGCGCTCCTGGAGAGCGGCGCGAGTCCCGGCACCCCGGCCGGGCTCGCGGAGGCGCTGCGCGACCTCGGCTGGACGGTCGAGGAAGGTCCGCCGGGCAAGGCGGGCGTCCAGCTCGACGTGGTGGTCAGCGAGGTCTGAGGGCTAGCGGGTGCCGCGGGTCAGGTACCACGCGTCGGCCTGGGAGAAGGCCGCCATCGTGCCCTCGATCGGACCGACCCGCGCGGCCTCGCCCACCTGCTGGGCGACCCGCGACAGGAAGATCGCGACCCGGTCGTCGGTCACCACGCCGGCGTCGATGTTGGTCACCGCCGAGTGCCCGACCGGGCGCACCCAGTCGACGCCATCCGCCGTGAACGCCGGACTCTCGGGCGCCACGGTGTCCGCGACGACGACGTGCAGCACGAGCAGGCGCCGTACGCGCTCCGTCGCGACCTCGCGCTCCGCCGGGTCGTCGATCGTGAACGCGGCCATCGCCTGGCCCCAGCGCACCCACTCGCCCAACCGGTAGCGGTCGCGGTCGACGTTGACGTGACCGGCCGCGGCGTCCACGTCGGTGCGGAGGGCCCGCGCCAACGGACTCCACCAGCCGCCGACGACCGCGGTGTCCTCCGGGACTGGCTCGGAGATGGCCGCCGGCGGCGCGGGCACGGCCTCGGCCGCGCGTACGTCGTCCTGGCGGCTGCTCCTGCGATGCCGACCACGTCCCATGCTCCACCCCCGAAGCGGGTTCGGCGCCCGACGTAGTCCCCACTACCACCTGTACCCGGCCCCACGGTAGCGCCGCCGAGCCGTGCTCGGGGCCGCTTCCACGCCCTGGGCTGTCACCACTTCGAGGCGGCGCCGGAGAACGCGTCGTTGCCGGGTGGGAGCGCGTTGTACATCCGCAGGGAGGCCCGGTCGTCGTCGAAGTAGCTGAGCACGGTCACCGACGCGGGCGTGAGCTCCATCCGGAAGACCGCCTCCAGCGGTGCGTCGACGGCGTTCGCCACGAGGGTCTTGATCGGCGTCACGTGGCTCACGACCACGACGGTCCTGCCCGCATGGGTCTCGCGCAGCCGCGCCAGCCCGGCGAGCACTCGCCGCTGCACGACCTGGAAGGACTCGCCACCCTCGGGCGCGACGGCGACCGACCCGAGCCAGGCCTTCATCTCGTCGGGATACCTCTCCCCCACCTCGCCGAAGGTCATCCCGTCCCAGACGCCGAACTCCATCTCGGCGAACCCCGGCTCGATCTCGATCGGGTGTCCCAGGGCCTCGGCGAGGATCTCGGCCGACTCGAGGGTGCGGCGTACGGGCGAGGCGACGACCGCGTCGACCCGGTCGGCGAGCGGCCCGAGCCAGTCGGCCACCGCCCGGATCTGGGCCCGGCCCTCGTCGCTCAGGCCCGGGTTGGCGCTGGCCAGCCCGCCCGAGAAGCGCTTCGCCAACGTGTGCGGCGTGACGCCGTGGCGGACCAGGATCACCGTCGTGGGCGGGCCGGTGTGGCCGGACCAGCCGCGCACCTGTGACTGCATCGACGCCGGCTTCTGCTCCACGAGGCTCACCCCGTCGCGCGTGCCGTCCAGCGCCTCGTTGGCGAGCCGGTCCGCGTGCTTGTTCTGCTCGCGCGGGACCCACGTGTACGTCGTGCCGGCCGGCGCCAGCTGTCCCGCCTCGGCCGCCAGCGGGATCATCGACGGGTGCTTGATCTTCCAGTTGCCCGACATCTGCTCGACGACGAGCTTGGAGTCCATCCGCACCTCGACCTCGGCCTCGGGCGCGAGCTCCCGCGCGAGCCGGAGCCCGGCGATCAGACCGGAGTACTCCGCGACGTTGTTGGTCGCGACCCCGATCGTGCTGCCGTCCTCCGCGAGGACCTCACCGGTGTCGGCATCGGTGAGCACGGCGCCGTACGCCGCGGGGCCGGGATTGCCGCGGGAGCCCCCGTCGGCCTCGATGACGACCCGTGCGGTCACAGCCCCGACTCGGAGGTGCGCACCAGGATCCGGCTGCACTCCTCGCAGCGGACGACCTCGTCCTCCGGCAGTCCCTTGATCCGGCTGAGCTCGACCGAGTCGAGACTCAGTCGGCAGCCGCCGCACTCGCGGGCCCGCAGCGCGGCCGCGCCGACGCCGCCCTTCTGCTCGCGCAGCCGCACGTAGAGCGCGACCAGGTCGTCCGGGAGGCCCTCGGCGGCGGGACCGCGGTCGGCCTGGACCTGCTGGAGCTGCTCGTCGATCGCGGCGATCTTCTCGTCGCGGGCCGCGGACAGGGCGGCCAGGCGCTCGTCGGTCTCGGCGACCATCGCCTCGTACTGGTGGAGCTCGGTCTGCGCCTCCTCGACCTTCTCCATCACCTCGAGCTCATCGTCCTCGAGACTGGAGATGCGACGCTCCAGCGACTCGAGCTCGTGCTGCATCCGCTCGAGGTCCTTGGGGTTGCTGATCAGGCCCTGGTCCATCCGGTCGCGGTCGCGGGTGCGCCGCGTCTTGACCGCCTCGACGTCGAGGTCGACCTTGCGCTGCTCGACCGTCAGGTCGTCGATCGTGATCCGGACGTCGCGCGCGAGGTTGTCGACGTCGGTGCGCTTGGCGGTGAGCTCGGCGATCTCCGCGATCTCGGGCAGCTTCGCCCGCTGGTGACCCAGCTGGTCGGCGCGGGCGTCGAGCTCCTGGACGTCGAGGAGCTTGAGTTGGGCGGCGGGATCGGCTTTCAGCGGGTTCTCCTCAGATGCGGTGCTGCCAGGGGTCCGTGCAGATCGTGCTGACGCGGGTCTCCACCGTATCGCCCAGGGCCGCACTCAGCCGCGCCTCCACCACCGGGAGCCAGGTCCACTCGGCCGCCCAGTGCGCGACGTCGAGCAGCGCGGGGCCGTCCTGCTCCAGGAACTCCCCTGCCGGGTGGTGCCGCAGATCACTCGTCACGTAGACGTCGGCGTCCGTGCGGCCGACCGTGTCGAGCAGGAAGTCGCCTGCCCCGCCGCACAGCGCGACCCGTCGTACGGGCCGGTCCAGGGCACCCCCGACGCGTACGCCGCCGGCGGTCGGCGGCAGCGCGGAGGCGACGGTCTCGGCGAAGTCGCCCAGCGTGGTCGCTGCGACGTCGCCGATCCGCCCCGTGCCGGTCTCGCTGGTCCCGGGGTCAGCAAGCTCCACGACGTCGTACGCCGGGGTCTCGTAGGGGTGCGCCGCCAGCATCGACCCCACGACGGCCGCCCGCAGGCGCCGCGGCAGCACGACCTCGATGCGCTCCTCGGGCACCTCCTCGATCCGGCCGACCGCGCCGATCGCCGGGTTCGCCCCGTCGAGCGGTCGGAACCGGCCGGTGCCGGGGGTCGAGAAGGACGCGTTGTCGTAGTCGCCGATCCGGCCGGCGCCGGCGTCGGCGAGGACCGAACGCAGCTCGGCGGCCTGCTCGACGGGGACGTAGACGACGAGCTTGTCCAGGGCCGGTCCCGGCGCCGGGAGCAGCGGCTCGACGTCGGTGAGCCCCAGGGCGGTCGCCATCGCCTCCGACACCCCACCCAGCGCCTGGTCGGCGTTGGTGTGCGCGGTCAGCAGGGCGCAGCCCGCACCGGCGAGGGTGGCGAGCGTGCGCCCCTTCGGCGTCGTCGCCGCGAAGCCGTGGACCGGCTTGAGGAAGAGCGGGTGGTGGACGACGAGCAGGTCGGCTCCCCACGCGGCCGCCTCGCGGGCCACCTCGAGGGTGGGGTCGACGGCGAACAGCACCTTGGCGACCTGCTGCTCGGGGTCGCCGTGGACCAGGCCGACGGCGTCCCAGGAGTCGGCGGTCTCGGGCGGGTACCAGCCGTGCAGGAGGTCGACGAGGTCCGACAGGTGGGGCATGGGGCCGAGGCTATCGGGGAGGATGGGCGCCGTGGACGGGATGGTCATCGCGCTGTACGTCGCGGCCGAGCACCACGGCCCGATGGAACCGCGCGATGCGGTGGTCGTCGAGGCGGGCATCGGGATCGTCGGCGACCGCTACCACGGCAGCCGGCACCGGCACGTCACCGTGCAGTCGGCCGCCGACCTCGACGCGGCCGGGGCCGAGCTCGGCAAGCCCGTCACGCCGCCGATGACCCGGCGCAGCGTCACCGTCGACGTGCCCGTCCCGACGGATCCCGGCACCCGGGTGCGCATCGGCGACGTGCTGCTGGAGGTCGTGCGGATCGCCGCACCCTGCAAGGTGATGGAGACCAGCATCGGCCCCGGTGGCCGGACCGCCCTGCGCCGGCGAGGCGGTACGGCGTTCCGCGCACTGTCGAGCGGCACGATCCGTCTCGGCGACCCGATGCGGCCTGGATAGGCTCGTCCCATGTCCGTCGTGAAGATCAATGCGATCTCGGTCCCTGCCGACAACCACGAAGAGCTCGAGAAGCGCTTCGCCCACCGCGCCCACACGGTCGACGGCTCGCCCGGCTTCCTGGGCTTCCAGCTGCTCCGCCCGGTCAAGGGCGAGGACCGCTACTTCGTGGTCACCCACTGGGAGGACGAGGAGTCCTTCGCCGCCTGGCGCGACGGCGGTGCGGCTGCCGCTCACGCCGGGCAGCGGGCCAACCCGGTGGCCACCGGCGCCGAGCTGCTCGAGTTCGAGGTCGTGCTCGACGTCCGCAAGGACTGACGCCTGCCTGGTGGTCAGCGGTGCGTAGGCAACCGATCCCGGCAGACAGATGGTTGCTGGCTCACCGCTGAGCGCCCCATGGGTACGACCTCTAGTTGACCTGCCGCTCGCGGTCCTTCCAGTACGGCTCGCGCAGCTTGAACTTCTGCAGCTTGCCGGTCGCGGTCCGGGCCAGGTCATCGCGGAACTCGATCACGGTCGGCGCCTTGTAGCCGGCCGCCTTGTCCTTGCACCAGGCGATCAGGTCGGCCTCGGTGACCTCCTCGCCCTCGGCGAGCGACGACGAGCGCCATGATCGTCTCGCCCCACTTCTCGCTGGGGATGCCGATGACGGCGACCTCCGCCACGGCCGGGTGGGAGAAGATCACGTCCTCGACCTCGATCGACGACACGTTCTCGCCGCCGGTGATGATCACGTCCTTCTTGCGGTCCGAGATCGTCAGGTAGCCGTCGTCGCCGATGACGCCGCCGTCACCGGTGTGGAACCAGCCGCCGGCCAGCGCCCGCTCGCTCTCCTCCGGCTGCTCCCAGTAGCCCTCCAGCACGACGTTGGACCGAGCGAGCACCTCGCCGGCATTGTCGTCGTCCTCCGAGATCTTCAGCCGTACGCCGAGCGCGGGCGCACCCGCGCGGGTCAGCCTGGTGGCCCGCTCCTCGGTGTCGAGGTCGTCCCACTCGGCCCGGGCGCGGTTGAAGGTCAGCAGCGGCGAGGTCTCGGTGAGCCCGTAGATCTGGATGAACTCCCAGCCGAGCTCCTCCTCGACCCGCGCGACCGTCTTCGTCGGCGGCGGCGCGCCGGCCATGATGATCCGCACCGTGTCGCGCCCGGGGATCTCGCCCTCCCAGGTCTGCGCCGCCTCGAGCACGGCGGCGGCGACCGCCGGCGCCGCGCACATCACGGTCACGCCGTGGTCGCGCACCCGTCGCAGGATCTCGGCACCATCGATCTTGCGCAGCACGATGTGCTTCGCGCCGACCCCGGTGGCGAGGTAGGGCCAGCCCCAGCCGTTGGCGTGGAACATCGGCAGCGTGTGCAGGTAGACGTCTCGGTCGTTCGCCTGCGCGTGCAGCCCGAAGGTGGTCGCGTTGACCCACACGTTGCGGTGCGTGATCTGCACGCCCTTGGGCCGCGCTGTCGTGCCGGACGTGTAGTTGATGCAGGCGGTCGCGTTCTCGTCGGGCTCCCACGGCGTGGGCTCCACTCCCTCGGGCGCGTACAGGTTGTCGTCGTCGCCGAGGACGAACTTGAACTCCGCCTCGACGTCCTCGAGCGAGTCCTCGAGCTCGGGGTCGATCAGCAGCACGCGCGCACCGGAGTGCCCGACGATGTAGCGCACCTCGTCGGGACGGAGCCGGAAGTTCACGGGCACCAGCACGCGTCCCCAGCCGCTGACCCCGAAGAACGACGTGAGCAGCCGGGCGCTGTTGTGGCTCACGACTGCGACCCGGTCACCCACCTCGAGCCCGAGCGCGTCGAGCCTGGCGGCCTGGCGCCGGGCCAGCGCCCCGATCTCGGCATACGTCAGCTCACCCCCGCCCAGTGGCGGCGCGGGCTGGTCGGGCTCGTCGACGACGCCCACCCGGTCGCCGTACACCTGCACGGCTCGATCGATGAAGTCCGAAACGCTGAACGGGACGATCATGCGGCCACTGTAGCCACCGACCGCCGGGATGAGAGTCCTCTCATCCCGGGCACGCCGACGCGCGGGATCGGGGACGATGGTCGCGACATGGCAGCCGTGTGGAAGGTCCTGCTCGGGCTCGCGCTCGTCGTCCCGATGGGGGCGTACGTCGTGGGCTCGCTCGCCGCGTCCGCCGCCGACGACCCGGCGCCACGGCAGACCATCCAGATCCGGGTGCCCGACCCCACCCCCGGACCGACCTCGCCTCCGTCGCCGACGCAGACCCCGCGGCCGGAGGTGACCGATCAGGTCGAGGTGATCACCCCCGACTACGACGACGTCGACGACCACGACGACCGTGGGGACGACGATGATGGTGGCCACCACCGTGGGCGCGGTGGCGGCCACGGCTGAGCGGACCCGGGGTCGCAGAACGGTCTCCGTCCGGGTCCGGATCACCGCGACCGTCGCCCTCCTCGTCCTCGCCGGCCTCGTCGTCGCTGGGGTGGTCGTCGCGACCATCGAGTCCCGGCGGGTCGACGAGCAGATCAGCGAGGAGGTCGACCAGGAGTTCGCGGAGTTCGCCAAGCTCCAGAAGAACGGCGTCAATCCCTCCACCAACCAGCCGTTCGCGGACCCCGAGGAGATGGTGCGGCTCTTCCTGCGCAGCAACGTCCCCGACGACAACGAGCTGCTGATCGGCTGGTGGGACGACGGCGTCGGCGCCCAGTCACCGAAGTGGGACGAGATCAGCGGGAGCGCGTGGTTCCCCGACGCCGTACGCCCGTTGCTGGTCGACAACGGCACCACCACGGTGGGCTCCGAGTACGGCGACCTCCAGATCGCCGCCCAGGGCGTGGACCAGGGTGGCGAGACCGGCGCCCTGGTCGTCGTCACCTTCATCGACAGGGCTCGGACCGGGTTGCACGAGACGATGCGCACGTACGCGATCGTCGCCGCGCTCGCGCTGCTCCTCGTGACCGCGATGGCGGCCTGGGTGTCGGGCCGCCTGCTCTCGCCGCTACGCACGCTGCGAGAGACCGCCGACGAGATCTCCGAGAGCGACCTGTCGCAACGACTCCCGGTCACCGGCAACGACGACCTGACAGCGCTCACCCAGACCTTCAACGGTCTGCTCGGCCGGTTGGAGGCGGCCTTCGTCGGTCAGCGCGAGTTCCTCGACGACGCCGGGCACGAGCTGAAGACCCCGCTGACGGTGCTGCGCGGGCACCTCGAGCTGCTCGACACCGCCGACGCGGCCGAGGTCGCCGAGACCCGTCTGCTGCTGCTCGACGAGATCGACCGGATGTCGCGGCTGGTGGGCGACCTGATCCTGCTCGCCAAGAGCGACCGGCCCGACTTCCTGCAGCTCCAGCCGGTGGACCTCGCAGGCCTGACCGCCGACCTGCTCGCCAAGGCGCGCGGCCTCGGCGACCGGACCTGGGTGCTGGACGGCAGCGCCGACGTCAAGGTGGTCGCCGATCCGCAGCGGTTGACCCAGGCCGTCCTCCAGCTCGCCGACAACGCCGTCAAGCACACGCGCACCGGCGACACCGTCGCCATCGGCTCGTCGGCGACCGCGACCGAGGCCCGGCTCTGGGTCCGCGACACCGGGCCGGGGGTGCCGCCCGGGGACCGCCAGCTCATCTTCGAGCGGTTCGGCCGATCCGCCGTGCCGCCCGGGGACGAGGGGTTCGGCCTGGGTCTCTCGATCGTGGGAGCGGTCGTGCGTGCCCACGGTGGGAGAGTGGCGGTGGACGACGCCGACCCCGCGGGCGCCCGGTTCGTCGTCACCCTGCCGAGGACGAAGGAGCCGGAGGACCAGTGGCCCGCATCCTGATCGTGGAGGACGAGCAGCGGATCGCGGCGTTCGTCGCCAAGGGTCTCCGCGCCGACGGCTATCTGACGACGAGCGTCGCCGACGGCCGCGAGGGGCTCGACCTCGCGCTGGGCGGCGACTTCGACCTGGTCGTGCTCGACATCGGCCTGCCCGGTCTCGACGGCTTCCAGGTGCTCGACCAGCTGCGGTCGCAGGGCTCGCAGGTCCCGGTCATCGTGCTCACCGCCCGCGACTCGGTCGGCGACACCGTCTCCGCCCTCGAGGGAGGGGCCGACGACTACATGCCCAAGCCGTTCCGGTTCGCAGAGCTGCTGGCTCGGGTCCGCCTGCGGCTGCGACCGCTCTCGGGGGCATCGGTCCCGCGCGACCACGTGCTGGAGTGCGCCGGCGTGCGGCTCGACCTCCGCAGCAGGCAGGCCGACGTCGGCGAGCGGCACGTCGAGCTGTCGGCGCGCGAGTTCGCCCTGGCCGAGATGTTCATGGTCAACGCCGGGCAGGTGCTCTCGCGCGAGCAGCTGCTCGACCACGTCTGGGGCATGGACTTCGACCCCGGCTCGAACGTCGTCGACGTCTATGTCGGATACCTGCGCAAGAAGCTCGGCACCGGGTCGATCGCCACCGTCCGCGGCATGGGCTACCGCTTCAACCGCTAGCCAAAAGGCGTTGCCCGGCGGCCGAGCACGCCCTAGCGTCCGAAGACATGGCTGAGCTGATCGCGTTCTGCATCGACGCCCACGACCCGACCGGGCTCGCCCGCTTCTGGTCCGGCGTCCTGGGCTGGGAGCTGAGCGACGACCCTGCCGGCGTCACGCTGCTGCCGGACGACGACACCGGCTTTCAGCTCCGGTTCGTCCCCTCCGACGAGCAGAGGTCCGGTCCCAACCAGTTCCACTTCGAGCTGACCAGCTCCTCGCTCGAGGAGCAGCAGGAGACCGTCGACCGGGCGCTGGAGCTCGGCGGCCGGCACCTCGACGTGGGCCAGCTCCCGGAGGAGGAGCACGTCGTGCTCGCCGACCCCGAGGGCAACGAGTTCTGCGTCATCGAGCCCGGCAACAGCTTCCTGGCCGAGTGCGGGTTCCTCGGGGCGCTGTCGGGTGACGGCTCCCAGGAGACGGGCTACTTCTGGAGCCGGGCGCTGGGCTGGCCGTTGGTGTGGGACCAGGAGGAGGAGACCGCCATCCGTGCTCCGTACGGCGGTCCCAAGCTCACCTGGGGTGGCCCGCCCCTCAAGCCGAAGACCGGCAAGGAGCGGGTGCACCTCGACCTCGCGCCGCCCGCCGGTGGCGACCTTCAGGCAGAGGTAGACCGCCTCGTCACGCTCGGCGCCACGCATGTCGACATCGGACAGACCGACCCCGGCTGGGTGGTGCTGGCCGACCCCGACGGCCACGAGTTCTGCCTGCGGGGCTGAGCGCTCAGCGCCGCCAGGCGGCGAGCCGTCGCGAGGGTGCGTCGGAGGCCGGCGACTCGGTCTGCTCCCAGACCCGGCGCCACTGCGAGACCTGAGGTCCGGACGGGTCGGGTACGGCGCCGGCGGCAACCCGCTGACGCGACTCCCACCAGGTCGTCCGGTCCTCGTCGAGGAGCGCGGCGACCGCGTCCTTGATCCGAGGTCCGAACTCGCGCACCGTCTCCTCCGGACCGGCCACCAATGGCTCGCCGAAGCGGATCGTCAGCTGCCGACGACCGCGGGAGGGCCAGCCCTGGCCGCGCGGCATCGCGGCGTACGTCCCTCGGTGTGCGACGGGCACCACCGGGACGTCGTACTCCTTGGCGAGGAAGGCCGCCCCCATCCGGAACTTGCCCATCCACCCGTCGGTCGAGCGGGTCCCCTCGGGGAAGATCACCAGGCTCCAGCCGTCGGCCAGCACCTCGCCGGGGGTCGCGGCCATGGTGCCGCCGCGCCGATCGATCGGGAACGTGTTGAAGAAGAGCGACGAGCCGACCGCGCGCCACCACGTGTCGAAGAAGTAGTCCGCGGCCGCGGCGACCGCCGTACGTCGTCGCCACTCGTCGGGCAGCGACAGCAGGATCAGCGGCGTGTCGAGGTGCGAGGCGTGGTTGGCCACGAAGATGACCGGGCCGTCGATGCGCTCGAGGATGTCGAGACCCTCGACCCGGGTGCGGACCTGCGAGCGGAAGAGCGGCTGCAGGGCGGCCTTCTGCGCCACCTCGCGAGCAGCCATCGCCGGTCGCTTGCGCGACCAGTCGCTGGGGAAGACGGTCGACTTCGCGGCCGGCACGAACTCCTCCGCCGAGCGCGGCACCTGACCGCGCCGACCCCAGCGCCACCCGCGCGAGACCTGCTTGACGTCGGAGATCCCGCCCTTGATCAGGCCGCTCATCTCACGTGCGCCAGGAGGTGGGGCGGGTTGTGCAGGTAGGTGATCGACGGGCTGTTGCCGACCGTGCCCGACGCCATCTCGAGCGCGTCCGCGAGCGTGCTGGCCGCGCGGAAGCCGAGCCGGGCTGCGACCTTCCGGTCAGCGCCGACCCAGATGACCTCGTCGACGTGGTCCATGGCGTGCGCCGCCCAGTACCACATGTAGAACGGGTGGACGCCGTGGTAGGCGTGCGAGGTCCGGTAGAGGTGGCGGTACCAGGGGTCCTCGGCGAACTGCTTCTCGTACTTCTCCCCCACGACGGCCGGGTCGGTCGACTCGGCGAGCACCTCCTCGTAGAAGTCGACGTACGACGGGTGGTGCAGCTGGTTGAAGCCCTCGTTGAGCGGGTGGTAGAGGATCACCGCGCCGCCCTTGCGGACGACGGGCTGGCCGATGTAGGAGTTGAAGTAGTAGCCCAGGCCCATGCAGGTGGCCAGGATCGGGTTGAGCGACGAGTTCACGTTGTAGGGCCCGACGTACGGGATCCCCATCACGAGCACGTCCGACTGGCCCTGCACCTCGACCAGGTGCTGCTGGTGCACCTTCTCCAGCGTCTTGGTGTGCACCGCCTCGACCTCGCCGGCGTTGACGCCGGTCAGCCCGTAGACCGACCGCAGGTCGTGGAACATCTTGTGCTTGAGCTTCGGCGGCGCGACCGACAGCCCGCGACGCATCGCGAGCATCGTCCCCTGGTCCTTGAGCGACCACTCCCACTCACGCTTCTGCAAGAAGTCGTAGGGCTTCGGGAAGATGTCGTTGTTGAGGGTGGTCTCGATCTGGAAGACCTTGACCGTGTCCTTGATGACCCGGCCGATCCGCCAGGCGGAGTGGTGCATCGCGGAGTGCTTGTGGTCCATGAACGAGCGCGACTGCACCATCGTCTTGGCGTTGTGGTGGTGGCGCAGTGACTTGTACGACGCCAGCCCGATCCCCACCGACTTGTGGCCACCGTCCATGGCTACGAGGTTGACGTTGACGTAGATCAGCAGGTCGGACTCCGCTGCCCGCTTGCTGATCTCGATGTCCTCGCCCATCTCGGTGGTGCCGAGGTGGGAGAGGTTGTCGCGGTCCTCCGCGTCGAAGTTGTAGAGCTTGCCCTGGGGGTAGAACGAGCGGAAGACCCGCTCCCCCACGATGTGCTTGAGCTCGGCCGCGGTCATCCGTCGGTGCAGCGCGTTGGCCGCGATCAGCTCGACGTCGTCGACCCCGGCGTCGGCCGCCATCGTCAGGACGTGCTCGATGATCCGGCCCCGGATGTCCGGCGGGCGCATCGTCGGCAGCGGGAGCGAGATGTCGTCGAAGGCGATCGTCAGCTTCATGCCGGCGAAGAGCAGCTCCGGCAGCGGGTCCATGTCCTGCGGGTGCAGCAGCGCGTCCACGATCGCCTGGTCGACGTCCGGGATCCCCGGCAGCGACTCCGGCGGGTAGACCACGCGGGTGCCGAGCGGGAAGTTCTCCAGGCGGAAGCCGAGCCCCTCGTGGACGATCAGCGGTGGGGTGCGGTCGTCCACGTCGAGGACGAATCCGGGGCGAGTCATCTGGTGCTCCTGGGGTCGAAGGCCACCTTGACCGTGCCGAGGCGGCCGGCCGAGTGGGCGTGGTCGAGCGCTTCACGCCAGCGGTGCAAGGGATAGCTGGCGACGTTCTTCGCCAGCTGCTGGACGGCATCGGTGGCCGCGAGCTCGGTCGCGATCCGGAAGGACTCCTCGGCCTGGGCCGACGCGTAGGTGCCGACGACCTCGAGCTCGCGGAACCACGCAGCCGACAGGTCGGCGGCCGCGGGCATCCCCGAGAGGACCACCCGCCCACCGGCTCGGGTGGCGTGCAGGGCGGTCTCGAGCGACTGCTTGCTGCCGACGGCGTCGATGGCGACGTCGACACCACCGAGGAGGTACGGCGCGGAGAACTCCGGCTTGAGCTGGAAGGCCCCGGTCGACCGACGCACCCGCCGCAGCACCTCGCCCGGGGCGACCACCTCGGTCGCGCCGAACTCGCGGGCGAGCTCCTTCTGGTGCCCGTGCTTGGCGACCACGATGATCTCGCCGGCACCGGTCAGCTGGCGCAGCGCGAGCGTGGCGAACAGCCCGACCGAACCGGCGCCACTGACCAGCACCCGGTCGCCGTTGACCACGCCGGCGCGGAGTGCGGTGTGCACCGCGCAGGCCAACGGCTCGATCAGGATCGCCTGCTCGTCGGTGAAGCCCTCGGGCACCGGGTGCAGCTGGCTGCGGTGCGCCGTGAGCTGCTGCCCCCAGCCGCCGCCGGTGTCCTTGCAGAATCCGGTCTGCAGCCCGGGCGCCAGGTGGCCGACGGTGATCCGCTCACACCGGTTGGTCGCTCCGGTCGAGCACGCGGCGCAGGCCTCCACGCCGCGAGCGGCGCAGGTGAGCACCGGGTCGACGACGACCCGGGTGCCCGCCGGCAGGTCCTCGCAGTCGTCGAGCAGCTCGGCGACCACCTCGTGACCGGGCACGAACGGCAACGACACCACGGCTGAGAAGTAGAGGCTGGTCTTGCCGGACAGCATGCCCAGGTCGGAGCCGCAGATCCCGGACAGGCGGGTCTTCAGCCGGGCCCAGCCGGGTCGGTCGACCTTCGGCTCCGCGATGGTCATCAGCCGCAGCGGGGCGGCGTACCCCGACAGGATTCCGGGCATCCGGCTGCCGATGGCCTTGCCGGCCACGGTCCGCGGCACGGACCGGAACATCTCCAGCGCGAGCATCATCGGGAGCCACCTGCGGGGTTGAGGGTGCGCGTGTTGGAGCTCGAGCTCTGCCAGTCGACGATCGTCCACCGAGCCTTGCGTGCGTGCCGGAAGAGCGGCACGTCGGGGCGTACGGCGACCGGCCGGCCGACCGCCTCGAGGAGGGGCAGGTCGGAGTGGGAGTCCGCATAGCCGTACGACGCGGTGAGGTCGATGCCGTGGTCCACGGCGTACTGCCGCATCCAGGCGGCGCGCGACTCCCCCACCAGCGGCGACGAGGCGAGATAGCCGGTGCAGATCCCCCGGTCGTCGACCTCGAGCTCGGCGGCCTCGATGTGGTCGAAGAGCGGGATCAGCGGCCGGGTGAGCGGCCGGATGGCGCCGGTGATCAGCACCGTGCGGTGGCCCGCGGCGCGGTGCTCACGGATCTTGCGTACGGCGGCCGGCGACAGCCGGGTGAGCACGTGGTCGGTGAGGTCCTCGTCGGCGATCGTCTCGAGGTCGGCCAGTCGCGCGCCGTCGTACTCGCGGTAGACCGAGCGCAGGAAGGCACTGCGCTCGCGGCGCTCGGCCTGGACCAGGCTCGGCACCTTGGCCGCCATCCGGCTCAGCTCCGCGAACCTCTCGGAGCCCGAGAGCTCACGCAGCCGGAGCCACAGGTAGGTCTCGATCACGTTCGAGGACAGCAGCGTGCCGTCCATGTCGAAGAACGCGGCGATCCCCGGCTTCTCCGCCATCGCCTTCGGCCCGGTCGCCGCCGGACGCTTGCGCGCTGCCCGCACCTCGTCGAGACGGCGGATCGGCGCCGTCACGGCCGGGCAGTGGATGTCCTGGAGATAGACCTTCCAGTCCACGACCGCCGTGTCGAAGGCGAACGTCTCCTGGTCCGCCTCGGACAGCGAGCGGTAGAGCGCGAGCGTGTTGGTGTCGGAGAACTGCAGCTCCGCCTGGGCGTACTCCTGGTAGAGCCCGAGGTAGCGGCGCAGGAACTCCAGGCGCCGGCCCTGCAGGTCGAGCTTGCGGGCCAGGTCACGCGTGCGGTCGCCGCGCGGGGCGTGGCCGATCACGTAGTCGGCCACCTTGAACGCGCGCTCGCTGGTGCTGAGCAGCCGCTCGACGGACTGCGAGCCCGGGAAGCGCCACTCGGGCAGCCGGGTCGCGCCGCGGTCGCCGGAGATGAACGGGTGCGCGTCGAAGTAGGCGCGCACGTTCTCGTAGAGCGCCCGGAAGGTCAGCGGGTTGCGGTCCCCGGAGGAGACGTGGAAGTACGCCGGGGCGCCGACCTCGGGCGGGTGCGCCAGGACGGCGACGATCGCGGCGACGACGTGGTCGACCGGTACGACGTCGACGGTCGTGTCGGCGGCGCCCGGCATCTCGGGCAGCTCACCGCGGCCGTAGGCCAGGATCAGCGGCTCCATCATCTTGAAGCCCTCGATCCAGCCCGGATAGGGGCTCACGAGGGCGGACTCGATGATGCTGGGCCGCACGATGGAGACCCGGTTGGTGCGGGCGTGCTCCTCGACGATGCGCTCGCCCAGGGCCTTGGTGAAGGTGTAGCAGTCGGTCCAGCCGAGGCTGCGCGCCCGCTCGGCGCCGACCCGGACCAGCTCGTCCTTCACCCACTGCTTGCGAGCCGCCTCGGTGGCGTTGGCCGCCGTCAGCAGCCCCGCCCGGCTGTGCTCCTTCTCGGCCTTCTTGCGCTCGGCGGTGAGCACCTCGGTGCCCCGCGAGCGGTGCTCGATGTCCTGGCGCTGGCTGAGACCCCAGGCCAGCTCGGCCTCCAGGTCGACCACCTGCGGCACCGGACCCTCGGGGATGCTGCCGCGACGGCGCCCGGCGACGTACGCCGTGGAGATGTGCACGTAGTGGATGTCCGGGCCGGCCTCGCGGACCCGCGCCATCAGCTCGCGAGCACCCTGCACGTTGGTGCGGAAGCCCTCGTCGACCGGCGGGTCGAAGGACACGTCGCCGGCGCAGTGCACGACGGCGTCGAGGTCGGTCGGCAGCGCCGGGGCGTCGTACAGGTCGCCCTCGAGCACGCCGACACGCGCCGCCATCAGGGCCTCGATCCCGCCGGCCGCCTCGACGGCGTCGGCGAAGATCGGCTTCTTCAGCAGCGACGCGGTCCGCGCCGTTCCACTCGTGGATCCCTTCGGGCGCACCAGCACCGTCGTGCGGACTCCCGGCACATGGGTCAGCATCAGGTGCAGCAGTGCCTCACCGACGAAGCCGGTGACGCCCGTGATGAGCACGTGCTGACCCTCGAGCCGCTCCGCGATCGAGCTCTCAGTGACTGGCATCAGCCGCGCTTCTCCTCGACCTTCTTCTTGACGAAGATCATGGGGAGGACCAGGGTCCCGAGCAGCGACACGATCCAGACGATGACGGTCGCCTCGATCCAGGTCAGACCTCCGGAGATCGACAGCCCGTCCGATACCAGGGACGTGACGATCAGCCCGATCAGTGTGGCGACCAGGGCCGTCGCTCCGCGCAGTGCAGCCGCGCTGCTGAGTGCGAGCTGCGTCAGGAACGGCTGGGCGATCGCGTAGACGACGGTGAAGATCACGACCGCCACGAGGAAGGCCGTGCCTGAGACCGTGACGTCCTCGAGCACCCAGTCCGCAACCAGGAGGCCTAATGCGTTGGCCGCCAGCTGGATGACGAAGCCGACCAGTAACCGGATCATGGCGAAAACCTACTCCACTGCATCGGGCGGGTCGGCCGCGGTCACATCATGAGTCCGACCACGAGCAGGATCGCGCCGACGAAGACTCGTCGCGCGGCATCAGGTGGGCGCAGAGGGGATCGAACCCCCGACCACCTCCTTGTAAGGGAGGTGCTCTACCGCTGAGCTATACGCCCCGGAGCGCGGCAAAGACTACGCACGAACTACCCCAGAAATGAAGTTGAACCGCAGGAGTCTCGGGTCTCCTGCGGTTCAACGTGGACCAGAATAGGGGCCGAGGCCGAACTTGTCGCCGGCCGAGGCGGAAGTTGCGAGATAGGTCTAGACCGCCGCGGCGAGCTGGCGCAGGTGCTCGTCGAGGTCGCGGCCCTCGGGCATCGCATTGTGGACGGCCCAGCGCAGCAGGCCCTGCTTGTCGACGACGTACGACGAGCGCCGCGGACAGCCCTTGGACTCGTCGAACACCTCGTAGGCCCGGGCGACGTCACCGTGCGGCCAGAAGTCGGAGAGCAACGGGAAGTTCAGCCCGTCCTGGTCGGCGAAGGCCCGCAGCGCGTAGACCGGGTCGCAGGAGATCGCGACCACCTCGGTCTCGAAGGTCAGGAACTCGTCGAGCCGGTTGCGCACGCCGGTCATCTCGCCGGTGCAGACGCCGGAGAACGCGTACGGGTAGAAGAGGATCGCGACTGCCTTCTTGTCGCGGTACGACGCCAGCGAGACGTCCTGGCCGAACTGGTCGCGCAGCATGAAGTCGGGCGCTGGGCCACCGAGCTCGAGTCCGGTCATGACCACGATCCTGTCACTCGCCGGGGACGCCCTTCCAATCGGCAGCCCTCACTCCTCGGCGAGCTCCCGCTTGAGCACCTTGCCGGTCGCGTTGCGCGGCAGCTCCTCGATGAAGACGATCTCCCGCGGGACCTTGAACCGGGCCAGGTTGTCCTTGACGTGGCTCTTGAGGTCCTCGTCGGTGACCGGCCCGTTCACGACGACGTACGCCCGCAGTCTCGTGCCGAAATCGGCATCCGGGACGCCGACGGCGGCGACCTCGACGACGGCCTCGTGGCGCATCAGGCAGTCCTCGACCTCCTTGGGGAAGACGTTCTCGCCACCGGAGACGATCATCTCGTCGTCACGACCTTCGACGTGCAACCGCCCGTCGTCATCGAAGCGCCCCACGTCGCCGGTCGACATCAGGCCGTCGACGACCTCCTTGCCACCGCCGCCGGTGTAGCCCTCGAAGAGCAGCCCGTTGCCGACGAAGATCCGTCCGACCTCCCCCTGCGGCAACGGCCGACCGTCGGGGTCGAGGATCTTCACCACCGTGGCGTACGGCGGCTTGCCCGCGGCTGCCGGAGCGGCCCGCAGGTCCTCGGGGGTCGCGATCGAGGCGTAGGCGACCTCCGTGGAGCCGTAGATGTTGTAGAGGTGGTCGCCGAAGCGATCCATCCACTCCAGCGCCAGGTCACCGGGCAGCGCCGAGCCCGACGAGGCGACGACGCGGACCCGTGAGAGGTCGTACGACGCCAGCGTCTCGTCGGGCAGCGCCATGATCCGCTGCAGCATCACCGGGATCACCACGACCGAGTCGCAGCGCTCGGACTCGGCGAGGGCGAGGCAGGCCTCGGGGTCGAACCTGCGGCGCAGCACCATCGTCGAGCCGAGCAGCATCGCCAGGGCCAGGTGCGCGAAGCCCCAGGTGTGGAAGAGCGGAGCCGCGATGTGGGTGCGCCAGCCGTAGTGCAGGGGCATCCGTGAGAGCAGCGAGACCGCCGCCTCGACCCCGGCCTCGCTGCGCGGTGCTCCCTTGGGGGTGCCGGTGGTGCCGGACGTCAGGATGACGATCCGTCCGTGCCGGTCCGCGGGCGGCACGTCGTCGTCGGGGTACGACGCGATGAGCGTCGTCGAGCGTCGTGGCCTCGGTGGGGCCGTCCACCCAGGCGAGCACCCGCTCGTCGACGTCCACCCCGGCGAGCAGGCCGGTGAACTCCTCGTCGGACACGACGACGCGCGGCCGTTCCCGCGCGACGACCTCGACGAGCTGAGGACCGGCGAAGGCGGTGTTGAGGTAGAGGATGTCGGCGCCGAGCTTGGCGGTCGCGAGGCTCGCGTCGACGAACCCGCGGTGGTTGCGGCACATCACGGCGACCCCGTCGCCGGCCGAGACGCCGAGATCGGCGAGCGCCCGGGCCAGCGCGTTGGAGCGGCGGTGCACCTCGTCGTACGTCAGGGAGCCGAGCTCGTCGACGATGGCGGTCCGGTGGGGGTCGAGACGGGCGGCGGCGGCGAAGCCGCCAGCGGGCCCGACCCCCCAGTCCTTGAGCGCCTTGCCGGCCTTCGCCAGCGCGAGCGGGCCGTGCGGACGCAGCACGCCCGCCCGTCCGAGCACCTTGAGCGTCGTCCCGCCGGCATCGAGACCAGCGCGGACCTTCGGGATCGCGGGCACGTCAGCACCTTCCAGACCGGTGGTTGGGACGCGGTCCCAACGACCCGGGGCCGGAAACGTCCCGACACCGTGGCCGACGCTACGCCCGGGGCCTAGGCGGGAGTCTTCGGCGCGACGAGCCGCGTCGCCGACCAGTCCTTGCTCACGGCGGCGGTCGTGGTCTGCGACAGACCCGCGATCGGTGCGGCCTCGGCGATGTCCGCCGGGTCGACGGCGTTGGGGCGGCCGACCTTCGGCGTGAGGAGCCAGATGGCTCCGCCTCCCACGAGGTCGGTCAGCGCGTCGACGAGCCCGTCGACGAGGTCGCCGTCCTCGTTGCGCCACCACAGCAGCACGGAGTCGACGACGTTGCCGTAGTCGGCGTCGACGAGGTCGGCGTCGATCCGGTTCTCGATCGAGACCCGGAGCTCGTCATCGGTGTCGGTGTCCCAGCCCAGCTCCTGGACCACGGTCCCCGGCTTGAAGCCGAGCCGGTCGGCCGGAGTGGAGTCTGGGTCTGTCTGGGTGGGCCCACCACCCGGGGTCGAGCTCAACGGACGCCTCCGATCAGTTGGTGCGCGGCACAGTGCCGCGACGCTTGAAGTGGGGAGTAGTCCACCGGAGTTCCACCGCAGGCGCAACCTGTGTCCACAACCGCGGTCCCACCGGGTCCGTACTGGTGGGTAAATTTCGCCGCGCGGGAGCGAGTGCAAGGATGAACCCGTGACCGAAGAAATCACCCCCACTTCTGGCACGGACACCAAGCGGAGCGGCACGATCCCGACCGTCATCCACGAAGGCCTGCCCACCCAGCTTCCCGACATCGACCCGGACGAGACCAACGACTGGATCGACTCCTTCGACTCCCTCGTCGACGAGCGCGGCCGCGAGCGTGCCCGTTACGTCATGCTCCGGCTCCTGGAGCGAGCGCGCGAGATGCAGGTCGGCGTGCCCGCCCTGCGGAGCACCGACTACATCAACACGATCCCGCCCGAGCGTGAGCCGTGGTTCCCCGGCGACGAGGAGGCTGAGCGCCGCATCCGCGCGTTCATCCGGTGGAACGCCGCCGTCATGGTCTCCAGCGCCAACCGCAAGGGCCTCGAGGTCGGCGGCCACATCGCGACCTACCAGTCGTCGGCCAGCCTGTACGAGGTCGGCTTCAACCACTTCTTCCGCGGCAAGGACGCCCCCGGTGGCGGCGACCAGATCTACATCCAGGGCCACGCCTCCCCCGGCATCTACGCTCGCGCGTTCCTCGAGGGCCGCCTGACCGAGGAGCAGCTCTACCGCTTCCGCCAGGAGGTCCAGCACGGGCCGCACGCCGGGCTCTCGTCGTACCCCCACCCGCGCCTGATGCCGGAGTTCTGGGAGTTCCCGACGGTCTCGATGGGCCTGACCGGCATCAACTCGATCTACCAGGCACGGTTCAACCGCTACCTGGCCAACCGCGGCATCAAGGACACCAGCGACCAGCGCGTCTGGGCGTTCCTCGGTGACGGCGAGATGGCCGAGCCCGAGTCGCTCGGCGCCATCCGGATCGCTGCGCGTGAGGAGCTCGACAACCTCACCTGGGTCATCAACTGCAACCTGCAGCAGCTCGACGGACCGGTCACCGGCAACGGCAAGATCATCCAGGAGCTCGAGGCCAACTTCCGCGGCGCCGGCTGGAACGTCATCAAGGTCGTCTGGGGCCAGGGCTGGGACCCGCTCCTCGCCCGCGACGTCGACGGTGTCCTCGTCAACAAGATGAACACCACTCCCGACGGCGCCTTCCAGACCTACTCCACCGAGGACGGCGCCTACGTGCGCGAGAGCTTCTTCGGCGGCGACCCGCGGTTGCGCAAGATGGTCGAGCACATGAGCGACCAGCAGATCGAGAAGCTGCCGCGCGGTGGCCACGACTACCGCAAGGTGTACGCCGCGTTCGACTCGGCCACCAAGCACGTCGGCCAGCCGACGGTGATCCTGGCCAAGACCATCAAGGGCTGGACGATCGACGCCCTCGAGGGCAAGAACGCCACCCACCAGATGAAGAAGCTGACCCAGGACGACCTCAAGAAGTTCCGGGACCGCCTCTACCTGCCGATCTCGGACCGCGACCTCGAGCGCTCCTACGAGGAGACCGGCGGCGCGCCGTTCTTCCACCCGGGCGCCAAGGCACCCGAGATCGAGTACATGCTCGACCGTCGCAAGCAGCTCGGTGGCTCCCTGCCCAAGCGGGTGGTCCGGGCCAAGAACCTCCAGCTGCCCGGCGACTCGGCGTACGCCGAGCTCAAGAAGGGCGGCGGCAAGCACCCGGTCGCCACCACCATGGCCGTCGTCCGTCTGCTCAAGGACTGGATGAAGGACCCGGAGATCGGCAAGCGCCTGGTGCCGATCGCGCCGGACGAGTACCGGACCTTCGGCATGGACGCGATGTTCCCGAGCGCGAAGGTCTACAACCCGTCCGGACAGCAGTACGAGTCGGTCGACCGCAATATGTTGCTCTCCTACAAGGAGTCGGCGCAGGGCCAGATGCTCCACGAGGGCATCTCCGAGGCCGGCGCGATGGCCTCGGCGACGGCTGCGGGCTCGACGTACTCGACCCACGGCGAGCACATGATCCCGTTCTACATCTTCTACTCGATGTTCGGGTTCCAGCGCACCGGCGACTCGATCTGGGCGATGGCCGACCAGCTCGCCCGGGGCTTCCTGATCGGCGCCACGGCCGGTCGTACGACGCTCACCGGCGAGGGCCTGCAGCACGCTGATGGCCACTCGCCGCTGCTCGCCGCGACCAACCCTGCGGTCGTGCACTACGACCCGGCGTTCGCCTACGAGGTCGCGCACGTCATGCAGTCCGGCCTCGAGAGGATGTACGGCGAGAACGCCGAGAACATCATCTTCTACCTCACCGTCTACAACGAGCCCGTCGCGCAGCCGGTCGAGCCGGAGGACGTCGACGTCGAGGGCATCCTCAAGGGCATCCACCACGTGTCGTCCGCCGAGGGCGAGGGCCCCCGGGTCCAGCTGCTCGCCTCCGGCGTCGGCTTCCCGTGGATCACCGAGGCCAAGCGGATCCTCGCCGAGGAGTGGGGCGTCCAGGCCGACACCTGGTCCGTCACCTCCTGGAACGAGCTGGCCCGCGACGCCACTGCCGCCGAGGAGTGGAACCTGCTGCACCCGGGCGAGAGCCCGCGTACGGCGTACGTCACGGACAAGCTGAGGGGCGTCGAGGGACCGGTGGTCGCGGTGTCGGACTACATGCGCGCCGTACCCCTGCAGATCGCCCGCTGGGTGCCTGCGGACTACCGCGTGCTCGGCGCCGACGGCTTCGGCTTCGCCGACACCCGTCCCGCCGCACGACGCTTCTTCCACATCGACGCCCAGTCGGTCGTCGTGCAGACGCTCCAGGCGCTCGCGGACGCCGGCCAGATCGAGCGGCACAAGGTCGAGGAGGCCTTCTCCCGCTACCGGATCGACGACCCGACGGCCGTCTCCGGGGTGAAGCAGGAGGGCGGAGACGCCTAGCACCACCAGCGAACGTACGAAGGGCGGTGACCACGGTCGCCGCCCTTCGTCGTCCCTAGATGTCCGCGACGACCCGTAGCGGCGCCGGAGCCGGCGACTCGTGGCCGTTCTTCAGCAGCGCCCGGAAACGCGCCCGGGAGTACTTCGCCGGCTGGGTCGAGCGGATGAAGTCGTGCACGATCCGGCTGAAACGGTAGGGGTGGTCCTTGTGCGGGAAGTGTCCGGCATCGGGGATCACCTCAACCCGGGCGCTCGGCGCGAAGCGGGCAGCGTGCGAGGCGTGCCGGACCGGGATCACCCGGTCGTCACGGCCCCAGACCACCCACATCGGCATCTCCTCGGTGAGGTAGGCCCGGTCGGCCATGGTCACGATCTGGCCGTGCCAGTCGACGACGGCGCGCACGACGTGCCGGATCGCGTGCCGGGCAGCGGGATCCTTGAAGGTGTCGAACACCTCGGCGACCTCGTCGAAGTCGCGGGTCGACTTCCACCCCAGGGCCGAGAGCCCGCGCAGCCCGGCGATGCCGAGGTGACGTACGCCGGGCAGGGTCAGCACCCCCATCACCTCGTGGAAGCCGGGGGTGGTGATCGCCCGGATCGCGGGAGTGACCTCCGGGCCGAGTCCACCGGACGAGACCAGCATCAGCCGCTCGGTGCGCTCGGGGAACTGGTAGGCGAACTGCATGGCGACGCCGCCGCCGAAGCTGTGTCCGATGACAGTGACCTTGTCGATCCCCAGGACCGTGAGCAGGTCGCGCATGCCGTTGGCGTAGCCGCCGACGCTGTAGTCGGCGCGCGGCTTGTCGGACTGCCCGTGCCCGAGCAGGTCGGGTGCGATGACCGTGTAGCGGCGACTGAGTGACTCGATGACCGGGTCCCAGGTGGTGTGGTCACACCCGAGACCGTGCAGGAGGAGCACGACCGGGCCGGAGCCGGCCCGCACGTACGCGCGACGGTGCCCGTGGATCGTCACGAACTGCACGTCGTAGCGATCGGCCACGTTGCCTCCCCTGCTGGACGTCCCCGAGGGACAGTGTTGTCGATTCAACCAGACCTACCGGGTGTTACGAAGGCCGATCCCCTTGATTTACCGGGCTTTAACGTGCCCTCTGCCGATCCGGGTCGGGTGCAATAGCCTCGCTGCGTGGTCACTCCCCCTGCCTCGTCCGCCCACGAGCGCGCAGCCGAGGCGCTGCAGCGGGCGACCGGTGCGCTCGCCACGGCCGCGACCGCGCGGATGGACCAGGACATGGCGTGGTTCCGCGCGCTCAGCGCGGAGGACCGCTCGTGGGTCTCGAGCATCGTGCAGGCGGGCATCCGGGGCTTCGTCGACTGGTACCGCCAGGCCGCGGGCGACCAACCGGCTCCGGCCGGCGGCGACATGGTGGCGTCGGTCTTCGGCGTCGCGCCCCGGGCCCTGGCCGGCGTGATCAACCTGCAGCAGACCGTCGACCTGGTCCGCCTGTCGATCGACGTCGTCGAGGCGAACATCGAGGACCTGCTCGACCCTGCCGACGCGGCCGACATCGGCCAGGCCGTGCTGCGCTACGCCCGCGAGGTCGCGTTCGCCACCGCCGAGGTCTACGCCCGCGCCGCCGAGGTCCGCGGCGCCTGGGACGCCCGCCTCGAGGCTCTCGTGGTCGATGCGGTCCTCCGCTCCGACGCCGACGAGGCACTGCTCTCGCGGGCGAGCGCGCTGGGCTGGGTGGGACGGGGGGACGTGGCCGTCGTGCTGGGCAGCGCGAGCGCCCAGCGCCGTGAGAGCGAGAGCTTCGACGAGGTACGCCGGGCCGCGCGCGCTGGTGGCATGGACGCCCTGTGTGCCGTCCAGGGCGACCGCCTCGTCGTGCTGCTCGGCGGGGTGGACGACCCGCGCGCGGCCGCCGCCACCGTCGTCGACCAGTTCGGTCCCGGCCCCGTCGTGGTCGGTCCGGTGACCGACGACCTGAGCCAGGCCCACATCTCCGCGCGCGCCGCGCTGGCCGCCCACCGGGCCGCTCCGGGATGGCCGGAGGCGCCACGCCCGGTGCGCAGCGCCGACCTGCTCCCCGAGCGCGCCCTCGCCGGCGACGGGCACGCCCGCCGTCACCTGGTGGAGGAGATCTACCTGCCGCTGCTGAACGCCCGGGGGACCCTGATCGAGACGATCTCGTCGTACTTCCAGCAGGGCTCCTCGATCGAGGGCGCCGCCCGCGACCTCTTCGTGCACCCCAACACGGTCCGCTACCGCCTGCGGCAGGTCGCCGAGCTCACCGGCTTCTCCCCCACCGATCCGCGCGAGGCGCTGACCCTGGAGATCGCCCTGGTCCTCGGCCGACTCTCCGGGCGCACCGCCTGACGGACGCCCCGTAGCACACTGCTGTTTGTAGGAACCCTACAAAGAACCGCCGGTCGTTTTCGTGCGGGCCGAAGGCGAGGTTCCACCCTCCTTCGCGGCAGAGTGGAGGTGTGCTCGTGATCGTTGCTCCCGGCCAAGGTGCCCAGACTCCCGGCTTCCTCCTGCCCTGGTTGGAGGATCCGAGGTTCGCGTCGCGCTTCGACTGGCTCTCCACGGTCGCCGGCATCGACCTCGCCCACTACGGCACCGAGGCCGACGCCGAGACGATCCGTCAGACCGAGATCGCCCAGCCGCTGCTGGTCGCGACCGGCTTGGTCGCGGCCCTCGAGCTGTTCCCGCACCCGGCCGACGCGTTCGACCAGATCGGTGCGGTCGCCGGCCACAGCGTCGGCGAGATCGCGGCCGCCTCCGGCGCCCGGGTGATCACCGCCGAGCAGGCGATGGTCCTGGTCCGGGAGCGCGGCAACGCGATGGCGCGTGCGGCCGCCGTCACGCCGACCGGCATGACCGCCGTCCTCGGGGGTGACCGCGAGGAGGTGCTCGCGGCCATCGACAAGCACGGCCTCACCGCCGCCAACGACAACGGCCCGGGGCAGATCGTCGCCGCCGGCACCCTCGAGCAGCTCAGCGCCTTCGCCGAGGAGCCGCCCACGAAGGCGCGACTGATGCCGCTGAGCGTCGCCGGAGCCTTCCACACCCAGCACATGGAGCCGGCCGTGGGCCACCTCGCCGGGCTGGCCCGGTCGGTCTCGGTCCACGACCCGCGCACCCGGGTGATCTCCAACCGGGACGGCAAGGTCATCCACGACGGTCGCGACGTGCTTGCGCGCATCGTCGGCCAGATCGCGAGCCCGGTCCGCTGGGACCTGTGCCTGGAGACGATGGAGGACCTCGGCGTGACCGGCATCCTGGAGATGCCCCCGGCCGGCACCCTGACCGGCATCGCCAAGCGGGCACTGAAGGGCGTCGAGACCTTCGCCCTCAAGACCCCCGACCAGCTCGACGCCGCCCGTGAGTTCTGCGCCAAGCACGGGGAGGCGTCGGGCATCAACACGACGCCGACCTGGCGGATGGTCGTCTCCCCGATCAAGGGCACCTTCCACATCTCGGCCGAGGCGGAGGCGCTCGAGGTGCTGGCCGCCGGGGCCACCATCGGCGAGGTGGCCAGCCTGCGCGACCGCACCGAGATCACCGCTGCTCACGGCGGCGAGATCGTCGAGTGGCTGGTCCACGACGGCGACCTCGTCTCCCCGGGGCAGCCGCTCCTGCGGCTGCACCCCCAGGGAGGCTACTGATGGCCACGATCCGATCGGCCCAGGGCGCTGAGCACGCTGCGATCCTCGGCATCGGGACCTACCGCCCGTCGCGGATCATCCCCAACTCCGAGGTGATCGAGGCGATCGACTCGAGCGACGAGTGGATCCAGCAGCGCTCCGGCATCAAGCAGCGTCGCTTCGCGACCCCCGAGGAGACCGTTCAGGTCATGTCGGTCGCCGCGGCCCGTACGGCGATCGAGCGCGCCGGGATCGCCCCGGAGCAGATCGACTGCGTGATCGTGGCCACGGTCACGCACATGTACCAGACCCCGGCCATCGCCACGGCGATCGCGCACGAGCTCGGCACCAACCAGGCGGCGGCGTTCGACATCTCGGCCGCCTGCGCGGGCTTCTGCCACGGCGTCGCCATGGCCGCCGACTTCGTCCGCGGCGGCAGCGCCGGCCACGCCCTCGTGATCGGCGTCGAGCGTCTCTCCGACATCACCGACTCCACGGACCGCGGGACGGCCTTCATCTTCGCCGACGGCGCGGGCGCCGTCGTGGTCGGTCCGAGCGACACCCCCGGTATCGGCCCCGTCGTGTGGGGCTCCGACGGTGAGCAGTTCGACCTGATCCGGCAGCGGGAGGACTGGCGCGACGTCCTCGCCAGCGACAACCCGCGCATGCCCCACCTCGTCATGCAGGGCAACGCCGTCTTCCGCTGGGCCTCCTTCGCGATGGCCAAGATCGGCCAACAGGCACTCGACCGCGCCGGGGTCAGCCTCGACGAGCTCGATGTGTTCGTCCCCCACCAGGCCAACATGCGCATCACCGATGCCATGGCCCGGGCCATGAAGCTGCCCGAGCGCGTCAAGATCGCCCGCGACGTCGCCGAGCAGGGCAACACCTCGGCTGCCTCGGTCCCGCTCGCCCTCGACCGGATGATCCAGGACGGTGACGCCCGCAGCGGCGACACCGCCCTGCTCATCGCCTTCGGTGCCGGCCTCGCGTACGCCGCGCAGGTCGTCACCGTCCCCTGATCGCACCACCCGCACCACCCGACGGAACCACCCAACCAAGAGAAGGAACCGCCAGATGGCCACCACCGAAGAGATCCGCGCCGACCTCGCCGAGATCGTCAACGAGGTCGCCGGCATCGACGCCGACGACGTCCAGCTCGACAAGTCCTTCGTCGACGACCTGGACGTGGACTCGCTGTCCATGGTCGAGGTCGTCGTCGCCGCCGAGGAGAAGTTCGGCGTCTCGATCCCCGACGACGAGGTCAAGAACCTCAAGACCGTGGGTGACGCGGTCGCGTTCATCGAGCGCGCCCAGGCCTGACCTCAGGCTCACCGCGAGCCTGTCGAGACATCCTGTCGATCCACAAGGAGCACCATGTCGAAGCGAGTCGTCGTCACCGGGATCGGGACCACGTCCCCCGTCGGGGGTGACGTGGCCAGCACCTGGGACGCACTCATCAACGGGCGTTCCGGGATCCGGTACCTCACCGATGAGTGGGTCGAGGGGATGCCGGTCAAGATCGCCGGCCGCATCGCGGTCGAGCCGACCGAGGTCCTCGAGCGGGTCAAGGCCCGACGCCTCGACCGCTCCTCGCAGTTCGCGATGGTGGCCGCGATAGAGGCCTGGGCAGACGCCGGCCTGGTCGATGTCGAGCTCGACAACGACCGGCTCGGGGTCTGCATGGCCTCGGGCATCGGTGGCGTGACCACGCTCCTGGACAACTACGACGTCATGAAGGCGAAGGGCCCGCGCCGGGTCTCTCCCCTGGCCGTGCCGATGCTGATGCCCAACGCGCCGGCGGCGCAGATCAGCCTCTACGTCGGAGCGCGCGCGGCGGTCATCACGCCGGTCTCGGCGTGCGCCTCCGGCAACGAGGCGATCGCCCACGCCATCGACCAGATCCGGCTCGGGCGGGCCGACGTCGTGGTCGCCGGCGGCACCGAGGCGGCCATCCACCCGCTGCCGATGGCCGCCTTCGCCAACATGATGGCGCTGTCGAAGACGGCCAGTGGTGAGGAGGGCGGCGACCCCACGGCGGTCTCCCGCCCGTGGGACACCGCTCGCAACGGGTTCGTCCTCGGCGAAGGCGCCGGCGTGCTCGTGCTGGAGTCCGAGGAGCACGCCCTGGCCCGCGGCGCCCGCATCTACGCCAGCGTGCTCGGCGCCGGCATCACCGCCGACTCCCACGACATCGCCCAGCCCGATCCGGCCGGCCGCGGAGGCTCCCGGGCCATCCTGCGGGCGCTGCAGGAGGCGGAGATCGACCCCACCACGATCGCCCACGTCAACGCGCACGCGACCTCGACCCCGCAGGGCGACATCGCCGAGGGCCTGATGTTGCACGCGACGCTCGGTGCGCACGCCACCGACGTCGTGGTGACCAGCACCAAGTCCATGACCGGACACCTGCTCGGCGGCGCCGGCGCCCTCGAGGCGATCGCCACCGTGCTCGCCCTGCACCACCGGGTCTCGCCGCCGACGATCAACCTGGACAACCTGGATCCCCAGGTCGAGCTCGACATCGCCACCAAGCCCCGGGACCTGCCACTCGGCGACATCGCGGCGCTCAACAACTCCTTCGGCTTCGGCGGCGCCAACGTCGCCGTCATCTTCGGGTCGGTCTGATGACCGCCACCGCGACCAAGCCGGCGAAGCTCCCCCGCGAGGAGGACCCGCGCAACCCGGTGCACCGGCTGACCGCGCTCTTCGACGAGGGCAGCCTCGAGCTGATCACACCCGACGACGACTCCGGCATGCTCGCGGCCATCGGCACGGTCCAGGGCACCCAGGCGGTCGCCTTCTGCTCCGACGCCACCGTCATGGGCGGCGCGATGGGTGACCTCGGCTGCCGGGTCGTGGTCGACGCCTACAACCGGGCGATGACCGACCGGATCCCGATCATCGGCCTGTGGCACTCCGGCGGCGCTCGCCTCGCCGAGGGCGTGCTCTCGTTGCACGCCGTGGGCCGGATCTTCCAGGTCATGACCCAGGCCTCCGGCAA
This sequence comes from uncultured Actinomycetota bacterium, assembly GCA_963717855.1. Lineage (GTDB taxonomy): Bacteria > Actinomycetota > Actinomycetes > Propionibacteriales > Nocardioidaceae > Nocardioides. The sequence continues at coordinate 231,257 of CAVQXF010000001.1, read as the reverse complement.
GATCCCGCAGATCTCGGTCGTGCTCGGGCCAGCGGCCGGCGGCGCGGCGTACGGTCCGGCCCTCACCGACGTGGTGATCCTCGGACCCGAGGGTCGCATCTTCGTCACCGGCCCCGACGTGGTCCGCTCCGTCACCGGCGAAGACGTCGACATGCTCCGCCTCGGTGGCCCTGAGCCGCACGGCCGCCGCTCCGGCGTCGTCCACGTCCTCGCCGACTCGGAGCGGGACGCTCTCGATCGGGCCCGCGACATCGCGTCGTTGCTCGGCTCCCAGGGCAGCCTCGCCGTGGCCGAGATCGAGGACATCGATCTCGAGGCGCTGCTCCCTGAGTCCAAGAAGCGCGCGTACGACGTCCACCCCCTCGTCGAGGCCGTCCTCGACGAAGGCACCGCGCAGGAGCTGCACGCCCGCTGGGCGCCCAACATCGTCACGACCCTCGGTCGCTTCGGGGGTCGCACCGTCGGCGTCGTGGCCAACAACCCGCTGCGGCTCGGCGGCTGCCTCGACTCGCTCTCGGCCGAGAAGGCCTCCCGGTTCGTGCGGATGTGCGACGCGTTCGGCGTCCCGTTGATCGTGGTCGTCGACGTGCCCGGCTACCTCCCGGGCGTCGGCCAGGAGTGGGACGGCGTGGTCCGCCGCGGCGCCAAGCTCCTGCACGCCTTCGGCGAGTGCGTCGTGCCCCGGGTGACCCTGGTGACTCGCAAGACGTACGGCGGCGCCTACATCGCCATGAACTCCCGCTCGCTCGGCGCGACCAAGGTCTTCGCGTGGCCCGGCGCGGAGGTCGCTGTGATGGGCGCGATCGCGGCCATCCGGATCCTGCACCGCCGGCGCCTGGCCGAGGTCTCCCCCGAGATCCGCCCGCAGGTCGAGGTCGAGCTGGCCGCCGAGCACGAGCGCATCGCCGGCGGCGTCGACAAGGCCGTCGAGATCGGGGTCGTCGACGAGGTCGTCTCCCCGTCACGGACCCGCTCGGCGATCGCCCGGGCGATCGAGGACGCGGTGCAGTCGGTCGGCGTACGCCGCGGGGCGCACGGCAACATCCCGCTCTGATCGAGCCGGGTCAGACCACCTGGTGCAGCCACCGCACCGGGGCGCCGTCACCGGCGTGCCGGAACGTCTCCAGCTCGTCGTCCCACGGCTTGCCGAGCAGCTTGTCGATCTCGCCGAGCAGCGTGGTGTCGCCGAGGGCGGCCTTGACGACCGCTGCCTTGAGCCGGTCCTCGGGGATCATGATGTCGCCGTGCAGACCGGTCACGGCGTGGAAGACGCCGAGCTCGGGGGTGTAGGAGTAGCGCGAGCCCTCCGAGGAGCCGGTGGCCTCCTCGGTGATCTCGAACCGGAGGTGGTTCCAGCCGCGCAGCGCCGACGCCACAGCGGCGGCAGAGCCGGTCTCGCCCGACCAGGAGAGCTCGGCACGGTACGCACCCGCTTGAGCGGGCTGGGGGGTCCAGTCCAGACTCACGGGGACGCCAAGGACGCCGCCGGCAGCCCACTCGATGTGCGGGCACAGCGCAGACGGCGCGGAGTGGACGTACAGGACGCCCCTCGTTGCAGTACGGGTTGCAGTGCGTGCGGTCACCGGGTCCTCCTTCATCTCCGGCGCGAGATGCGCCTTCCCCAGCGGTCTCCCGGAGATGAATGAGGTGAGTGACACGCATGTAGTTGTGGAGCCATTGTGGCCCATGGGGCGGGAGAACGCCAGCGTTCAGCGAGTGCCGGACCGTGTCGGTGTCGGGTGAAGAGGACCAGGTCGTTGACCGGCGACCGCGTCAGTGGGCGACGCGGACCGAGGCGGGGTCCACCACGTTGCTGACGTCGACGAGCGCCCCCAGCACCCGACCGTCCCCCACCACCAGCGGACCCTCCACGACGTCGAGCACGAGGGCGGTGATGTTGTCCCGTCCGCCGGCGAGCAGCGCAGAATGGGTCAGCACGGCGGCCGCGGAGTGCGGGTCGGCCAGTCGCAGCACCTCGGAGATCCGGGCGTCGTCGACGAGGTCGGAGAGCCCGTCGCTGCACAGCAGCAGCCGGTCACCGGCGCTGACCTCGAGGTCGGTCACGTCGAGGGTCTCGTCGGGCCCGCCGCCCAACGAGCGCATCACCACGTTGCTCCACGGGTGACCGCGCCGTTCGGCCGGATCGAGCTGACCCGTGTCGACGAGGTGCTGGACGTAGGTGTGGTCGCACGAGACCTGCACCAGCGCCCCGTCGCGCAGCAGGTAGGCGCGGCTGTCACCGACGTGCCCGAGCACCACCCGGCTGCCGTCGGTGACCACCGCGGTCAGCGTCGTGGCCATCCCGGCGCGGTCCGGGTCGGCACCCACCCCGAGCCGAAGGCTCGCATGGGCGTTCTCGACTCCGCGGACCAGGACGTCGACGGGATCCTCACCGAACCGCGCCAGCGCCGTCGCTGCGACGACGTACGCCGCCGTCGCCGACGCCACCTCTCCAGCTGCGGCGCCGCCCACTCCGTCGGCGACCACCGCCACGTAGGGGCCGTGGAAGGCGGAATCCTCGTTGTGGGGACGGACCCGGCCGACGTCACTGACGCCGGCACCCGAGAAACGCAGCATCCAGTCCTCCTCGCGCGATCGGTCCCATCGTGCCCGGGACCGCCGCAGAGAAACCTCAGCCGAGCTGCTTCTCCAGGGCCTCGGCGCGCTCGGCCGCGTCCGTCAGCTCGTCGGCGTCGATGGAGAACGTCCGGTGGAACCAGGCGAGGGCGTCCTGCTCACGGCCGGCAGCCGCGAGGGTGTCGGCGTAGGCGTAGCGCAGCCTGACGACCCAGGGAGCCCGGGTCTTCGACATCAGCGGCGCCAGCTCGAGGGTCCGCAGCGCAGCGTCGAGCTGGCCCAGGTCGCGACGGGCACCGGCCTCGACGATCGTCATCTCGGCCTTCGCCTCGGGGCCGAAGTTCGCGACCCCGGGACTCTTCGCCAGCTTCAACGCGTCCTGTGGCTTGCCGAGCGCTCGGTGGCAGTCGGCCATGATCGGGAGGTACGCCGTGGCGCCGTTCATCCGCTTCGCTGCCCGCAGCTCGGCGAGCGCCTCGGCGTAGTGACCTGCTGCGTACGCCGCCTCGCCGGTCGCCTCGCGCACGACCGCGATCCGCGGCGCGCGGGCCCGAGCCGCCAGCGTGTGCTGGTAGGCCACCTCGGGGTCGCTGTCGATCAGCATCCCGGCCACGGCCAGGTGCCGAGCCACGCGAGCGGCCAGCTTCTCGGGCAGACCCTTGAGCTGGGCGGCGATGGCGTGGTCGAGCTCTGCGCCGGTGACCTCGACGGGCAGGTCCGGGCCGTCGTAGACGGCCTGGTCGGAGGTGCGTACCGGCTTCTCGCGCCCGGCGCCGCCCCGCGGTGCCGACGAGCGGTCGTATCCCGACCCCTTGCGGTCCGGCCCCTTGCCGCCACCCGGCGGCCGGCCAGTGCTGCGCGAGGAGCCCCTGCCCGTGGACCGGCCCTCGTCGGGGGTCCACTTGGTGGAGCGCTCGTTGGACTTCGCCGACTTGTCCCGGTTGCCGCCAGCAGCGGGCTTGCTGCCGGCCGGCTTGCCTCCCGCAGGCTTGCCTCCCGCCGGCTTACCGCCGGAGGTGGGCTTGCCACCGGACTGCGGCTTGCCACCGGTGGGACGGCCGCCGCCTGACGGGCGCTGGGTGCGTCGTTGCTCGGCCACGGCTGCTGCTCCTGGGTGTCGTACGAAAATGTCCTGAAATGAGTAGAGGCCACCTTACGGTGGCCTCTACTACTGAGTGTATGTCCGGCGGCGTCCTACTCTCCCACAACCTCTCGGTTGCAGTACCATCGGCGCTGAAAGGCTTAACTTCCGGGTTCGGGATGGGACCGGGTGTTTCCCTTTCGCTATGGCCGCCGTAACTCTTGCGACCGACAGTGGTGGTGGGTGCTCACACGCACTGTCGACCAAGCTCATATATTGAGTTTGCTCTTGTGTGTCTGTGTAGTGGACGCGAACATGGGTGTTCGTCTGCGCGGTTTGTCGTTTTGGTTGAGGGTTTGTGTGACAAGCCCTCGGCCTATTAGTACCGGTCGGCTAGGCATTGCTGCTGTACACCTCCGGCCTATCAACCCAGTGTTCTGCTGGGGGCCTTACCCGGTTACCCGGTGGGAAACCTCATCTTGAAACGTGCTTCCCGCTTAGATGCATTCAGCGGTTATCACTTCCGAACGTAGCCAACCAGCCGTGCCCCTGGCGGGACAACTGGCACACCAGAGGTTCGTCCATCCCGGTCCTCTCGTACTAGGGACAGCCTTTCTCAAGTTTCCTGCGCGCGCGGCGGATAGGGACCGAACTGTCTCACGACGTTCTAAACCCAGCTCGCGTGCCGCTTTAATGGGCGAACAGCCCAACCCTTGGGACCTACTCCAGCCCCAGGATGCGACGAGCCGACATCGAGGTGCCAAACCATCCCGTCGATATGGACTCTTGGGGAAGATCAGCCTGTTATCCCCGGGGTACCTTTTATCCGTTGAGCGACGCCGCTTCCACATGCCGACGCCGGATCACTAGTTCCGACTTTCGTCCCTGCTCGACATGTCTGTCTCACAGTCAAGCTCCCTTGTGCACTTACACTCAACACCTGATTGCCAACCAGGCTGAGGGAACCTTTGAGCGCCTCCGTTACATTTTAGGAGGCAACCGCCCCAGTTAAACTACCCATCAGGCACTGTCCCTGAACCAGATAATGGTCCTAGGTTAGACATCTAGTACGACCAGAGTGGTATTTCAACGTTGACTCCACACTCACTGGCGTGAATGCTTCAAAGTCTCCCACCTATCCTACACAAGCCGAACCAAACACCAATACCAAACTATAGTAAAGGTCCCGGGGTCTTTCCGTCCTGCCGCGCGTAACGAGCATCTTTACTCGTACTGCAATTTCGCCGAGTCCATGGTTGAGACAGCGCCCAAGTCGTTACTCCATTCGTGCAGGTCGGAACTTACCCGACAAGGAATTTCGCTACCTTAGGATGGTTATAGTTACCACCGCCGTTTACTGGGGCTTAAGTTCTCAGCTTCGACACTTACGTGTCTTACCGGTCCCCTTAACCTTCCAGCACCGGGCAGGAGTCAGTCCGTATACATCGTCTTACAACTTCGCACGGACCTGTGTTTTTAGTAAACAGTCGCTTGGGCCTGGTCTCTGCGGCCTTCAACGCTTCCCCACGCAAGGTGGTTCACGTATCCGGCCCCCCTTCTCCCGAAGTTACGGGGGCATTTTGCCGAGTTCCTTAACCATGGTTCGCTCGATCGCCTTAGTATTCTCTACCTGATCACCTGAGTCGGTTTGGGGTACGGGCGGCGCGTAGCTCGCTAGAGGTTTTTCTCGACAGCATAGGATTACCCACTTCACCCATACGGGCTCGGCATCACATCTCAGGGCCGTGATCGAACACAAGACGACGGATTTGCCTATCGTCTCCCCTACATGCTTACCCACAGACAACCATCGCTGTGGTTGGGCTACCTTCCTGCGTCACCCCATCGCTTGACTACTACCGGATCGGATCCCACGCTCCACACCAGCGCCTCACCCCGAAGGGATCGGTCAACGGTGCTTCGGGTGGTTAGCATCACCGGGTTCGTCATGGGCGCTACTTTGCCGGTACGGGAATATCAACCCGTTGTCCATCGACTACGCCTGTCGGCCTCGCCTTAGGTCCCGACTTACCCAGGGCAGATTAGCTTGACCCTGGAACCCTTGATCATTCGGCGCACGGGTTTCTCGCCCGTGATTCGCTACTCATGCCTGCATTCTCACTCGTGTCGCGTCCACCCCTGGATCACTCCGGAGCTTCACTCGCGACACGACGCTCCCCTACCCATCCACACACCTGGACCACATTCGTGGCCGGGTTAACGCATGAATGCCATAGCTTCGGCGGATGACTTGAGCCCCGCTACATTGTCGGCGCGGAATCACTTGACCAGTGAGCTATTACGCACTCTTTCAAGGGTGGCTGCTTCCAAGCCAACCTCCTGGTTGTCACTGCGACTCCACATCCTTTTCCACTTAGTCACCGCTTAGGGGCCTTAGCTGATGGTCTGGGCTGTTTCCCTCTCGACAATGGAGCTTATCCCCCACTGTCTCACTGCCGCGCTCTCACTTACCGGCATTCGGAGTTTGGCTAACGTCAGTAACCTTGTAGGGCCCATTAGCTATCCAGTGCTCTACCTCCGGCAAGAAACACGCGACGCTGCACCTAAATGCATTTCGGGGAGAACCAGCTATCACGAAGTTTGATTGGCCTTTCACCCCTATCCACAGGTCATCCCCTCAGTTTTCAACCTAAGTGGGTTCGGTCCTCCACGCGGTCTTACCCGCGCTTCAACCTGCCCATGGATAGATCACTTCGCTTCGGGTCTTGAGCGTGCTACTCAGACGCCCTATTAGGACTCGCTTTCGCTACGGCTTCCCCACACGGGTTAACCTCGCAACACACCGCAAACTCGCAGGCTCATTCTTCAAAAGGCACGCCATCACCCCAACAACCCCATTGCAAAGAGGGGGCCAGCCGGGCTCTGACGGATTGTAGGCACACGGTTTCAGGTACTATTTCACTCCCCGCCAGGGGTACTTTTCACCTTTCCCTCACGGTACTTGTCCGCTATCGGTCATCAAGGAGTATTTAGGCTTAACGGGTGGTCCCGCCAGATTCACACGGAATTTCAGGGGTTCCGTGTTACTTGGGATGACACTCAACAGAGCTGGACTTACACTTACGGGGCTATCACCCTCTACGGCGCCACTTTCCAATGGACTTCAACTTCAACCAGCTTTTCTTACTGTTTGACCGGCCGGCAGACCGATCCAAGTGGTCCCACAACCCCCCACGCACAACCCCTGCCGGGTATCACATGCGCAAGGTTTAGCCTCATCCGATTTCGCTCGCCACTACTCTCGGAATCACTTTTGTTTTCTCTTCCTACCGGTACTGAGATGTTTCACTTCCCGGCGTTCCCTCCACACACCCTATATATTCAGGCGTGGGTAACACGACATGACTCGTGCTGGGTTCCCCCATTCGGACACCCCCGGATCACAGCTCGGTTGCCAACTCCCCAGGGCTTATCGCAGGCTCCTACGTCCTTCATCGGCTCTTGATGCCAAGGCATCCACCATGTGCCCTTCATAGCTTGTCGCACAAACACTCAACAAAAACTACAAAAGATTCAGACGAACAACAGCCCCTCTGTTTACAGCACCAACACCTGATGGACTCACCAGGGCCAGCACAGAGACTGCCATTCAAAAATTCTGCGCCAAACAACACCCCCAGACCACCAACCCCACCCCGCACCCACCCCCCGAAGAGAGCAAGAACAGCACAGAAGCCGGCACCCCAAGGGCGCGCAATTTGACGCAAAAGATGCTCGCGTCCACTATCCAGTTCACAAGATCCACACCCACCCGAGCCAACCCACCACACACGCGGCGAACCGGTCCCGAAGGGCCACAGAGAAACAGCCTCACGACTGATATCTCAGGACTCAACAGTGTGTCACGACCACTCCCACCCCCTCCAACCACCAGGTTCCACACCCACCAGCAGAGCTGGACAGGCAGTACTGAGGCAACCAGAGAAGACAGTCACGACCATTCATCGACGATTCCACTAGTGAACACCACCAGTGCCAGCCACACGGACCGACCAGAAGACCTGGACGGTTGGCGACTGTGCGGGGTATGTGCTCCTTAGAAAGGAGGTGATCCAGCCGCACCTTCCGGTACGGCTACCTTGTTACGACTTCGTCCCAATCGCCAGCCCCACCTTCGACGGCTCCATCCCACAAGGGGTTAGGCCACCGGCTTCGGGTGTTGCCGACTTTCGTGACGTGACGGGCGGTGTGTACAAGGCCCGGGAACGTATTCACCGCAGCGTTGCTGATCTGCGATTACTAGCGACTCCGACTTCATGGGGTCGAGTTGCAGACCCCAATCCGAACTGAGACCGGCTTTTTGGGATTCGCTCCACCTTACGGTATCGCAGCCCTTTGTACCGGCCATTGTAGCATGCGTGAAGCCCTGGACATAAGGGGCATGATGACTTGACGTCATCCCCACCTTCCTCCGAGTTGACCCCGGCAGTCTCCTATGAGTCCCCACCATTACGTGCTGGCAACATAGAACGAGGGTTGCGCTCGTTGCGGGACTTAACCCAACATCTCACGACACGAGCTGACGACAGCCATGCACCACCTGTATACCGACAAAAGGGGCCGTATCTCTACAGCTTTCCGGCATATGTCAAACCCAGGTAAGGTTCTTCGCGTTGCATCGAATTAATCCGCATGCTCCGCCGCTTGTGCGGGCCCCCGTCAATTCCTTTGAGTTTTAGCCTTGCGGCCGTACTCCCCAGGCGGGGCGCTTAATGCGTTAGCTGCGGCACGGAACCCATGGAATAGGCCCCACACCTAGCGCCCAACGTTTACGGTGTGGACTACCAGGGTATCTAATCCTGTTCGCTCCCCACACTTTCGCTCCTCAGCGTCAGGTAATGCCCAGAGAACCGCCTTCGCCACCGGTGTTCCTCCTGATATCTGCGCATTTCACCGCTACACCAGGAATTCCGTTCTCCCCTGCATACCTCTAGTCTGCCCGTATCGAAAGCAAGCCCAGAGTTAAGCCCTGGGTTTTCACTCCCGACGCGACAAACCGCCTACGAGCCCTTTACGCCCAATAATTCCGGACAACGCTCGCACCCTACGTATTACCGCGGCTGCTGGCACGTAGTTGGCCGGTGCTTCTTCTGTACCTACCGTCACCACCATCATCGGCGCTTCGTCGATACTGAAAGAGGTTTACAACCCGAAGGCCGTCATCCCTCACGCGGCGTTGCTGGATCAGGCTTCCGCCCATTGTCCAATATTCCCCACTGCTGCCTCCCGTAGGAGTCTGGGCCGTGTCTCAGTCCCAGTGTGGCCGGTCACCCTCTCAGGCCGGCTACCCGTCGAAGCCTTGGTAGGCCATTACCCCACCAACAAGCTGATAGGCCGCGAGCACATCCCTGGCCGAAAAAACTTTCCACAACCAGCCCATGCAGGCGGTCGTCGTATCCGGTATTAGCCACCGTTTCCGGTAGTTATCCCAAAGCCAAGGGCAGATTACTCACGTGTTACTCACCCGTTCGCCGCTCGAGTACCCCGAAGGGCCTTTCCGCTCGACTTGCATGTGTTAAGCACGCCGCCAGCGTTCGTCCTGAGCCAGGATCAAACTCTCCGTTGAAAAACAAAAAGTAACCCCGACAAAAAACGAAACTGACAATAATTGCCAGAATCATCAATCATCAAAGAAAACCGTCACCACATCCCCACCCCAAAAAGGGCAGAAACACAGAAGACGGGTACAAACTAATTCGTCGACTATGACACACTGTTGAGTTCTCAAACATCAGTTGCATTCCGGTAGTTCGGCTTTTCGGCCGGCCCGTCCGGGGCAGTGGTTTAAACTTAGCGGATTGTTTCGTCCCGGTGCAAATCCGGGCTTTTCCGCCTCATCCGGCTCCACGCACACAACAATCTCGCCAGTTTTGGAGGGCTTCTGAAGAAGCTCGCTTCGCCACCGGAGAGGTGAGTGAGTGGTGCAGATGTCCGCCGGGGCCGGAGGCCCGACCTGACCGGTCTTGCCTCCCGCCGCTCCCTGGCGACTCGGAGAACATTAGGGGACGTGGCGCGGTTGTTCAAATCGAACGCACGTGACGGCCCCCACATCCGTGTTTGCGCAGGTCAGAGGCCCTTTGCGGGCCGTCCGGCATGCGACACGGACGCTCAGCGCACCTCGACGCCGGCGAAGTTCTTCTTCCCGCGGCGCAGCACCAGCCAGCTGCCGCCGATCAGATCGTCTGCTCCGGGCACCTGCTCGGGGTCCTCGATGCGGGTGTTGTTGAGGTAGGCCCCACCCTCCGACACCGTGCGCCGGGCGTCGCCCTTGCTCTTCGCGAGCCCGGACGCCACCAGGAGGTCCACCACGGTGGGCAGCGGTTCGTCGCCGTCGAGGGTCGCGGTCCCGGCCTCCCGGAGCGCGGCTCCCAGAGTGCTCGGGCTCAGCTCGGTCAGGTCACCGCCCCCGAACAGGGCGGCCGAGGCCGCCTTGATCCGTTCGGTCTCCTCGGCGCCGTGCACGATCGTCGTGACGTGCTCCGCCAACGCGCGCTGGGCAGCCCGGAGGAACGGCTTCTCGGCGTGCTCGGCCTCGAGGCCCTCGATCTCCGCGTGCGTGAAGAAGGTGAAGACCCGGAGCAGCTCGCCCACCTTCGCGTCCTCGACGTTGAGCCAGAACTGGTAGAAGGCGTACGGCGACATCATCTGCGGGTCGAGCCAGAGGGCACCGCCCTCGGTCTTGCCGTACTTCGTGCCGTCGGCCTTGGTCATCAGTGGTGTCGCGATGGCGTGCGCATGGCCGCTGTCGGCCCGTCGGATCAGCTCCACTCCGGCGGTGAGGTTGCCCCACTGGTCGGACCCGCCGAACTGCAGCGTCACCCCGTGGTCGCGGTAGAGGTTGAGGAAGTCCAGCGACTGGAGCAGCACGTAGCTGAACTCCGTGTAGCTGATGCCCGCCTCGAGACGGCTCTTGACGACGTCGCGCGCCAGCATCCGATTGACCGGGAAGTGCTTGCCGATGTCACGCAGGAAGTCGATCGTCGACAGGCTCGCGGTCCAGTCGTAGTTGTTGACCATGGTGGCGGCGTTCTCGCCGTCGAAGGACAGGAACGGCTCGATCTGGCGGCGTACGCGCTCGACCCAGTCCTTGACGGTGTCGAGGCTGTTGAGGGTGCGCTCCCCCGAGTCCCTGGGGTCGCCGATCATGCCGGTCGCGCCGCCGACGAGCGCGTACGGCGTGTGGCCGGCGTCCTGAAGTCGCTTCGCGGTCAGCACCTGGACCAGGTGGCCCATGTGCAGGCTCGGCGCGGTCGGGTCGAAGCCGACGTAGAAACGCACGCTCCCCCCGGTCAGGGCCTCGCGCAGCGCGTCGAGGTCCGTCGAGTTGGCGATCAGGCCGCGCCACTCGAGGTCGTCGAGGAGGGTCGGGTCGACGGACACGGTGAACCTTTCGGGGAATGGGTATCGGCAGGAGTAAGCCTGCCCCATGTCCCGGTCTCACGCTCACCGGGTTCGCCGTGGTGGCGTCGTTAGGCTGACCGGCATCGGAGGTAGTGACGACGTGATCGCTGGCAGGTACACGCTCGAGACCGAGATCGGGCGCGGCGGGATGGGCGCGGTGTGGCTGGGCCGCGACGAGGTCCTGGGGCGGCAGGTCGCGCTGAAACGCATCGGCTTCGGGCCGGGCAGCAGCGACCTCGATCTCGATCGCGCTGAACGGGAGGCGCGACTCGCAGCCCGGCTCAACCATCCGCACGTCGTAGCGGTCTACGACCTCGTGCACGAGGGCACCGAACGCTGGTTGGTCATGGAGTACGTGGAGGGGGTCACGCTGGCCGAGCTCGTGCGTCGCGACGGCGCCCTCACTCCCGACCAGGCGGCACCGGTGCTCCGGCAGGCGGCCGATGCTCTGGCAGCCGCCCACGCCGCGGGGATCGTGCACCGAGACGTGAAACCGTCGAACATCCTGGTCGCTCGCAACGGGCAGGCGAAGCTCTCCGACTTCGGCATCGCCCGCGCCCAGGCCGACGCCTCACTCACCCAGACCGGCCTGGTGACCGGCTCGCCGGCGTACCTCGCTCCGGAGGTCGCGTCGGGGCACCAGGCGACCGCTGCCAGTGACGTGTGGTCGCTGGGCGCCGCGACGTACCACGCGCTGTCGGGGCGCCCGCCGTACGACGTCAGCGGCAACCTCCTCGGCGCGCTCTACCGGATCGTGCACGAGGAGCCACCCCGGCTCGGCGCGAGCGCCGGCTGGCTGGCGCCAGTGCTGCTGGCGACCATGGCGCAGCGTCCCGAGGACCGCTGGTCGACGGCCCACGTGCGCGACTTCCTGGCGGCCGGCCCGACAGCGCCCCTGCCGGCGCCGCTCCCCCGCGCAGTCCCGGTGGGCATGCCCACCGGAGCGGCCGACCCCACCTCGACCCAGGTCATCACGGCCGCCGTCCCGCCGGCCGCCGCCGCTCCCGCCGCCGGGCCGAGCGCGACGCCGTCCCCTCGCCGCCGGCGCGGCCTGCTGCTGCCGCTCCTGCTGCTGGCGGTGGTCGCCGTCATCGTCGCCTTCGTCGGCTGGCGCCTCGGGTCGGACAACGCACCTGATGCCAAGACGCAGACACCGTCCTCGAGTCCCTCGAGCTCAGCCTCGTCGCCCTCCCCGACCGCCGACGTGGTGACGGCTGCCGGCATGGAGAGCTTCATCGAGGACTACCTCGCCACGGTCACCTCCGACCCGCGGGCCGCGTGGGACCAGCTCACTCCGCAGTTCCAGGCCGAGAGCGGCGGCTTCAAGCAGTACCGGGACTTCTGGAGCGGCTTCCGGAGCGCTGACGTCATCAGCGCCCAGGCCGATCCGGAGGCGATGACGATCACCTACACCGTCGAGTACCTCCGCCAGGACGGCGACAAGGTCACCGACGACGTGACGCTGCAGCTCGAGGGCACCGACGACAACTTCCTGATCGCGGGTGAGAGCTGACGCCGTCCCCCTATCGTTGAGGCAGGAGGGTCCGATGGAACTGGCGACGTTGTACAGGGACATCGTCGAACGGTCGCCAGATGCTTTCTGGGTGTGCGACCTCGACGGTCGGACGATCTATGCCAACCGCGGCGATGTGCGAGCTCTACGGCGCCACGGCCGAGGAGATGGCCGACGTCACCGTCTTCGACTCGCTCGACGAGGCGGGCGGGAGGCAGTTCGCGAGGCACCTCGAGGAGATCCGGTCCGACGGCGGCAACGGCGAGGACGTCGATGTCCTCTTCTGGCGCCGCGACGGTACGTCGGTCTGGGTGATCATGAGCGAGCGGGAGCTGCGCGGGGCTGACGGCGAGATCGTCGGGTTCACCCACCGGATCAGCGACTACAGCGGCCGACGCAGGGCCCTCGACGAGCTCCGCGAGAGTCGTGAGCAGCTGGCCGAGGCGCACCGGATCGCCCGACTGGGCAGCTGGCAGTGGAACCTGACCTCCGGCGACATCCACGCCTCCGACGAGCTGTGCGCCCTCTACGGCCTCGACCCGGCGTCGTTCCCCGTCACCTACGACAGCTTCCTCGAGATCGTCCACCCCGATGACCAGGAGTCCGTCGGCGAAGCCGTCCGGGGCGCCCTCGACGAGCCGTCGGAGTTCGAGTTCGTCGCCCGGATCAGCGGCGAGGACGGCTGGGTGTGGACCCGTGGGCGCGGGGTCTCCACCGCCGACGAGTCCGGCCGGGTGGTGGCGATGGCCGGCACCCACCAGGACATCACCGAGACCAAGCTCGCGGACCTCGCCCTCGAGGACCAGGTGCGGCAGAACGCCCTGATGCAGGCCGTCGCCGTCTCGGCCAACGAGGCGCGCACGCTCAGCGAGGTGCTCGGCCAGGCCCGGCACCTCGTGCTGCTCCACGACGAATGGGAACGCGGCCGTGGCTTCGTGCCGGACGAGGACGGCTCCGGCGTCGTACCGCTGCACATCTTCGACGAGGACCGGGAGACCGACCAGGCGACCCCGGAGGAGTCGGCCATGGAGCTCGAGCTCGCCAACCGGGCGTTCCACACAGGCGAGCTGACGTGGAACGACGCCCGGCTGACCATCGCCTTCCCGGTCTTCGACGCGGACGAGGTGCGCGCGGTCATCACCATCACCTCTGCGCCGCCGCTCTACCGCTTCGAGCTGATCGAGTCGATGGCCGAGCAGGTCGCCGTCGAGCTCGGCCGGGTCGCCGAGCGGGAACGGGCCGAGCGCGCGCTGGCCGACGCCCGCGACGCAGCGATGGAGGCGTCGCGCCAGAAGTCGGAGTTCCTGGCGACGATGAGCCATGAGATCCGTACGCCGCTCAACGGCGTGATCGGCCTCAACGACCTGTTGCTGCGCAGCGTGCTCAACGCCGACCAGCAGCGGCTCGCATCGGGCGTGCAGGTCGCGAGCCGGGCGCTGCTCGGCGATCATCAACGACGTCCTGGACTTCTCCAAGATCGAGGCAGGCAAGCTCGAGCTCGAACGTCTGGACTTCGAGGTGCGGGCCGTCTTCGACCAGGTCGCCAGCATGCTCGGGGAGGCGGCGCGAGCCAAGGGCCTCGAGCTGATCGTCGCCTGCCATCCCGACGTCCCCGAGATCCTGCGCGGCGACCCGACCCGGCTCGCCCAGGTGCTCATCAACCTCGGGTCCAACGCGGTCAAGTTCACCGAGTCGGGCGAGGTGTTCATCCGCGCCACGGCGACCACCAGCGACGACGGCGACACCGAGCTGCAGGTGAGCGTCACCGACACCGGTGTCGGGATCAGCGGGGACGAGATCACCCACCTCTTCGAGGCGTTCACGCAGGCCGACGCTTCGACCACCCGGCGATACGGCGGCACCGGCCTCGGGCTCGCGATCTGTCGAGAGATCGTCGGGGCCCTCGGCGGCGAGATCGGGCTACGGCCCAACCCGGGTGGCGGCACCGTCTTCTGGTTCACCGCCAAGCTCGAGGCGCCGGTGGGACCGGGCGTCGACCCGGACGACGAGTACGGTCGCCAGTGGCTCGCCGGCCGCCACGTCCTGGTCGTCGACGACAACGACAACAACCGGCTGATCCTCGTCGAGCAGCTCGCGCGCTGGCGGGTGCGCTCCCTCGCCGTACCCGACGCCGACGCCGCCGAGCGGGCCGTGGCCGACGCCCGGGCAGAAGGTGATCCGTTCGAGGCCGTGCTGCTCGACCTGTCGATGCCGGGGCGCGACGGCCTGGCCCTGGCTCGCGACCTCAACGCGGACCCCGCCAATGCCGGGCTGCACCTGGTGATGCTGACCTCCTCGGGCGCGCCGTCGCCCGACGAGCTGGCCGAGGCCGCCATCGTCGCGTGCCTGACGAAGCCCACCCTGGCCACCGAGCTGCGCAACACGATGCTGCGACAGCTCGCCGCTCGCGAGCCGCGTCCGGACGGTCTGCCCCGGGCCGCGAGTGAGAGGGCGGTGACGCACCGGGTCCTGGTGGTCGAGGACAACCCGGTCAACCAGCTGGTCGCTGTCGGGCTGCTGCGTGCCCTGGGCTACTCCGCGACGACGGCCGACGACGGCGAGGAGGCCGTCGTCGAGATGCGCAAGGGCGGGTACGACGCGGTGTTGATGGACGTGCAGATGCCGCGGATGGACGGGTACGCCGCCACCAGGGCGATCCGGGCCGAGCAGACGGTCCACATCCCGGTGATCGCGATGACCGCTGCCGCGGTCGAGGGCGAGCGCGAACGGTGCCTCGCGGCCGGCATGGACGACTTCCTGACCAAGCCCGTGGACCCGAGTGCTCTGACGGCGTCGCTCACCCGCTGGCTGGGCAACGGCGACCGTGAGGGCGTACGTCGTACGCTGCGGCCCGTGTCTGCGAACGGCGACGGTCCGACCTCCCCCATCGACGGTCTCGCGACGGAGCGGCTCGACGAGCTCCGCGACCTCGATCCCGACAACACCGACTACCTGGACCGCGCGATCGGCAACTTCATCCGCAACACGCCGACCACGCTGGACACCATCCGGCAGGCGATCGCCGACGAGGACGCAGAGGTCCTCAAGCAGGTGTCGCACAAGCTCGCGGGCGGAGCGCTCAACCTGGGCGTCACCGCAGGGGGCCGCACCGCGCAGCAGATCGAGCTGGTCGCGGACACCGGGTCGACCGCTCGGGGCGGTGGAGCTGACCGACCGGCTCGAGCGCGAGCTCGAGGCGGGTCGGGCGGCGCTGCGGGCCTACCAGGCGAGCTACTCGACGAGCTGAGGTTCGCCACCACCCGCGACGGGTACGGATGACGCATGAGAACCATCATCGGACTTGTCATCGTGCTCTGGATCGCCATCGGCGTGCTCGCTGCCTACCAGCGCGGATACTTCGGAGACGACCGCGACGTGAGCTGCAAGTCCACCGGTGACACGGCGTTGACCATCGTCGCCGGCCCGCTGAACTACTTCGGCGCCAACCCGAAGGTCGACTGCGACATCAAGGTGCCCCAGCCGTCGCAGTGACCGGCCGGAGTGCCAGGCTGGCTCCATGCGATACGCAAAGCTCGGCAACACCGGACTCGACGTCTCCCGGGTGGTCCTCGGCTGCATGAGCTGGGGCGAGGCCGACCGTGGCTGGCATCCGTGGATCCTGGACGAGGAGGCTGCCCGCGGGATCATCCGCCAGGCGCTCGAGGCCGGGATCACGACGTTCGACACCGCGAACGTCTATGCCGGTGGCAGCAGCGAGGAGTTCACGGGCCGCGCGCTGCGTGACTTCGCCCGGCGCGAGGACGTCGTGATCGCCACCAAGGTGCACGGACGGATGCGGCCCGGGCCGTACGGCGCGGGCCTGTCGCGCAAGGCGATCCTGCACGAGATCGACGAGTCTCTGCGCCGGCTCGGCACCGACTACGTCGACCTCTACCAGATCCACCGGTGGGATCCCGAGGTGCCGATCGAGGAGACGATGGAGGCGCTGCACGACGTCGTACGGGCCGGCAAGGTCCGCTATCTCGGCGCGTCCTCCATGTGGGCCTGGCAGTTCGCCACGGCGCAACAGGTGGCCGCCTCGAACGGCTGGACGCCGTTCGTGTCGATGCAGAACCACTACAACCTGATCTACCGCGAGGAGGAGCGGGAGATGATCCCGCTCTGCGCGGACCAAGGCGTTGGCGTGATCCCGTGGAGCCCGCTCGCGCGGGGCCGCATCACCCGCGACTGGGACGCCGAGACGGCGCGGTCCGAGACTGACGAGTGGGGCGCCAACCTGTACGTGGACGACGACCGCGCCATCGTGGACACCGTGGCGAAGGTCGCGGACCGGCTCGGGGTCTCGCGTGCGCAGGTCGGCCTGGCCTGGTTGCTGCACCAGCCGGCTGTCACCGCGCCGATCGTCGGCGTCACCAAGGCCGCGCACCTCACCGACGCGGTCGCCGCCGTCGACCTGGCCCTGTCCGCCGACGACCTGGCCGAGCTCGGCGACGGCTACCGCCCGCACCCCGTCTCCGGGCACGCCTGATGGGCTAGACCAGAACCGCAAGAACTCCGCAACAGGCTAGAAGGAGGCAGGAGTCCGTCGCTACCTTCGAATGGCCCGCCGGCACCCGAGAGCACGGCGGACCATTCCTGGGGGGGAATGAGACGACCCGCTGGTCCTCGACCAGCGGGTCGCCTGCGTCTCGGAGCCTGAGGCGCACGGCTCTGCTGGGAGTCGACGTCCAACGATCGAACATATGTTCTAACCTGGACCCGTGAAGTCGACGGACGGGACCGGGCAGCGTGGCCACACCGCCCCCCGCCACGTCTGGGTCAACGTGACCGGCAGCGAGGCCTATCGCTACGCCGGCGTCCTGATGGACTGGCGGGTCGACCAGCGCGGCAACTGGGAGGCGCTGGTCGTGTGGGTCGACGGCGGTGGGAACCTCAAGGCGCACGCCCATCTGGGTTGGGTCGCTGCTTCGCACGTGCGGCCGACCGAGTAGTGCTGCTGGGCGCGACGCGTACGACCTGCCGCGATGGTGGGGCGACAGGGACTTGAACCCTGGACCGAAGGATTATGAGTCCTCTGCTCTAACCGACTGAGCTACCGCCCCGGAGGGCGAGCCCTCGCGGCGCAGAGCCTAGTGGCTGCGGCGGCTGTCGATCGCAAGGGCCAGGGTGTTGAGAGCCGCCCAGCCGAGCGTCACGCTGAGGACCTTGCTGCGGATCTCGGGGTCCTGGGTGCGGGTGGAGAGGACTGCGGCGTCGCCGAGGTCCATCGCGATCCGCAGCATCATCGCGGCGCGGACCGTCCCGTCGGAGCGGCCGAGGAGGCCGAGGGCGCTGATCGCGGTGTCCCGCACGCCGTACGTGCGGGCGAGCAGCTCCAGGCCGCTCTGGTCCTCGCGGTCGGACTGGAGCGCCTGCCAGAGGTGCGAGGGCTGGGCGAGGGCGTAGCCGCCGTACGCGGCGGAGGCGGCCGACATGATGCGGCTCAGGGGGTAGGTCATGGCTGGGCGGTACCCGCTCGGGGCAAGACTCACGCGACGAGCGGGCCTCGGGTGAGCGAGGCCAGCCAGCGTGCGGCGGCGTCGCCCCAGTCCTCGAGCTCGGCGTCGTTCATCGGCGCGATGCACCGGATCCAGGACTCGGTCCTGGCCAGCCTGGCCAGCTGCAGCGCAGCCGGCAGCGCCGCCCGCAGCTCGGTGGCCGGCGCGTAGTCGGTCCACACCTCGATCGCCGCGTCGGCGACCCGGTGCAGTCGCGGGTCGTCGGGACCGGCCTCGAGGGCGAGCGCGAGCCCGTTGACGGGGATCAGCAGCGCGGCCAGCGGCTCCATCACCAGCGCATCGGCGAAGTCGAAGAACCGCAGCTCGCCGTTGCGGTCGAAGACGTTCTTGCCGTGCAGGTCGTTGTGGCACAGCGTCAGCGGGAGGCCGAGGGCAGCGACCTGCTCGGACCAGGCCGTCACGGTCGGCAGCAGGGCCCGTACGGCGGACGCGTCCCGAGGGTCCATGGCGCGCCGGTCTCCGGCAGGCAGGGCGGCGAAGGACTCGAGCTGAGCCTCGACGTACGCCGGGCAGTCGCTCGGCGCGATCGTGGTGAGGCCCGCGGCGACGAGGTGGTCGGCGTACCGCGCCAGCTCCAGCTGCAGCTGCGCACCGCCGGCGACCATCCGGCACCAGGTGTCGACGTCGTCGTCGGCCAGGTCCCCCAGCACCGGCCCCTGGTCGGGCGTGAGCAGGAGATCGCGTGCGGGGTCGGCCGCCGTGACGGGTACGACGTGCCGCGCGGCGAGGTCGTTGAGCGCGACCAGCAGTCGCGCCTCGTGGCCCTGGGTCGGGCAGTTCTGCTTGGCGAAGAAGACGCCGCCTGGGGTCTCGGCGCGCCACACGGTCGCCCAGGGGCGGATCTTCACCGGCGTCAGCGTGGTCGGCTCCCCCACCACCTGCGCGATCCAGGTCGCCAGCTCGGCTCGGAAGGCATCGCCCGACCAGCGCTCGCTGGTGGACGGGAGGCGCAGCGCGATGTCGGCGTACTGCGTCATGTCCTGAAGCCTGTCATGCTCGACGCGGAGGACCCATGGACATCGAACGACTCGACCCGCTGCCCGAGGACTGGGACCGCGCTCTGTGCGTGGTCGCCCACCCTGACGACATGGAGTTCGGGGCCGCCGCGGCGGTCGCGCGTTGGACCGGCCAGGGCAAGGAGGTCGTCTACTGCATGGTGACCAGCGGCGAGGCCGGGATCGACGGGCTGGGTCCGGACGAGTGTCGCCGGGTCCGCGAGGCGGAGCAGATCGCCTCCGCTGCCGTCGTCGGTGTGCCGGACGTGGTCTTCCTCGGGCTCCCCGACGGCATCCTCGAGTACGGCGTGCCGCTGCGGCGCGAGATCGCCGGAGTCGTACGCCGCTATCGACCCGACATCGTGATCACCGGCAACTTCCAGGACACGTGGGGCGGCAGGAACCTCAACCAGGCCGACCACATCGCGACCGGACGTGCGGTCCTCGACGCCGTCCGCGATGCCGGCAACCGCTGGGTGTTCAACGAGCAGCTGGTCGACGGACTCGAGCCCTGGGGCGGCGTGCGCGAGGTCTGGGCCTTCGGCTCACCCGACGCCGGCCACGCTGTCGACACCACCGACACCTTCGACGCCGGAGTCGTCTCGCTCGAGGCGCACGGCGCCTACATCGACGGACTGGGCTGGGAGGACTTCGACGCCCGCGAGTTCCTCGAGGGCATGGCCCGCCAGACCGGCCAGCGACTGGGTACGGCGTTCGCCGCACCGTTCGAGGTCTTCGCGATGGGCTGGGGCGAGTAGGACGCACAAGCACGAGGGCCTGACGGCGAGATCTCTCTCGCAGTCAGGCCCTCGTGTGCTGGCTCCCCCGGTTGGACTCGAACCAACAACCCTCCGATTAACAGTCGAATGCTCTGCCAGTTGAGCTACAGGGGATCGGTGCAGCCCGCACAGATTAGCAATGTCGCCGGAGACTGAAAAATCGAGGGGGTCAGTCGAGGCCGACGTCGGCCCGGGCGGACTCGAGCGCCTCGGCGGCCACCGCCTGGACGGCCGGATCCGCGGGGTCGACACCCTCGTCGTACTCGTAGATCCACTGGATCGGCCGGTCCCCGTTGGGGGCGCGGCGGGCGATCACGCGGACCCCGCGACGGCCGCTGATCGGCACGTGACGCTGCAGCAGCACGCTGGCCGTGACCCGCTCGCGGACCAGCTCGAGGAGCAGGCCGGGCGCATCGATCGTGAACAGGTGGTCGGGGCGGACCTCGCCCCAGGATCCGACCTCGCTGACACGGAGGGTCGAGGCCTCCTGGTCCCAGTCGGCTGCCTGGATCTCCTCCCAGGGGATCCGGACGGTCTCCTCGAGCCCGACGGCGCCGCCCCCGCGCGAGCGCAGGACGTAGAACGCGTCGCGGGTGCCGCCGAGGTGGGCCCCCTCGGCAGCGGCGTCGGCCAGGAGCCGCTCGCCGCGCTCGACCCGGATGGGCGGGCGCTCGCGTCGCAGGGACCTCACTGGGCCGGACCCGCCAGCCGGTCGCGCAGCGCACGACGGTGGGCCTCGAGCGCCGCGAGCTCGCCGAACATCTTGTTGAAGTCGTCGGGGTGCTCCACCGGGTTGGTGCGCTGCAGCTTGGACTTGATCGCGGCGATCCGCCGGGCCGCGGTGAGCTCCATGAGGCGTACGACGTGCTGCACGACGTACGCCGCGTCCGGCTCCTTCTTGAGCGGCTCGACCCCGATGGCCCCGATCACCGACGCGACGGCCGGGTCGGTGGCGGAGTCCCGGAGCTTGTTGGCCCAGCCGGGGTCACCGGCGCCGGCGACCGACCCGCCGGCGCTCTCGACGAGCTCCCAGACGGCCCGGTAGGTCGGGTGGGTGAAGTCGTTGGCGCCGAGGTCGGTCGTGGTGCGACCGATCGCCATCGGGTGCTGGATGACGAGCTTGAGCGTCTCGCGCTCGGTCTCGAATCGGGGGTCGCGCAGGTCGGGGACGTTGCTGCGCGGCGGCGCGGCCGCGGCAGCATCGGTGGCGGCCGCTCCCCGGGCGTCGCGCTGCTGACGCGACGCCGAGCGGCGGACCTCGGCCCGGGCCTCGTCGACGTCGATCCCGATCATCCCGGCGATCTCGCGGGCGAAGGCGTCGACCTTCGACTTGTCCCGGATGCTCGACACCAGTCGGGCGCTCTCCCGCAGCGCGTCGACCCGGCCGTCGGCGCGATCGAGGTCGTACTTGCCGACGATGTTGGAGAGCACGAAGCGGTAGAGCGGCACCCGTCGCGCGACCAGCTCGCGCACGGCGGCGTCGCCCTTCTTGATGCGGACGTCGCACGGGTCGAGCCCGTCCGGCTCGACGGCGACGTAGGTCTGCGAGACGAAGTTCTGGTCGCCGCCGAAGGCGCGGATCGCGGCCTTCTGACCGGCGGCGTCGCCGTCGAAGGTGAAGATCACCTCACCGCGGAACTCCTCGTGGTCGTGGAGGAAGCGCCGCAGCACCCGGGCGTGGTCGTCGCCGAAGGCGGTGCCGCAGGTGGCGACCGCCGTACCCACACCGGCGAGGTGGCAGGCCATCACGTCGGTGTAGCCCTCGACGATCACGGCCTGCGACGACTTGGCGATGTCGCGGCGGGCGAGGTCGAGGCCGTAGAGCACCTGGCTCTTCTTGTAGATCCGGGTCTCGGGGGTGTTGAGGTACTTCGCCTCGATCCGGTCGTCGTCGAAGATCCGCCGCGCCCCGAAGCCGATGGTGTCGCCGGGGGCGTCGCGGATCGGCCAGAGCAGGCGGCCGCGGAAGCGGTCGTACGCCGAGCGCCCGATCGCCACCAGCCCGGCCTCGACGGTCTCCTCCTGGGTGAAGCCGCGACCGCGCAGGTGCTTGAAGAGCACCTCCCCCTCGCGCGGCGCGAAGCCGATGCCGAACGTCGCAGCCGCCTCCTGGTCGAAGCCACGCTCGGTGAGGAACTGTCGGGCCGCAAGGGCGTCAGGGGTGGCCAGCTGCTCGGCGTAGAACTCCTGGGCCAGCTTGTTGGCCTCGATCAGTCGCTGCCGCGGCGGGCCCTTGGGACGCTCCTCCCGAACGTCGCCCTCCTCGCGCCGCAGCTGGACGCCGTACTTGTCGGCGAGGCGCTCGACGGTCTCGCCGAAGGTCAGCCCGTCCATCTTCATCAGGAAGCTGATGACGTCGCCGCTCTCGCTGCAGCCGAAGCAGTGGTAGAAACCTCGGGCCGGGGTGACGTGGAAGGACGGGGACTTCTCGTCGTGGAAGGGGCAGAGTCCCTTCTGGGAGCCGCCGCCGGCGTTCTTCAGCGTGACGTACTGCGAGACGACGTCGTCGATGCGCGCCTTCTCGCGCACCTCGGCGATGTCTTCCTCGCGAATCCGGCCTGCCACGTGGCGATCCTACGGGTGAGTCAGTAGTCCCCGGACATGACGTTCCACAGGTCCTGACCAGCGGCGTAGCGGTGCAGCTGGTCGCGCACCAGCCGGTGCGCCCGCGGCCACATCGCGCTGCTCGCGCCACCGACGTGCGGGGAGACCAGCAGGCCGGGAGCGTCCCAGAACGGGTGGTCCTCGGGGACCGGCTCGGGGTCGACCACGTCGACCGCGGCGCGGAGCCGTCCCGAGCCGAGCTCGGCGACCAGGGCGCCGTTGTCGACGACGGCGCCGCGGGCGACGTTGACCACCAGCGCGCCGTCCGGCAGGGCGGCCAGGAAGGTCGCGTCGACCAGCCCGCGGGTCTCGTCGGTGAGGGGTACGACGAGCACGACGACGTCCGCGGTGGGCAGCAGGTCGGGCAGCGCGCTGATCGGGTGGACGCCCTCGCGCGCCGTCCGGGCGACCCGGGTGACCTCGACCTCGAACGGAAGCAGCCGTCGCTCGATGGCCTCGCCGATGGCGCCGTACCCCACGAGCAGGACGCGCTTGTCGGCCAGCGCGGGGCGCCAGCCTGGCTTCCACTCGTGCCGGTCCTGGGCGCGCACCCAGCTGGGGATCCCGCGCAGGCTGCTCAGGATCAGAGTGAGCGCGAGCTCGGCGGTCGAGGTGTCGTGGATGCCGCGCCCGTTGCAGAGCGTGACTCCCGACGGCACCGCGGCCCGCACGTTGTCGACGCCTGCGGTGAGGGTCTGGACGACCTCGAGGCTCGTCATCCGGGGCAGCACCTCGGCAACGCTCGGTCCGACCATGTACGGCGGCACGTAGAACCGCACCTCGTCCACACTGTCCGGGACCTCGCGCGTCGGGTCGACGACCTCGTAGCGCAGGCCCGCGGGCGGGTCGCCCAGCAGGTCGGGTTCGAACGGCAGCCAGACGAGTCGGTCGGTCACGAGGGCGAGCCTAGGACGGCACGACCAGTGCGGCATGTCGGGCGACCGCACTCTGGTCGGTGAGCGCGGCGACCTGGTCGAGCACCACGCGCAACCGGGACGCGTCGTCGGCGGCGGCGTGCCAGTCGTCGGCGTACTGCCGGTCCAGGGCGTCCGGACCACGGTCGACCAGCACCGCGACCAGCTCGGCCAGCAGCTCGCGCTGCCGCACCATCAGCACGATCCGGTCGTCGGCCTGCATGACGTAGTGAGCGGCGATGCCCTTGAGGACCGCGATCTCGACCCGCGTGGCCTCCGGGACGACGAGGTCCGCGCCGTAGCGCACGAACGGCCCGTCGCTGTTCGCGAACGTGGCGTGCTGCACGGCTCCGCAGAAGCGGCCGATCAGGTCGCTCGTGAGGTTCTTCAGCGCGGCGAGCGAGCGCCGGCTTCCGTCGTACGGCGCGCTCGGCCAGCCGTCCACCGTGCCGAGGGCGGTCAGCGCCGCGGAGAGGACGGCGTCGTCGGCGTCGGGCAGGTACCAGCCGCGCACGGTCTCCCAGACGGCTGCGGGGTCGATCGCGGTGAGGTCGACCCGTCCCGCGACCACGCCGTCCTCGACGTCGTGGACGGAGTAGGCGACGTCGTCCGCGAGGTCCATGATCTGCGCCTCGAGGCACTGGCGGCGCTCGACCGCGCCGATCCGGATCCAGTCGAAGACCGGGCGGTCGTCGGCGTACACGCCGAACTTGCCGTCCGGGCCCGCGAGCGCCCGTCCCCAGGGGTACTTGGTGCAGGCGTCGAGCGTGGCCCGGGTCAGGTTGAGCCCGACCGAGGCGCCGGACGCGTCGAAGGTCTTCGCCTCGAGGCGGGCGAGCAGCCGTAGGGTCTGGGCGTTGCCCTCGAAGCCCCCGCACGGCTCCCCCAGCTCGGCCAGCACCCGTTCGCCGTTGTGGCCGAACGGCGGGTGTCCGAGGTCGTGGGCGAGCGCCGCGGTCTCCGCGATGTCGGGCTGGCTGCCGAGCGCCCGGGACAGGTCCCGGGCGACCTGGGCCACCTCGAGGCTGTGGGTCAGCCTGTTCCGCACGAAGTCGTCGCTCTGTGGGCCGACCACCTGCGTCTTGGCCGCGAGCCGGCGCGAGGCCGCCGCGTGGACGACCCGCGCCCGGTCGCGCTCGAACGCCGTACGGATCGGCGCGTCCACCCGCTTGGGCGGCTCCTCGACGATGCGCTCGCGCGCGGCGTCGTCGTACCCGTCGTGGTCAGTCATCGGGACGACTCTAGGGCGCTGTGCCCCCGCTCGGACTCACTGGTAGGTCGGGTCCGCCCACGGCCCGAGGCTCCGGGACCGGACGGGCTGCACCGGCCGCGGTGCGGCACTCAGCGGGTAGCCGTCGCCCCAGTTGGTGGGCGTGCCGAGCATCTCGATCCTGGCGTCGTCGGTGTACCAGTCCACGAGGTCGCTGTCCGAACGCAGGATCCAGGTGCACCCGAGCTCGTGGTGAGCCGTGAAGTCACCGTGCCGGACCAGCGGCGGGCGCCAGAAGTACGTGCCCGGCCACATCGTGCCGAAGCTGTACTCGAAGCCGCCCTCGAGGCAGTAGGCCTCCTCGCTGCAGGGGTGGTGCGCCAGCGGGTGCTCGACCCAGCCGGGCTTGGCCTTGATGAGCCGCGTGTAGAAGCCGGTCTTCTCGTCGCGGTGGAGCAGCTTGATGTAGAGCCCGGGCACCGGCGTCCCGCCCAGGTCGAAGCGCATCGGGCTGCCATCGACGACATCGATCCACGGCATGTCCCGGACCTGGAGCACGATCAGCCGCTGGTCCTCGCGGACGCTCGACAGGCTCTCGTCGCACGGCGTGAAGGTCCAGTCGCCGTACTCGCGGAAGAGCAGCACCACCGTGCCCTCGGCGACCTCGAGCGCCGGCGTCCACACGCCGGCCGCGGCGTGCCAGTAGCCCTCAGGTCCGAGCACGGCGTCGCCGATGCGGACCTCCCCCTCGAGCACGTACCACTCCGTCTCGGCGGCGTGGACGCCCCCGGGACGCGACCAGTCGCTCGTGAAGTGCACCTTGAGCGAGGCCGAGCCGTCCTCCTCGTCGTAGCAGAGGTTGCGCTGCTTGGCGGTGCCGCTCGCGTGCTCGAACTCGGCGAGGTGCCAGATGAGGTCGCGCTCGTCGACGGTCTCGACGTGAGGTCGCATGGGGTCTCCTTGCTCGTACTTACCGATACAGACTGTATTGGTATCACATTCCCGATACAACATGTATCGTTATCTCGTGACCAGGACCGGACGCCCGACAGGACCTGCGACCGACACTGCCTCGGTCGTCCTCACCGCTGCCCTCGAGCTGCTGCTCGCCGAAGGGGCTGCGGCGCTGACGGCTCAACGGCTCCACCAGGTCACGGGGGTGTCGCGTTCGACGATCTACCGGCACTGGCCGACGCCGACCGACGTGCTCGCGGCCCTCATCGAGGTAGCGCCGAGCCCCCCGCGCACTCCCACCGGCGACGTGGCGGCCGACCTGCACACTGAGGTCGACGCGTTGTGCAACCGGCTCCGCGACAAGCCGGTCGGGGCCTTCCTGCAGGCGCTGGCGGCGACGGCGGCACTCGATCCGGCAGCCGTTGACCTGCGGCACCGGTACGTCGACGACCTCCTGGCGCCGTTCCAGGGCGTGCTCCAGGCAGCCGGCATCGGACGTACGGCGGCGGACGACGCCATCGCGGCGATCGTCGCCCCGCTCCTCGTCGACGCCCTCCTGCTCGACCGTCCGACGGCGCGAGCCCGCGCCCACCGCGCGGTCGATCTCCAGCTCTCCGGGATCGGTGCCCGATGACGAACGTCGTCGGTCCCCGGGCCGTCTTCGGTGTCATCGTGCCGAGCACCAACACGGTCGTCGAGCACGACTACTGGCGAGCCGGCATCGACGGGGTCGCCTTCCGGGCCGGGTCGATGCACATCGCGGACCCGTCGATGAACGGCGACGCCGGCTTCGAGGCGCTGCTCGTGCAGATCCGCGCGTCCATCGACACCGCGGTGCGCGACGCTCTCACCGCCGAGCCGGACCGGCTGGTCATGGGGATGTCGGCCGAGACGTTCTGGGGCGGGGTCGAGGGCAACGCGGCGTTCGAGCAGCGGCTGTGCGAGCGGACCGGCCTGCCAGTCACGACGGGCGCGAGCTCCTGCAGGGCCGCGCTCGAGACCCTCGGCGTACGACGGATCTCGGTCTTCTCGCCGTACCAGCCGATCGCCGACCGGGAGGTCGGCCGCTTCTTCACCGAGGCCGGCTTCGAGGTCGCCGCCATCACCGGACTCCGCTGCCCCACGGCCATGGACATCGCCCGGGTCGAGGAGCCGCGGTTGCGCGACCTGGTCGCCGAGCTCGACGGACCCGATGTCGAGGCGATCGTGCAGGTCGGCACGAACCTGTCCTTCGTCGGTCTGGCCGAGAGTCTCGAGGCCGAGCTCGGGAAACCGGTCGTCGCGATCAACGCCGCCACCTTGTGGCACGCCCTGCGTGAGCACGGGATCGACGACCAGGTGCCGGGCGCCGGCGTGCTGCTGCGGGAGCACTGAGCGACCTGGACGACGGGTGGCGATGGCCCGTCAGTGCACGCCGGTGGCGTGCCTCAGTAGGTCGAGACGTGCACGTGGTCGAAGTGGTTGGCCGTCGCCGAGCCACGTGACGGCATCGAGCGCCAACCTTCGCCGCCGCGCTGCTGGGTGAAGATCCGCTGCCGCCAGAGGACGTCGTAGAGCTTCAGCTCGGCGGCGTGGGTGCGCAGGAAGTCGGCGATCGCCGTACCGAGCGAGACGTCGCTGGTCATGATGTCCAGCGCCTTGCCCGAGGCGTGCTCGCCGTGGTTGTCGTAGCCGCCGTAGGTCGTGATCTGCGGGAAGGCGTGGCACACGGAGCGGTAGACGTAGACGGCGTTGCTGGTCAGGCCGTTCTCGACGCCGGGGTCGGGGCAGGGCGCCATCGACAGACCGGCGGCGGCCGTCAGCGGCTTCTCGTCGGACAGGTAGCCCGCGGTGACCCAGCGCGACCGGCCGTCGACGACGATCTCGACCCGCTCGTCGGCCTTGCGCCCGGTCACGAGGACGCGCTCGCCGGTGTCGATCTCCCCGTCCTGGGCAGCGTCCTTGCCGGGCGCGACCCACAGGTTGAGGTCGTCGGTGGTCCACATCTTGGTGTCGGCGCTGCGGACCGCCGCCCGGGTCACGACCAGGCGCTGGTTGCGGTCGAAGGCCTTCTGCAGCTGCACGCGCTCCCGGCGCGAGTCGAGCCGCGACTCCGCACGGGAGGCGACGTCCCGGGACTCGGGCGCGGGGGGCGTCGCGGCGCCCGCGATGCTCGCGGCCTCACGGGTGGCCAGCAGGCTGCCGGGCTCGGGGTTGCTGCCCAGCACGCCGATCGTCACCGCAGAAGCGGTCGCGAGGAGGGCGAGCGGCGCTGCCACGAGGGCGGCGCGGGGCTTGGGGCGGGCATCGGTGTCCCGCTTGTGGCGATGTTCTGCCACAGCGCTGATCCTTAGCTGTTGTCCGTCAGGGGCATGTCGCCGGACCGCCACGAAGGTCACGAAACGGCAACGACGGTCGAGTCAACCACAGCCTGGCTAGACAGGTGCAATCTTCAACGGACAAATCGCGGGTGGGGAGAATCACCCGCCGGTGGTCTCGTTCGCCTCTTCGTGGAGGTGCGAGCCGGCGCCGTCGGCGTCGTCGTACCAGCCCTCGGGCACGACCACCCGGGCGCGCGGCGAGCCCTGGCGACCGCGCGGGGTGCCCAGCTCGGCGACGGGGAAGGTCTCGGACGGGTCGAGCTCGGCCAGCAGCCGGTCGAGGTCGGCGAGCGTGTCGACGAGGCCGAGGGAGCGGCGCATCTCGCCGCCGGCGGCGAAGCCCTTGAGGTACCACGAGACGTGCTTGCGGAACTCCTTGCAGCCTCGCTCCTCCCCCATGTGCTGGCACAGCAGCTCGGCGTGGCGGCGCATCATGGCGATGACCTCACCCAACCTCGGCAGGGTCGCAACCTGCTCGCCGGAGAACGCCGCGGCGAGGTCGCGGAAGAGCCAGGGACGACCGAGGCAGCCGCGACCCACCACGACGCCGGCCACGCCGGTCTGCTCGACCATGCGGACGGCGTCGGCGGCCTCCCAGATGTCGCCGTTGCCGAGCACCGGGATGTCGACGTGGTCGACGAGCGCCGAGATCGCGTCCCAGTCGGCCGTGCCGGAGTAGGCCTGAGCGACCGTGCGGCCGTGCAGCGCGATCGCGGCGGCGCCGGTCTCCTGCGCGATCCGACCCGCGTCGAGGTAGGTGAGGTGGTCGTCGTCGATGCCCTTGCGGGTCTTCATCGTCACCGGCACGTCGTACGGCGTGGCCGCGGCGACCGCGTGCTCGAGGATCTCGGCGAGCAGCCCGCGCTTCCACGGCAGCGCGCCGCCGCCGCCCTTGCGGGTCACCTTGGGGACCGGGCAGCCGAAGTTGAGGTCGATGTGCGCGACGCCGTACTCCGCGCAGAGGATCTCCGCGGCCTTGCCGACGTAGACCGGGTCGGTGCCGTAGAGCTGGACCGAGCGCACGGTCTCGAGCTCGTCGAAGACCAGCATGTCCTTGGTGTGCTGGTCACCCTCCACCAGGCCGCGGCTGGTGATCATCTCGCAGACGTAGAGCCCGGCACCCTGCTCGGCGCACAGCCGACGGTAGGCCGCGTTGGTGATGCCGGCCATCGGCGCGAGCACCACCGGCACGTCGACGCGCAGCGACCCGAGGGTCAGCGAGGTGGGCAGGGCGGGCATGGCCCCATTGTCCGCAGGGGGCGTCCGAGGGCCCAAATCCGGTCGGTTCGGCCGGGCTCCAGACCTGCGGTTTGGTCACCAACCGCAGGTTCGCAGGGCGTTTTCGTGCGGTTGGTGACCAAACGTGGCCCTGCCCGGGCTACTTCTTCTTCTTCTTCTTCGGCTTCGGCGCGACGTACTTGGTGATCTCGCCAGTCCAGGTGATCGGGTCGAACGTCTCCTCGGGGCGAAAGCTGATCGCCGAGATCGTGCCGCGGTCCGGAGCGAGGTAGACCAGGCACATGTCGGCCGCGGCACCCGGACCGAACTTCTCCGGCAGGGCCGTGCTCGGGCAGGCCTCGAAGGAGCTCGCGAACGGCGTCGACTCCAGCAGCAGGTCGTCCTGGTTCACCGCGTAGAGCGGCACTCGGCGACCGCCGAGGTCGGTCTCACCGACGTTCTTGACGCTCACGTGGACGAAGTACGGCGTCGAGTTCTTCTGCGCGGGGGTGAGCTGCCAGGCCGACAGGGACTGGCGCACGGTCGTCTGCTCCATCTTGGTGACGTTGAGGTCGAGCACACCCACCTCGTCCTGACGCGGCTCGAAGGCGACCGTGCCCGCCTCCCCCACCTTCAGCTCGGAGCCCTGCGGGGTCAGCTCGACCCCGTCCGGCACTGGGAGGTACGGCGAGGCACTGGCCGAGCCGCTCGACTTCTCCGAGGCGTCGGAGGAGTCGTCGCCCGAGCAGCCAGCCAGCAGCGTTGCTGCCAGCACGAGCGCAAGGGCCGAGGTGATGCGTGCCTTGGACATGGACACAGTGTGCACAGGGCGAGGCGTCAGCAGCCGACGAAACGCTCGGCGAAGTACGCGACGACGCGATCGAGGCTGATCCGCTCCTGCGCCATCGTGTCGCGCTCGCGCACCGTGACCGCCTGGTCGTCGAGGGTCTCGAAGTCGACGGTGACGCAGTACGGCGTACCGACCTCGTCCTGGCGGCGGTAACGCCGGCCGATGGCACCGGCGTCGTCGAAGTCGACGTTCCAGCCTGCGGTGCGCAGCGCCAACGCGAGATCCTTGGCCTTGGGCGACAGATCGGCGTTGCGCGACAACGGCAGCACCGCGACCTTGACCGGCGCCAGACGCGGGTCGAGCTTGAGCACGACACGCTTGTCGACGCCGCCCTTGGTGTTGGGCGCCTCGTCCTCGGTGTAGGCGTCGACCAGGAAGGTCATCAGGCTGCGCGACAGACCGGCGGCCGGCTCGATGACGTACGGCGTGTAGCGCTCGTTGTTGGCCTGGTCGAAGTACGAGAGGTCCTGGCCGGAGTGCTGCGAGTGCGTCGTCAGGTCGAAGTCGGTGCGGTTGGCGATCCCCTCGAGCTCGCCCCACTCGGAGCCGGCGAACTTGAAGCGGTACTCGATGTCGACGGTGCGCTTGCTGTAGTGGCTGAGCTTCTCCTGCGCGTGCTCGTAGTGCCGCAGGTTGTCAGGGTCGATGCCGAGGCCGACGTACCAGGCGGTGCGCTGGTCGATCCAGTACTGGTGCCACTCCTCGTCCTCACCCGGCTTGACGAAGAACTCCATCTCCATCTGCTCGAACTCGCGCGTGCGGAAGATGAAGTTGCCGGGGGTGATCTCGTTGCGGAAGCTCTTGCCGATCTGGGCGATGCCGAAGGGCGGCTTCTGGCGACTCGAGGTCACGACGTTGGCGAAGTTGATGAAGATGCCCTGAGCGGTCTCCGGGCGCAGGTAGTGCAGGCCGCCCTCGTCCTCGATGACACCGAGGTAGGTCTTGAGCAGGCCGGAGAACTGGCGCGGCTCGGTCCACGCGCCGCGGGTGCCGCAGTTGGGGCACGCGACGGTGGTGAGGTCCACGGCGTCCGGGTCGTCGAGACCCTTCTTCTCGGCGACCTGCTCCTGGAGATGGTCGGCGCGGTAGCGCTTGTGGCACGACTGACACTCGGTCAGCGGGTCGCTGAACGTGTCGACGTGGCCGCTGGCCTCCCAGACCTGGCGCGGCAGGATGATGCTCGAGTCGAGGCCGACCATGTCGTCACGCATGGTGACCATGGACTTCCACCACTGGCGCTTGATGTTCTCCTTGAGCTCCACGCCGAGCGGGCCGTAGTCCCAGGCCGACTTGGTGCCGCCGTAGATCTCACCGCACGGGTAGACGAAGCCCCTGCGCTTGGCGAGCGAGACGACGTGGTCGACGGTGGAGGGGGGCGGCTTGGCCACGGGGAGGCTCCTGCGGGGTCACGGCCGGCTGGCTGCCGGTCAGGCGAATCGTGCGAGCGTTCAGCCTAACGACCGGGGCGACCCGATATTGAGGGTGGTGCCCGGCTCGACCCGCTCGTACGCCGACGGCTCCTCGATCGCCTGCGAGAGCGTCGCGACCGCCCGCAGCTTCACGTCGTACGACGACAGCGCGCGTCGGTAGCCACCGACGTTGTCCCAGCGCGTGCTGAGCACCCACAGCTCCGGGTCGTCGACGTTGCGGCCGATCTCCCCGCCGGCGTACCCGGTGCATGCGGCGAGCGCCTCGCGAGCGGTCTCGAGGTCCGCACGGAACGACGGCGCACGCTCCGCGGGCACCCGGAATCTGTTCACGACCAGCACGTCGGTCAGCGTAGCGATCCACCTCGTTTGACAATCATTCTCAACTCGCCTGAGAATGATTCTCATGCGCCAGCTCGTCCTCCTCGCCCTCCCACCCTTGCTCGCGCTGAGCGGGTGCGCCGCCTTCACCGACGACTCCGCCACCGCCGCCGACGGGATCCAGGTCGCCGCGGCGTTCTACCCACTCCAGTACGTCGCTGACCGGGTGGCCGGCGACCACGCGGACGTCACCAACCTGACCTCCCCCGGCGGCGAGCCGCACGACCTCGAGCCCTCGGTGAAGGAGACGGCCGAGATCGCCGGGGCCGACCTGGTGCTCTACCAGCGCGGCTTCCAACCCGCGGTCGACGACGCCGTCGAGGAGAACGCCACCGGCGACGTGCTCGACGTGACCTCGGTCGTCGACCTGGTGCCGTTCCGCGATCACGGAGTCGAGTCCGACGAGGACGACCCGCACTTCTGGCAGGACCCGCTGCTGCTCGCCGACGTCGGCGACGCGGTCGCGACCCAGCTCGCGAGGGTCGATCCGGACAACCGCGACGCCTACGAGGACAACGCCGCCGACCTGCGCTCCGACCTGGAGCAGCTGGATCAGGAGTACGCCGATGGTCTGACCGGTTGCGAGCGGGACACGATCGTGGTGAGCCACGACGCGTTCGGCTACCTGCAGCGCTACGGGCTCACCATGGAGGCGATCCTCGGCCTCTCCCCCGACTCCGAGCCGACGCCCGCCGACCTGGCCCGGCTGCAGGACCTGATCGAGGAGGACGGGATCACCACGGTCTTCTCCGAGACTCTCGCCAGCCCGGAGACCGCGGAGGCGCTGGCCCGCGACACCGGTGTCCGCAGCGAGGTTCTCGACCCGATCGAGGGTCTCAGCGACGACACCGCGGACGAGGACTACCTTTCCCTCATGCGCCGCAACCTCTCTGCACTCGAGGAGGCGAACGGTTGTTGAGCACCCCGGTGATCGAGCTCCACGACGGCGCCGTCGCGATCGCGGGTCGTCCCGTCCTGCGCGGGATCGACCTGAGCGTCGGGTCCGGCGAGTTCGTCGCCCTGATGGGTGCCAACGGTTCCGGCAAGTCCACCCTGGTGCGCGCCCTGACCGGGCTGCGGCCGCTGGCGGCCGGGTCGCTGCACCTCTTCGGCACAACGCTCGACGACTTCCACGACTGGCAGCGGATCGGCTTCGTCCCCCAGCGCGGTAGTGCAGCCTCCGGCGTACCTGCGTCCGTGTGGGAGGTCGTCGCATCCGGACGGCTGACCCGGCGTCGGCTGCTGCGGCCGCTCGGGCGCCAGGACCGGGCGGTGATCGCCGACGCGCTCGACGTCGTCGGGCTCTCCGACCGCGCGCGCGACGGCGTCTCGGCGCTCTCCGGCGGCCAGCAGCAGCGGGTGCTGATCGCCCGAGCACTGGCCGGCGAGCCTGAGCTGTTCTTCCTCGACGAGCCGACGGCGGGGGTCGACCTGCCCAACCAGCAGGTGCTCGCCGACACCTTGGAGACCCTCTCGGGACGTGGCGCCACGATCGTGCTGGTCGCCCACGAGCTCGGCCCGATGGCGCCCCTGATCGATCGGGCCGTGGTGATGCGCGACGGCCGGATCGTGTACGACGGTCCGCCCCTGACCGACGCACAGGTGCACCAGCCCGGTTTCGGGGGTCACCGGCCAGACCTGGCGATGGCCCATCTCGCCAACCACGACGGGCACGACCACGGCCACCACCACGCCGAGCACGAGCGGCACGACCACGTCCCTCACGTCGCCTCGCCGCTGGACCCGCCCGAGGAGCGACGCCGATGAGCGACTTCATCGACCTGCTCGGGCTGCCCTTCATGCAGAAGGCGATCATCGCCGCCGTCTTCACCGGCCTCGCCGCCCCGGCCGTTGGCACCTATCTGGTGCAGCGCCGCCAGGCGCTGATGGGCGACGGCATCGGCCACGTGGCGGTGACCGGTGTCGCGCTCGGGTTGCTGACCGGCGCGTCGCCGACGTGGACCGCCGTCATCGTGGCCATCCTCGGCGCGATCCTGATCGAGGTGATCCGCGAGCGCGGCCACACGAACGGCGACGTGGCGCTGGCCCTTCTCTTCTACGGCGGTCTCGCCGGCGGCGTCCTGCTCACCGGCCTCGCGGGGCAGAGCGGCGCCTACCTCCAGCGCTACCTCTTCGGGTCGATCACGACGCTCTCCGTCGCCGACCTCTGGACGACCATCGCGCTGGCCGCGGTCGTGGTCGTGGTCTGCGTTGGCCTGTCACCCCAGCTCTTCGCCGTCGCCCAGGACCAGGAGTTCGCCCGGGTGGCCGGGCTCAACATCCGCTTCTACAACCTGTTGGTGGCCGTGCTCGCCGCCCTGAGCGTGACCGTCGCGATGCGCACCGTCGGGCTGCTCCTGGTCTCGGCGCTGATGGTGGTGCCGGTGGCGACGTCCCAGCAGGTCGCCCGGTCATTCCGCACCACCCTGAGCGGGGCGATGGCACTGGGTGCGCTCGCCTCCGTGGGTGGATTGCTGCTCTCGGCGTACCTCTCCTTCCACGCCCGGGTCGCTCCCGGGCCGACGATCGTGCTGCTCTCGCTGGCCGGGTTCGCGGTGGCGTGGCCGGTCGGCGTCTACCTGCGTTCCAGACGACGCCTGCACAGCCCGTTCCCTGTCGTGGCCGCCTCGGTGCACGACGTCATCGACGAGCACCCGCACGAGCACGGAAAGGACTGCGGCCACGTCGCCGTGCAGCACGGCGACCACGTCGACTACGTGCACGGCGGCCACCGGCACGCGCCCCACGGGAAGCACTATGACGAGCACTGACCCCACTCCACCGCTCCGCCCGACCCGCCAGCGCAAGGCGGTCGTCGAGGCGATGACGTCCTTCGCCGACTTCCGCTCCGCGCAGGAGATCCACGAGCTCCTCGGCGAGCGCGGCGAGCAGGTCGGACTGGCGACCGTCTACCGCACCCTGCAGCGGCTCGCCGAGGCCGGCGAGGTCGACGTGCTGCGCACCGAGGACGGCGAGGCGATCTACCGTCGCTGCTCGGACAGCCACCACCACCACCTGGTCTGCCGCTCCTGTGGCGCGACCGTCGAGGTCGAGGGGCCGACCGTCGAGCGGTGGACCAACAGCATCGCCGCCGAGCACGGGTACGCCGAGGTCAGCCACACCCTGGAGATCGTCGGGACCTGCCCCCGCTGCCGCTAGCGGGTCACTGCGCGCCGCCGTACCGCCGATCGCGGCGGGCGTAGAGGTCGATCGCGTTCCACAGGTGCCGACGGTCGACGTCGGGCCAGAGCACGTCGGTGAAGACGAGCTCGGCGTACGCCGCCTGCCACAGCATGAAGTTGGAGAGCCGCTGCTCCCCCGACGTACGCCAGATCAGGTCGGCGTCGGACTGCTCGGGCACGTAGAGGTGGCGCGCGAAGGTCTTCTCGTCGACCTTCTCCGGGTCCAGCCGACCGGCTGCGACCTCCCGGGCGATGCTGCGCGCGGTGTCGGCGAGCTCCGCTCGGCCGCCGTAGTTGACGCACATCGTCAAGGTGAGCACGTCGTTCTTCTTCGTCAGCTCCTCCGCGACCTGGAGCTCGCGGATGACCGACTTCCAGAGCCGCGGGGCGCGCCCGGCCCAGCGGACCCGGACGCCGAGCTCGTGCATCTCGTCGCGACGACGGCGGATCACGTCGCGGTTGAAGCCCATCAGGAACTTCACCTCGTCGGGCGAGCGGCTCCAGTTCTCGGTGGAGAAGGCGTACGCCGAGATGGCCTTCACGCCGATCTCGATCGCACCCTCCACGACGTCGAAGAGCGACGACTCGCCCTGCTCGTGGCCCTTGGTCCGGGGCAGACCGCGCTCCTTGGCCCAGCGGCCGTTGCCGTCCATCACGACGGCGACGTGCCGAGGCACCAGGTCCTTGGGGATCGCCGGCGGACGGGCGCCCGAGGGGTGCGGAGTGGGCTGACGCACGGCACGCTTCACGGCACCGACCCTAGTCGCGGCAGGTCAGCGCTCGACGTACGCCATCGACTTCAGGGCCCGCTCGAGGTGCCAGGCGAGGTAGGCCGCCACCAGACCGCTCGCCTCCTTGAGCTGGCGCGGGTGCGCGGCGTCGACGACGTCCCAGTCACCGGTCAGCAGGGCCGCCAGCAGCGCGATGGTCTCGGGGGCCGGGTTGGCCGAGCCCGGCACCCGGCAGGTCGCGCAGAGCACGCCGCCCATCGACGGGTTGAACCAGCGGTGTGGGCCGACCTCCCCGCAGCGGGCGCAGTGCTCGAACGACGGGGCGTAGCCGGCGACCGAGAGCGAGCGCAGCAGGTAGGAGTCGAGGACCTGGCTCGGTCCGTGCTCGCCGGCCGTCATCGCGCGCAGGCCGCCGACCAGCAGCAGGAACTGCTGCACGTTGGGCTCGCGCTCCTCGGTCACCAGCCGGTCGGCGGTCTCGAGCATGACCGTCCCTGCCGTGTAGCGGTCGTAGTCGAGGCCCACCCCCTTGCCGAACGGCGTGAGCGTCTCGGCCTGGGTGATCGTGTCGAGGTTGCGACCCTCGGCGAGCTGGAGGTCGACGTGGGTGAACGGCTCCAGTCGCGACCCGAAGCGCGACGTCGTACGCCGCACGCCCTTGGCCACCGCGCGGACCCGGCCGTGCTGCCGCGTCAGGAGCGTGATGATGCGGTCTGCCTCACCCAGCTTGTGGGTGCGCAGCACGATCGCCTCGTCACGGTAGAGCACCTGACCATTCTGCCCGTGCGGGTCAGGATCCGGTGCGACGGCGGCGGCGCGGCGTGCGCCAGCACCGGGTGACCAGCTCCACGGCGGCAGCGTCGAGCCGCTCCGGGCGCAGCCGCCACTCCAGCGGCGTACGCGCCTGCACGAACGTCGCCTGCCCCAGCTCACCGGCCAGCATCTCCGCGTCGGCGATCGGACGCATCATCTCCCAGGGGTGCCCGACGACGAGGGCGGGTACGTCGATCCGTCGCCGCTCGCGCGCCGACGGGGCGGCGCGGCCGAAGAACAGCCCGTGCAGGAGGGCCGCGACGGCACCGGGCCGCTGGTCGCAGGTGTCGAGCGCGATGCCGGCCCAGAAGGGGACGATGCCGCGGGGCACCGGTCGGGTGACCCGGCGCAGTGCGCTGACGGCCAGCGGCAGGAAGCGAGCCGTCA
The DNA here is from genome assembly GCA_963717855.1 of uncultured Actinomycetota bacterium. GTDB lineage: Bacteria > Actinomycetota > Actinomycetes > Propionibacteriales > Nocardioidaceae > Nocardioides. The sequence continues at coordinate 194,340 of CAVQXF010000001.1, read as the reverse complement.
GCAGCAGCGGCCCGAAGGTGAGGATCCCCGCCTCGACCCCGTTGTCGAGGATCGGCGCCTCGAGGATCAGCCCCCGCACCCGCTCGGGGGCGATCGCGGCGGTCTCGAGAGCGACGTTGGCGCTCAGCGAGATCCCGCCGACGACGGCCTGGGGTGCACCGAGGTGGTCGAGCAGCGCGATCACCTGCTCCGCGAACACGGTCACCGAGTAGGCCTGCGGGTCGGTCGGTCGGTCGGAGCGGCCGTGGCCGAGGAGGTCCAGCGTGACGACGTGGAACCCCTCGGCGGCGAGCACCCGGGCGAGCGGCTGCTGCATCCGGCGCGGCAGCAGCTCGACCGGCAGCAGCACCACCCAGGCGTCGCCGTCGCCGTACTCGGTGAACTCGAGCCGGTCGCGCCCGACGTCGGTCTCGACGAAGAGCTGCCCGATGCGCTCCGACACCAGCACGAGGTGCCCCTACGCCCGGTTGACCGCGCTGATGACCGCCTTGAGCGAGGCGGTGACGATGTTGGCGTCCACCCCGACGCCCCAGTAGACCTGGTCGCGGACGAGGCACTCGACGTACGCCGCTGCCAGCGCGTCGCCACCGGCGGAGAGGGCGTGCTCGGCGTAGTCGAGCACCCGCACGTCCCAGTCGTGCGGCAGCTCGTTGATCGCGTTGACGAACGCCGCGATGGGGCCGTTGCCCTCGCCGTGCAGCGACTGGATCTCGCCGTCGACGTAGACGTTGACGTCGAGCGCGTCCTTCTGGCCGGCCGCCGAGGAGGTGTGCACGGAGTTGAGCTTGAGCGGGACCTCACGGTTGAGGTACTCGTCGGAGAAGACCGTCCAGATCGCCTCCGGCGTCATCTCGCCGCCGTCGGCGTCGGTGCGCTCCTGGACGACCCGGCTGAACTCGATCTGCGCGCGGCGCGGCAGGTCGAGCTTGTGCTCGGCCTTGAGGATGTAGGCGACGCCGCCCTTGCCGGACTGGCTGTTGACCCGGATCACGGCCTCGTACGTGCGGCCGACGTCCTTCGGGTCGATCGGGAGGTACGGCGCCTCCCACGGCAGCGTGCCGACCGGCACTCCCTGCTCCTCGGCCTGACGGTCGAGATCCTCGAGGCCCTTCTTGATCGCGTCCTGGTGGGAGCCGGAGAAGGCCGTGTAGACGAGGTCGCCGGCGTACGGGTGGCGCGGGTGCACGGGCAGCTGCGTGCAGTACTCGACCGTGCGGCGGATCTCGTCGATGTCGGAGAAGTCGATCATCGGGTCGACGCCCTGGCTGAAGAGGTTCATGCCGAGGGTGACCAGGTCGACGTTGCCGGTGCGCTCGCCGTGGCCGAAGAGGCAGCCCTCGACGCGGTCGGCGCCGGCCATCATCGCGAGCTCGGTCGCGGCGACCGCCGTACCCCTGTCGTTGTGGGGGTGCAGCGAGATCACGGTGCTCTCGCGACGGGTGAGCTGGCGGCTGAACCACTCGATCTGGTCGGCGTACACGTTGGGCGTCGCCGACTCGATCGTGGCAGGCAGGTTGAGGATGATCTCGCGCCCGTCCTCGGGCTGCCAGATGTCCGAGACGGCCTCGCAGACCTCGAGGCTGAACGGCAGCTCGGTGCTGGTGAAGATCTCGGGGCTGTACTCGTAGCCGATCACCGTGGTGTCGAGGTAGTTCTCGACGTTCTTCATCACGATCTCGGTACCGCGGACGGCGATGTCCTTGATCTCGTCCTTGCTGGCCCGGAAGACAACGCGGCGGAAGAGCGGCGCCAGCGCGTTGTAGAGGTGGATGTTGGCGCGGGGCACCCCGACCAGCGACTGCACGCTGCGCTCGATCAGATCCTCGCGCGCCTGCGTCAGCACCGAGATCGTCACGTCGTCGGGGATGTGCTCACCCTCGATGAGCTGGCGCACGAACGAGAAGTCGGTCTCGCTGGCGCTCGGGAAGCCGACCTCGATCTCCTTGTAGCCCATCTTCACGAGCAGCTCGAACATCTTCATCTTGCGCGCCGGGCTCATCGGGTCGATCAGCGCCTGGTTGCCGTCGCGCAGGTCGGTGGAGAGCCACCGCGGCGCCTCGGTGATCACCTTCGACGGCCAGGTGCGGTCCGGCAGGTCGATCGGCGGGAACGGGCGGTAGCGCTCGAACGGCATGCCGCTCGACTTCTGGGTCGGGATGGTCATGGGGTCCTCGCTGGTCGATGGGTGCGGGTCCGGCGCACACGATCACTCCGCAGCGAGGGGGTCCGGCTCTGGCTCAGACCTCGCTGCGGCAGCGAAGAAGAAGCTGGCGCATCATGACGCCTTCACCATAGCCCACCCGCGCGGCGACCTGCTGGGAGTGTCCGTCGGGTGAGGAGGCGACCGTCGCACGCAACGGACCCACCAGGCCGCGGTCAGCGCGAGTGACGCCGTGGCAACCTGGGGACATGCCCCGTCTCCTGGTCGTCCACCACTCCCCCACGCCGACGGCGCAGGCGCTGACGGACGCGGTGCTGGCCGGTGCTCGCGATGACGCGATCGAGGGCGTGGAGGTCGTCGTACGGCGGGCGCTGGAGGCGGACGCGGACGACGTACGGGCGGCCGACGGGTTCCTGCTCGGGACGACCGCCAACTTCGGCTACATGAGCGGCGCGCTCAAGCACTTCTTCGACACGATCTTCCTCGAGGCCGGGGGCTCGCTGTCCGACGACGGCTCGGCGGCCACGGCAGGTGGCGGCAAGAGGCCCTTCGGGCTCTGGGTGCACGGTCGTTACGACACGACGGGCGCGGTGCGCTCGGTCCTGTCGATCGTCGGAGCGCTGCCGTGGACGCAGGCGGCCGACGTGCTGAGCGTGCTCGGCGACGTCGGCGAGTCGGAGCAGGAGGCGGCGTACGAGCTCGGGGGGACGCTCGCGGCTCTGCTCAGCTGACCCAGGGGTACGATCGCGCGGTCCGCAACTCCGAGGGAGGCACCGTGCCGCTGGCCCACCGCCATCGCGCGCGCCTGGCTGTCCTCGCAGCCCTCGCCCTGGTCGGGTCGCTCGCGCTGACCGGGTGCGGCGACGGCAACGCGGCGCCCGCGGCGGACAAGAAGGCACCGGCGCTCGGCGCCTGCCGGGTCGTCACGCCCGAGGACGTCGCGAAGCCCAGCAACACGGACGCGACCGTGGAGTGCGCCGAGAAGCACACCGCCGAGACGTTCGCCGTGGGCGACATCCCTGCGAAGTACGACGACGTGGAGTACGACGACAAGGGCCTCGGCGCCTGGGCCTACCAGACCTGCTCACGGGGCTTCAAGAAGTTCCTCGGCGCCGACGACAGCCTCGTCATGCGCACCGTGGTCAGCTGGGCGTGGTTCCGGCCCTCGGAGAAGGCCTGGGACGACGGCGCCCGCTGGTACCGCTGCGACGTGGTCGGCGGCGGCGAGCAGAGCAAGGAGTACGTCGCCCTCCCGACGAGCTCGAAGGGCCTGCTGCTCGGGCGACCCAAGGACACCTGGATGGTCTGCGCCGACGGCGAGACCGTCGCGGGGTCGGTCAAGGTGCCCTGCACCCAGCCGCACGACTGGCGAGCGGTCACGACGATCGCTCTCGGCGACGCCAAGACCGCCTACCCCGGCGACCGCCTCTCCGAGGTCAAGACTCGCGACTTCTGCTCCAAGTCGGTCGGCGCCTGGCTCAACTACCCCGTCGACTACGACTTCGGCTACACCTGGTTCCACAAGGCCGAGTGGGACGCCGGCAACCGACGCTCGGTCTGCTGGGCGAAGACCCCGGAGTGAGCCGTCGTACGGCGGCGTCCGTCCTGGCCGCCGCGGTCACCGCCCTGCTCCTCGCCGGATGCAGCGGTGGCGGCAGCGACGACGCGGACGCGCCGGTCCCGTCCCCCTCCGTGTCGGTGACGCCCACACCGTCGGCGGCCGCTCCGCTGCCGAAGCCACCACGCGAACGGGACTGCTACCGGCTCGACTACGACGAGGCCGTCGCGCCCACCGTCGAGGTCCCGCCGACCCCCTGCGCACGCAAGCACACCTCGGTCACCGTCGCGGTCGGGCCGCTGGACGCGGTCGTCGACGGGCACCTGCTCGCCGTCGACTCCAAGCGGGTCCGCAACCAGGTCGCCGCGACCTGCCCGGACCGCTTCGCGGACTTCGTCGGTGGGTCCGAGGACGACCGGCGGCTCAGCATGCTGCGGCCGGTCTGGTTCACCCCGACCGTCGAGCAGTCCGACGCCGGCGAGTCGTGGTACCGCTGCGACGGGGTCGCCGTCGCAGGAGACGAGCGGCTCGCTCCGATCGTCGGTCGGCTCCGGGGCGCGCTCGACGACCAGGACGGCCGCGACCGGTACGCCATGTGCGGCACCGCCGCGCCCGGCACCGACGGCTTCGAGCGCGTGATCTGCTCGGCCGACCACAGCTGGCGTGCGGTGGCCACGGTGCCCTTCGACGGCGACAAGTACCCCGGCGTCGAGCAGGTCCGCGCCGCCGGCGACGAGCCCTGCAAGGACGCCGGCGCGAACGCGGCCGACGGCGCGCTCGACTACAAGTGGGGCTACGAGTGGCCCACCGCCGAGCAGTGGCGCGCCGGCCAGACCTACGGGCTCTGCTGGGTGCCGGACTGAAGCTCCGCCGCCATCAGCTCGATCACCTTCTGCAGGCCCTTGAAGGGACGCACCATCACGGTGAAGTCGGTGAGCTGACCCTCCTCGTTCCAGGTCATCATGTCGACGCCGTGCACCGTGAGCCCGTCGAGCTCGGCGGTGAACTCGAGCACGGCCGAGTCCTCGGCGTGCCACTCCCGGACGTAGGTCAGCGTCGGACCGAGCACGACGACGGCCGCGGAGAGGTACGCCGTCGTCAGCGCCTTGCCCGCCTGCGGGGTGTGCACCGCGGGCGATCGGAAGACGACGTCGTCGGCCAGCAGGTCGGCCAGTCCGGCCGGGTCGCGCGACTCGGCGATGGCGTGCCAGGCGGCGACGGGGGCAGGTCGGCTCATCAGAAGCCCAGCTTGCGCAGCTGCTTGGGGTCGCGCTGCCAGTCCTTGGCGACCTTGACGTGCAGGTCGAGGTAGACCGGCGTCCCGAGCAGGGCCTCGATCTGCTTGCGAGCAGTGGTGCCGATGGTGCGCAGCCGGGTGCCCTTCGGGCCGATCAGGATGCCCTTCTGGGAGTCGCGCTCGACGTACAGGTTGGCGTAGATGTCGAGCAGCGGCTTGTCCTCGGCGCGGTCCTCGCGCAGCGCCATCTCCTCGACGACGACCGCGACCGAGTGCGGCAGCTCGTCGCGCAGCCCGTCGAGGGCGGCCTCGCGGATCAGCTCGGCGGCCAGGATCTCCTCGGGCGCGTCGCTGAGGTCACCGTCCGGGTAGAGCTGGGGACCGGCGGGGAGCAGCGCCACGAGCAGGTCCTGGAGCAGGGCGACCTGGTCACCGGACTTCGCCGAGACCGGGATGATCTCGGCCCAGTCGGTCCCGGTCTCCTCACCGAGCCGCTGGATCGCGAGCAGGTGCTCGCCGAGCTGCTCGGAGGTCACCAGATCGGTCTTGGTGGCGATCGCGACCTTCTTGGTGCGCTTGACCTTGGCCATCTCGTTGACGATGAACCGGTCACCGGGCCCCGGCTTCTCGTTGGCCGGCAGGCACACCGCGACCACGTCGACCTCGGCCAGCGTGGTCTTCACCAGGTCGTTGAGCCGCTCCCCCAGGAGGGTGCGGGGCCGGTGCAGACCAGGGGTGTCGACCAGGATCAGCTGCGCATCGGGCCGGTGCACGATGCCGCGTACGACGGTCCGGGTCGTCTGCGGCTTGTCGGAGGTGATCACGACCTTGGTGCCGACCAGCGCGTTGGTCAGGGTCGACTTGCCGGCGTTGGGGCGGCCGACGAACGACACGAACCCGCTCTTGTGCTCGTCCTGCTGCTCGCTCACGTGGAGTCCCTTGCGTCGTCGTACTCGGCCCAGATCTGTTCGTCGCTCTTGCCTGCCGCCTGGCCCGCGCGCCAGACCGGTCCGGGGTCGACCGCCCGGGGCTGGCGCTGAGCCACCCCGCGCCAGTAGCCCATCACGTCGTACGCCGTGCTCGGCAGCTTGCGGTCACGCATCAGGTGCTTGCGGATCGCGCGCATCTGCGCCGACTCGCCGGCCATCCAGAAGTAGCCGTCACCCGCCGGCCAGTCGATCGACTCGACGGCCTCCGCGAGCCTGCTCTGCCCGTCCCCGGGCGGGGTCAGCCAGGTGACGTCCGCCCCGGGCGGGAGGTACGCCGACCCCTGGAGTGACGAAGCGTCGGGGACCTCGGCCCAGATCCGGGTGGGGACCGCGGCCGACTCCTCGATCCGGGCCATGGCCGGCAGCGCGGTCAGATCCCCGACGAGGATCAGCCAGCCGGCCTCGGCCGGCATCGCGAAGGATCCCTTCGGCTCGGTGATCGTGACCATGTCGCCGACGACGTCACGAGCCGCCCACTCCGTCACCAGACCCACGTCGTGCACGACGACGTCGAGCGTCAGCTCCGAACCGGTCCAGGACCGCACCGTGTAGTAGCGGCTCTGGAACTGGCTCGGCACCACCAGCCCGACCCACTCGTCGGGGACGCCGGTGCTCGCGAACCCGGTCAAGCCGGGGCCGCCGAGCACCAGCCTCACCAGGTGGTCCGAGACCTGCTCGCGACGCAGCACCTGCGCGTCGTACTGCTGGGCCCGGGTGCTCACCGGACCACGTTATCGGTAGGAGTCAGAACGTGTGACGGAGCGGGTAGCCGCTGGCGCCCGTCTCGTCGGTCTTCGTCGCGAGCACGTGGTGGAGCTGGATCTCGTTGCGCTCGAACGCCAGGCGCGAGCCCGCCATGTAGAGGCCCCAGACCCGGGCCGTGCCCTCACCGACCTCGGCGACGCAGGCGTCCCAGTTGTCGACGAGGTTCTGGCACCAGGCGGCAAGCGTCTTCGCGTAGTGCACCCGGATGTTCTCGGTGTGCTGCACCTCGAGTCCCGCGTCCTGCACCGCGGTGACGATCGTGCCGGAGCCGATCAGCTCCCCGTCGGGGAAGACGTAGCGGTCGATGAACGCACCGGTGTCGGTGGGCCGGTTGTCGTGGCGGGTGATGCAGTGGTTGAGCAGCCGGCCCTGCGGCTTGAGGTGGTCCTCGATCCAGCCGAAGTAGGCCGGGTAGTTCTTCACCCCGATGTGCTCGGTCAGCCCGATCGACGAGATCGCGTCGAAGCCGGTCTCCGTCACCTGCCGGTAGTCCATGAACCGGACCTCGGCCAGGTGGTCGAGACGCTCCTCCTTGATCGCGTGCTGGGCCCAGGTCGCCTGCTCGCGCGAGAGCGTGACGCCGATGGCGCGCACGCCGTACTCCCGCGCGGCGTGGCGGACCATCCCGCCCCAGCCGCAGCCGAGGTCGAGCAGCCGCTGACCGGGACGCAGGTCGAGCTTGCGGGCGACCAGATCGTACTTCGCGGCCTGCGCCTCCTCGAGGGTCGCGTCGGCCGTGGGGTAGAGCGCGCAGGTGTAGGTCATCGACGGCCCGAGCACGTGCTCGTAGAACGTGTTGGAGACGTCGTAGTGGTGGTGGATCACCTCGGCGTCGCGCGTGAGCGAGTGGCGCACGCCCTCGACCGCACGGCGCCAGCGCGGCAGGTGCTCCTGCGGCGGCGGGGGCGGCGGCTTGAGGTTGGAGAGGCCGAGCGCGCGCACGATGCCGATCAGCTCGCCGGGCGCCGGGCGCCGGAACTTGGTGTGGTTCTGCAGCAGCGTCATCAGCGGGTAGGGGTCACCCGGGTGCACGCCGTTGATGTCGAGGTCGCCCGAGACGTAGGCGCGGGCCAGACCGAGGTCGCCGGGCGCCGTCATGATGTAGGACAGCCCGCGCTGGGTGAGCAGGTCCAGGTGGATGTCTGCGTCCGGTGGCCCGGCCGAGCTGCCGTCGTACGCCGTGAACCGCACCGGCATGCCGTCTCGCATCAGCGAGCCCACGGCCTCGCCGATCGTGTAGGACTTGGTCATCGTCTCTTCACCGCCTTGTCGTACAGGGTGGTCAATCTGTCCTGGGGGTCGTAGCGCCCCTTCACGACGGCGAGATTGGCGCCGTCGTACAGCTTGTCGAAGGTCTCGCGGTCGTAGAAGGCCTCGCTGTAGAGCGACTTGTGGCCGTCGAGCTCGTGGACCTTCTGCTCGATCGCGCGGTTGCGCGGTCCGTTCGGCGCGTCCGGGCCGACGTGCACCGTGCCCCAGAAGCCGACGTTGACGTAGACCTCGCCGGGCTCGAGCGGGTACGACGGCCAGGCGCGCTTCGAGACCAGCGGGCACAGCCACACCGGCCGCATGCCGATGGCGTCGTCGAACCACTCCAGGAACGCCGGCAGGTTGGCGATCGGCACCTCGATGTCCTGGATCACCCGCTCGCGCAGCGGGCGGCCGGCGCGGCGGTCGAGCCGGTCGGCGATCGAGAATCGGCGGTCGAGTCCGAGCAGCTTGTTGTAGACCTCCGACCGCCGCCAGCGGCGCGGCCAGATCCGCCGCAGCGTGGGGTTCTGGGCTCCGAAGGCACCCGAGCACCAGAACCAGTCGGTGTCCCAGCGCCAGAGGTAGTCGTACGTCGTCAGCACATCGGTCTCGCGCTGCTGGATGCTCTTGTAGTAGACGTCCTGGCCGGCGTAGTCGCTGGTCTCACCGCGCTCCTCGCTCCAGGTCGCGAGCGTCAGGTAGTACTCCCCCGGCTGGAACGCGACCCCGTCGAGGCCGTCGACCCGGACGCCGTCGTACGCCTGGGTCTCGACGATCTCGGTGACGGTCTTGGCGAGCAGCTCGGCGTCGTCGAAGCGGACGTGGCGCAGCGCGACCTGACCGGGCACCGCCTCGAGCGAGATCCGCAGCCGGGTCGCGTAGCCCAGGGACCCGTAGGAGTTGGGGAACGCGTCGAAGAGCTCGCTGTGCTGCTGGTCGGGGCCGGGCCGGCACGTCACTACCTCGCCGGCGCCGGTGAAGACGTCCATCTCCAGCACCGACTCGTGCGGCAGCCCGTTGCGGAAGCTGGTCGCCTCGATGCCGAGGCCGGTCACCGCGCCGCCGAGGGTGATCGTGCGCAGCTGCGGGACGACGTACGGGATCAGGCCGTGCGGCAGCGTCGCGTCGACGAGGTCCTCGTAGGTGCACATCCCCTGGACATCGGCGGTCCTCGCCTCCACGTCGATCGCGATCACACCGTCGAGACCGGACACGTCCAGACCCGGCGCCGTGGTCGCGGCGCGAGGCCGGAAGAGGTTGGAGGTCTTCTTCGCCAGTCGCACCGGAGCACCCACGGGGATGGCGGCGTACGACGTCCGCAGACGCTCCACCGCCTCGTCGTGTGCCGACCAGCCGCGCAAACTCACGGACGGGAACTTACTCCTGTCGGGTATCGGATGTGTTTCCGACCCGGCCTTACCTGGAGAGTGTCTCCGGAATCACACTGGGTTCAGGACCGGCCGTCGGATCGATAGCCACGGACAAAATGGTTGCCGAACGGCCCCCGGAGCAACCATCTTGTCCGTGGGTATCCCCCAGCGGGCTAACCACCAACGGTGTCCGCGATCGCACCCTTGACGTCACCACGGTGCACGACGACACCGGTGCCGGCGAAGTCGCGTACGGCGGCCAGGTCGGTGTCAGACACGGAGTCGGCGGCCGTGAGCACGACCGCGGCCTCGAGTCCCTGGGACCCGGAGGCCACCGCCATCGCGACGCAGACGCCGAGCGCGGAGACCTGCAACGACGGGAGGTCGACCGTCGCCGCGGCGTACGTGCGTCCGTCGGAGTCGCGTACGGCGGCACCCTCGGCCGCGCCGGTGCGGGCCCGGGTCGCTCGGGCGAGCGTCACCAGCTTGCGATCCTCGGTGGAGAGCTCAGTCATCGCTGTCGTCGTCCTCGTCGTCGGTGCCGACCCGTGCGATCAGCACGGTGCCGATGCGGTTGCGGCGGCCGGTCGCCGCCTCGGCCTCGAAGCGCAGCTCGTGGGCCTCGACCACGGAACCGGGGATCGGGACCCGGCCGAGGTGCTTGGCCATCAGGCCGCCGACGCTGTCGACGTCCTCCTCCTCGACGTCGAAGCCGAAGAGCTCGTCGAGGTCGTCGATCGGGTAGCGCGAGGACACCCGGACGACGCCGTCCTCGAGGTTCTCGACCTCGATCTCCTCCGCGTCGTACTCGTCGGTGATCTCGCCGACGATCTCCTCGAGGATGTCCTCGATCGTGACGAGACCAGCGGTGCCGCCGTACTCGTCGACGACGACGGCGATGTGCTGACGGTTGGCCTGCATCTCCGAGAGCAGCCCGTCGACCGGCTTGGAGTCGGGCACGAAGTGGGCCGGGCGCATCACCTCGTCGATGCGCTGCGTGAACTCCACGTCGGGCGCCTCGAAGTCGCGGCGCACGATGTCCTTCAGGTAGGCGATGCCGACGACGTCGTCCAGGTTCTCGCCGATCACCGGCGCCCGGGAGAAGCCGCTGCGCAGGAAGAGCGACAGCGTCTGGCGGAGGTTCTTGTGGCGCTCGACGTAGACGACGTCGGTGCGCGGCACCATCACCTCGCGCGCGATCGTGTCGCCGAGCTCGAGCACGTCGTGGATCATCTTGCGCTCGCCGGACTCGATCAGCGACGAGGCCTCGGCCATGTCGACCAGCTCACGGAGCTCGGTCTCCGTCGAGAACGGGCCCTCGCGGAAGCCCTTGCCGGGTGTCAGCGCGTTGCCGACCAGGATCAGCAGCTTGGGCAGCGGGCCCAGGACGGCGGTCACGAAGGACAGCGGGGTCGCCGAGACGAGGGCGACCCGTTCGGAGTGCTGACGACCGACGGTGCGCGGCGCGACGCCGATCGCGACGAACGAGATCACCAGCATCACCGCGATCGTGGTGAGCACGGCGGGCCACCACGCCCCGTCGTACGCCTGGTCGATCGTGAAGGCGACCAGCACGATCGCCGAGATCTCGCACAGCAGCCGGAGGAAGAGCGCGGTGTTGAGGTAGCGGGGCGGATCCTCGAGCAGTGCCACCAGCCGGTGGGCGCCGGGGCGGTTGTCGTCGGCCAGCTCCTCGGCACGCGCGCGGGAGAAGGTCCCGAGCGCGGCGTCGGCGGCCGAGAAGAGCCCCGCGAGCACCACCAGGGCGGCTGCAGCGATCAGCAGCCAGATGTCGGTCCCGCTCACTGGGCTCGCCAGGCCGCCAGGAGCTCGTCCTGAAGGCCGAACATCTCCTTGTGCTCCTCCGGCTCGGCGTGGTCGTAGCCGAGCAGGTGGAGGATCCCGTGCACGGTCAGCAGCTCGATCTCGGCCTGGGCGCCGTGGCCCGCGGTCTGACCCTGCTTGGCCGCGATGTCAGGGCACAGCACCAGGTCACCGAGCACACCGTCCTCGGGCTCCTCGTTGACCAGGCCGGGGCGCAGCTCGTCCATCGGGAACGCCAGGACGTCGGTCGGTCCCTCCTTGCCCATCCACTGCTCGTTGAGCTGGGCGATGGTCGCCTCGTCGACAGCCTTGATGCACAGCTCGGCCAGCGGGTGCACCCGCATCCGGTCCATCACGAAGCGGCTGAGGGAGGCCAGCTGGTCCACGTCGAGCTCACGGCCGGACTCGTTGAGGATCTCGATCGTCATCGGGGTCCCCGCGGAGCTGTGAGCGGGGGGAGCGAAGCGGAGGGAGCGAGGCACTTCGTGGGGTGAGTCAACTGCGCGCTCCGGGTCGGTTCGCCTGCAGCAGCTCGACGCGCGCATCGTGGTCGTCGTACGCCGCGACGATCTTGCCGACCAGCTTGTGGCGTACGACGTCCTGAGCGGTGAGCCGGTTGAAGGAGATGTCGTCCACCTCGTCGAGGATGTCCTCGACCGCGCGCAGGCCGGACTTCTGCCCGCTCGGCAGGTCGGTCTGCGTGACGTCGCCGGTGACCACGATCTTGGAGCCGAACCCCAGCCGGGTCAGGAACATCTTCATCTGCTCGGGCGTCGTGTTCTGCGCCTCGTCGAGGATGATGAAGGCGTCGTTGAGCGAGCGACCGCGCAGGAACGCCAGCGGCGCGACCTCGATCGTCCCCGCCGTCATCAGCTTGGGGATCAGCTCGGGGTCGAGCATGTCGTGCAGGGCGTCGTACAACGGCCGCAGGTAGGGGTCGATCTTCTCGGTGAGGGTGCCTGGCAGGAAGCCGAGCCGCTCGCCGGCCTCGACCGCCGGACGGCTGAGGATGATCCGGTTGACCTGCTTGCCCTGCAGTGCCTGGACCGCCTTCGCCACGGCGAGGTAGGTCTTGCCGGTGCCGGCGGGGCCGATGCCGAAGGTGATCGTGTGCTTGTCGATCGAGTCGACGTAGCGCTTCTGGTTGAGCGTCTTCGGGCGGATCGAGCGGCCGCGGTTGCTCAGGATGTTGAGGCTGAGCACGTCGGCCGGCCGCTCGGTGGTCTCGGCGCGCAGCATCGTGTGCACCCGCTCGACGGTCTCGGACGTGAGGCCCTGACCGGTGCGGATGATCGTCACGAGCTCGTCGATGAGCCGCTCGGCCAGCGCGACCTCCCCGGGCTCCCCCGTCATCGCGATGCGGTTGCCGCGCACGTGGATCTCGGCGTTGAAGGCGCCCTCGATGATCCCGAGGTACTCGTCGCCCGGCCCGAGCAGGCTGACCATGTTGATGCTGTTGGGGACGACGACCGTGTGCTTGGTCGTAGGGGTGTCAGTCATGGAGGCCCTCGCGGGCACCCTTTCGGTCGGCGGTGGAGGCACATCCATGCTACGGGAGCGGCATCGCCCGGCCCAGCGAGTTGCGGCGTACGGTTGCCGCATGCCGGCCGAGGGCGAGCTCGAGGACGTCTGGGACGACGAGCCCGACGCCGACGATCCCGCGCCGCCGTACTGGTTCCCCGGCCAGCACCTGCCCGCCGACGCGCGCGGCATGGGGCTGACCCATCACGTGCCGGAGGGCGCGATCCTCGACTTCGCCGGTCGGCTGGACTCCGCCAAGACGGGCCACCGGGTCGCGGCCTGGGCGCTGCTGGTGCTGTTCGGGCTGCCGGTGGTCTTCGCGGTGATGCGGGTCTTCATCTACGCGTTCTAGACGCTCACTCGTCGTCGAAGGCGACCTGGAGCATGCCGAGGCACATCTCGTCGGTGGTGCCCTCGGCCCAGATCACGTACTTGTCGGGGATGCCCTCGAACGACGGGAGCACGTCGCGCAGCCACTGCACGTGCTTGCACGTGATCTTGACGGTGTCGTACTGGTCGACGTGGACCGGCTTGATCGGCTTGGTCCCCTGGTTGTCGAAGTCCCAGACCGGGATGTCGAGGATCGTCCTCGCCTCGGGGGTGTCCGGGTTGACCTCGATCTTCAACGATCTGCCGAGCAGGTGCATGTGTCCGGCCACGCCGAGGATCGTCATCGGCTTGTTGATGTAGCGGGTGCACCGGGTCGTGTTGGACGCCTTCACCTCGGTGCCGCAGAGCAGGTGCAGCAGGCTGTTGGTGTTGCCGGCGGAGCCGAAGCGCGACATCACGTCGGCGACGGCGGCGTCGCGGTCGCACAGCGGCGACTCGTCGTGGTCCGGGCGGCACGGCATCTCCACCGGCGCCGGCATCAGGAAGGTGTGCAACGCGGTCAGGTCGCGGTCGCCGTCCATCCAGCGCAGCTGGGTGCTCGAGACGTCGGGGGCCGCGCCCTTGAGCAGGTTGTAGTGGACCTGCATCACGATCCGCGAGCCGGCCTCGAGGCGTACGCCGTAGCCCTTGCGGACCTTGGTCTCGTCACCACCGGGAGCCCAGGCGGCCAGCCAGGGCGCGTCGTCGGTGTTGGCGAAGTCGCCCTGGAGCCCGGTGCCTCCGAAGCAGGTCCAGCCCTCCCCCGTGGTCTGTGCGTCCTTCTGCTCGGCCTCCGCGGTCTGGTCGGGCGAGAGCCGGTAGAGGATCACGTGGTGCACGACGTCGGGGTTGCCGGGCAGCACGTTGCTGCCGGTGAGCCACACGTCCTTGTCCAGGCCGGGGTCGAGCAGGAAGCAGCGGTAGTCGTCGGTGCCCTTGCCCGTCGGCGCCGACGGCGTGTAGGCCTGCGGCATGGTGAGGGTCATCCGCTGCTCACCGTCGCGCAGCGGCATCAGCTTGCCGGGCTTGATCCGGGCGAGCTGGCTGGCCTGCACCTCCGGTGGGTCCGGTGGGTCCAGCAGCTGGCCCGGCGACCCGGAGCGGCGGTCGTCGTCCTCCTGGACGCAGCCCGCGAGCGGCAGGACCACGAGGAGCGCGACCAGGACCGCGGCGAGGCGCCTCATCCGGGCGGCCAGCTCAGCGGGCGCCCGGCGAGCAGGTGCAGGTGGGCGTGGAAGACGGACTGCCCGGCGCCCGCCCCGGTGTTGAACACCAGGCGGTAGTCGTCGTACCCCTCCGCGGTGGCGACCGCCGCGGCGGTGGTCACCAGCTCCGCGGACGCGACCGGGTCGCCCGCGGCGAGCTCGGCGGCGTTGGCGTAGTGGTCCTTCGGCACGATCAGCACGTGCGTCGGTGCCTGCGCCTGGAGGTCGCGGAAGGCGACCGTGCGCTCGGTGGTGTGCACGATGTCGCCCGGGATCTCTCCCGCGACGATCTTGCAGAACAAGCAGTCCTCCACGTGGACCTCCTCCAGGTGAGGGTAAACCGATCGGCGCCCTGAGGAGTCCCATTAGCGTGACGACTGTGAAGGAGCGACCCGTGTGGACGGCGGACGAGGCTCTCGAACAGCTGTACGCCGCGCACTGGCGGCGCCTGGTCCGGCTCTCGGTGCTGCTCGTGCGCGACCAGGGGGTGGCCGAGGAGGTCGTGCAGGACGCCTTCGTCGCGGTGCACGGCCGCTGGTCGCGGCTGCGTGACCCGGACCTGGCGCTGGCCTACCTGCGGCAGGCGGTCGTCAACCGCTCCCGGTCGGCCCTGCGGCACCGGGCCGTGGTTGCGCGGCACGCGGAGCGTCGTACGACGGGCCTCCTCGAGCCGGGCGCCGACCACGCCGCCCTCGACACCGACCGGCGGGCGGCCGTCCTCGACGCGCTGCGCGCCCTCCCCCAGCGGCAGCGCGAGGTGCTGGCGCTGCGCTACTACCTGGACCTCTCGGAGGCCGAGATCGCCGACACCCTCGGGATCAGCCGTGGCGCGGTGAAGAGCCACGCGTCTCGGGGCTCGGCCACCCTCCGCACCCATCTGGAATCCCTCCTCGAGGAGGAGCTGTGAACGATCTGCACGAACTCCTGCACGATGCCGTCGACGGCATCGAGCCCCACGACCGGCTCGCCGAGCTCCGGGCGCGTACGGCGGACTCGTCTCGCGCCGCCGCCCGGCCGTGGTTCTTCGCAGCCGGCGCGGCGGTGCTCGCCACCGCTGCGGCCGTCGCGGTCGTCGCGGTCGTAAGTGACGGCCCGGGCGAACCCGGGCCGGCGCACCACCACCACGCGATCGACACTTCCGGACCCAGCACCCTGGTGCCGGCGTACTTCCTGGCCGATGGCACGCAGGGCAGCGGGCTCTACCGCGAGTTCGACCGGGTGCCGTCCGGCGACCACCTGCAGGGCGCCCTGGACCGGATCCTGGAGCCACCGGCCGACCCCGACTACCAGACCACCTGGCCCGCCGGCACGCTCACGACGGCCACCCTCGGCGACGGCACCATCGACGTCGGCGTCAGCGACGAGCCCCTGGTCTACGGGGCCGACGACTTCCCGGTCCAGCAGGTCGTCTACACCCTGCAGGGCACGCTCGGCGAGCGCCTGCCCGTGCGCTTCGTGCGCGACGGCGAGGTCGTGCTCGGGCCGGTCGAGGCGGCGCCCGAGTGGGAGATCCTCAACCCGGTGAGCATCAGCGACCCGGCGGAGGGCAGCTCGTACGACGGCACCCTGGTCGCCCGGGGTCGCGCCCGGTCCTTCGGGGGCACGATCCCGTGGACGCTGCTCCGGGGCGAGGTCGCCGTCAGGAGCGGCACCGTCGCCGCCGCGACCGGGGGCGAGACCCTCACGCCCTGGGAGGTCGCGATCGACCTGACCGACGTACCGCCGGGCAGGTACACGTTCGTCGTGGCCGAGGACCAGGGCCCGGGACCCGGGTCGGAGCCGCGCTCCGACACGCGCACGATCGTCGTCCGATGACGGCGCCTGCCCGCAAGGATGGGCGCATGAATGCCCGCACGCGACTAGCCACGCTCGCCTCCGTCTCCGCGCTCGCCCTCGTCGGGCTGGCCGGTTGCGGTGACGAGGCCCAGGACCCGGCATCGGCCGACAGCACGCCCACCCGGGCGGCCGAGCCGGGCGACGACCCGACCGAGCCGTCGGAGAGCGCCTCCGAGAGCACCGCGGACACGACGACGGTGCCGGTCTACTTCGCGGGCGACACGCCCCAGGGGCAACGGCTCTTCCGCGAGTTCCGCAAGGTCGACGGGGCGGACCCGCTGGGCAAGGCACTCACGCTGGCGGCCTCCGGCGACGCGCTCGACCCCGACTACAGCACCCTCCTCCCGGCCGGGACCTTCGCGGGCGGTACGACGGACGAGATGGTCTCGATCCCGCTACCGGACGACTCCTGGACCCTCCGACCTGACGGGATGAGCGAGGACGAGGCGCTGCTCGCCGTCCAGCAGATCGTCTACACCGCTCAGGGCGTGCTGCAGGAGCGGACGCCGATCGTGTTCACCGACACTGACGGCAACGCGACCCAGATCTTCGGGATCGCCTCCGAGGACGGGTTCTCGGCTGCCGACCCGATCGAGACGCTGGCCCTCGTCAGTGTCACGAGCCCGGAGCAGGGAGCGACGGTCAGCGGCACGTTCACCGCCAGCGGCGTCTCCAGCTCGTTCGAGGCCACCACCCCCTGGGAGGTCCGCCGCGGAGACGCCGACGGCAAGGTCGTGAAGAAGGGCTTCGCGACCGCCGAGGGCTGGATGGACAAGCTCTACCCCTGGGAGACCGAGGTCGACGTGTCCGGTCTGCCCGCCGGCGACTACACCTTCGTCGCGATGACCGACGACCCGTCCGGCGGCGAGGGCGGCGGCCCGACCGTCGACACGAAGAGCATCACGATCAAGTGAGCCCCGTGCGATGAGGCTGACGCGGCAGCGGCTCAACCGCACGCTGCTGCGTCGCCAGCACCTCCTCGAGCGCGTCGACGCGACGCCGCACGAGATGACGCGACACCTGATCGGGCTGCAGGCCCAGGAGCCGCTGCCGCCCTACCTGTCACTGCAGGCGCGCCTGACGTCGTTCGACCCGTACTCCGTCACGCGCGCGCTCGAGGAGCCGAGCCTGGTACGGCTGCTCACGATGCGCGGCACCATCCACCTGCTCACCCCCGACGATGCGCTCAGCCTCAGACCATGGACCCAGCCGGTGCTCGACAAGGTGCTGCGCAACCACGCGTCGGCCGACCCCGACGAGGTCCGTCGGGCCGTGGCAACGGCGCTGGCCGACGGGCCGGCGAGCCAGCGCGACCTGTCGGCGGCGATCGGGAGGTCGCTGCCGGCGCTGCCGTCCGGAGACCGGGCGGTGATCGCTCGCGGACTGGTGCCGCTGGTCCAGCTCCCGCCACGCGGCACCTGGAAGGGCGCAGGCGGTCTCGTCTACGAGCACGTCGAGCGCTGGCTCGGTCGGCCGGTCGCCGACGTCGACGTGGCGGACGTCGTACGGCGCTACCTCGCGGCGTACGGCCCCGCCTCCGCAGCGGACGTCACGACCTGGTCGGGCGTGACCCGGCTCGGTCCGGTGCTGGCCGCGATGGACCTCGACCGGCACGAGGACGAGGCCGGCAAGGTCCTGTACGACGTGGCGAGCGGCGTGATCGAGGACGAGGACGCCCCGGCACCGCCTCGGCTGCTGGGCACCTACGACAACGTCTGGCTCTCACACGCCGCACGAGACCGGGTGACCGAGCCGGAGAAGCGGCGTCGGTGGATGGGCGCGAACGGCGGGGTCGCGATGATGCTCTTCGTCGACGGCTGGCTCGAGGGGCTGTGGCGGGTCGCCGACGAACGGGTCGAGGTCGTCGAGCTCTTCCGCGACCTGAGCGCGCGTGAACGGGCCGCGCTCGACGATGAGATCGACCGCGTCGACGCGTTGCTGGCGCGCTAGCCCGGCGAGAGTCTTGTCGGCAGGCGCGCTATCCCCAGCGGGGCGTGCGCGACAGGATCGCGGCGACTGCGGCGACGCCCGCGGTGGACGTCCGCAGCACCTCGGCGCCGAGTCGCGCCGAGACCGCGCCGGCCGCGACGAAAGCGGCGACCTCGTCGTCGGTGAGGCCGCCCTCGGGACCGACGACCACGACGATCCGCCCTGTCGCAGGGACCGCGACGTCGGTGAACGGCTCGGAGGCCGCCTCGTGCAGCACGACCGCGAGGTCGGCGGCCGAGATCAGGGCCACCACGTCGTCGGTCGTCGCCAGCTCGTCGACCTCGGGGAACCACGACCGCCGGGCCTGCTTGGCGGCCTCGCGGGCGGTCGCACGCCACTTGGCGAGCGACTTGGCGGCCCGCTCCCCCTTCCAGACGGCGACGCTGCGCGCCGCCGCCCACGGCACGATCCGGGCGACGCCGATCTCGGTGAGCACCTCGACCGCGAGCTCGCCCCGCTCTCCCTTCGGGATCGCCTGGACGACCACGACCTCGGGGGTCGCCGGGTCGATGGCCGCGACCGACTCGACGCTGAGCGTGAAGACGCGCTTGCCGGTCGACCCGACGGCGCCCTGGACGGTCACCCCCGCCCCGTCGGTGAGAGCCACCTGCTCGCCGGCGCGCAGCCGGCGTACGGCGACGGCGTGGTGCGCCTCGTCGCCCTCGACGGTCACCACGTCACCGACCACGACGCCGTCGAGCGTCGGGACGAGGTGGACCGGGAGCGACATCAGTGCGGGTTGAAGGCGTCGCGGAGTCGGCCGAACATCGACTTGCTGCTCGGGTGGACCTGGCCGGACGGCTTCTCCTCGTCACGGATCGCCGCCAGCTCGCGCAGCAGCTCCTCCTGACGGGCGTCGAGCCGGCTGGGGGTCTCGACGATGACCGTGACGATCAGGTCACCGCGACCACCCCGCAGACCGGGCACGCCGCGGCCGCGGAGGACCTGCTCGGACCCGGACTGCGTCCCCGGCCGGACGTCGAGCTCGAGGCTGGTCTCGACATCGGTCTTCGGCCCCTCGTCGCCGACCATGTCGGCCTCGAGGGTCGGCAGGGTCAGCACGGTGCCGAGGGCCGCCGCTGTCATCGGCAGCGTGACGGTGCAGTGCAGGTCGCTGCCGTTGCGGATGAAGACGTCGTGCGCCGCGACGTGGATCTCGACGTACAGGTCGCCGGCGGGTCCACCGCCGGGCCCGACCTCGCCCTCACCGGCGAGCTGGACGCGGGTGCCGGTGTCGACGCCGCCCGGGATCTTGACGGTCAGGTTGCGGCGAGCCCGGACCCGGCCGTCGCCCGAGCACTCGCGGCACGGGTCGGGGATGATGGTGCCGAAGCCACGGCAGGCGGCGCAGGGCCGCAGCGTGCGGATCTCGCCGAGGAACGAGCGCTGCACCTGGGCGACCTCGCCGGCGCCGTGGCAGGTCTCGCACGGCATGGCGTGGGATCCCGGGGCCGCACCCTCGCCCGCGCAGGCGGTGCAGCGCACAGCGGTGTCGACCGTCAGCTCGCGGGCGACGCCGAACGCCGCCTCGGCCAGCTCGACCTCGATCCGGATCAGCGCGTCCTGGCCGCGACGCTCGCGCGAGCGCGGTCCACGACCTCCGCCGGCCGCGCCACCGGCGCCGCCGAAGAACGCGTCCATGATGTCGGTGAAGGAGAAGCCCGGCCCCTGGCCGAAGCCCGCTCCGGCACCGCCGAAGGGGTCGCCGCCGCGGTCGTACGCCGCCCGCTTCTGCGGGTCGGAGAGGACCTCGTAGGCGCGCGAGATCTCCTTGAACTTCTCCTGCGCCGCGGGGTCCGGGTTGACGTCCGGGTGGTACTGCCGGGCGAGCCTCCGGTAGGCCTTCTTCAGAGCGTCGGCGTCCGCGTCGCGATCGACGCCGAGCAGCTCGTACGGGTCCTGACTCACGTAGTTCCTTCGTCGCTGGTGCTGGTGTGCTGGGTGTCTGTCGGTGGCAGTGGCGCTGGTCGGCTAGGCCTCGTCGAGGATCCGCGAGACGTAGCGGGCGACCGCCCGGACCGCAGCCATGCTGCCCGGGTAGTCCATCCGGGTCGGTCCGACGATGCCGAGGCGGGCGAACGCCTCCTCGCCCGGGCCGTAGCCGGCCGCGACCACGCTGGTCGAGGAGAGCTGCTGGTAAGGGCCCTCGTGGCCGATCCGGACGGTGATGGGCTCGCCCGTCGTCGCCTCCCCGAGCAGCTTGAGCAGCACGACGTGCTCCTCGAGCGCCTCGAGCAGCGGGCGTACGGCGGAGTCGAAGCTGTCGCCGTACCGCGCCAGGTTGGCGGCGCCGCCCACGAGGATGCGCTCGTCGGAGCGGTGGTCGGACATCGCGTCGAGCAGCGCGTCGACGACGGCCTGGGTCGCCGGCGCGACCGGGCCCTCCACGTCGGCCACCAGGGCGGCCAGGGCCGCGTTGGCGACGGCGATGATCTCACCGTTCGCGACCCGGTTGACCTGCCCGCGCAGGTCGGCGATCACGGCGTCCTCGAGGTCGGCGGCCAGCTCGACGAGACGCTGCTCGACCCGGCCGGTGCTGAGGATGAGGACGACCAGCAGCCGGTTGGGCGCGAGCGCGACCAGCTCGATGTGGCGGACCGTGGAACGGGAGAGCGTGGGGTACTGCACGATCGCGACCTGCCGGGTCAGCTGCGAGAGCAGTCGCACCGAGCGCTGCACGACGTCGTCGAGGTCGACGGCGCCGTCCAGCAGGGAAGCGATCGCGCGCTTCTCGGCTGAGCTCATCGGCTTGACGGTGGTCAGACGGTCGACGAAGAGCCGGTAGCCCTTGTCGGTCGGGACCCGGCCGGCGCTGGTGTGGGGCTGGGTGATGTAGCCCTCGTCCTCGAGCGCGGCCATGTCGTTGCGCACCGTCGCGGGCGAGACGCCCAGACCGTGGCGCTCGACCAGCGCCTTGGATCCGACCGGCTCCTCGGTGGCGACGTAGTCCTCGACGATCGCGCGAAGCACGGCCAGCCTGCGTTCTTCCTGCACCCGCCCGCCTCCTCGTCTTGGCACTCGCTCGGTCGGAGTGCCAAGCGTACCCGTCGGCCCGATGGCCGCATCGTGGAAGCCCCGGTGCGTCGGATCGAAGTACGGAATAGGTTAGGCTTACCTAAGTTTCAGTTCACAGCGGATGGAGGCACCGGTGAGCACGACCGACCACCCCACGCCCGACCACGGCACCGACGGGGACCCCCGTCCGGTCGCGGCCGACGCCCGCAGCATCCTCGCCTGCCCCTCCACCGTCAGCCTGGTCATCGAGGGCGAGGACCACGCCGTCGGGGACGGCGAGGAGCTCGGCCTCACCGACCACCGGGGTACGCCGACCTTCCTGTGCCCGGCCGGCTCCGCGGTCGCCCGAGCCGCTGCCGCGAACAGCAGCGCCCTGCTCACCGTCACCAGCGGGCTCGGTCCGCGCGGGGGCAGCGAGCGCGGCGACACGCTGACCCTGGCCGGTCGACTCGAGCGCACCGGCTACGAGCACTGCGACTGCTGCAACGAGGAGCGGCACGTGGTGTCACTCCAGCTCAACTTCGTGCTGCTCGCCCGCCCGACCCCAGCCGGCCCCGCGGCCGGGCGGCAGCTGCGGGTGCCGCTCGACGAGTTCCGCAGCCGGGCGCACCACCTCAACCGCGGCCATCTCCAACGTTCGGTCGAGCACGCCAACGACTGTCACCAGGACGAGCTGCGGCACGCCGTCGGCACCGGCACGGGCACCCGGTCCGGAGACCTGCTCGGCGTACGCATCGCCCGGCTCACGCCCTCCGACGTGGTGATCCAGTGGGTCGACGGCACCGGCGCGCACGAGCAGGTGATCGCGTTCGCCCGAACCGCTCGCGACCTCACCGAGCTCGGCGAGATGCTGCGTCGCGGGCTGCACGCCGGCCTCTGCTGACCACCGACTGCGGCGACGTCGCTGGCCCTCCCCCTACGCTGGCCGGATGGCCTTCACCGAGATCGCCGACCGGGTCTGGGTCGCACGCTACGACTGGTTCGACGTCAACGTGACCCTCGTCGGAGGCGACCGCGGCCTGCTGGTCGTCGACACCCACGCGTCCGACCTGGCTGCCCGCGCGGTCATCGACGACGTACGCCGTCTCGGTGCCGCTCTCGGGTCGCAGAGCGTCGTCGGCATCGTCAACACCCACGAGCACTTCGACCACACCTTCGGCAACGGCGCGTTCCGCGCGGCGTACGGCGACCTGCCGATCCACGCCCACGAGGTGGCCGCTGAGCAGACCGTGCCGGCGGGCGAGCGGATCAAGGCCCTCTATGACGACGACGCTGACGACCCGCACCGCATCGAGGTCCAGGCGACCGAGATCGTGCCCGCTGACCACACCTTCTCCTCCGCGATGGCGCTCGATCTCGGCGACCGGATGGTCGAGCTGGTCCATCCCGGTCGTGGCCACACTGCTGGCGACCTGGTGCTGCGGGTGCCTGACGCCGACGTGCTCCTCGCCGGCGACCTGGTGGAGGAGTCGGTGGCGCGCAACGCGGTGCCGGGTTTCGGCAGCGACTGCTACCCGCTGGACTGGCCGCACTCCCTCGACATCGTGCTCAGCCTGAGCACCTCCTCGACGGTGGTCGTCCCCGGGCACGGCGCGCCGGTCGACCGTGAGTTCGTGGAGGAGCAGCGCAACGCGATCGGCATCGTCGCGCAGACGATCCGGGACCTGGCCGCCCGCGGCGTACCGGAGGCCGACGCGCTCGCCGCGACCGAGTGGCCCTATCCGCGCGAGGAGCTCGCGGCCGCGGTACGGCGGGGGTATGCACAGCTGACTCGGAGAGAGAAGCGGTTGCCGCTCGTCTGAGCGGGTACGTGCTGGTCATGAGCGACGAGCAGCCCACCCCCGGCATCGATGACGAAGACCTTCCCGAGGACCTCCAGCCCACGGACGACAACCCCCTCGCCAAGCCACTGACCGACGAGGACGACCCGAAGTCGCCCGAGGAGCTCGACGTGCTCGGCGGCAAGGTCGCGGACGAGAGCGACGGCTCCGACGATGACTCCGGGGCCGACTCGGACGACTGACGGCGCGCCCTCGCCGGCATGTCGGCGGCGGCGCCTAGCGTGGACCGGTGAGCTCCTCCGACCGCTACGGCACCGACATCCTGGCCACCGACTGGCGCGCCCCCAAGCGCGGACGCGCCGTCGAGGCAGCTGCCGAGATCGGCGCCGTCGTCGAGGAGGTCACCACCGACTGGGTGGGCGAGATCGTGGCCGTCGACCGTGACCTGCACACGCTCACGCTCGAGGACCGGCGCGGCAAGCGACGCACCTTCCCGCTCGGACCGGGCTTCCTGCTCGAGGGCCGCCCCGTCATCCTCGCGGCACCGGTGCGGAGCGGCGGGCCCGCCAAGCCGACACGCACGGCGTCGGGCTCGGTCGCCGTCCACGGCGCCCAGGCCCGGGTGGCCCGAGCCAGCCGGATCTTCGTCGAGGGCCGCCACGACGCCGAGCTCGTGGAGAAGGTGTGGGGCGACGACCTGCGCATCGAGGGCGTCGTCGTCGAGTTCCTCGGCGGGGTCGACGACCTGGCCGATCACCTGCGCGACTTCCGGCCCGGCCCCGAGCGCAAGGTCGGCGTGCTGGTCGACCACCTGGTGCCCGGCTCCAAGGAGAGCCGCATCGCCCAGGGCATCGCGAAGTCACCGGTCGGCAAGCACGTGCTGATCGTCGGCCACCCGTTCATCGACATCTGGGCGGCGGTGAAGCCCGAGCGGCTCGGGCTCGAGCGCTGGCCCGACGTGCCGCGCACCATCGAGTGGAAGAAGGGCGTGTGCCAGCAGCTGGGCTGGCCGCACCGCAACCAGACCGACACCGCCCGGGCGTGGCAGCACATCCTGAGCCGGGTCTCGTCCTACCAGGACCTCGACCCGGCCCTGCTGGGCCGGGTCGAGGAGCTGATCGACTTCGTCGCGGGCTCGGACTGACTCAGCTGCTGCGCAGCGGGAGGCCGTTCATGTCCTTGCTGTCGGTCGCCAGGATGATGATGCCGTCGATGAGACCCCACAGGGATCCGATGCCGCAGGTCAGGACCGTCACCACGATCTGCCACACGCCGGTCTTGGTGTCGCCGAGGTAGAACCGGCCGATGCCGAAGCCACCCAGGAAGATCTGGAGCAGGCCGGCGATCAGCTTGCTCTTGTCGGAGTAGGGCAGGCCGGTGGGCGGGTGGATGCCGTACGGCGCCTGCGGGCTCGCGCCGTACGGGCCGGTCGCGTAGCCCGGCTGCGGCGGATATCCCTGCTGGGGGTAGCCCGTGTCCTGGGGGGTCGCGGGCTGCCCGTAGGGCGGCGGCGGGGGCGGGGTCGTTTCGCCGTAGGGCGGCGGGGTCGGCTCACCGTACGGCGGCGGGGTCGTTTCGCCGTACGGGGGCGGGGTCGGTTCGCCGGAGGGCGGCGGGGTCGGGTCCTCGGGGCCTTGGCTCATGCGGACACCCTAGGCGGTCCGGGTTACGGGAGCAGGTCGCGCACGAGCGCGTCGGCGAGCAACCGTCCGCGCTGGGTCGGGACCAGGCGCTCGACCGGCTGCCGGGTGATCAGTCCCTCGTCGATCAGCCGGGCCACCGCGGCGCGTCCGGTCGCGTCGAGGACGCTGACGGGCAGCCCGTCGCGCAGCCGCAGCTCGAGGAGCACCCGCTCGACGCGCCGGCTCTCGTCGTCGAGGACCTCGCGGGAGTGGGCGGGCGTGACGCCGCGGGCAAGGCGTTCGGCGTACGCCGCGGGGTGCTTGACGTTCCACCACCGCACGCCGCCGACGTGGGAGTGCGCGCCCGGGCCGACGCCCCACCAGTCGCCACCGGTCCAGTAGAGGAGGTTGTGGCGGCAGCGGCTCGCGGCGTCCTTGGCCCAGTTGGACACCTCGTACCACTCCAGGCCGGCGCCGCCGAGACGCTCGTCGACCAGCAGGTACTTGTCCGCGAGGTCGTCCTCGTCGGGCATCGCCACCTCGCCGCGCCGGATCTGGCGGGCCAGGGCGGTGCCGTCCTCGACGATCAACGAGTACGCCGACACGTGGTCGGGGCGGCACGCGAGTGCGGCCTCGACGCTGACCTCCCAGTCCTCGAGCGACTCCCCCGGCGTGCCGTAGATGAGGTCGAGGCTGATCTGATCGAAGCCGGCCTGGCGCGCCCAGTCGACCACCGCCGGGACCCGCAGCGGGTCGTGCGTACGGTCGAGGACCTTGAGCACGTGGTCGACGGCCGACTGCATGCCGAAGGACATCCGGTTGAACCCGGCGCCGCGCAGCGCCTCGAGGTCCCAGAGCGCGACGCTGTCGGGGTTGGACTCCGTGGTGATCTCCGCGCCCTCGACCAGCCCGAACTCGCCCGCGATCGAGGCGACGATGGCCCCGAGGTCCCCGGGGCTCAGCAGCGTGGGCGTGCCGCCGCCGAAGAAGATGGTGCTCACCGGCAGGTCGACGTCGCCGAGCACGGCGCGAGCCCGGCGTACCTCTGCGATCGCGGCCTCGGCGTACGTCGCGCGCGACGCGCCCGGCGCACCACCGGCCGGTCCGAGCTCGTCGGCGGTGTAGGTGTTGAAGTCGCAGTAGCCGCAGCGCACCGTGCAGAACGGCACGTGCACGTAGAAACCGAACGGCCGCTTCCCCAGACCCGCCAGCGCGCTCGCCGGCAGTGCCCCGTCCTCGGGGACAGGGTCACCCTCGGGCAGCACGGACGGCATGCAGGCCATCCTTGCACCCGGGCGCCTCCGGTCGTCCGCCGGCGGACCCGATCAGACGGGGATGTTGAGGGCGATCGAGTAGCCGTCGGTGACGGAGCCGGTGACGCTCGCCATCTGCAGCGAGTAGCCGTCGGAGAAGATGCCGTCGCTGTCGAGGCTGACCCCGGCGAGGTTGCTGACGGACTGCTCGTAGCCGTCGGCGGCGTAGACGTCGTCGCAGACGTCCTGCGGCAGCGCGAGCTGGGAGGTGCGCAGCTTGTTGGTGTACGTCGTCGCGTCGGCCAGCGACTGGTAGACCTCGAAGTGCATGTGCGGCCAGCGACCGGCGTAGCAGGCCGGGAAGATCGAGGTGAACTCCACGCGGCCCTGGGCGTCGGTCTCCTGGACCCCGCGCAGGTAGTTCTCGTCCTGCACCGCGTCGGAGTACATCGAGTAGTTGCCCTCGCGGTCGCAGTGCCACAGGTAGACGGCGGCACCCGCCATCGCGGTGATGTCGTCGCCGTTGAGGTCATGGACCTTGAGCCGCACCGTCACCGGGACGCCCTCAGCCACACCCGAGGCGTCACCGAACGACGTCGTCAGGTCGCTGCGCACGATGCCGGACTCGGTGAGCACGTTGACGCCGTTCGAGCCGTCGCCGGGGTAGGGGCCGGCGGTCTCCTCGGGGATCTCCCCCTCGGCGACGTCGACCGCGGTCTCGGGTCCGCCGGCCGCGCCGCCGGGGCCGCCCTGTCCCGGTGGTCCACTCGGGGGAGCGTCCTCCGGGGTCGAGCCGCCGGACGACGTGGTGGGCTCGTCGCTCCCGCAGCTCACAGCGATCGCAGCCACGCCGGCTGCGCCGAAGACCGCGAGCATCCCCCGCCTACCCAGTCTCTTGTTCCGGTCGACGATGCGGGGCAGGTCGTGGGAGAGGCCGAGGTCGTGGTCTTCGAGTTCTTCGTGCATGTCCCCATCAGAGCCCAGGAGACTGTGGGTCTGCTGTGCGGCAGCGGTGCGGCTCATTGGAAGTCGCGGGAGCGGTGCCGCGCCCGCAGCGCCCGCCCGGCCTCGGGGTGCACCTCCTCGATCGGGGCGAGCCGGTCGGCGATCAGGTTGGTGACGCCGTCCTGACGCTCGAGCATCCCGCGGATCACCATCCCCGCCGAGCTCGTCGCCACCGACCGGTAGCGCCGCCACACCCCGACCGTGCAGATCACGTTGAGCATCCCGGTCTCGTCCTCGAGGTTGAGGAAGGTGACCCCACCCGCCGTACCCGGTCGCTGCCGGTGCGTCACCAGCCCGGCGACGTGCACCCGGCGCCCTGCCTCGGCGGTCGTGGTGTCGACGACCGCCTTGATCCCCATCGCCCGCAGGTGGTCGCGCAGCAGCCCGATCGGGTGCACGTCCGGAGTGATCCCGGTCGCCCAGAGGTCGGCCATCGTGGTCTCGACGACGTCCATGTCGGGCAGCATGGGCGCTGCCTCGCTGACCCGGATCCCCTCGAGGTGCTCCTCGCTCTCGGTCCAGCCGGCGTTCCACAACGCCTGCCGGCGCGAGAGCCCCCCCGAGGAGAACGCCGCGTCGAACACCCCCGCCGTCGCCAGCGCCTCGAGCTGCCGTGCGTCCAGCCCGGCACGCCGGGACAGGTCCACCTGGTCGGCGAACGGTCGCTCCGCGCGCGCCGCCACGATCCGCTCGGCCACCACCTTGCCGATCCCCCGGACCGAGTCCAGACCGAGGCGTACGGCGTACGCCGTGTCTCGTCGGTGCTCCGGCGTCGGGTCGGGCGTGCCCGGCACCCAGTCCGTGCGGACGCCGTCGACGAGGCAGGCATCGAGCCCGGTCGGACCCGGTGATCCCTCATGATCGGCAGAGATCTCGAGGTCTGCCAACGCGCCGGACAGCGAGAGATCAGGCCGCAGCACGAGGACGCCGTGGCGCCGGGCGTCGTGGACCAGCGACTGCGGCGAGTAGAACCCCATCGGCTGGTTGCGCAGCAGCGCGGCCAGGAACGCCGCCGGGTAGTGCAGCTTGCACCACGAGCTGGCGTAGACGAGCTTGGCGAAGGACAGGGAGTGGCTCTCGGCGAAACCGAAGTTGGCGAAGGAGAGGATCTTCAGGTAGATCGCGTCGGCCTCCGCACCGACCAGCCCCTTGCGCTCCATGCCGGAGTAGAGCTTCCCCTTGATGCTCTCGATCCGCTCGACCCCGCGCTTGGAGCCCATCGCCCGGCGCAGCAGATCGGCCTCGTCGCGGGTGCAGTCGCCGAGCACCCGCGCCATGTCCATCAGCTGCTCCTGGAAGAGGGGTACGCCGAGGGTGCGCTCCAGCACCGGCACCAGCGAGGGGTGGGCGTAGGTGACCTCCTCACGACCGGTGGCCCGTCGGACGAACGGATGCACCGCGCCACCCTGGATCGGACCGGGCCGGATCAGCGCGATCTCGATCGCCAGGTCGTAGAACGCGCGCGGCTGGAGCCGGGGCAGGGTGCCGATCTGGGCCCGGCTCTCCACCTGGAAGACGCCGATCGAGTCGGCCCGGCAGAGCATGTCGTAGACGGCCGGCTCCTCCTTGGGCATCGTCTCCAGCTCCCAGCGCTCCCCCAGGTGCTCCTCGACGATGCGCATCATGTGGTCGAGGGCGCCGAGCATCCCGAGCCCGAGCAGGTCGAACTTCACCAGCCCCATGAACTCGCAGGCGTCCTTGTCCCACTGCAGCACGGTGCGCTTCTCCATCCGGGCCCGCTCGATCGGCACCACCTCGCCGATCGGTCGCTCCGTCAGCACCATCCCGCCGGAGTGGATGCCGAGGTGGCGCGGCGCCCCGAGGAACTCGTTGGCAAGCTCCACCACCGGAGCGGGTACGCCGTGCTCACTCTCCTGCCCGTCGGTCGCGACCTGGGTCCAGCTGGTGATCTGCTTCGACCAGGCGTCCTGCTGACCCGGCGAGTGCCCCAGTGCCTTGGCCGCGTCTCGGACGGCCATCTTGGGCCGGTAGCCGACGACGTTGGCGACCTGGGCGGCGTTGTGCCGGCCGTACTTGTCGTAGACCCACTGGATCACCTCCTCGCGCCGGTCGGAGTCGAAGTCGACGTCGATGTCAGGCTCCTCGTCACGGTGCTCGGAGATGAACCTCTCGAAGGGCAGCTGGTAGAAGACGGGGTCGATGGCGGTGATGCCGAGGGAGAAGCAGACCGCCGAGCTGGCGGCCGATCCCCTGCCCTGGCAGAGGATCCGCCTGCTGCGGGCGAACTCGACGATGTCGTGGACGATCACGAAGTAGCCGGCGAAGTCCTTCTCGCCGATGACCCTCAGCTCGTGCTCGACCTTCGCGCGCGCCTCCTCCTCGAGCGGACCGCCGGCGTAGCGCTGGGCGAAGCCGCGCTCGGTCAGCTCTCGCAGCCAGGACAGCGGCGTGTGCCCGTCGGGGATGCCGTCCTTGGGCAGCCGTGGCGTGGCCTTCTGCAGGTCGAACGCGACCTCGTCGGCGATCGTGACCGAGCGCGCGACCGCCCCTGGATACCGGGCGAACCGGCGCGTCATCTCCACACCCGACCGCAGGCTGGCCGCACCGGCAGCCGGCAGCCAGCCGTCCATCTCGGCCAGGCTGCGACGAGCTCGGACCGCCGCCATCGCAGCGGCCAGCCGGTGCCCGTCGGGTCGGGCGTGGTGGACGTTGTTGGTGGCCACGACCGGCAGCCCCGCCTCGGCGGCGACTGCGGCGAGCAGGTCGTTGTCGCGGCTGTCGGTGGGGTGGCCCCGGTCGGTCAGCTCGACCACCACGTGCTCGCGCCCGAAGAGCCCGGTCAGCCGATCGAGCTCCGCGGCGGCGTACGACGGGCCGTGGGTCAGCGCCTGACGGACGGCCCCCTTGCGACAGCCGGTGAGCACCAGCCAGTGCCCCTCGGCTCGCTCCCCCAGCTCGCCCAGATCGTAGACGGGGCGACCCTTCTCGTCACCGCGGAGCTGGGCATCGGTGATCGCGCCGGCCAGCCGGTGGTAGCCCTCGACGCCTCGCGCGAGCACCAGCAGATGGCTTCCCTCGGGGTCGGCGACACCGTTCTGAGCGCCGGTGAGCCCGAGCGAGAGCTCGGCACCGTAGATCGTGCCCAGACCCCCGTGGAGCTGAGCGGTCTCGGCGAAGAGCGGCGCGCCGTAGAACCCGTCGTGGTCGGTGATCGCCAGCGCGTGCAGGCCGAGACGCAGCGCCTCCAGCACCAGCTTGTCCGGCCCGCTGGCGCCGTCGAGGAAGCTGAAGTTGGAGTGGCAGTGCAGCTCGGCGTACGGCGTGACCGGGCCGGTCGGCCGGTCCACCTCGACCCGTTCGCGCTTGCGCTTGCGCTGGGAGATCGGTGCCTCGGGGTCCTGGGGCGTGACGACCCGGCCGGAGAGCCGCTTCTCCAGCTCGCCCCAGGACATGTTGGCCGGGTTGTTCCAGCCCATCAGTCGGCCCCTTCAGTCATACGCAGCTTCGGTCCACCACGACCCGGGGGCCTCCCAGGTCAGCAGCCAGGCGCGCCCGTCGACGCCGACCATCTGGAAGCGCGCGACCCGTCGGGAGCCGGTCTCCCACCACAGTTCCTCGACCGGCCACGGACCTGCCCAGGCAGCAACGGGGTGCCACCCACCCCGGGGCTCGGGCAGGAAGCGGGTCGGCTCCCCCAGCACGCCGCCCCGCTCATCGACCGCGACCGGTCGACCACCGGGGCCGACGACCTCGGCCGGCCACGGGCTGGTGAAGACCCGGGCCGGCGCGGGCGGCGGGATGCTGCCCGGCCACGGGTGCCCGACCGGTCGCAGCCCGGTCGGCCGCTCCCCCCACGGCACCAGCGCCTGCCGGTCCGCGGGCGCGCGGCCGCCCTGCAGCACCGGCACCACGACCGCCTCGTGCCCGAGCATCCCCTGCACCCGGGCGATACCGCGCTGCACGCGTTCGTCGGTGCCGCCCCAGAGGCCGTCGGCGTGCACCGCGTCGGGCACGACGGTGACCGGTGTGAAGAGCACCCGGCTGACCGGAGCCTTGACCTCACCTGCCCGGAAGCTGCCTTGCAGCTGCCAGTGCAGTCGGTCGACCAGGTCGGCCGCGGTGAACCAGCGCGGGTGCAGCCAGTCGCGTGCCGACGCAGGCTCGTCGTACGACGCTCCCTCGCAGAAGGCCTCGATCCGCACCTCGGTGCAGACCAGCTGCTGGGCGGCCAGCCCGGCGACGACCCGGTCGGCGGTCTGGCGGACGCTGAAGCTGATCGTCTCGGCGTTGTCGAGCGGCGGCTCGAAGTCGACGTGCCGGGCCAGCTCGGGGGGTGGGGTGCGGGTGGTGAGGGGTACGGCGCCCGCACCGCCCACCACCCGGTGCACCCACGCGACCTTGCTGCCGAACCGGTCGCGTACGGCGGCCGCCGGCAGGTCGGCCAGGTCGCCGAGCGAGCGCAGCCCCAGCCGCTTGAGCAGACTGATCGCGTCCAGGTCCTCCAGCACGTCGACCGGCAGCTCGCGCAGGAACGGCACCGACTTCCCCGCCGCCACGACGTGGCAGTCCTGGGCGGTGGCGTGCCGGGCGGCCTGCTCGGCGGTGAAGAGCTCGTCGGCGATACCGACCCGGCTGTCCCAGACACCGAGCCCGACGAGCCGCTCGGCGAGCAGGGCCGCGACGGCCGGTTCGCCGCCGCGGGTTCGCGCGGGTGCGCGCAGCGCAGCCATCCCCGGGCGCAGCGGAGCGACCCCGGGGTGTTGCTCCTCGACCGCGGCCAGCACCGTCTCGAAGGTCCGCGCGTCCCGCTCCGGCGTGGCCGCGTAGACCTTCAGCTCGGGGCAGCGCGACTGCGCGTCCCGCCGACGCATCCCCCGTCGTACGCCGAGGGTCCGGGCGGCGGCGTTGCTCGCCTGGACCAGGTTGGCGTGGAAGACCGCGGCCGGCAGGTGGGTGGGCTGCCCCTCGTCGGCCAGGGCGGCCACCACCGGCCAGTCGGGACACCAGACGACCATCACCCTCATCAGGCGACTCCCACGTCCTCGACGGGTGACGCCTGCTCGACGCGGTGGTCGCGGACCCACGTCTGGTCCTCGGCCGGGAACCACAGCGCCCCGCGGCGCGGCGCCGCCGTACCTCTCCTGGCCTCGACGAGCAACCGTCGGGCGCGGAGGTGGCCGTGGCCCTGGCCGACCCCGGCCCAGGTGGGCTCGGTCGCGCTCAGTCGCACCTCGCAGCGCGGCCACTCACCCCAGACGACGAGCGCGGCGCCGCGCTTGCGGAGGCGGGCGGAGAGCTTCTCGGCGGCCGACGGGGCGACCCGGCCGGTGGGCCGGACCAGGACGATGGTCGCGACGTCGACCAGGGCGGCGGCGACCTCCAGCCACTGCTCGCCCGGGTCGGGCACCAGCACGGTCCGGTCGAGGTCGACCCCCAGGGCGACGGCCGCCTCCGCCCCGAAGTCGGTGACCCCGACCGCCGCGCACCAGCCACCGGCCCGCGACGGGCCAGCCAGCAGCGCCAGCGCCAGGGTCGCGCTGTCGACGGAGTAGCTCGCCCCCGCCCGCAGCTGCACCAGCCCGGCCAGCGCCGGGTGCGTGGCCAACGGCATCGACGGCGTACCGTCCTGCATCCGCGCCATCCGGTGGCGCAGCTGCTCCACCGTCTGGACGGCGGCTCCGGGGGTATCGACTCGAACGACCACACTCCATGATCGAACACATGTTCGAACGAGTCAATCGGGTCGTCTCAGCTGTAGAACGAGTCGATCAGTGCCTGGTTGTTGCCCTCGACGACGTTGCGCTTGACCTTCATCGAGGGAGTGAGCTCACCGGACTCGATGGTCAGGTCGTGGTCGAGGATCTCCCACCTCTTGATGGTCTCCCACCGGTTGAGGCGGCCGTTGAGCTCCTCGATGTAGTTGCCGACCATCGTGTGGACGGCGTCGGACTTCACGACGTCGCCGTACGCCGCGCCGGCCTGGCCGTTCTCCTCGGCCCAGCCCGCCATCGCATCCGGGTCGAGGGTGACCAGCGCGCTCACGAAGTTGCGCTCGCTGCCGAAGACCAGGAACTGGCTGACGTACGGGCAGATCGCCTTGAACTTCGACTCGATCGCGGGCGGGGCGACGTACTTGCCACCGGAGGTCTTGAAGAGCTCCTTGATCCGGCCGGTGATCGTCAGGAAGCCGTCGGCGTCGAGGCTGCCCTTGTCGCCGGTGTGCAGCCACCCGTCCTCGGTCAGCGTCTTGGCCGTCTCCTCGGGGAGGTTGTGGTAGCCGGCCATGACGTGCGGGCCGCGCAGCATGACCTCGTCGTTCTCACCGATCTTGACCTCGGCGCCGGGCAGCGCGGGGCCGACCGTGCCCATCTTGTAGTCGTCGGGGTGGTTGACCGTGGCGCCGGCGGCGTTCTCGGTCATGCCGTAGCCCTCGAGGATGAGGATGCCCGCAGCGTGGAACCAGGCGCCGATCTCGGGGTTGAGCGCGGCCGAGCCCGAGATGAAGAACCGCACGCGGCCCCCGAACCGCTCACGCACCTTGCTGAAGACCAGCTTGTCGAAGAGCCCGTGCTGGACCTTGAGCAGGAGCGGCACGGACTTGCCCTCGCGCTTCAGACCGTCCACCTTGAGACCGACCTCGAAGGCCTTCTTGAAGATCTTCTCCTTGGCCCCGCCCTCGGCGGCCTGCATCGTGACGATCCGGCCGTAAGCCTTCTCGAAGATGCGCGGTGCGGCGCCCATGAACGTCGGCTTCACGACACCGAGGTTCTCGACGATCTTGTCGACGCGGCCGTCGATGGCGGTCGCGAAGCCGCAGGCGAGCTGTGCGGAGAGCAGCACCTTCCCGAACGAGTGGGCCATCGGCAGCCACAGGAACTGCAGGTCGCTCTCGTCCAGGATGTTCTGCACCTGGATCGCGGTGCCCTCGTAGACCCACGACCGGTGCAGCAGACGGACGCCCTTGGGTCGGCCGGTCGTGCCGGAGGTGTAGATCAGCGTCGCGAGCTGGTCGGGAGCGATCGACTTCGCGGTCTCCACCACGACGCCGGGGTGCTCGGCCAGATAGGTGTCGCCGAGCTCGGCGAGGTCGTCGAGGCCGATCACCCAGTCACCGTCGGCCGTGCCGTCGAAGGTCACGACCTTGCCGACGTGGGGCAGCTCGGCCTTGTTGGCGGTGAGCTTGGCGACCTGCTCGTCGTTCTCGGCGAACACGACGCGGCACTCCGCGTCGGAGAGGATGTACGTCGTGTCCTCGGCGTTCGTCGTCGGGTAGACGGTGGTGGTCGCACCGGCCGCGCACATGACCGCGAGGTCGGCGAGGATCCACTCGTAGCGGGTCGCCGACGCGATGCCGACGCGCTGCTCGGACTGGATCCCGAGCGAGAGCAGACCGGCGGCCAGGCGCTCGACCAGGTCTCCCGCCTGGCGCCAGGTCACCGACTCCCAGGTCTCACCGCGCGGGAACCGGTAGGCCTCGTGGTCGGCGGAGGCAGCGACGCGGTCGAGGAACTGCAACGCGAAGTTCTGGGTCAGGTGGTCGACGAAGCTGGTGTCCTGGGCGGTGGTCATTGACGCTCCTGCAGGGCGGCCGAGACGGTCGGGGTTGCGGAGTAACCTAGATCACTCGGGCAACTCGCGTGCAGGCAACCCTCAGTTGGAACGTCCGGTCAGGCCGATCTGCCGGCGTACGCCTCAGCCTTCGTCCGCGCCTTCGCGATCAGATCCGGTACGTCGAGCAGCCGCGGCAACAGCTCCGGCTCCCCGTGGAGTGCCCGGAACATCATCGACACCGTGACCCCGTGCCCGGGTCGGTGCAGGACGTCGATCTCGTCCCCGGCGCGGAGATCACCCTCCCCGAGGACCTTCAGGTACGGCCCGGGGCGGGCGACCTGAGCGAAGCGCCGGACCCACGCCGAGCTGTCGTAGCCGTTGCGGCCCATCCAGGCCTTGAAGTCGTTGCACGGCGTCCGGATGGAGCGCACCTCGAGCAGCACCTCCCCGATCTGCCAGCGCTCCCCGATCTCGGCCTCGTTGACATCGATGCCGAGGGTCGTGAGGTTCTCCCCGAACTGCCCGTCCGGGATGTCCAGGCCGAGCTCGGTCGCCCAGGCATCGAGGTCCTCGCGCGCGAACGCGTAGACGGCCTGGTCGACACCGCCGTGGTGCCGACGGTCCGACACCTGGTCGCCCTCGAGTCCGAGCACGCCGACGTGGACCGCTCCCGTCACCCGGTGCTTGTCGATCGAGGTGCGGCCGATGGCGGCCCAGTCGGCGTCCCGGGGCCGGCCGACGTTCACGGAGATCACGGACGGCATCGGCGGGTGCTACTCCTGCTGCTCGCGCCGCTCGTGGAGACGCTGCTGGGCGGCAGGGAGGTAGGCCAGGCACGGCGCCTCGGCACCGGCGTGCTTCTCGACCAGGTGGAAGATCCACCGGTCCATGGCGGCCATGTAGCCGTTGTCGCCGCCGACGCGGTAGGCCGACCACGGGCGGTGGCCCTTGGCGACACACTCCGAGCAGCTGACCTTGTAGACGAACTGCTGCTGCGCGTCGAGCTCGATCTTCACCCGCGCCAACGGGCCGCCCTCCGCGGCAGCCTTCCTCTCACGAGCGGATCGGCTCGCCACCATGTCGCACCCCCAGTGCTTCTCGGAGGCTGGAGCCTACGCCCGCGAGCACGCACGATCAGATCCGGGCGGGGACCCGCTCGGACCCGTCGCCGATCAGCACCACCCCGAGGAGGCGGATGCCGACGGCTCGGATCCGGGAGACGTGGTGGCGCAGCTCGTCCTGGGAGACTCCGCTCGCGGGGACCGCCAGCACCAGCGAGCCTCCGGCTGCCATGATCCGGGCGTCCTCGCAGACGTCCACCGAGGGGGCCAGCACGACCACGACGTCGAATTGCTCGGTCGCCTGGCTCATCACGGCGCCGAACCGGGTCTCGAGGAGGGTGTCGGCTCCGACGCTGCCCCACTCCCCCGACGGCAGCACGCTGAGGGTCTCGACCGGGCCGGCGGTGAGTGCGGCGCCGAGCTCGGCGCCGGCAAGCACGTCGTACAGGCCGAGGGCGTCCGGCGGATCGATCGGTGCGCCGTCCCGGCCACCGACCCGGCCGTCGACGAGCAGCACGCGCCGGTGGACGTTGGCGAGCGAGACCGCGAGGTTGGCGCCGAGCCAGACCCCGGTGGCGGGATCGCCGACCCCGGCGACCACCACCAGGCTCACCGGGTCGGAGCTCGCCTCCGCCTCGAGGGCGATCCGCAGCTGTCGGAAGAGATCGGCCGTGGCCGTGCCCGGGTAGAGCGCCGGAAGCGACGTCGGGTCCTTCGGCTGCGTCATGGCGACCAGCACCGGCGCACCGGCGATCTGCGCGAGCTCGCGGGCGTCGCGCAGGCCCGCCGTACGGCGCTCGCGCAGCAGCGCGGCGAAGACGGCGAGGACGAGCGCCAGGGCCGCGGCACCGCCGAGACCGAGCAGCGGGCTGAGGCCGGACGCCGAGGTCGCGGGACGCGCCGGGTTGCTGGTCGTGAAGACCAGAGCCCCGTTGCTCAGGTCGTAGCGCGGCAGCACGCGGGCGGTCGTGTTCGCGATCTCGGCGGCCACGTCGGGGTCCCGGTCGCCGGCACTGACACGGACCAGCACGGTGCCCCTCACCCAGCTGCCCTCGATGGCCCTGCGGAGCTCATCGATGCTCCGCGGCACGCTGAGCTGCGCGGCGACGTCGGCCAGCACGTCCTGGGAGTCGGCCAGCTCGCCGAGACTCCACCGGAGCGAGTCGAGGTCCTCGGGCGTGGAGTCCGGGGTCGGTGTCCGGGCGGAGGCTGAGACGGTGGCGATCGAGTGGTACGACCTCGGCATCAACGACCACCCGATGCCCGCCGCTCCCAGCGTCACCAGGATGACGGCGGCAACCAGGACCCGGTGCCTCGCCACCGAACGTACGACGTGCTTCGTGCTCATGCTCCCCCGCTTTGCTCACCCTGTCCCGGCGAGAGGTTCTCTCTCCGGGGTCGTGGCCTCCCGAGCCTGACCGCCCGTGTCTGCAGCGATCGGCTGCCCCGACGGGTCTTCCTGTCCAACGTCTCGCCCGTGTCCTGGTTACGTCTCCAGAGGTCCGGGATGCGACGCACGGCTCACTCCTGCCGGGAGCGGAAGAGCCACCCCAGGGGGCGCGCGTCCTCGACCTCGGCGGGAGGATTCTCGTGCGCCTCGGCCCGAGCCTGCGCGACGATGTCGTCGGCGCGCTGACGGGCCTCCTCGATCAGTCGGTTCGACTCCGCCCGGGCCTGCTCCACGATCCGTTCGGCGTCCGCGAGAGCGCTCCTGCGCAGCCGGGCGGCCTCGACGAGCAGCTCGTCGGCCGCCGGTCCCTCGTCCTCGGACATGCTGGTGCTCCCCCCTGAGCCGTGCCCGGCCCGCTAGCCAGCCCTGACGGGCCCCGAGAGAGTTGCCGCGAGTAGTACGACCAGACCGTGCCCCTCCAGCCGCGAAGGCAAACGCTGCTCGCCGCACGTCTGAGGATCGATCAGTCCTGCACCGACTTGGCGATCGTCACGCACTGGGTCAGGTAGTCGGACGGGGGTCTCGCGCGCTGCGTGCCTGACGCGTCCTGGAGCCACCACAGCGCGTTGACCATCATCCGCAGCACGACCCAGTCGCGAGCTCGCCGCTCGTCGAGCCCGGCGACGTCGACCAGCGTGTGGAAGCGCAGCCGGACGCCGTCGCGAACGCCGCGGTGCGCGGACCCGAGCTCGTCCCAGCGGTTCCACAGCATCGGGGCGACCTCGTAGTGCGGGTCTCCGTTGAGCGGCTTCGGGTCGATCGCCAGCCAGGGCTCACGGTCCCCAGCGAGCACGTTGGCGTAGTGCAGGTCGGTGTGGATGATCCGGCCGGTGCTGGCCCCGTCCCGGCTCAGGTCGCGACCGAGCGAGGCCGCCTGCTCCACGAGTCGGCGCGGGACGGGGGCGTCGCGCGGCAGCCGTTCGAGCTCGCCGGCCCAGTGACCGACGTACGACGTGAGCGTCCGCAGCTGGGGCGGTGCCGGGACGTGCAGCCGGGCGTAGAGCCCGCCGACGACCTCGCAGGCCTCGATGTCCCACAGGTCCCCGAGATCCTCGGGGTGCAGCCGCTCGAGCAGCAGCGCGAAGCGGTGCGGGTCGGCGCGCAGCAGCTGTACGGCGCCCCGCCCGTGCCAGTGCTGGAGCGCGAGGTGCTCGTGTTCGGCCTCCTCGTGCGGCCAGCCCACCTTCAGCACCGCCGGACGGCCGGAGGACGTGCGCACCGGGAGGACGACGGCGGTGTTGCCGTGGGTCGGTTCGCCGTCGACGCTGAGCTGCCACTCCCCCATCAGGTCGCGCTGAAGACCCGGCAGCCGGTCGAGGAATCCGGCGGGCGGCATCGGAGGGCCGGTCACGCCCCCATCACATCAGGTAGTAGGGCACCAGCGCGCCGACCACGAGGAGCAGGAGGCCGATCGCACGCGAGCTCCGCCGTCGGCCACGTCGTTCACGTTGACGACCTGATCGTTGACCTGGGGCACGGTGGCCGACCGAGCGCGACCTACGGACTCGTCACCCGCCGTCCGCCGGGGTCAGACGACGATCTCGTGCGTCCGCCCGGACGGGTCAGGCGCTCCGGATCCAGTGGTCCGGAGGCAGATGAGGCTTGCCGGGCACCGGCTCCTCGGTCTCCGCCCAGCCGTCGTCGAACGCCGTGGTGAAGACAGCGCGCCAGAAGCGGCCCGCTGCCTCGTTGTCGTGCTGGAAGGCCACCGTCCACGGGCCGGGATGCTGCGCCAGTACGTGCCCGGCCAGCTGCCGTCCGGTGCCGCCGCGGCGTGCGGCAGGCACGACGAAGAACTCCGCGAGCGCCTGCGCCGGCGTCCCGATGCCGGAGACCAGCGAGAAGCCGGTCGGCGCGAGCTCCCCGGTGTTGGGGTGGGGATCCCACGCCAGCCAGCCCTCACGGTCCGGGCCGGGATACTCCTCCAGCCGGGCGTGCCGGTAGCGACCGTCGGCGTACGGGAACGCGTTGAGCACGGGCGCGAGGTCGTTGCGGAAGGCCTGCCACAGCCAGGCCACGATCTCCCACTGGTCGTCCTCGACCCGCGCGAACTGCACCACTACTTCTTGGACTTCTCCGAGGGCTGCGTGGTGGAGAGCGCGGCGATGAAGGCCTCGGGCGGGACCTCCACGGTGCCGATGTTCTTCATCCGCTTCTTGCCGGCTTTCTGCTTCTCCAGCAGCTTGCGCTTGCGGGTGATGTCGCCGCCGTAGCACTTGGCGAGCACGTCCTTGCGGATCGCGCGGATGTTCTCGCGGGCGATCACCCGGGCGCCGATCGCGGCCTGGATCGGCACCTCGAACTGCTGGCGCGGGATCAGGTCCTTGAGCTTGCCGGCCATCATCACACCGTAGGAGTACGCCGCGTCCTTGTGCACGATCGCCGAGAACGCGTCCACCGGCTCGCCCTGGAGCAGGATGTCGACCTTGACCAGATCGGCAGCCTGGTCGCCGGAGCGCTCGTAGTCGAGCGAGGCGTAGCCCTTGGTCCGCGACTTCAGCTGGTCGAAGAAGTCGAAGACGATCTCGCCCATCGGCAGCGTGTAGCGCATCTCGACGCGGTCCTCGGACAGGTAGTCCATGCCCTGCAGGTTGCCGCGCTTGGTCTGGCAGAGCTCCATGATCGTGCCGATGAAGTCGCTCGGCGAGAGGATCGTCGCCTTGACGACGGGCTCGCGGACCTCGGCGATCTTGCCCTCGGGGTACTCGCTCGGGTTGGTGACGACCAGCTTCGAGCCGTCGTCCATCACCACGTCGTACACGACGTTGGGGGCGGTCGAGATCAGGTCGAGGTTGAACTCGCGCTCGAGCCGGTCGCGGGTGATCTCCATGTGGAGCAGGCCGAGGAAGCCGATCCGGAAGCCGAAGCCGAGAGCGCCGGAGGTCTCCGGCTCGAAGGTCAGCGCGGCGTCGTTGAGCTGCAGCCGCTCGAGCGCGTCGCGCAGCGTCGGGTAGTCGTCGCCGTCGATCGGGTAGAGCCCGGAGTAGACCATCGGGTTGGGGTGCTTGTAGCCGCCCAGGGCCTCGGTCGCGCCGTTGTGCTGACTGGTGACGGTGTCGCCGACGCGGGACTGTCGGACGTCCTTCACACCGGTGATCAGGTAGCCGACCTCGCCCACGCCGAGGTCGCCGGCCTTGACCGGCTCCGGGCTGATCACGCCGACCTCGAGCATCTCGTGCACGGCGCCGGTCGACATCATCTTGATCCGGTCGCGGTGGCTGAGCTTGCCGTCGATGACCCGGACGTAGGTGACCACGCCGCGGTAGGTGTCGTAGACGGAGTCGAAGATCAGCGCGCGCGGCGGGGCGTCGGCGTCGCCGACCGGGGCGGGGGTCTGCAGCACGATCTCGTTGAGCAGGCCCTCGACGCCCTCGCCGGTCTTGGCACTGACCCGGAGCACGTCGGCGGGGTCGCAACCGACCAGGCCGGCGAGCTCCGCGGCGTACTTCTCGGGGTTGGCGCCGGGCAGGTCGATCTTGTTGAGCACCGGGATGATGTGGAGGTCGGCGCCCATGGCGAGGTAGAGGTTGGCCAGCGTCTGCGCCTCGATGCCCTGCGCCGCGTCGACCAGGAGCACGGCCGCCTCGCAGGCCTCGAGCGAGCGGGAGACCTCGTAGGTGAAGTCGACGTGGCCGGGGGTGTCGATCATGTTGAGCACGTAGGTGCCGGCCGCGGCCCCCTCGGCGTTGTCGCCCGGGACCGTCCAGGGCATCCGCACGGCCTGGCTCTTGATGGTGATGCCGCGCTCGCGCTCGATGTCCATGCGGTCGAGGTACTGCGCCCGGGCGGCCCGCGCGTCGACGACGCCGGTGAGCCGAAGCATCTGGTCGGCGAGCGTGGACTTGCCGTGGTCGATGTGCGCGATGATGCAGAAGTTGCGGAGGATCGCGGGGTCGGTCTGACCGGGCAGGGGCGCAGCAGCGTTGGGCACAGACGTCTCTCGGGTCACGTACGGGGGGCGTGCTCATTGTCCCACACGGGTACGCCGCGGGCCGCGTCCGCGCGGCCGTCGCCCTCGGTCGTGGCGACGAGCGCGTCGATGAGCGTGACGAAGCCGCCGAGGTAGCACTCCCGCTCGACCTCGTGGCCGCCGTCATGGATGCGAGTCAGGGGCGGAACCCGGTCGCGAGCCGGCGACGACGTGGTCGAGGATGGGCGCGTGACCGACGTACGACTACCGACGACGATCCCGCACGGCCGGACCGCGCGGCGGCTCGAGTGGCCCCACCTGCCGCCGCAGATCCGTGCCCTGATCGCTCGGCGTTGCGGCTCGCCGGTCGTGGACGCCGCGTCCCAGGGAGCAGGCTTCACCCCCGGCTTCGCCTCGGTGCTGACGTGTGAGGACGGCAGCCGACACTTCGTGAAGGCCGCGTCGGTGCGGGCGCAGCGGATGTTCGCCGAGGCCTACCGCGAGGAGGCACGCAAGCTCTCGTTGCTGCCCGCCACCGCCCCCGCGCCCACGCTGCTCTGGCACATCGCCGACGAGGACTGGGTGGTGCTCGGGATCGAGTACGTCGAGTCGCGGGCGCCGCGCCGGCCGTGGCGGACCGCCGA
The DNA here is from genome assembly GCA_963717855.1 of uncultured Actinomycetota bacterium. GTDB lineage: Bacteria > Actinomycetota > Actinomycetes > Propionibacteriales > Nocardioidaceae > Nocardioides. Next base: position 153,012 of record CAVQXF010000001.1, on the reverse strand, counting down.
CCTCGACGTGTGCCTCGCCATGACCGAGCAGATGGCTGCGGCGCTGACGCCCGGCGCCGGCCGGGCTGGCCGGTGACGAGTTCGTCGCGGAGTTCGCCGCCTGGCCGGCGTACTGGGACAGGCTGCGCGCGGACCTGCCCGACCTGCCCGGGATCGCCGAGCACCTCGACGAGGCCGCGGCGCTGGCCGCTCGCTTCGCCGAGGTCGCCGACGGCACCACGCTCGTGCACACCGACATCCGCGACGACAACCTGCTGCTGACCGCTGACGGTCGGGTGCTGCTGTGCGACTGGAACTGGCCGGTCGTGGGCGCGGCCTGGCTCGACACCGTCTTCTTGCTGATCGGGCCGCGGGGCGACGGTCTCGACGTCGAGGCCGCCCTGGCCGGCTCCCCGCTGACCCGCGACGTGCCGGCGGAGTCGATCGACATCGTGATAGCGCTCGTGACGGCGTACTTCCTGATGTCCGCCGCCCAACCGGTGCCCCCGACCTCGCCGTACATCCGCGACGCGCAGTGGTGGCAGGGTGAGGTGTGCTGGCGCTGGCTCGTCGAGCGGCGGGGCTGGACCTAGGACGATTTGGGCGGTCCCGAGCGCCGCTGCTAACCTTGTCCGTCGCGTCACGTGTGGTTTCACCGTGCTCGCGACCCGACGTTACAACGACCGATCACCGATCATCCTCGACGCGAAGGCACACCAGTGGCGAACATCAAGTCCCAGATCAAGCGCAACAAGCAGAACGAGAAGGCGCACGAGCGCAACAAGGCCGTCAAGACCGGCCTGAAGTCCGCCGTCCGCAAGTTCCGCGAGGCCGCCGAGGCCGGCGACAAGGACGTGGCCGTCAAGGCCGGCCAGGACGCCGCCCGCAAGCTCGACAAGGCCGCCTCCAAGGGTGTCATCCACAAGAACCAGGCCGCGAACCGCAAGTCCGCGATCGCCAAGAAGGCCGCTTCGCTCTGATCCACCCCGCCGCCTGATCTCAGGTGGCACGTCGGTCGTTTGCTGACCCGTCAGATCCTCGATCTGACGGGTCAGTGCTATTTCAGCGGGGGTCGCGGAGCGCGGTGACGGTGAGCACCAGGCGCTCGAGCGTGTACGACGCGTCGCTGGCCGCACCCTTGATGTCGGCGTCGGCGCGGGCGATCGCCTGGATCGCGCGGGCGATGCCGCCGTCGGACCAGCCCCGCGACTGCTCGCGGATGGTGCGCAGCTTCCAGGGCGGCACGCCGACCTCGCGGGCCAGGTCGGCGTCGCGCATGCCTCGCGGTGCGGACCTGTAGCGGGCCACGCCACGGGCACCACCGGCGAACGCGGAGGTGACCAGCACGGCCGCCGTACCACCGTCGAGCGCCCACCGGAGCTCCTCGAGGGCCTCGGTGCGGCGACCCCAGAAGGCAGCGTCAGCGACCGCGAAGGACTTGGCCTCCGCGCGGCCGCCGAAGTACTGCTTGACCCTCTCGGTCGTGATCGGCTGACCGGCGAAGTCACTGGTCAGCTGATGGGCGGCGGCCGAGAGCGAGCGCAGGTCCTGGCCCACGGCCTGGACCAGGAAGTCGGCGGCGTCGGGCTCGATCGTCGCTCCGTGGCCGCGGATCTCGGCGGCCACGAAGTTGGGGTACTCGCTGGCCCGCAGCTCACCGGACTTCGACTCGGTCACGGTGCTGAGCTTGCGCAGCTTGGTGAGGGTGCCACTGCCCTTCTGACCTCCCCCGTGCACCAGCACCAGCGCTACCTCGTCGGCCGGCGCCGCCGCGTAGGCGAGCAGCCCGTCGACCGACTCCTCGGGCAGGTTCTCCAGGCTCCGGACGACCACGCAGCGGATGCTCGAGAAGAGGGACGGGGCCGCGAGCTCGCCCAGGGTCGCGAGCGAGAGGTCGGAGCCGACGGTCTCGGAGAACTCCGACTCGGCGTCGTACTGCTTGACGCTGTCGCGGACGGCCACGACCGTGCGCTCGTTGAGGAACTCTTCCTTGCCGGTCACCAGGGTGACCCGACCCAGGACGTCGGCGGCGCGGGGCGAGGGGCTGGACATTGCACGTAGCGTCCCACAGCGCGCCGACGTCGGAGCACGGGACCTCAGCGCGTCACCGTCGCCAGGTCATCGCCCTCGGTGACGATCGCCAGGTCACCCTGCTGGTCGGTGCGCAGCACCCGGGTCCCGGCCTCCTCGAGCGGTCGCAGCGTCGCGTCGGCCGGGTGCCCGTAGTCGTTGTCCGCACCGACGCTGACCACCGCGACCCGGGCGCCGAGGGAGAGCAGCCAGGGTTCGTCCTGGTAGCGGCTGCCGTGGTGCGGCACCTTCAGCACGTCGACCCGCAGGCCCGGTAGCGATCGGGCGAGCACCTCCTGGCCCTCCGGCTCGATGTCACCGGTGAGCAGGATCCGGATCCCGTGGACCTCGGCGACCAGCACGACGCTGGCCTCGTTGGCGGTGCTCCCGTCGCCGGGGCCGGTCGTCGGCGCGTCCGGAGGTGGCCAGAGCGCCTGGAGCGTCACCGCTCCCACGCGACGGGTCTCGCCGTACGGCGTGGGAGCGGGCACCAGCCCGACCGAGCCGGCCACCGACCCGACCTCGCGGACCCCGCCGGGCGGGTCGAGCAGCCCGGTGGTCTCCACCGCCCCGACCGAGCGGCCGTCGAACACCCCGGACAGGCCGTCCACGTGGTCGGCGTGGAAGTGGGTGAGCACCACGAGGGGCACCTCCTGGACCCCCAGCCGGTCGAGGCACCGGTCGACGGCGGCCCGGTCGGGTCCCGCGTCGACGACGACGGCGGAGCCCGGGCCGGCGTTGAGGACGAGGGCATCACCCTGGCCGACGTCGCACGCCACCAGGACCCAGTCGGTCGGCGGCCACCCCGGCGTCGGTGGTCGCACGACGACGACCAGCGCCAGCAGCAGGCTGCAGCCGACGCCGGTGACCGGACGGCGCAGCAGGATCGGACCGACCAGGGCGATCGCGAGCACCAGGACGCTGAGCACCCCCAGTGCGACGACGCCGCTCCCCCAGTCCAGAGCCGCCGTCGGCAGCGCCGCCCCGCGGGTTGCGACGGTGATGATCCAGCCCACGCACCAGGACGCCACGGTGCCGAGGAGCCGGCCGACGACCGGCGCCACCAGCCCGACGAGGCCGGCGCTCAGCCCGAGCACGGTGGCGGGGCCGACCACGGGCGCTGCGGCCAGGTTGGCCGCCACCGCGACCAGGCTCACCTGACCGGAGAGCCCGGCGACCACCGGCGTACAGGCGAGCTGCGCTGCCGACGGCACGGCGATCGCCTCGGCGACCCACCGGGGCAGCCACCGGGCCAGCGCGTCGCGCCACCCGGGAGCGAGCAGCACGATCCCCGCCGTGGCCAGGACCGACAGTGCGAACCCGGGCTGCACCGCCAGACCGGGTTGCACCAGCAGCAGCACCACGACCGCGACCCCGAGAGCCCGGGCGCCACGCCGTCGGCCGTCGGCCCCCATCGCGAACAGCGCCACCGTCCCCATGACGGCCGCGCGCAGCACGCTCGGCTCCGTGCGCGCGAGCAGCACGAACCCGATGATCCCGAGTGCTCCGACGACCAGCAGCGCGCGGCCGCGCAGGCCCGCCCAACGGGCCAGGATCAAGAGGAACCCGACCACGAGCGTGAGGTTGGTGCCGGACACCGCGAGCAGGTGGGTCAGCCCGGTCGTCCTGAAGTCGTCGGCCAGGCCCTCGTCGAGACCGGCGTCGTCACCGTCCACCAGGGCGGGCACCAGCGCCCGCTGGTCTGCCGGCCGGTGTGCGACGGCGTCGCGGATCGACGCCCGGACGGCGGCAGCGCCGCGCCACCACCCGTCCGGGGCGGCCAGCACCTCCGGCGGACCACGAGCGGAGAGCACGGCGGCCAGGTCCTCGTCGTCAGCCGCGCCGAGTCGCCCAGCCGTCCGCACCCGGGCGCCCAGCGGGACGTCGAGCCAGTCGGCGTCGCCGATGACCAGCACCGGCGCCGCCATGGCGTACGACGAGCCGCGGCCGGTCACCTCGCGGAGCTCGAGCCGGGTCACGACCAGGTCGCCGTAGCGGGCGGAGACCGCTCGCGGATCGGACCGGACGGTGCCGACGATCCGGACCGCGGCGCCGTCGCGGGCCAGCGTCTCCACGGGGCCGAGCCGGACCTGGTCGAGGCGAAGGACGGTGACGGTCCCGGCTGCGGTGAGGACGAGCAGTCCGCCGAGCGCGGTGCGGGCCGCGGCGGTGCCCGTACGGCGTCTCGCGGCCCACACCACGGTCGCTGCCGAGACCGCGACCAGCACGGTCCACCACCCCAGCCACCGTCCCAGGCCGGCGCCGGCCCAGGCCGCGCCGGCAAGCGCGAGCATCCGCAGGTCCGTGTGCTCAGGTGGGGACTCACTCTCATCGGCGGCCACCTCAGATCGTCACGTGCGGGGCGATCTTGGCAAGCGTCGCGTCGCCGATGCCATCGACCTCCAGCAGCTCGTCGACGGAGCTGAAACCACCGTGCTCGGTGCGCCACGCTGCGATCGACTGGGCCGTCACCGGGCCGACCTCGGGCAGCGACTCGAGCTCCGACTCGGTCGCGGTGTTGAGGTTGACCAGCGGTCCACCAGGCACCGCGGCGCTCGCGGATCCGGCCGAGCCCGCTGCCCCGACCGTGGGAGCGGGCGGTCCACCCACCACGATCTGCTCGCCGTCGACCAGCACCCGGGCGAGGTTGAGCGACGACAGGTTGACGCCCCGGCGGATGCCGCCGGCCGACTCGACGGCGTCCACCACCCGGGCACCGACGTCGAGCACGACGATGCCGGGGCGGCGTACCTTGCCGGTCACGTCGACCGTCACCGAGGCCGCCGCCCCGGTCGCGACCGGCGCACCTGGACTCGGGGTCGGTACGGCGTCCGCGAGCGGCGCCGCCGCTCCCGAGAGCGCAGCTCCGGACGGTGTCGGAGCCACCGGAGCCTCCAGGCGCTCCGGGTCTCCGCGGACCACCCACCAGCCGGTCACCGCGAGCCCGACCGAGACCAGCACCGCGACGACCACCAGCTGGGTCGGCCCGAGCGCGAACCGTCCCCGGAGTGCCTCAGGGAGCACCGGCGCTCCCCGGCGGCGCGCAGCATGTCGCCCCGGCTGTGGCACGGTCACCGGGACCGCACCGACGAGCGGCGGTGCGGGGCCGGGCGCCAGGTCCCCGGGGTCGGGCACAGTCCGCAACGGCCGGATCCGGGTGTGGCCGGCGAGCCACGCCTCCTCGGCGGCACCGGGGTCGGGGGCCGCCTCCGCGCGCGTCGAGTCGATGTCGGCGGTCAACGAGGCCAGCCGCCGCGAGACCGCCTCCTGGTGGTCGGCGCGAGGTCGAAGTGAGGTCATGCCGCGACGCTAGGCAGGCTCGCCGACCTCGGGACGGCTCCGCGACGGCGGCTGTGGAGAAGCTCCCCCTGGCCGTGCCTGTGGACGACTACCGGCCCGGCCGGCTCAGGTCCGCGGCGCCACGCAGACCGCGATCATGCCGGGGCCGACGTGGGCGCCGAGCACCGCTCCGAGCTCCCCGCACCAGACCTCGCGCCCCTCCAGGTTGGTCTCGAGCCGCTCGGCGAGCCTCTCGGTCAGCTGTCCGGCGCGGTCGGGGTTGGCGAGATGGGCCACACAGACGTCGACCGGCGCGTCACCGGCACGCTGCACGGCGAGCTCCTCGAGCCGGGCGAGCGCCCGCGCCGACGTACGCACCCGCTCCAACGAGGCCACCTTGCCGTCCTCGATCTGGAGCAGCGGCTTGACCGACAGGGCGCCGCCGAGGAGGGCGGCGGCTGCACCGATCCGGCCGCCGCGACGGAGGTACTCCAACGTGTCGACGTAGAAGAGCGATGACGACGCCGCGGCGCGGGCGCGGGCCGCGGCCGCTGCGTCCTGCGCCGAGCCACCGGCGGCAACGACGTCTGCGGCCGCCAGAGCGGCGTACCCGGTCGCGACGCCCACCTGGCGCGTGTCGACCGGGATCACCTGCACCGACGCGTCCCGCGCAGCGAGCTGGGCGGACTCGAAGGTGCCGCTCATGTCGCCGGAGAGGTGGATCGAGACGATCTCGGTCGCCCCAGCGGCCGCGGCCCGCTCGTAGACCTCCAGCAGCGCGGCCGGACCCGGCCGCGACGTGCTGACCGGCCGCCACTCCTTGAGCGCGGCGGCCACCATGTCGGGCGTGGCGCCGTCGGCGCCCTCGTCGTACGCGGTCGCCCCGATCACCACCTGCAGCGGCACGACGACGATGCCGCGCTCGGCCGCCACCTCCGGAGGGAGGGTGGCGGTCGAGTCCGTGACGATCGCGACCTGCATGCGGGGAAGGGTAGCGACCCGGGCATCACACCTAGACGACGACGTTGACCAGCTTGGGCGCCCGGACGATCACCTTGCGCACCTCACGGCCGTCGATCGCGCGGACGACGTCGGCGTGCGCCAGCGCCAGCCGCTCCAGGTCGGTCTCGGAGATGTCGGGCGCGACCTCCAGCCGCGCGCGCACCTTGCCCTGGATCTGGACGACCGCGACGACCGACTCCTCGACCAGCAGGGCGGGGTCGACGACGGGCCAGCCGGCACGGGCGACGGTGGGCTCGTGGCCCAGCCGCTCCCACATCTCCTCGGCGGTGTACGGCGCCACCAACGAGAGCAGGATCGCGACCGCCTCGGCGGCCTCGCGTACGGCGGGATCTGCCGGGCCGCAGCCGGAGTCGATGGCCTTGCGCGTCGCGTTGACCAGCTCCATCACCCGGGCGATCACCACGTTGAAGCGATAGGCCTCGACCAGCTCGGCCGCGTCGTGCACGGTGCGTGCGGTCACCCGGCGCAGCGCGACGTCACCGCCCTCGGCCGCCGTACCGGCCGGCGAGGTGACGTCACCCGACAGTCGCCAGGCGCGCTGCAGGAAGCGCAGCGAACCGGCCGGTGACATGTCGGCCCAGTCGATGTCGTCCTCCGGCGGACCGGCGAAGACCAGGGTCAGGCGTACGGCGTCCACTCCGAACTCCGCGAGTTGGTCCCCCAGGTTGACGCCGTTGCCCAGGGACTTGCTCATCTTCTTGCCCTGGTTGATCACGAAGCCCTGGTTCAGCTGCGCGGCGAACGGCTCGCCGACCTCCAGCATCCCCATGTCGCGCAGCACCTTGGTGAAGAAGCGCGCGTACAGCAGGTGCAGCACCGCGTGCTCGACCCCGCCGACGTAGATGTCGGCCGCCATCCACGCGTTCGCCTTCGCCACGTCGAACGGCCCGTCGGTGTAGTCCGGCGAGCAGTAGCGCAGGAAGTACCAGGACGAGTCGACGAACGTGTCCATCGTGTCGCTGTCGCGCTTGGCCGGACCACCACAGGTGGGGCACTCGACGTTGACCCACTCCTCGGCCGCGGCCAGCGGCGAGACGCCCTTCGGCTTCAGGTCGGCACCGCGCAGCTCCGGCAGCTCCAGCGGCAGCTGGTCGTAGGGAACGGCGACCTCACCGTCCTTCTCGCAGTGGATGATCGGGATCGGCACGCCCCAGTAGCGCTGCCGGCTCAGCAGCCAGTCGCGCAGCCGGAAGTTGACCGTCCCCTCGCCCGACCCGATCTGGTGCAGGTGCTCGATCGTCGCCCGCTTGGCCTCGGCGACCGGCAGGCCGTTGATGTCCAGCGCGCTCTCGACCCCGGGCGCCGGCGAGTTGATCGCTGGACCCTCGCCGTGGAAAGCCTCGCCCTCCCAGTCCTCCGGCGTCTGCGTCGTCCGGACGATCGGCAGGCCGAACTCGGTCGCGAACTCCCAGTCGCGCTGGTCGCCGCCGGGCACACCCATGACCGCGCCGGTGCCGTAGTCGGCCAGCACGTAGTCGGTCGCCCAGACGGGGATCCTGTCGCCCGTGACCGGGTTGATCGCATGCACGCCCAGGTCGACGCCGGTCTTCGGCCGCTCGGTCGACAGCCGGTCCATCTCGGTGGAGCGGCGGACCTCCTCCCGGTACGCCTCGTACGCCGGCCGCTGCGCGTCGGTGACCAGCTCGGCGGCCAGGGCAGCGTCTGCGGCGACCACCATGAACGTCGTACCGAACAAGGTGTCGGGCCGCGTCGTGTAGACGGTGACCGGCTCGTCACGGCCCTCGATCGCGAACGAGACGTGGGCGCCCTCCGAGCGGCCGATCCAGTTGCGCTGCGCGGCGACGACCCGGGCCGGCCAGGTGGCCTCCAGGTTGTCCAGCTCGTCCAGCAGCTCCTGTGCGTACTCGGTGATCTTGAAGTACCACTGGGTCAGCTCGCGCTTGGTGACCTCATGGCCGCAGCGCTCGCACCTGCCGTCGACGACCTGCTCGTTGGCCAGCACCGTCTGGTCGTTGGGGCACCAGTTGACCGGGCTGTTCTTGCGGTAGGCCAGCCCGCGCTCGCGGAACTTCAGGAACAGCCACTGCGTCCAGCGGTAGTACTCCGGGTCCGAGGTGTGCAGCCGGCGCGACCAGTCGAAGGAGATGCCGTAGCGCTTGAAGGACTCGTACTGCGTCTCGATGTTGGCGTAGGTGTACGTCGCCGGGTGCTCGTCGTTGCGGATCGCGGCGTTCTCCGCCGGCAGGCCGAAGGAGTCCCAGCCCATCGGGTTCAGGACCTCGAAGCCGCGCTGCCACCAGTAGCGGGCGATCACGTCGTGCAGCGCCGTCACCTCGGCGTGACCCATGTGCAGGTCGCCGCTCGGGTAGGGGAACATCGTCAGCGCGTACTTCTTCTCGCGCGGTGAGTCGTCGTCGGCGCGGAAGGGCTCCATCCGGTCCCAGACCGGCAGCCACTTGTCCTGGGCGGCACGAACGTCGTACGTCGCCGGCTCGTCGTGCTGGGTGTCCTGCTCGCTCATCGTCGTCTCTCTCATGCTCTGGTGAGGGTGCTGCCAGTTCCTTGCGGGCTCCGGGCACAAAAAAACCCCTCAGTCACGAGGGGCAGCCGCGTCGAGGTGTGCACGTCGACGCGGCTAGGTAAGGAGCAGCGAGTACCTCATGTCGAGGATGATACCGCCATCGAGGATCAGGACCACACAGGAGCGATGTCACGGCGGTAGCGCCGGCCGGCGACCGTGCCGAACACCCAGATGACCGGTCCCGGCATCTCACCACGCAGGCCCGCCAGGTCCTCCGCGGTGGCGCCGTCCTGGAGCCAGAGCACGAAGTTGCCCATGCTCCTCAGGTGGGCCTTCTTGACCTGCTTCAGCGCCGCCTTCATGGGCGCCGAGTCCGCGTAGTGCACCGAGACCGGCTCCAGGTCGCGCTCCTCGTGCACCAGGTGGCCGATCAACACCTCCCGCAGGTGTGCGACCGAGCCACGCGCGGCGGCGGCCCGGTCGGCCGACGGGTCCGCCTGGAACGAGCCCATCGCCGCCGTCGCCTCCTCCAGGGCAGCCCGCATCGCCTCGTGCTCGGCGTCCAGCTCCGCCATCGCGGACAGGTCCGCGTCGGTCTGCTGCAACGCCGGCCAGAAGTACTCCTCCTCGTAGGTGTGGTGGTGGTGCAGCTCCTCGTCGAAGAAGTCCCACGCGCGCTTGAGGTCGTCGGCACGCTGCTGCGAGCCGGCCGGGAACTCGGCGAGGGCGGCGTCGTACCTCTCGAGGTCGCGGCGGAAGGCCGCGTGCACGACGGTGTTCAGGCTCCGGTGCTCGGTCATGTCCTACTCGTACCTGGTCGCGGCCCAGGCTTCACCCCCGTCTGGACCGGTCCGGCATGATCGGCGCCATGACCATCAACGACCTGTTCCGCCTCGACGGCAAGGTGGCGATCGTGACCGGGGCCTCCAGCGGCCTCGGGGTCGCGTTCGCGCAGGGGCTGGCCGAGGCGGGCGCCGACCTCGTCCTCGGCGCGCGCCGCGTCGACCGCCTCGCCGACACCGCCACGCTCGTCGAGGCCGCCGGGCGGCGCGCGCTCGCCGTCGAGACCGACGTCGCCGATCCCGACTCCTGCACCAACCTGGTCGCGCTCGCGATGGAGGAGTTCGGCCGAGTCGACGTGCTCGTCAACAACGCCGGCATCGGTACGGCGGCACCGGCGACCCGCGAGGCGCCCGACGACTTCCGCCGGGTGATCGACGTCAACCTCAACGGCTGCTACTGGATGGCCCAAGCGTGCGGTCGCGTGATGCAGCCGGGCTCGAGCATCATCAACATCAGCTCGGTCCTCGGCATCACGACCGCGGGGCTCCCCCAGGCGGCGTACGCCTCCTCGAAGGCCGGCCTGATCGGCCTCACCCGCGACCTGGCGCAGCAGTGGACGGGCCGCAAGGGCATCCGGGTCAACGCGATCGCGCCGGGCTTCTTCGACTCGGAGATGACCGACCAGTACCCGCCCGGTTACCTCGAGTCGCAGCAGCAGCGCATCCCCGCCGGCCGCAAGGGTGACCCGGTCGAGCTCGCCGCCGCGGTCGTCTTCCTCGCCTCCGACGCGGGCGGCTACGTCACCGGCCAGACCCTCGCGGTCGACGGCGGGATGACCATCACGTGATCGTCGCGGGCGGAGATTGCGCAGACCGTTTCACCGGCTGACCGGGGAAACCAGCGCGACACGCCGGTCGTGCCCGGCGTGTCGTGCCCGTTTCACCGGCTGGCCGGTGAAACGGGTCGGGCAGACCGCATCCCGATCAGACAATGTTTCTTGATCAACTTGATCTAGATTGGGCACTCCGACCAAGGAGGCTCCCCGATGTCCGTGACCGACCAGCTGCTCGAGAACAACGAGAAGTACGCCGCCAGCTTCAACGGCCCGCTCCCCCTCCCGCCTGCCAAGCACATCGCGGTGCTCGCGTGCATGGACGCCCGCATCAACGTGTACGCCGTGCTCGGGCTCGAGGAGGGCGAGTCGCACGTGATCCGCAACGCCGGCGGCATCGTCACCGACGACGAGATCCGCTCGCTGGCGATCAGCCAGCGACTGCTCGGCACCCAGGAGATCGTGCTGATCCACCACACCGACTGCGGGATGCTCACCTTCACCGACGAGCAGTTCGCCGACCAGCTCGAGGGCGCGGCCGGCACCAGGCCCGGCTGGGTCGCGGAGTCGTTCACCGACCTCGACGACGACGTGCGCAAGTCGATCGCCCGCATCAAGGACAGTCCGTACATCCCCCACACCGACCAGGTCCGCGGGTTCGTCTTCGACGTCGCGACCGGCCGGCTGCGCGAGGTCGCCTGACGGACGTCGACCCGCTCGGAGACCGAGCGGGTCGACGTGGTGGATCAGCGGTGGTGCTTCCTCTTCGGCTTGACCACCTTGACGGTGGCCTTGGCGACCTTGCCCGACTGAGCGCCGGTCACGGTCACCGTGTAGGTGCCGGCCTTCTTCGGGGTGATGCTGAGCTGCAGCAGGCCGCCGGACAGGTCCCGGGTGGCGCTCTGCCCGACCGGGCCGCTGACCTTCACGGTCGCCCGGCGGTCGCCGTAGAACTTGCTCGCGGTGATCGTGACCCGCTTGCCCGGCTTCACCTTCGCCGGTGTGGCCACGACCTTGGCCTTGTCACTGGCGTGCTTCGGGTCGTCGGCGAGACCCAGTGCGTTGCGGATGGTGAAGAACAGGTCGGTCTGGTCGGTCAGCCCGACGATGTTGGCGGCTCCCGGACCGAACCCAGCGACCCGCAGCTGAGCGCCGGTGTGCTGCTGCGAGCTGCCGGTCGAGGTGCCGTAGTTGACCGTCATCGGAGCGCCGTCGGCGGTCGTCAGCGTCACGGTCTTGCCGGGCGAGTCGCTGCCCACCTCGATGATCTGGCTGGTGTGGGCGTGGTCGGCAGTGACGAACACGCTCGTGTTGCCGACCTTCTTCGCGTAGGCGAGCGCGACCTGGACGGCCTCGTCGAGGTCGACGGTCTCGCCGATCTGGCCGCACGCGTCCGCGGCGTGATCCTGCTTGTCGATGCTGGCGCCCTCGACCTGGAGGAAGAAGCCGTTGGGGTTCTCGAGCAGCTTGATCGCCTTGTCGGTCATCTCGGACAGCTTCGGCTGGGTCGCCGGGCGGGCCGGGTTGTCCGTGCAGGTCGTCGCGGGGAGCTTCGAGCCGCCGGCGGTCGCGGCCGGTCCGGACCAGCGCACCGGCAGGTTGCCCGGGGCGAAGAGGCCGAGCAGTGGCTTGTTCTGGTCCGCCTTCGTCACCGCAGCCAGACCGGCCTTGTCGGTCACGGTGGCGTAGCCGCGGGCCGCGGCCTGCTGCTGGAGCGTCTGACCGGCCCAGGTGCCGGCGGTCGCGGTCTCGGCGAAGGTGGTCGCGCCACCACCGAGCGTCACGTCGGGGCGGGTGTCGAGCAGCTGCTCGGTGATCGAGCCGAGGCCACCGTTCTCCTTGGCCGCCTCGGGGCAGGTCGCGGTCGTCTTGACCGGGCCGTAGCAGGAGCGCGCCGAGATGTGCGAGACCTGGACCGCCGGGGTCGCGTCCTGCAGCTCGGAGGTGGTGATGTCACCGGTCTTGAGACCGTTCGCCTTGGCGAGCTCGAGCAGCGTCTGCTGCGGCTTGCCGGCGAGGTTGACCGAGACCGCGTTGTCGTACGACTTCGTGCCGGTCGACCACGCCGACCCGGTGGCCGCCGAGTCGGGGACGTAGTCGGGCAGGCCGGTCGTCTTGTCCAGGGAGTACGTCGTGTACTGACCGGTCAGCGGCAGCGCGTCGATCCCGGCGAACCGCCCGGCCGCGCCCTTCGCGTAGTTGCGGGCGACGGTGATCTCCGAGTCGCCCATGCCGTCACCGATCAGGAGGATGACGTTGCGCGCGTGACCGCCGACGACGGCCTTGCGCACGGAGTCGGTGCGGTCCCCGGCGTTGCGGGTGGCGCCGCCGTGGTCGGAGAGCGCGGTGGGGGCGGAGCCGGCGAAGGCAAGGGTGCCCGTGACCGACATGGCGAGAGTGGCGAGGCCGGCGACGGCGAGCCAGGGCCGAGAGCTGCGTGCATGCATGCTGCGGTGATCCTTCCGGGTCAAGGTTGTCGACCTGAGCCGACCAGTCGCAGGTGAACGGCCTCCCTCGTCGCGATGACGAGCGGGTGGCACCTCAACGTCCTGCGCGCGCTCCGGGCGTCTCGCCCGTCCAGCGGCGATGCGCCGCGATGAAGCTGGACGCCTCGGCGTACCCCAGCCGCAGGCCGACCTCCTCGACCGACAGCCGGCCGGTGCCGAGCAGCTCCTCGGCCATCGACCCGCGCACCTCGTCGAGCAGCCGCTGGTAGCTGGTCCCTTCGGCGGCCAGCCGCCGACGCAGCGTCCGCTCACTGACCCCGAGGGAGCCGGCCACCGAAGCCGTCGGCGCACCCACCGGGAGCCGCTGGGTCACCAGCACCCGCACCTGACCCGCGAAGCCGGAGCGCACCCGTCGCCTCCCGACGACATCGCGGCAGGCTGCCTCGCACGCCGCCAGGCTGGACCGGTCGGAGTGGGACAACGGCCGGTCGAGCTCGGCGAGGTCGAAGGAGAGCACTCGCACGTCGTCGACACCGGCACCGGCACCGGCCGGCGAGCGGATCGGCAGTCGGGCCAGCTCGGTGAGGACCGCCCGGATCGCGGCCGCGTCCCGCTCGACCAGGAAGCGGCGTACGTCGAGGGGCAGACCGTTCCCCTCGACCACGATCCGCACCCGCTGCCCGTCGAGCTCGACGCGCGGGATCGCGAAGGTGTGGCTGAGGTCGAGGAAGCGCAGCGCCACGTTCATCGCCTCGTGGACCGTGCGGCTCGCCAGGAGTGCGTAGCCGAGGACGCCGAAGGTCGAGGCGCGGTAGCGCCGGCCGACCTGCGGCCCGACCTCACCCAGCCGCGCACGCAGGTTTCGCACCACCCGGAGCTCCTGGGTCGCGGTGACCTCGGTGGTCGCGGCCAGGTCGAGGGCACGCAGCCCGGACCCGGCCAGGACGACGTCGTCGGAGAGTCCGCGCTGGCGCGCGTGCTCGAGCAGCAACGCGACACCGGCGACCGCGCGCGGGAAGTCCCAGTCCCGTACAGCGGCGTCCTCGAACCCGACCATGTCCGGAATTATGGATCGTACCGGGGTCCACTGCCCGTACCTTCGACGCATGGGTCCGCGGGTAGTGGTGATCGGCGCCGGCTTCGGCGGGCTGGGGGCTGCTCACGCCCTGCGCGAAGCAGGCGTCACCGACGTCACCATCCTCGAGCGCGCCGGGTCCGTCGGCGGGGTGTGGCGCGAGAACACCTACCCCGGCGCGGCCTGCGACGTCCCGTCGCCGCTCTACTCCTGGTCCTGGGCGACCAACCCCGACTGGTCGCGCCGCTACTCCGCGCAGCCGGAGATCCTCTCCTACATCGAGCGCACCGCGGCCGACTCCGGACTGCTGGACCTGGTCCGCACCGGCACCACCGTCACCGGACTGACCTGGGACGGCGCCTGGCGCGTCGCCACCACGACCGGGACGTACGACGCCGACCTGGTCGTCGCGGCCGTGGGCCAGCTCTCGGAGCCGATCGTGCCGGCGATCCCGGGCGCGGAGACCTTCGCCGGACCCGCCTTCCACTCCGCCGAGTGGCGCCACGAGGTGGACCTGCAGGGCAAGCGGGTCGCCGTGATCGGCACCGGCGCCAGCGCGGTGCAGCTCGTGCCGGGCATCGTCGACGAGGTCGGGGCGATGACGGTCTTCCAGCGGTCCGCGCCGTACGTCGTGCTGCGCCCGGACCGGCTCTACTCGACGCTTCACCACCGGCTCTTCCGACGCTTCCCGGCCGTCCTGGCGGCCGAGCGGCGGGCGACGTACGAGCTGACCGAGCTGTTCAACCGTGCCCTCGAAGGCACGTCACGGGTGCGGCGGCCGCTGATGGCGGCGATCAGGGCCGTGTGGCGGATGCACCTGCGCCGCGGGGTCCGCGACCCCGACCTGCGCAAGCGCCTGGTGCCCGACTACCCGCTCGGCTGCAAGCGGCTGCTCTTCTCCAACGACTGGTATCCCGCTTTGGACCGCGACCACGTCGACGTCGTGACCGAGCGCGTGAGCGGCATCGAGCCCACCGGCGTCCGCACCGCGGACGGCCGGCTGCACGAGGTCGACGTGCTGATCTGGGGCACCGGCTTCGCGGCGAAGGACTACCTCGGCCGCATCGACGTGCACGGCGTCGACGGCGTGGCCCTGCGCGACGTGTGGGCCGACGGCGCACGCGCCCACCTCGGGCTGAGCGTGCCGGGCTTTCCGAACCTGTTCTGCGTCTACGGTCCCAACACCAACCTCGGCGGCAGCTCGATCATCCAGATGCTCGAGGCCCAGGCCGGCTGGATCGCGCAAGTCACGAGGCGGATCGCGGACGGCGAGGCCCGCGCCCTCGCCGTACGTCGTGAGGTGTGGGACGCGTACGACGCCGAGATGCAGGCTCGCCTCGGTCCGGGGATCTGGTCGCGCTGCGACAGCTGGTATCGCGACGGCGCGCGGATCACCACCAACTGGCCAGGCCAGGTGGCGGAGTACCAGCGCCGGCTGGCGAGCGTGGACTGGGCGGACCTCGAGGAGGTCGGCTAGCGGCCCTCGCGCAGGGCGGCGACCACCTCGGCGAACATGGTCGCCTTGATCTTGCCCAGGGTCGTGCGGTCCTTGCCGGCGAGGTCTCGGACCCGGCCGGCGGCGGCGGCGCCCAGCTCATCCAGGGGAGCCACGGCGTCGACGATGCCCGCCGCGCGGGCCTCGTCGGCGCCGTAGCGGCGACCGGTCGTCATCGACTCGACGGCTGCCTGGGGCGTCAGCTTCGCCATGATCAACGCGTTCATCCCGGGTGTGAACGGGATGTGGATGTCGACCTCGGGGAAGCAGAAGTAGCCACGACCGGTGCGCATCACCCGATAGTCGTGGGCGATCGCCAGCATCGCGCCCGCACCGAACGCGTGTCCGTTGACGGCCGCGATCGTGGGGACGGGCAGGGTGAGGACACGCTCGAAGAGCCCGTGGACACGGGCGACGTACGAGCCGAGCTCCTCGGGGTGGGCTCCGAGCCACTCCAGGTCGAGCCCGTTCGTGTAGAACTTGCCGGTCCCGGACGTGACCAGCGCTGCCGGCTCCGTGCTGGCGGCGAGGTCGTCGAGGAACGCCTCGACAGCGCTCAGCCAGTCGGGCGAGAAGCGGTTCTCGTCGTCCCCGAGGCCGATCGTCCAGAGCGGCCCGTCATGCGTCAGCGTCGGCATGGGGAGTATTCGAGCATGCGCGTCCCGGACTCGGGACCCGGGTCCGGTCAGTCGCCCGGAGAGCCCGCGATGTTGACCATCCAGCTCACGCCGTACTTGTCCTCGAGATCACCGAACCAGTCGCCCCACGGCGCCTTGTCGAGCGGCACATTGACGGTGCCGCCCTCCGACAGTTCGGCGAACCAGCTCCGTAGGGTGTCGACGTCGTCGCCGCTCAGCGCGATCCGGCCGTTGTGGATCTCCTCGGGCATGTGGCTGGGGACGTCGGACCCCATCAGCTGCAGGGTGTCGGAGACCGCGAGCGCCGAGTGCATGACCTGGTCGGCCTCGCTCTCCGGGACGCCCATGCCGCCCTGGTCGGCGAAGGTCATCACGTCGAGCTTGCCGCCGAAGACGGACTGGTAGAAGGTCATCGCCTCTCGGGCCTGGCCGCGGAAGCCGAGGTACGGGTTGAGCTGGGTGGTCATGTCACGCTCCATCGTCGTGGTGAGGGTATGCAGTCACTGACCACCCTGGCCCCGCGAACTCATCGCTCGCACCTCACTCCTGGACGGCCTGCGTCTTCGCCCACCGGTAGTCCGCCTTGCCCGACGGCGAGCGCTGCACGAGGGGCACCCGGATGATGGCCTTCGGGACCTTGTAGCGCGCGATGTGCTTCTCCGCCTCGGCGACCAGCTCGTCGTCGGTCGCCTCGGCGCCCTCCTCGAGCTGGACGACCGCGACCGCCTCGCTCCCCCAGCGGTCGGACGGGCGGCCGACGACGATGACGTCGCGTACGGCGGGATGCGCCGCGAGCGCGCGCTCGACCTCCTCCACGAAGATCTTCTCCCCGCCGGAGTTGATCGTCACGCCGTCGCGACCCAGCAGCACGATCTGGCCCTCGGCGTTGATGATCGCGCGGTCACCGGGGATCGAGAACCGCACGCCGTCGATCACCGGGAAGGTGCGCGCCGTCTTGGCCGCGTCCCCCAGGTAGCCGAGCGGCACCCGGCCCCGCTGCGCCAGCCAGCCCTCGCCTTCGCCGGCCTCGAGCGCGCGGCTGAAGAGGTCGTCGACCAGGGTCGTCGCGGCGACGGGGTTGAAGGTCGCCGTACCAGCCTCCATGCCCTTGAGCGACAGCGAGCTCATCTGCAGCCCGGTCTCCGAGGCGCCGGCCGCGTCCATCACGATGATGTGCGGCAGGTTCTCGAGGATCCGGTCACGTACGCCGGGGGTGAGCGGCGCACCACCGTTGTTGAAGGCCGCCAGCCCGGACAGGTCGTAGTCGCCGCGCTCGACCTCCTCGATCAGCGGCAGCGCGACAGCGTCGCCGACGACCGGGATGCTCACCACCTTCTCCCGCACGGCGACGCTGAGCGCGTCGCTGGGGACCAGCTTGCGGACCTCGTCGGGCAGCACGATGGTGCCGCCCCCGGTGATCGTGTGGAAGGTCGACCACTGCGCGGCCCCGTGCATGAAGGGCGGGATCATCAGCAGCCGCATACCACCGCCGCCGGCCTTCGCGGCCTCCGCGATGGCGTCGTACGACGTGTAGGGCTCGGTCGTGCCGAACGGCGTCCCGCCCATCGAGGTGACGTAGATGTCGTCGTTGCGCCACAGCACGCCCTTCGGCATCCCCGTCGTGCCGCCGGTGTAGAGGACGTAGAGGTCGTCGCCGTCCGGCTCCGGGAGCCCGCCCGCGGGCGGCGGGGTGGCCACGGCGGCCTCGAAGTCGATCGCGCCGGGCAGCAGGTCGTTGCCGGACTCGTCGGCGACCTGGAGCAGCAGCTCGAGGTCGGGCAGCTGGTCCCGGATCGCGGCGAGCGTGGGCGCGAACTCGGCGTGGTAGACCAGCGCCTTCGTCCTGGCGTCGTTCAGGAGGTAGACCAGCTCCTCCTCGACGTAGCGGTAGTTGACGTTGAACGGCGCGACCCGGGCCCGGAACGAGCCGACCATCGCCTCGAGGTACTCGTTGCCGTTGTGCAGGTAGATGCCGAGGTGGTCCTGCCCGGACTCGTGCCCTGCGAGGCCGTCGCGATCAGCGTGCACGCCGAGACCGTGCTCCACCAGGAGGTGCGCCAGGCCGGAGGCTCGGACGTCCAGCTCGGCGTACGTCAGCCTCCGGTCGCGCCAGACGAGGACCACCTGGTCCGGCACTGCGGCCGCCACGGTCGCGAAGACCGTCGACAGGTTGAATCCATGGGCATCAGGTCCAGACATTCGACGACCGCCTCGCACTAGAACAGGTTCTCGTTTGCGCGATGCTAGCGGCTCGGGGTGACGCCGACCACACGACCTACGCACGCGCCTCCAAGAGGGCGAGATCGCGCTCGGCGAAGCGTCGGTGCTCCCACTCCTCACTGAGGATCGCGCCGAGGCACCGGCGTACGGCGAAGCTCTCCGACTCCGGGTAGCCCGGCGCCAGGACCGGCTCGGTCATCCCGGCCAACCGCTCGTCGGTGAGGTCCGCGATCACCGAGCCGACCCGCGCCATCCGATCGGCGCGGACGGCCAGCACCTCCTCGAGCGTCGGACGCGCGTCGAGGTCGCGCGGCAGGAGGCCGGCCGGATCATCCATCTCGGAGTGCGGCAGCCCCAGCGGGTGGTACGGCATCGGGTCGCCGAGCAGGGCGCGGAGCACCCAGGCGTCGGTGGCCATGACCAGGTGTCGCAGCGTCTCGATGAACGACCACTCGTCGTCTACCCGCTCGTGGAGCAGCTCGGGCGGCAGTCGTCTGGCCCGCTCGACGGTCTCCGCCCAGCGCCGCTCGATGATCGGCCAGGCGACCCGGAAGCCCTCGGCGTCGTCGGGCCGCATCAGCGGGCGCTCGGGATCGAGCCGGTCCATCTCCACCAGGACGTACGGCATCACGTCGATGCCGTTGACGACCAGGTGGTCGAAGTCCCCGTCGAGCTCGAGCCGGTCCGCGTACGCGCCCCGGATGAGAGCACCGCTCAGGTCCAGGTCGCTGAACCGACTCCCGCTCAGGTCGACGATCTTGAAGCGGGACCCTCTCAGGTCATGTCCGATGAACTCCACCATGTCGGCAGCGTGCCACCGAGCACCGACAGGGTGGAACCCTCAGGTCCTCAGCGGCGGGAAGCCGGCAGCGGGCCTGAACCCACCACGCGCGCCGCACCCGGCGTAGCGGCCTGTCGCCGAGCCGAGCGAGCCGGCAGATGCACGAGAGCCCCGGCCAGCGGATCGCTGGCCGGGGCTCTCGTGTCAGTTCCGGACGGTCACACCAGGTCGAAGCGGTCCGCTTCCACGACCTTGACCCAGGCGGCGACGAAGTCGCGGACGAACTTCTCCTTCGCGTCGTCGCTCGCGTAGACCTCGGCGAGCGCTCGCAGCTGCGAGTTCGAGCCGAAGATCAGGTCGACCGCCGTGGCGGTCCACTTCAGGTCGCCGGTCGCGGCGTCGCGGATCTCGTAGACGTTCTCCTCCGACTCCGAGGCCTTCCACTGCGTGCCCGCAGCGAGCAGGTTGGCGAAGAAGTCGTTGGTGAGGACGCCCGGGCGGTCGGTCAGCACGCCGTGCTGTGCGCCGCCGACGTTGGTGCCGATCGCCCGCAGGCCACCGACCAGGACCGTCATCTCCGGAGCCGACAGACCCAGCATGTAGGCCCGGTCGACCAGCAGCGTCTCGGGCTGCAGCTTCTCGCCGGAGCGCAGGTAGTTGCGGAAGCCGTCGGCGCGAGGCTCGAGCACCTTGAAGGAGTCGACGTCCGTCTGCTCCTGCGTCGCGTCGGTGCGGCCGGCGCGGAACGGCACGCTCACCTCGACGCCGGCATCCTTGGCGGCCTTCTCGACCGCAGCGGATCCGGCGAGGACGATCAGGTCCGCCAGCGAGATCTGCGCACCGCCGCCCGCGTTGAACTCGCTCTGGATCGCCTCGAGCTTCTCGAGGACGCTGCCGAGCTGCTCCGGCTGGTTGACCGTCCAGCTGCGCTGCGGCTCGAGACGGATGCGGGCGCCGTTCGCACCACCGCGCTTGTCGGTGGTGCGGAAGCTCGCGGCCGAGGCCCATGTCGTGGAGACGAGCTGAGAGACGGAGAGCCCGGAGTCGAGGACCTTCGCCTTGAGCTCGGCGACGTCGGCGTCGCCGACCCGCTCACCCTCGGCGGCCGGCACCGGGTCCTGCCACAGCTGGGGCTCCGGGACCCAGGGCCCGAGGTAGCGGTCGACCGGGCCCATGTCGCGGTGCAGCAGCTTGTACCAAGCCTTGGCGAAGGCCAGCGCGAACTCGTTGGGGTTCTCGAGGAAGCGGCGCGAGATCTTCTCGTAGGCCGGGTCGAACCGCAGCGCGAGGTCGCTCGTCAGCATCGTGGGCTTGCGCTTCGGAGAGTCCGCGGCCGGTCCCGGGATGATGTCCTCGGCGTCCTTGGCGACCCACTGGTGGGCGCCGGCGGGGCTCTTCGTGAGCTCCCACTCGTACTTGAAGAGCAGCTTGAAGAAGTCGTTGCTCCACCGGGTGGGCGTCGTGGTCCAGGTGACCTCGAGGCCCGACGTGATGGCGTCGGCGCCCTTGCCGGAGGCGTAGGCGCTCTTCCAGCCGAGGCCCTGCTCCTCGAGCGGGGCGCCCTCCGGCTCCGGGCCGACCAGGTCGGCGTCGCCGGCTCCGTGGGTCTTGCCGAAGGTGTGACCGCCGGCGATGAGGGCGACGGTCTCCTCGTCGTTCATCGCCATCCGGGCGAACGTGTCGCGGATGTCGCGCGCCGAGGCCAACGGGTCGGGGTTGCCGTTCGGACCCTCCGGGTTGACGTAGATCAGACCCATCTGGACGGCGCCGAGGTTCTCGCTGAGCTCCCGCTCCCCGGCGTACCGCTCGTCTCCGAGCCAGGTGTCCTCCGGACCCCAGAAGATCTCCTCGGGCTCCCAGACGTCCTCGCGGCCGAAGCCGAAGCCGAAGGTCGTGAACCCCATGTCCTCGAGCGCGACGTTGCCGGCGAGCACGAGCAGGTCGGCCCACGAGATCTTCTGGCCGTACTTCTGCTTGACCGGCCACAACAAGCGGCGCGCCTTGTCGAGGTTGCCGTTGTCGGGCCAGCTGTTCAGCGGCGCGAACCGCTGAGCGCCGTCGCCGGCGCCGCCGCGGCCGTCGTAGATGCGGTAGGTGCCGGCGGCGTGCCAGCTCAGCCGGATCATCAGGCCGCCGTAGTGACCGAAGTCCGCCGGCCACCAGTCCTGGGAGGTGTTGAGCACCTCGACGACGTCACGTCGGAGCGCAGCGAGGTCGAGCTTCTCGAACTCGGCGGCGTAGCTGAAGTCCTCGCCCAGCGGGTTGCCCTTCGAGGAGTGGCTGTGCAGCACGGAGAGGTCGAGGCTGTTGGGCCACCAGTCCTGGATGGAGTGCGGCCGTCCGCCGGTCTTGGGGGTCGGCGCGTCGAGCGCCGGGTTCTCGCTCTCGCTGCCGTTCGCTCCGTCGTGCATCACCGGGCATCCGCCCTCGGACGGGTTGTTCTCGCTCATGTATTTCCTTCCACGGGGGGACTCACTGCTGGGTACGTACGGCGGTGCAGGCGGGGCACAGGCCCCAATAGACGACCTCGGCCTCGTCGATCGTGAAGCCCGAGTCGTCGGAGGCGGTCAGACAGGGGGTGTGGCCGACGGCGCAGTCGACGTCCGCGATCGAACCGCACGAGCGACAGACCACATGGTGGTGGTTGTCGTCGACCCGCGACTCGTAGCGCGCGACCGAGCCCGAGGGCTGGATCCGACGGACGAGCCCGGCGGCGGTCAGCGTGTGCAGCGAGTCGTAGACGGTCTGGTGGGACACCTCGGGGAGATCGCCACGGACGACGCCGATGACCGACTCGGTGTCGGCGTGCGGGTGCGTGTGGACGGCCCCCAGTACGGCGACCCGTGGCCTCGTCACCCGCAGGCCGGCGTCCCGCAGCAGCTGCTGGAAGTCGTCGGCCGGGGTCACGTTCGCAGTCTTGCGCGCTTTCTGGAACGAGTCAAGAAAGTTCGTGCGGACAGCAGCGGGTGACAGGGACTCGACCAGCGGAACCAGTACAGCGCACACCGATCCGGCGAACGACCCGTCAGACCGGTAAGTTCTCCGGGTGTCCGACAACCGTCCCCGCCGTACCTTCGCGGTGATCAGCCACCCTGACGCCGGCAAGTCCACGCTCACGGAGGCACTCGCCCTCCACGCTCGAGTCATCACCGAGGCCGGCGCCGTGCACGGCAAGGGCGGCCGCCGCGCCACGGTGTCCGACTGGATGGACATGGAGAAGGCGCGCGGCATCTCGATCACCTCGGCCGCGCTGCAGTTCGTCTACCGCGACCACGTCGTCAACCTGGTCGACACCCCCGGGCACAGCGACTTCTCCGAGGACACCTACCGCGTGCTGTCGGCCGTCGACTCCGCGGTGATGCTGGTCGACGCGGGCAAGGGGCTCGAGCCGCAGACGCTCAAGCTGTTCAAGGTCTGCGCGCTGCGCGGCATCCCGGTCATCACGGTCATCAACAAGTGGGACCGTCCCGGGCTGTCGGCGCTGGAGCTGATGGACCTGATCGAGCAGCAGATCAAGCTGCGTCCGACGCCGTTGACCTGGCCGGTCGGCGAGGCCGGGGACTTCCGCGGCGTGCTGGACCGGCGTACGGGCGAGTTCGTGAAGTACACCCGCACCGCCGGTGGCGCCACGCGCGCCCCCGAGGTGCGGATGCCCGCGAGCGACGTCGGCGAGGCCGATGCGGCGGTCTGGGAGGACGCCGTCGAGGAGCACGAGCTGCTGTCCGCCGACGACGCCGACCACGACCAGGAGCGCTTCCTGGCGGGGCGTACGACGCCCGTCATGTTCGCCTCGGCACTGCAGAACTTCGGCGTGGCCCAGCTGCTCGACCTGCTCCTCGACCTGGCCCCCGCTCCGCACTCGACGCCCGGGGTCGACGGGTCGGTCCGCGAGGTCGAGGACGACTTCAGCGCCTTCGTCTTCAAGGTGCAGTCCGGTATGAACGCCGCCCACCGCGACCGCGTCGCCTACGCCCGCGTCGTCTCGGGCGAGTTCGACCGCGGCATGATCGTGACCCACGCAGCGACCGGGCGTCCGTTCGCGACGAAGTACGCCCAGGCCGTCTTCGGTCGCGAGCTGTCCTCGATCGAGCACGCCTACCCCGGCGACATCATCGGGCTCGTCAACGCGCAGTCGCTGCGCGTGGGCGACACCATGTACGTCGGCGACCGGATCGAGTTCCCTCCGGTCCCCAGCTTCGCCCCCGAGCACTTCATGACCGCGACGGCGGCCGACATCGGCCGCTACAAGCAGTTCCGGCGCGGCATCGACCAGCTCGACCAGGAGGGCGTGGTCCAGGTGCTGCGCTCCGACCTGCGTGGCGATCAGAGCCCCGTGCTCGCCGCCGTGGGGCCGATGCAGTTCGAGGTCGTCCAGGAGCGGATGACCAACGAGTTCAACTCCCCCATCCGCCTCTCCCGGCTCGACTACCAGGTGGCCCGCCGTACCGATGCCGCCGGTGCCACCGCCCTCGCCGGCAAGCGAGGCGTCGAGGTGCTGCAGCGTTCCGACAGCACCTACCTCGCCCTCTTCGTGGACCAGTGGCGCGCCGGCACCACCGCTCGCGACAACCCGGACGTGCTGCTCGAGGCGCTGCCTGCCGGTGGCGCCTGACGGTCGGGGAGGACGGTCACCAGGTGTCGCCTCGATTGTCTCAGTCCGCCGGACGGGTTCGACCGGACTGAAGATCCGACCGACCGTGGGTGGGGGGTGAGCGGGACGGAGGCCGATCTCTGGCACACTTCGCCTTTCCCGGGCACCACGACCCGCCCCACAGAAAAGGTATGCAATGGACTCTATGACCACCGACTTCGGAGAAGTTCTCCTCTGGTCCTTCTGGTTCTTCATCTGGATCGCAGCACTGATGGTGTGGTTCCGGTGCCTGTTCGACCTGTTCGGAGACCACACTCTCAGCGGCTGGGGCAAGGCCGGATGGGCCATCGTCCTCATCTTCGTGCCGTGGCTCGGCTCCCTGATCTACCTCATCGTGCGCGGTCGCAGCATGACGGAACGCCAGCTCGCCAAGGTCTCGGAGCTCGAGGCCGCGCAGGCCGACTACATCAAGCAGGTCGCGGGGGCGGGGACCTCGCCGGCCGACCAGATCTCCAGCGCCAAGGCGCTCCTCGACTCCGGCGCCATCGACCAGGCTGAGTTCGAGACCCTGAAGGCCAAGGCACTCGCCTGAGTGCCTGCGGACGTCCCCACCCGTCTCGGGTGGGGACGTCCCACCACCCCACGGTGGCCGATAGTGGGAGCCACCCGATGAAGGAGCCCTGTGCATGTCTGAAGACTCGAACACCCCCGACCTCGAGGTGACCGCGGCCGCCGTCTCCGACGGTGCCTACACCCTGCTGGTCGCGGACTTCAGCGACACCACCACCGCATGGGAGGCGTACGAGGCCCTCAAGTCGGTCGAGGACGGCCGCACCGTCGAGATCGAAGGTGTGATCGTGGTGAGTCGCAACGCCGAGGGCAAGCTGGAGGTCCAGCAGGCGACCGACCACAGCACGAAGTCCGGCCTCAAGTGGGGCCTGGTCGGTGGCATCGCGCTCGGCGTGATCTTCCCGCCCTCGATCCTCGGCAGCGCTGCCGTCGCCGGATCCGCGGGCGCCCTGGTCGGCAAGCTCCGCCAGCGCCACCACCACGGCGAGCTCGAGCAGCAGCTCGAGGACGCCATCGCACCCGGGCACTCCGGTCTGCTCGCCCTGGTCTCCGACCCGGGCGCCGTCAAGATCAGGCAGGCGCTCGAGCTGGCCGACTCCATCGTCGAGTCCACCATCGACAAGGTCGAGGCCGACGACATCAAGGCGGCAGCCAAGGAAGCAGAGAAGGGCGACGACTGACAGGTCGTCGACGACAGAACGGTCGCGAAGCGGCCCGGTCGAGCGCTGAGCGCTCGACCGGGCCGCTTTTCCCGTAAAGGGCCGAGGCGCGTGTTCCTTCAGGACATCCCGGACTGATCTCTCAAGACAGACCGCTGGAGCTGACCCGCTCCCCCGACCCTGTCGGCTTCACGGCTTTGGGCTTGGCCGACTTCGTGGGCTTGGCCGACTTCGTGGGCTTGGCCGACTTCGTGGGCTTGGCCGACTTCGTGGGCTTGGCCGACTTCGTGGGCTTGGCCGACTTCGTGGGCTTGGCCGACGTGGTCGGCTTGGCCGACTGGCCAGCCTTCGGCGGTGCGGCTGATGTGGACGGCTTGGGCGACTGGGCGGTCTCCATCGGCTCTGCGGTGCCGCTCGACTCGCTCGGCGGCTCCGCCCCTGGAGTATTCGTCTGCGATGTCGACGACGAGGTCGAGCTCGGCACCGAGGAGCTCGGGTCTGGTGACTCGGGTCCGCGGGGACTGGTCGGGGCGGTGGGCTCGGGTGTCCACGGAGCCGGGACGATCCCGGCGCCGTACGCGACGCCGAGGCCACCTCCCACGGTCAGGGCGCACGCCGCTGCGGTCGCAGCGACGAGTCCGCGGCGGGTGCCGGACCTCCGGATCCCCGGATCGGGTGCGGAAGCAGCAACCGCCGCCAGGCGGTCGACGAACACGTCGTCGACCGCGCGCTCGCTCGTGTCGGCACGCAACGAGCGTCCGACGTCCCTGAGCGATCTCCGCCTGACTCTCACGTCCTCAACATGTCATGGCAGGCCCGAATGGTTACGCTCGGCCGACCAAACGAGGGGGTACGGCGTGGCGAAGCGGCAGTCGGGCGCTCTCGTGTCCGCCGCACGCGCCGGTGACCAAGCTGCCTGGCGGGAGCTCTACGGCCTCCACCACCGGCGACTGACGGTGTGGCTGCGTTCGCTGCCGCCCGGCGACGCACTGGGCTCGCCCGAGGACATCGCGGCCGACGCGTGGCTGCTGGCCGCCACGAAGCTGGGCGAGTTCGCCGGCAGCGACGACGACTTCGCCGGGTGGCTGTTCACCCTCGCGCACAACCTGGCCTCCAACAGCTACCGCAAGGCGGTACGTCGGCGCACGGACTCGACTGCGGTGGAGCCGTCCGCGGACGAGGTGTGGGGAATCGCCCGCGACGACCTGGCCCGGGTCGACGAGCAGGACGCCACTCGTGACCTGCTGTCCCACCTCAGCAGGCGCGAGGCGGAGGTGGTCGCGTGTATCGACGTCGTCGGACTCGACGTCGCCTCCACGGCGCGTGCG
This sequence comes from uncultured Actinomycetota bacterium, assembly GCA_963717855.1. Taxonomy (GTDB): domain Bacteria; phylum Actinomycetota; class Actinomycetes; order Propionibacteriales; family Nocardioidaceae; genus Nocardioides. The sequence goes on along the minus strand of CAVQXF010000001.1, from coordinate 126,760 downwards.
CTGGGGATGAAGCCCACCGCGGTGCGGGTCGCCCGCCATCGTGCGCTCGCCCGACTGCGGAAGATCATGACCGAGTCCGACCTGTAACGCGTCACTCGGTCCGGGACTTGTCCTTCAGGAGGCCGCAGGTCGCGGCCATCTCGTTCGACGACACGTGCGTCACGAGATCACCGTGATCCTCGTCCGCGCCGGCGGTGTAACGCTCGACGCCGCTCGCAACATGTTCCCGTGAACGCCGTACATCTCATCACTCTGGACAGGAGCATTTTCATGCGCCCCACCACCCGTATCGCCGGTGCAGTTGCCGGCATCGCCCTCACCTTCGGTTCGCTCGGAGCCGTCTCCGCATCCGCAGAGAAGCCCGCCCCCTGCGCGCAGCAGCAGCAGCACGTGACGAAGGCACAGGATGCTCTCGAGCGGGTCACGGCCGTGTTCCAGGCCAAGCAGGCCAAGGTGAAGAAGGCCAAGCACCAGGTCAAGGTCGCCGACACGGCCCGCGAGCGCGCACACGCCAAGCGTGCACTGGCTCACGCCAAGGAACAGCGCGACCACACGAAGAAGGCCAAGACCGCCCAGCAGCAGCGTCTGGCCAAGGCGCAGGCGCGTCTCGACGCCTGTGAGGCCAAGCAGCCCACCGCAGCCTGAGACACCTGACCTGTGGATGCCTCGCTACCGATCACCCTGTGACCGGTGGCGAGGCATCGCCGGTCGGCTCATACGCGCGCTCCAGGGAGGGAGAGCATGGTGGGTGAGCCCATCGAGACGTTCTGCGCAGGCGGGGTGTGGAGGAACTCCATCGGCGGACGCGTTGCGCTGCCCGGGGAGTACCGCAGCCGCGAGGCAGCCATCGAGGTCGCCCGACACGAGGCACGGGTGCGAGGCGTGGAGCACGTGGTCCGCAGGGCCGACGGCAGCGTGAGCGAACGCAACCGGTATCCGCGAAGGTCGACCGAGCTTCCGGGCTGATGACCGGACATCCCACCAGGGTTGCGATCGTCAGCCCCCAGCCGTTGGTCGTGGCCGGAATCGCGGCCATGCTCAGTCGCCATCCTTCGCGCATCAAGCTGGTCGGTCCACGGGTGCCCTCCGAGCCCGACATCGTGCTGTACGACGTCATGGGTCTCCTCGACGGTGACCCGACCGAGCTCGACCGCCTGGTCAACCACGCGCCAGCCGTGGTGCTCGCCATCGGACGCGAAGGGCGAGCAGACCTTCTCGCTCAAGCCCTGGTGCAGGGTGCGGACGGCTGCATCGACATCAGCATCGGCGAGACCGTCCTGCTCGCAGCACTCGACGCCGCAAGCACATGGAAGTCCCTCGCCTCGACCATGGACCCGGTCCTCTGTGCCTGCCCGGCTGCGCTGCGGGCAGGGCGACTGGGCCTCGTGATCGGCCTGTCCGGTCGTGAGGCCGCGATTCTCACGTCCATCGCACGAGGGCTCAGCAACGCGGAGATCGCGCACCGCGAGTTCCTGAGCATCAACACGGTCAAGTCCCACATCCGCAGTGCGTACAACAAGATCGGCGTGCACACCCGCAGCCAGGCTGTTCGCTGGGTGCTGCAGGACGGGTTCGACACCCGGGACGAGCACGAGTGACGGTCCGAGCGCGGCCTGGGTGCAGGTTGAGCCGGAGGCCAGCGGTGACGACGTGACCGTAGCGGTCCAGCACCTGGCGGCCACCGGCGCGAAGTGCCTCCCGGTCCTCGACCGGGACCGACGGCTCGTCGGTGCGTAGGTGCGCGAAGACCAGCGGCGAGGCGATGTGTGCCCGCGCCGCCGTACCAGCGGTCCTGCGACCCAGTGGTGCCGCCCGAGCGAGTCGTGTTGGAGGCCCTGCAAACGGGTACCACCTCGGCGTACGTCACCTTCGGCTTCTGAGGAGATCCTGTGAGCGACTCTGAACTCGGCCCCATGCCCGAGCCCGAGATCGAGCCCGGTGAGCCCAACCCGGGCGGCGTAGATGCGCTCGAGGACTACAGCGGGCCCATCGCGATCCCCGACCTGACGCCAGAGGAAAACCCCGCGCTGGAGGACAAGGCCCCCGAGACCGTCAAGCAGGAGGTCTCCGACAGCGAGGACACCTCGACCCAGGCGACCCGGTCCGCCGATGGCAAGGGCACCGGACCGAAGCAGGAGTCCCCGGCATGAGCAGCGACGCCGACGAGAGCCTCCAGTCCTCGACCCCTGGCTCCAGCGGACCGGAGCGAGCATCCGGCGGGATGGGCGTGAGCAGTGAGCGGGTCGGACCGACCGGACCCGGACAGGACGCGACCGACGGCCTGCGAGACGTCTCCGAGCAAGAGCGCGACCCCGACGAGGAGACCCGCCCCGAGCAGTCGACCGGCAACCCGGAGAGCAACCCCGACGGGATCATCCCGCGGGCCGGCTACCCCGACGAGGACCCGCGCTCCGACTGAGCCCAGCCGCTGCCGCGGCGCCAGCGGCCGCATCCCCCGGACAGAGCCCTCGGTGTCGAGATTGCGGGGCCATCGGCGGGCCGGTCGGCCATGCTGGCCAGCCCGACCTGCCCACCTGCGCGCGGTCAGGTCGGGCTGCTGGTCCGGGCGAGGGTCCGTGGTAGCCATACGAGCAGGCCCGCTACGAGCGCACCCGTGGCAATTCCCGCGACCAGGGCGATGGGCCGGTCAATGACCATGTCGAAGGTGAAGAAGATGATCCCGACGATCATCAGCGCCAACGTCAGCAGCGCCGCCGCGACAAGGCGCTCGGCCGCACTGACGACGCGTCCCTTGGCATGATCACCTGACAGCCGTCGATGGATCGCGACGGGTGAGAGCAGCAGCAGGGTGGTGGCCGCAGCAAGGACGACCAGCACCAGGTAGGTCGTTCGCTGGAAGTCGTCCAAGTCCTCGAACCTGCTCTGGAACGGGAGTGTCAGCAAGAACCCAGCCGTGAGCTGAGTGCCTGTCTGCATGACTCGCAGCTCTTGAAGAAGGTCGTCGAACTTGCGATCGAGGCGCTCGTCCTCGGTCTCGTCGCGTCCGCCCATCGCTCAGTGGTTCCGCAGGGCGTCGACCAGCTCCGACTTGCGCATCGACGAACGCCCGTCGATCTCGAGGTCAGCGGCACGTCTGCGGAGGTCCGCCACCGTCCAGTCGTCGTAGGACGGCGAGGCACCACCCTTCTTGCCGACCGCCGAGCGCGACGTGTTCGAGGCCGCGTTCGCGATCCGTGCGGACTTCTCCTTGCTGTTGCCCTCGTCGCGAAGCTTCTCGTACAGGTCGTCGTCCTTCACGCTCGGCCCAGGGCTCTTCTTCGCCGGCATCACACGCTCCTTCTCGGCAGCTAGGGGTACACCTCAGGTGTTCCCCAGACGGTCGGCAGCGATGCATGGTCGCTGCGTCCGGCTGCCCATGGGACGTCCGGAGAGCTGGCGATCTTCGCCGCCCGTCCCTTCGACATGCCGTACCCGGGAGGTCACGCGGCATGTCCCGGCTTGCCTCGCATGTGGCCTCGTTCGACGGGTACTTCCCAGACCTCCCTCCATCTGGAGAAGGGGATCCCACACCGTCGAGCCCACGACAGGAGAGCCTCATGCGAATCGGCTACTTCCTCTCCACCGAGGAGTACTCCCCAGCCGAGTTGGTCGCTCAAGCAGCGGCCGCCGAGAAGGCCGGCTTCACTGGCCTGTGGATCAGCGACCACTTCCACCCGTGGAACAACGAGCAGGGCAACAGTCCCTTGGTCTGGAGCGTCATCGGCGCGATCAGCCAGGTCTGCGACCTGCACGTGACGACCGCCGTGACCTGCCCGACCACCCGCATCCACCCGGCGATCATCGCTCAGGCGGCCGGCACCAGCGCCGAGCTGCTCAAGGGACGGTTCACGCTCGGCGTCGGCACCGGGGAGGCACTCAACGAGAGCATCGTCGGTGGACCATGGCCGCCGCTCGACGTCCGTCTCGAGATGCTCGAGGACGCCGTTGCGTTGATCCGCGAGCTGTGGACCGGTGAGGTCGTGACAGCGCGCGGCCAGCACTACTCGGTCGACCACGCCCGCATCTACAACGTCCCGGAAGATCCGCCCGAGATCTTCGTGTCCGCGTTCGGCCCCAAGGCCCTCGACCTCGCGGCGCGGATCGGTGACGGATACATCGGGACGGCTCCAGACGCCGACCTGGTCGCCCGCTTCAAGGAGAAGTCGGGAGGCAAGCCCGCCCAGGCCGGCGCCAAGGTCGCCTTCGCCCCTACCCAGGACGAAGGCTGGGGACACGCGCACCGACTGTGGCCCAACGCCGGGCTCCCCGGCGAGCTTGCCCAGATCCTCCCGACACCGGAGCACTTCGAGCAGGCCAGCGAACTGGTCACCATGGAGTCCACCAAGGACTCAGTCGTCGCGGGCAACGATCTGGGGCAGCACCTGCACCAGGTCCGGGAGTACGCCGACGCCGGGTACGACGAGCTGTACCTCGCGAACATGGGTCCCCACGCGTTGGACATGATCGACTTCTACGGCCGCGAGGTCCTGCCCACCCTCAGGTGACATGGAGATCATTCCTGCAAACAGGCAGGTCACTACGCATCAGAGCGCATGCCGCGGTGACGACCGCCTGGCCATCCATGAGGCCCTCAAGACGTTCACACCGATGGCTCGCGGCACGCGCAACGTACGCGTTCAGTGCTCCGACACCTCCGCAGCGGTGTCGTCGCCCCGTGCACCTTCCTCGGCGGTCTCCGGCGGACCCTCGGTGCCGGTCTCGTCTTCGTCGGTCGCGGCCATGATGGCTGTGATGGCCGCTTGGTCACGCTCCGACGGATACCCCCAGCCTGGCTTGTAGCGGTAGACGTCCTCGAGCAGGCGGCCATCGCTCAGGTTCTCGAGGACCTCGACGCTGCCAGGGCCGATGAGCGCGGGGTGCTCGACGCCGCAGGTCTCGGACACCTTGAGCAGGTCCCGACGCAACGTCTTGACGTAGTTCGCCACCCGCTCGCCCTTCGAGACCGGTTCGAGGCCGTGGGCGAGCCACGGGTTCTGCGTCGCGACCCCGGTGGGGCACTCACCGGTGTGGCACCTCTGCGCCTGCACGCAGCCCGCGGCCAGCATCGCCTCGCGGGCGACGTTCACCATGTCGACCCCGAGCGCGAACGCGACCACTGCGTTGTCCGGGAGGCCCAGCTTGCCGGCGCCGATGAACGTGATGTCCTCCTGGAGGCCCTTCTCGGCAAAGATCGAGTACACGCGGGAGAACCCGAGCCTGAACGGGAGCGAGACAGCGTCGGTGAAGATCAGCGGGGATGCGCCGGTGCCGCCCTCACCGCCGTCGATGGTGATGAAGTCGACCCCACGGGTGCGGTCCTCCATCAGGTCGGCGAGCTCGTGCCAGAACCCGAGGTCGCCGACAGCTGACTTGATGCCGACCGGGAGGCCGGTCTCGTCGGCGAGGAGCTCGACGAAGTCGAGCATCGAGCCGACGTCGTCGAACTCGGCGTGCCGTGACGGGCTCAGACAATCGACGCCCTCGGGCACGCCGCGGGTCTCCGCGATCTCCTTCGACACCTTCGGTGCCGGCAAGACGCCTCCGAGGCCGGGCTTCGCGCCTTGGCTGAGCTTGATCTCAAGCGCCCGGATGGGCGCCGAGTCGACAAGCTGCTTGAGCTTGCTCAGATCGAACCGGCCGTCGCCGTCGCGGCACCCGAAGTAGGCGGTACCGATCTGGAACACCAGGTCGGCGCCGTTGCGGTGGTACGGCGAGACGGCACCCTCACCGGTGTTGTGCAGGCAGCCTGCTTCGGCAGCCCCGCGGTTGATGGCCTCGATCGCGTTCCCGGACAGCGACCCGAAGCTCATGCCGGACACGTTGACCACGGACTCCGGCCTGAAGGCGTGCCTGCGACCACGGGGGCCGCCCAGGATCTTCGCGGATGGCAGACGAGCCTCCTGCCCGACGGCGCCGTGGGTCGGGTGCGCCCGAGCGAAGGTGCGATGGTGCACGATCACGTTGCCCGAGCTGTGCTCGAGGTCGTTGTCGGAGCCGAACCCGAAGTAGTTGTTCTGCAGCTTGGCCGACGCGTACACCCAGCGGCGCTGGTCCCGACTGAACGGCCGCTCCTCGTCGTTGCTCGCCACGATGTACTGGCGCAGCTCCGGCCCCATCGCCTCGAGCCAGAACCTCGCATGCCCGATCACCGGGAAGTTGCGCAGGATGGCGTGACGACGCTGCATCAGGTCGTGCGCGGCCACGGCGCCGAGCGCAGCGACCGGCATCCCCGCCCAGATCTTCCTCATGGACCACCGGTACCCGTCAGGCCGACGGTCATGACCGACGGTTTCGGACCAGTTCTTCGCCGGAGCGGAGATGGCTTCGACGAGCTCGGCAACCAGGCCGTCGGAGCCGGCCGTCGGCGTCGCGGAAGCGGGGGCGGCCTCGAGGCGCGCCAGCCAGGCGTCGACCTCGCCGCGGCGGAGGCGCAGCTCGCGGCCCCAGGGCCGGACCTTGCGATCCGCGACGCAAAATATCCATAAATGACCAAAAGCCATGTCGTTCTCCTCCGTGAGGACTTCGACATAGCCTTTGACCTGGTGTTTTGTGGAGCTGAGGGGATTCGAACCCCTGACCCCCTGCATGCCATGCAGGTGCGCTACCAGCTGCGCCACAGCCCCATTGCTTCCCCCGACGAAGCGGGGTGACAACTCGCGGAATACTAGCCAACGGCTCCGCCGGATGCGAATCCGGGGAGGGTCAGAGCGTAGCGACGCGGTTGTAGGCCTTCATCCGCAGCGCGGCTCCCGGCCCCACTTGGTCGAGCTCGACCCAGGCGCAGTTGTCGAGGCCGTGCAGGGCCGCGCGCTCGTGGACCGGCCAGCCGAGCAGGGCCGGTACGGCGTCGCGGATCGCCGCACCGTGGGACACCGCCACGGCGAGCTCGCCGGGCGCGATCGAGGCCAGCAGCTCCTCCAGCGCCTCGACCATCCGGCCGGACACCACCTCGGCGGTCTCACCCCCGGGGACCACGTCGAAGTCGCCGCCACGGAACGCGGCGAACTCCTCCGGCGCGAGTGCGGCGTACTCGTCGTGGGTCAGGCCCTGGCGCTCGGCCAGGTAGTACTCACGCAGGCGGGCGTCGTACGTCGGGTCGAGGCCGGTCTCCTTGGCGACGTACGCCGCCGTCTCCCGGGCGCGCACGCTGTCGGAGGACCACAGGGCCACGGGGCCCGTGGCGGCGACCGCGAGGGCGGCCTGGGCCGCCTGGCGGTGGCCGGTCTCGTCGAGCTCGGCATCGAGCTGACCCTGGACGCGGCGGGCGTGGTTCCACGCCGTACGACCGTGACGGAGCAGGAGGAGACGTCTAGCGGTCATGCGAGACGACGTCGGCGGGCAGCGCGATCGCCGGGCAGTCGCGCCAGAGCCGCTCGAGGGCGTAGAACTGCCGCTCCTCCTCGTGCTGCACGTGCACCACGATCTCGCCGTAGTCGATCAGCACCCAGCGACCGTCGCGCTCCCCCTCGCGACGCAGCGGCTTGGCGCCGATCTCGCGGAGCTTGTCCTCGATCTCGTCGACGATCGACTTGACCTGACGGTCGTTGCTCGCCGAGGCGAGCACGAAGGCGTCACTGATGGCCAGCTGCTCGCTGACGTCGAAGGCGATGATGTTGGAGGCGAGCTTGTCGGACGCGGCGCGGGCGGCGGCCTGGACGAGCTCGATGGCGTGGTCTGTTGCAGTCATGCGGGGTCCTTGGGATACAGGTGGTGCTTGGCGATGTACTGGACGACGCCGTCGGGCACGAGGTACCAGACCGGCTCGCCGCGACGGGTGCGGGCGCGGCAGTCGGTGGAGGAGATCGCCAGGGCGGGGATCTCGACCATCGTGACCCGCTCGGCAGGGATCCCGTCGAGCGTGGCTTCGGGCATCGTGTAGCCGGGCCGCGTGCAGCCGACGAACTGGGCGAGCGAGAAGAGCTCCTCGGCATCGCGCCAGGTGAAGATGTCGGCCAGCGCGTCGGCGCCGGTGATGAAGTACAGCTCGGCGTCGGGGAACCGCGCCGCGAGGTCCTTCAGCGTGTCGATCGTGTACGTCGGTCCGTGTCGGTCGATGTCGACCCGGGAGACGTTGAAGCGTGGGTTGGCGGCCGTCGCGATGACGGTCATCAGGTAGCGGTCCTCAGCCGGGGAGACGTCGCGGTCGGACTTCTGCCACGGGTCGCCGGTCGGCACGAAGACGACCTCGTCGAGGTCGAACCAGGACTGGACCTCCGACGCGGCCACGAGGTGGCCGTGATGGATCGGGTCGAAGGTGCCGCCCATGACACCGACCCGGCGGGCGCCCGGCACGAGCCCGGTCGTCAGCTGTGGTCTCGTCCCGCACCGAAGGCGAGCAGCGCCAGCAGCAGGGCCATCAGGATCGCCAGCGTCACCGCGCCCACGAGCCAGTGGTTGGGCACGTTGGGGTTCTCGGTGTGCAGCACGGTCAGCAGCGCGGTCATGGCCGACAGCGTACCGGTCTCAACGCACGTGGCCGTCGCCGGTGACGATGTACTTCGTCGAGGTCATCTCGGACAGTCCCATCGGCCCGCGGGCGTGCAGCTTCTGGGTGCTGATCCCGATCTCGGCGCCGAAGCCGAACTCGGCCCCGTCGGTGAACCGGGTCGACGCGTTGACGAGCACCGCCGCCGAGTCGACCGCAGCGGTGAACCGCCGGGCAGCAGCCAGGTCCTGGGTCAGGATCGCCTCGGTGTGCTGGCTGGAGAAGCGCCGGATGTGGGCGATCGCCGCGTCGAGGTCGGGCACGACGGCGGCGGAGATGTCGAGGGAGAGGTACTCGGCCGCGTGGTCCTCGTCGGTGGCCGCCACCACCCCGTCGTACGCCGCGAAGACGGGGTCGCCGTGAACCGTGACGCCGGCGTCCTGGAGGGCTGCGACCACCCGGGGCACGAACTCGTCGGCGACGTCGGCGTGCACCAGCAGCGACTCGGCGGCGTTGCAGACGCTGGTGCGGTGGGTCTTCGCGTTGAGCACGATCGCGAGCGCCTGGTCGAGGTCGGCCGCGCGGTCGACGTACACGTGGCAGTTGCCGACGCCGGTCTCGATCACCGGCACCGTGGACTCCTCCACGACCGAGCGGATCAGGCCCGCTCCCCCGCGTGGGATCAGCACGTCGACGTGCCCACGGGCCCGCATCAGCGCCTTGACGCTGTCGTGGGTGTCGCCGGGGACCAGCTGGACCACGTCAGCCTCCAGGCCGGCCGCGGCGACGGCGTCACGCAGCACCGCCACGATCGCCGCGTTGCTCGAACGAGCGCTGGAGCTGCCGCGCAGGAGCACGGCGTTGCCGGACTTCAGGCAGATGCCGGCCGCGTCGGCGGTCACGTTGGGGCGGGCCTCGTAGATCATCCCGACGACGCCGAACGGCACTCGCACCTGACGCAGCTCGAGCCCGTTCGCGAGGGTGCTGCCCCGGACCACCTCACCGACCGGGTCGGCCAGCCCGGCCACCTCGCGCAGACCCTGGGCCATCGCCTCGAGCCGGTCCGGCGTCAGGGTCAGTCGGTCGACGATGTTGGCCGGGGTGCCACCGGTCTCGGCCCGCTCGACGTCCTCGGCGTTCGCCGCGAGGACCTCGCCGGCCCGGGCGAGCAGCGCTTCCGCCATCGCGAGGAGTGCGTCGTCCTTCTGCGCGCGGGTCGCCAGGGCGAGGCCCAGGCTGGCGGTGCGGGCGCGCTCGGCCACGGCCAGCACGTCGTCCTGCGAAGTCATGCGTCGAGCGTAGTTGTGGCGCCGCTCAGCTGCGGGCGCAGGGCCGACGGGTGGGCTCGACACCGGCCTTGTGGGTGGCGTCGGGGTCGTTCCACATGCTGTCGAAACGGCTCGTGTAGCGCTGGTAGACAGGCCCGCCGTTGAGCCGCAGGGTGACCTCGTCGTTGGAGAAGGAGATCCCCGACCAGTTCTCCGAGCCGGTCCACACTGCCTTGAGGCCCTTGCCGTCGTACGCGCCGTTGAGCGTGAAGAACTTGTAGTGGGAGTAGCAGCGCGGGCCGTAGACCTCCAGCTCCGGGTCGCCGGACGCGGGCCGCTTGCCGAAGTCCCAGTCGGCGGCCTTGACCGAGATCCCGGCCCGCTGCAGCTTGATCCTGGCGGACTCGCCCAGGACGCTGCCGATGACCTGGACCCGGCAGCCCTTGCGCTTGAGGTCGACGACCTTGGCGGCGATGTTGTCGCCGCGCTTGCCGTACCACGCGAACACGATGAACTTCAGGACCGTGCGACCGTCCACGCCGTAGCCCTTCGGAGCCGAGCAGTCGACCTTCCCAAGTCGCTGCACGACGGGGTCGCTGCTCCCCCTGCGTGCCGTCCGCACCTCGGTGGAGCCGTCGGCAGCGGCGGCCGCGGCTCCGGCGAGCTGGCGCTGGAAGATGACCGACCGGTCCGCGGAGCTGTAGCCGATCCGGCGTGGCGTCGACCTCCGGTCGTTCTTGAGCTGGCGGAAGACCTTGACCCAGGTCGCGAAGAGCTTGCGGTCGCCGTAGACCGTGTAGGCGTCGTTCCACTGAGCGAAGGAGGCGCCGTAGCTGAGGTTGGCGGACGACGAGATGATCACGTTGTCGGCCGCACCGCTGGAGCTGAACGAGTAGATCTTGATGTGCAGGTTGCCGCCCGGTCCGCTGCGGCACGAGCCCTTGCAGAAGACCATGAAGCTGCGCTTCGTACGGTTCTTGCCGAAGACCTTCTGCATCCGCAGCTCGGCCTTGCTGATGTAGTTGTCGTTGGCGACGATCTGCACGTTGACCCCGCGTCGATGGGCCCGGATCAGCTGGTTGGCGACCTCGTTGCGGTCGAAGGAGTACGTCGCGAAGCGGATGGTGTCGCCCTTGCGCGTGTGCGCGATGGCCGCCCTGATCCGCGCGACGATGGCGACGCGCGCCCTCGCGCTGCCCTTGGGGTTGTTGAAGACGACGCCGCGCGGCGGCTTCCAGCGCTGGGGCTTGGGCTTGGCGGCCACCGGCGCGATGGCCGCCAAGGCCGAGGCCGACGCGGCTGCCGACACACCGACCGGGGTCGCGGAGCTGGCCGGCACGACGGTCAGCACCGTCGCACCCAGCATCAGGACCAGCATCGTCATGGTCCGCTCTCGCCACCTCGTCACAGCGTCGGATTGTAGATGGCCATCCGGGCGACCACGGCACCCAGGCAACCAATGGGCGGAGCCGCGCGTCCAACGCTCGACGGGCCACCACGGCCCGTCCACTCTCGGAAGGACCTCATCGTGCTTCGTCGTGGATCCCGCCTGCTCGCTCTCGTCTCCGTCCTCGCCGTGGCCGCACCGGCGCTCAGCGCCACGCCGTCGTACGCCGACGAGACCGCCCCTCGCCGTACGTCGGCGGCTCCGGACTCGCCGCCATTGACGCTCTGGGCCCCGAAGAGGGTCACCGCGTACGCCTACGAGAACACGACGTGGACCGACCTGGGCCTGCGCGTGATCGCGCAGGGCGCACCGTTCGAGGTGCGGTCGAGGCGGGCGTCCTACTCCCAGCAGATCCGGACGGTCTGGCGATCGCCGGCAGGAGACGTCGCGCTGCCGACGGGCGCGCTGAAGGACTTCTCCGGCCTGCCCGGGTTCATCCGGCTCACGGTCAAGCCCGACCGCGGCAAGGCGTTCGTGATCGGTCGGCCGGTCTGCTTCAACGGCGCGACGGAGCGGGTACGCCCGGCCGCGCCGGCGACGTCGCCGTACCCCTCCGGCTGCTGGTACAACCCGTTCAGCCTCGGCTCGGTGCAGGGTGTCCAGGAGGGGTGGGCGTCGTCGGTGATCTCGACCGAGCGGCCGTTGCGCATCGGCCCCGGCCGCTACACCGTGCGCATGGAGGTGGCGCCGCGCTACGCCAAGGCGCTCGGTCTCAGCTCCGCGCAGGCCCGCCGCCAGGTGCGGCTCGTGGTGCGGAAGGAGCAAGAGGGCGAGGAGCGCCGGACGCCTCCCCGCTCGCCGCTCGCGCGACCGGCGGCGCACCCGCCGACGGGTCCCGAGCAGCGCGCGAGCGGCCCGACCCCCGATCTGCGCTCGCTGCCCGCCTGGGGGATCTCGCTGTCGAAGAACAGCCGCTACCTGCGGTTCTCGGCGACCGTCTGGAACGCCGGTGACAGCCCGCTCGTGGTCGACGGCTTCCGCCGTGACGGCAAGGACCTGATGGACGCCTATCAGTACTTCTTCGACGCCGACGGCACCCAGACCGGCTACCAGAGCGTCGGGCACCTGCACTGGGACGCCAAGCCCTCCCACCAGCACTGGCACTTCGAGGACTTCGCCCGCTACTCGCTGCTGCGGCAGAACAAGACGGAGGCGGCTCGCTCGAAGAAAGAGGCGTTCTGCCTGGCCAACACCGACGCCGTGGACCTCACGGTCCCCAGCGCCGCCTGGCGGCCCGAGAACACCGATCTCGCCACGTCGTGCGGCGACTACTCGTCGCTGAGCATCCGTGAGGTGCTCGCCGCGGGCTGGGGCGACACGTACACGCAGTACCGCGCCGGCCAGTCCTTCCGGGTCGACCGGCTCCGCAACGGCATCTACTACGTCGCCGTCGCGGCCAACCCGGACGGCAACCTGGTCGAGAGGTCGACGGCCAACAACGTCGCGCTGCGCAAGATCCGCCTCGGCGGCAAGCCCGCGAAGCGGACGCTGAAGGTCTATCGGGTCGGGATCGTCAAGGACGAGGGGTACGGCGGGACGGGCTGACGTGCACGTCCCCCGCTGCCGTGATCGCCTCGAGGATCTCGGCGGCCCGGTCGGCCACCGGATTCTGGCCTGCGCGCGAGGCGAGCTCGGCCAGGGCATAGAGGTCCGCACACCGCGCGAGGTGCAGCGCCTGCTCGGGCGAGGTCCCGCGGAGCCCGGCGTACGTCGTCAGGACGGCCTCGACGTACGCCGGCTCCCGGTCGAAGCGGAGCACGTTGCCGAGGTCGGTGAAGGGGTGGCCGGCGTGCGCGAACTCCCAGTCGACCAGGCCGGTGATCTCCAGCGTGTCGGGGTCGACCAACAGGTTCTTGGGGTTGAGGTCGCTGTGCACCAGGCAGGTGCGGGTCTCCTGGTCGAGGAGGTCCTGCGCGGCCACACCGATCGCACCGAGCGAATCCGGCAGGTCCGGGTCGTAGGCCCGGACCCTCAGGTCGCCGTCGACGAAGACGCCGCGCTCCAGCACGGGCATGCCGCCGAGCGTCGCCACCAGGCGACCGACCGCAGCCCCCAACCGACGCAGCCCGTCGTCGTCGAGGGTGGGCAGCAGCAGGTCGCCGCGTACGCCGGGGAGGAACTCGGTGACCAGCAGTGCCGGCAGGCCCGAGGCGGGGTCCGCGCGGCGTACCTCCAGCACCCGCGGCACCGGCAGCAGCCCGCGGACCAGGCGTAGCAGCGCGGCCTGGATCTCAGCCGCCTCCGGAGCATGACGGAGGCCGGCGAAGACACGCACCACGGTGCGGTCCCCGCCGGCCTCGGCCAGGAAGGTCTCTCCGGACCAGCCGCCCTCGAGCGGCTGCAGGGATGCGAAGTCCATCCCCACGGTCCGGTCTCAGCCCTTGCGCTTGGTGATCTCCTCGGTGGCGGCCGGGAGGACCTTGTGCAGGTCACCCACCACACCGAAGTCGACGAGCTCGAACATCGGGGCCTCCTCGTCCTTGTTGACGGCCACGATCGTCTTCGAGGTCTGCATCCCGGCGCGGTGCTGGATCGCCCCGGAGATGCCGTTGGCGACGTACAGCTGCGGCGAGACCGTCTTGCCGGTCTGGCCGACCTGGAAGCTGTGCGGCATCCAGCCCGAGTCGACAGCGGCCCGCGAGGCGCCCACGGCCGCGCCGAGCGCGTCTGCGAGGGCCTCGATCGGCTCGAAGTTGCCGCCGGTGCCACGACCACCGGAGACCACGATCGCGGCCTCGGTGAGCTCGGGACGACCGGTGGCCTGGCGCGGCTGCGAGGCCACGATCTGCGCGGTCTTCGCGGCGTCGGAGATGGTCGGGGAGAACTCCTCGACCGTGCCGGCACCCTCGGACTCCTCGGGGGCGGCCGAGTTGGGCTTGACCGTGATGATCGGCGTGCCCTGGGTGACCTTCGCCTGGACGGTGAAGTTGCCCGCGAACACGCTCTGCGTGGTCACCGGGGCTCCACCATCACCGGGCTGGACGTCGACGGCGTCGGTGATCAGGCCGGACTTCAGCTTGATCGAGAGACGACCACCGATCTCCTTGCCCTCCGCGGAGGAGGGGATCAGGATCGCGGCGACGCCCCCACCTGACTGGGCCTTCTCGGCCAGCTGCGCCAGCGCCTCGGCCTTGGGGGCCACGAGGTAGCCCTTGAGCTGCGCGTCGTCGATGACGTAGACCTTCTCCGCGCCGTACTTCTTGACCTTCTCGGTCACCTCGGCGGCCTTGTCGGCCGGGCCGATGAAGACGGCCGAGGGCTCACCGAGACGCTTGGCGATGGTGAGCAGCTCGTACGTCGGCTTCTTGACCGCGCCGTCGACGTGGTCGACGACAACCAGAACCTCAGACATGTGTGACCCCGTCCTCAGATGAACTTCTTGGACGCGAGGAACTCGGTGAGTGCCGTGGCACCCGAACCGTCCTCGTCCTTGACGATCTCGCCGGCGGTGCGCGGCGGGCGGGCCGTGGTGTCCACGACCTCGGTCCACGCGGCGCCGAGGCCGACCTCGGCCGCATCGACACCGAGGTCGGACAGCGACCAGGTCTCGAGCGGCTTCTTCTTCGCGGCCATGATGCCCTTGAACGACGGGTAGCGGGCCTCGCCCGACTGGTCGGTCACCGAGAGGACCAGCGGCATGGTGCCGCCGACGACCTCGGTGGCGGTGTCGCCGTCGCGCTTGATCCGCACCTGGTCGCCCTGGAACTCGACGACCGAGGCCAGCGTGACCTGCGGCAGACCGAGGCGCTCGGCGAGCATCGCCGGGACCACGCTCATCCCGGCGTCGGTCGAGGCGAGGCCGCCGACCACCAGGTCGACCGGCGTCTCGGCGCCGATCTTCTCGATGGCCTTGGCCAGCACCAGCGAGGTGGCGGCAGCATCCGATCCGGCGATGGCGTCGTCGATCACGTGGACGCCCTTGTCAGCGCCCATCTGCAGCGCCTTGCGCACCGCGTCGAGAGCCTTCTCGGGCCCGACGCAGAGTGCCGTGACGGTGGTGTCGTCGCCGGCCTTCTCCTTGATCTGCAGGGACTGCTCGACGCCGTACTCGTCGAGCTCCGAGAGCAGCCCGTCGACGCCGACGCGGTCAACGGTGTTGTCCGACTCGAACTGCCGGTCGGCAGTCGCGTCGGGCACGTACTTCACACAGACGACAATGTTCATGGTGGTGTGGCCGGGACGGCCCCTCCTGTGGACTCGATGTGGTCGTGAGGCTACCGCCGCGTACGACGCACCGAAACTCGTCCCAGGGTCGGATTCGTCACAGCGGTGCTGTCACGGTCCGTCCGGGCGTCAGGGACGCACGATCCGTTCGAGGATCCGACCCACCACCAGATAGGCGATGGCGCCGAGGCCCCAGTTCGCGAGCGCGCTCTTCGTCGCCGCGTCCGCACCCTCGAAGGTGAAGATGCCGTTGTCGCGGGAGAAGACGTCGAGGTCGACCACGTCGGCGACGTCGAGGACGAAGGCGACCAGGGGGTTGTCCTGGTTGGCGTCGAGCGCGATCAGCAGCGCCCCGACCGCCAGGAAGAGCGCGCACACCACCGCGGCCAGCCAGATCAGCTGGGCGAGTCGGGTGCGCAGTGCAGCGCCGGTGGACCTCTTCTTCTGCTCGGTCACGTCCGACCTCACCCACCTCGTCCGGTCTCCGCTGTGCCGAGACAGAGTTATCACGACTCGGCGGCCAAACGTGGGACCGGCCCCGACGCGAGTGCGCGTCGAGGCCGGTCCGTGGTGCTGCTGGTGACTACTTGATCTTCAGTGCCTTGGTGGCCTGCGTGACGGTCGTGTAGCCGGTCCGCACGTAGCTCACCTTGACGGAGACCTTCTTGCCCTTGAGTGCCTTGGTGAGCTTCAGCGACTTGGCGGTCGCCTTCTTGATCACCTTGCCGTTGCTCAGCCACTGGTACTTGACCGTGGCGCCGGTCGCCTTGCCGGGGACCGCGGTGAGCTTCTTGCCCACCTTGGCCTTGCCGATGATCTTGGCCTTGCCGGACACCACCTGGGTGCCGGCTGCGACCTTGCCCGCGGCCACGGTGACCGTGCGCGAGTCGTACCCGGCCTGGGTCGCGGTGATCCGGACCGACAGGGACTTGCCCAGGTCAGCCGGGACGGCCGTGTAGCCGGCGGCCTTGGCGCCGCTGATCGCGGCCCCGTTGCGCAGCCACTGGTACGACTTGGTCGCCGTGGCCGGGTTGGTGGTTGCCGAGGCCGTCAGCTTCTGACCGACCTTCGCCGCGCCCGTCACCTTCGCCGTGGCGGTGATGTCCGGCACGTCCTCGATCACGACCGAGCCGAGGCTGGCGTCCTGACCCGCGTCGAGGACGCAGTTCATGGTCGCCTTGGCGAAGCCATCGGTGAACTGGTTCGAGGTCTGCATCGCCAGCGACAGGTTGCCGAGTGCCAGGTCGGCGGTGCCGGCGGCCGCCGTGTTGACCACGCCGTACGTCCCGGTCCCCGTCCAGACCATCGGACCGGTCGCCGGGACCGGGGTGGAGGTGAACGTCAGCGCACCCGAGCCAGCGGTGGCCGTGGTGTCGATGACGCCGGTGCCGTCCTTGTAGGCGGCCTGGATGTTGCGCGAGCTCGTGGTCCAGAAGCGACCCCACGTGAGGGTGGTGGTCAGCGCCGGGTTGAGGACGGCGTCCTCCTTGACCGAGGCCGGGAGCGGCGTCGTGGGCGCGATCTGGGCGTACGCCGGGAAGGTCCAGGCCTGGTAGGCGCAGGTGTACTTCAGGCCGGCCGGCTTCGCCTCGACGTTGGTCGTGTTCAGCGAGGCCGTGGGAGAGCCGTTCACGGTGCACGGGATCGGCGACGGGATCGTGGACCCACTGACGGTGCCGGTGAAGTTGCCCTTCGCATTGCCGAGCGTGATGGCGACGCCGGAACCAGTGGTCTCCGGCGCGTCGACCTTGACGGCCTTGGCGCCGGTGAACACGACGTGCGGCGGGACCATCGGGCTGCCGCCGGGCGTATTCGTCGCGATCGGCACGGCCACCGTGGTCGCCTTGCTGCCGATCATCAGATCGAGGTCGATCGAGCCGTTGAACGTGACCGGGCCCATGTAGGTGTTGCCCATGTCGAGCGTGGCCTTGACGGAGGGCTCGTAGCTCTCCCCGGCGGTGATCGCGTCCGGGGTGTCCATCTGGATCGTGAGCGCAGAGGGGATGTTCGTCTGCGCGCCGCCCGGCTGGGTCATCACGCAGGTGTAGGCGACCGTCTTCGTCGTCGAGACCGAGCCCAGCTTGGTGGTCGCGCCCTCGTTCGGCGTGCAGGGCACGTCGAACGGGGTGTTGACGCCTCCCGGAGGACCGGCATTGACGTGCGCGGTGCTGTCGAAGTAGGCGCTGACGACCTTGACGTTCTGGAGGTCGACGTTGTCCGGCACGTGGATCCCGACCGTGGCCGAGCCGGAGAACGCCGGCGCGCCGCTGGTCCAGGTCGTGAAGGGCACCGAGACCGGCGTCTGCGTGCCACCGACATCGACGATGAAGTCGACGTCACCGGCGATGTTGTCGATCGGGCCGAACGCCGCGTTCGTCATCGTCAGGGTGTAGGCGAGCGTCGCGTCGAAGCTGCCGCCCGCGGGGGCCGTGGCCGGCGCGGTCAGCGTGGTCGCCAGCGTCGAGGTGGCCAGCGTCTGCGGGAAGGTGCCCGAGATCTGGCAGGTCATGCTGGTGGTGACAGGAGCGGCGGACGCGGACTCCAAGCCGAGCGGCATCACTGCCAGCGCGCCGGCGGCGAGCGCGGTGGACGCGAGCGCCGCCACACGGCGACGCGATCGGGTCAGGCGGATCATCGTTCTCCCTCCAAGCCGTCGTCTCCGACGGGCGAGTGATCCCACAACGTGGGCCAGCCCACACTGGGGCCGTGCCGTCACCCTAGGGGAAGAATCCGCGAGCATATATACTTTTACGAAGGTTGTGCGAAATCTTTTGATCTCCTCAGCGACACCTCAGCGACCGACGAAGTTCGCCTTCCCGGGGCCGTTCTCCACGAACGAGGCCATCCCGATCGAGCGGTCCTCGGTCGCGAAGAGCGCGGCGAACTGCTGACGCTCGATCTCCAGCCCCGTCTCGAGGTCCACCTCGGACCCGCGATCGATGCTCTCCTTTGCCGCGCGCAGGGCGTACGCCGCCGCACCGCTGAACTGCTTGGCCCAGGCGAGCGCCTCGTCGTACACGCTCTCGGCGGGGACGACCTTGTCGACCAGTCCGATCGCGAGCGCCTCGTCGGCCTTCACGAACCGGCCGGTGAAGATCAGGTCCTTGGCCTTGCTCGGCCCGACCAGCCGGGTCAGCCGCTGGGTGCCACCGGCGCCCGGGATGATGCCGAGCAGGATCTCGGGCTGCCCGAGGGTGGCGTTGTCGGCGGCGATGCGGACGTCGGCGCACAGCGCGAGCTCGCAGCCGCCACCGAGCGCGTAGCCGGTGATGGCCGCGACGACGGGCTTGGGGATGCGCGCGACCGCGCCGAGGGCGGACTGCAGCGGACCGGAGCGCTTGACCATGTCGGTGTACGACATGTCGGCCATCTCCTTGATGTCCGCGCCGGCGGCGAAGACGCGCTCGCCGCCGTACACGATGACGGCACGCACGTCGTCACGCTCGGTGGCCTCGACGGCGGCGGCCCGGATCTCCTCCTGCACCTGCACGTTGAGCGCGTTCATCTTCGGACGGTCCAGCCGGATCGTGCCGACCCCGTCGGCCACCTCCAGTCGCACGAACTCGCTCATCGCAACCACCTCTCGTCTGTGCGCCCCAGTTGGGTGCTCGTCCCCGGCATGCTGCCAGCATCGGCAAGAATGACGCCCGTGACCCCTGGCATCTGGACCCACCTCGGACAGCGCACGCGGGTGTGGCCAGGACGCAACTGGCCGCTCGGGGCGACCTGGACGCCGGAGTCGACGAACTTCGCCGTCTACTCCCCCAACGCGACCGAGTGCTGGCTGTGCGTGTTCGACGACGAGGACGTCGAGACCCGGCACCAGCTCACCGAGGCCTCCCTCGGCATCTGGCACGGAGCGCTCCCCGACGTACGCCCGGGCACCCGGTACGGCTTCCGCGTCGACGGGCCGTGGGACCCGGCGCAGGGCTACCGCTTCAACTCCCAGAAGCTGCTGCTCGATCCCTACGCCCTGGCCACCTCGGGCACGATCCGGCCGGAGCCCGCCCTCTTCGGCTACCAGATGAAGGACCCGACCAAGCGCGACGACGCCGACTCGGCGCCGTACACCGCCCGCAGCGTCGTCGTCGATCCGGCTTTCGACTGGGAGGGCGAGGTCCCGATGCGGCGCCGGTGGCGCGACACGGTGATCTACGAGCTGCACGTCAAGGGGTTCACGCAGCTGCACGACCGGGTGCCCGAGGAGCTGCGCGGGACGTACGCCGGCCTCGGCAGCCCGGCCGTGGTCGAGTACCTGCGCGATCTCGGCGTCACGGCGGTCGAGCTGCTGCCCGTGCACCAGTTCTTCTCCGAGCCCGCCCTGCTCGAGCGCGGCGCGGTGAACTACTGGGGCTACAACACGATCAGCTACTTCTCCCCCGACGCCGGCTACTCCGCCGCCGGCGACCGCGGCGGACAGGTCGCCGAGTTCAAGCAGATGGTGAAGTCGCTGCACGCGGCCGGCATCGAGGTCATCCTCGACGTCGTCTACAACCACACCGCCGAGGGCGGGCCGCTCGGCCCGACCATCTCCTTCCGGGGCCTCGACGACCGCGGCTTCTACAAGCGGGTGCTGCCGACGATCGACCCGCGGAGCGGTGCGGAGGTCTACGACGACAACTACTGGGACGTCACCGGCTGTGGCAACACCGTCGACTCCAACGACCCGCTGGCCCTGCGGATGATCCTCGACTCGCTGCGCTACTGGGTCACCGAGATGCACGTCGACGGCTTCCGTTTCGACCTGATGTCGGCCCTCGCGCGGACCGGCTACGACGTCGACATGAACTGCCGGCTGCTCGTCGCGATCGGCCAGGACCCGGTGCTGCGCCACGTGAAGCTGATCGCCGAGCCGTGGGACGCCTCGATGGACGGCTACCTCGTCGGCCGCATGCCACCGCCGTGGGTGGAGTGGAACGACCAGTACCGCGACGTGATCCGGGACTTCTGGCGCAACCACTCCTCCGGCAACAGCACCGTCGCCACCCGGCTCGCCGGTTCGTCGGACCTGTACGCCGACGACGGGCGCTCGGCGTACAACTCCATCAACTTCGTGACCGCCCACGACGGCTTCACCGCGCGCGACCTGGTGACCTACGAGAGCAAGCACAACGAGGCGAACGGCGAGAACAACCGCGACGGCACCGACAACAACCGGTCCTGGAACCTGGGGCACGAGGGCGAGAGCGACGACGAGGCTCTGCTCGCCGTACGGCGTCGCCAGGCGGCCAACATCATGGCCACCCTCTGCCTGTCCAACGGCGTCCCGATGATCACCGCGGGCGACGAGCGCGGGCGCACGCAGGGCGGCAACAACAACGCCTACTGCCAGGACAACGAGATCTCGTGGGTGGACTGGAGCGCCGAGAACGCGTGGCTCGACGTCTACGAGATCACCAAGGCCGCGCTCCGGCTGCGCCGCGAGCACCCCGCGCTGCGGCAGCGGCACTGGTTCGAGGGGCGACCGACCATCCGCGGTGGTCCCAAGGACCTCGCCTGGCTGCACCCGTCGGGACGCGAGATGACCGACGTCGACTGGCACGACCCCGACCTGCGCACCATCGGCATGTTCGTCTCCGGCGCCCCGCTGCGCTCCCCCGGCCGGCACGGCGAGCAGCAGGTCGACAAGTCGTTCGTGCTCTGGTTCAACTCCGACTGGATCCCCACCACGATCTCGCTGCCGGAGAACGACTGGGTGCAGACCGGCGAGGTCGTGCTCTCCACCGACTTCCGGCTGCCCCTCGGCACCCACGTCAAGGCCGGTGACCGGATCGCCCTCGGCCGCCGTACGGTCGTCGTGCTCCGCGAGGTCTGACGTCGAGTCGGGACTTCTGACGGTCGAATCGGGACTTTTGGCCACATGAGTCCGGAGAAAGCTCCGGACTCGACTGTCAAAAGTCCGGACTGAAGCGTCAGAACTCCCGACTCAACCCGTTACGGAAGGGCGACGATCCCGAGCTCGGCGGGTGAGGTGAGCAGGTCGTTGCGCGGGATCACGCGGACCGTGTAGCCGAACGAGCCGGAGCTGTCGAGCACGACGTCGCCGTCGAAGCGATGCCGGCCGGCCTCGTAGGACTCGGCGGGGTGCAGCGACTCGGCCACGGTGTCGACCAGGTCGTCCTCACCGGTGCTGCGACCGTGCACGAGCTGCACGTCCACGTCCGCCGGGGAGAGGTCGCCCAGGGCGATGAAGGCCCGCACGCTCATCGTGTCGCCGACCTCGGGAGCGTCGCCGACGCCACTGCTCTCGACGTGCTCCACTCGTACGCCGGGCCAGCCCGCGCGCACCTTCTTCTTCCACGCCGCGAGCTCGACGGCCCCGGCGTAGTCGGAGTTCAGCCGGCGCGCGGTCGTCGCGGCCGGGGTGTAGAGCTGGCGCACGTAGTCGCTGACCATCCGGGTCGCGAGCACCTTCGGCCCGAGGGACTTCAGCGTGTGCCGGGTCATCTCGAGCCAGCGGGTCGGCACCCCCTCGGCGTCGACGTCGTAGAACCGCGGCGCGACCTCGTTCTCGATCAGGTCATAGAGCGCGTTGGCCTCGAGGTCGTCGCGGTGGTCGGGGTCGACGACGCCGTCAGCCGACGGGATCGCCCAGCCGTTCTGGCCGTCGTACCACTCGTCCCACCAGCCGTCGAGGATCGACAGGTTGAGGCCGCCGTTCAGCGCGGCCTTCATGCCGGAGGTGCCACAGGCCTCGTAGGGCCGCAGCGGGTTGTTGAGCCACACGTCGCAGCCGGGGTAGAGCGGCTGCGCCATCGCGATGTCGTAGTTGGGCAGGTAGGCGATCCGGTGCCGGACCTCGGGGTCGTCGGCCAGCTGGACGATCGCCTGGATCAGCTTCTTGCCGCCGTCGTCGGCCGGGTGCGCCTTGCCGGCCATGATCAGCTGGATCGGCCGCTCGGGGTCGAGCAGCAGCTTCTTGAGCCGGGCCGGGTCGCGCAGCATCAACGTCAGCCGCTTGTACGACGCCGCACGGCGCGCGAAGCCGATCGTCAGGACGTCGGGGTCCAGGGCGGTCTCGATCCAGCCGAGCTCGGCCTTCGCGGCCCCGCGCTTCTCGCACGAACGCGCCAGCCGCTTGCGCGCGTCGACGACCAGACGCTCGCGCAGCGCGCGCTTGGTCGCCCAGATCTCGGCTCCGGAGACCTGGTCGACCGCTGCCCAGAACGACTCGGTGTCGTCGGACTCGGGGTCGGCGCCCTGACGGGTCGCCAGCTCGATGACCTCGCGCGCGACCCACGTCGGGGCGTGCACGCCGTTGGTGATCGAGCCGATCGGCACCTCGGCCTCGTCGAAGGCGGGCCACAGACCCTGGAACATCTCGCGACTGACGTGGCCGTGCAGCTGGGAGACGCCGTTCGCGCGCTGGGCGAGGCGGAAGCCCATCACCGCCATGTTGAAGACCGAGGGGTCGCCGCCCTCGTAGTCCTCGCTGCCGAGCGGCAGGATCCGGTCGATGGGTACGCCGGGGGTCGCACCCGCGTCGCTGAAGTACTGCTCGACGAGGGTCCGCGGGAAGCGGTCGATGCCGGCAGGGACCGGCGTGTGGGTCGTGAAGACCGTCGACGCCCGACCGACCTCGAGGGCCGTGTCGAAGTCGAGCCTGGGGCCGTCCTCGGCCACCGTGAGCTCACGGATCCGCTCGAGACCGAGGAAGCCGGCGTGGCCCTCGTTGGTGTGGAACACCTCGGGCGCCTGGTGGCCGGTGATGCGCGAGAAGACGCGCAGGGCGCGGACACCACCGACGCCGAGCAGCAGCTCCTGGCGCAGGCGGTGCTCGCTGGTGCCGCCGTACAGCCGGTCGGTGACCTCGCGGTAGTGGTCGGGGTTGCCCTCGACGTCCGTGTCGAGCATCAGCAGCGGGACCCGGCCGACGCTGGCGACCCAGATCCGGGCGAGCAGCTCGGGTCCGTCGGGCAGCGCGATCGTGATCATCGCACCGTCGCCGTTCTCCTCGCGCAGCAGCGAGATCGGGAGCCCGTCGGGGTCGAGGACCGGGTAGGTCTCCTGCTGCCAGCCCTCGCGGGAGAAGGCCTGCTTGAAGTAGCCGTGCTTGTAGAGCAGGCCGACGCCGACGATCGGGACGCCGAGGTCGCTCGCGGCCTTCAGGTGGTCGCCGGCCAGGATGCCGAGACCGCCGGAGTACTGCGGCAGCACGGCGGCGATGCCGAACTCCGGCGAGAAGTAGCCGATCGCGGCCGGTCCGTCGACGCCCGCGGCGAGGCGGCGCTGGTACCAGCGGTCACCGGTCAGGTAGCGCTGCAGGTCGTCGTTCGCGGCGCCCAGCTGCGCCAGGAAGCCGGCGTCCCCGGCCAGCTCCTCGAGGCGCCGGCGCCCGACGGCGCCGAGCAGCCTGACCGGGTCGCGGCCGGTCGACTCCCACACGTCGGGGTCCACAGCCGCGAAGACGTCCTGCGTCTCCGGGTGCCAGGACCAGCGCAGGTTGCCGGCGAGGGCACCCAGCGCGGAGAGCGCGGGGGGCAGGACGGGGCGGACGGTGAAACGTCGGATAGCACGCACCACGGCACCGTAACGCGAATCTTTGAACGATCCAACGCGAAGCGGCAACCGGTCGACGTTAGGTTCGTCGCGTGGCCGTGATCGAGACCGTCGGGTTGACCATGCGTTATCCACGCGTGACCGCCCTCGACTCCCTGGACCTCGACATCGTCGAGGGCGTCACCGGCCTGGTCGGCGCCAACGGAGCCGGCAAGTCCACGCTGATCAAGATCCTGCTCGGGCTGCTGACCCCGACGTCGGGCACCGCAGCCGTGCTGGGCCACGACGTGGCGACCGACGGCGCGCACATCCGCGCCCAGGTGGGCTACATGCCCGAGCACGACTGCCTGCCCGCCGACGTCTCGGCCAGCGACCTGGTCGTGCACCTCGGCGAGATGTCGGGCCTCCCCCACAACGCCGCGCGCGAGCGCGCGGCCGACGTCCTGCGCCACGTCGGGCTCGCCGAGGAGCGCTACCGCCCGATCGGCGGCTACTCCACCGGCATGAAGCAGCGGGTGAAGCTCGCCCAGGCGCTCGTGCACGACCCCCGGCTGGTGCTGCTCGACGAGCCCACCAACGGCCTCGACCCGGCCTCGCGCGACGACATGCTGGCGCTCGTACGCCGCATCGGCGCGGACTTCGGCATCGCCGTCCTCGTCACCTCCCACCTGCTCGGCGAGCTGGAGCGGATCAGCGACCACGTCGTCGTCCTCGACGCCGGTCGGCTGTTGCGCTCCTCGTCCACCGCGGACTTCACCCACGCGACCGGGACGCTCGTCCTGGAGGTCCTCGGCGGGCCGACCGAGCAGGACCGGATGGGTCATGCGCTCGCGGCAGCCGGTCTCGTCACCCACCGGGTCGGCCAGCTGCTCGAGGTGGTCTCCGGCGGCGACGAGACCCGCGACGTGGTGCGCGACCTCGCCGTCGACCTCGACCTCGGCCTGGTCCGGCTCCAGGAGCGCCACCACCGCATCGAGGACGTGTTCCGCACGGAGGAGGCCGGCCGTGAGCAGCCCGTCTGAGGGGGCACCCCCGACGCGTTCGGGCGTCATCCACGACCTCGGCTACCGCCCGTACGCCGGTCCGCGGCTGGGTGAGCGCGCCGTGGCCTGGTCGCTCTTCCTCACCGGCCTGCGCAACTGCTACGGCCTCGGCCGGTCCGGGCGCTCGAAGGTGCTGCCGATGCTGCTCCTGGCGGCCATGGTGCTGCCGGCGGTGATCCTGGTCGCGGTGCTGGTCCAGGCGCGCAAGGTCCTCGACCTCGACGAGCAGCTGGTGTCCTACTCGTCGTACTCCACGGTGCTGATGCTGGTGATCACCGTCTTCGCGGCGTCGCAGGCACCGGCGCTGATCTCCCGCGACCTGCGATTCCGGACGATCACGCTCTATCTCGCCCGTCCCCTGCGGCGCAGCACCTACGTGCTGGTCCGGCTGGCCTCGCTGACCGCCGCGATCTTCCTGCTGGTCGCCGCTCCGCTCGTCGTGATGTACGTCGGCGGGCTGCTCGCCGACCTGCCGTGGGTCGACCAGACCAAGCAGTTCCTCGTGGCCCTGGTGGGCGCGCTGGTGCTGGCCCTGGTCCTCGCGGGGCTGTCCGGGCTGGTGTCGGCCCTGACCACGCGCCGCGGGCTGGCCGTGGCCGCGGTGATCGTGGTCGTCCTCGTCACCTTCGTCGTCGCCACCTCGGTGATCGCCATCGCCGCCGACCTGGGCCGCGACGAGGTGGCTGCCCTGGGCGGGCTGCTCTCCCCGTTCACGCTCGTCGACGGTCTCCAGTCCTGGGCCCTCGGGACCGAGCCGGCGTCCGGCGAGGCCGAGATCGGCACCGGGACCGGACTGCTCTACCTCGCCGTCACCGTGCTGCTGGTCGGCGGCTCCGTGGTGGCCATGCTGCTGCGCTACCGACGGGCGGCCGCGGCATGACGAGCATCGAGCTGCACCAGGTCTCGCGGTGGTACCGCAACGTGGTCGCCGTCAACGACATCACGATGACGATCGGCCCCGGCGTGACCGGACTCCTCGGGCCCAACGGCGCGGGCAAGTCGACCCTGATCTCGCTGATGGCCGGCTTCCTGTCGCCGTCGGCCGGCACCGTCGAGCTCGACGGCCGTCGGATCTGGCGCAACCACGACGTCTACCGCGAGATCGGGCTGGTCCCCGAGCGCGAGGCGCTCTTCGACTACCTCAGTGGCCGGGCCTTCATCCGGGCCAACGCCGACCTGCACGGGCTGCCCGACCCGGGGGCAGCGACCGAGCGAGCGCTGGCCGTGGTCGAGATGACCGACGCTGCCGACCGCGTCATCTCGACGTACTCCAAGGGCATGCGCCAGCGCGTCAAGATGGCCTCCGCGCTGGTCCACGATCCCTCGGTGCTCCTGCTCGACGAGCCCTTCAACGGTCTCGACCCGCGCCAGCGCATGCACCTGATGGACCTGCTGCGGCGCCTGGGCGGCGAGGGACGCACGGTGCTCTTCAGCTCCCACATCCTCGAGGAGGTCGAGCAGGTGGCGCGCCAGATCGAGGTCGTCGTGTCCGGACGGCACGCCGCCTCCGGTGACTTCGGGGCGATCCGTCGGCTGATGACCGACCGACCCAACCACTACGTCGTCCGCACATCGGATGACCGGACCCTCGCCGCCGCCCTCCTCTCCGACGTGTCCGTCCGGGCCGTGGGACTGCGGCCGCAGGGTGGGATCGACGTCGAGGCGCTCGACTTCGGACGCTTCAGCCTGGTGCTCCCCCGGATCGCCCGCACCCAGGGCATCCGGTTGCTCGAGGTCTCCCCCACCGACGAGTCGCTCGAGAGCGTCTTCGCCTACCTGGTGGCGCCGTGAGCACCCCGCTGGACGTCACCGTCGCCCGGCTCAGCCTGCAGAGCCTGCTCGGCACCCGCCGCGGGACCTTGCTCTTCGTCCTGCCGCTGATCCTGCTGGCCGTCGCCGTGCTGGTGCGAGCCCTGGCCGGCACCGATGAGTCCGTCACCGCGCAGGTCCAGTCGGCCCTCGGCTTCGGCACCGTCGTCCCGCTGGTTGCCCTGATCGCGGGCACCGGGATCCTGGCTCCCGAGATCGACGACGGCTCGATCGTCTACCTGCTCGCCAAACCGCTCTCGCGGCACCGGATCGTCATCAGCAAGGTCGTCGTCGCCGTCGGGGTGACCCTGGCGCTGACCGCCGTACCGATGGTGGTCTCCAGCCTCCTGCTCGCCGGGCTGGACGGGCGCCTTGCCGCGGCGTACGCCCTGGGCTGCGTCGTGGGGTCGGCCGGCTACTGCGCGGTCTTCGTGATGCTCGCCGTCCTCACCAAGCACTCGGTGGTGTGGGGCCTCGTCTACTGGCTGATCTGGGAGGGCCTGCTCGGCTCGGTCCTCAGTGGTGTGCGCTGGCTCAGCATCGGCCACTGGTGCGACTCCGTCGCGTCCTGGGCCAGCGACGGTGTCGCGCGGTCGGGCGACGTCGGGGTGGGGTACGCCGTGGTCGCCACCGTGCTGGTCCTCTGCGTGGCCGTCGGCGTCGCCGGTGAGCGGCTGCGCGGGTTCAACCTGACCGGCGACGACTAGGCAGTTGTTTCCCGAACCTCGAGGCGGGTACGACGAACCGACGGCACCACCACGTGTCGCAACCCCCCGCACTCTCGCTAGGTTGGTGGAATGGTCGGACGCATCCCCGTCATGAACGTCACGCCGCTGGTCGACCTCGGTCGTCAACCGGCCAAGGCGACGGTCGGTGAGCCGTTTCCCGTCACCGCCAGCGTGTTCCGGGAGGGACACGACCGGCTCGGCGCCGAGGTCGTGCTCACCGGGCCGGACGGCGTACGGCGGCCTCCGGTGCGAATGGTCAAGCACGCCGAGGTGCCGGACCTCTACGAGGCCTGGGTGACTCCGGACGCCGGTGGCGCCTGGACCTTCGAGGTCCAGGCGTGGTCGAGCCCGCTGGGCACCTGGTACCACGACGGGCCTCTCAAGATCCGCGCCGGCGTCGACGTGGAGCTGATGTTCACCGAGGGCCGGTTGCTGCTCGAGCGGGTCCGGACGTCGCTCGACCCGAAGGACACGGACTCGGCCCACGCGGCCCAGGTCATCGACGGCGCGATCGAGGCGGCGTCGGACGCGAAGCGCCCGGTAGCGGCCCGGCTCGCGGCGCTGGAGGACCCGGTGCTCGTCGCAGTCGTCGAGACCAACCCGATCCGCGAGCTGCTCACGGTCGAGGGCCCGTACCGCGCCTACGCCGACCGGCCGAAAGCGCTCTTCAGCAGCTGGTACGAGTTCTTCCCCCGCTCGGAGGGAGCGACGAAGGACGCCAAGACCGGTGTGGTCACCAGCGGCACCTTCACGACCGCGGCGAAGCGCCTCGACGCCGTCGCGGAGATGGGCTTCGACATCATCTACCTCCCGCCGATCCACCCGATCGGCGAGGTCAACCGCAAGGGTCCCAACAACACGCTCGACCCCGGCCCCACCGACCCCGGCTCACCCTGGGCGATCGGCTCGAAGGACGGCGGGCACGACGCGATCCATCCGGATCTCGGCACCTTCGCCGACTTCGACGCCTTCGTCGCCCGGGCCGGCGAGCTCGGCCTCGAGGTGGCGCTCGACCTCGCCCTGCAGGCCGCGCCCGACCACCCGTGGGTCACCAGCAACCCGGAGTGGTTCACCACGCGCGCCGACGGCACCATCGCGTACGCCGAGAACCCGCCCAAGAAGTACCAGGACATCTACCCGATCAACTTCGACAACGACCCGAGCGGCATCTGCCGCGAGGTGCTGCGGATCGTACGGCTGTGGATGTCGCACGGCGTCCGGGTCTTCCGCGTCGACAACCCGCACACCAAGCCGGTGGCGTTCTGGGAGTGGCTGCTGACCGAGGTCCGGCGGACCGACCCCGACGTCCTCTTCCTGGCCGAGGCCTTCACCCGCCCGGCGATGATGCGCGGGCTCGGCGCGATCGGCTTCCACCAGTCCTACACCTACTTCACCTGGCGCAACGCGAAGTGGGAGATCGAGGAGTATCTCCTCGAGCTCTCTCGCGAGACCGACCACCTGATGCGCCCGAACTTCTTCGTGAACACCCCTGACATCCTGCACGCCTACCTGCAGTACGGCGGCCCGGCAGCGTTCAAGATCCGCGCGGCCATCGCCGCGACCGGGTCCCCGAGCTGGGGCGTGTACGCCGGCTTCGAGCTCTTCGAGCACGTGGCCGTCAAGCCGGGCAGCGAGGAGTACCTCGACTCCGAGAAGTACCAGGTCCGGGTCCGCGACTGGGCGACCGCCGACAGCGAGGGGCGCACGCTCGCGCCCTACCTCACCCGGCTCAACGAGATCCGGCGCGCGCACCCGGCGCTCCGGTTGCTCCGCAACGTGACGATCCACTGGAGCGACGACGAGAACATCCTGGTGTTCTCGAAGCGCGCGGCTGACGACACCGTCATCGTCGTCGTCAACGTCGACCCGCACGGGACCCGCGAGACGACGGTCCACCTGGACCTGCCCGCACTCGGCTTCACCGACACCGACACGTTCGTCGTGCACGACGAGATCACGGGCGAGGACTGGACCTGGGGCCAGCACAACTACGTCCGCCTCGATCCTCACCACGAGCCTGCGCACATCCTCACCGTGAGGAGGGTCCGTTGACCCCCGAGATCACCGACGAGAGCACCAGCGCGACCCCCGAGTGGTTCAAGACCGCCGTCTTCTACGAGGTGCTGGTCCGCGCTTTCCGCGACTCCAACGCCGACGGCACCGGCGACTTCCGCGGACTGGTCGAGAAGCTCGACTACCTGCAGTGGCTGGGCGTCGACTGCCTGTGGATCCCGCCGTTCTTCCCGAGCCCGCTGCGCGACGACGGGTACGACGTCGCCGACTACACCGGCGTGCACCCGGAGATCGGCACCATCGAGGACTTCCACTTCTTCCTCGACGAGGCCCACAAGCGGGGCCTGCGCGTGATCATCGACTTCGTCATGAACCACACCAGCGACCAGCACCCGTGGTTCCAGGCCTCGCGCTCCGACCCCGACGGCCCGTACGGCGACTTCTACGTCTGGTCCGACACCGACGAGCTCTACGAGGAGGCCCGGGTCATCTTCGTCGACACCGAGCCGTCGAACTGGACCTGGGACGCCGTGCGCCAGCAGTACTTCTGGCACCGGTTCTTCTCCCACCAGCCGGACCTCAACTTCGACAACCCGGCGGTGCACGACGCGATCATCGACGCCATCCGCTTCTGGATGGACATGGGCATGGACGGCTTCCGCCTGGACGCGGTGCCCTACCTGTACGAGCGTCCCGGCACCAACGGCGAGAACCTGCCTGAGACCCACGAGTTCCTGCGCAAGGTGCGCAAGGTCGTCGACGACGAGTACCCCGGCCGGGTGCTGCTCTGCGAGGCCAACCAGTGGCCCGAGGACGTCGTCGACTACTTCGGCGACCCGGAGGTCGGCGGCGACGAGTGCCACATGGCCTTCCACTTCCCGGTGATGCCCCGCATCTTCATGGCCGTGCGCCGCGAGTCACGCTTCCCGATCTCGGAGATCCTCGAGCAGACGCCGGCGATCCCCGACAGCTGCCAGTGGGGCATCTTCCTGCGCAACCACGACGAGCTGACCCTCGAGATGGTCACCGACGACGACCGCGACTACATGTGGGGCGAGTACGCCAAGGACCCGCGGATGAAGGCCAACATCGGCATCCGCCGGCGACTCGCTCCCCTGCTCGACAACGACACCAACCAGATCGAGCTCTTCAACGCGCTGCTGCTCTCGCTGCCCGGATCGCCGTGCCTCTACTACGGCGACGAGATCGGCATGGGCGACAACATCTGGCTCGGTGACCGCGACGGCGTACGCACCCCGATGCAGTGGACCGCCGACCGCAACGCCGGCTTCTCCTCGGCCACGCCGGGCAAGCTCGACCGCCCGGTGATCCAGGACCCGGTCTTCGGCTACCAGTCGGTCAACGTCGAGGCCCAGCTCGAGAACTCCTCCTCGCTCCTGCACTGGACGCGACGGATGATCCACGCGCGCCGCAACCACCCGGCGTTCGGGCTCGGCGAGTTCCACGACCTCGGCGGCTCGAACCCGTCGGTGCTGTCCTACGTGCGCGAGCACCAGGCCGGCGACGGCAAGGAGGACCTGATCCTCTGCGTCAACAACCTGTCGCGCTTCCCGCAGCCGATCGAGCTCGACCTGCGCCGCTACCAGGGGCGCACCCCCGTCGAGCTCCTGGGCGGCGTGCCGTTCCCCGAGATCGGCGAGCTCCCCTACCTGCTCACACTGTCCGGCTACGGCTTCTACTGGTTCCGTCTGACGGCCCGGGAAGCCACCGAGGAGGGCCAGCTGCTGTGACGGCCGACTCTGATGTCTTCGTGAGGTACCTCGAGCGCACCCGGTGGTTCGGCGGCAAGGGCCGTCCGTTCTCGGTCACGGGGGTCCGCCGGATCGGCGAGCTCCCGGGCAGCGGTGACGGCCTGTGGGTGGTGATCGACCTGGTCGAGGTCACCTATGGGGACGGCCCCGGCGGCGTCGAGATCTACCAGGTGCCGCTGGCCCTCTACACCGAGCCCGAGACCCGCCTCGACCACGCCTTCCTGGGCTGGTGGGAGGAGGAGGGGTTCGGCTGGGTGCACGCGTACGACGCCCTCCACGACCGCGAGGCGATGGGGTTGTGGCTGCGCGCCTTCGCCGTCGCGGCCGGCGAGACCGGCGGCAACAGCACCGACAACACCAGCGGTCTCGCCTTCCACCGCCTGGAGGGTCACGAGCTCGACCTCGACACCCACTCCACGCTCTTCTCGGGTGAGCAGTCGAACTCGTCGGTGGCCTTCGGCGAGGACTCGCTGATGAAGGTCTTCCGCAAGATCACGCCCGGGGTCAACCCCGACATCCAGGTGCACGACGTGCTCACCGGCGCCGGCTCCGACCACATCGCCGCGCTCTACGGCTGGCTCGACTGGGTGGACGCCGACGCCGACGACGGTCGCGGGACCACCATGCAGCTGGCGATGCTCCAGCAGTTCCTGCGCACGGCCAGCGACGGCTGGGACCTGGCGGTCACCAGCGCTCGCAACCTCTTCACCGAGGCCGACCTGCACGCTCACGAGGCCGGCGGCGACTTCGCCGGCGAGTCCACCCGGCTGGGCGAGTCGCTGCGCGAGGTCCACGCGGTGCTGGCCGAGCACTTCCCGACCGAGCGACGCGGCCCCGACGCGGCCGTCGCCCTGGCTGACGCGATGACGGCTCGGCTCGACGCGGCCCTGGACGTCGTGCCCGCCCTGGCCCCGCACGCCGACACCCTGCGCGCGACGTACGACCGGGTGCGCGCGCTGCCCGGGCTCACGGTGCAGCAGGTGCACGGCGACCTCCACCTCGGCCAGACCCTGCGCACCAGCCTGGGCTGGAAGATCGTCGACTTCGAGGGCGAGCCGGCGAAGCCGCTCGCCGAGCGCCTGCTGCCCGACTCACCGTGGCGCGACGTGGCCGGGATGCTGCGCTCCTTCGACTACGCACCGCGCGTCGTCGAGCGCTCCTTCGCCCAGGACGACGCCGAGGGGGCGCCGCAACGGGCCTACCGCGCCGACGAGTGGGCGCACCGCAACTCCAACCACTTCCTCGAGGCGTACGCCGGCGGCGAGCCCAGCGACGAGGAGCGTGTGCTGCTCGACGCCTACGTCGCCGACAAGGTCGTCTACGAGACCGTCTACGAGACTCGCAACCGACCGACGTGGGTGGACATCCCGCTCGCGGCCGTCGCAAGGATGGGACATCCATGAGCACCCCCACAGTGCAGCCTGTCGACACCGCAGTGCTCCAGCAGGTCGTGCACGGTGAGCACGGCAACCCGCACGACGTCCTCGGACCGCACCCGCACGACGGGGCGGTGACGGTGCGCGTCCTCAAGCCGCTCGCCTCGCAGGTCGAGGTCCGCTGGGACGGCGGCGCGGTCGACCTCACGCACGAGCACGAGGGCATCTGGGTCGGCGTGCTCCCGGTCCCGGACGTGCCGGACTACCGGGTCGCGGCGTCGTACGGCGCTGACCCGGTCGTGCTCGACGACCCCTACCGGTTCCTGCCGACCCTCGGCGACATGGACCTGCACCTGATCAACGAGGGGCGCCACGAGCAGCTCTGGGAGGTGCTCGGCGCCCACGTGCGCCACTACCCCGGGGCGCTCGAGCCGGTCACCGGCACGTCCTTCGCCGTGTGGGCGCCGTCCGCGCGTGCCATGCGGATCAAGGCCGACTTCAACAGCTGGGACGGCCGCGAGCACCCGATGCGGCAGCTCGGCACGTCGGGCGTGTGGGAGCTCTTCGTGCCGGACGTCCGCAGCGGCGCGGCGTACAAGTTCGTGATCCTCGGCCCCGACGGCGAGTGGCGCGAGAAGGCCGACCCGATGGCGGCCTGGGCCGAGGTGCCCGCCGACACGGCGTCGAAGATCTTCGAGACGTCGTACGAGTGGAACGACGACGCCTGGCTCGCCGCGCGCGCCCAGAGCTCGCCCGTCGACTCACCCATGAGCGTCTACGAGATGCACCTGGGGTCCTGGAAGAAGCACCACGACGGTCGCTTCTGGTCCTGGGCCGAGCTCGCCGAGGAGCTGCCGGCGTACGTCGCCGGGCTGGGCTTCACGCACGTCGAGCTGATGCCGGTGATGCAGCACCCGTTCGGCGGCTCGTGGGGCTACCACGTGACGTCGTACTTCGCCCCGGACTCGCGCTTCGGCGACCCCGACGGCTTCCGGCTGCTCGTCGACCGCCTGCACCAGGCCGGCGTGGGGGTCATCCTCGACTGGGTGCCCGGCCACTTCGCCACCGACGAGTGGGCGCTGGCCCGCTTCGACGGCACGCCGCTCTACGAGGACCCCAACCCGCAGCGCGGGTGGCACAAGGAGTGGGGCTCCCACATCTTCAACTTCGGCCGTCGCGAGGTGCGCAACTTCCTCTACGCCAACGCGGTCTACTGGCTCGAGGAGTTCCACGCCGACGGGCTGCGCGTCGACGGGGTCGCGTCGATGCTCTACCTCGACTACGCCCGCGAGGACGGCGAGTGGTCGCCCAACATCTACGGCGGCCACGAGAACCTCGAGGCGGTGCAGTTCCTCCAGGAGATGAACGCCACCGTCTACAAGCGGATCCCCGGCATCGCCACGATCGCCGAGGAGTCGACGTCGTGGCCCGGCGTCACCCGCCCGACCGCCCACGACGGCCTCGGCTTCGGCTTCAAGTGGAACATGGGCTGGATGCACGACTCGCTGGACTACCTCGCCCACGAGCCGGTGCACCGCGCCTACCACCACGGCGAGATGACCTTCTCGCTCGTCTACGCGTTCTCCGAGAACTTCGTGCTGCCGCTCTCGCACGACGAGGTCGTGCACGGCAAGGGCTCGCTGCTGCGCAAGATGCCGGGCGACCGGTGGCAGCAGCTCGCCAACCTGCGCGCCTACCTCGCCTTCATGTGGGCGCACCCCGGCAAGCAGCTGCTCTTCATGGGCTGCGAGCTCGGCCAGGAGTCCGAGTGGGCCGAGTCGCGCGAGCTCGACTGGTGGCTGCTCGAGCACCCCGAGCACCGCGGGGTCTCCGACCTGGTGCGCGACCTCAACGGCGCGTACGTCGGCTCGCCGGCCATCTGGTCGCGCGACAACGACCCGGGCGGGTTCCAGTGGATCGACGCCAACGACGCCGGCCGCAACACCTTCTCGTTCATGCGTCGTGGCCGCGACGACGCCCCCACCGTCGTGTGCGTGTCCAACTTCGCCGCCGTCCCCCACGACGACTACCGCGTCGGGCTCCCCGCAGCCGGTGAGTGGGAGGAGATCCTCAACACCGATGCCGAGACGTACGCCGGCTCCGGTGTCGGCAACTTCGGGTCGGTCACGGCGGTCGAGGGTGACTGGTCGGGCCAGCCGGCGTACGCCACGATCGTCGTACCGCCCCTGGCCACGGTGTGGCTGCGCAAGCGCTGAGGCCGCGCCCAGGAGCCTTGTCGAGACCACTACGCTGACCTCGTGACCGAGCCGACCACCGACGTGACCACCGTCGCGGAGGGCACCGCCCGGATCACCTGGACGCCCGACCAGCCGATCGACGTCATCCGCCACCACGTGGTCACCGCGCTCGCCGACCATGCGCGGGTCGAGGCGCTGGTCGACCCCGACGACGAGGGTGCGCAGCGGGCCGCGACCTGGTCCGGGCTGCGGCGCGAGGGCGTGATGCGCGGCGTGACCGTCGACGGCGCCCCGGTCGACCGCGTCGTCTACGCGCGGCTGGCCACGGACACCCCGTTGAACGAGCCCGAGGGCTTCCGGGCGCTGCTCAACTCCTTCCTCCCCCGCAAGCGCGCGATCGGGCAGATGCTGCTGCGCGACCCGGATGGCCGAGTGCTGCTCTGCCAGCTCACCTACAAGCCCGACTGGGACCTGCCGGGTGGCGTCGTCGAGGTCAACGAGTCCCCGCAGCAGGCGGTGAGCCGGGAGATCGAGGAGGAGCTCGGACTCGTCATCCCCGCCGGCGGCCTGGTCCTCACCGACTGGCTGCCGGCCTGGAGCGGGTGGGACGACGCGCTGTGCCTGGTCTTCGACGGCGGCGTCCACGACGCCTCCCTCACGGACTCGATCGTGCGGGAGACCCGCGAGATCCGCTCGGCCGAGTTCTGCACCCTCGACCAGATCGCCGAGCGCTGCGCCGACTTCACCGCTCGCCGGATCGAATCGGCCCTCGCCAACGTCGGCCCGGGCAGCAGCGGCCCGGCGTACACCGAATCGGGGCGCTGAGCCGAGTCGGCGCGGACTCGACGCTTGGGCGCCCGTGACAGAATGATTACATGATTACAAACGAGCAGCAGGAGCGGGTGACGGGCTGGTTCGCCGGTCGGCTCCCGGCGGAGTGGGTCACGGCCCCCGCCGACATCACGGTCGACCGCGAGGAGATCACGGTCGTCCTCACGGTTCCCGACGTCGAGCTCGAGGCCGCGAGCGACGCCGCTCGGGCCGAGGCCCGAGCAGGCCGCTCCTCGGCGTTCCGCGAGGACACCCGCGACCAGCGGATCGAGATCGCCCGCGAGGCCGAGCACCGGTTCGAGCGCAAGGTGTCCTGGGGACTGGCGGTCGGTGAGCACCGCGAGCTGTGGACGCACGTCGCGGCCCCGGTCATGACCCGGCTGCGCCAGCCGCAGCGCCTGGTGCTCGACACCCTCGTCGACGCCGGCGTCGCCCGGTCCCGAGCCGATGCCCTCGCGTGGTGCGTGCGGCTCGTCGGTCAGCACGAGGACGACTGGCTGGCCGAGCTCCGCGACGCGATGACCGCGGTGGCCGACGTACGCGCCCAGGGTCCGGCTGCCTAGAGCCCGCTAGGTTGTCGCTGTGCAATTCGTCCTGAACGTCATCTGGCTGGTGCTCTGCGGGATCTGGATGGCGATCGCGTACGCCGTCGCCGGAGTGATCTGCTGCATCCTGATCATCACGATCCCCTTCGGCATCGCGTCGTTCCGGATCGCCAACTACGCCCTGTGGCCGTTCGGGCGAACGGCGATCCGCAAACCCAGCGCCGGCGTCGGTTCGGCCATCGGGAACGTCATCTGGATCGTGGTCGCCGGGTGGTGGCTGGCGATCGGCAACATCGTCGCCGGCATCGCGATGTGCATCACGATCATCGGCATCCCGCTGGGCATCGCCAGCTTCAAGATGGTCCCGATCTCACTGCTGCCGCTGGGCCGCGAGATCGTCCCGAGCGACGAGCTCGTCCACCGGTCCGCCGTCTGAGGGACGCCGGGCCGGCCGCATCGCGACCAGCACACCGAGGATCAGCAGCAGGCCACCGAACGCCTCGGCGGCGTTGGGCCGCTGGTCGAGCAGCAGCCAGGCGGAGGCCATCGCGACGACCGGGGCGAGCAGCACCCACGGCACGACCGACGACGACGGGTTGCGCGAGAGCAGGGTGTTGAAGATGCCGTACCCCACCAGCGAGGCCAGGCCCGCGGTGTAGAGCGTCGAGAGCCCGGCCTGCCACGAGAAGGACACCAGGGCCTCCCCGACCACCGCGGGGCCGTCGACGGCCAGCGAGAGCGCCAGCAGCGGGACGGGCACGACGACGGCCGACCACACCGTCAGCGACAGCCCGCCCTTGACCCCGGAGGCGCGCGAGACGACGTTGCCGATCCCCCACGACAGGGCGCCGAGCAGGCACAGTGCGAGCGCCAGCAGCGTCACCTCGCCGCCGCGTCCGACGGCGACGACCGACAGCCCGACCGAGCCGACGACCACGCCGAGCACCTGTGGTGGGGTCGGCAGCTCGCGCAGCACCCCGGCGGCGATCAGCACCGTGAAGATGACCTGGGCCTGGAGCACGAGGGCCGCGAGACCGGGCGGCATCCCGGCGTCCATCGAGACGTAGAGGAACCCGAACTGCCCCAGCGACATGAAGACACCGACCGCGGCGAGCACCCACCACGAGACGTCCGGCCGGGCCACGAAGAAGATCGCCGGGAAGACCACGAGCACGAACCGGATCGCCACGAAGAGCAACGGCGGGATGCCGTCCATCCCCCAGTCGATCACCACGAAGTTGAACCCCCAGATCGTGGCGACGAGGGCGGCGAGGAGGGAGTCACGGCGGTTCACACGCCCAGCCAACCGCACGTCGACCATGCAGCACCAGCGAATGATCGTGCATGGATCCAGGTAGCATCGCTGCATGATTGACCTGGCCGCCCTCACCAGCCTCCGGGCCGTCGACACCCACGGCTCCGTCGTGGGCGCGGCCGACGCCCTCGGCTTCACCCCGAGCGCGGTCTCCCAGCAGGTCAAGCGCCTGGAGAAGCAGACCGGCGTCCCGCTGCTCGAGCGGGTGGGGCGCGGTGTCATCCTCACCGACCACGGCCGGCACCTGGTCGACGCCGGCTCCCGCCTGCTCGCCGACCTCGAGGAGGTCGAGTCCGGGCTGCACGAGCGCGCCGGCACGGTCTCCGGGCGGCTGCGCCTGACGGCGTTCTCCACAGCGATGCGTGGCCTGGTGGCGCCCGTCGTGCGCGACCTGCGTACGGCGCACCCCGACCTCACGCTCTCCCTCACCGAGCGCGAGCCGTGGGACACGATCGACCTGGTCGCCACCGGCCAGAGCGACCTCGGCGTCGTCCACCGCTGGGGCGACCTACCCATCACCATCCCCGACCACCTCGAGGCCACCCCGGTGGCCTACGACGTGGCCGACGTCATCGTCCCGCTCGACCACCCGCTCGCCGACCGCGGGCGGGTCTGCCCGCGCGACCTGGTCGACGAGGCCTGGATCGCCACCCCCGAGGGCACCATCTGCCGCCAGTGGCTGACCCGGATGTACGCCGGCACCGGGCGACTGCCCCGGATCGCCCACACCGCCATGGAGTTCGACTCCCACCTGGCACTGGTGCGCGCCGGGCTGGGCATCGCCCTGGTCCCCCGTCTGGGCCGCCAGCCGCTCGGCGACGGGTTGGTCGCCCTACCCGCGCACGACCCGGAGCCGACCCGCGACGTGATCGCGGTGCACCGGCGCAGCATGGCCGAGTCACCCGCGGTGCGTGCCGTCCTGGGCGCGCTGGCGCCTAGAACAGCGCCGAGGCGAGGCTCTGCCGGCCCTTGAGCACCCGCGGGTCGTCGTTGCCGACGGCCCCGAAGAGCCCGACCAGGTGCTCGCGCGCCTTGTTGCGCTCATCGCCCGACGTACGCCGGACCAGCTCGATCAACCGGATGAACGCGTCCTCCACGTGGCCGCCGAGCATGTCCAGGTCGGCGACCATCGTCTGGGCGTCGATGTCGTCCGGAGCCGCGGCCGCGGCGGCCCGGGCGGCGTTGAGGTCGACGCCCTGGGTGCGCTGCAGCACCTTGGCCATCGCCAGTCCCGCGGCCGCCTCGACGTCGGCGGGGTTGGCGGTGACGAGCTTCTGGTACTCCGCGACGGCTCGGTCGATGTCGCCCGCGCCGAGGGCATCCTGTGCGGCGGCGTAGCGGGGGTCGACGTCGGGCTCGCCGTCGCCGTCCGTGTCGACAGCGACGGACCTCGGCTGGTGCCGCCCCGCGACACCCTGGGCGGTCAGCTGCTGCATGACCGTGGTCAGCGCCGAGCGCAGCTCGTCGATCGGCAGCGCATCCTGGATCAGGGGCGCCGGACGGCCGTCGAGGACCGCGACCACCAGTGGGATGGACGGGATCTGCATCGCCTGCGCGATCCCGGGCGCCGCATCGATGTTGACGAGGCCGACCAGGAAGCGGCCCTCGAACTCCGTCGACAGCGTGACGAGGTCGTCGGCCAGCTGCTGGCTGTCGGGCATCCGCGTCGGCGAGAAGAAGACCAGCAGCACCGGCGCGGTCATCGACGACTCGATGACCGACTGGAAGCTCTCCTCGCTGACCTCCACGGAGTACGACGAGCCGCCGGTCGTCGCTGCGCCACCCGGGGCGGCCGAGCCCGGCTGAGGGGCGGGAGCCTTGAGGCCGGACAGGTCGAACGCGCCTGGGCGCGAGAACGGCTGCTGCGTCATGACCCAATCCTAGGGATGCCCCGCCAGCCACTCACACAAGGCCCAGCGCAGCCGCCTCCTCGCGCAGCTCCTCGCGCACGCTCGGGTGCGCGACATGCTCGATCAGCTGGCGCGCCTGCTCGCGCTGGTCGTGGCCGGCGATCTCCGCGACACCCTGCTCCGTCACGACCGCGGACATCTGGAACGAGGTCACCGGCTCGTCCACGAGCGGCACGATCGTCGAGCAGTCGGCCTTCGGGTGCCAGGACCGCAGTGCGATGAAGGCCTGGCCGCCGGCGGCGTGCATGGCGCCCACGATGAAGTCGGTCTGGCCGCCGAATCCCGAGTGGATGCGGGCATTGATCCGCGAGGCGTTCGCCTGGGCGAAGAGATCGACCTGCAGCGCCGTGTTGACGCTGACCATCGACGGGTTGCGCGCGATCAGGGCGGGGCTGTTGGTCACCTCGGTGCGCGCCATCTCGATCCGCTCGTTGTCGTCGACCCAGGCCAGGAGCTCCGGCGAGCCGAAGATGAAGGACGCCGTGATCGCGATGTTGCGGTCCAGCGCGCCGACCTTCTCCAGCTCGAAGATGCTGTCCGAGAACATCTCGGTCCACACCCGGAGCCCCGAGCGGTCCCGGAGCCCGGTCAGGGTGGCGTCGGGTACGGCGCCGATCCCCGCCTGCAGCGTCGAGCCGTCGCCCACCCGCTCGGCGACGAGCTCGCCGATCCGGGCCGATGCCTCGTCGATCGTCGTGACCGGCGCGGTCGGCAGCGGACCGTCGGCCTCGACCAGGACGTCGACCAGGTCGAGGTCGACCAGCGCGTCGCCGTACGTCCACGGCATCTGGTCGTTGACCTGGGCGATCACGATGCCTCCGCGCCTCTTCGCCGCCTCGAGGGCGGCCGGCAGCACGTTGACCTCGACCCCGAGAGAGACCTTCCCTCCCCGGGGGCGGGTGGTGTGCAGCACCACCGCGTCGGGCGGCAGCTGACGCCCGAACAGCGTCGGCACCATCGACAGCCGCGACGGCACGTAGCTCAGCCGCGGGCTGCGCCGCATCCCCGGTCCGACGAAGGACGTCTCCAGCGTGACCCCGTCGCGATCGGGGAGCCCGGACTGCCCGTTGAGCACCCACAGCCGGTAGCCGTCGAGGGCGCCATCGATCAGCCCCACCGTCTCCCACGGGATCGCGTGGTTGCCACTGACGACGATCCGAGGATCGTCGGGCAGTGCTGCCAGTGCGTGCGCAAGGTCCACACCCACGACTCTAGAACCGCGCAGGCTCCCGGTACTCGCCCCACTCGGCACGCAGGACGTCGCAGA
Source organism: uncultured Actinomycetota bacterium (assembly GCA_963717855.1). Taxonomy (GTDB): domain Bacteria; phylum Actinomycetota; class Actinomycetes; order Propionibacteriales; family Nocardioidaceae; genus Nocardioides. The sequence continues at coordinate 86,150 of CAVQXF010000001.1, read as the reverse complement.
TCTCGCCCAGGGTCGCCTCGACCCGTACGGCGTCCAGCATGGGCTCGATCATGTTGCCGTCGGTGCGCGCCACCTCGACCAGGCGGGTCAGCGCCGCGGAGACGGCACTCGGCGTCGCGGACGGACTTCCGCGCCGGCCAGCGCGCGCACCTGCTCGACCTCGACCTCGTGCGAGACCCGCAGGATCTCCAGGTCGTGCGTGACGGACTCCTCGTGGCAGTTCACCCCGACGATCCGCTTCTCCTTCTTCTCCAGCGACACCTGGTACTGGAAGGCGGCCTCGGCGATCTCGGACATGAACCAGCCCTCCTCGATGCCGTGGAGCAGCCCGCGCGTGACGAGCCAATCGCCGCGACTGACGGCCTCGGCGATCTTCTCGGGCTCGGCGGAGGTGAGGGTCGAGCCGCCCATGGCGAGGATCTTGTCGAAGATCTCGGTGGCCTCGGCCTCGATCCGGTCGGTCAGCGCCTCGACGTACCAGGAGCCACCGAGCGGGTCGGCGACGTTGACGACGCCGGTCTCCTCCATGATCACCTGCTGGGTGCGCAGCGCGATCTCGGCCGCCTGCTCGCTCGGCAGCGCGAGGGTCTCGTCGAGGGCGTTGGTGTGCAGCGAGTTGGTGCCGCCGAGCACGGCCGACAGCGCCTCGATGCCGGTGCGGACCACGTTGTTGTAGGGCTGCTGCGCCGTCAGCGAGACGCCGGCGGTCTGGGTGTGGAAGCGCAGCCACTGTGCCTTGTCGGTCTTCGCGCCGTAGACGTCGCGCAGCCAGGTGGCCCAGATCCGGCGCGCGGCCCGGAACTTGGCGATCTCCTCGAAGAAGTCGACGTGGGCGTCGAAGAAGAAGGACAGCCCCGGGGCGAACTCGTCGACGTCGAGGCCACGCGACAGCCCGAGCTCGACGTACCCGAACCCGTCGGCGAGGGTGAAGGCGAGCTCCTGCGCGGCCGTCGAGCCGGCCTCACGGATGTGGTATCCGGAGACCGAGAGCGGCTTGTACGCCGGGATCTTCTCGACGCAGTACTCCATCAGGTCGCCGATCAGGCGCAGGTGCGGCTCGGGGGTGAAGAGCCACTCCTTCTGGGCGATGTACTCCTTGAAGATGTCGGTCTGCAGTGTGCCGTTGAGCTTGCCGGTGTCGACCCCGGCGCGCTCGGCGGCGACGATCATCATGCAGAAGATCGGTACGGCGGGGCCGCTGATCGTCATCGACGTCGTGACGTCACCGAGGTCGATGCCGTCGAAGAGCACCTCCATGTCGGCGGCGGAGTCGATCGCGACACCGCAGTGGCCGACCTCGCCGAGCGACTGGGGGTCGTCGGAGTCGCGCCCCATCAGGGTGGGCATGTCGAAGGCCACCGAGAGGCCGCCGCCGCCGCGACCCAGGATCATCCGGTAGCGCTCGTTGGTCTGCTGGGCGTTGCCGAATCCGGCGAACTGCCGGATCGTCCACGAGCGGCCGCGGTAGCCGGTCGGGTAGAGGCCGCGCGTGAAGGGGAACTCGCCGGGCCACTCGGAGTCGTCGGTGCCGTACGCCGGCTCGAGCTCGAGTCCGCTCAGGGTCGTGAAGTCGACCTCCCGGACGCGGGACTGCTCGTAGCGGGCCTGCCACCGGGTGCGTGCGCTCTCGCTCATACCCAGATAGTAGGACGTCCTACTAAATCGGCCAACTGCGAGTTTATGAGGCACCGAAGTCCTTGCGACCCTGTCGGAGTTCGGGATAGGACAGTTCTCGGCGCCACCCCGCTACCGCGGGTCGCACTCGGCCGGCGCCATTCTCGGGAGGTCTCATGAAGACACCGTTCCTGCCCGCCGGAATCGCCCTCGCTACCTGCGCGGCCGGTCTCCTCATCCCCTTCGGCACCGCGACCGCGGCGCCCGGGGCGGCCACCGCGGCACCACCGCGGACACCGACCCCCAGCGACGTGCGCGAGGTGTCGCCCGACGCGAAGTTCTCGACGAAGCAGCTCGGCACGGTCCGCAGCCAGGCCCGGCTCAGGGCACAGGCGCAGGCCGCGGCCGCGCCGACCCCGGGCGTCGGCACCCAGCGTCAGTGGCTGGGCCTCGACGACTACAACGGCACGCTCTACCGCAAGGCCTACACGCTGCGCGCTGTCGGCGACAAGATCGAGGTCTGGGTCGCCAACGACACCTCCTTCCCCGCGGGCGACTGCCGAGGCGCGGCCAGCACCGTGGTCACCGACGCCCAGGTCCAGCGCCTGGTCACGGAGTTCGACGGCAACATGTTCCCGAAGGAGACCGCGGCGTTCAGCACGCCGCCCGACCGCGACGGCACCAACGCGACGATCACCGGCGACTACACCGGTGACGGCGACAAGACGGTCGCACTCATCGACAACGTGCGCGACGACAACTACTTCGACTTCCCGGCCGCCTCGACGTACATCGCGGGCTTCTTCTCCTCGCAGTTCAATGAGCTGCTCGACCGCAACGTGATGACGATCGACGCCTACGACTGGGCGCACCGCACCGGAGACAACCCGCCGGACGCGTCGACCGCCGACCCGTGCACCAGCCGACCGGCGCGGCCGAACCTCTACGAAGGCACCTTCGCCCACGAGTGGCAGCACCTCCTGCACTACTACACCGACCCGTTCGAGGTGAACTGGATCAACGAGGGTCTCTCCGACTTCGCCCAGACCCTGGTCGGGTACGTCGACGCCACCAAGACCGTCGACCAGCCCGGGGCGGACAGCCACATCTACTGCTTCCAGGGCTTCGGCACCGTGCAGACGGCGTACAACCCGAACCCCCGCGACTGCGGCGGCGCCCAGAACTCCTTGACCCTCTGGGGCGAGGATCCCAACCCGGCCGCGGTGCTGGCCGACTACGGCAACGCCTACTCGATGATGCTCTACCTCTACGACCGCTTCGGCACCGATTTCATGTCGGCGCTGCACCGCGACGGTGAGTTCCAAGGCATCGCCAGCCTCGCGCACGAGCTCCAGGGCGAGGGCATCTCGGACCCGTACAAGGTGATCCACCAGTACCAGTCGATGGTGCTGCTGGACAAGATCGTGGGCGACGCCAAGCGCTCGATCGTGCTGGGCGCCGACAAGCGGGTCATCACGACGCCGAGCCTGCGCTCGACGGTCAACCTCGACAACCCGGAGTCCTACGACACCCCCGGCGCCGCCCCCAACGGCGCCGACTACGTCGCGCTCCGCGGCGCGGACGGCAAGGCGCTCAAGGGCAGCAAGCTGAGGTCGCTGACCTTCGACGGGGCGAAGACGCTCCCGACCCAACCGCTGGCCTGGACCGTGGTCTCGGACGACCCCGACCGTGCCGGCAACCCGGTGCTGTGGTCGGGCAACGCCAACAACCTCGACTCCGCGGCCGTCACCCCGGTGACGGTCCCGGCAGCCGACCCGACGTTGACCTTCGACGCCAAGTACGGCGCCGAGCTCGGCTACGACTACGCCTACGTCCAGGTCTCGACCGACGGCGGCAAGACCTACACCTCGGTCGCCGGCGACAAGACGGTCGACGGCCCGCTCGGCGCTGCGCTCAACGGCACCACCGAGGGGTTCGAGCCCCACACGTTCGACCTCTCGGCGTACGCCGGGCAGAGCGTGCTGCTCAGCTTCCGCTACGTCAGTGACGGCGGGGTCAACGAGGGTGGCCTGCTGGTCGACGACGTCAAGCTCGGCGGCACGACGATCAGCGACGGCTCCAGCCTGGCGCCGTTCAAGTCGCCCACCGAGATCAGCCCGCAGACGGTCCAGAACTGGAACGTCAAGCTGGTCGGCATCCGCGCGGGCAAGGTCGCGACGGTGCTGCAGGTCGAGTGGAACGGCCGCAACCACCTGGCGCTGGACCGACGCGACCTGCTCGCGGCGATCCCGTTCGACAAGGTGGTCGCGATCGTCGCGACGGACGACTCCTCGGAGCTCGTCCAGCAGTTCGCGCCGTACACCTTGAAGGTCAACGGCGTCACCCAGCCGGGGGGCTCTTCCTGACCTCGCGCTGACGCACGACACGAGAGCTGCCCGTCGCGGGACCACGCGGCGGGCAGCTCGCATCTCCCGGTGGTCTCGCTCAGAAGTCCCCGGCGGCCTTGCGGACCGGCGTGAGCACCGTCGAGACGGTGGCCAGGTCCGCATCGGAGAGCGCACTCAGCGCGAAGTCGGCAGCGACGAGGTCCTTCGTCGCCACCTCGACCAGCGCCCGGCCCTGGTCGGTGATCTCGGCGAGCACCGCCCGGCCGTCCTCCGGGTGCGCCTTGCGCTCCACCAGACCGGCGGCCTCGAGGCGTCGCACGATGGAGGTGACCGACGTGGGGTGCACCTGCAGCCGCTCCCCCATCTTCCCGAGCGGCAGCGATCCCCGCGACGAGAAGGTGAGCAGCACCAGCGCCTCGTAGCGGGCGAAGCTCAGCCCGTGCGGCTTCAGGATCGCGTCGAGGCGGCCGATCACCAGCTGCTGCACCCGCATCAACGACGTGACCGCGTGCATGGCGGGTACGCCGTCCCAGTGCTTGGCCCACTGGCGGGCGGCTTCGTCGATGGGATCGAACGGAAGAGGCACGCTGCGAGGTTAGGTCATGGCACCCTCGGACGGAGGTGCCGTCCACCGAGGAGCGACATGCGTCGAGCAGGGCTGATAGCAGCCGCCCTCGCCGTAGGGCTGCTGACGCCCGCGCACCCGGCCGCCGCGTCCTGTGCAGCCGACGCCGGACCCGACGGCGCACCCGTGATCTTCGTCGGCACCGCGGAGGAGAACCGGCGCGGCTACACCCGCTTCGCCGTGCAGGAGGTCTGGGCCGGGCCGGACCTCGCGCCCGAGGTCTGGGTCCTCGGCGGTCAGGAGCAGCCCCCGTGGCCGCTGAGCCTGCTCAGCGGGGTGGGCAGCTCGACGGACGCCGACTTCGTCGAGGGCGACGAGTACGTCGTGGGCGCGAGCCGGGAGTTCACGACCAGCGTCTGCTCGATCACCACCGTCGACGAGGTCGTCAACCACCCCGATGCGCGGGAGCCCGTCGAGGATGGCGATGCCGGCGCCGACCCGCCGCTCGGCCCCCTGGGGCAGACGCTGTGGGTGGTGGGCGCCGTCGGGCTCCTCGCGGCGATCGTCGGGTTGCTCCGACGACGTCGTTAGCGGCCCGCACCCGGACACGGAGACGGCCGCCCACCCGGATCCGGGTGGGCGGCCGTCGTCGACCGAGGTCGGTCCCTACTTCCTCTTGACCGTGTAGGTGACCGTGCCGGACTTGCCGGCGTTGTAGGTGGCATCACCCGCGTAGACCGCCTGCAGCTTGAGCTTGCCGGCCTTCTTCGGGGTGAACTTCAGGGTCGCCTTGCCCCCCGTCACCTTGCCGGTGGCCACCGTCTTGCTGCCGTTCTTGAGAACGACCTTGCCGGTGGCCTTGATCCCGGCCACCGTGGAGACCGTGACCGTCGCGGTCGCCTTCTTCCCGACCTTGCCGCTCTTGGGTGACAGGCTCAGCCCGACCTTCGAGGCGGCCTTGGAGACCTTGACCGTCCTCGCAGCCGACGTCGCCGCACTGGTGTTGGCGTCGCCGGCGTACGTCGCCCGCACCGCGTAGGTGCCGGGCTTGGTCGGCTTCCAGGTCAGCTTGGCCGTGCCGTCGGCCGCCAGCGTCCCGGTCGCGAGGACCTTGTTGGCGGCGTCCACCGCCTTGACCTGTCCGGTCGGAGCCAGGTCGCCGGCGGCGACCTTCACCGTGACCGCGAGCGTCACCGGGTTGCCCCGCACCACCGACACCGGGCTGGCCGCCAGGCTGACGGTCGGCGTCGACTTCAGCGCCACGATCTGGGTCTTGCTGCCGGCCTTGTTGTGGAAGTGGACCATCATCAGGCCCTTGCCCTTGTCGGCCCGGTAGCTGGCGGCGTTGCGAGCAACGTCCAGCTGCGTGCCGGCAAGATCCTTCACCACCGGCCCGAACGGCGTGTTCGTGCCGCCCACGTCACCCGTCACCCCGTCGCCCGACACCAGGACACCGGGCTCGATCAGGTCGGCGGACAGGGTGCCGTTCGGCCCGTTCGGGCCGAAACCGACCTCGTCGACCTCGGCGGCCGGCGAGTAGGACGCCACGGCGTAGTTGACCCGCGGCGAGCTCGCAGAGAGCCCGAACGGCACGAGCTTGGAGAGCCAGACGGGCATCAGCAGCGTGTCGCTGTCGAAGATCGCCGTGTCGACGTCGCCGAGCCGGTTGTTGGTCAGCTCGGTGTCGATCACCGCGCCGGTCGTCGAGGTTCACCAGGTTGACCACGAAGGCGTCGGTGTCCGGGATGCGGGTGTTGTACGCAACCACGTCGGACTCCCCGTCCCGGTCGACATCGATGTAGACGTCGAACTCCACCTTGCCCGCGGCGGTCGAGTGGACCCCGTGGGTGGTGATGCCGAAGTACGCCTGGCCGTTGGTGGGCTTGGCGTAGTACGGCGCGTCCGACGTGACCCCGACGTACTTGAGGTCAGCGCCCTTGTCAGCAGGCACACCGACGCAGAGGTCCGTGACCGTGGCACTGCAGGCCGGAGCGGCCGGGCTGGTCGCCTGGAGCTCGAGGCCGGCGGCGAGCGACGTGACGTTCTCGTCTCCCGTGCCCTGGTCGACATCCTGACCCGTGAGAGCCACCTTGCCCGTCCCACCGGTCAGCTTGACGGTGGACGCCTGGGTCATCGCCGAAGCGGGACGCGGCGCCGAGTAGACCGGCACCCGCAGCTGCGGGCGCCGAGCCGGAGGTCGGCGTCAGCAGCAGGTTGCCGCTGGCATCGGCCAGGGTCTCGTAGGGCAGGTCGGCGTCCCCACGACCGTGGGTGGCGTCGACCGTCTTGGTCAGCGCGCTCGGGTCCGTGCGATCGAGAGCGTCACGGTGACGGTCTTCGAGCTCCGTGCCGACAGCGTCACCGAGGACGGCGATACGACGTAGTTCACGCCCGGGACGGTGGTGATCTCGTCATAGCTCAGGTCGTAGGTGCGCGTGGAGAGACCGGTGTTCTGCACCTTGACCGTCTTGGTCAGGCGTCGTCGGCGCGGTCACCTCGACCGGACCGAAGGAGACGCTGACCGCGCCCGGGTCGTCGACGACGTACGCGAGCACGTCGTTGGCGAGTGCGGGCACGGTCTCGATCCGGCCCGAACCGACCCGGTTCGGGGCGTAGCGGTCGCTGGAGGTGTCGGCCGAGCCGCCGACGTACAGGTCCTGACCGGCGGTGTTCATGATGTCGGCCTTGACCTGCTCCGGAGTCCAGTCCGGGTGCTTCGAGACGACCAGCGCGGAGAGACCCGCGACCATCGGGGCCGCCATCGACGTGCCGCTCTCGGTCTCGCCCTCGCTGCCGGTGCCGACCGAGGTCGAGAACACCGTGCCGCCCACGGCAGAGACGTCGGGCTTGAGCCCGCCGTTGCCGCGCAGGCCGCGCGAGGAGAAGTCCGTCATCTTGTCGTCGTCGTCCGGGAACGTCTGGGTGACGGCGTTCTTCGACGTGCTGCCCACGGTGACCGTCTCGCCGCCAGCGATGGCTGCGCGGATGGCGTCACCGCCGGTCTTGTTGACCAGAACACCCGGGATGACCGTCGACCCGGTGATGCCGGCCGAGAACGCCTCCTTGTTGCTGGCGAAGACGAAGCCGACGCCGCCGGCGGCGGCGACGTTGCCGCTGCGGGTCGACCGAGCCGCACTCGAGGTCGTCGTCGGTCCACTTCAGCAGCGCGACCTTGCCGTTGATCGCTGCGGCATCCGCGCCGGTGAACGCCGTCGCAGCCGGTCGTGTTGGTTGCCGGGACGACGATCTGACCGCTGAGGTCCGGCTTGGTCGTCCCAGTCGTAGGCGGCCGAGCGCTCGGCCGGCGAACTGGTCGCCGCCCCCGTCGCTGTAGGTGACGTTCAGGCCGTCGACGATGCTCTGGGCGTCGAGCGAGGCAGCGACCGTGATCGCCTTCCGCGCCGAGCCCGGCGAGCCGCCGACGTCGTAGAGGTCGTAGGAGTTGCCCGACGAGATCGCCATCGTGATGCCGAGGTCGGAGGCGGCGTTGGCGGCCACCGCGTCGGCGTCGTCGGGGCTGCCGAAGTCGGAGCCGAGGGACATGTTGATCACGTCGACGGCGTCGGAGGTGTCACCGTCGCCGTTGGGGTCCGCGGCCTTGTCGATCGCTGCGGTGACGACGTCCGTGCTGCCCTCGCAGCCGAAGACCCGGAAGCCCAGGAGCTTGGCGCGCGGCGCCATGCCGGGACCGATCCGCAGGTCGCCGAAGGGCGTTGCGGTGCTGTAGTCGCCGGTGTAGGTGCTGCCGTTCGCCTTGACGCCGAGGCCGGACGCGCTGCCCGCGACGTGGGAGCCGTGGCCCTCGCAGTCGAGCGGGTTGGGGTCCGGGTGCGGGACCGGCTGGTAGCCGGGCGAGTACGGGTCGGCCTGGTAGGAGTCGCCGACCAGGTCGTAGCCGCCGATCACCTTGTCGGTCGGGAACGCGCTGCCCGCCCAGAGGGTCGCGTCGTCGGCGTGAGCCTGCTCGGCGTCGTACGCCGCCGTGGTGCCCTGGCCGCCGAAGTTGGCGTGCGTGTAGTCGATGCCGGTGTCGATGATGCCGATCGTGGTCCCCTGGCCGGCGTCGCCGGTGCCCTCCCAGGCAGCCGGAGCGCCCTGGAGCGGGACGGCGTAGCTGTTCTGGTGGCTCTTGGGGGTGATCGGGTGGACGGCGGCCACGCCCGGGATGCTGGCGATGGCGTCGTAGTTCTTGACGTCGGTCGTCACCGCCACACCCGCCAGCACGGAGTGCGTGCGGTAGAGGACGGGCGTCTTGGCCGGGAGCCGTCCGATGACGGAGTTCTGGGCGGCCGTCACGCGGCTCAGCTGGGATCGACCGGCCGCCTTGGCGGACGCGGTGGTCCCGCGTGCCTCTGCGGCGTCGAACGCGCGACCGGTCGAGGTCGCGTCCAGCTCCAGCAGGAAGCCGTAGCGGCCCTTGGCCGGGATGCCGGTCGGGCGCGCGCCCAGCACGGCGCTGTCGGCGCCGGCGGGCAGGTCCTTGACGCGCGTGGCGGGCGCCAGCCCGCCGTCAGGACGCGGCCGAGGCGGACTGGGGTGACACCGCCAGCGAGGCGGTGCCGAGAGTGGCCGCTCCTGCGGCCAGGACCGCGACGAGGCGGCGAGAGCGATGACGACGAGGCGACACAGACGGTTCCTCCAGAGAGTGGTTCGACGATCCCGTGCTGTGGCACTCAATCACGAGGATGCCCAAAAAAGGGAGGACCTCGAACGAGAAGTTTCTTGAGATCGAGAAATTCACCGGTGTTCGTCCACCCGGGCCGTGCGAGCTCGCCGGTCAGTCGGTGAAGGTGTCCAGCAGCTCGTCGGCCGCGGCGTACGGATCCGTGGCGCCCGCCGCGACGGCGGCGGCCAGGCCGTCGAGCTCGGAGCGACCGTGCACGTCACCCCAGCGCTTGCGCAGTGCGGTGACCGCGATCGCCTCGATCTCGTCGCGGGCGCGGCGCGTACGCCGTCGCGCCAGCTCACCGCTGGACTCCAGCCAGGCGCGGTGCCGGTCGATCTCGGCGACGACCTCGTCCAGTCCCTCGCCCTTCTGGGCCACGGTCTTGACGATCGGCGGCCGCCAAGCGCCCTCAGGACGCTCGGCGAGCTGGAGCATCGAGCGCAGGTCCCGGCGGACCTGGTCGGCGCCGTCCCGGTCGGCCTTGTTGACGACGTAGAGGTCGCCGATCTCCAGGATGCCGGCCTTGGCCGCCTGGATGCCGTCACCCATGCCGGGCGCGAGCAGCACCATCGTGGTGTCGGCGAGGCCCGCGATCTCGACCTCGCTCTGACCGACCCCGACGGTCTCGATCAGGATCACGTCGCAGCCGGCGGCGTCGAGGACCCGCAACGCCTGCGGCGTGGTCCACGAGAGCCCGCCGAGGTGCCCGCGCGACGCCATCGAGCGGATGTAGACGTCGCGGTCGAGCGCGTGGTCCTGCATCCGGACCCGGTCCCCCAGGAGGGCACCACCGGAGAACGGCGACGACGGGTCGACCGCCAGCACGCCGACCCGCTTGTCCTGCTTGCGCAGCTCGCTGACGAGCGCGTTGGTCGAGGTGGACTTGCCGACCCCCGGCGACCCGGTGATCCCGATGACCTGGGCGTGCCCCGTGTGCGGCGCGAGCGCCGCCATCACCTCACGCAGCAGCGGCGACTCGTCCTCGACGAGCGAGATCAGGCGGGCGACCGCCCGGGCCTCGCCGGCGCGGGCGCGCTCGACGAGGTCCGGGACCGACGCAGGATCAGTTCTTCGGGACACGCACGATCAGGGCGTCGCCCTGCCCACCGCCGCCGCACAGCGCTGCGGCGCCGACGCCACCGCCGCGGCGCTTGAGCTCGAGCGCCAGGTGCAGCACGACCCGGGTGCCGGACATGCCGACCGGGTGGCCGAGCGCGATCGCGCCGCCGTTGACGTTGATGATCGAGGGGTCGAGCCCGAGCGCCCGGGCAGACTCGATCCCGACGGCGGCGAACGCCTCGTTGAACTCGACCAGGTCGAGGTCGGCGGGGGTGATCCCGTCCTTGTCGCAGGCCTTCTTCGTGGCGTTGGCGGGCTGCAGCTGCAGGCTCGAGTCGGGGCCGGCGACCATGCCGTGCGCGCCGATCTCGGCCAGCCACTCGAGGCCGAGCTCCTCGGCCTTCGCCTTGCTCATCACCACGACCGCCGCCGCGCCGTCGGAGATCTGCGAGGCGGAGCCGGCGGTGATGGTGCCGTCCTTGCTGAAGGCCGGGCGCAGCTTGCCGAGGGACTCCGCGGTCGTGTCGCCGCGGACGCCCTCGTCGGCGGTGACCACGATCGGGTCGCCCTTGCGCTGCGGGATCGAGACCGGGACGACCTCGTCGTCGAAGACGCCGTTCTTCCAGGCCTCCGCGGCCTTCTGGTGGGAGGCGGCCGCGAAGGCGTCCTGCTCCTCACGGGTCAGCTGCACGCCCTCGGCGTTGATCTGCTCGGTCAGTCCGCCCATGGCCTGCTGGGTGGCCTGGTCGTAGAGGGCGTCGTACGCCATCGAGTCGACCAGCTTCACATCGCCGAACTTGAAGCCCTCCCGCGACTTCGGCAGGAAGTGCGGGGCGTTCGTCATCGACTCCATGCCACCGGCGACGACGATCTCGCACTCGCCGGCGCGGATCAGCTGGTCGGCCATCGCGATCGAGTTCAGCCCCGACAGGCAGACCTTGTTGATCGTGATCGACGGCATGCTCGCGGGCAGCCCGCCGGCGAGGCCCGCGGCGCGGGCCGGGTTCTGGCCGGCGCCGGCCAGGATGACCTGGCCCATGATCAGGTAGTCGACCTGCTCCGGCTGGACGCCCGCCTTCTCCAGCGCGCCCTGGATGGCCACGCCGCCGAGCTCGGCCGCCGAGAGGCTCTTGAGGCCGCCGAGCAGGCGGCCGATCGGGGTGCGCGCACCCGCGACGATGACGGACGGACCGGACATGTGGAGCCTCCAGAAGGGTGATGGGTGGATCTGGGGCCGACCTTACCCACGGGTCGGGTGTGCGGCGAGGGTGGAAAACGTCACACGCCCTCGCCGCTGGCGCCTCGGCGTACGACCATGTCGGTCATGAGCCTGGATGCAGCCGCCCACCTGTTCACCGCGATCGACCACGTCGGCATCGCCGTGCCCGACCTCGACGCCGCGATCACCTTCTACGAGCAGACCTACGGCATGCGCCTGGCGCACCAGGAGGTCAACGAGGAGCAGGGCGTGCGCGAGGCGATGATGGCCGTCGGCGACTCCGGCTCCTGCATCCAGCTGCTCGCCCCGCTCAACGAGCAGTCGACGATCGCCAAGTTCCTCGACAGCAAGGGTCCCGGCATCCAGCAGATGGCCTACCGGGTCACCGACGTGGACGCGGTCAGCGCGATCCTGCGTGAGCGCGGCCTGCGCCTGCTGTACGAGGAGCCGCGCCGCGGCACCTCGGACTCACGCATCAACTTCATCCACCCCAAGGACGCCGGCGGCGTGCTGGTGGAGCTGGTGGAGCCGGCCGCGAGCCCAGCGTGACCCAGGTGTAGGTCGCGGCCAGGTCGCCGAGGGCGTCGTGCGCCTCGGTGTACGCCCGCTGCAGGTCGCCGTCGTCGGTCCGGTACGGCGTCAGCACGCTCATCATCGCGTCGAGACGCCGTCCGACCTGGATCAGGCCGAGCTCGATCCGCTCGGCGAAGAACTCGGTCGGCTCCTCCGGCCGGCGCAGCGCCGGTGCACGCTGGTCGCGCCCACGGGCCGGGGCCCGAGCGGCGCCCCTGCCGGACCGGAGCATCATCTCGGTCGCGTTGCAGGACGGAGTCCTGTCGTTCGTCGATCTGTTCACGTCGACCAACCCCCCTTGGTGACGACGACCCGCCCGATGGGGCAGGTTGGGTACGACGCTACGTGTACCCACAAGCCAGATAGGTCACACCGGCTGGGCACGACTGTTACTCGTGGGTAATGTCCCGCCCAACCCAGTCCGACACCTGAACCACCCAGGAGCCGACGTGCAACACATCCTCGACGCGATCATGGCCGCCTCCGCAGATCCGCAGAGCGCGACCACCGATGACTTCGCCGCTCTCGAGCTTCCCGAGTCCTACCGTGCCGTGACCGTCCACAAGGACGAGGCCACCATGTTCGAGGGCCTCGCCGCCAAGGACAAGGACCCCCGCAAGTCCCTGCACGTCGAGGACGTGCCGTTGCCCGAGCTCGGCCCGGGCGAGGCGTACGTCGCGGTGATGGCCTCGGCGATCAACTACAACACGGTGTGGACCTCGATCTTCGAGCCGGTCTCCACGTTCGGGTTCCTCGAGCGCTACGGCAAGCTCTCCCCGCTCGGCAAGCGCCACGACCTGCCCTACCACGTGGTCGGCTCCGACCTCTCCGGTGTCGTGCTCGCCACCGGCGCCGGGGTCACGAAGTGGGCGCCCGGCACCGAGGTCGTCGCACACTGCCTCTCGGTCGAGCTCGAGTCGCCCGACGGGCACAACGACACGATGCTCGACCCCGAGCAGCGGATCTGGGGCTTCGAGACCAACTTCGGCGGCCTGGCCCACATCGCGCTGGTCAAGGCCAACCAGCTGATGCCCAAGCCCGCCCACCTCACCTGGGAGGAGGCCGCCTCCCCCGGGTTGGTCAACTGCACGGCGTACCGCCAGCTGGTCTCCAAGAACGGCGGCGACATGAAGCAGGGCGACAACGTCCTGATCTGGGGCGCCTCCGGCGGTCTGGGCGGCTTCGCGACGCAGTACGCCCTCAACGGCGGCGCCAACCCGGTCTGCGTGGTCTCCAACGAGGAGAAGGCCGCGATCGCGCGCTCGATGGGCGCGGAGATGATCATCAACCGCTCCGAGGCCGACCTGAGGTTCTGGAAGGACGAGCACACCCAGGACCCGAAGGAGTGGCGCCGCTTCGGCGGCATGATCCGCGACCTGACCGGTGGTGAGGACATCGACATCGTCTTCGAGCACCCGGGCCGCGACACCTTCGGCGCAAGCGTGTACGTCACCCGCAAGGGCGGCACCATCACGACCTGCGCATCGACGACCGGCTACATGCACGAGTACGACAACCGCTACCTGTGGATGAACCTCAAGCGGATCATCTCCTCGCACTTCGCCAACTACCGCGAGTCGTGGGAGGCCAACCGCCTCATCGCGAAGGGCAAGATCCACCCGACGCTGTCGCGGACCTACACCCTCGACAACGTCGGCCAGGCGGCGCTCGACGTCCACCACAACAAGCACCAGGGCAAGGTCGGCGTCCTGTGCCTGGCCCCCGAGGAGGGTCTCGGGGTCCGCGACCACGAGCTGCGCGCCACCCATCTCGACGCGATCAACCGCTTCCGCGGGGTCTGATCAGCCCACCGGACCACAATCTCACCCCGATCTGGCAACAAGTGCCGGGTCGGGGTGCGTTGTTGGGGGTGGATCCGCAACACTGGACGACACACACCGACAGCAAGGAGCAGCGCCGCGATGAGCGACCAGGGACTGTCCATCTTCGACGACAACGAGCCGGATGAGGACGAGACCCGCACCGCCGACCACGACGCCACGCAGGTGATGCCCGCCGTGCCTCCACGCGCGGAGGAAGCACCCACCTCCGAGACCCCGGCCGAGCGCACCCAGCAGCAGCCCGCCGTGGCGCCCGCGGCGGCCGCGCCGGTGGTCCCGCCCCGCGCCCAGCCGAAGGCCCCCGCCAAGCCCCAGCCCAAGCCCCAGGCCCAGCCCCAGGCCCAGCCGGCCGCCCAGCCCACCAGCCCCGGCTCCCTCCCGGTGGTCCGACGCGGCGGCTACGACCGTGAAGCCGTCGACGCCCGGATCCGGCAGCTGAGCAGCGAGAAGTCCGGTCTGGGCAACAGCCTGTCCGAGTCCGAGCGCCGCGCGGTCGACCTCGAGCAGCAGGTGGCCGCTCTCCAGGCAGAGCTCGCAGAGCACCAGACCCCGTCGTACGCCGGCCTGGGTGGCCGCGCCTCCGCGATGCTGCGGCTGGCGGAGGAGGAGGCTGCCGAGGTCCGCGACAACGCCAAGCGTGACGCCGCGGAGATGCGCGAGCAGGCTGCTCGCGACGCCAAGGCGATGCGCGCCGACGCGGCACGCGAGGCCGAGGACATGCGGATGGTCCAGCTCAAGGAGCTCGACGAGAACCGCAACCGCCTGATGACCGACGCCGAGCAGGAGCGCTCGCTGGCCCGCGGCGAGGCCGAGGACCTGGTGGCGGCCGCCAAGCGGCAGGCCGACCAGCTCCGGCTGGCCTCCGAGCAGGAGACCAACGAGCTGCGCACCACCGCCAAGCGCGAGGCCGAGCAGCTGCGTGCCAGCGCCGACCGTGAGGTGCAGGAGGCGCGCCGTACGCTCGCCGTCGAGAAGGAGCGGCTCGCCCGTGAGGCGACCGACCACCACGCCAGCGCCACCGCCGAGACCCAGCGACTGGTCAAGGAGGCCGAGGACCGGGCCGACGCTGCCGAGTCGCGGGCCCGCGAGGCCTCGGGCCAGGCCGCCGAGCACCGCGCGCAGGCCTCGACCGAGGCCGAGGCGCTGCTGAGCAGGGCGCGCCGCGAGGCGGAGCAGATCGTCACCACCGCCCAGGCCCAGGCCGAGTCGATCAGCACGTCGGGCGACGCCGAGGCCGAGCGTGAGCTCGCGGCGGTCCGCGCCGAGGTCGACCGGATGACCAAGCGTCGCGACGCGATCACCGCGCAGCTCGCCTCGCTGCGCGACGTCGTCGCCGGGTTCGGCGAGGACGAGTAGTGGCCGACGCCCCGGAGGCCGCGGCAGCACCGGAGTCGGATCAGGAGGAGGGCACCGCAGGCGTCCCCGTCGACGACGACTACCTCGGCGAGCCGGGGCCACCGCTCGACCACCACGCACCGTTCTTCGTCGGCTTCGTCGGCGGCCTGGGCGCGCTGGTCGCGATCTGGTTCGCGCTGCAGATCCAGGCGATCGGCTCGACCTTGATGCTGATCGTCGTCTCGCTCTTCCTGGCGGCGGGCCTCGACCCGGCCGTCCGGTTCTTCGAGCGCCGGGGCATGCGCCGCTCGTACGCCGTCCTCACCGTCATCCTGGCCGTCATCGCTGCCCTGGCGCTGTTCCTGGTCGCGATCGTGCCGGTGATCGCCGACCAGGTCCGCTCGCTCACCGACAACGTCCCGACCTGGCTCGACCAGCTGCAGAGCAACCGTCAGGTCCAGCGCCTCGATGACGAGTACGACATCATCGACAAGATCCAGAAGTACGTCACCAACGGCGACTTCGCCGGCGCCATCTTCGGCGGCGCCCTCGGCGTCGGCCTGGCCGTCCTGGGGGCCCTGTTCAACGGCTTCATCGTCACGGTCCTGACGCTCTACTTCCTCGCGTCGCTCCGGACCACGAAGTCCGCGATCTACCGCCTCGCGCCCGCCTCGCGTCGCGACCGGGTCTCCCGCCTCGGCGATCGGGTCGTGCGCAGTGTCGGCGGCTACGTCTCCGGCGCGTTCATCGTCGCGATGTGCGCCGGCATCTCGTCGCTGATCTTCCTGTTCGTCGTCGGCCTGAGCCAGTACGCCGTCGCGCTCGCGTTCGTGGTGGCCCTGCTCGACGTGATCCCGATGATCGGCGCCACCCTCGGCGCGGTCATCGTGACCGCGATCGGGTTCGCCGAGGACTGGAAGGTCGGGCTCGCCTGCGCGATCTTCTACATCGTCTACCAGCAGCTCGAGAACTACGTGATCTACCCACGCGTGATGTCGAAGTCGGTCGACGTGCCCGGCGCGGTGACCGTGATCGCCGCGCTGACCGGCGCGGCGCTCTTCGGCGTCGTGGGCGCGCTGCTCGCGATCCCCACCGCCGCCTCCATCCTGATGCTGACCCGCGAGGTGTGGGTCAGGCGGCAGGACACCCGGTAGCCGAGGACGCGTCGGCTGACGGGCCAGATCACGGTGGTCGAGGTGCGACGAGCGCCAGCGAGGAGCCTCGAGACCCAGCCGCGAGGCCTCAGGGCAGCTCGTGCGAGTGATCCACAGCGGTGGTCCGCTCCCCGAGCTTGACGCCGACGACCCCGGCCAGGATCAGCAGGCCGCCGAGCAGCTGGATCAACCGGGGCAGCTCGTCGAGCAGCAGCCAGGCGAAGACCACCCCGGCGACGACCTCGGTCAGCGCGACGAACGACGCCAGCCGGGACCCGAGACGGCGGCTCGCCGCGATGCCGGTCGTGTACGGCACGGCTGCGGTGACGACGCCGAGCACCACCAGCGGCACCCACCAGTCGACGTCGAGGTCGGCGTACGTCACCCCGGTCGTCACCGCCTCCATCGGCAGCAGGCCGACCAGTCCCGCCAGCCCGAGCGCGATGCCGCCCGACCACCAGGCCGCCGGCCGCCAGCACCATGGGCGGCATGCCGTTGCTCTCGTCGGCCGAGATCACGAAGTACGTCGCCGCACCGACCATCGCGGCCAGCGCCCAGGCCACGCCGACCAGGTTGAGGTCGGCCCCAGAGACGAGATCGAGCACCAGCACCAGCCCGAGGGCGGCGAGCCCGGCGCCGATCAGCGTCAGCCGACCCGGGCGTTGGCCGTGGCGCAGCCACTGCCAGCACACGACCGCTGCGGGTGCGGTGTACTCGATCAGCAGCGCCGGTCCCACCTGCATGTGCGCGACGGCTGAGAAGTAGCAGAACTGGGCGCCGGCGACCGCGAGGACGCCGTACAGCGTGATCAGACCGACGTTGCGGCGCAGCACCCGCCACTGCCCGCGCAGCGCGACGAGGCCGAAGGGCAGCACGACCGCCGCGGCGATCGAGATCCGGATCAGCACGATCGCGCCCGGGCTCCACCCTGCCTCGAGCAGCGGTCGCGCGAGCGGTCCGGAGAGGCCGAAGGTCGCGGCCGAGACGAGGGCGAACGCGAGCCCGCTCGCCAGCCGGGAGCCGGCGGCGACCGGAGCCACCTCGTCATGAGCCATTGTCGCCATGACTCATGACCTTAGGTGCGGATCGTGTAACCTGTCAACGTGGTTTTCGCTCATGACACGGAGGTCTCCCTCCAGGCCGCCGCCCTGCTGGCCAACTCGGCCCTCGACCCGGACACCCTGACCACCGTCGCCGAGCTCGACGCGTTCTACGCCGACCACGGCTACACCGGGCGTCATGACGGCGACCGGGCCGAGCTGGAGCGGGTCCGGGCGATCCGGCCGGCGCTCTACGAGCTGCTCAGCGCCGACCGTGACACGGCCGTGGAGTTGGTCAATGCGATGCTCGCCGAGGCCTCGGCGGTGCCGCGGCTGGTGCGGCACGACGAGTGGGACTGGCACCTGCACGCGGTCGAGCAGGAGCGCGACCTCCCGGTGCGGATCTCCGTGGAGACCGCGATGGCGATGATCGACGTGATCCGCTCTGACGAGATGTCTCGGCTCGGCACCTGCGCGGACGACACCTGCCGCGGCGTCGTCGTCGACCTGTCGCGCAACCGGTCCCGCCGGTTCTGCTCGACCATCTGCGGCAACCGCAATGCCGTCGCGGCCTACCGGGCCCGCCAGGCGAGGGCCTGACGCCTCCGGGCGTCAGGCCAGGAAGCGCCGCAGCACCTCGGTGAACACCGCCGGCTTGCTCGGAGTGCACCCAGTGGCCCGCGCCCTTGATCGTGACCCGGCGGTTGCGCGGGAAGTAGCGGTCCATCGCGGCGGCGTACTCGTCGCGGACGTATCCGGAGTCCTGCCCGGCGACCCACAGCGTCTTCCCGTCGTACGGCGGGCTCGCGGCCAGCGTCTCCTCCGGCCAGCCGCCGAGCTCGTCGATGTCGCGGCCGAGCACGGCCAGGTTGGGCTGCCACGACCAGCTGTCGCCCTCGCGGCGCAGGTTCTGGAGCAGGAAGCTGCGCACCGTCGGGTCGGGCACGGCCTCGACCAGCGCGGCGTCGGCCTCGCTGCGGCGCTCCAGCGCGGCCAGGTCGAGCGCCTGCATCGCGTCGATGTAGCCGGAGAACTCACTGCGCGAGCGGTAGGCCACGGGCGACACGTCGACGACGCACAGCCGCTCGACCAGCTCGGGATGCCGCAGCGCCAGCACCATCGACGCCTTCCCACCCATCGAGTGGCCGACCAGGGCGACCGGATCCTCGGCACTGAAGAGCTCGGCCACCTGGTCGGCGACGTCCACGTAGTCGAAGTGGTCGCGCCAGCCCGACCTCCCGTGGTGGGGCATGTCGACCAGGAGCACCCGGTGGTCGGTCGCGACCGCCTTCGCGATCGTGGTCCAGTTCTTGCCCTGGCCGAAGAGGCCATGGCAGAAGGCCACGAGTGGGCCGGTCTCCCCCAGCGAGGTGGTGTGGAGGGCCATGGCTCGAGCCTAGATCAGCAGCAGCGCGGACGCCGCGCGGGCCGGGCGGACCTCAGAAGTCGAAGCCGCCGAAGACGTCGCCGATGCCATCACCGATCGACCCGATCCCGTCGCCGATGCCATCACCGATCGACCCGATCCCGTCGCCGATGGAGCCGAGGCCGTCGCCCATCATGTCGAAGCCACCCAGGCCGCCGAAGAGCATCCCGGCGAACATGATGTCCATCGGCCCGAACGCGCCGAAGTAGCCCGCGGCGTACGGCTGGTAGGCGCGACCACCCTGGTAGTACGGCACCCGTTGGGCGCCGACCATCACCATCCGGGAGTCGGGGTCCGCGCCGGCGCGGACACGCTCGGCGTCGAGGGCGCAGGCAGGTACGTCGCGCGGAGCGCCGGCGGGCGGCGACCACAGCACGTCGGTGACCGACAGCCCGTGGCGTGGGTCGAAGAAGCAGGCCGGGCGTCGGGTCGGCAGCGGGTCGCCGGCGACCCGGGCGCGCACGCACGCGATCGCGTAGCGACCGTCGTCGAGGATCTGGGTGACGTGTCGTACCTCGTCGGGCTGGGTGATCGACTCCACGGCGGTCTTGGCCGACTCGTAGGAGTCGAGCGCCCGCTGGTAGTCGGCGTTCGCGCCGGCGTCCAGCTCGCGACCTGCCAGGTCGAGGTCGAGCTCCTGAAGCTGCTCACCCAGAGCCGTTGCGTCCTCGAACGCAAGCTTGCGCACGGGGGCGAGCTCGGCCTCCTTGCGCTCGAGCTCGCGCGCCTTCGAGCGGCGCTGAGTGACGACCACGACCGCCACGATGGCGACGATCACGAGCAGGAACACGATGCCGACCATGCCGCTAGCCTACGGACTGGGTCCCAGTCGTCCAGCAGATCGACTTCACCAGGGCGGCCGAGCCGGGTGGCCACTCACTCGTCCGGGACCGGGCAACCCGCTGCGGGGGCACGTCACGAGCTGACGCCCGCGGGGTCTCCCGCGCCGGGGCTCTCGGCGTCGGCCTCCTCGGCGGTCAGCGGCTGGGCGATGCTCTCCAAAGACTTGCCCTCGGCCTTGACACCGAGGAACGCCTGGATCACCCCGCCGAGGATCATCAGGGCAGCCCCGACGAAGTAGCCGATGGCGATCTTCGTGATGTCGCCGCTCGCGGACGCGTTGTCGATGAGCCAGCCGAAGAACAGCGGCCCGGTGATGCCGCCCGTCGCCGTACCGACGGCGTAGAAGAACGCGATGCACAGCGCCCGGGTCTCCATCGGGAAGACCTCGCTGGCGGTGAGGTACGCCGCGCTCGCGCCGGCCGAGGCGAAGAAGAAGATGATCGCCCCCATCAGCGTGAGGGTCACGGCAGTGACGCTGCCGAGGAAGATGCCGGTGCCCGCGAGCAGCACGCCGGACACGATGTAGGTCCCTGCGATCATCCGCACCCGGCCGACGGTGTCGAAGAGCTTGCTCAGCAGCAGCGCACCGGCGAAGTTGCTGACCGCGAAGACCGCGATGTACCAGCCGGTCTGCTTGACGCCGAGGAACGTGGTGAGGGTGTCGCCGTAGGTGAAGAAGAACGCGTTGTAGAGGAAGGCCTGGCCTACGAAGAGCGCGAAGCAGACGAGGGTGCGCCTGGGGTAGAGCGTGAACACGGTGCGCGCGATCTCGCCCATCCCGATGGCCTTGCGCTGCCGGATCGTGATCGTTTCCTCGACCGACTCGAGGGCCTGGCCCGTCTCCTCCTCGACGGTGTGCTCGATGCTCTGCACGATCTGCTCGCCCTCGTCCTCGCGGCCGTGGATGAAGAGCCACCGCGGGCTCTCGGGCACGTGCCGGCGCACGATCAGGACACCGACGGCCAGAATGGAGCCGAGACCGAAGGCGAGTCGCCAGCCCCACGCGGGGTCGACGACGGTCGGATCGAGCAGCGGGATCGTCAGCAGGGCGCCGGCCGCGGCGCCGATCCAGAAGGAGCCGTTGATCGCGACGTCCACCCGGCCGCGGTGCTTGGCCGGGATCAGCTCGTCGATCGCGGAGTTGATGGCGGCGTACTCACCCCCGATCCCCATACCGGTCAGGAAGCGCGCGCCGAAGTACCACAGCGGCGACATCGAGAACGCCGTGAGCACGGTCGCGATGATGTAGACGCCGAGCGTGATCAAGAAGAGCTTCTTGCGACCGAAGCGGTCCGTCAGATGACCGAACAGCAACGCGCCCAGACAGGCGCCTGCGACGTAGATCGAACCGGCGAGGCCGATGTCGAAGCTGCTCAACCCGAGCCCGGTGTCCGACGGCTTGAGCGCCTCCGACATCGAGCCCACGATCGTCACCTCGAGGCCGTCCAGGATCCAGACGGTGCCGAGACCGATCACGATCATCCAGTGCCACCGCGCCCACGGGAGCCGGTCGAGCCGGCCGGGGATGTTGGTGGTGATGCGTCCTGTCTCTACTCCCATGACGGCTCCCGTACCCATGCCAGGATCGGAGTATGTCCGACGTCACACGTATCGAGACCCAGCGGCTGATCACCGCACCCGCCGCCGACATCTTCGCCCTGCTGTGCGACCCGCAGGGCCACGTCGCCGTCGACTCCTCCGGGATGCTTCAGGACGCGACGGGGCACCCCGTGGCCGGCTCCGGGGACAGCTTCGTCGTGCACATGGACCGCGAGTCGCTCAACGACTTCCCGGAGATGGGCAAGTACGACGTCACCGTCACGATCGGCGACTTCGAGACCGACCGGCTGATCTCCTGGACGATCCTCGGCCGGATCCGCCCGCAGATCGGTCACGTCTACGGCTACCGCCTCGAGCCGGACCCGGCGGGCTCGGCCGGCACCCTGGTCACCTCGTTCTACGACTGGTCCGACATCCACCCGGACTGGCAGGCGGCCGGTATCTTCCCGGTCATCTCGGAGAACGCCCTGCGCGCCAGCCTCGGCATCCTCGACCGGACCGTACGGCGCGGCTACACGCGTGGGACGGATCCGGGTCCGCGTCCTGGCTCAGTCCCTGACGGTGGGTGAGTCAGGAGTTTCCGGGTCGGGGCAGCACGGTGAGGACCCGTTCGGTGTGATCGCGGAACTCCTGCATGAAGCTGGTCAAGAACGCACTCGTCGAGAGCTCGGTGACGTCACCGTCGTCGGTGAACAGGCCCGTCCGATAGGTGACGTACGCCTCGGGCGCTGTCATTTGCCGGGCGTCGCCGGGTGGTGGTGGAGGTCTGTCCTGACAAATCCTCCCAGGCGAGCCACCAGCCCGCGAGTCCGGATCTCCCCCGAGTCCCGTGTGGAGTCGCACGCACCACCACCTGCCACGGGGACGTCACGGGACAGGTGGCCGTCGCGATCCGGTCCACATGCGGATGCGTATCTGTGTTCCCGCCTCACCCGAGCGAACCTGCACCAGGTCGCACAACTGGTTGGCCAGCCAGACCCCGCGGCCATCTTCCTGCATCGGGTCCGGAATGCGTCGCCCCACCAGTGGATCGCCGATGAACCCGTCGTCGCGCACTTCGACCACGACGGCGTCGGGTTCTTCCCAGAACCACAGTGCACCCAGACCACTGCCGTGCACGATGGTGTTGGTCGCGACCTCGTGAACGGCCAGGGCAAGGTCATCCCTGACCGCCACAGGCAGCCCGGACACTTCTGCGATCCGGGCCACGATGCTGCGAACCAGGGGCAGCTCGTGTCGATCGAAGTCCACTCGCTGCCCGTGCCCCGGCACGGGAAGGAGCGTCGAGAAGACACCTCGGGTGTTCTCCTGGCCGCCGAAATGCTCGGAGCCACCTGGCTCGTTGTGGACAACGGGATGAGTACGCCGCGCCTCATCCAGCACCTCGGGCGGCAGACCGTTGAGGTCGTAGGGACACATCAGCCGCCAGGGCCGGCCGTCATCGAAGGCCAGGTTGAGCAGTCCCTCGTGCAACGCCGCCTCGGCGTACTCGATCGAGCTGCGACCGGGCCAGGCCGGCTCGCCTATCCCACGGACGGGTCCAGAGCCCTCGCTCTCGGTGAGGAACTCCTGCCACTTGGGAATGATCCGCGCTGGATTGCCCCCCAACTCCGTCATGTCAACGAACTCGACCGCCTTCGCATCCGCTCCGAGAGCAGTGCTCAGCGCGTCATTGTGCTCCGGACCCAACGCGACCATGACCGGCTCGCCGCACTCGAGTCCCTCCTCGACGAAGGCGAGGCACATCTGCAGGTGGTCCGTGGGCTCGCGGTAGAAGGCGGCCTCGTGCTCGAACCGTGCCGGCGTTGGCATGCCGCGCCGACTGCGTGACGAGCTGTTGCTCTGCATCGAACCCCCCGGTCCCTGCCGCGCATTCTGCTCCCTCAGGGCCCTCAGCACCAGGATCCACCCGGCTCGCCGAGCTGAGCGGGTGGTCAGGCTCAGTCGGGCGCGATGTTCTGGTTGTGCCGGAACAGGTTTCCCGGGTCGAGCTTGACCTTGATCTCGCGCAGCCGGTCGTAGCTGCCCCGATAGTTGGCACGTACCCGGTCCTGATCATCGCTTGCCATGAAGTTGACGTATCCCCCCTCCTCGGAATGCGGTGCGGTGGCGTCGTAGTAGTCGCGTACCCAGGCCGTCCCGGCCTCATCGTCCACTTGGTCGGGGGGCCACATGCCCGCGATCACGGTCGCGAAGTTCGCATCGCGGTAGGGGAACGCCGTCGCGTCCTGCGCGACGCGGTGGCACGCACCGTTGATCGGGTAGATGTGCATCGTGGAGTTCACGGCCGGCAGCTTCGGTCCGTGCTCCAGATGCGCCGCGATCGCGTCGTCGGTCAGCTCCTTGACGAAGTTGGCCTTCCAGTAGTGGTGCAGCCCCGGCGGAACCAGCGCGTCGAATGCGCTGTTGAGCGCGGGATAGGGCATCGGACCCACCATCTCCGCGACCCGGGGTGCGACGTCTCGGATCGGCTCCAGCGCCTTCTCCCCTGCAGCGAGATCGCCCGCCCAGCAGGCCACCATGGCGATGAAGGGCTCACCGTGGCGATCCTCAGGGATGAACGGCAAGGGTGGAGCGATCTGGTAGGCAGGGAAGCAGCCGAGCTGCTCGGGAGCATCCACGATGAAGTCTCGGTAGAACCGGAGCAGGTCACCCGCCTTGTCGAGCTCGAAGAACATCGGGCCGCCGTAGATGTCCCGAACCGGGCTCAGCCGGAACTCGAAGGAGGTGACGACCCCGAAGTTGCCACCGCCACCGCGGATCGCCCAGAAGAGGTCCGGTTCGTTCGTCTCACTGGCAACCCGGAAGGTGCCATCGGCCGTGACCACGTCCGCGGAGACGAGGTTGTCCAGGGACAGCCCCAGGCCGCGCGACAGGTAGCCGATCCCGCCACCGAGCGTCAGGCCGCCGACTCCGGTCGTCGAGATGATGCCGCCGGTCGTCGCCAGCCCGAACGGGTACGTCGCGGCGTTCATGTCGCCCCACGTCGCACCACCCTCGACCCGTGCCGTGCTCGTCATCGGGTCGACGCGCACTCCACGCATCGCCGACAGGTCGACGACCACGGCATCGTCCGCAGTACCGAAGCCAGGGACGCTGTGGGCGCCGCCGCGCACGGCCACCGTCAGCGAGTTGTCGCCCGCGAACCGGACCGCGCTCATCACGTCGCCGGCGTTGGCCGCCTGCACGATGACGGCCGGTCGCTTGTCGATCATGCCGTTGCGAACGGCGCGCGCCTCGTCGTACCCATCGTCATCCGGTCCGGTGACGGTCCCCCTCGTCACCTCACGCAACGAGTCCAATTGCATGCTCATCTGCCCTCCTCAAGGCATCGTTGTGTCGCGTCGGGGCGACAAGGGCGTCGAGGAGTCAGGGCGTCACGAGGCGCGACCGCGCGCGACTGGATTGGCTGCGTTCGACGCTAGCCCGCGTGGCGCGCCCGCGCATCACACAGGTAGGTCATTCCACCCGCCTGTCGGCGCCGTGGAGATGCTCTCGACTGCCGTTTCGAGCGCGGCACCCGTGAGCGGCGCTACTCCCTCTCGATCACGTTCTTGATCGCTGCCAGCGTGATCGGAATACCTTCGTGTGCAGCCGCGACGCGCAGGGCCACCTCTCGTGCGGCGTCGTCCCCGAAGCGTTGCTCGAAGAAGGTCTGCCCTTTCGAGGTGAAGACCCATGACTCGGTCAGTTGCGTGCCGCCTCCGACTGCGGCCATCGAGTAGATCCAGTGGACGTTGCCGTCGGTCACCGACCAACCGAACTCGCTGTCTTCCTTCGCCGCAATGACCTCGCAGCGGGTCTCCCACGTGCGGTCCTCGGTGACGTTGCGCCCGGTGAAGAACGCGCCGACGCGGGGGCCGTCGCCCTCATCCCACCAGCACTCCTGGCAGACGGGCGACCACTCACCGGTGCGCGTGATGTCGGAGACGACGAGGTAGACCTCGGCGGGTGATGCAGCGATATGGATGGAGTCGGAGTGAGTCAGCGGGGCGTTCACGCAGTCAAGTCTCCGACAAGCCTCGGATCGGAAGGATGACAGGTGGGCCACTCGGGCCGCAGACAAGCACGCTCATGGCCGCGACCCCGCGGCCGTTCAATCGTCGAGGTCGGCGTCAGCGCTGGCTGTAGTCCCGGAACCCGCGCTTGGTCTTGCGACCGAGATAGCCCGCGGTGACCAGGTGCTCGAGCAGCGGGGCCGGGGCGAAGCCGGGCTCGCGGAACTCCAGGTAGAGCTCGCGCTGGATCGCCAGCGACACGTCGTTCCCGACGACGTCGAGGAGCTCGAAGGGGCCCATCGGGAGGGCACAGCCCTGCTTCATCGCGGTGTCGATGTCGTCGGCGGTGGCGTAGTGGGCCTCCAGCATCCGCACGGCATCGTTGAGGTAGGGGAAGAGCAGCGCGTTGACGATGAAGCCGGCCCGGTCGGCGCACGAGACGCCCACCTTGCCGATCTTCGCGACCAGGGCGCGGGTGGTCTCGGTGACGGCGTCGTCGGTCGACACCGTCGAGACGACCTCGACCAGCTTCATGATCGGCGCCGGGTTGAAGAAGTGCATCCCGATGACGTCCTGCGGCCGCTTGGTCGCCCGGGCGCACGCGATGATCGGGAGGCTCGAGGTCGTGGTCGCGAGGATCGCGCCGGGCTTGCAGATCTCGTCGAGGTTCTCGAAGAGGGTGGTCTTGACCGCGAGGTCCTCGGCGATCGCCTCGACCACGATGTCGACGTCCTTGAGGTCCTCGAGCGAGGTGGAGCCGGTCAGCCGGCCGAGGACCTCCGCCTTGACCTCCTCGGTCGAGCGGCCCCGCTGGATCTGCTTGTCGAAGCTCTTGGTGATCGCGGCGACGACTCCGTCGACCTTGTCGGCGGAGCGGCCGACGTAGAGGACGTCGTACCCGCTCTTGGCGAAGACCTCGACGATGCCGGTCGCCATGGTGCCGGTGCCGACGACGCCGACCTGCTTGAGGTCGTGGCGCAGCTGCGGCTCCTCGTCGACCGACGGCGTCCGGTCGTCCGCGACGACGACCGGGCTGTCGGGCGCCTCGTAGGTGTAGAAGCCCCGGCCGGTCTTGCGGCCGAGCCAGCCGGCGACGACCATCTGCTTGAGGATCGGCGACGGTGCGTGCAGGCGGTCGCGGCCCTGGCGGTACATCGTCTCGAGGATCTCGTACGCCGTGTCGAGGCCGATCAGGTCGAGCAGTGCCAGCGGGCCCATCGGGTAGCCGCAGCCGAAGCGCATCGCGGCGTCGATGTCCTCGCGGGTGGCGTAGTGACCCTCGTACATCGAGACCGCGTGGTTGAGGTAGCCGAACAGCAGGGTGTTGGCGATGAAGCCGGCCTTGTCGCCACAGACGACCGGGGTCTTGCCCAGATCGGCCATCAGCGCCTTGACGTGCTCGAGCACCTGCTCCTCGGTGACCACGGTGCGCACGATCTCGACGAGCTGCTGCACCGGCGCCGGGTTGAAGAAGTGCACGCCGATGACCCGGCCGGGGCTGGAGTTGGCGGTCGAGATCTCGGTGACCGACAGGCTCGAGGTGTTGGTGGCCAGGATCGTGTCCGGGCCGACGATCGAGTCGAGCTGACGGAAGAGCTCCTTCTTGGTCTCGAGCGACTCGACGACCGCCTCGACGACGAGGTCGGCCCCGGCGAGGTCGCCGAGAGACGTGGTGAAGGTGATCCTGCCGAGCAGCTCGTCCTGGTCGGCCTGGGTCAGCTTCTCCTTCTTCACGGCGCGGGTCGTCGAGTGCTCGAGGTACTGCCGGCCGCGGGCCAGGGCGTCGTCGTCCTTCTCCACCCCGACGACCGCGTAACCCGTGCGGGCGAACACCTCGGCGATCCCGGCGCCCATGGTGCCGAGACCGATCACGCCGATCGTGGTGAAGGTGCGGGACTCAGGAGCCGAGGCGGCGGGCGACGTCGTCATGCGGCGCATCGTGACACGCAGCAGGCGGGCTGGCTATGGCGTAGTTCACTCACCAGTAACTTAGATCGATCCAGAGTCGGTCGGAGCCACCATCACGACCCTCCGGCCGTGCAGATCGAGGCCGATCCGCTGCTCGTGCTCCCGCATCCGGCGGTGCAGCGGGCGCAGCTGACGGACCTCCTCGAAGCCGAGGGTCCGGTAGAACGGCGCGTTCCACGCCACGTCGGCGTACGTACAGAGCGAGATCTCGGCGTACCCCCGCTCGGCGGCCTCGGCCACGGCCGCGCCCACCAGCGCGGACCCGATCCCCCGCCGGAGCATCGAGGGACGTACGGCGAGCTGCTCGAGGTGGGCGATCCGCTCCAGCTCGAGGACGTGCACGAAGCCCGCCAGCGGTGCGCCGGCGACGAGCAGGAAGCCGGGCGCGGCGTACCGGTCGACACCCGGAGTCGGTCGCCAGTCGAGCGGCCCGAAGAGCGGCACGAAGACCTGGTCGGCCTCGCCCTCGATCACGGTGATCTCGTCGAGGTCCTCGCGGCGGGCCGGTCGGATCTCGGTCATGCCGCTCACTGTAGATTCGTCGCCCGTGAGACTCGTCGTAGCAACGTGCCAGGTCGACTACGCCGGGCGACTGACCGCGCACCTCCCCCTGGCCACCCGGGTGTTGATGATCAAGGCGGACGGCTCGGTGCTGGTGCACTCCGACGGCGGCTCCTACAAGCCGCTGAACTGGATGTCGCCGCCGTGCACCCTGCGCGAGGGCACCACCGAGGACGGGCAGGTGGAGTGGACCGTCACCAACGCCAAGACCGACGACACCCTGCGGATCCTGCTCACCGAGGTCTTCAGCGACTCCAGCCACGACCTCGGCGTCGATCCCGGCCTGCAGAAGGACGGCGTGGAGAAGCACCTCCAGGAGCTGCTCGCCGACCACCCCGCGACGCTCTCCCCCGGCCTGACGCTCGTACGCCGTGAGTACCCCACCGCGATCGGCCCGGTCGACCTGATGTGCCGCGACGAGGCCGGCGCCTCGGTCGCCGTCGAGATCAAGCGTCGCGGCGACATCGACGGCGTCGAGCAGCTCACCCGCTACCTCGAGCTGCTCAACCGC
Organism: uncultured Actinomycetota bacterium; assembly: GCA_963717855.1. GTDB lineage: Bacteria > Actinomycetota > Actinomycetes > Propionibacteriales > Nocardioidaceae > Nocardioides. The sequence goes on along the minus strand of CAVQXF010000001.1, from coordinate 57,869 downwards.
GACCCGCTGCTCTCCCCCGTCCGCGGCATCTTCGCCGCCCAGGAGATCAAGCCGCAGGCGCGCGTGCTCGCCACCGACCGGGGCATCGCCTGCGCGGTCGTCGACTACGACGCCCTGCGCGGGCTCGACGACCCGAGCCACCGACTGTTCTGAGCAACGTTCGATCTGGCTGCCCAGGGTCGCGCGACGCTACCCACGGACGATCGGGTCGTTCCGGAGCGCCCCCGGCAGCCATTTTGTCCGTGGCTATCCCGCCCCACCCCACCCCGCCCCCACCACCGCCGATCGGATAACCGGTGGCTGCGCTCGACCCGCACGCAGCAGGATGGGGAGGTGCGTGACAACTACTTCGACACCGACATCGCGACGGGGTACGACGAGGGCTCGGCCGAGATGTTCGCCGACGACGTCCTCGGGCCGACCGTCGACTTCCTCGCCGGCCTCGCCGACGGACGGCCTGCCCTCGAGCTGGCGGTCGGCACCGGCCGCGTGGCGATCCCGCTGGCCGAGCGGGGGGTCCACGTGCACGGCATCGAGCTCTCCGCGGCGATGGTCGCCCAGCTGGAGGCCAAGCCGGGAGGTGCCGCGGTCGACGTGACGATCGGTGACATGACCAGCACCCGGGTGGAGGGCCGGTTCTGGCTCGCCTACCTGGTCTTCAACACCATCGGCAACGTGACGACCCAGGACGACCAGATCGCGTGCTTCCAGAACGCCGCCGACCACCTCGCGCCCGGCGGGGTCTTCGTGATCGAGGTCGGCGTGCCGGTCCTGCGTCGGCTGCCACCCGGCGAGCGCTTCGCGGTCTTCAACCACACCGACGAGCACGTCGGCATCGACGAGTACGACACCGCCACCCAGCTGATGTGGTCGCACCACTACTCCTCCGACGACGGCACGACGTACCACCGCTCGAGCGTCCCCTTCCGTTACGTCTGGCCGGCCGAGCTCGACCTGATGGCACGACTGGCCGGGATGCGGCTGCGCGAGCGGTGGGCCGACTGGGACCGCAGCCCGTTCACGAGCGACAGCCTCAAGCACGTGTCGGTGTGGGAGAAGATCGCCCGGTGAGGATCTTCCACATCGCCACCCTGGCCGACTGGACCGCAGCGCAGGAGAGCGGCGCCTACACGACCTCGACCCGGGGCGTCACGCTCGCGGAGGAGGGCTACCTCCACGCCAGCCGGGCCGACCAGTGGGAGGGGGTGCGGGCGGCGTTCTACGCCGACGTGACCGAGCCGCTGGTGCTGCTCGAGATCGACACCGACCTGCTCGACGTACCCGTCGTCGAGGAGGTGCCGGCGCCGGGCATGACCGAGACCTTCCCGCACGTGTACGGCGCCCTCGCCCCGGCGGCCGTCGTCGCGGTCACCCCGCTGCAGTGACCTCATCAGCCGCTGGCTGAGCCTTCATCGACCCAGCAGGGCGACGACCTCGTCGGCGACACCCCAGCTCAGCGTCACCCCAGCGCCGCCGTGGCCGTAGCAGTGAACAACGTCACCGACCCGCTCCAGCCGCACGGCAGGCCGCACCGGGCGCAGCCCGACCTTGTGCCGCAGCACCCGGGCCGTGCGGAGCTCCGGCACCAGTCGCGCGCCGCGCGCCAGGATCGCGGACGCGGCCTCCGGCGACGGTGTACGGCTCCAGTCGCCCTCGAGGTCGGTGCCGCCCACCACGATGTCGCGCTCGCGCGGCACGACGTACGTCGGACCGGTCGAGTCGAGCCACCACCGCGCCAGCCCGAACTGCTCGACGACCACGACCTGGCCGCGGACGGGTACGACGCTCCGGTCCCCGCCGAGCAGACGCGCGCCGAGCCCGGAGCAGTTCACGACCAGTCCGGTCGCCGGCAGCGCCGACAGGTTGAGCCTGGTGACGGTCCCGCCGAGCTGCCCCACCCGGCTCGCCAGCCAGCCGAGATAGACGCTCATGTCGGCGACCGGGGTCGTGAAGGACCAGCCGGCCGTCCAGTCCGGTGGCACCTCCCGGGTGTGCTCCAGCGTCGGCACGGCCGCACGCCACCAGGGGTCGGGCCGGCTGCCGGTCAGCACCTCGGTGCCGGGCACCATCCGCACCCCGCAGTCCGGGTCGCCCCCGAAGTCGGACGGTGCGGCGAGCGCGGCGAAGACGGCGTACGACGTCCGCGCCCACGCCGTCACCCGGTCCTGCGGCAAGGCGCGGTAGGGGTACCAGATCGCGGCCGCGGCGGCAGACGTCGTCTCCTGCGGAAGGTCGCGGGCGACCACGTCGACACGGAGGCCGGCCTCGAGCAGGCGTACGGCGCAGGTCAGGCCGACCACACCGGCCCCGACGACGATCACCCGCTCACCGCGACCCATGGGTGCAGTGTGGCCTACAGGGCCCTGGGTCAGGCGCCGGCCTGGCGCGGCGCGGTCGGGTCGGCGCCCTCGCCACCCTGCTCGCGCGCGACGTACTCCTCGATGTCCTCGACGTCGTCGAGGTTGCGCTTCACCACGGCCAGCAGGTCGCTCATCGTGGCGACCTCCTCGACCTGCTCCTTGATGAACCACTGCATGAACTGCTCGGAGGCGAAGTCGAACTCCTCGCGAGCGATCCGCAACAGGCCGTTGATCTGGTCGGTGACCCGCTTCTCCTGGGCCAGCGCGAGCTCGACCGGCGCCGTGACGTCGGCGAACGTGTTGACCGGCGCCTCGATCGCCGGGATCGTCACGGCGTTGTCGGTGTCGAGGAGGTACTGGATCATCATCGACGCGTGCGCGCGCTCCTCGAGCGCCTGGGCGTAGAAGAACGCCGCCATCTGCGGCATCGTCAGCGCGTCGTAGTAGACGGCGCACGCGAGGTACTGGTTGTGCGCGGCCAGCTCATTGCCCACCTGGACGTTGAGCTGGTCGACGAAGCGGGGTGCAGCCACGGATCGGCTCCTCGGGTCGCGGGCGGGTCGGCGTCAGGCGGCCTTCGCAAGCTTCTTCTTGGTGACCTTCTTGCCGTCGACCGTGACGAGCTTGCGCCTCTTGACCGTATACCCGTCGGGCAGGGTCCCCTCCTTCAGCATCCGCAACGGACAGCGTCCGCACTTCGACTTGGAGACGCAGCACTCCGTCTTCGGGAGCTTGCGGACCTTCTTCTTCGGCACGCCGCGAACGGTAGCACGAAGATAAGGGCAGGCTTACCTCAACGAGGATCTCGGGACACCGGGATCAGTCGAGCCCGTTGGCCCGACGGATCACGTCGACGATGCCGCCCATGATCTCGGTGAGGCCGAAGTCCTTGGGCGTGTAGACGGCGGCGACGCCCAGCTCGGCCAGCCGCCGACCGTCGGACTCGGGGATGATCCCGCCGACGATGACCGGGACGTCGCCGAGGCCGGCCCCGCGCAACCCGTCGAGCACGTCGGGCACCAGCTCCATGTGCGAGCCGGACAGGATCGACAGGCCGACACAGTGCACGTCCTCGGCGATCGCGGCCGAGACGATCTGCTCGGGCGTCAGCCGGATGCCCTGGTAGATCACCTCGAAGCCGGCGTCGCGGGCTCGTACGGCGACCTGCTCGGCGCCGTTGGAGTGACCGTCGAGGCCAGGCTTGCCGACCAGCAGGCGGAGCCGGCCGCCGAGCTCGTCACCGGTCTCGCGCACCCGACGTCGTACGGCGGTGAGCTCCTCGCCGGCTTCGGCGATGCCGACGGCTCCAGAGACGCCGGTGGGGCCGCGGTACTCGCCGAACACCTCACGCAGGGTGGCGGACCACTCCCCCGTGGTCGCGCCGGCACGGGCCGCGACCAGGGTCGGGGCCATCAGGTTGGCGTCGGTCTTGGCGGCCGCGGCCAGGGCGACCAGCGCCTCGGCGACCGCGGTCTCGTCCCGCTCGGCCTTCCATGCCTCGACACTCGAGCGCGCGGTCTTCTCGGCCGCGGGGTCGGCGGCCATGATCGCGCCGTCCAGGTCGGCGGTCAGCGGCGAGGGCGCGGTGGTCTCGAACCTGTTGACCCCGACGATCACCTCGTCACCCGACTCGATCCGAGCGCGGCGAGTGGCGTGCGAGGAGACCAGCTCGGACTTCATGTACTCCACGGACGCGATCGCGCCGCCCATCGCCTGGACGCGGTCGATCTCGGCCTTCGCGCCGGCGACGAGCTCGGCGACCTTGGCCTCGACCACGTGCGAGCCCTCGAAGATGTCCTCGTACTCCAGCAGGTCGGACTCGAAGGCCAGCACCTGCTGCAGCCGCAGCGACCACTGCTGGTCCCACGGCCGCGGCAGGCCGAGCGCCTCGTTCCACGCCGGGAGCTGGACGGCGCGCGCCCGTGCGTCCTTGGACAGCGTGACGCCGAGCATCTCGAGCACGATGCGCTGCACGTTGTTCTCGGGCTGGGCCTCGGTGAGGCCGAGCGAGTTGACCTGGACGCCGTAGCGGAACCGGCGCATCTTGGCGTCCTGGACGCCGTACCGCTCGCTCGTGATCTCGTCCCACAGCTGGACGAAGGCCCGCATCTTGCACATCTCCTCGACGAACCGGACCCCGGCGTTGACGAAGAACGAGATCCGGCCGACGACCTTCTCGAAGTCGTCCGCGGAGACCTGGCCGGAGTCCTTCACCGTGTCCAGCACGGCGATCGCGGTGCTCAGCGCGTAGGCGAGCTCCTGCGTCGGCGTCGCGCCGGCCTCCTGCAGGTGATAGCTGCAGATGTTGATCGGGTTCCACTTCGGGATCTGGTGGACGGTGTAGGAGATGACGTCGGCGATCAGCCGCATCGAGTGCTCGGGCGGGAAGGCGTAGGTCCCGCGGGAGAGGTACTCCTTGATGATGTCGTTCTGGGTGGTGCCGGCCAGCTGAGCGGCGACCTCCTCGGGCGACGACTCCGGGTTCTGCTCCTCGGCGACGACCTGGTACATCGCCAGCAGCCACATCGCGGTGGCGTTGATCGTCATCGAGGTGTTCATCTCGGTGAGCGGGATGTCCTGGAAGAGCCGCCGCATCTCACCGAGGTGAGGGACGGGTACGCCGACCTTGCCGACCTCGCCGCGGGCGAGCGGTGAGTCGGGGTCGTAGCCGGTCTGGGTCGGCAGGTCGAAGGCGACCGAGAGACCGGTCTGGCCCTTCGCGAGGTTGGTCCGGTACAGCTCGTTGGACGCCGCGGCCGTCGAGTGCCCGGAGTACGTGCGCATCAACCACGGCCGGTCCTTGGCGTGGCTCGCTGCCTTCTCGCTCATGGACCGAGGGTAGGACGGCGGCTACCGATTGGTAACCGCTCTGGCGTGTGGCTTATCCGACAGCGCTGGACGGCTCGGAGGCCCGTTCGACCTCGACCATCCGGATCAGGTGGCTGAGGTGCAGCATCCGGCGCACGGCCGGTCCGCACCCGCGCAGCGTGAGGTGGTGTCCGGCGCGGGACGCCTGCCGGGTGGCGACTGCGAGCACCTTGAGCGCGGTCAGGTCGATGGTGGTCACGTCGGTGAGGTCGATGACGACGTCCTCGTCGTGGCCGAGCAGGTGCTCGTAGATCGCGTTGCGAACCTCCATCGTGCTGCGCACGTCGAAGTCGCCGCTCAGGAGGATGGTCGGACCGTCGGTGAAGATCTCCATCGGTGTGCCCCGTTTCTCGGGACCCCGCGTCCCGATCGGCCGTGTGGCCTGTCACTCACTATGACGTGCACAACACCGAGAAGGTTGCCTCTCATCCCGAACTTTTCCGGCGTGTCGCCTCGACCGCCGCCACCGCTGCCGTGCCGGCCGCGATCAGCAGCATGCCGAGCACGCCCCGCGGCGAGAAGATGTGGTCGACGTGCACCAGCCAGGCGCCCGGCAGCAGGACCAGCGCGACCGCACCGACGGCGCCGTGGCGACGGATCTGGTCGAGCGCCAGCAGGGCGCAGGTCGCCAGCAGCGCCCAGGACCCGACCTCGCCGAGCGGGGTGCCGATCCGGAAGAGCAGGCTCACCGACTCCGGTCGCGCGCACGCCCGGGCCGAGCTCGTGGGTGACGTAGCCGGCCGCGATGCCGCTGACCACGTCGAGCGCGGTGTAGAAGGTCGCATAGACGTACGCCGTCAGCCGGATCGCCCACGCCAGCGAGTCGGTGCGGAGCCGGACCAGCGAGGCGAGGGCCACGCCGACCAGCGGGAAGGCCAGCAGCCCGGGCAGGTGCAGGGTGTACCAGCGCCACGAGGTGTCGTACGTCAGGTGGTGCGGGTGGAAGAGCCCGGCCACCGCGAGGCCCAGCGCCGGGAGCGCGAGCAGGAGTGGCAGGCCGAGGCGTCTCATGCCGTCCGACGGTACGTCGCTACCCTCGACGGCATGGTCAACCTCACCCGGATCTACACGCGCACCGGCGACGCCGGGGAGACCCGCCTCGGCGACATGAGCCTCACGACGAAGACCGACCTGCGCCTGGCGGCGTACGCCGACGTGGACGAGGCCAACGCCCATCTCGGGCTCGCGCTCGCGCAGGGTGGGTTGGACGCCGACGTGGTCACGCTGCTGACCCGGGTCCAGAACGACCTCTTCGACGTCGGCGCCGACTTCTGCACCCCGGTCGTGGCGGAGCCGGAGTACCCACCGCTGCGCATCGAGCAGGAGTACGTCGACCGCCTCGAGGCCTGGTGCGACGAGTACAACGAGGACCTGCCGGCCCTGCGCTCCTTCATCCTCAACGGGGGCACCGAGGGCGCGGCCCTGCTGCACGTCGCCCGGACCGTCGTACGTCGGGCCGAGCGGTCCGCCTGGGCGGCGTACGAGGTCCACGCGGACACCATGAACGCGCTCGCCATCACCTACCTGAACCGGCTCTCCGACCTGCTCTTCATCGTGGCCCGGCACGCCAACCGCGCCAACGGCGACGTGCTCTGGGTGCCCGGCGGCGAGCGAGGCTGACCCGTCCTGTGGAGGACGGGCGGCGTACGTCGGCGTCCGGTGTCACCATGTCCGGACGATGACGATCCTCGCCGCCCTCACCCCCAGTGCACTGGCGCCGTACTTCGACTCGGGCACGCTCGCGCGCGGATTCGAGTACGCCCGGACCGGCAGGATCATCGACCCGGAGATCACCAAGCTCACCACGGACACCGTGATCGCGACCGCGGAGGCACGCGGGAGCAACGGTCGCGACTACGGGGTCCACGTCTACGCCGAGCTCGTCGACGACCGCTTCTGGATCACCACCACGTGCAGCTGCCCGGTGCGCGTCGACTGCAAGCACGGGGTCGCCCTCGCGACCGTGATCTCGGCGGCTGAGCGACCGCTGCCGCAGACGACGGCGGGAGCCTGGCAGCACCAGATCGGGAGCATCATCGCGGAGCTCGACGCCGCCGACCGGCACGCGACTCGGAGCGGCGAGCTGCTGCCACTGGCGCTGCAGATCCTGCTCGACGAGGACCGCTTCCACGGCCGCTCCCGCGGTCCTGCGCTCGCGCTCCGCCCGGTCCGGCGCAGCGTCCAGGGCGGGTGGGTCAAGTCCGGTGCCGACTGGACCACCCTGGGCCGGTCGACAGGACGACACGGGTTCCGTCCTGAGCAGGTCGACGCGGTGCTGGACCTGTGGTCCGTGCTCCAGGCGTCGAACCCCTACTACCGCAGCGCTGTCGGCGCACCCGGCCTGGTCGAGTTCGGGCACCGCCTGGTCCCGCTGCTCCGCCGAGCGGTCGAGGCCGGGGCGCCCCTGGTGGCGGGCCCCGGGCTGGAGGCCGTCGGGCTCCTCGACGCTCCGCTCACACCCACGCTCGACGTCGTCCGCACCGACGACGGCGGCCACCTGCTGCGACTCGGGGTGGTGCATGACGGCCGGTCCTGGCGGGGCGAGGAGGTGGTGCCGATCGGCTCTCCGGCGCACACGGTGGCCCTGCTCGAGGACGGTCACCTGCTCCTGGCGAGCATCGACGCGGTCCTTCCTCCGGCACTGGCCGACCTGCTCCATGCCGGCGTGGACATCGCCGTGCCCGCGGGCGGCGTCGACGCGCTGCCCGACCTCCTGCGTCGGCTCGGACGCACGGTCGAGCTCACCTCCTCGGACCACTCGGTGGAGCTCCCGGCGGCGATCCGCCCGTCGCTGCGTCTCACCGTCACCTGGCGCTCCTCCACGGAGGCCACCCTGCGTTGGTCGTGGCGGTACGACGAACGCTCCTGCGCGCTCGACGCGACGGACACTCTCGACGGTCTGCGTGAGCACCACGTCGAGCGGGAGATCCGCGACCGGGTGCCCGCCGTGCTCCTGCGGACGGTCCGGGCGACGGGCGGGGACGCCCTCGCCCTGGCGGTGCACGACCTGCCCGCGTTGCGCGCGGTCGATGACGTGGAGATCGTCGAGGAGACACCACCGACCTTCCGCGAGTCCGAGGTCGCACCGTCGATCACGTTCGAGGTGACCGACGAGCACGCCGACGGTGCCACCGACTGGCTGGACCTCGCGGTGACGATCTCGGTCGAGGACGAGCGCATCCCGCTCGCCGACGTCCTGGCCGCGCTCACCCGCGAGGAGGAGTTCGTCGTGCTGCCCAGCGGGCTCTACCTGCGAGCCGACCGCCCCGAGTTCGACCGGCTCCGTGAGGTGGTGGCCGCGGCCGCGACGCTGCGCGACCTCGGGGACGACGATCGCGTCAGCGTCGGCAAGCACGACCTCGGGGTCTGGGCGCAGCTGGCCGAGCTCGGCGTCGTCGACGCCCAGGCCGCGCAGTGGGTGCACCGGGCGCGCGCCCTCAGCGGGCTCGTCGACCTGCCGCGCCCGGAGCCCAGCGGTCTGAGCACGACGCTGCGGGACTACCAGCGCGAAGGCTTCCACTGGCTCGCGTTCCTCTGGCAGCACCAGCTCGGCGGGATCCTCGCCGACGACATGGGCCTCGGCAAGACGCTGCAGGTCCTGGCCCTGGCTCAGTACGCGGTCACCACTGACGGCGCCGGCCCGTTCCTCGTGGTGGCGCCGACGAGCGTGGTGTCGGCCTGGCTCGGCGAAGCCGCACAGCACACCCCCGGGCTGCGGGTCCGGACGGTCACCCGTCGAGCCGACGACGTCGCGGCCATCGCCGCCGACGCCGACATCGTCGTGACGACGTACGCCGTGCTGCGACTGGCCCAGGAGTCGTTCGCGGCCGTCCCCTGGGCCGGGCTCGTCCTCGACGAGGCACAGCAGGTCAAGAACCACCAGAGCAAGACCTATGCCGCGGTCCGCCAGATCGAGACGCCGTTCCGGCTCGCGGTGACGGGCACGCCCTTCGAGAACCGGCTGATGGAGCTGTGGTCGCTGCTCTCGATCACGGTGCCGGGCATCTACCCGTGGCCGCGTGCCTTCACGACCCAGGTGGTGACGCCGGTCGAGAAGGGACGCGATCCCGAGGCCCTGGCCCGGTTCCGTCGGCGGATCCGGCCCTTCATGCTGCGCCGCACCAAGGAGCTCGTCGCCGCCGACCTGCCGCCCAAGCAGGAACAGGTGCTCGACGTCGAGCTCGGCTCACGGCACCGCAAGCTCTACGACACCCACCTGGCCAAGGAGCGACAGCGCATCCTGGGCCTGGTCGAGGACTTCGAGCGCAACCGGGTCGCCATCTTCAGCGCGCTCACGACCTTGCGGCGGCTGGCTCTCGACCCGGCCCTGATCGACCCCGCCCACGACCGGGTCGGCTCGGCCAAGCTCGACGTGCTCGTCGAGCACCTGACCGAGATCACGGCCGAGGGACATCGCTCGCTGGTGTTCAGCCAGTTCACGTCGTACCTCGAACGGGTCGAGTCGCGGCTGACCGACGCCGGCTTCCAGACGGCCTACCTCGATGGCAGGACCCGGGACCGCGGCGCGGCGGTGGCGGAGTTCCGCAGCGGGACCGCGGAGGTCTTCCTGATCTCGCTGAAGGCGGGTGGGGTCGGGCTGACGCTCACCGAGGCCGACTACGTGTTCGTGCTCGACCCGTGGTGGAACCCTGCCGCGGAGGCGCAGGCTGTCGACCGGGCGCACCGCATCGGCCAGAACCGTCCGGTGCACGTCTACCGGATGATCGCGACCGGCACGATCGAGGAGAAGGTGATGGAGCTCAAGGTCCGCAAGGCAGAGCTCTTCGCCCAGGTGATCGACGGCGAGGGCGCCTCGGCGGCCGGCATCACCGCGGCCGACATCCGTGGGCTGTTCGACGCCTGAGCGGTCCCTGCGCGCCGCGTGGGCAGCAGATGCTCACGAGGCGACCTCCTCGACCTCGGCGGGCTGCGCCGGGCGGGCCGCGAAGACCGTCAGGGCAGCGGGGATCATCAGGGCGGCGATGATCAGCAGGGTCTCGAGCGTGCCGATGTGGTCAGCGAGCAGGCCGAGCAAGGGCGGGCCGGCCAGGAAGGCGGTGTAGCCGATCGTCGAGACCACACTGACCCGACGGGCGGCACGCAGCGGGTCGTCGGCGGCCGCACTCATGCCGACCGGGAAGCCGAGCGAGGCACCGAGGCCCCACACGACGATGCCGATGCCGACCAGCACCACGTTGCCGCCGAAGACGACGAGCAGGATCCCCACGAACGCAGCCGCCGCACTCCCCCACAACACCGGGGCCCGGCCGTAGCGGTCGAGCACGACGGGACCGGTCAGGCGGCCGAAGAACATCGCGGTCACGAAGAGTGTGAAGCCGGTGACGCCGACCCAGTGCCGGACGCCGTACCCGTCGATCAGCGCGAGCGCCAGCCAGTCGTTGGCGGCGCCCTCCGACAGCGCGAACGCCAGCACCATCACGCCGATCGCCAGGGTCCGCGGCTCGCGCCACGGTGAACAGGCGACGGCCTGACGGTCCTCGTGGGTGATCGTCGGCACCGGGTAGTAGGCGGCGGCACGCCAGGTTGCGACCGCAGCGAGTACGGCGAAGCCAGGCACGTGCAGCAACAGCGGGGTGTGGAGCGCCGCCATCGGGATGCCGATCGCGGCGCCGGCGAACGAGCCGATGCTCCAGCCGGCGTGGAATCGCGGCATCATCGTCCGGCCGAAACGGCGCTCGACCTCGGCCGCCTCGACGTTCATGGACACGTCCCAGACCGCGATGCCGATGCCGTCGAAGAAGAAGCCGATGACGGTCAGCGCGACCACGTCGGTCACCACGCCCGTCATTGCCACCAGCAGGCCGGAGGCCACCAGCACTGCTCCGAGCCGGGTCACCGCCATAGCCCCGTAGCGATCGATGAGACGACCGCTGAGCGGCAGCGCGATCACGGATCCGATCGCGATCGCGAGCAGCAGCAGGCCCAACGAGCCGTTGTCGAGCTCGAGCCCGCTGCGGATGTCGGGCAGCCGCGACACCATCGTGGCGAAGCAGAAGCCGTTCAGCGCGAAGCTGATGGCGACCGCGTTGCGGGTGCGGGTGAGAGACGGCACGGGACCAGACTTCCCGATCGGACCGGCTGCGCCAAACTGGCTTCTTGACCGGTCCAGAATATGGGCGGTGCTAGCGCGGTCCGCGGGTCCAGTCAGTGCCCGGCGGGCCGGACTCGAGCCACGACTGGAAGCCCATCAGCGACGCCGGCGACATGGCCAGCTCGATCGGGCCCGTGGGGGTCGAGCACGACAGCACCACGTGCTCGGGGTAGAGCGACATCTGCTCGGCACCCTCGGGGGCGCGGCTGTCGACGAAGGTGACCTCGGAGCGCTGCAGGACCCGCTTGGGTCCGGGCCAGAGGGAGAAGTAGCGGAACCACTCCAGCGACTCGCCGGAATAGCGGCCGAGCCCGAGAAGCCAACCGCGCCCGGCATGTTCCTGCCGGACGCGGTAGCTGAGCTCGAAGGTCCCGCCATGACGGGACAGCAGGCGGCGGCGGACGATCAGGCCGAGGCCGTAGACGAGCACCAGGACGAGCAGCGCGCCAGCAGCGTCGAGAAGCCACTGCCACACCGGCATCCATGTCCTCCGTCCGCTCCGTCACCGTGGGGTGCCACCCTAGCGGCACGCCTTGACGGAGCGGACAGGGGCTAGGAAGCCTTCTCGACCGCCCGGAGGCGTGCCTCGGCGCGCTGGATCCGTGCGTGTGTCTCGGGGCTGTCGGAACCGGATCCCGTTGCCGCCTCCAGCTCCGATCGCGCGGCGTCCACGTCGATCTCGTGGGACAGCGCGGCGAACTGGCTGAGGATCGAGACGCGGTCGTTGGCGACCGAGAGGAACCCGCCGTCGACGGCGATGAACAACCGCGCGCCGTCCAGGGGCTCGATCTCGACGACGCCGTCGACCAGCGCCGAGAGCACCGGGGCGTGGCCCCGCAGCACGCCGAGGTCACCCTCCTCCGTGCGTACGACGACCATCGTGGCCTGACCGGACCACACGGTCCGGTCGGCCGCGACGAGCTCCACCTGCAGGTGGTCGGTCTCCGAGGAGGCCATCAGAGACTCTTCTGGATCTCGGCCCACTTCTTCTCGACGTCGTCCAGACCGCCGCACATGAAGAAGGCCTGCTCGGCCACGTGGTCGTAGTCGCCGTCGGCGATCTTGTTGAACGCCTCGATCGTGTCCTTGATGGTCACGGTCGAGCCCTCGATGCCGGTGAACTGCTTGGCGACGTAGGTGTTCTGCGACAGGAAGCGCTGGATCCGGCGAGCGCGGGACACGATGATCTTGTCCTCTTCGGAGAGCTCGTCGACACCGAGGATCGCGATGATGTCCTGGAGCTCCTTGTTGCGCTGCAGGATCTGCTTGACGCGGATCGCGCAGTCGTAGTGCGCCTGACCGATGTACTGCGGGTCGAGGATCCGCGAGGTCGAGGTGAGCGGGTCGACCGCCGGGTAGATGCCCTGCGACGCGATGTCACGCGAGAGCTCGGTGGTGGCGTCCAGGTGCGCGAACGTCGCCGCCGGAGCCGGGTCGGTGTAGTCGTCGGCCGGCACGTAGATCGCCTGCATCGAGGTGATCGAGTGACCGCGCGTCGAGGTGATCCGCTCCTGGAGCGTGCCCATCTCGTCGGCGAGGTTGGGCTGGTAGCCCACCGCGGACGGCATCCGGCCGAGCAGGGTGGAGACCTCGGAGCCGGCCTGCGTGAACCGGAAGATGTTGTCGATGAAGAGCAGCACGTCCTGGTTCTGCACGTCGCGGAAGTACTCCGCCATCGTCAGCGCGGACAGCGCGACCCGCAGGCGGGTGCCCGGCGGCTCGTCCATCTGGCCGAAGACGAGGGCGGTCTGGCCGATGACGCCGGCCTCCTCCATCTCGACGATCAGGTCGTTGCCCTCACGGGTGCGCTCGCCGACACCGGCGAACACCGACACACCACCGTGGTCCTTCGCGACCCGCGCGATCATCTCCTGGATGAGCACGGTCTTGCCGACACCGGCACCACCGAACAGGCCGATCTTGCCGCCGAGGACGTACGGCGCCAGCAGGTCGATGACCTTGATGCCGGTCTCGAACATCTGCGTCTTGGACTCGAGCTGGTCGAAGGCCGGAGCCTTGCGGTGGATACCCCACCGCTCCTTGACGTCGAGGGTCTCGCCCTCCTCGAGGTTGAGGCACTCGCCGAGGGTGTTGAACACCCTGCCGAGAGTGGCGTCGCCTACGGGCACGGTGATCGGCCCGCCGGTGTCGGTGACCTGGGCGCCACGGACGAGGCCGTCGGTCGGGCGCAGCGAGATGGCGCGAACCATGCCGTCACCGATGTGCTGGGCGACCTCGAGAGCAAGGATCGTCTTCTCGCCGCCGAGCTCGAGCTCGGTCTCCAGCTTGTTGTACATGCCGGGCATCGAGTCCACGGGGAACTCGATGTCCACGACCGGGCCGATGACCCGGGCGATCCGGCCGACGCCAGCCGAGCCGGTCTCCGTGGTCTCTTCAACAGTGGCAGTCATGTCTCTCACTTCTCCGCTTCAGTCTTGGCCGGCGTTGGCGTCTGCCAGGGCGTTGACGCCACCGACGATCTCGCTGATTTCCTGGGTGATACCGGCCTGGCGGGCCTGGTTGGCGATCCGGGTGTACTTCTTGATGAGCTCGTCCGCGTTGTCCGTCGCGGCCTTCATCGCCTTCTGGCGGGCGGCGAGCTCGGAGGCCGCGGCCTGCAGGAGCGCGAAGAAGATCCGGCTCTGGACGTACTGCGGCAGCAGCCCGTCCAGGACGGCTTCGGGCGACGGCTCGAACTCGTAGAGCGGCAGCACCTCGCCGCTGGCGGGCGCCTCCTCCCCCTCGACGACCTCGAGCGGCAGCAGCCGCACATCGGTCGGCTCCTGGGTCAGCATCGACCGGAAGCGCGTGAAGACCACGTGCACCTCGTCGACCGCACGCTCCTCGCCGTCCTCGGCGAGGAAGGCCTCGATCAGGGTCTTGCCGATGTCGAAGGCGACCTCGTACGACGGCTGGTCGGAGAACCCGGTCCACGACTGCACGACAGGACGACCCCGGAACCGGTAGTACGCCTCGCCCTTGCGGCCGCAGATGTAGGTGTCGATCTCCTTGCCCTCGCCGCGCAGCTTCTCGGCGAGGCGCTCGGCCTCCTTGAGCACGCTCGAGGAGTAGGCACCGGCCAGACCCCGGTCGCTCGTGACGACCAGGACCGCAGCCCGCTTGGCCTGCTCGGGCTCACGGGTCAGCGGGTGGTCGACGTTGGAGTACGTCGCCACGGCCGAGACCGCCCTGGTCAGCTCGCGGGCGTACGGCGCTGCCGACTGCGCCCGCTGCTGCGCCTTGATGATCCGGGACGCGGCAATGAGCTCCATGGCGCGGGTGATCTTCTTCATCGACTCCGTCGACTTGATCCGCGCCCGGTACTCGCGCACCGATAGAGCCATGGGTCAGCCCCGCTTCTGCTTGACGATCTGCTCCTGCTCGACGTCCTCGTCCTTCAGGGCCTCGGCCTGCGGCTCGTGGCCGACCTTGATCGACCCTCCGTCGGAGGTCTCGAAGAGGTCCAGGAAGGAGTCGTAGGCACCCTCGAGCGAGTGAGAGGTCTCGTCCTCGAACTTCTGCGACTCACGGATCGCCGAGAGCACGCCCTCGTGCGAGCGCCGCAGGTAGTCGAGGAACTCCTGCTCGAAGCGGATCACGTCGCCGACCGGCACCTTGTCCAGGCGCCCGGTCGTGCCGAGCCACAGCGAGACGGTCATCTCCTCGAGCGGGTACGGCGAGTACGCCGGCTGCTTGAGCAGCGCCATCAGCCGCTGACCGCGGTCGAGCTGCTGACGCGACGCGGCGTCGAGGTCGGAGGCGAACATCGCGAAGGCCTCCATCGCGCGGAACTGCGCGAGGTCGACCTTGAGCGAGCCGGTCACGGCCTTCATCGCCTTGGTCATGGCCGCACCACCGACGCGCGAGACCGACACACCGACGTCGATCGCGGGGCGCTGGTTGGACGCGAAGAGGTCCGACTGCAGGAAGATCTGGCCGTCGGTGATCGAGATGACGTTGGTCGGGATGTACGCCGAGACGTCGTTGGCCTTGGTCTCGATGATCGGCAGACCCGTCATCGAGCCCGCGCCGAGGTCGTCGGAGAGCTTCGCGCACCGCTCGAGCAGCCGGCTGTGCAGGTAGAAGACGTCACCCGGGTAGGCCTCACGGCCCGGCGGGCGGCGCAGCAGCAGCGACACGGCGCGGTAGGCCTCGGCCTGCTTCGTCAGGTCGTCGAAGACGATCAGGACGTGCTTGCCGTCGTACATCCAGTGCTGGCCGATGGCCGAGCCGGTGTAGGGAGCCAGGTACTTGAAGCCCGCACTGTCCGATGCCGGCGAGGCGACGATCGTGGTGTACTCCAGCGCGCCGGCCTCTTCGAGGGCGCCACGCACGGAGGCGATGGTCGAGCCCTTCTGACCGATGGCGACGTAGATGCAGCGGACCTGCTTCGACGGGTCGCCCGACTCCCAGTTCTGCTTCTGGTTGATGATCGTGTCGATCGCGATCGTCGTCTTGCCGGTCGCGCGGTCACCGATGATCAGCTGACGCTGGCCGCGGCCGATCGGGGTCATCGAGTCGATCGCCTTGATGCCGGTGGCGAGCGGCTCGTGCACCGACTTGCGGTCCATCACGCTGGGAGCCTGGAGCTCGAGCGGGCGACGTACGTCGGACTCGATGTCGCCGAGGCCGTCGATCGGGGTGCCGAGCGGGTCGATGACCCGGCCCATGAACCCGTCACCGACGGGGACGGACAGGATCTCGCCGGTACGGCGGACCGTCTGGCCCTCTTCGATCTTGTCGAAGTCGCCGAGGATGACGACACCGATCTCGCGGGTGTCGAGGTTCAGCGCGATGCCGAGGGTGCCGTCCTCGAACTCGAGCAGCTCGTTGGCCATCGCGGAGGGCAGGCCACTGACACGGGCGATGCCGTCACCGGCCTGGGCGACCGTGCCGACCTCCTCCTTGCTGGCGGCGTCGGGCTGGTACTCCGACACGAACCGCTGAAGCGCGTCCCGGATCTCGTCCGGACGGATCGAAAGCTCCGTCATCTGTGCGTCCCTACTCTCTTGGGCTCTGGGTCTACTGAATGTCTGTGGTGCCGGTTCGGCGTCAGCCGACAAGCTTGCGTCGTACCTGGTCGAGACGGGTGGCGACGCTGCCGTCGATGACGTCGTCGCCGATCTCGATCCGGAGTCCGCCACGGACGTCCGGGTCCACCTCGACGTTCAGGTGGATGGGCCGGTCGTACTGACGGCTGAGTGCGTCGTGCAGCCGGGCGTGCTGCTCGGCGGTCAGGGCGCGGGCCACGCTCACTCGAGCCACACCCTCACCGTAGATCGCCGCGGCAACCTTCTGGTACTCGGTGACGGCCGCGTGGAACGAGCGGTAGGAGCCCGCGAGCGCCTGGTCGACGAGCGCCAGCGTCGCCGGCAGCACCCGCTCTCCCAGCAGCCCGTGGAGCAGCACGCTCTTGTCGTCCGCGGACCGGACCGGGTCCGAGAGCGCGATGCGCAGCTCGGCCTGCTCCTCGACGGTCTGGGCGATGCCGAAGAGCTCGTCGGCCAGCCGTCCCGCGTCCCTCTTGCCGGCGGAGCGGACCGTAGCGGCCACCCCGACGTACTCCAGCGCGTCGGGGAGGTCTCGCGACGAGAGCCAACGGCGCCCTG
Source organism: uncultured Actinomycetota bacterium (assembly GCA_963717855.1). Taxonomy (GTDB): domain Bacteria; phylum Actinomycetota; class Actinomycetes; order Propionibacteriales; family Nocardioidaceae; genus Nocardioides. Next base: position 40,920 of record CAVQXF010000001.1, on the reverse strand, counting down.
CGGCGTCGCTCAGCAGGTCGAGCGCCGGAGCGCCGACCTTGCCCTCGAACACGTTGCGCACCAGGCCGGTCCGCGCCTCGACCGGGGTCGAGACGTCGGTGGCCGCCCGGCGCAGGGCCGGCTGGGAGCGGAGCACCGCGGCAAGACCGAAGAGGTCCGCCCCGAGCGCTCCGGTCTCCTCGAGGGTGCCTGCGAAGCCGTCGACACGTTCGCCGAGGACCTGCAGTGCCTCCGCCGAGGCTCCGCGCAGCGAGCTGAGGTGCTGGACCATCAGTCCGCCCCGTTGCCCGCGGCCTGCGAGGCCTCGATGGTCTCGAGGTCGGCGAGGAACCGCTCGACGACCCGCGTCGAGCGCTCGTCGTCGTCGAGGCTCTCGCCGACGACTCGGCCGGCGAGACCGATGGCCAGCGAGCCGACCTCGGCCCGGAGCGAGGTGACCGCCTGCTGGCGCTCCGCTTCGATCTGGGACTTGCCGTGCTCGATGATGCGCGTCGACTCGGCCTGGGCCTGGTCCCGCATCTCGGCCACGATCGCCGCGCCGTGCTCGCGAGCCTCCTCGCGGATCCGCGCCGCCTCGTGGCGAGCGTCGGCGAGCTGCTTCTCGAGCTCGGCGAGCTTGGCGTCAGCCTCGGCCTGCTTCGTCTCGGCCGCAGCCAGTCCGCCCTCGATGGCCTCGGTGCGGTCGGCGTACGTCTTCTCGAAGTTCGGCACCACGTACTTCTTCACGAGGAAGAAGAGGATGCCGAAGACGACGAGCGAGAGAACAAGCTCGATCGGGTGCGGGACGAGAGGGTTGAGGGCGTGGCCCTCTTCCTCCGCCGCCGTCACCAGCGTCAATGCATGCATGGGCAGGTCCTTCCGGGTCCTACGTCAGCGATCCGCGCCGTCAGAGGACGAACGCGAGGGCGATACCGATGATCGCGAGCGCCTCGGCGAGCGCGAAGCCCAGGATGGCGATCGTCTGCAGGCGGCCCTGGGCCTCCGGCTGACGAGCGACACCACTGATGTAGGCGGCGAAGATCAGACCGATACCGATACCCGGCCCGATGGCAGCCAGGCCGTACCCGATCATGTTGAGGGAGCCGTCCACGGCGATTTCCTTTCGGTTGTTTCTACTTCAGATGACTTACGGGTGGAGCTGGGGATCTCAGTGGTCGTCGGAGACGGCACCGGAGATGTACATGGCGTTGAGCAGCACGAAGACGTAGGCCTGGAGGAACTGGATCAGGATCTCCAGGAACGCTACGGCGACGAAGAGGACCCACGAGATGATGCCGACCGGGGCGTAGGCGATGGACATCTCGGTGAGGATGTACTGGCCGCCGAGGGCGAACAGGATCAGCAGCAGGTGGCCGGCGAACATGTTCGCGAAGAGTCGCAGCGCCAGCGTGACCGGGCGGACCAGCACGTTGGACATGAACTCCAGCGGGACGAGCAGCAGCAGAATCGGGCCGGTGATGCCCGGCGGGACCGAGACGTGCTTGAGGTAGCCGCCGAAGCCGTGCTTCTTGATGCCGACGTAGTTGTAGATGATCCAGCTCATCAGGGCGAGGCCGTAGACCATGCCCGAGCGGGAGAACGTCGGGAACTGGATGAACGGGATGCTCGCCATCAGGTTGTTGACGAGGAGGAAGAAGAACAGCGTCACGAGGTACGGCGTGAAGCGCGCGAAGTCGCGCCCGCCGATGACGTCGCGGCTGATCGAGTTGCGCACGAAGCCGTACGCCTCCTCGCCGGCGAACTGCAGCCGGGAGGGGACCATCGCGCGCTTGCGACCGGCGGCGTAGAGCACGACGAACACGATCACCGCTGCGAGGACGATCTGGAGCATCGGCTTGGTGACGCCGAGGTAATGCGTCTGACCGAGGAACTCGAAGGTCTTGTCCGGACCGATCGGGGGCAGGTTGAAGTCCCCGGGGCTCGGTGGGGTGAACCCACCACCATCAGCGGAGATGATGCCGCTCAACGTGACTCCTGGATGTCGATCGTGATCTGGGTCTGCGTCATTGCTGTTCCGGCTTGGCCCGCTCGGCGTTCCGTACCTCGAGTGCCCGGAAGCGGATCCAGGTGTGGACCACGCCGAAGACTGCTCCGGCCACGATCCCCACCGCCACCATGAACGAGGTGCCCCACCAGCGATCGAGGACGTACCCGATCAGTCCGTAGAGCAAGACTCCCGCCACCAGGTAGCTGAGAGCGATCCACGGGTCGCCCACGACCGGCTCGCCGGAGGTGGGGTCGTCGCGGCGCCCTGACGGTGGAATTTCTCGAGCCATCGCGCCCCGGACAATAGCAGCCAGAGATGGTCATCCCTCACCCGCCTGGTCCTGGTGATCGCTCGTGGGGCTGGTGATGTCGATCGGTGGGAACCTCAGGCGCATCGTCAGGACGATCTGGACGACGAGCCAGGCGAAGGTGCCGACGATGACGGTGCCGCCGAGCCAGCGTCCGTCGATGGTGTCGTCGAGCAGGCCCGAGCCGGAGAGCGCCACGAAGATCAGCGCCAGCGCGACCACCTGAAGCGTGTAGGTCAGCATCGCCACCATCAGCGACGCGTTCGGCAGCAGTCCGGCGACCAGGTCGACGGCCACGGACCCGGTCGCGAAGACCCCGATGACGATCGCGGTGCCGGCGGCGGCGCCGTACGCCGCAGCGCTGCCGCTCACGAGAGCGGCGAGGAGGACCAGGAGGAGGCCGGCCACCAGGGCCGCACAGGCCGCACCCAGGAGCACTCGGGGGCGCTCCACCGGGGTGGTCTCGGGCATCTCGGTCGTCATCATCGGCGGCCGTTCTGGGGAGGCGGTCTCTGGTCTTCCCAGCAGCGCTGGGAGGTGCTTGTGAAAAGTAGCACAAGCGTTCGGCGGGGCTGTAATCGCACCTGCCCCGAGCGCGGTACGAGCCTGTCAGATGTCGCCCGGCAGCGAGTGGCCGGGGGGCGTCTCGCCGCCCTCGACCGGGAGCGGGGGCTCGGCGGGATGGTGCAGCTTCGGGAGCACGAAGGTCAACGCGATCGTGACGGTGGCCATCGCCCCCACCGCGACCCAGGTCCAGGTCTCGTCGCCGTACAGGCTGACCAGGACGGTGCCGAACGCGACCAGCGCCGCCCAGAGGTACATGATCAGGACCGCACGCCGGTGCGAGTGCCCGATCTCGAGCAGCCGGTGGTGCAGGTGCTGCTTGTCCGGCGCGAACGGCGAGCGCCCGGCGCGCGTGCGGCGTACGACGGCCAGCACCAGGTCGAGCATCGGCACGATCAGGATCGAGACCGGCAGCAGCAGGGGCAGCAGCGTCGGGACGAAGCTGGCCTGGGAGCCGGCGCCGCCCTCGCTGATCTGGTCGGGGGCGAACTGCCCGGTGAGCGTGACCGCGCTGGCCGAGAGCACCAGACCGATCAGCATCGAGCCGCTGTCGCCCATGAAGAGCCGGGCCTGGTGGAAGTTGTGCGGCAGGAAGCCGATGCACGACCCCGCGAGGGCCGCGCTGAGCAGCGCTCCGGTGGTCGCCAGCTGGACGTTGTTGATGTTGGCCAGCTGGTAGCAGAAGACGAAGTACGCCAGCGCGCCGATGGCCACCACGCCGGCCGCCAGGCCGTCCAGGCCGTCGACGAAGTTGACGGCGTTGACCGTCGCCACCACCACGAACCCGGTGAGCAACGCCCCCTGCGCGGGCTGGAGCAGGAACTGGGTGCCGTCGCTGCCGGTGAAGAAGACGTACTGGATCCCGAACGCGATCAGGAAGCCCGCCGCGAGCACCTGCCCACCGAGCTTGGTGAGGGCGTCGAGCTCGAAGAGGTCGTCGAGCACGCCCACGGCGCAGATCAGCGCACCGGCGATCAGCACGACCCCGGCGTCGCGGAACACGAACGGGCCGCTGAGGGAGAGGAACGGCAGCTCGCGCGCCACGGCGTACGCCGCGACCATCCCGCCGAGCATCGCGAGCCCGCCCAGGTAGGGGATCGGCACGGCGTGCACGTCGCGGTCGCGGACCTTGGCGACGGCGCCGGTGCGCAGAGCGATCTCGCGGGCGATGACCGTCAGCAGGTAGGTCGTCGCGGCGGCGATGAGGAAGACGAGGACGTACTCCCGCATCAGCCTTCGTCCGTGAGTGTGAAGCCGAGAGGCTCGAGGACGGCGTTGAGTGCGTCGAGCCCCAGCGCGCCGAGGCGCAGGACGCGAGGCCGGGGACCGGTGAGGTCGATGATCGTCGAGGCCTCGCCACCCGGGCTGCTGCCGGCGTCGATGACGACGGCCACGTCCTCGCCGAGCATCTCGACGGCCTGGTCGGCGTCGGTCGCGGCCGGCTGGCCGGTCTTGTTGGCGGAGCTGACGGCCAGCGGGCCGGTGCGCTCGAGGACCGCGAGCGCGACCTCGTGGTCCGGCATCCGCACGGCGACCGTGCCGCGCGAGTCTCCGAGGTCCCACTGCAGGGAGCTCTGCTGGTGGCAGACCAGCGTGAGCGGGCCGGGCCAGAACTCCGTGACGAGGGCCCGGGCGTAGCCGGGCACCTTGACCGCCAGCGCGTCGAGCGTCGTCGCGGAGTGGATCAGGACCGGTGGCGGCATGTTGCGGCCGCGGCCCTTGGCGTCCAGCAGACCGCGGACGGCGACCGGGTCGAAGGCGTCCGCGCCGATGCCGTAGACCGTGTCGGTGGGGATCACGACGAGCTCGCCCCGCTGGATCGCCAGAGACGCCGCCTCGACCGCGGCCTCCCGCTCCTCCTCGGTCCCGCTCGGGAAGCGCTCGCTCGTCACAGGGCTCATCGTGCCAGCCGAGCGGTCGTGAAGCGCGGCCGACCTGCCAGGTCGGCGTGGTCGCGTACCTCGCTCCAGCGCCCGCTCGCCACGAACACCGCCGGCGCCGACTCGCCCTGCGCGTCGGCGTGCTCGAAGCCGACCACTCCCCCGGGGCGCAGCAGGACCGCCGCGCGACGCTCGAGCACCCGGATCGCATCCAGCCCGTCGGCACCGGAGAAGAGCGCGAGGTGCGGGTCGTGGTCGCGCGCCTCGGGCGCCACCGACTCCCAGGCGTCGAGGGGGATGTACGGCGGGTTGCAGGTCAGCACGTCGACCGTGCCGGCGAGGTCGTCGAAGGCCGTCGCCATGTCGCCCCGGCGGAGCTCGACGCCGGTGTCGGACAGGTTGCGCTCCGCCCACCGGTGCGCGGGCTCGTCGAGCTCCACGGCGTGGACGCTCGCTCCCGCGACCTCGTCGGCGATCGACTTCGCGACCGCTCCCGAACCGGTGCAGAGGTCGACGACCACGGGCTTCTCGAGCGCCGTCGCGTGCTCGATCGCCCAGCCCGCCAGCAGCTCGGTCTCGGGCCGGGGCACGAAGACGCCCGGGCCGACCGCGAGCTCGACGTGACGGAAGTACGCCGTGCCCGTGAGGTGCTGCAGGGGCTCCCGGTCCGCGCGACGGGCCACGAGGACGTCGTACGTCTCGAGCGCCTCGGCGGGGACGTCGTCGACCAGCGGGAGCCGGGAGCGGGTGGTGCCGAGGACGTGCGCGAGCAGCTCGGCCGCGTCGTGATCGGGGCTGGCGACCCCGGCGACCCGGAGCCGCTCGACGGCCGCGGAGAGCACGGCCCGCCGGGTCGGGCTCACTGGTCCAGCGCCTCGAGCCGGGTGGCCAGGTCGGCCTCGATGCAGGAGTCCAGAACCGGCTGGAGGTCACCGTCGAGCACCTGGTCGAGGTTGTAGGACTTGTAGCCGGTGCGGTGGTCGGAGATCCGGTTCTCCGGGAAGTTGTAGGTGCGGATCCGCTCGGAGCGGTCGACGGTGCGGACCTGGCTGCGCCGCGCCTCTCCGGCCTCGGCGTCCGCCTTCTCCTGGGCGGCAGCCAGGATCCGGGCGCGCAGGATGCGCATGGCCTGCTCGCGGTTCTGCAGCTGACTCTTCTCGTTCTGGCAGCTGGCGACGATGCCGGTCGGCACGTGGGTGATCCGGACCGCGGAGTCGGTGGTGTTGACGCTCTGACCGCCGGGGCCGCTGCTGCGGTAGACGTCGATGCGCAGGTCGTTGTCGTCGATCTGGACGTCGATCTGCTCAGCCTCGGGGAAGACCAGGACGCCGGCGGCGCTGGTGTGCACCCGGCCCTGGGACTCCGTGACCGGCACCCGCTGGACCCGGTGCACGCCGCCCTCGAACTTCAGCAGGGCGTACGGCGCGGTCCCCGGCTCGGGGGTGCCCTTCGCCTTCACCGCGACCGTCACGGACTTGTAGCCCCCCAGGTCGGACTCGGCCGCGTCGAGGATCTCGACCTTCCAGCCGCGCGCCTCGGCGTAGCGGGTGTACATGCGGAGGAGGTCGCCGGCGAACAACGCCGACTCCTCGCCACCCTCGCCGGACTTGACCTCGAGGATCGCATCCTTGTCGTCGGCCTCGTCGCGCGGCACCAGCAGTCGACGCAGCCGCTCCTCGGCGTCGTGGAGTCTCGGGACCAGCGCCTCGGCCTCCTCGGCGAACGCCGAGTCCTCCCCCGCCAGCTCGCGCGCCGCACCGAGGTCGTCGCCGAGCCCGTGCCAGTCGCGCCAGGCGCCGATGATCGACGAGAGCGCGGCGTAGCGCTGGTTGAGCTGCTTGGCGAGCCGGGGGTCGGCGTGCGTCTCCGGCTCAGCCAACCGGGTCTCGATCTCGGCGTGCTCGGCGAGCATGCCTTCGACGGCCTCGAACATCGGCTCTCCTCATGGGCGGTGGTCCGGACATAAGACAAGCGCCGGCCCCCGCACAATGGCGGGGACCGGCGCTTGGTGGCAGCTACTTCTTGGCGTCAGCAGCCTTCTTGGCGTAGCGGGCCTCGAAGCGGGCGACGCGGCCGCCGGTGTCGAGGATCTTCTGCTTGCCGGTGTAGAACGGGTGGCACTGCGAGCAGACGTCGGCGTGCATCGTGCCGGAGGTCGCGGTGCTGCGGGTGGTGAACTGGGCGCCGCAGGTACAGGTCACCTGGGTCGGCGTGTAGTTCGGGTGGATGTCCTTCTTCATGGCTTTTCCTCTCGATAGCGCCGGGTCGCCTCGCTCCCTGCGAGGAGGCGTGAACCGGAGCCGACAGACAAGTGTGTCACGGGTCCAAACGCTTGGGTAATCGACAACATTCCCGGCGCCTTGCGCTACGGAGCCGGGCAGGAAGGCACCGTCGGGTACGCCGCGATGACCTTGCGGCTACCACGGATTTCGCCTCAGACGGTCGGGCGGCTGAGCAGGGCCTGCACCCGCGAGGCGAGCTCACGCGGACTGAAGGGCTTGGTGATGTAGTCGTCGGCCCCGGAGTCGAAGCCCGTCTCTACGTCCGACTCCTGGGCGCGCGCGGTGAGCAGGATGACCGGCAGGTCGGCCAGCGCCGCGTCGGCCCGGATCGCGCGGATCGCATCCAGACCGGACACCCCCGGCATCATCACGTCGAGCACCGCGAGGTCAGGGCGCTGTGCCCGGCACGCCTCGATGGCGGCGGCTCCGTCTCCGACCGCCACGACGTCGTGCCCCAGCGTCGAGAGCTTGAACTCGACGAGCTCGCGGATGTCGACGTCGTCGTCCGCGACCAGGATCCGTGCCACGCGGGTCCCCTTCCACGTTGATGTGCGGGCAGCCTAGCCCGCACGGGTGCCGGATCGAGCACGACGGGCCTCCCGGTCTCACGAGCGGCCCGTCGTGGGATGGACCTAGTCCGTCCGTCCGGACACCGTCGGGGTCGTCTTCTGGACCTGCATCAGGAACTCGATGTTCGTCTGCGACTTCCGCAGCCGCTCCAGCAGGAGCTCGAGGGCCTGCTGGGTGTCGGTGCCGGCGAGCACGCGGCGGAGCTTCCAGACGATGGCCAGCTCCTCCTTGCTCAGCAGCAGCTCCTCGCGGCGAGTGCCGGACTGGACGGCATCGATCGCCGGGAAGAGTCGCTTGTCCGCGAGGTCGCTGCTCAGGCGCAGCTCCATGTTGCCGGCACCCTTGAACTCCTCGAAGATCACCTCGTCGGTCTTCGAGCCGCTCTCGACGAGAGCGGTCGCCAGGATCGTCAGCGAGCCGCCGTTCTCGATGTTGCGCGCCGCCCCGAAGAACTTCTTCGACGGGTAGAGCGCCGCCGAGTCCACGCCGCCGGACAGGATCCGGCCGCTCGGCGTCGCGGCCAGGTTGTACGCGCGGCCGAGGCGGGTGATGCCGTCCAGGAGCACCACGACGTCGTGGCCGAGCTCGACCAGACGCTTGGCGCGCTCGATGGCCAGCTCCGCCACGGTGGTGTGGTCGACCGGCGGGCGGTCGAAGGTCGAGGAGATGACCTCGCCCTTCACGGAGCGCTCGAAGTCCGTGACCTCCTCGGGCCGCTCGTCGACCAGCACGACCATCAGGTGGCACTCGGGGTTGTTGGTCGTGATCGAGCTGGCGATCGACTGCAGGACCATCGTCTTGCCGGCCTTCGCCGGAGAGACGATCAGGCCACGCTGCCCCTTGCCGATCGGGGCGGCGATGTCGATGATCCGGCCGACCAGGTTGTCCGGGCCGGTCTCCAGGCGCAGCCGCTCGGAGGGGTGGAGCGGGGTCAGGTCCGAGAACTCGACCCGGTTCTTCGCGACCTCCGGGTCGGCGCCGTTGACGGCGTCGATGCGGACCATCGGGTTGAACTTCTCCTTGCGCTCGCCCTCACGGGGCTGGCGCACCTGACCGACGATGGCGTCGCCTCGCCGCAGGCCGAACTTGCGCACCATCGACAGCGACACGTAGACGTCGTCGGAGCTGGCGAGGTAGCCGCTGGTCCGCACGAACGCGTAGTTGTCGAGCACGTCGAGGATGCCGGCGGCCGGCACCAGCACGTCGTCCTCGAGGATCGTGGTGTCCGGCTCGTTGCGCTGGCCCCCGCGCTCACCACCGCGCTCGTTACCGCCCCCGCCGGCACCGGTGCCACCGGACGCCGGACGCACGGTGCGGTCCCGGTCGCGACCACGGCGGCGGCGGTTGCGCCGGGTGCCCTCGCCGTCGCCGTCCGGGTCGTCGCCCTGCTGCTCGGGCTGGTGCTGGGGGTTCTGCTGGGGGTTCTGCTGGGGATTCTGCTGGTTGCGGTCCTGCTGGCCCCGGTCCTGCTTGGGCTCCTGCTGGCCACGCCGCTGGTCCTGCTTGGGCTGGCCCTGGGCCGGCTGGTCCTGCTTGGGCTGCTCCTGCTTGGGCTGCTGGCGCTCCCGCTGGCGGTCGCGCGGCTCCTGCCCAGGCTGGTCCTGGTCGGGCTGGCCCTGGGCCGGCGGCTCCTGGGCCGCCTTGCCCTGCGGCTGCTCGTCGCGAGGAGCGCGCTCGCGGACCGATCGGCGCGGCTGGCGGTCCCGAGCGGGAGCATCCTGCTGAGGAGCCGCCTTCTCGGGGGCCACGTCCTGCTGAGCAGGCTTCTCGGGGCGGGAGCCACCGCTCTGCTGCGCCTTGATCGCGTCGACGAGCTGGGCCTTCTTCATGGAGCCCGAGCCCGAGATGCCCAGGCCTGCGGCCATCGACTTCAGGTCCGCGAGCAGCATGGAGTTGAGGCCGCCGCCGCGCTTCTTGGCGGGCTTCTCCGACGATGCGTCGGAAGCGGCTTCGATGGTGTCCGTCACGTGAGGTCCTTCCCACGTTCAGAGCCGATCCGGCCTGGGGCCGGCGGCGTACTGGTCAGTGCTTCCTCGCCCGCCGTGGCGCTCGGTTCTCGAGGCGGTCGGGCTTGCTGAGCAGCGAGATCTCGCCGCATCACGAGGAAGAGGGTGCACGATGCCGACATCGGAGCCGACGGTGCCACGCCGAAGAACTCGGCGCATCGTCAAGATACCACCGCGTATCCAGGCCGGCACATCAGGTCAGGCGCGCTCCGGTGGTCTCGACCTCGAGTCGGTGACGAGCCCAGCCCTCCGGGCCACGACCGAGCAGCGCGGCAGCGCCGGACGCGTCGGTGAAGGCCAGCACCGTGGGGCCGGCGCCGGAGACGAGGGCGGGTACGCCGTCCGTACGGAGCCGGTCGACGAGGTCCAGCGACTCGGGCATCGCGGGGCGCCGGTACTGCTGGTGCAGGTAGTCCTTGGTGGCGCGCAGCAGGTGCTCAGGCTGTCCGGCGAGCGCGGCGACGAGCAGCGCGGTCCGACCGGCATCGGCGGCGGCGTCGGCGTGCGGCACCTGGGCCGGGAGCAGACCGCGCGCGACCTCGGTCGAGACCGGGGTGGTCGGCACGAAGACGACCGCCTGCACCCGGGGGTCCACCGGCGAGCCGACCGAGAAGAACTCGTCGTCCTCGTCGCGACCCGAGATCGTGAAACCGCCGAAGAACGCCGGGGCGACGTTGTCGGGGTGGCCCTCGATCCGAGCGGCGAGGCGGAACAGCGCCTCGTCGTCGGCCAGCAGCGCTCCCCCGGCCACCAGGCCGCGAGCCAGCACGACGCCGGCCACGATCGCCGCCGAGGACGAGCCCAGACCGCGGGCGTGCGGGATGTTGTTGGTGCAGGAGAGCCGCAGACCCGGAGGCTGGGCGCCCATCAGCTCGAACGCCGCCCGCATCGAGCGCACGACCAGGTGGCCCTCGTCGCGCGGGACGTCCGCCGACCCGGCTCCGGTCACCTCGACCTCGAGCCCGCCCCCGATCACCTCGGCGCTGAGCTCGTCGCGCATCGACAGGGCCAGTCCCAGGGAGTCGAAACCGGGACCGAGGTTGGCCGACGTGGCGGGCACCGAGACCCCCACCACGCCGTCGACGAAGGTGGTCACGCGGGCCTCAGTCGAGACCGGCCGCAGCGGCGGCAGCAGCGACGTCGGCGTCGATGACCGTGTCGACGACAGGTCGGCCGCTCTCGGCCAGTCCCTCCAGCGCGGTCGCGGTGTCCTTGAGGCCGTGGCCGGTGACGGTGATGGCCACCGTGCTGCCACGGTACGACGTACCGGCAGCGAGCTCCTGCAGCATCCCGGCGATGCCGGCCGCCGAGGCGGGCTCGACGAAGACGCCGTCGCGAGCGGCGAGCTCGCGCTGCGCCGCCAGGATCTGGTTGTCGCTGACCGAGGCGAAGGCACCACCGGACTCGTCTCGGGCCGCCTCGGCGAGCTTCCACGAGGCAGGGTTGCCGATCCGGATCGCGGTCGCCCGCGTCTCGGGGTCGGGGAACGGCTCGCCGGTGACCAGCGGCGCCGCCCCCTCGGCCTGGAAGCCGCGCATGATCGGCTTCTTGGTGGCCATCCCCGCGTCGGCGTACTGCGTGTAGCCGAGCCAGTACGCCGAGATGTTGCCGGCGTTGCCCACAGGCAGGAGGTGGTAGTCGGGAGCGTCTCCGAGGAAGTCGACGATCTCGAAGGCCGCGGTCTTCTGACCCTCGAGCCGCACCGGGTTGACCGAGTTGACCAGCGCGACCGGGTAGTCCCACGCCAGGCCCTTGGCCAGCCCCAGGCAGTCGTCGAAGTTGCCGCGCACCATGACGACCTGCGCGCCGTGCAGCAGCGCCTGAGCCATCTTGCCGGCCGCGATCTTGCCCTCGGGCACGAGCACCAGGGGCTTGAGTCCGGCCTTCGCGGCGTACGCCGCCATCGAGGCGGAGGTGTTGCCGGTCGAGGCGCAGACCACCGCTTGGGCGCCGTCGTGCTTGGCCACGGAGATCGCGGCCGTCATGCCGCGATCCTTGAACGAGCCGGTCGGGTTGTTGCCCTCGACCTTCAGCCACACCTCGGCCCCGGTCAGCCCGGACAGCCACTCCGAGAACACCAGGGGCGTGCCACCCTCACGCAGGGTGACGGCCGGGGTGCCCTCGGGGATGTCCAGCAGGGCGCGGTACTCCTCGATGACCCCGCGCCACTGGTGGGTCCGACCCGTCATTCTGCTCCTCCTTCGACACGCATCACCGAAGTGACCTCGCGGACGATGTCCATGCCACGCAAGGATTCGACGGTCGCGGCCAGCTGGGCGTCGGTCGCCTCGTGGGAGACGACGACGAGCTGGGCGTCGGCGTCACGCCCCTCCTGCCGGACGGTCTGGATCGAGACCCCGTGCTCGGCGAAAGCCGTCGCGACCGCAGCGAGGACGCCGGCGCGGTCGGCCACGTCGATCGCCACGTGGTAGCGGGTGACGGTCTCCCCCATCGGGAGCACCGCGCGGTCGGCGTACGCCGACTCGCCGGGTCCGCGGGTGCCGGCCAGCCGGTTGCGGGCGACCGTCACGAGGTCACCGAGGACGGCGGACGCCGTCGGGGCGCCACCGGCACCGGGGCCGTAGAACATCAGCTGTCCGGCGGCCTCGGACTCGACGAAGACCGCGTTGTAGGCCTCGCGCACCGACGCCAGCGGGTGCGACCGCGGGATCATCGCCGGGTGCACGCGGACCGCGACCGCGCTCTGGCCGTCGTCGGTCTCGCGGAGCTCGCAGATGGCGAGCAGCTTGACGACGCTGTCCATCTCGCGCGCCGACGCCACGTCGGCCGCGGTGACCTCCGCGATGCCCTCACGGTGCACGTCGGCGGCGGTGACCCGGGTGTGGAAGGCCAGCGAGGCCAGGATCGCGGCCTTCGCTGCGGCGTCGAAGCCCTCGACGTCGGCCGTCGGGTCGGCCTCGGCGTACCCGAGCTCCTGGGCCTCCTCGAGCGCCTCGGCGAAGCCGGCGCCGGAGCTGTCCATCTTGTCGAGGATGAAGTTGGTGGTCCCGTTGACGATGCCGAGCACCCGGGTGACCCGGTCGCCGGCGAGCGACTCGCGCAGCGGGCGCAGGATCGGGATCGCGCCGGCGACGGCGGCCTCGTAGTAGAGGTCGCGGCCGACCTTCTCGGCCGCCTCGAACAGCGTGGGTCCGTCCTCGGCGAGCAGCGCCTTGTTGGCGGTGACCACGGACTTGCCGTTCTCGAGCGCGGCCAGGATCAATGACCGGGCCGGCTCGATGCCGCCGATCACCTCCACGACGAGGTCGACGTCGTCGCGCGCGACCAGAGCGGCCGCATCCGTCGTGATCAGCTCGACCGGAACGTCGACCTCCCGGGCCACGTCCGGCCGCCGTACGGCGACGCCGACCAGCTCGACCGGCGCACCCACGCGGGCCGCGAGGTCGCCGGCCTGCTCACCGAGCAGTCGCACCACCTGCGAGCCCACCGAGCCGCAGCCCAGCACCGCCACGCGCAGTGGCTTGTCACTCTCCTTCACGATGCATCACCCATGTCCGTCGCCAAAAGGTCGTCCTCAGTCTCGCGGCGTACGACGACGCGCGCGACCCCGTCCCGTACCGCGACCACCGGCGGGCGCAGCGCGTGGTTGTAGTTGGAGGCCATCGACCGGCAGTAGGCGCCGGTGCCGGGGACCGCCAGCAGGTCGCCGGGGCGTACGTCGCCGGGGAGGAACTCGTCCTTGACCACGATGTCCCCGGCCTCGCAGTGCTTGCCGACCACCCGGGCGAGCACCGGCACGGCGTCGGAGGCGCGGGAGGCCAGCGTGCAGGAGTAGTCGGCGTCGTAGAGCGCGGTGCGGATGTTGTCGCTCATCCCACCGTCGACGGAGACGTAGGTGCGCACCGCGCCGCCGTCGAGCTGCACGGCCTTGACGGTGCCGACCGTGTAGACCGTGCACATCGCCGGGCCGACGATCGCACGGCCGGGCTCGATCGAGAGCCGCGGCTCGGGGATGCCGAGCGCCCGGCACTCGTGCTCGACGATCTGGGACATCTCGGTCGCGAGCTGCGCCGGGTCGGCCGGGTCGTCCTGGGTCGTGTAGGCGATGCCGAAGCCGCCGCCGAGGTCCATCTCCGGAGGGGTGACGCCGAGCTCCGAGCTGACCCGGGCGTGCAGCGCCAGCACCCGTCGGGCCGCGACCTCGAAGCCGGACGAGTCGAAGATCTGGCTGCCGATGTGGGAGTGCAGGCCGAGCAGCTCGAGGCCCGGGGCTGCGAGGACCCGACGTACGGCCTCGAAGGCGTCGCCGCTGGTGATCGAGAAGCCGAACTTCTGGTCCTCGTGGGCGGTCGCGATGTACTCGTGGGTGTGCGCCTCGACGCCGGCGGTCACGCGCACCATCACCCGTGCGGTGAGACCCTCGGCGGCGATCGACTCCAGCCGCTCGATCTCGTCGAAGGAGTCGACGACGATCCGGCCGACACCCGTGTCGACCGCGCGGCGCAGCTCGATCAGCGTCTTGTTGTTGCCGTGGTAGCCGATCCGGGCCGGGTCGAAGCCGGCGCGGAGGGCGACCGTCAGCTCGCTGTTGGAGCAGACATCGAGGTTGAGACCCTCCTCGGCCACCCACGCCGCGACGGCGGTGCAGAGGAAGGCCTTGCCGGCGTAGAAGACGTCGTACGACGAGAACGCGTCGCGGAAGGCTCGGGCGCGGGACCGGAAGTCGTCCTCGTCGAGGACGTACGCCGGGGTGTTGACCGCCGCGACGAGCTCGGGGATCGCCAGCCCGCCGACGTGCAGCTCACCATCGACCTTGCGGGCCGTCTGCGACCACAGGTGCGGGACCAGGGCGTTGGGGTCGGCGGGCGCGGTCAGCCAGGCGGGGCCGCGCATCGCTCCGGGCGCGTGCGCCCAGCCGGCTTCGTGGCTCACCTCGTCACATCCGCTCGGGCGCGGAGACGCCGAGCAGTCCGAGACCGTTGGCGAACACCGTGCGGGCGGCCGCGACCAGGACGAGGCGCGCCTCGTTGATCGGCGCGACCGGCTCGTCGCCCTGGGGCAGCATCCGGCACTCGCGGGTGTCGTACCACCGGTTGAACACGGCGGTCGTGTCCTCGAGGTAGCGAGCCACCCGGTGCGGCTCGCGCAGCTCGGCCGCGCTGGCGACCACCCGCGGGAACTCCGCCAGCGCCCGCAGCAGGTCGCGCTCCTTCTCGTGCGAGAGCAGCGACGGATCGAAGTCCTCGGGCAGCGACATGCCCAGATCGGCGGCGTTGGCCATCATCCGGCAGGTGCGGGCGTGGCCGTACTGCACGTAGTAGACCGGGTTGTCGTTGGACTGGCTCGCCCACAGGTCGAGGTCGAGGTCGATGTTGGAGTCCGAGCTGTAGCGGGTCAAGGCGTAGCGGCTGGCGTCCACACCGATCGCCTCGACCAGGTCGTCGATGGTGACGACGGTCCCGGCCCGCTTCGACATCCGCAGCGGCTGACCGTCGCGGAGCAGGTTGACCATCTGACCGATCAGGATCTCGAGGTTCCTGCCCGGCTCGTCGCCGAAGGCGGCGCACATCGCCATCATCCGTGCGACGTAGCCGTGGTGGTCGGCGCCGAGCATGATCAGGCAGCGGTCGAAGCCGCGCTCGCGCTTGTCGAGGTAGTAGGCGAGGTCGCCGGAGATGTAGGCACCCTCGCCGTCGGACTTGATGATCACCCGGTCCTTGTCGTCACCGAACTTCTCGGTGCGCAGCCAGACGGCGCCGTCCTGCTCGTAGGTGTTGCCCATCTCCGTCAGGCGGGCGATGGCGCGGTCCACCGCCCCGCTCCGGTGCAGGTTGTTCTCGTGGAAGTAGACGTCGAAGTCGACCCCGAAGTCGTGCAGGCTCTGCTTGATCTCCTCGAACATCATCTCGACGCCCTCGGCGCGGAACACCTCTTGCGCCTCGCCGTCGGAGAGCTCCTTGACCTGCGGGGCCTTCGCGACCACGGTCGAGGCGATCTCGTGGATGTAGGCGCCGCCGTACCCGTCCTCCGGAGCCGGCTCACCCTTGGCGCTGGCCAGCAGCGACCGGCTGAACCGGTCGATCTGGGCGCCGTGGTCGTTGAAGTAGTACTCGCGGGTGACCTGCGCACCGGTCATCTCGAAGATCCGCCCGAGCGCGTCGCCGACCGCGGCCCAGCGGACGCCACCGATGTGGATCGGCCCGGTCGGGTTGGCGGAGACGAACTCGAGGTTGATCTTCTCGCCGGCGAACGCGTCGCTGCCGCCGTACGACGCACCCGCTGCCGCGATCTGCGCGGCGACGACGCCCTGGGCGCCGGCCTCGACGGTGATGTTGAGGAACCCCGGGCCGGCGATGTCGACGGCGGCGATCCCGTCGACCTGCTGCAGGCGGACCTGCACGATCTCGGCGAACGCGCGCGGGTTCGTACCCTGGCCATTGATCAAGCACCGTTTGGCGAGCTGCAGCGCGATGTTGGTGGCGTAGTCGCCGTGCCCCTTCTGCCGGGGTCGCTCCACCGTCACGTTCGCAGGGACGCCGTCCGGCAGGGTGATCGCACCCTCGGTGGACAGGGTCGTCAGGACGTCGACGATCGCGGTGGAGAGCTGCTCGGGAGTCACCCGGCAAGGGTATCGGCGCCCGGTCTCGGGCCTCGCATCGATATCCGCCGTGGGATGCCCGGGCCGATTGCACGGCCCTCGCGACTCGGTTGTAGGGTGACGCAGCGTTGCCTCCGTAGCTCAGGGGATAGAGCACCGGTTTCCGGTACCGGGTGCCGCAGGTTCGAATCCTGCCGGGGGCACAGCACGAAAGCCGCAGGTGCGCCTGCGGCTTTCGTCGTTCCTGGACCGCCATCGGTCGTGACGGCGATCAGCACCTCTTGATCGTGGCGTCCTTGCGCGCGTCGTCGCCCAGGCGGCGGGCCTGGTCGACGTACGGCAGGACGACGCTGGCGCCGCCCACGTTGCCGATGCCGCCCTGCACCACGCAGGTGCTGACCTTGGTCGGGTCCACGTGGGCCATCGCCTGGGCGAGGCGGAAGAGCTCGGCCGGGGAGAGGTCGGTGTGCATGTGCTGGATCGCGCTGAAGACCCCGCGCTCGATGAAGCCGGGCCTGTTGGCATGGGAGTGGACCTTCGCCTGGATCCCCCGCAACACCCGCTGCTGGTTGGCCGAGCGGTCGAAGTCGCCGCGGATCAGGTTGTGGCGGATCCGCGAGTAGGCGAGGGACGCATAGCCCTCGAGGTGGATCCGGCCCTTCGGGAAGCCGTTCGGGTACTTCCGGGGCTTGATGTACTGGTCGTCGAACGCGACCGGGTTCTTGACGTCGATGCCGCCGATCTCGTCGACCATCGCCTCGAAGTAGCGGAACCGGGTCACGAACACGTAGTCGGGCTGGATGCCGACCAGGTCCCCGACGGCGCGGCCGAGCGCCTTCGGACCGCCGAAGTAGAGGGCCGCGTTGATCTTCTCCGACCCGTGCCCCGGGATCGGCACGTAGGAGTCGCGAGGGATGCCGATCGCGGTGGCCGCGCCGGTCCTCGTGTTCATGCCGATCAGCTGGAGCGCGTCACCGCGGGTGCGGGTCATGTCCTGGCCGATGCGGGCGTCGGAGCCGACGGCGAGCACCCAGACGACGTCGGGACTGACGTCCACCGCGTCGGCCCTGTTGACCTTCACCAGCTCGACCTCGGTGCTCTTCACAGCCGAGTCGGGCATGAAGAGCGCCGCCATGGCGAGCACCGCGCCGATCGTGACGACTCGCATCAGCCGCGGGGCTCGCCGCCTCATCGGGCCGCTCATCGGGCGTCCTTCCTGACGTCGTACCCGAACACCTGCCACCCCTGCGCGCCCTTCGTCAGGTAGAGCCGCCCGGCGACCCGGACGGTCTGCGGCGTGTCACCGGTCGTCGCGAACCGGAGCACCACCCGAGCGGTGACGCCGACCGGCCGCTTCTTCACGCTGACCACGTCGAGCGTCACGGCGCGTCGCTCCGGCTCCACCCCGTCGATCGAGGCGCCGATGTCACGGTTGCTCATCAGGTCGCCGTCGCGCCGAGCACGGGCCTGAGCGCCTGGGGTGAACCCGGGCCACGAGCCGGCGAAGTCGGCGCGCGGGTAGTCGCCCGCGAGGTAGGCCGCGTCGAGCCACCCGTCGACGACCTTCCGGACGCTCGCCACCAGCGGCTGGCGCTGGGCCCGCGGCAGCCGGCCGACCAGCTCGCCCCACGAGACCTTCGTCGTGACCGGAGGGGTCGCCTCAGCGGTCGGTGAGGTCGATGACGAGGGCGCTGCGGCGGGGTCGCCGTCGCTGTCGCTGCATCCGCCGGCGGCGAGGCCGACGACGACGACCGCGGCGACCGCCCACGACGCGCGTCTGGACCGTTGACTCATTCTCAAGAACTCCCCAATGCTGGTGCCGATCGGATCGAAGTCTGCAAGACGAGGTTGTGGCCCTCCGCACACCACGCCGCAAACCCCGCCCCGTCGTCTGCATTTGCTGGTGTGGGGGTCTAGCCTTGACACCTGACACTCCCCGTGCACGTACCGGAAGAGGCGAATCAAGCCGTGCCGCAGTCCCCAGGTAGCAAGTCCGACCAGACGTCTGCCGATTTCGGCGCGAACGAGTGGTTGGTCGAGGAAATGTTCGACCAGTACCAGCGGGACCCAGGCAGCGTCGACCCGACCTGGGCGACGTACTTCAAGGCCAACGGGCACGCGACCGGTGGCAACGGTACGGCGACCAAGACCGTCGCACCTGCGGCCAAGCCGGCCACCGCCGCGCCCGCGCCGAAGGTGGCCGAGAAGGTGGCCGAGAAGCCTGCCGCCAAGCAGGAGTCCCCCGCACCGGTCGCGAAGCCGCGCCCGGAGTCCAAGGCCGCCGAGCCGGCCAAGGGCACCACCTCCCCGGTCCCCAAGGAGTCGCGTCCCGCCGCCCCGGCTCCGGCCGAGGACGAGCCGACGTACACCGTGCTCCGCGGCGCCCCCGCGCGCACCGTCCAGAACATGGACGCCTCGCTGGACGTACCGGTCGCGACCTCGGTGCGCTCGGTGCCCGTCAAGCTGCTGTGGGACAACCGCACCGTCATCAACAACCACCTCGCCCGCGCCCGTGGCGGCAAGGTCTCGTTCACCCACCTGATCGGCTTCGCGCTGATCAAGGCGCTGCGCTCGATGCCGGAGATGAACGTCGGCTTCGAGGTGGTCGACGGCAAGCCCAACCTGATCACGCCGGCGCACATCAACCTCGGCCTCGCGATCGACGTCCCGAAGAAGGACGGCTCGCGCACCCTGCTCGTCCCGAGCATCAAGGCCGCCGAGAAGATGGACTTCGCGGCGTTCTGGACGGCGTACGAGGAGATCGTCCGCAAGGCCCGCGACGCCAAGCTGACGATCACGGACTTCCAGGGCACCACGATCTCGCTCACCAACCCCGGCGGCATCGGCACCTCGCACTCGGTCCCCCGCCTGATGAAGGGCCAGGGCGCCATCATCGGCGTCGGCGCGATGGAGTTCCCCGCCGAGTGGCAGGGCGCCTCGGCCGACGCGATCGCCCGCAACGGCATCAGCAAGGTCATGACCCTGACGTCGACCTACGACCACCGGGTCATCCAGGGCGCGCAGTCGGGTGAGTTCCTCAAGCGGGTCCACCAGCTGCTGCTCGGCGGCGACGACTTCTACGACGAGATCTTCCGCTCGCTGCGCATCCCGTACCAGCCGATCCGCTGGAACAACGACATCGCGACCTCGCACGACGACGAGATCTCGAAGCAGGCCCGGATCCTCGAGCTGATCCACGCCTACCGGGTGCGCGGTCACATGATGGCCGACACCGACCCGCTCGAGTACCGCCAGCGCAGCCACCCCGATCTCGAGATCGAGTCGCACGGTCTGACCCTGTGGGACCTCGACCGCGAGTTCGCCACCGGCTCGTTCGGTGGCGAGGGTCGCCGGTTCATGAAGCTGCGCTCCATCCTCGGCATCCTGCGCGACTCCTACTGCCGCACCACCGGCATCGAGTACATGCACATCATGGACCCCGAGCAGCGCCGCTGGATCCAGGAGCGCGTCGAGCAGCCGCACACGAAGCCGCCTCGCGAGGAGCAGCTGCGGATCATGCTCAAGCTCAACCAGGCCGAGGCGTTCGAGACCTTCCTGCAGACCAAGTTCGTCGGCCAGAAGCGGTTCTCCCTCGAGGGTGGCGAGACCACGGTCGCCGTCCTCGACGAGATCTGCGAGGCCGCGGCCGAGGCCGACCTCGACGAGGTCGCGATCGGCATGGCCCACCGCGGCCGGCTCAACGTGCTCGCCAACATCGTGGGCAAGAAGTACAGCCAGATCTTCCGCGAGTTCGAGGGCAACATCGACCCGCGCACGGTCCAGGGCTCGGGCGACGTGAAGTACCACCTCGGCGCCGAGGGCGAGTTCGTCGCCGGCTCCGGAGCCGAGATCAAGGTCTCGGTCGCGGCGAACCCCTCGCACCTCGAGGCCGTCGACCCGGTGCTCGAAGGAATCGCCCGCGCCAAGCAGGACGTGCTCAACCGCGGCGCGGAGTACCCCGTCCTCCCGCTGCTCGTCCACGGTGACGCGGCCTTCGCCGGGCAGGGTGTCGTCGCCGAGACGCTCAACCTCTCCCAGCTGCGCGGCTACCGCACCGGCGGCACGATCCACCTGGTCGTCAACAACCAGGTCGGCTTCACCACCTCCCCCGGCTCGTCGCGGTCCTCGCTGTACTGCACCGACGTGGCCCGGATGGTCCAGGCGCCGATCTTCCACGTGAACGGCGACGACCCCGAGGCCTGCATCCGCGTCGCGCGGCTCGCCTTCGAGTACCGCCAGGCGTTCAACAAGGACGTCGTCATCGACCTGGTCTGCTACCGCCGTCGCGGCCACAACGAGGGCGACGACCCGTCGTACACGCAGCCGCTGATGTACGACCTGATCGAGCAGAAGCGCTCGGTGCGCAAGCTCTACACCGAGTCGCTCATCGGTCGTGGTGACATCACGATCGAGGAGGCCGAGCAGGTCCTGCGCGACTACCAGCAGCAGCTGGAGCGGGTGTTCACCGAGGTCCGCGAGGCCAGCACCCAGCCGTCCGAGTGGACGACCGTGCCGGACTACCCGGACAAGCCGGCCGGCGAGACCCGGACGGCTGTCTCGATGGACGTCCTGAAGCGGATCTCCGACGCCTACGTGACCCCGCCCGACGGCTTCACCGTGCACCCGAAGGTGATGCCGCAGCTGCAGCGCCGGGCCGCCGCGATCACCGAGGGCCCGATCGACTGGGGCACCGGCGAGATCCTCGCGCTCGGCTCGCTGCTCATGGACGGCCGGCCTGTCCGGCTGGCCGGCCAGGACTCGCGACGCGGCACCTTCGTCTCGCGCTTCGCGACGATCATCGACCGCCGCAACGCCGACGAGTGGACGCCGCTGTCCAACCTCACCGAGGACCAGTCGAAGTTCTACGTCTACGACTCGCTGCTCTCCGAGTACGCCGCCCTCGGGTTCGAGTACGGCTACTCGGTCGCCCGCCCCGAGGCGCTGGTGCTGTGGGAGGCGCAGTTCGGCGACTTCGTCAACGGCGCGCAGACCGTGATGGACGAGTTCATCAGCTCCGGTGAGAGCAAGTGGAACCAGCAGTCCGGTGTCGTGCTGCTGCTCCCCCACGGCTACGAGGGTCAGGGCGCCGACCACTCCTCGGCCCGCATCGAGCGCTTCATGGCGATGGCGGCCGACGAGGCGTTCGTGGTCGCGCAGCCGAGCACGCCCGCGTCGTACTTCCACCTGCTGCGGCAGCACTCCCTCGGTGAGAAGCACAAGCCGATGATCGTCTTCACGCCGAAGTCGATGCTCAAGCGCAAGGAGGCCGCCTCGCAGCCGGCGGACTTCACCGAGGGCACCTTCCGGCCGTTCATCACCGACGGCGCGGCCGATGCCGACCAGGTCGACACCCTGCTGCTGTGCTCTGGCCGGGTCACCTGGGACCTGATGGTGGAGCGCGCCAAGCGCGAGGACGGCAGCCGGTTCGCGATCGCGCGGATCGAGCAGCTCTACCCGCGTCCGGAGGCCGAGATCCGCGAGGAGATCGCCCGCTTCCCGAACCTCAAGGCCGTGCGCTGGGTGCAGGACGAGCCGCAGAACATGGGTCCGTGGCCGCACTACCAGCTCAACGTGTGGCCGCACGTGGACGCGCAGGTCGAGGTGATCTCGCGTCCGGAGTCGTCGTCGCCGGCCGTCGGCACGGTCAAGCGCCACACCGAGGAGCAGAAGGACCTCATGGCTCGGGCCTTCAGCTGAGCCGTGTACTTCACTGATCGCGGTATCGAGGAGCTCCAGAAGCGCCGGGGTGACGAAGAGGTCACCCTGGCGTGGCTCGCCGAGCAGCTCCAGGGCTTCGTCGACTCGCACCCCGAGTTCGAGACGGCCGTCGAGCGGTTCGCGACCTGGCTGGCGCGGCTCGACGACCCGGAGGACTGAGCCTCACCCCAGCACGGCGAAGCCGTCCTCGACCAGGTCCGGCAGCGAGCCCCCGTCAGCCAGCCAGGTGGCGGTCGCGGAGCGGAAGACCGCGAACCCGACCGCGGCCAGCGTGCGGGCCGCTGCGTCCCCGCCGAGCTCGCGCGCGACGACGTACTCCCACGACGCGAAGGTGTCGTAGAGCCGACCGCGCAGCACCGACGAGGTCGCGGCGGCGCGCTGGCGAAGCTGGACCCGGTCGCGGTCGGTCTCGAAGCCGCGGGCGAGCTCGACCAGGGCGGCCCGGACGACCGCCAGGTCGGGCAGGTCGGTGGCCGCGAGACCGCGGATCCGCGAGCGCAGCTCGCCCTGCCGCTCCTCGCGGCCCATCTCGAGCACCTCGTCCTTGGTGGCGAAGTAGCGGAAGAACGTGCGCGCCGAGACCCCGGCGTCGGCCGCGATCTCCTCCACCGAGGTCTCGTCGTAGCCGTCGTCGGCGAACCGGCGCAGCGCCGCGTCCTCCAGCGCCCTGCGGGTGTCCTGCTTGCGCTGCTCCCGGCGGCCGTTCTCAGTCACCGGCGAGCGCCACCCGCAGCCCGGCGCTCCGGTCCGGACGCGCCTCGGGACGTCCGCTGTCCAGCACGACCCGCTCCAGGGTCCCGGTGAACGCGAACGGCGGCGTGTAGTCGGCGCTCACCGAGATCCCCCGGTCGCGCCCCACGAACATGCCGGCCCCGGACGAGCCGAGGTTGGGGAAGAAGAGGAAGCCCGGGAGCGGTGCCTCCGCTACGTCACCGCCGTCGACGGCCAGCACCAGGCGCGGCTCGCGGCCGGGCTCGTAGCGGATGCCGAGCACGTGCTCGCCGACGGGCAGTGCGTCGGGGGCGACCACCCGCACGGTCCGGTCGAGCATGGCGACGGTGGCCACCAGCCGGCCGCCGAGGAGGTACGTCGCCCACCCGCCGTGCCGGTCGCCGGCCGCGGTGATGATCCCCTCCGCGCCGCCCTCGGGCACCACGACGTGCGCCGTGAGCTCGAAGCCGCCCATCAGCGCAGGCAGCTGGCTCTCCTGGACCGGGCCGCCCCCCGGCGCGTAGCGACCGGTCGTCGGCGGCGGGAACTCACCGGGGTGCATGTGGGCCATCGACGCCGGGAACTCGAAGAGGGGCAGCACCTGGTTGCGCCCGGCCTCGGCCCACCAGAGCTCCTCCAGGCGACGGACCTTCTCGGGCAGCTCGTCGGCGAGGTCACGAGACTCCGAGAAGTCCTCGGCGAGGTGGAAGAGCGACCACCGGTCGGTGTCGTGGTCGTGGCTGCCGATGAGGTGCGAGCGCTCATCGAACTGGTTGGCCACGTGGTCGGTCACGGCCATCCAGCCGTCCTCGTAGATCGCCCGCGACCCGAACATCTCGAAGTACTGCACCAGCCGGTGCTCCTCGGCCGCCGGTTCGGCGAAGCTGGGCAGCAGCGAGGTGCCCTCGACCGGCTGCTGGGTCACGCCGTCGACGGTCTCGGGCGGCTCGATGCCGGCGGCGTCGAGGATCGTGGCGTAGAGGTCGACGGCGTGCACGAACTGCGGGCGTACGGCGCCGCGGTCGACCAGCCGGTCACCCCACCGCACGACGAGCGGGGTCCGGACGCCGCCGAGCCAGGCGTAGCGCTTCCACAGCCGCAGCGGCGCGTTGCCTGCCCACGCCCAGCCGAACGGGTAGTGGTTGTAGGCCTCCTGACCGCCGATCTCGTCGATCCGCGCGATCGACTCCTCGACGTCCTCGGCCATGCCGAGCCAACCGGCCGCCTCGTTGAGCGTGCCCGTCGTACCGCCCTCGGCGCTGGCGCCGTTGTCGGACAGCAGCATCACGATGGTGTCCTCGGCGATGCCGCGGTCCTCGAGGTCGTCGAACAGCCGGCCGAGGTGGTGGTCGGTGTGGGTGACGAACCCGGCGAAGACCTCCATGTAGCGGGCGAAGAGCCGCCGCTGGTCGGCCGGCAGCGTCTCCCAGTCGGGGATCCACGGCGGCCGCTCGGGCAGCACCGTATCGGCCGGGATGATCCCCTCGGCGACCTGGCGGTCGTACGCGCGCCGGCGCCAGACCTCCCACCCGTCGTCGAACTGCCCGACGTACGGCGTCACCCACTCCTCGCTCACCTGGTGCGGGGCGTGCGCCGCGCCCGGCGCGAAGTACAGGAAGAACGGCTTGCGGGACTCGGCCTGCTGCTGGTCCTGGATCATCCGGATCGCCTGGTCGACCAGGTCCTCGGTGAGGTGGTAGCCCTCCTCCGGGGTGTGCGGCGGGTCGATGTGGGTGTTGTCGCGGACCAGCTCGGGCGCCCACTGACTGGTCTCCGCGCCGAGGAAGCCGTAGTAGCGTTCGAAGCCCTGACCCAGCGGCCAGCGGTCGAACGGTCCGGCGGCGGAGTACTCGTTCTTCGGCGCCAGGTGCCACTTGCCGACCGCCAGCGTGTTGTAGCCGTTGTCGCGCAGCACCCGCGCCAGGTTGGCCGCCGACCTCGGGATCCGCCCCGTGTAGCCCGGGAATCCGAGCGCCGCCTCCTGGGTGACCCCCATCCCGACCGCATGGTGGTTGCGCCCGGTGAGCAGCGCGGCCCGGGTGGCCGAGCAGACCGAGGTGACGTGGAAGCGGTTGTAGCGCAGACCCTCGGCCGCCAGCCGGTCGATGTGCGGCGTCGCGATGCCGGAGCCGAAGCAGCCGAGCTGTCCGAAGCCGACGTCGTCGAGGACGACCACCACGACGTTGGGTGCGTCGGGCCCGGGTTTCGGGTAGGTCACGAAGCGAGGCTCGGAGGTCTCGACACGAGAGGTGATCCGCTGGGTGCTCACCGGCGGCACGCTAGCCCCGCCGCGACGTTCTGTCACTCAACTGACACTTTTCCAGCGCGTCGGTCGTACGGCAGGATGCACCCATGGCCGAGCAGACGACCGACCCCACTCCCACGCCCCCCTCGATCGAGTACCCGGCCGCGCCGTGGCAGATGGTCGGGCAGCTCTGGCTCTCGATCTTCAAGCTGCGCGAGGGTGTCGACGAGCTCCGGCCCGCAGGCACGTACGGCGCCGCCTTCGTCTCCTACGAGCCCGACAGCCCGCTCACCTACTCCGAGCTGCTGGTCGCCCGGCTGGTCCCGACCGAGAAGCACGGTCGGTGCGTCTCGATCACCGACATCTGGGTCGACTCCCCCGCCTCGGTCGCCGGCGGCCGCGAGCTGTGGGCGATCCCCAAGGGACTCTGCGACTTCGAGCTCGACACCAGCCACCGCGGCCCGCTCTCCTCCACCAGCTGGTCGGCCTCCCTGGAGCGCCGCCCGATCGCGAGCGCCTCCTTCACCGACGTGAGCCGCGCGATCCCGCGGATCCCGTTCAAGGGCACCACCTGGCAGCCCGGCATCGACGACACCGACGGCGAGGAGCGCACCGCGGTCCTGCAGGGCTCCGCCAAGGCCCTGCCGTGCCGGGGACGCTGGGACTTCGCCGCCGACGGCCCACTCGGCTGGATGCGTGGCGCCCGCCAGCTCGCATCCTTCCGACAGGCCGACTTCCGGATGTCCTTCGGCTGAGCGCCGCTCGTCGAGACCTGCCGAGATGGCCCGCCGGATCGAGCCGACCGCGGACGTCGTACGCCGGGTCGCCGCGATCGCCGCACGGCTGCCCGAGATGCTCGAGCAGGAGGCGTGGACGGGCGTGCGGTGGCGGATCCGCGACCACCACCTTCGCCCACGTGATGGTGGCGCAGCCCGGCTACGAGTCGGCCTACCGCGACATCACCGGCGACGACTCGGTCCGGACGGTGCTCACCTTCCGGGCCGCCGGCGACGAGCTGCTCGCCCTGACGCACGCGGGCTGGCCGTTCTACAAGCCGCCGTGGTCGAGGACGATCGTCGGCATGGTGCTCGAGGACGACACCGACTGGACCGAGGTCCGCGAGCTCGTCACCGAGTCCTACCGCACCTGCGCACCGCAGAAGCTGGTGCGGCGGCTGGACGAAGAGCTCGGACTAGCCTGACCGCATGACGGAGACGACCTCGCGGGTCGAGCGCAAGGAGCTGACCCGGCGCGCGATCCTCGACGCGGCGCTCGACCTCTCCGCACGAGAGCACCCTCGCAGCGCTCTCCCTGCGTCAGGTGGCCAAGGAGGTCGGGATCGTCCCGACCGCGTTCTACCGCCACTTCGACTCGATCGAGGCGCTCGGGCTGGCGTTGGTCGACGAGTCCTTCGCGTCGCTGCGCACGATGATGCGCGAGATCCGACGTGGCGACCCCAGCTACGCCGACATCGCCGACCGGTCGATCATCATCCTCGTCGAGCACGTGCACCAGCAGCGGGCACACTTCCTCTTCATCGCCCGGGAGCGTGCGGCCGGCCCACCCGCCGTCCGTCTCGCGATCCGGCAGCAGATCGAGCTGTTCGAGCGCGAGCTCGCCACCGACCTGGCCCGACTCCCGGGCACCGATCGCTGGTCGGGCGAGGACCTCCGCGTCGTCTCCAACCTGATGGTCAGCGCCCTGGTGTCGACAGCCGAGGCGATCCTCAGCGTCGCCGACCCCAACGAGGAAAAGGGGCTGGTCGAGCAGGCCCGCACGCAGCTGCGGATGGTGCTGGTCGGAGCGCTCAACTGGCGCTCCTCCTAGGCCGGGCGCACCGTCACGTCGGAGATCGTGGCGTCGCGCGGGAGGTCGAGGACGTGCAGGATCGCGTCGGCCACGGTCTCCGGACGGATCCAGGCGGCGGCGTCGTACGTCTTGCCCTCCTGCTGGTGCACCTTCTCCTGCATCGGCGTGGCCGTGCGGCCGGGATAGATCGTGCTCACCCGGACGCCGTGGCCCGCCTCCTCGCCACGCAGCGAGTCGGCGAGCGCACGCAGGCCGTGCTTGGAGGCGGCGTACGCCGACCACTGCGGGTGCGCATGCAGGCCCGCGCCGGAGTTGACGAACACCACCGTCCCGCGGGCCCGGCGTAGGGCGGGCAGCGCGACCCGGGTCAGGGCTGCGGGCGCGACCAGGTTGACCGTCAGCTGCTCGACCCAGGCCGAGGTCGAGAGATCGGCAACCGGCGCCAGGTCCACGACGCCAGCGGCATGCACGACCGAGTCGAGCTCGTCGGGCAGGTCGAGACCCGCGACCGAGTCGGGGTCGGCGAGGTCGGCGACGAGCACGGTCGCGCCCGGGAGGTCGGCCGCCATCTCCTCGGCCCGCTCGGCCGACCGCGCCAGGACGTGGACGTCGTCGCCCCGCTCCAGCAACCGGTGCACCAGGACGGCCCCGATGCCGGATCCCGCGCCGGTGACCAGGTGGGTCATCGGGTGAAGACGATCTTGCCGAACTGCTCGCCGCCGAGCATCGCGGCGAACCCGTCGCGCGCGTCGGTCATCGGCAGCGTGCGGTCGATGAGCGGCCGGGCACCGGTCGCGTCCAGCATCGACACCAGGCCGGCGAGCTCGTCGCGGGTGCCCATCGTCGAGCCGATGACACTGAGCTGCAGGAAGAAGATCCGGGTCAGCTCGGCGTCGTCGAGGTTCGGGCCCGACGTCGTGCCGGAGGTGATGATCCGGCCCCCCGGGCGCAGTGCGCGGATCGAGTGCGACCACGTGGCGCGGCCGACGGTCTCGATGACCGCATCGACCTTGATCGGCAGTCGGGCACCGGACTCGAACGCGTCGTGCGCCCCGAGCTCGAGCGCCCGCGCCCGCTTGGTCTCGTCACGGCTGGTGACGAGCACCCGCAGGCCGGCGGCGCGCCCGAGCACGATCGCGGCGGTGGCCACCCCGCCCCCGGCGCCCTGGACCAGCACCGTCTCACCGGCGTGCAGCTGGCCACGGGTGAAGAGCATCCGGTACGCCGTGAGCCACGCGGTCGGCAGGCAGGCGGCCTCCTCGAACGACAGCGAGGCTGGCTTCGGGACCACGTTGCGCCGGGGTACGGCGACCTTGTCCGCAAGCGTGCCCTGGTAGCGCTCCGAGAGCAGCGACCGCTTCGGGTCGAACGTCTCGTCCCCGGTCCAGGACGGGTCGCTGATCACCGCGTGCACGACGACCTCGTTGCCGTCCTCGTCGAGGCCGGCGGCGTCGCAGCCGAGGATCATCGGCAGCGCCTCCTCTCTGAGCCCGACGCCGCGCAGCGAGAAGAGGTCGTGGTGGTTGAGGGACGCGGCCTTGACCGTCACCGTGGTCCACCCATCGGGGACCTCGGGATCGGGTCGCTCCCCCACCTGCAGGGCGGAGAGCGGGTCTTCTTTCGAGAAGCGGTCGGCGTAGACGGCGAACATGTCCCGACCCTAGCCGGGGCCTAGCGGCGCGCGACGCCGTCTCGACGTGCCGCCTCGGCGACGGCCGCGGCAACGGCGGGGCCGACGCGCGGGTCGAACGGCGAGGGGATGACGTAGTCCTCCGACAGCGCATCGCCGACCAGGCCGGCGATGGCCACAGCGGCGGCGAGCTTCATGCCTTCGGTGATCGAGGAGGCGTGTGCGTCGAAGGCGCCGCGGAAGATCCCCGGGAACGCCAGCACGTTGTTGATCTGGTTGGGGAAGTCCGAGCGCCCGGTCGCGACGACGCGGGCGTGGCGGTGCGCCACGTCGGGGTGGACCTCGGGGGTCGGGTTGGCCATCGCGAAGATGATCGCGTCGGCCGCCATCCGCGCGACG
Source organism: uncultured Actinomycetota bacterium (assembly GCA_963717855.1). Classification (GTDB taxonomy): domain Bacteria; phylum Actinomycetota; class Actinomycetes; order Propionibacteriales; family Nocardioidaceae; genus Nocardioides. The sequence continues at coordinate 12,253 of CAVQXF010000001.1, read as the reverse complement.
TCCTCCTCCGGCACGGTGCCGCCGGACACCCCGAGATAGACGTCGGCTCCGTCGAGCGCCTCGGCGAGGGTCCCGGTGCGGCCGGTCTTGTCGGCCGTCATCTCGGCCAGCTCCCGCTTGACCGGGGTCAGGTCGTGGCGCCCGGAGTGCACGATGCCCTTGCGGTCGGTGACGGCCAGGTCGCTGATCCCGGCCTCGAGCAGGATCTTCGCGATCGCGACGCCGGCGGCGCCGGCACCGGAGATGACCACCCGAGTCGTCTCCGGGTTGCGGCCGGTGAGCGTGAGCGCGTTGGTCAGCGCGGCCAGGGCGACGACGGCAGTGCCGTGCTGGTCGTCGTGGAAGACCGGGATGTCGAGGAGTGCCTTGAGGCGGTCCTCGATCTCGAAGCAGCGCGGTGCGGAGATGTCCTCGAGGTTGATGCCGCCGAAGCTGGGTGCCAGCCGGACGACGGTCTCGATGATCTCCTCGACGTCGGTGGTCGCGAGGCAGATCGGGACGGCATCGACGTTGCCGAACTGCTTGAACAGCACGGCCTTGCCCTCCATCACCGGCATCGCGGCGGCCGGTCCGATGTCACCCAGGCCGAGCACGGCAGTGCCGTCGCTGACGACCGCGACGGTGTTCGGCACCCAGGTGTAGTGCTGGGTCATCGTCGGATCCGCGGCGATCGCCTCGCAGACCCGGGCGACGCCGGGCGTGTAGGCGAGCGACAGGTCGTCCGCCCCGGCGAGGGCGACCGTGGAGCGCAGCTCCATCTTGCCGCCGAGGTGCAGGTCGAAGACCGGGTCACCGGCGAAGGGATGTGCATCAGCCATGACAGCTCTGACTTTCAGAAGGGGGGAGAGAACGTACGACCGAGAGGGGACCCAGCTCGACGCGCAGGGGTGGTGCGCGGAACTCGTCAGGCCTCGGGGGATCTTCCCCGCATGGAGTCTCGCACAGCGTCACAGTAGACGCGGGTGCGGCCAGATCCTCGCCACCGTGACGGCGATCACGTCCACGGCGGCGACCGGGCCGCGGTGCCTCGAGTCGATGCCCACGTCCGGGTCGTCGCTGAGCAGCCACCAGGCCGGCGAGCCGTCGCGCGTCGTACGCCGCTGCGTCGCCCGCTTCACCGCCACCGTCCCGTCAGCGAGCCGGGCCACGACCAGATCACCGGGCTCGACTGCGCGGCGGTAGGAGACGAGGAGCCGGTCACCGTCGGTGAGCGTGGGCATCATCGAGGCGCCTCTGACGCGGGCAAAACCCAGTGGCGGTACCCGTTTCGCGGTGGAAGACACGCCTCGTGCATCGCCGGTCACGCGGAGTAGTCTCGCAGTCGAACGAAGGACCACCGAAGAACGAGAGGACCCGCATGTTCGCGCGACTGTTCGCCCCCACCCTCGAGGTTTCCGCCCACTGCGACCTCCCCTGCGGCGTGTACGACCCCGCACAGGCCCGGATCGAGGCCGAGTCGATCAAGGCCGTCATCGCCAAGGTCGCTGACAACGACGACCCCGACTTCCGCACCCGGGCGATCCTGATCAAGGAGCAGCGCTCCGAGCTCGTCAAGCACCACCTCTGGGTGCTGTGGACCGACTACTTCAAGCCCCCGCACTTCGAGAAGTACCCCCAGCTGCACACGCTGGTCAACGAGGCCACCAAGCTCGCTGGCGCGGGTGGCACCAAGGGTGAGCTCGACGCCGCGAAGGCCGACGAGCTGCTCGCCAAGATCGACGAGATCGCCGAGATCTTCTGGGAGACCAAGAAGGCATAGGGGCCGAAAACACAGGCCTCTGACCTAGGGATTTACTCTGGGGACGCCCCCTCGGCCCGCAAATTGTCCGCAAGAGGATTGAGGGCGGCGTCCATCAGAGCTCGGGTTCTGTCCTCGTCTCCTGGCCATAGGTGCGAGTAGACCTTGAGGGTGATCACGGGTGAGGCATGGCCGAGAACGCTTTGTACTTGCTTGACCGACGCGCCTCCCGAGATCAGTGCGGAGGCGAAGAAGTGACGCAACGCGTGCCAGGCGCGGGCAGTTGCCGACTCTCGTCAGCGAACCGAGCCCTTGAACTTCCCTACGGTGTGCACCCCGTCGAAGTCCACATACATGACAACGTTGCCGAGTTGTGAGGTCGGCACGGAGAAGGAGTAGACCGCCTTCGCCGAGCCTCCGGGTTTGATCCTGCCGACGAGGTCTTGGTCGTCCGTGCCGTCATAGATCGGCCGCGCCTGCTGCGACTTGTCCCCATACAACATGGTGACGACGACACCATCGAGACTCACGGGCTTCGAAGACTCGTTGTTCATCGTGAGCTTCACCGTGGTCTTCGGCTCGCCCACGATCACACCCGGACCCTGCCCGGTGGTCTTTCCGTGCGCCACGTCGTCGACGGTGAGGGTCAGGCCGTCCTGCCATCGGATCGGGTCATCGAACGAAGACTGCCCGGCGGTGACTGTGGGTTTAGGCGTCTTGCCCGCACGAATGACCGGCGTGTACTTCGAGACAACCGGGTCCGGGAGGCGACTCGCGCTCCCTGACCCCGTAGGCTCTACAGAGTCTGGGTCGGTCGGAGCTTTCGATCGCTCCGCTGACGGACTGGCAGACTCCGATGGGGAACTGGCAGTCGGTGACGAAATAGCCCCGTCTGAGTCGTCGCTGCCCGAGCACCCAACTAGTAGGAAAGCGGCCAACCCGACCGCGACAACCGGAGCGACGCGTACGCGCGTGCTCACCGACATATCTCAAGTCCCCCCTTGAGCGTCTGCGTCCCCAGCAGACCGCCGAATGACCATGGTAGCGACGCAAACCCAGCGAAACATCCGGAACGACCCGAATCAGGGTTCCGGACGCGGTGCCACTGCACCCAGGCGTCCCCACCACGGCCCCCACGAAAGGCACCACTTCCAACATGCTCAGCCCCAACTCGAGACCGATTTCTTCCGAAGGATCGAGTTTCTCGGACACGACCCGAACTGAAATGATGTCGGATGACGACACCTCACCTGCGGGCGGGGGTACTGCCCCGGGTCGTCAGATCCACCACAACTTCCTCCGCACGCCAATCAGTGCGGGCTCCCTCCGGGGCGCTCATGGGGTGGACACATCTGACGGAGTCTCGGGATGGACACGGCTATGAACAACCCGCAGAACGCGCCGCGCGCTCCGAAGCACCGGGTCCACCGCCCTGCCGCACACCGTCTGGAGACCCCTGGTCTCCCTGGACGCAAGCGCCGCATGGCCGTACCGCTCGCCCTTGCCGTCGCCATCGCCGGCGTGCTCTCGGTCGTCGGACTGAGCACAGCCTCAGCGTCGACTCGTAACTGGTACGTCTCCACAGCGGGTGCCGACTCCAACTCGGGCGACATCTCGAGCCCGCTCGCCACCGTGGGCGCCGCACTGGGCAAGGCGACCACGGGCGACACCATCTATCTGCGGGGTGGCAGCTACCACCAGCAGTTCACCACCTACACGGCGGGCCTCACCATCCGGAACTACCCGGGCGAGCAGGTCACCCTCGACGGCACGTCCCCGGTCACCGGGTTCACCCAGTCGGGTACGACGTGGGTCAAGAGCGGGTGGACGGCTCAGTTCGACCACAGTGGCACGTACACCAAGGGCGAGGACTCGACGAAGGAAGGCTGGACCTTCGTCAGCCCCAGCTACCCGATGGCCGCCTGGCCCGATCAGGTCTTCGTCGACGGCAAGCAACTCGCTCAGGTCGCCTCGGCCACCGATGTGGTGGCCGGCACCTTCGCGGTCGACTACGCCAACCAAAAGCTGATCCTCGGTACCAACCCGGCGGGCAAGTCGATCACCGCCAGCACCCTGGACAAAGCCGTGAGCGTCCGCGCCAACGACACCACGCTGTCCGGGTTCACGGTTCGCGGCTACGCGACGTCGATGCCGACCATGGGCACGATCACCCTGGAGCGCGCCGGGGCGAAGGTAAGCGACGTCGAGCTGGTGCAGAACGCGACCACGGGCATCGGCGCGTTCGCTGACAACATCACCCTGACCAACGTCACCGCCCAGGACAACGGGCTCATGGGCATCATCGGCAACAGCGCCTACGGGCTCACGCTCGACAGCGTCAAGGCGATCCACAACAACACCGAGCGCTTCAACCAGTCACCAGCGGCAGGTGGGCTGAAGATCGCCCGCAGCCGTAACGTGACCATCAAGAACAGCCAGTTCCTGGACAACCTCGCCTCAGGGGTGTGGTTCGACCAGTCGAACTACAACATGAACGTCGTCAACAACGTGATGCGGGGGAACTCCGGCCACGGACTCTTCCTCGAGATCTCCGACACGGCTGTGGTGGCCGGGAACCTCATCGCCAACAACGGCGGCTTCGGGATCCAGGTCAACAACACCGGTCACGTCAAGCTCTGGAACAACACGTTCCTCGGAGGCGGCAACCGGCCGGTGAACCTGGTGCAGGACGACCGCGATGCGGCCGACCTGACCTTCAACGGGTACGACCAGCGCCAGCCCAAGCCGGACCCGACCGTGCCGTGGAAGCTGCAGGACGTGACGGTCAGCAACAACATCGTGACCAAGCCGACCGGTGGCAACTGCCTGTTGTGCGTGGAGGACTACACCAAGGAACGCTCCGCCGTCACGATGAACATCAAGCCCAACGGCAACCTGTACCAACGCGTCTCGACGGCAGCGCCGACCTGGCTCGTGGTGTGGGCCGGTGGCACCAACCCCTACGTCTACAACGACCTGACCGCGTTCAAGAGCGCAACAGGACAAGAGTCCGCGGGCGCCCTGGCGACGTCGGACCTGACCGACAGCACGGGCAAGGCGTCCGCAGCGACTGCAACGGCAACCCCTGCCGTTGCCCAGGCACTGCCGGCTGACGTCGCCGCCATCGCCGGACGGAAGGCGGGCGAGAAGGCACTCGGCGCCTGGAGCCAGCTGCCGGACGCCGGCACGAACTCCGCGCCGGTGGCGGAGTTCACCACCTCGAGCTCCAAGCTCGCGGTGAACCTCGACGCGTCGGGATCCTCCGACAGCGACGGGACCGTCGCCTCCTACGCCTGGAGCTTCGGTGACGGCGCCACGGGCACCGGGCAGAACACCACGCACTCGTACGCGGCTGCGGGCACCTACTCGGTGGCCCTCACGGTCAAGGACGACGACGGCGCGACCAACACCGTGACCAAGTCGGTCACGGTGAGGGCCAACGCCGCTCCCCGAGCGAGCTTCACGCTCACGCCAGGCCGGTTCACCGCCGCTGTCGATGCGTCGGCCTCTGCCGACACCGACGGTCAGGTGACCTCGTACGCCTGGGACTTCGGCGACGGGACCACCGCCACGGGCAAGACCGCCAACCACACCTACGCCACCGCGGGCTCCTACACGGTGAAGCTCACGGTGACTGATGACGGTGGTGCGACCGCTTCGACGACCAAGGTCGCGCAGGTCTCCGGCAACGTCGCTCCCACCGCGTCCTTCGTCTCCTCGACGAACGACCTGGGCGCCACCTTCGACGCCTCTGCGTCCAGCGACAGCGACGGAACGGTCGCAGACTACGCCTGGACGTTCGGCGACAACACCAAGGGAACGGGCAAGACGACGAGTCATACGTACGGAGCCGCAGGCTCCTACACCGTCACCTTGACCGTCACCGACAACAACGGTGCAACAGCCGTTCGCACCGGGTCTGTGACCGTCAGCGCAGCGACGCCGCCGGCAACTTCGACGCCGCCGCCCCCGGCGCCGGTCGAGACGGTTGTCGCCTGGCTCAAGGATGCGTTCGACCGGACCCTCGCCACCGGCTGGGGAGCAAGCACGAGCGGCACGGGCTGGACCCTCACGGGCAGCGCGTCCAACGCGAACGTGGCCAACGGCGTCGGCTCGCTGAGCATGCGTTCCGCCGGTAGCGGTCCCACGGCGTTCAGCAACGACGCGACATCCGACGACGTCGACCTCACGGTGCGACTGGGCCTCGACAAGATCCCGGTCGGCGGGTCCAACGGCGTCTTCCAGGGCGTGCTCGTCCGTCGCGTCGCCTTCGCCGGCGACTACCGGGCCAGGGTGCGGATCCTCCCGGGCGGCGCGGTACGCGTCGGCCTCGCCCGCACGACGGCCCTCGGCATCGGGACCGCGCTCGGTCCCGACACCGTGGTGCCAGGACTGGTCGCCACTCCCGGCACCTTGTTCAACGTGCGTGTCCAAGCCAGCGGCACGTCGCCCACGGTGATCCGTGCCAAGGTATGGGCGGACAAGGCCGGCGAGCCGAGCCAGTGGATGGTCTCGGCAAGCGACAACACGGCGGCACTCCAGGCGGCCGGGGCGATCGGGTTCCACAGCTATCTGTCGGGCTCGACGACCAACGCACCCATCGTGGCGCGGTTCGACGACCTCGCGGTGGCCACCGGCAAGCAGTGACCTCAGACTGCCGTGGCCTCGCGTTCTGACCGAGGCCACGGTGATCGGGATGAGCCGTCCCCAAAATGGGCCAAACGGAGCATGAACCGCTCAGCCTCTCCGGCGGCTACTGGTGCACTGACAGTGCGTCATCTCATGCTCCGGGGGGTCCGGGGGTCCCGGGGCGATGACGTGCCGAGGGGCAGTTCGTCATGCATTCTGTGTGGGTCAAGCGCGCCATTGCCGGGGTCGGGGTCCTGGCCGTGAGCTTCGCGGGTCTCAGTCTCGTCACAGCGGCACCGGCCGCGGCAGACTCGAGCCCTGCACCGGGCACCCTGGAGACGGTGACCGCCGATGCGCTGCCCACCTGGCAGATCAACGGCGTGGTCTGGAGCCAGGTCGTGGTCGGCAACACCGTCTATGTGACGGGTGAGTTCACCAAGGCACGCCCGCCCGGCACCGCCGCAGGCGACGCTGCGGAGATCGCTGCTCCGAACATCTTCGCCTACGACATCCGCACCGGAAATCCGGTGAGCGGCTTCACCCACGCCCTCAACGCTCAGGGCCGGTTCATCACTGCCTCGCCCGATGGCAGTCGCATCTACGTCGGTGGGGACTTCACCGCCGTCGACGGCGCTGCCCGCGGTCACATCGCGGCCTTCAACGCGGCTGACGGCAGTCTCGTCGCGAACTTCTCCCCCAAGGTCGGCAGCGCCGTCCGCGCCATCCAGAGCAACAACTCCACCGTCTGGGTCGGCGGCTCCTTCCAGGGAGTCGGTGTCAACGCCCGCGCCAACCTGGCGGCCTTCAATGCTTCCAACGGGTCGATCCTGTCGTGGGCACCCACGGCGGACGACGAGGCCGTCTGGTCCATGGTGCTGACCCCTGACCAAAGCCGCGTCATCGTGGGTGGCCCCTTCTCGACGCTCAACGGTGTGAGTGCGTACGGCATGGGCGCGCTCGACGCATCCACCGGCGCGACGCTCCCGTGGGCGGCGAACCAGAGGATCCGCGATGCTGGAGCCAATGGTGCGATCTACTCGCTGCGTACCGATGGCGAGCAGGTCTACGGGACCGGCTACGCCTTCGGCTCCGGAGCGAGCTTCGAGCACACCTTCGCGGCAGACCCCACCACGGGCAACATCAACTGGCTCAACAACTGCCACGGCGACACGTACGACACCTTCCCGGTCGACGGCGTCCTCTACAGCGTGAGCCACAGCCACGACTGCTCGCCCATCGGAGACTTCCCCGAGACGACTGTGCGTTCGTACCACTACCTGCTCGCATCGCCCACCCACGCCAACGGCGTCAACACCGGCCCGGACAGCTACGGCTGGGACTATTCGGGTTGGCCGGCCGCCAAGCACCTGCACTTCTTCCCCAAGCTCGCGGGTGGCGCCTACACGGGTCAGGCCCAGGCCGGCTGGTCGCTGGCCGGTAACTCCAACTACCTCGCGGTCGGCGGCGAGTTCCCGACCGTCAACAGCGCGGCGCAGCAGGGCTTGACCCGGTTCGCGAAGGCGGCGATCGCACCCAACAAGCGCGGTGTCGCCCAGTTCGATCCCCAGCTCGCGCCCGCGTCGGTGCAGTCCGGCGAGGTGCGCGTGCGCTGGCGGGCCCAGTGGGACATGGACAACGCCAAGCTTCGCTACGACCTGTACCGCGACGCTAGCCCGACGCCGATCTACACGACGACGCTGGACTCCAACTTCTGGACGCTTCCGTCCATGTCCTTCAAGGAGACCGGGCTCGCCCCCGGATCTACACACACGTACCGGATCAAGGTCACCGATCCCTTCAACAACAGCTCGTCCAGTGGCGATGTGCCCGTCACGGTCTCCTCTGAGTCGTTGTCGGCGTACTCGACCGGCGTCCTCAACGACGGCGCGACGAACTACTGGCGGATGGACGAGACCACTGGCACCACGCTCGCCGACTTCATCGGGCAGAGCGACATGACGGCGGCAGCGGGCGTCACCAAGGGCACCGCTGGAGCGTTCGACAGCAACACCGCGATGACCTTCAGCGGCAGCAGCAACGGCACAGCCGGAACCACCGGGACGGTTGAGACACCGACAACCTTCTCGATCTCGGCATGGTTCAAGACGAGCACCAGCCGTGGCGGCAAGATCGTGGGCTACGGCGACTCGCGGCTGGGCACCAGCTCCAACTACGACCGGCACATCTACATGGACAACAGCGGCAGAGTGAACTTCGGGGTGAACAACGGCACCACCAGCACGGTGACCAGCGCGTCGACCTACCGCGACAACATCTGGCACCAGGTCGTCGCCAGCCAGGGTCCCGACGGCATGACGCTGTACGTCGACGGCAAGCGAGTGGGGTTCAACGCCTCGGTCACGAACGGATCCGCGTACACCGGCTACTGGCGCATCGGCGGCGACAACCTGAGCTCGTGGCCGAACAAGCCGACGAGCAACTGGTTCGCCGGTGCGATCGACGACGTCGCGATCTATGACGAGGTGCTGACGGTCCAGCAGGTGCAGGAGCAGTACCTCGACGCAGGCAAGACCCTGGCAGTGCCGGCGGCACCGGCGGACGCCTACGGCCAGTCGGTCTACAACAGCGGCCCGAATGCGTTCTGGCGCCTCAACGAGACGAGCGGCACCACCGCCAACGACTCGAGCCGGTACTTCGTCAATGGCACCTACACCGCCCTCGGCGTGACCAAGAACGTGACTGGCCCGATCGCCGGCAACAACGGCGTGACCCTGAACGGGACGAGCGGCTCAGTCGGCGCCACGGTGCAGGAGACCTCCCCTCAGCGCTACTCCGGTGAGCTCTGGTTCAAGACGAACACCACCCGCGGCGGCAAGCTGTTCAGCTTCGGCACGTCGGCAAGCGGCTCGAGCACCAACGTCGACCGCCAGGTCTACATGCTCGACAACGGCAAGCTGCGCTTCGGCGTCAACCCCGGAACCCGCGTCACGATCGACTCGGCAGCCTCGTACAACAACAACCAGTGGCACCACTTGGTCGCGAAGCAGAGCGCCGACGGCATGCGCATGTACGTCGACGGCACGTTGGTCGCCAGCGGTCCCACGATCAACGCCCAGTCCTTCACCGGCTACTGGCGTGTGGGTGGTGGCGACACCAACTGGGGTGGAGCGACCAGCAGCTACTTCGCCGGAACGATCGACGAGGCAGCCTTCTACGACAAGGCGCTGAGCCTCGCCGAGATCCGGGCGCACTACCGGGCCGGAGGCGGCAACCCGCCGAACGACAGCCCGGTCGCTGCGTTCACGAGCGGCTCGAACTTCCTCAACGCGTCGTTCGACGGCACCGTGTCGAGCGACCCCGACGGCACCGTCGCCGGCTACAGCTGGAACTTCGGGGACGGCACTCCAGCCGCTTCGGGTGCGACCACGACCCACGCCTTCGCCCTCGGAGGCACGTACCACGTGACGCTGACGGTGGCCGACAACCGCGGTGGCGTGAACTCGGTGGTCCACGACATCACCGTGGTGGACCCGCCGCCCAACGTTCCACCTACCGCGGTCTTCACGTCCGACGCTGACGCGCGAGTGCTGACCTTCGACGGGTTCAGTTCGACTGACGGCGACGGCACGGTCACGGGCTGCTCGTGGGACTTCGGCGACGGCACTCCCGCGGGCAGCGGCTTCAGCACGACGCACGAGTTCGCCAGCGCGGGCACCTACACCGTGGCGCTGACCGTCACCGATGACGACGGGGCGACCAACACGGTCAGCCGCGACGTCGTGGTGACCAACATTCCCAAGCTCGTCACCTACGCCACCGACAAGTTCAGCCGGACGGTCGCGAGCGGCTGGGGCTCAGCCGATGCAGGCGGCGCCTGGACCGTGAGCAGCGGCGCAAGCTTCTCGGTCGGCAGCGGCGTCGGTTCGGTGAACCTCGCCTCGCCGGGTGCTGGACCGCTGGTCTACCTGAGCACCCTCGCGACGATCGACAACGACGTCGAGGGCACCGTCTCGCTGGACAAGATCCCGGTAGGTGGCACGGCCGGTGTCTACGAGGGCGTGATCGCCCGCCGCGTCGCCGGAGCCGGTGACTACCGGGCCAAGGTCCGGGTCGCACCTGGTGGGGCTGTTCGCCTGAGCCTGGTGCGCACGAACAGTGCCGGTACCGAGACGGCCCTCACTTCCGAGGTGCTGGTCAGCGGCTCCTACACAGCAGGCGGCAAGATCCAGTTCCGCGTACAGGTACTGGGCACCTCGCCGACCACGCTGCGGGCCAAGGTCTGGAAGTTCGGCGACGCCGAGCCTTCGGCCTGGACGCAGACGGTCACCGACAGCACTGCCGAGCTCCAGGTCGCTGGATCTGCCGGCTTCCACAACTACATCAGCGGATTGGTGACCAACGCACCGATCGGCGTCAAGTTCGACAACGTGGCCGTCTACAAGGCGACCACACTGCCCGACGGGGTTCCCGTCCCCAACGAAGCGCCCACGCCGACCCTCGCCTCGAGCGCCGCCTTCTTGCGGGCGACGTTCGATGGGTCGGGCTCGACCGACAGCGACGGCGTGATCACGTCGTACTCGTGGAACTTCGGTGACGGCACTCCGGCCGGCTCGGGAGCATCCGTGACGCACGACTACGCGGCGAACGGCACCTACCAGGTGACCCTCACCGTCACCGACGAGGACGGCGCGTCCAACACGCTGCAGAAGAGCATCAGTGTGGCCGAGGCGCCGAACCAGCTGCCCACGGCGGCCTTCTCGAGCAATGTGTCCGACTTGGACGCGACCTTCAACGCAGGCGGCTCGAACGACCCCGATGGCACGATCAGCTCGTACGTCTGGGACTTCGGTGACGGCACCGCCGCTGGGACCGGCGCCACGCCGAGCCACAGCTACGCGGCCGCGGGCATCTACACGGTGAAGCTGACCGTGACCGACAACCGAGGTGGCACGAGCACGGTCGCGCACGACATCACGACCATGGCTCCGAACCAGAAGCCGAGCGCAGTGTTCTCGAAGGGCGGCACGTGGCTGCATGCAACCTTCGATGCGTCCGGATCGGCCGACCCTGACGGCACCATCGCGTCCTACGCCTGGGACTTCGGTGACGGCAGCAGCGACACGGGCGCCACGCCGCAGCACGACTACGCGGCCGCGGGCATCTACCCGGTGAAGCTGACCGTGACCGACAACCAGGTGGTACTGACACCGTGTCGCAGGACTACACCGTGGCTCCCCAGCCGAACGACCCGCCGACGGCGGCGTTCACGAAGGGTGGCACGTGGCTGCACGCGACGTTCGATGCGTCCGGATCGGCCGACCCCGACGGCACCATCGCGTCCTACGCGTGGGACTTCGGTGACGGCAGCAACGGCACGGGCGCCACGCCGCAGCACGACTACACGGCCGCCGGCACCTACCCGGTCAAGCTCACCGTGACCGACAACCGCGGCGGCACTGACACGGTGTCGCAGGACTACACCGTGGATCCGAAGCCGAACGACCCGCCGACAGCGGCGTTCACGGTGGGGGGCACGTGGCTGCACGCGACGTTCGATGCGTCCGGATCGGCCGACCCCGACGGCACCATCGCGTCCTACGCGTGGGACTTCGGTGACGCCAGCAACGGCACCGGCGCAACGCCGCAGCACGACTACGTCGACCCAGGCACCTACACGGTGACGTTGACCGTGACCGACAACGGGTCGGCCACCAACGCGACCTCGAAGACCATCACGGTCAACGCGGCACCGCCGGCCGTCAAGCTCGCGTCTGACGTGTTCGAGCGCACGTTGGCCACCGGTTGGGGCAACGCGGACCTCGGCGGCGCATGGGCGACCACGGGTTCGGCAGCGAACCTGGCGGTCGGCAGTGGCGTCGGCATACTCAAGATGGCCAACGCCGGAGCCGGCCCGGTTTCGTACCT